>NZ_CAJMYW010000002.1:0-1308596 GCF_905220165.1 Paraburkholderia sp. J10-1 | reverse complement strand
ACCAGGCCGCCACCGCATCAAGCGCCCACACTTATCGGCTGTAAATTTTTAAAGAGCAATTCGTCTTAATCGCTTCGTTTTCGTTCGCAGCGATCAGCGAAGGAGGCGAATTATGCAGGCCCAAGAACCACTCGTCAAGAGAATCTGGAATATTTATTTCTGGGGCCGCTACACTGATTATTCGACGCGAAGTCAGCGAGTGGTTTCCCTCTACAGAAATAGCGTTGTCGATCTCGTCCCGGTGCAGCCCGCCTGCGCTGATTTTGCAACGCAAGCGCTGCTCGCCAGCTTCCTGCTGCAATCACGAAAAACCCGCGAGCGGAACCGCGAGATGCCGGCATCCGGACGTCGGGATACGAAAGCGCCCTTGTCGGCCGACGCTGCCACAGGTGATGGCGGCGGTCTGCCAAGGGGATCCGGGCCATGCCGGTGGATCGTACAAACCATGAAATGTATGATGCCGCTTAGCACGACAAGGCGACGTCACTACATTGACGCTCGGACAACGCGCTAGCCGAGCCAGACCGCGTACGCACTGGACCCTCCCCTCCGGCAGGCTTCGCGCCGCAGCCGCTGTGTCGTCCTGTATTACCGGTTTGAACGGGGCTTGTCCGCAGAAACGGCTTACCGGCACTGGAGGGATCCATGTTCGACAAGGCGCTACGTATCGAGGGCGGTCCGGACTGGCATCACTTCCACATTTACACCGACAGCACGCTTGTGGCGGTGCTGCTAATCGCAGCCTTGCTGCTCGCGATCCTGCTGGCGAGCGCGATCTGCTACTACGTCACGCGCTCGATCATGCTGATGATCGTTGGCCGCCTTGCGCGCGAGCCGCAGCGCAAGTGGCTGCGTGCCGCCGAATCCCACAAGGTATTCCATCGGCTCGCGCCGCTAGTGCCCGCCTTGATCCTCTATGTTTCCGCCCCGCTGATCTCGGGGCTCACGTTCCCGCTGGTTGCGGCGCTCGGCCATCCGCTGGCCGTGCTCGCGGCGTGCTTCATGGTGTATACGCTCCTGCGCGCCGCGCTCGCGTTCCTCGAAAGCGTGGGTGAGCGCTACAGTCACTTCCCATCCGCAAGCGAGCGCCCGATCAAAAGCTTTTTGCAGACCGCAACCATCGCGCTCTACGTGATCGCGTTGATCGCGGGGATTTCGGTTTTGCTGGAACGCTCACCGGCCTACTTCCTCACCGGCCTCAGCGCAATGACGGCGCTTCTGATCATCATTTTCCGCGACTCGCTGCTCGGCTTCGTGGCCAGCATCCAGCTCACCGTCTACGACATGGTGCGGGTGGGAGACTGGATTGAAGTGCCCGGCTTCGTCGCCGATGGCACCGTGATCGACATTGCACTGAACACGATCAAAGTCCAGAACTTCGACAATTCGATCGTCATGCTGCCAAGCTACGTCCTTCTCACGAACAGCGTGAAGAACTGGCGTGGGATGACCGAGTCCGGCGCTCGGCGCGTCAGGCATGCGATACATTTCGATGCCGACACCGTCTGCTTTCCAGGCGAGGCACTGCTCGCCCGGCTAGGCAACGCCCCCGAAGGGCCACTTGTGCGAGTGGCGCCCGGCCACACCCAGCGCCGCACGAACCTCGGCCTGTACCGCCTCTATCTGGACGCGTATTTTCGCGATCATCCGTCGGTCCACAAGGACATGCCGATCGTTATCCGGCAGGTGCAGTCGAGCCAGCCCGTCATCGCACTTGAAATATTTCTCTATGTCGACGAAACGCGCTGGGAACCGTACGAAAACCTGCAGTCGGACATGCTCGATCATGCCTACGGGGTCGTGTCGCAGTTCGGCTTGCGCTGCTGGCAGGAGCAGCGCGCGTCACCGCGGCAGCTGTAATCTGCCCGACGCGACCTGCCGCCCCTGACCGTGCATTGGAATCCGGCGACACCGGTCATCGGCTGTCTTGATGCCGACCACGACGCCGATTCCCTCGAAGCAATCCTAGTCGTAACTGTAAACGCCGCGCCCAGTCTTGCGGCCCAGACGTCCGGCGGACACCAGTTCGCGAAGCAGCGGGCACGCGCGGTATTTCGAATCGCCGAAGTCCTTGTAAAACACGTCCAAGACCGAAAGGACCACGTCGAGCCCGACGAGGTCGGCCAGCGCCAGCGGGCCAATTGGCTGATTCGCGCCAAGACGCATGCCGGTGTCGATATCCTCGGCTGGCGCGACACCTTCGGCCAACAGGAAGAAAGCCTCGTTGATCATCGGCACGAGAATGCGATTGACCACGAAACCCGGCGAATTGCGCACACTGATTGGCGACTTGCCGAGCCGCAATGTCAGTTCGCGAACCGCCTCCGCGGCGGCGCTGCCGGTTTCGAGGCCCTCGATGATTTCAACAAGCGGCATCAGCGGCACTGGATTGAAGAAGTGCATGCCGACGAGGCGCGACGGGTCGGCGAGCGCCGCGCCAAGCGTGGTGATCGAGATTGACGACGTATTGGAAGCGAGAAAGGCGCCGGGGCGCGCAACCGCTTCGATCTGCTTCAAGATGCGCAACTTCAGATCGAGGCTTTCGGTGGCCGCTTCGATAATGAGCCCGGCAGCACCGAGCCGCTGATAGTCCGTAGACGTCTCGATGCGCGCAAGCGCGGCGTTGCCCGCCGCTGCGTCCAGCTTGTCTTTCGCTACGAGCCGATCGAGGCTTCCCCTCACCGCGGTGAGGCCTCTGTCGAGCGCCGCGTCGCTAACGTCGACCACGATCACGCGCAGGCCAGCGAGTGCGGCGACCTGCGCGATGCCGGAGCCCATCGTCCCGGCGCCGACGATTCCCAATGTTTCGATTTGCATTGCGTTTTTTTCGCGCGACCGAAGTCGCTTTCAACGATTACTGCAAGTTTTCGAAAATGGCGGCGATACCCTGCCCGCCTCCAATACACATCGTGACGAGCGCATAGCGGCCACCAATGCGCTTGAGTTCGTGCAGCGCCTTCACGGCAATCAGTGCGCCCGTCGCGCCAATGGGATGGCCGAGTGAAATACCCGAACCATTCGGGTTGACCTTTTCAGGATCGAGGCCCAGTTCCTGCGTGACCGCGCACGCCTGAGCGGCGAAGGCCTCGTTCGACTCGATCACGTCCAGGTCCGCGACGGTCAATCCCGCGCGCTGCAACGCAAGACGCGTAGCCGGCACCGGGCCAATGCCCATGTAGAGCGGATCGACGCCTGCGTGCGCGTACGCGACGAGTTTCGCCATCGGCGCGAGGCCGCGCGCCTCGGCCGCTGCGCGCGACATCAGCAGGACGGCTGCGGCCGCGTCGTTGATGCCCGAAGCGTTGCCCGCCGTGACCGTACCGTTCTCTTTCGCAAATACGGGCTTGAGTTTCGCGAAGTCGTCGATCGTTGCATCGTGGCGCAAGTGTTCGTCGGTATCGAAAACGCTCTCGCGCCCCCTCACCGTGCGCTTGACCGGCACGATCTGGCTGGCGAACCGGCCTTCGGCGATAGCGCGCGCAGCACGGCGATGCGACTCGAGCGCGAGGTTGTCCTGGTGTTCACGCGTAATGCCATAACGGCCCGCGACATTTTCGGCGGTGACACCCATCGGCACCGTGTGGAACGGGTCGTTGAGCGCACCCAGCATCATGTCGATGAGCCGTGCATCGCCCATCCGTGCGCCGAAGCGCGCCTCGGTCGTGATGTAGGGCGCGCGGCTCATGTTCTCGGCGCCGGCGCCGATCGCTACCTCAGCGTCGCCTAGCAAAATGGTTTGCGCCGCGGAAACGATCGCCTGCAAACCCGACCCGCACAGCCGGTTGACGTTGAACGCAGGCGTCGATTCAGGAATGCCGGCGTTGATCGCGGCGACGCGAGACAGGTAGAAGTCCCGCGGCTCTGTGGCGATCACATTGCCGAACACCACGTGCCCCACGTCCTTTGCTTCGACGTGGCTGCGCGCGAGCAGTTCACGCACGACGATTGCACCGAGTTCGGTTGGCGGCACATCTTTCAGGCTGCCGCCGAATTTTCCGATCGCGGTCCGCACACCGCCCACCACCACGACTTCCCTGCTCATATGGATTCCTTAGTGATCTGTTAGCTGCCCGTGAAGCGGCGGCGCAGCGCGTTGCTACGCCTCGCCCCGACCTGTTTTTCAGGTATTCAAGGCACGGCACGCGAATCGTAGCGCCAACAGAAGCTGGACAGACTGATGAAACCGGCCGACATACTGACAAAACTGGCCATGTCATACCGTCAACGGCAGCCACGCGATGGACCTCGGGCGCGCCTGTCTGTTAGAGCACTCGTGGAGCGCGTGATTTCGTCAAGGCCGATCCGGCACCGGTTAAGGTTTCGTTAAGCGGCCCGTGCGTAGAATCGATTTCGCCAACCGGAACCGCTCTCCAGCGGTGAGACAAGAACGCACGTGTAAGCAAAGGGCTCTTATGGATGCAGTCGAAACATTGAACCGAACCCTCTTTCTCATACTCAATGCCACACCCGCGACGCCGCACTGGCTTGTCGTTTCGGGCATCCTGATTGCCGACTATGCGATCCTGCTTGTCCCCGCCATGCTCGTGGCACTATGGCTGACAGGCGCAGACGAGCGTCGCGCGTTGGCCGTGCGCGCTTGCCTAGCAGGCTTGCTTGCCCTCGGCGTCAACCAGTTGATCGGTCTGACGTGGTACCATCCGCGCCCTTTCGCAAGCGCAACGGGTCATACGTTCCTCGCCCATGTGCCAGATTCTTCGTTTCCTAGCGATCATGTGACGTTGCTGTCCGCCGTTGCGTTCACGTTCCTGTATGGCGGAAAGCGAGGAATCGGCTTGCTTGCCGTGTTCGTCGATATCGCCGTTGCCTGGGCTCGCATATTCGTCGGGGTGCACTGGCCGCTCGACATGATCGGTGCGGCGATCGTTGCGTGGTCGACCTACGTGGTTAGCAGCCCCCTCTGGCGACTCGGGGGCATGGCACTGACCCGCGCGCTGATCGCGCTCTACAGGAAGGTTCTCGCCGTGCCGATTGAGCTGCGGTGGTTACGGCCGTAGCGAGACGCACTGGCCGCGAGCGCGGCCATCGACGTGCCCGTTCGAATTCTCACAGGAAGGTTAGCTTGCCGTTCTTGATGTCATACATCGAGCCCGCCATCTTTACGCTCCCTTTGTTTTCCAGATCAGACAGAATCTGGCTTCCGCTGCGGATTGCGGCTATCGCACCCTGAACATTCGATCGCGCTACGGCATCGACAAACGCTTCGTTTTTACTGGTTCGTTCTCCAGAATATTGCGTTGCCGTGATCGCCGGCTGAATCTTCTGGAGCAAACCCGTCAAATTTCCTAGCTGAACGTTATCGATTGCCCCCTTTATCGCTCCGCATGCGGTGTGCCCCATCACCAGAATCACCTTTGCGCCAGCGACGGCACAAGCGAACTCCATACTCCCGAGTATGTCCTGGTTTGCGATGTTTCCCGCGATCCTGGCATTGAAGGTGTCGCCGATTCCCATATCCAGAATGATCTCGGCTGGCGCGCGCGAGTCGATGCAACTGAGGACGATCGCAGCAGGATACTGCCCGGCCGCGCTCGCTCGTTTCTGCGCGAGAAAATCCTGTTTTTTCATCTTGCCGGTGCGAAACCGCTCGTTGCCGGCCTTCATCATTTCGATGATTTGATCTGGAGTCAGCGCGTTGCGCTGCGATTCGGACAGCGCCGCCGCCTGCACATCGCCCGCGGCGAACTGGGCACCTGCAACGAGCGTAGCCACACTGATGCCGGCCTTGATCCACTTGCGTCTGCCGCCATCCTCCGGGTCGTCCGGGACATCAATCGCCGTGTTTGCAGACATTGGAAATCTCCTTCATTTGCGGGGCTCGAGCCGTGGCTCGGGGAGAAGTCTGGGCCGATGTTCGCTAACAGCCTGAAATCAGCACGTAGGCAATGTGAAGACGGCTGGTCAGCAGTATAGGCGGCACGTGAAATCGTGATAGTTGGCTGCGCCTGCGCCGGGAGGATTGAGCTTCCTTCCAGCGCCCGATTTCAGCGGCCGCGAAACGCCCCCCGTAATCGACGTCGGCCCGGAACGCCCCCCGTTTTTCGTGAAAAATTGCCGTGGTTTGCAGCTATAAAGATAATCCTTCTTATCATAAGGTGCTAATTTTTACGCTAAACTACGAGACATGAAAACGCGCCACACGCCCTTGCCAGCCCCCGCACCCAGCGCACCGCCCGGGTTCCCCGACGCCGACGAACTCGCCATGCTGCGCGCGTGGTACGCGGGCCTCGCCGTGCGCCCGGCCGTAGAGCGCTATTTGCCCTCGGCACTCGGCGACGGAAAATCGGCACGTGGCGTGCTCGGGCGCATCCGGCGCAGGCTGGTCGCCATCGCGCGCGCAGCGCATCGCGACGATCTGGTGGCGCTGTTCGAGCATCCGGTTGAAGAGCGCGAGCGCCACGCCAAGGCTGTCGCGCAGGCAATCGACAGCCTGCGCACCGCCCGCCCCCCCGAACCCCAGATCGCCGACGACATCGCACAGTGGTTCGCCCCGCGCGCCGTGCGGGTGCTGTACGCGCACGGCATTACCACGCTCGCCGACCTTACCGTGCGCATTCCGCGCCGCCGCCAGTGGTGGAAGGCAGTGGCAGGACTCGGCATGGCGAGCGCCCGCGCAATCGAAGCGTTCTTTGCGGCGTGGCCCTCACTCACGGAAAAGGCGCGCGCGCTCATCGTGGCGAGCCAGCGCGGCGACATCGCGCCATGGGAAGCCCTGAAGCTGCCGCACGAAGTCGATGGCTCCGAAGGCGCGTTCCGTGCGCCGCGCGCGACCTGCACGCTGGACGCCTCGAACGACTATGAAGCCGTGCAGACCTGGCTTGCGTTGCATGAATCGCCCGCCACGCAGCGCACCTACAAGAAGGAAGCCGAACGCCTGATCCTCTGGGCGATCGTCGAGCGCGGCCGCGCGCTCTCTTCGCTCACGACCGAAGACGCCATCGCCTACCGCGCGTTCCTGCGTCATCCCTCGCCGCGCGGCCGCTGGGTCGGCCCCGTGCGTGCGCGCACCTCGCCAGACTGGCGGCCGTTCAACGGCAGCCTCTCGGCGCGCTCGGTCGCGCATGCGCTGTCGATCCTTGGCGCGCTGTTTCGCTGGCTCATCGAGCAGCGCTACGTGCTCGCCAATCCGTTTTCCGGCGTGAAAGTGCGCGGCGCGAGCGGCGCGCAGGTTCTCGACACCTCACACGCATTCAGCGAAGGGGAATGGGCGCTCACGCGCACGATCGCGGACGGCCTGGAGTGGTCATACGGCTGGTCGGCGCCGGCGGCGCAGCGGCTGCGCTTCCTGCTGGATTTCGGTTATGCGACCGGCCTGCGCGCGAGCGAGCTGGTTGGGGCCACGCTCGGGCACGTCGAGACGGATGCGCGCGGCGATCACTGGCTGCGCGTCACGGGCAAGGGGAAAAAGCTCGCGCGCGTCGCCTTGCCGCCGCTCGCCTGGGATGCGCTCGCGCGCTATCTGGCCGAACGTGACCTGCCGGTCGTGCCCCAGCGCTGGAATCCGGCCACGCCAGTCATCGGCAGTCTCGAGGCCGACAGCGACGCCACGATCAGTAGCGCGCGCTTGTGGGGCGTGCTTCGGCGTTTCTTCGTGCTGGCCGCAAAAGCCATCGAGGCCGATCACGCGCCGCTCGCGGACAAACTGCGCCGCGCGAGTCCGCACTGGATGCGCCACACGCATGCGACGCACGCGCTCGGGCGCGGCGCGGAACTCACCACGGTGCGCGACAACCTGCGGCACGCTTCTGTCTCGACCACCTCGATCTATCTGCACAGCGACGAGGTCAAGCGTGCACGGCAAATCGCAGACGCATTCGCCAAGCCAAAATGAGCACGATCCACGCGAGCTTGCGTTTCAGCTGACCGACCCCATTGCCGACTGTTGATAGTTTTCAAGGCCGATCTTGTCGATCAACCCAAGCTGGATTTCGAGCCAGTCGATGTGGTCCTCCGTGTCGTCCAGGATCTCGACGAAAATCTCTCTCGACACGAAATCCCGCACAGATTCGCAGTACGCAACGGCTTCCTTGCACTGTGCCTGCGCGGTGCGTTCGAGCTTGAGGTCGCACTCGAGCACCTCGCGTACGTCCTCGCCAATCAAAAGTTTGCTAAGGTCCTGCAGATTGGGCAGGCCGTCGAGCATGAGAATGCGCTCGATCAGTTTGTCGGCATGCTTCATTTCCTCGATCGACTCGTCGTATTCGTGTTTGCCGAGTCCTGCGAGGCCCCAGTGGCCGTACAGCCGCGCGTGCAGAAAATACTGATTAATCGCCGTCAGCTCGTTCTTGAGTTCCGCATTGAGATATTCGATAACTTTTGGATCTGCTTGCATGACTCCCTCCTGGGTGCTGCGCCGTTCCCGCGTCGAGACAATTAGAACGAGCATAGACATTCGGCGCGCGCGACGCACGAACGAGAGTGTCAATGAGAAGGATTCCGCGTTTTATCGGCCCTATTTAAGCAGAGGAATGACGTTTTGAACCGCTTCCTCAATCGGAGATCATGTTTGCGAACAACGGGATCAGCGCGGGACTTTCTCGACGCGGCCTGGTCGCTGTCGGCACGATCGGCGGCGGCATCGAATACTATTCGTATTCCTTATAAATAAATTACCATGAAAACAAGGATGTCGACGTCACAGCCGGCCCGTGCGGGAACCGCGTTTGAAGTCCTGCGAGTCTTTCTGATACTCGGCCTGACGTCCTTTGGCGGCCCCATCGCCCATATCGGCTATTTTCGTCGTGAGTTCGTCGAGCGGCGGCGTTGGCTCGACGACGAAACCTTCACGGATCTGGTCGGCCTCTGCCAATTTCTCCCGGGTCCGGCCAGCAGCCAGACCGGATTCTCAATCGGTCTGCTGCGCGCCGGCTGGCTCGGCGGCCTCGCAGCCTGGTGCGGATTCACGTTGCCATCCGCCGCGCTGCTGATCGCCTTTGCCGTCGTGGCGCCCGAACTCGGTGGCCCTGCGGGAAGCGGGCTCATTCATGGCCTGAAACTCGTTGCCGTTGCCGTCGTCGCGCAAGCCGTCTGGGACATGGCGCGGCGCTTATGCCCCGACTACCGCCGCGCCGGCATTGCACTCGTTGCGCTCGTGCTTCTCGCTGTGATGACGACGGCCTATGCGCAGTTGATCGTTATCGTGCTTGGCGCGGTGCTCGGTATCGTGCTGTGCCGGTCCACGCCCTCGGGAACCGTCGTCGGCACGCGTGGGCATACGCAGGAATTTCATGTTTCGCGTACCACAGGTCTGTTCGCGCTTGCCCTCTTTTGCGCGCTGCTTTTCGGGCTTCCGGCGCTTGCCGCATTCGACACGACTCACACCATCCGCGTGTTCGACGCCTTCTACCGCTCGGGCGCTCTCGTCTTCGGCGGCGGTCACGTCGTACTGCCGCTGCTGCAGCGTGAGACCGTAGCGACCGGCTGGGTATCGCCTACCGATTTTCTTGCTGGCTACGGCGCTGCGCAAGCTGTGCCTGGTCCGCTTTTCACGTTTGCCGCTTTCCTTGGATGGATCATGAGCGGCCCATCCACTCACGCGCTGGGTGCGACGGTGGCCCTGGCAGGCATCTTTCTGCCAGGCCTGCTTCTCGTGCTCGCTGCGCTGCCATACTGGCTAGCGCTGCGCGCCCACCCGTCGATGGCGGCCATGCTTGCGGGCGTCAACGCAGCCGTGGTCGGCCTGCTTGCCATGGCGCTCTACTCGCCCGTCTGGACGAGCGCCGTCCAGACGCGAATCGACTTTGCGATCGCGGCCATCGGCTTCTTGTTGCTCACACGCTGGAAAGTGCCGCCACTCGCTGTCGTGGTGCTTTCAGCAGTGGCTGGCGTCGCTGAAATGCTGTTGCGGTAAGCGGCAAACCTCAACCTCGCCAGGCTTGAAGAAACCTGAGCCACGCGGTCGCGCCAGGATCGGCGTGACCGATACTGCGTTCCTGCACCCACGCCGCGCGCCCCTTCTTCGACTGCAACGCGGCAGTCGCACGAACCTGTCGATCAGCCGTGTCGATCATCGCGTCGAGGAGCGCGCGCTCGTCAACACTGCCTGATTCAAACGCTTCAAGCGTATCGAGGCTCGGGACGAGTGCATCGAGCAGCGTCTTGTCACCGAGCTGCGACTTGCCCCGCTCGGCAATGCGCGCGGCCACCGCGCGCCCCATGGCGAGCGCTTCGGCCCTGCCCGCCTCCTGCCGGCCCGCCACGGTCTTCGCAGCCGCGAGCAGCCCGCCGCCCACGAGCGCGCCGAACGTCGACGGGTTCGCCGTAGAGAACGCCTTGCCCACGGCGATCAGCACGTCGCCCAGCGCGGCGTCGGGGGGCAGCTTCGCGATGGCATCGGCCGCCGCGAGCGAGCCCGCCTTCACGGTCACGCCCAGGTCGCCGTCACCGAGTGCGGCGTCGAGTTCGCGCAATTCGTCCGCGCTCGCAGGCATGGCGTTCAATGCGCCAATGAGCCGCGCCTTGATTTCGCTTACCGAAAGAGTCATCCCTGACCTCCCTCGTCAACGCGCCATCCTTCGCGCCAGAACGGCGAACACACCGGTGCGTCGAGCAGCGTGTCGAGTTCTTCGTCGAGTTGCATCACGGAGATCGAGGCGCCCGCCATTTCGAGGCTCGTGACGTACTCGCCCACGTAAGCGCGCGCCACGCGCAGCCCTGCTGCGGCAACGGCCTGTTCGGCGCGCCGATACAGCAGATACAGTTCTTCGAGCGGTGTCGCACCGAGTCCGTTGACGAGCAGCGCCACGCTCGCGCCCGCCTCGGCCCGCAGGTCGCCCAGGATCGCCCCCGCGAGCCGCTCGGCTATGGCATTTGCGCTCTCGAGCTTGCCGCGATGCGTACCCGGCTCACCATGAATGCCAATGCCGATCTCCATCTCGCCATCGGGCAGCGTGAAGGTGGGCTTGCCTGCCGCCGGCAGGATCGTTGGCGAGAGGCCCACGCCCATGGTGCGCGTCGCGCCGTTCGCCTTCGCGGCAATGCGCGCGACTTCGTCGAGCGTGTCGCCGCGTTCGGCCGCCGCGCCCGCGCACTTGAAGCCGAACACCATACCCGCCACACCGCGGCGATCCGAGGCCCGTTCGGGCGGCGCAGACGCCACATCGTCGGCCACGAGCACAGTGCGGGTCTCGATGCCGTCTGCGTCTGCAAGATCCGCGGCGAGATCGAAGTTGAAGACGTCGCCACCGTAGTTGCCGTACAGATAGAGCACGCCCGCGCCGCCGTGAACAGCCTTGGTGGCTTCGTAGATCTGCTCCGACGATGGCGAGGAAAACACGTTGCCCACGGCCACGCCGCTTGCGAGCCCCTTGCCTACGTAGCCCAGAAAGGCCGGCAGGTGCCCGGACCCGCCGCCCGTCACAATCCCGACCTTGCCGGCGTTCGGCGCATCGGCGCGCACGAGCGCGCGCCGGTCTGCGGTGACCGGCTTGAGCCAGCCCGGATGGGCGAGCAGCAAGGCGTCGATCATCTCGTCGACAAAATGATCAGGATGATTAATGATTTTTTTCACGTGTCGCGTCTCCTGTATGGATGGCCTTCGCACCACCGCTAACGTTGACTTCTGCGTTCAAAGCTTGCGCCGTTGGCTCAGCGCGTCGAGCAAAACGGCTGCGAGAATCACGCCGCCCTGGATGAACTGCGTCCAGAACGGATTGACGCCAAGCAGCGAGAGCCCGACATTGATCACGCCGATCAGCACGACGCCGATGAAGGTGCCGACAATCGAGCCGCGGCCGCCCGCGAGCGAGGTGCCGCCAATCACCACGCCTGCGATCACCTGCAGCTCCAGCCCGTTGGCCGCCGACGGCAACGCCGAATTGAGGCGCCCCGCGAGCACGATGCCCGCAATCGCGGCGGTCACGCCCGCGAACATGTAGGTCAGAAAGATCACGCGGCTGACCGGAATACCCGCGAGCCGCGCCGCTTCCTTGTTGCCGCCCACAGCGAACACCTGGTGACCAAATTCGGTTTTTCGCAGCAATACGTGCCCAATGACGAATACGGCCAGCATCACGAGCATCGGCGCGGGCAAGCCTGCAAACGTCTTGGCGCCGAACGCGGTAAACACATTGGGGAAGTCGAATTTCGTGCGGCCGTCCGAAATGGCAAGCGTGAGGCCCCGCCCCATCGCCATCATCGCGAGCGTGACGATGAACGGCACGAGCCGTAGCCACGCAATGCCGAAGCCGTTGAGTGCGCCCACGGCCGCACCGGTTACGAGCGCGATGACGAGGCCCGCCACGCCAAGGCCAACGGCGTCGGGGCTCGCCCCGGCCATCACCGTCGCCGCCACCATGCCGCTCAGCGCGACGAGCGAGCCCACGGAAAGATCGATGCCCGACGTGATGATCACGAACGTGCCGCCCACCGCCGCGATGCCGACCACGGACACCTGCACCATGATGTTGGTGAGCGTGCTCGTGGTGAGAAACTCCGGCGAGGCCAGCGAGAGCGCAACGCAGATCAGTACGAGCGCCGCAATGAGCGGTCCGAGGCCGCTGCGCATCTGGCGCAGCACGCGCTGTTGCAGGGTGGGTGTTTCTTCACGCGGTCGAACCGTGGTGGACGTCATGCTGCAACTCCGGTGGTAGCCCATTGAATGATCGTCTCCGAGCTGGCGTGCTCGCGCGCGACCTCGCCGACGATGCTGCCGCGATACATCACGAGCACGCGGTCGGACATGCCGAGCAGTTCAGGCAGTTCGGAGCTGACGAGCACGACGGCTGCGCCCGCGCGCGCCATCGCGACGATATGCGCATAGATCTCGGTCTTCGCGCCGACGTCGATGCCGCGCGTGGGCTCGTCGAGCAGGATGACTGCCGGCGACGTGGCGCTCGCGCGCCCGAGAATCACTTTCTGCTGATTGCCGCCCGAAAGATTGCCCGTGAGCGACGTGACCGACGGCGCGCGCACCGCGAAGCGCTCGACCGCCTCGCGCGCGAGCCGGCGTTTTTTCGCGGCGCTAACAAAGCCGCCGCGCACCAGCGCGCGCAAGCTCGAAAGCGCGACGTTTTCCTCGATGCTCGCTTCGAGCACGAGTCCTTCGAGCTTGCGGTCCTCGGCGGTGTAGACAATGCCTGCGCGCATGCCTTGCGCGGGCGAGCGCAGCGCGATCCTGCGCCCGCGCAGCCGCAGTTCGCCACCGGTGAGCGGCAGCGCGCCGCATAACGTTTTCAGAAGCTCGGTGCGTCCCGCGCCCGCAATGCCGCCTATGCCCACGATCTCGCCCGCGCGAATGCTGAAACTCGCGTCGCGAAGAACAGGCGCGCTCGCCAAGTTGTGCGCTTCCAGGACCACGTCCCCATAGGGACGCGCCTCCCATGGATAGAACGAGTCGAGATTGCGCGCGACCATGGCCTGCACGAGCGCCGGTTCGTTCCAGTCAGCCATCGGCCGCGCGCCGACCGTTGCGCCGTCACGCATCACCACGGCCGAATCGGCGAGTTCGAACACATCTTCGAGATGGTGCGAAATGAAGATGATGCCCATGCCCGACGCGCGCAGGCGCCGCACCACGGCGTAGAGATGTTCGATATCGTGATGCTGGAGCGCGGCCGTGGGCTCGTCCATCACGAGAATGCGCGCCTCGCGCGCGAGCGCCTTCGCCACCTCCACGAGCTGACGCTTGTTGAGCGGCAGATCGCCCAGGCGCATGGTCGGCGGCACGCCTTCCAGCCCCACCTGGGCGAGCGCTTCGCGCGCCATGGCGTTCGCGCGGCGATGATCGACGAGGCCATGGCGCCGCGGCATGCGGCCAAGAAAGAGGTTTTCGGCCACCGTCATGTCGTTGACGAGCGAAAGCTCCTGATAGATCACGGCCACGCCGGCGTCGATCGCGGCCTGTGTGCCGCGCGCGAGACGCACGCCGTCGATCTCGATCGTGCCTTCGTCCGGCTCGTAAGCGCCGGAAAGCGTCTTGATGAGCGATGACTTGCCCGCGCCGTTCTCGCCGACGATCGCCATCACGTGCCCCGCATGCAGTTCGAGGCTCACGCCTCGCAGCGCCTTCACGCCGGGAAAACTCTTGACGATGCCGCTCATGCGCAAAAGCGGCGGCGCGCCTGTCCTGCCGTCCGCGCGAGTGTTCTCTTGCTGCGATACGTGCATTGCGTGCATTGCCGAACCTGATTCGCGTTTCATCCGTTCATCCCGGGCGCCGGCGCACGCAACGCATGCGGCCGGCGCTTAAGACCGCCCGTTACTGCTTGACTTCGAG
The DNA here is from genome assembly GCF_905220165.1 of Paraburkholderia sp. J10-1. Taxonomy (NCBI): domain Bacteria; kingdom Pseudomonadati; phylum Pseudomonadota; class Betaproteobacteria; order Burkholderiales; family Burkholderiaceae; genus Paraburkholderia; species Paraburkholderia sp. J10-1. The sequence goes on along the minus strand of NZ_CAJMYW010000002.1, from coordinate 1,294,363 downwards.
CGCCCACAAGCCGTATTGCTTCACGCCATCCGAATCGATATTCGACTTGTCGATCAGATAGGTCGGCCACGCGTAGTTCGCGGGCACGTCCTTCTTCGTCTCGTAGTCGGTGATGAACGTCATCGCCTTGGCGGACATGCCGATCGGGTTCTGCGAAATCGTCGCGTCCTGCTTGCCCGCACGGATCGCCGAAAGCGCCTGCGCCGTGCCGTCCGCACCGATCACCATGATGTGGCCCGGGTCGCCGAGCGGCTTGTAGCGGCCCGCATTGTCGATGGCTTTTTCCGCGCCCACCGTGTTGTCGTCGTTCGCGCCGAATACCGCATCGATCTGCGGATATTTCTGCAGGATGCTCGTCATCGCGTTGAGCGACTTCTCCTGATCGAAGCCGCCTTCCTGGCGCGCGACGACCTTGATGTCGGGATACTTCGCGATCTCTTCCGAGAAGCCCTTTTCGCGATCCGTCGCCGCCGTCGTGCCGATGAGGCCGATCAGGTCCACCACATTGCCCTTGGGCGAGCCGTAGCGCTTGCTCAACTGGTCGGCGATCCACTTCGCGCCGGTGGAGCCAAGCGCTACGTTATCCGAAGCGACGAACGAGGTGACCTTCCCGCCGTCCGAGCCCCGGTCGAGCATGAAGACCGGCACGTTCATCGAATTGGCTTTCTCGACGGCCGGGATAATCGCCTTCGAATCGATCGGATTGAGCACGATCGCCTGCACGCCCTGGCTCAGCAGGTTGAGCGTGTCGTTGACCTGCTGCTGGGCGTCGCCGTTTGCGTTGGTCTGCACGAGATCGAAGCCCTGCTTTTCCGCGCCACGCTCCACGCCATTCTTCAGGCCTACGAAGAATGCGTTATTGAGCGTGGCGATCGAAAAGCCCACCTTGATCTTCGTGACCGGCGCCGCCGCGGCTTGCGCCGGTGCGCTCGCGGCAGCGGCGTCGCTTGCCGCCGCCGTGGTCGAAGGCGACTCGCTCTTCGAGCAGCCTGCCAGCATTGCGGCGGCGGCGAACATTGTCACGCCGGCCGTTGCGCCCATGCGCGCGCTGCGCGCCACCCATCTGTCGAACCCTGCTGAACTCCACGCCATCACCGTCTCCTGTTTTTGATCTGCTGGTTTTTGACTGACCTGCGAACCGCCAACCGACTGCGTAATCGTTTTTACCGCGTGTGTATCGCGTGTGTTGCATCGCCGCGACTGCACGGGCGCGCGAACGCCCGCGCATTACTTGCGCGGGCCGTAGCCCTTGAACTTCTCGATGACCTCCTCCATTTGCGCATCCGAAAGCAGCGGCGGCTCGCCCAGTTGGCACGCCAGCAAATACTGCTTCGCGAGCACTTCCACTTCGTGGGCGAGCCACAGCGCCCGCGCGAGATCGCGCCCAAGCGCAATGACCCCGTGATGCGCGAGCAGGCATGCGAGCCGCTCGTGCAGCGCTTCGAGCGCGTGGTCGGAGAGCGCCTGACTGCCGAAGGTTGCATACGGTGCGCAGCGAATCGAATTGCCGCCCGCCGCGGCCACCATGTAGTGATGCGCGGGAATGCCCCGGCTGTGAATTGCAAGCGCCGTGGCGGCTTGCGAATGCGTATGGACCACGGCGTTCACGTCGGCGCGCGCGCGCAGAATGTCGCGATGAAAACGCCACTCCGAAGAAGGGCGTTGTGCTTCGAACAGCGGATCGTCGTCGCGCACATCGAGCGGCATCCACACGATGCGCTCGCGCGTAAGCGCGGCGCTCGGCACGCCACTCGGGGTAATCAGGAGGCCGTCATGCCAGCGCGCGCTCACGTTGCCCGACGTGCCCTGATTGATGCCGAGACGCTCCATCTCGCGCGAGGTGTCGACGATCTGCTGGCGCATTTCGGTCTCCGCCCGCACATCGCGCGCGCGTTGCGCCGTCTCGCCCGCACGGCGCGCTTCGCTCGCGCCGCTCACGCTGCCGCTCCGGTCGCGAAAAGCGCCGCCAGATTCGCCTCGAATGGTGCGCGTACGATACCGCGCTCCGTCACGATGCCGGTCACGAGCGCATGCGGCGTCACGTCGAACGCCGGGTTGCGTACCTGGATGCCCTCGGGCGCGGTGCGTTGCCCCGCGAGATGCGTCACCTCCGCGGCGCCGCGCTCCTCGATCACGATGTCCGCGCCGCTCGCAGTACGCAGATCGAGCGTGGACGAAGGGCATGCCACGTAGAAGGGAATACCGAAATGCTTCGCCGCGATCGCCACGCCGAGCGTGCCGATCTTGTTCGCGACGTCGCCATTCGCGGCCACGCGGTCGGTGCCGACGATCACGAGGTCGATGAGCCCCTGGGCCATCAATGTGGGCGCCATGCTATCGGTGATCAACGTCACGTCGAGCCCCGCCTGCTGCAACTCGTAGGCGGTGAGCCGCGCGCCTTGCAGGAGCGGTCGCGTTTCGTCCGCATAGACACGAAACGCCACGCCGTCCCGATGCGCGCAGTAGAGCGGCGCGGTCGCCGTGCCGATGCCGGCCGTGGCCAGCGCACCGGCATTGCAGTGCGTAAGCACGCCGCTGCCGGGTGTGATCAGCGCGCGCCCCGCTTCGCCGATCTGCGCGCACAACTCGATATCCTCTTGATGAATGCGCTTGGCCTCGGCAACGAGCGCTTCGTACTGCGCTGTTCCCGTCGCGCCCGGCGTGGCGCGTGCGCGCGAAAGCATCCGCTCTAGCGCCCAGCGCAGATTCACCGCTGTGGGCCGCGCGCTGTCCAGATACGCGGCGTGCGCTTCGAGCCGCGCGAGAAAAGTATCGCGTGAATCGGCCGGCTCGCGCCGCATCGCCACGCACAGCCCGTAGGCGGCGGCGACACCGATCGCGGGTGCGCCGCGAACGCGCAGTTCGTGTATCGCGCGCCAGACCGCCTCGACCGTGTCCACGGTTTCGACCACGCACTCGCGTGGCAAACGTGTCTGGTCGAGCAGATAAAGGGTGCCGTCGCGCCACTCGATGGTGGGGGGAAGACTCGATTGTTGCGCCTGCAACGTCATACTTTCTCCGTCGATGCGGGTTGTCCGGACTGTTCGGGCTGCGCCGCTCATTGTGGCAGCCGGTTTGCGCTTACGCCGATTCCGCGAGTACCTGAGCGGCCAGCGCGGTGACCGCCTCGATCGAAGCCAGCTCGCGACGCCGCACCAGCAGCGCTTCGGCAAGTTTCAGGCAACGCACTTCGATCTGCGCCCGCACCATTTCGTCCTTGATACTCGTAATTTCCGCCACCTTCGCCATACCCACGATGCGGCGGATCATCTTGCAGCCCGCAAAGCCGAGCGTATCGGCGAAGAGCCGCCTGATAAAAACGTCGCGGAAGGCCTCCGCCGCAGGCGTGCCTGCCGGACCGCCAATGTACGCCTGGCCCGTCTCGCGCTCGTGCGTGCGCCAGATCTGCCCGAACTTCTGCGCGAAAGCGTTCCATACGGCCTCGACTTGTTCGAGCAGCCAGCCCTGGTATACGGCGGGCTCACGCCCTGCCTCGCGGTCGTGCCAGTCGCGCGCGTAATACGCGAGCAGCAGGTTCGCAATGAACGCGCCGGTATCGAAGCCCATCGGCCCATAAAAAGCGAACTCGGGGTCGATCACATAGGTCTCGTGTTCGTTCGCCATGATCGAGCCCGTATGCAGATCGCCGTGCACGAGCGTTTCCGCATGGTTCATGAAGGCCCACTTCATTTCGCCCGCCGCAATGCGCAACGGCTCGTGCGTGCGCAGCCGTTCGATCGCCGCCGCAGGCAGCGCGGGGCTGTAGACGTTCGAAGGATGATCTTCGAACGGGAACGTGAAGACGAGTTCCTCAGTGATCTTGCACAATTCCGTATTGATGTCGCCGCCCACCGCCGCTTTCTTTGCATCCGGCGCAAGATAGAGGTCGGAGCCATGGAACAGTGTGCGCGCGAGATACGTGGTAATGTGCTCGGCGAGCCGCGGATACACGACGCCGTCGATCAGCCCCCCACGCAGCACGCGATGCGAATCGAGCCGCTGCATGACCATGAGGAACTTCTCGTTGTCCGCGTGAAAAACGCGTGGCACGTGCTCCGGGCACAGTGCGCCGAAGCGCCGCAACGCCGCCACTTCGCGCTCCATGCGCTCGCGCGGCAAGGGCCACGCTTCGCCAACCAGCCGCAGGTACGGCGGCGCCTGCTTCACAACGACGCTCAGGCGCGGGTCGCGCGCGCTGCTCACGAAGTAGACGTAGTTGAGGTTGCCGTCGCCCACTTCGACGACCTGCAATTCGCTGTCGTCGCCAAGCCTTGCGCAAACGGCCGGAATACCCAGCAGGTATTCGGTCAGTTCGGAAGAGCTGAAAGCTTCGAAGTGCATACGTTTCCTGTCGGGAAAATGGGCCGCTGGCCCGCCTAACGTCGCTTGCGCACGAGATCGAACTTGAAAATGCTGGCGTTGTAATAGTCGTTGCTGTAGCAGACCGCGCGACCGGTCTCATCGAAATCCACTTCGTCGATCAGCAGAAACATGCCGATGTTCTCCTGCAATTCCGGCAAATCGCGCGGGGTGAGAATGGTCGGCTGGATCGAACTATGGGTGTGGGAAAGCCGCACGCCCGCGCGCTCCAGCGTGCCGAACAGCGACTCGCCCAGTTCATGCCCTTCCAGCAACGCCTTCGGAACGATATCGATGCAGTACGCGGCAATCGCATCGTCGGCGCGACGCACGCGCTCGAACCGCACGCAGGGATCGCCTTCGGCGAGGCCGAGTTTTAGCGCGAGACTGCCGGAAGCCGCGATCGTCCTCACCTGCAAGCGGCTCGTGGAAGGCACCGCCCCGACACTGCGTATCATGTCCGTCACAGACATCAGATCATCCAGACCGCCTTGCAGCTTGAGCGTAATTTGTCTGACGAAGGTCCCCTTGCCGTGCACACGCGTGAGAAGACCGTGGGAAATCATCTGCGCGACCGCCTCCCGCAGGCTGGAGCGGCCCACGCCCAACAGCTCGCAAAGTTCGGGCTCCGGCGGGATTTGATCGCCCGGCTTGAGCGAGCGCTCGCGGATCATTTCCAGCAGCGAATCCTGGATTCGCTCGCACATCGACTGATCGACGCTCAGGCGCATGTTTGCCGCATCGTTGCGTGGGTTGGGTACATAGGGCTCCAATCTACATCAGACGTCTGATGTCTTGGCTCGTGGTTTTCCCTCTCATGCGGCGCAACATGACGATGGCCGCGGCGGCGCGCGGCGTTATTTGATACTGACCGAAAGCGCCGCGGACTCGAGCAGTTCTTCGAGCCCGAGCCACAAAATCTGCAGGCCGATGCACAGCAGCACGAATGCGAGCAGCCGCATCAGTACTTCGGTGCCAACCGGCCCGAGCCGCTTGCCCACGTGCCCCGCGAAACGCACGCACAGATAAATGCAGCCGCAAAGCACGATCAGCGCGAGCAACACGCCCACGACATTGACGAGTTGCACGTGACCGCGCGGCCGGCCGGTGCCCAGCGCAATCGCGACCGCAATCGACCCCGGCCCAACGGTGACCGGCAGCGTGAGCGGATAAAACGCCGTGGCGCGCAGCGTCGCTCTGCGCACCGGGTCCGGCGGCGCCTGCGAGGCCGAGCTATCCCCGCCATCGGACGACTTGTGAAGCAGATTCCAGCCCGCGAACGCAATGACCAACCCGCCCGCGACCCGCAAAACCGGTATCGATATGCCGAAAAACGAGAGCACATAGGCCCCCATGATCAGCGAGCCGAGCAGGATGAACAGGCTGTTGATGGCGATGATGCGCGCGAGAAATGCGCGGTCGCTGGCGCTCGCATGCGGCAGCATGCTCAGCACGATGAACCCCGCCGCCGGCGGATTGAGCACAGGAAAGAGCCCGGCGAAGACGAGGAGGAACGTGTCGGAGAGTTGATTGAGCATCTCTGCGCTCCCTTGGCTTCGCGAAGTATATGGGCCCGCTCGAGGCCCGTTCCATACGACGATGGTCCCACTGAACGATCATTATGGAGCCGGAATGGAACTTCATCGTCCAATGTGGCTCGAACAAAGCCGCCAAAATCCCAAAGCACGCTGCGCAAAGCCGGCGTTCAAGCCCATTTGTCGATGCCTCTTGTTTCCCGACTTCGGTTGCTGCCCAGTCTGCTCGTGCTGATTGCCGCAGGCCTCGCGGCTGGCGCGTCTCCCGCTTCGGCTCGCGCTACCGTTCATCACACGGCGGCCGAAGGAACTGCCCACGCACCGTCCAAAAAGAAAAAGAGAGTCGCGCACAAGATGAAACCGGCACATCGCTCGATGCCTGCCGATGCGACCGCCACCAGACTCTCGGGACCGAAGCGCCGTACCAAACGTGCGAAACCGAAGCTCAGCTCGCCGCCGGTTCCTCAACACACGGCATACGCGAGCGCCAAGAACGCGCACACCCCTCGCCTGCTCGCGCGCTGCGGCTTCACGCCGGCGTCGCGCAAGCAGCTCTTTTCGCATGCGATCTACGTTGTCGACGAAAACACCCACACGCCGCTCTACGCGCGCAACGCCGACGCAGTCGCGCCGATCGCGTCGGTGTCGAAACTCATGACGGCGATCGTCTGGCTCGACAGCGCGCATGCGCCGCTGCAACAACAACTCTCGGTCACGACCGCCGATCTCGACACGCTCAAATTCACGCATTCGCGCCTTGACGTCGGAGCCTCACTCACGCGTGCCAACATGCTGCACGTCGCGCTGATGTCCTCGGAGAACCGCGCGGCTGCGGCGCTCAGCCGCGACTATCCGGGTGGGCGGCCTGCGTTCATCGCGGCGATGAACGCGAAAGCACAGCGTCTGGGCATGACGCACACGCATTTCGTCAACGGGACCGGGCTTTCGCCGCAGAACGTTTCAACCGCGAGCGAGTTGGCGAGCCTCGTGCAGGCGGCCAATGGCTATCCACTCATTCGCCGCTATTCGATCGACCATGAGGAACGCGTGCCCACGGGCCACGGACAGTTGCAGTACGTGAACAGCAATCGGCTGGTGCGCTACGGTCAGGTGCGCGCGAGCGTGCAGAAAACCGGCTTCATCAACGAGTCCGGCCACAATATGGTGATGCGCGTGATGGTGCACGGGCGGCGGCCCGTGATCGTCACACTCCTCGGGAGCGCCACGCCGGAGGGTTCGCGCCTGGACGGCGTGCGTGTTGCGCATTGGCTGTCGTGTTCCTTGCGCTGAGCAAACGCGCCAGGGCTACTTCACATCAACGCCCTGCGTTCGCCGAGCGCATTCCAGCGGCGTATGGCGCGGCTTTCGTGGTCGAAGCCGAGAATGCTCACCGAAGCCGTGTCGAGATACAGATGCTCGCCTAGCGCCGCCGAACCCGAAATCCAGCAGCCCCCCAATGCGCGCAGGAAATGCGCGTGCGAAAACAAGGCCACGCGGCCATGCATGGCCAGCAAGCCGTCGATCACCGCCGCGGCGCGCGCCTGAACGCGCGCGAGATCCTCGCCCTGCGCGATGGGCGAATGCCACACGCTCCAGTCCGGTTCGGTCTTGCGGATGTCGGCGGTCTTGAGGCCTTCGTAGATCCCGTAGTCCCATTCGTGCAGGTCGGCCGAAATTCTCATCTCGCCGCCAAGGCCCGCGAGCTGGCACGTCTCGATGGCCCGTGCCATCGGGCTGCAAAGCACCGCGTCGAAGCGCTGCGTGGCGAGCGACGGCGTCAGCGAGCGCGCCTGCTCGCGTCCGTGCTCGGTGAGCGCAATATCGGTGCGCCCGGTGTGCTGCCCAGATAGGCTCCACTGCGTTTCGCCATGACGGATCAGCCAGACTTCGCGCAGTCCGGAGGACACGCTGGCAGGATTGGCAGACATCGGAAACTCCACGTTCGCGCCCCGCGCGGGACACACGGGATGCCTGCAGCATACCTGTTTCGAGGACATTTCGCCGCGCCGCGGCCACCGTGTTTCACACGGAATAATGAAGGCATATCGAAAGCGGCGAGGCCACCGTGCCACGCCGTCGCACCATCGATTTGCACTCCGTATCGATTCGCTTTCGCCGCATGCGCACAACATGACGCCGCCGCCTCTTGCGAGACGGCGGCGCCGTGGGTTAGCGATCGTTCATCAGTGATGGCGCTTGATGTCCTTCGCCATGTCCTTTGCGGCCTCCTTCATGTCACCGACGTTCTTGCGTGCCTGGCCGGCTTCCTGCTGGAGGTCGCCCTTCAATTCACGCGCCGGGTTGTCGGTTGCGCGGCCCACGGCCTCGTTGATCTTGCCCTTCACCTTTTCAGCCGTGCCCTTCACCTGGTCCTTGTTCATGGTCCCACTCCACGTAAAAGCGACGGTGTGTCGCGACGCTTCGTATAGCGCATGCACTGTGCCCGAGGTGCCCGGTGGCCGCGCGCTGTCGTATTCCGCAGCGCGCTGATTCAGGGACGCAACGTCAGGTCGGCCGTCAATCGTGCGCCATGGCCCGGTCGATCGAGATCTGCGTGGGCATCATGTTGACGTTCGCGTTGTGCATGACCCACAGCGAAAGCCCGACGATCACCGCAATCAGAAACGCCGTGCAGATAAAGATCGCCGTATTCGAACGCTGCTCGCGCGACGCGCCGATGTGCAGGAAATACACGAGTTGCACGACAAGCTGCGCAATACAGAGCACGACGATGGCGGCCAGCCCGAAGCCCGGCGAAACGACTCGAAACATCACGACGCCGAACGATGCCAGCGTGAGCACGAGCGAGAGCACGGTGCCGATCATGTAGCCCTTGAGGCTGCCGTGCGACGCGTCATGCACGGCGTGATGAGTGGCATGAGATTGGCTCACAGGAAACCTCGCAGATAAACGAACGTAAACACACAGATCCACACGAGATCGAGAAAGTGCCAAAAGAGGCTCAGGCACGCGAGGCGGCGGCGGACCGTGCCGGTCAGGCCAAACTTGAAGGTCTGGTGCATCATGATCGCGATCCACAGCAGACCCGCGGTGACATGCAGTCCGTGCGTGCCGACCAGCGTGAAATACGCCGAAAGGTACGCGCTCGTGCCGGGCCCCGCGCCATCGGCGATGAGTTTGGCGAACTCGTTCAACTCCATCGCGACAAAGCCCGCACCGAACAGGAACGTCACCGCGAGCCACGCAATCACCTGGCCGCGCCGCTGCGCGTAGAGACCCAGCATGGCCATGCCGAACGTGACGCTGCTCGCCAGCAGCAGCAGTGTTTCGCCCAATACGTACGGCAGTTCGAACAGATCCTTCGCACCCGGACCGCCTGCCGTCGCATTCGCGAGCACGCCGAAGGTGGCGAAGAGCGTCGCGAAGATGAGGCAGTCGCTCATCAGGTAGATCCAGAAGCCTAGTGTGGTCTTGGCGCTGTCGTCGTGACCATGACCATGGGCGTGAGTAATAGCAGCGTGAGCCATGGTTTAAGCCATCTCCTCGAGTTGCTCGGATTGATCGAAACGCCGGATGCCGAGTTGCCTGAAGCGCGCGTTTTCAATGCGCTCGACCTCGGCCGCCGGGACCCAGTAATCCACATCCTGGTCGTAGGTGCGCACGATGAACGTGGCGATCATGCCCACGAGCCCCACCGCCGCGAACAGCCACATGTGCCACACGATCGCGAAGCCGAACAGCAGGCTGAACGCGGCGATGATGAAGCCCGCGCCCGTGTTGCGCGGCATGTGGATGTCTTCGTACTTGCGCGGCTGCACGTAGGCGCGGCCGGCTTCCTTGTTGTCCCAGTGCTGCTCCATCGAGGTGATCTCCGGCAGCACGGCGAAGTTGTAGAACGGCGCAGGCGAAGCGGTCGACCATTCGAGGCTGCGGCCGTCCCACGGGTCGCCGGTCACGTCGCGGTTCGCTTCGCGATCACGCAGGCTCACCACGATCTGCACGATGAACGCAAGAATGCCGAGGCCCACGAACACTGCGCCCACGAGCGCCACTACGAGCCACGGATGCCACTCGGCCACTTCGTAGTGGTTCATGCGGCGCGTCATGCCCTCGAAGCCGAGGATGTAGAGCGGCGTGAACGCGAGCCAGTAGCCGATCAGCCAGCACCAGAACGACACCTTGCCCCAGAACTCATTGAGCGTGAAACCGAACACCTTGGGGAACCAGAAGCTCACGCCTGCGAGGCAGCCGAACACCACGCCGCCGATGATCACGTTGTGAAAGTGCGCAACGAGAAAGAGCGAGTTGTGCAGCACGAAGTCCGCGCCCGGCACGGCCAGCAGCACGCCGGTCATGCCGCCCACCGCGAACGTCACCATGAAGCCGATGGTCCACAGCGTGGCGCTGTGATAGCGAATGCGGCCGCGATACATCGTGAAGAGCCAGTTGAAGAGCTTCACGCCGGTCGGGATCGAAATGACCGTGGTCATGATGCCGAAGAACGCGTTGACGTTCGCGCCCGAGCCCATCGTGAAGAAGTGGTGCAGCCAGACGAAGAACGAGAGAATGCCGATCGACGACGTGGCATAGACCATCGACTTGTAGCCGAATAGCGGCTTGCCCGAAAACGTCGCGATGATTTCCGAGTACGCACCGAACGCAGGCAGGATCAGGATGTACACCTCCGGGTGACCCCAGACCCAGATCAGGTTGATGTACATCATCGCGTTGCCGCCCAGCTCGTTCGTGAAGAAATGCATGTCGAAGTAGCGGTCCATCGTGAGCAGCGCGAGCGTGCCGGTAAGCACCGGGAACACGGCGACGATCAGGATGTTGGTGATGAACGCCGTCCACACGAACACCGGCATCTTCATCATGTCCATGCCCGGCGCGCGCATGCGCAGGATCGTGACGATGAAGTTGATGCCCGAGAGCGTGGTGCCTAGACCCGATAGTTGCAGCGACCATATGTAGTAATCCATACCAACGGTCGGACTATAGCCAAGCTCCGATAGCGGTGGATACGCCACCCACCCCGTGGCCGCGAAATCGCCCACGAACATCGAGACCATCACGAGCACCGCGCCCACCACGGAGAGCCAGAAGCTCAGCGAGTTGACGAACGGATAAGCCACGTCGCGCGCACCGATCTGCAGCGGCACGACCACGTTCATCAAGCCGAGAATGAGCGGCGTGGCCACGAAGAAGATCATGATGACGCCATGCGCCGTGAAGATCTGGTCGTAGTGATGCGGCGGCAGATAGCCCGCCGAGTCGCCGTAGGCAATAGCTTGTTGCGCGCGCATCATGATCGCGTCGGCGAAACCGCGCAGCAGCATGACGACCGCAAGAATGATGTACATGACGCCAATGCGCTTGTGATCGACCGAGGTGATCCACTCGCGCCACAAATAGCCCCACTTGCCAGCGATCGTGATCGCGGCGAGCAAGGCGAGGCCGCCGAGCGCGACGACAGCGCCCGTGCCCATGATGATCGGCTCGTGCCAGGGAACGGCGTCGAGCGTGAGTTTTCCGAACATGGTGTGATTACTCCGCTGCCAGGATGGCGCTACGGTTGAGCTTGAGCGCCGAGGCGCTCGCGCCAGGGGGCGCGCTGTGAGCCGCGCTGGGGACCGTGCCGCAAATCGGGTTGCCGTGCACGTCGCGCATGTATTTGCCGACCACGCCGTCGAACAGGCCCGGCGCGACATTCGAATAGAGCGTCACGGGCGTCTTTTCGCCAGGTTGCGCGAGCTGTTCGTAGGCTGCGCGGCTCAGCATCGTGGGCGACGCCTTGGCTTGCGCGATCCACGCGTCGAAATCGGCGCGGCTCTTGGCTAGCGTGTCGAAATGCATGTCGGAGAAGCCCGGGCCGCTGAAGGCCGCCGAGCGGCCCGCATACACACCGGGCTCGTTCGCGATGAGGTGCAGCTTCGTCTGCATGGCCGGCATCGCATACACCTGGCTGCCCAGTTGCGGAATGAAGAACGAATTCATCAGCGACTCGGCGGTGAGGTTGAACTCAACGGGCGTGTCCACGGGAATCGCGAGCTGGTTCACGGAAGCCACACCGTAATCCGGGTAGATGAACAGCCACTTCCAGTTGAGCGCGACCACGTCCACGCGCACCGGCTTCGTTTGCGATTCGATCGGGCGATACGGGTCGAGCGAGTGTGTGGTGCGCCAGATGAGCACGGCGAGCGTGAGCACGATCACGCAGGGAATCGTCCACACCACCACTTCAATGGCCGTGGAATGCGACCAGCGCGGCGCGTAGGTCGCACTCGTATTGGAAGCCCGGTAGCGCCACGCGAACCACAGCGTGAGCGCGATCACGGGAATCACGACGAGCAGCATCAGCCCGAGCGCGATCAGAATCAGATTCTTTTCCTGCACGCCGATATCGCCCTTCGGGGCGAGCAGCGCCATGTTGCAGCCGCTGAGCAGCACGAGCGGCGCGGCCACCGCGGCGAGGGCCGCGCGGCGCGCGAGGCGGGCAAGAAGCGGAGGATGTGATGAAGAAGGCGGGCCGGCCGTAGCGGCCCGCCCTGAGCGAGGGTCTGGATTGCGCATGTCTGGTTCCAAGGTTGACGTTCGCGCAAACCCATCCATACGTGCTCACTCTGCTGCCGCACGAACCGCCCCGCAGGGCCGTCACAGAAGCCATACATAGCCTATATGTATGGATTTACGCGCTTCATGCACGCATGCTAGAGTAAGACATGACGCATACATCCGCGACACAATGACACACAACCACCCTGCCGAAAGCGGCGGCGAGATCAACGTATGGGCCACGGCAATGCAGTCCGGCAACGGCCCGCGTTATCTGCGGCTCGCCGAATTCATCGAAGGTGCGGTGGCGCAAGGCACGCTGCGCCCCGGCGAACGCGTGCCCGCGCAACGCAGCCTCGCCACTCTGCTTTCAGTCGATCTGACCACCGTCACGCGCGGCTTCAACGAAGCGCGGCGACGCGGGCTGATCGAGGCGCGCGGGCCACTTGGTACGTTCATCGCCGCGCCACGCGCCGAGTGGCTGCAGCGCGTGGACCTCAGCATGAACATTCCGCCCGCACCCGCTGGCCTCGACATGAACGCGCTGCTGCGCGAAGGCATGGCGCGCGTGCTGGTACGCAGCGACGCCGATCTGCTGATGACCTACCACATGGGCGGCGGCGGCCGCGCCGACTGGCAAGCGGGCGCGAAGTGGCTGCAGCCCATGCTCGGCCCCGTTGCGCCGGAGCGCGTGGTGGTCTGCCCAGGCGCACAAGCGGCGCTCGCCGCGCTCATCCTCGCCTTCACGCAGCCTGGCGACGTCATCCTCGCAGAGCCGCTGCTCTACCCGGGCCTGCCGCACGCGGCGGCGCAACTGGGCCGCCGTATCGAGCCCATTGCCGTCGATGCCCACGGCATGCGGCCCGACGCGCTGGAAGCAGCTTGCCGCGAGCACGCGGCGCGGCTCATCTACCTGAACCCCACGCTGCAGAACCCGACCACGGCGACCATGCCAGAGGCGCGCCGCCTCGAGATCGTGCAGGTCGCGCAGCGCTGCGGCGCGCGCATCGTCGAAGACGATCCTTATTGGCGCTTCGCGCCCGATGCGCCCGCGCCGCTCGCGCGCATCGCGCCCGCTCAGGTCTGCTATCTCGCAACGCTGTCCAAAACGCTCTCGCCTGGTTTGCGCACGGCCTATCTCGCGCTGCCCGATGAAGAGGCACATACGCGCCTCGTGAGCGCGCTGCGCACGTTCTCGCTCATGGCCGCACCGCTTACCAACTCGCTCGCCACGCACTGGATCGAAGAAGGCATCGCCGAGCAAATCTTTGCCGATGTGAAGACCGAGGCGCGCGAGCGCCAGCGCGTCGCGGCGCACACGTTGGGATCGTCGGCGGGCGCGGGAATTCATCTCTGGTACACGCTGCCGCGCTACTGGCAGGCGCGCGAACTGGCCGTCGCCGCGAGCAGCGAAGGCCTCGCCGTCGCGCCCTCCACGGCCTTCCAGCAAGGCCCGGAAACCGCGAACGCGATCCGCATTTCACTAGGCGCGACGGGCGGCCGCGAACCATTGCAGGCCGCGCTGCGCAAGCTCTCGGCACTGCTCGCGAACGACCGCGGCACGCAGACGCAAGTGATCGTGTGACGGCCATGATTCATGCAAAAACTGCAATTTCGCCATGAAAACAATGCAGTAGACAGCTAGTTTTGGCGCCCCTCTAATTAGCACGGTCATGCTTTTTTGATGACTTTTCACACAATTAGAGGAGGAGACTTTCATGCGGGCACGCGTGCATGGAATGTGTGGCATCGCGCTGGCGCTGGCCGCCGGCGGCGCAGCGGCAGCCGATTCGAGCGTCACGTTGTACGGCGTTGCCGACACGTATCTGCAATACCTTGGCAACGGCGGCAGCCATACGTTCGCCATGAAAAGCGGCGGCTCGACGGGCTCGCTGTTCGGCCTGAAGGGCGTGGAGGATCTGGGCGGCGGCCTCACGGCGCAGTTCACCGTGGAGTCGGGCTTCAATATCAACAACGGCGGCCTGTTCGCCGACACCAGCACGCTCTTTTATCGCCAGTCGTGGGTGGGCCTCAAGGACGAGCGCTACGGCTCGCTCACGTTCGGCCGGCAGTACGACGCGAGCTTTCGCGTGGTGTATCCGACCGACCCGTTCAAGGTCGACGAAACGCTCTCGCCGTTCGCCGCTTTCGTGCTCACGCCCGAGCGCAACACGCTCTCCACGCAGTACGACGGCGGCCGCCTGAGCAACTCCGTTCTGTATCAAACGCCCAAATTCTACGGCGTGCAGGCCTACGCCATGTACGCGTTCCCGGCCACGGTTACGCAGCCCGTGACGGCGACGACGGGCAACGTGCTGAACCTCGGCATCAACTATTCGGGCGCGGGGCTTTATGCCGGGTTCGCCTACCTGTATCAGCATCCCGGCCAGGAGACGATCACGGGGCTGCCGGGGCCGCTCACCCTGCTCGGCACCGAGCATTTCATCGGCGCGCTCGCCTATCGCATCGGCATCGTCAATCTTCAGGCGAACTACTCGTACCAGCGCGCGAACGATCCCGCGCCGCACACGCTCGCCGCAGTGCTCGGCACGGCGCATTCGCTGAGCATCGCCGAGGTCGGCGCGACGATCCAGGCCACGTCAGTCGACGAGATCCAGCTCGCGGCGCTGTATCGCAACGTGCGCGGCGCGCATGACAACACGCCAGGCTTCCAGATCGGCGCCGACCATTGGATTTCGAAGCGCACGAGCTTCTACGTGCGGGCGGGCTACTTCAAGAACAATGGCAGCGCCACCGTGAGTTGGCCCGGCGTGAGCGTGACCCAGGCGGGCACGAAGCAGTACATGGCGGCGCTCGGCATGACGCATCGGTTCTGAGCGGTCGCGGCGGCGCGAGCCACGTCGCGCACCGGCAGCAAGCGCCGGCAGGAATCGACACGCGCAAGCGCGGCTTTCTCGGCCCGCGCTTGCGCTTTTTTGTGGCTTGCCCTGGCATCGCAATTGCTACGGTCTACCGTTTCGCTTCTTCGGTGCGGCTGCGCGGCCGCACCCACATAATGGCAAAGACGCAGCTTTACGGCGCAAGTACACTCGGCGGAGGAGCCGACGGCCGGATTCGAGTAACCGCGCCCGCAAGGGCGCTCCAATTGCGGGAGAGACGAGAATGGCAAACGAGCAAATGCTTGCGCAGATGCGCGACAAACCGGGCTTCATCGCGGCGCTGGACCAGAGCGGCGGCTCGACGCCTGGCGCGCTGCTTCAGTACGGCATCCCCGAAAGCGCGTATAGCGGCGACGCCGAAATGTTCCGCCTGATGCACGAGATGCGCGTGCGCATCATCAGCGCCCCCGCATTCACGGGCAAGAAGGTGATTGGTGCGATCCTCTTCGAAGCGACCATGGATGGCAAGGCGCAAGGCAAGCCCGTGCCCGACTTTCTCTGGAACGAGCGCAGCGTCGTGCCGTTCCTCAAAGTCGACAAGGGTCTGGAGGCCGAAGCCGACGGCGTGCGCCTCATGAAGCCGATTCCGGGCCTCGACGCCCTGCTCGAGCGCGCGGTGAAAGCGGGGATTTTCGGCACCAAGATGCGCTCTGTGATCGAGCATGCCTCGGCTTCGGGCATTGCTTCGATTGCCGCGCAGCAATTCGCCTTCGGTGCGCAGATATCCGCTCACGGGCTTGTGCCGATTCTCGAACCCGAAGTCTCGATCAAGGCCCCCGACAAGGCCAAGGCCGAGAAGCTCCTGCGCGACGAACTGCTCAAGGGTCTCGACGCACTGCCCGCCTCGCAGAACGTGATGATCAAGCTCACGATTCCCGATACGCCCGACTTCTATCTGCCGCTCATCGAACATCCGCGCGTGGTGCGCGTCGTGGCGCTGTCCGGCGGCTATTCGCGCACCGACGCGTGTGCGCGCCTCGCGAAGAACCATCGAATGATTGCAAGCTTTTCGCGCGCGCTCATCAACGACCTCACGAAATCGATGAGCGACGCCGAGTTCGACGCCACGCTCGCCGCGAGCATCGACGAAATCTGGAAGGCATCCGTGCAGAAGGGCTGAACCCGGCCTGAACGCGGCCCGAAGCCACGCCGGGCGCGACGCCCGGCCCTGACGCCGATCGGGTACGTAAAAACGCGATGACACGCAGCCGGCCTCATTAATCGGGGCCGGTTATACTTGCGCCTTCGTTTTTCTTCTTATGCACCGGCCATGAGGCAGTTACTCTGCCTGCTCGCCCTGTTGCCGGCCCTCGTGCAAACCGCGGCCGCGCAGGCGCAGCAGCAGGCGCCCGCTAGCGACACCGTCAGCGCATCGGCGGCGAGCGCGGTTGATCCCGCAAGCTCGCCCGCCGCTTCCAGCGCCGTTTCGAAATACCTCACGCAAAAGTTCGGTCTCGCGAAAGAAAAGGCCGCGCAGATTTCGCTCGCCGTGACCGGCGCCGCCGAGAAGTATTCGCTGCCGCCTGCGGTATTGCTCGCCATCATCTCGATCGAGTCGCGCTTTCGCGAAAAGGCGCATGGGGCGAACGGCGCAACCGGACTCATGCAGGTCGTGCCGTCAGCGCATCGCAATATCCTGCATAACAAGGACCTCACCGACCCCGAGGTCAACATCGACGTCGGCTCGTCGATCCTCTATGGCTACGAGCGGGCCGCGGGCGGCGACCTCAACGCCGCGATGAAGAACTACGGCGGCTCGAAAGCCTATGCGGAAAAGATCCGCACGCGCGCCATCGAGTTCAGCCGGGTACTCGACACGGCGAGCGCCCCTGCCGCAAGCGATGCACCCGTAAGCGCCGGGCTCGCGGCTTCGGCGGCCGGGGCCGCCTCCGCGCCTGTGGCGGCGCCCGCGCCGATGTCGGCGGCATCGGCTCAGGCTGCCGTGCCCGGCACCGCTTCCGGCAGCGCGCGCTAACACCGCCGCGCGCGCCGCCTGGATCACACGCCCTCGGCCTCACGCTGGATCGCCGGATAGACGAAGGTGCGCGCGAGATGCGTTTCGCGCGGCACATACAAGCGCAGTGCGAGATAGAAGCGCTCCGCCGGCGCAGGCAGCCAGTTGCGGCGCAAGGTCGGCTCGTCCGGCACGCGCGCCGAGATGGCAATGCGCAGGCCGCCGTCGGCGTCGTATTCCAGGCCGCTCGTGCGGTCGCCGATCGAGTAACGCCCAATGGCATTTTCGGCCAGCATGTACGTCGCCTTTTCGTAGGCGGTCAGCGACCAGAAAGCGTCGACTGCTGGCAGGTTGCCCGGCGCGAAGTGCAGTACATACGATGCGTTGCCGTCGAGCACGGCGCCCTGTGCGTCGGTATCGGCGGTGATGTACATCGCCTCCTGAGCCCCTAGCACGCCGATATAGCAAAGCGCCGCCTGTGCACGCGTGCGGTAGTCCTCGCCAAACGTTGCGCGCACATCCACCGGCAACGCCCACCCTCCACCCAAGGCGAGCGGCGGCTCGCCGGCAAGCTCATGCGTGACGTGCGCAAGCGCCCTTTCGAGCAACGCGCGCTGTTCTTCATCGAGCGTCTTGTCAACGCAGGCAGCGCCGATTCCGCATGCCTCGAAGCGCGCGACATGCGCGCGCGCCTCACGTGGCGGCGGCTCAACAGCAAGCAGGCGATTCACGACCTGCGCAAAACGGTTCACATCTCCGAGCTTTTCGCCTGGCTGCATAGCGGCGTCGATCAGCTTGGGCACCTGCGCCGCGCTGCCGGGCGCCGGTTCGACCGTGAGCTGGTCCTGCAAGTGGTTGGCTGCCTCGAGATCCGCTTCACCGTCCACCAGAATGCGGCCGATCAGCCACACCGTGCTGGTCGGACACGGTATCGCTTGCATGCCCTCGGGCACGTCTGCGCTCCAGTCCGGTCCATGCAGAAAGAATGCACCCGCGTCGCTGCCGGTGGTGCGCGTGCCGATATAGCCAAACGGATTGGTATAGAGGTCGAGCAGGCCCAGCACGTAGTAGCGCGCTTGCATGGCGGGCACGCGGATGACGATTGGCCCGTCGCTCAGATCGAACCACGCACAGGAATAGAGCGTGTCGTTATTGGGCGTCACCACGCGGCGGTTCTGAGGGCCCTGCAGCACACGCGTATGAAACCATTCGTTAGCCCAGCGGTTGGGCGATTCCGGCGACTCGCCCGCGGGGCGCCCCGTGCGATCCACGCGCGGGCCGGTGGCAGAACGCATGCGCGCCATTTCATAAAGCGGAAGCGCGAACTGGACCGCCTCGACGGCCAGATCGAAGCGGGACTGATCGGATGAAAGCGCGGTAATTTCGGGGGATTCGAGTGAAGACATGATATTTCGTATGGCGAATTAATGTGAATCGATGGAAGTGAGCTTTCGGGCGCGAGTCAGGCCGCGACGGCGCGCACCGGCGCAATGGCATAGCGTCCTTCGAGAAACGATGCCTGCGGATGGTAGAAGCGCAGGATCAGATAAAAGCCCCCTGCCGGCGCGGGAAGCCAGTTCGACTGCGAGCTCGGCGCTTCATGCTGGATCTGGATGCGCAGGCCTCCGTCCGCGTCGTATTGCAGGCCGGGCGTGCGATCGCCTATTGCGTAGCGGCGTATCGCGTTGTCGGCAAAGTAGCGGTCCGCGCCATAAAGCGAGAGCGACCAGAGCGCGTCGACGGGCGGCAATTCGCCAGGCGGAAAATAGAGTTCATAGCGGCGGCGGCCCGTTAGGCGCTCACCGGCTTCGTCGAAATCGGCCGTTGCATAGACTGCCTCGTCGGCCGCAAGCGCGCCCAGCCCCTTCATGGCGATGCAGGCGCGCAGCACGTGGGCGTGGCCGTAGCGGCCAAGTCCGAGGCTGTATGTCCAGCTGCGCCGCGCGCGGCTTTCCGTGAAGGCGAGAATCAACCGCTGGGCGTCGGCGTAGGCAAGCCGCAGGCCTTGCTGCACGGTCTCGGGCAACGCCGCCGCGCCGCGCCCGTTCAATGCGCGCACGCCCGCGCGTTCGAGTGCACTGAGCATCGCGGCTTCGTCGTCTTGCGGCGGAAAATCCGCGACCGACTCAAGAACGTTGTCGAAGAAGTCGAGCGCGGCGTCACCGCTTTCGTGCCATTGCCGCACGCAGGCCGGGCCCGCGCCCTGCGCGCCAGCGAGCCGGAAAGCCGCAGCCACATGCTGCGCTCGCGCGAGATCGTCGTCGCCTTGCACGAGTACGCGGCCCAGCATCCACACGAGTTTCGAGGGGCACACGAGCGGGGCTCCGTCGCCAGTCGGGCGCTGTTCCGGCGTGTGCAGAACGAAGCGGCTCCCTCGCGTGCCGGCATTGCGCGGGCTGAGGTTCGTGAAGTTGTTCGTGAAGGCGTCGAGCAGTTCGACCACGTAATAGCGGTCGTCCTCTACGGCTGGAATGTCGAGCACCACCGGCCCGTCGGAAAGATCGATCCACGCATTCAGATAGAGAAAATCGTTGGCGGGCGTCACGATGTCACGGTCTTCATGCGTCCAGCGCTGCATGCTCGCGTGAATCACGTTGAAGGGCCGGCGCAGCGGGCTGGTGGACTGCGCCAGCGTATGCAGCGCACAGGTGCGCATGACCTCGACGACAGGATAACGTGCGATGGCGAGCGGCCCCGCGTACATACGCACCAGTGCGGCGACAGGGTCTTCATGCAGTTTTTCTGGGTTCGCTTCTACAACACTCATTGTTTGGTTGTACATATCAAGATGCCTTGCAAGGATGCTCGCGGAATAAAAATGGCTGCGATTTGTCTACACTGCGCGCGCTAATGTGATGACAGCATCGGACGCAACGAGGCCCTGCGGCGTCACGATGAGCGGATTGATTTCGAGCGTTTGGAGCGCATCGCCAATTGCCGCGGCGAGGCGTGTGAGCGCGACCAGCGTGGCCGCGGCTGCGTCGAGCGGCAGAACAGGGTTGCCGCGATGGCCGCGAAAGAGCGCGGCCACGCCGCTCGTTTCAAGCATCGCCATGGCGCGCTCGCATGTGAGCGGCGCAAGCCCGAAGGCCACCTTGCGGCACAATTCGACGCCGGTGCCGCCCAACCCCGCCATGGCAACGAGACCGAACACGGGGTCTCGCTTCACGCCGACGATGATCTCGCCCCATCCCTTCACCATGCGCGCAACCACCACGCCTTCGAAGCCGCCCGGCACATCCGCTTGCACAGCGGCATGCGCAATGGCTTCGAATGCATGACGCACGGCCGCCGCGTCGCGCAGATCGAGCCGCACCCCGCCGATATCGCTCTTGTGCAGCACATGGCGCGAGCGCAGCTTGAGCGCGACGGGAAAGCCCAAAGCCTGCGCCGCTTCGACGGCTGCGCTCGCCGTGCGTGCCACGCGATGCGGTGCGACCGCCACGCCGGCTTCACCGAGCAGCGCCATGGCTTCGGCCTCGTCCAGTGAGACGGCGTTCGGCGGCACGCTCGCGGGGAGCGCGACATGCGCCGGCTCGGTCTCGACATGGGTGGATTTTCGTGCGGCGTCATTCTGTTGCGCACGCAACAATGTAGCGATGGCCTCCATGGCATGCGCAGGCTCGCGATAGACGAGCACGCCGCGCGCTTCGAGCCACTGCCGTTTGGCGTCGTCGACAAGGCCCGCGAGCACGAGCGGCGCGCTCGCGCTGCCTTCGGCTGCGCGCTCGACCGCCCGCTCGATCGCCGCCCATGTCGCGGGCACGTTGCCAGCACCGGCGATGAACGCGGCCACGCTGCCGAATGCGCCACAGGTGGCGGTATCGACGAGCGTGTCGGCAAGCACCTCGGGCTGGGCGACGATCTGGCCGGTCACGTCGATGGGGTTGGCCGTGGAAGCGAACGCAATACGCTCGCGCAGCCGCGCGCCGCTCGCTTCGGGCAGCGACGGCAGTTCGAGGCCGAGCGCTTCGGCGCGGTCGGCCATCATGATGCCAACGCCGCCCGAGACGGTGACAATGGCGCTGGCGGCCGACTGCGGCCGGCGGCCTTTCGAGAGCGCGTAGCCGAGCCGGAAGAAGGCCTCGAGCGTATCGGCACGAAACACGCCGTATTCGTCGAACACGGCTTGATAAACGGCGTCCTCGCCCGCGAGACTCGCGGTGTGCGACTGCGCGGCGCGCGCGCCCGTCGCCGTGGTGCCGACCTTGGCAACGACCACGGGCTTGCCCGCCGCGCGCGCGGCGGCGAAGGCCCGGCGCAGCTTCGCGCCGTCCGTGCAGCCTTCGAGGTAAGCGAGAATGACCTTCGTATCCGGATCGGCGGCGAGCCACGCAATGGCGTCCGCCACCTGCACACCGGCCTCGTTGCCCGTCGTGATCCAGTGGCTCAGGCCGAGCCCCGCCTCGCGGGCAAGCGCAAACGCGTAGGCGCCGAACGCCCCGCTCTGGCTCACGAGCGCGACGTCGCCTCTGGGCGGCGCGCCTGCGAGCGCCACGGGCGAAAACGTTGCGTAGACCCGCTCGCGCAGATTCATCAACCCGAGGCAATTGGGCCCGAGCAGCGTCACGCCGCCTTGGGCCGCCGTGTGGGCGAGGTCGCGCTGCGCCGTGCGTCCCGCCTCGCCCGTTTCGGCAAAGCCCGCTGTGAACAGGACGGCCGAGCGCGCTCGCCGCCGCACGAGCTGCGCCATCACTTCCGGTACCGCGTGCGCGGGCACTGCGACGATCGCGAGATCGACAGGCTCCGGCACACTGTCGAGCGTGGCGTGGGCGGGTACGCCCTGCACGTGCGCCGCCTTCGCGTTGATCGCGTAGATGCGGCCTGCATAGCCGTGCTCGCGCAGCAGCCGCAAAGGCATGCCGCCAACCTTGGCGGCATCGGCCGAGGCGCCGACGATGGCAATCGATGCGGGACGCATGAGTGGCGTGAAATCGGCGTTTTTCATGGACGTTAGCATTCCTTTCTATTTCAGCAGGTTCATTGCTCGCCCGAAGCCAGCGACCGGGCAACGCAAGCATCCTCGGTGACATCTGCGAGCGCCGCAAAGCGACGGCGATCGGAAGCGGGATCGATCAGGCAGGCCGCGATCACACCCGCCACGACCGAGAACACGCCGGCCAGCATCATGCCCGTGCGATAGCCGTCGACCTGTGCCGCCGCATGGTCGATCACCTGCCCCATTACCGCCGGCGTCACGAGCCCGGCCAACGTAGTGATGCAGATGTTGATGCCGAGCACGCCGCCGCGCTGGGCGGGCGGCACGATCTCGCCGGCCAGCGTCACGCCGCTCACGAACGTGAACGAGGCGAGCGAGAATGCGATCGACACCGCAACGATGAGGAGCGGCCCCGCCGGCAGCAGCGGCATGACCGCGAGCGCCGCGCCCGATGCCACGACCGACGCCGCCCCAAGCGTGCCGCGCGCATGTCGGCTCGACACGCCGCGCGCCATCAGCCGCTGCGACCACCAGCTGAAAAGCGGCGAAACCACCATCTGCCCAAATGCAGGCAGCACGACAATCCAGCCGACTTCCGTGAGCGAATAGCCCGCCACGCGCACGAGATAGCTCGGCAGCCAGATCGTCGACATCGTGAGGATCACGTAGGCCGCGAAGCCGCTGAGATCGCTCCCGACGCAGGTGCGCGAGAGCAGCAGTGCGCCGAGGGGAATCTTGTGCGGCAACGCAAGCGCAGATGGGTGAGCGCGCAACGAACCCGTATCGCCCACGGTGTGCGTACCAAGCGGCCCCTCCTTGCCGATTAGCAGCCAGATCACGCTCCAGATCATGCCGACCACGGCCAGCATGACGAACGCCGCATGCCAGCCGAAATGCACAATCACGCCGGTAATGACCGGCGCGATCAGGCCGGCGCCGAACGATGCCCCAATAGTGAGCACGGCGGAAGGCACCGCGCGCTCGTGGTCGGGGAACCACTTGTAAAGCGCATGCACGGCCACGGGATACGCGGGCCCTTCGCTCGCACCTAGCAGCACGCGCGAGACGATCAGCGTAAGCGGCGTTGCAAATACGAGCAGCGGCACCTGCGAAACCGACCACGTGATCGCCATCGCCAGCAGCAGCCAGCGCGCCTTCACGCGGTTGGCGAGCAGGCCGACAAGCAGCGCGGAAATGGAAAAAAACGTGAAGAAGCTGGCCGCGATGCGCCCGAACTGGGTGTGCGTGAGCCCAAGCTCGCGCATGATCGGCTCGGCGGCGAGTCCGATGAGCGCCTTGTCGGCGAAATTGATCGCGAGAAAGAAAAACAGGCCGACGACGATTACCCATCGCTGGCGCTTGCTGCGTGTCTCTGGTGTCATTGTGTCTCCGTGCGCGGCTATACGTTGGGCGCCGCTACGTGCGGGGCGCCGAAAGCTGCCGCGTTCGGGACATTGAACGACGCGGAAATCAATAAGACAACTGCATAATTTGCATCGAATCGATGCAATCAGCACATCAATCGATTTGCGGCTGAATGGCTTCGGCCGCGTCTTGCACGGCGCGAATGGCTTGTTCCGCCGCCGGCGACAGCGTGCGGCCCGCGAGATGGACGATGCAGAACTGCAGCCAGAGCGGTGAGTGCGCGGGTAGCGAAAGCGGCACGAGACCGGCCATGCGTGCCGGATTCCAGAACGCGTGGCTCGTGAGCAGCAACAGCGCGTCGGTCTTGCGCGCGTACTCCTGCAGCACGTTCACGTCGTTGCAGACGAGATGAAACTCGAGTTCGTGGCCGGGCGCGTAGCGCAGCCATTTGCGCAGCGCGTTGCGCATGGTGTCGGGCAACGGCACGGCGATGATCGGAAACGCCTGCAACTGGCGCGCCTCCAGCGTTTCGAGCTGCGCGAGCGGATGGCCTTCGCGCACATACCAGGCCACGCGATGCCTGGGCAGCGGGATCACGCTGATTTCACTCACGGGCGGCGCGCCGCGAATGTCGACGATCAAAAAATCGAGCGTCTCGCTGGACAGCGCGTCGAGCAAATTTTTCCAGTTGTCGATTCGGGCATCGATGCGCAACTGAGGATGGCGCTGCGCGAGCATATCGAGCACGGCCGGCAGGAGCATGGCCGCGGGATACGGCCCCGCCCCGAAACTCACCGAGCCGATGCAGTGATTGCGCAACAGGTCCACGTCGCGCACGAGGCAGCGGGCCTCGAACAACACCTTCTTCGCCCGGCGCACGACGGTCTCTCCCGCTGGCGTGATCTGCACTTCGCGGGTCGTGCGGTCGAAGAGCACCATGTCGAGCTTTTCCTCGATGGCCTGGATGCTTCGGCTCAGGGCAGGCTGGCTCAGGTGCACGCGCTGGGCCGCGCGGGCGAAACTGCCCTCTTCCGCGAGGGCGACCACGTGTTCGAGTTGGCGTAGGTTCATGGCGGGCGCGCCTGGCGCGACAGGCGCAAAGTGTTCAGATTGCCTGAGGTTCGGCGCAGGAAGACGCTGCGCGGCAACACAGCATAGCCTGGCCCGGCAGTCCGGCAGCGCGCGCAGTCATCGCCCGGCCCTCACCAGGCGGACGCCCTACGCACGCCAGACGTGCAAAAACCCTCGCGCGGCGGCACCGCGAGAGGGTTGTTTCTGACCGGATCGCTCCGGCGCGCGGGCTTCAGGCGCCGGCTGCGGGCGTCTCGCCGCTTTCCGGTTGCTGTACCGCTGCTTCCGGCACGTTGGACGAGGCCTGCGTTTCTGCGCTCTGGGCTTCCGGCTGGGGCGCGGTTTCGGTCTTCGCCTCAGCCTTCACTTCGGGCTTGGCCTCCGGCTGCGCCTTGCCCTCTTCGCGCGCCTTGGCTTGCGCTTCGGCCTTGGCCTTCTGGCGCGCAAGCGCCGCATTGGCGCGGCCGACGTGCGACGGATCGATGCCCGGGCCTTCCGAGGCCGTGCCGTCGAGTTCGTAGCGCGAGCCGCCCGCTGCCACACGCTCGTGATAGCGCGGATGGTTCACGTGGCGCTTGAGCACGGCGACGATCATCGTGCGTTCGTACTCGGGGTGACGCGCAACGAGATCCTCGGCCACGCCGATCTTGAGCGGCAAACGGTCGCGGAAAGCCGGATAGTGCTTCGCGAACACATTCCAGACCGTGTTGAGCTGGCGGTTGCGCTCGATGCGCGCCTTTTCGGCCTCGCTCAGATTCGCTGCCGGCGGCTGCTGGGGACGCGCCGGACGGCGCCGCTGCTGCCCCGAACGCTCGCCTGCCTCCGGACCGCGAGCCGGCTTCGGCTGTTGCGGCCGGCGCGGCTGCTGGGCGCGCTGCCCCGGCTCCCCCGGGTTCTGCTCCTGCGCTCTCGCGCCCTGAGGGCGGCCGTGGCGCGAGCGCGAGCGCTCGTCCTTGCCGCCGGCCGCGCCCGCAGCCGCCGAACCGTCTTTCGGAGCACGCGGGCCCTTCGGGGCATGCGAGCCACCATGGCCCTTCGCGCCCTTGTGAGCGGGCTTGCCTTGCGATTTTTGCGCCTGTTCTTCGGCGGGCTGGCCTGCGCCGCCCCCCATGGACTTCTTGATCTCAAGAAGACCTTCCTTGAAGCTCAGGGTACGGCGTTGTTGCGATGCGGCTTTCACGTCCAGATCTCTTCCATATGGAACCGGACGCTATGATACCGAAAACGCGGCCGACCCAACCGGGCAATCAATTGCCACGGCCGGTTTTGAGTCCAATTTCGCACGCCGCGCCGCGCTGCAAATCCATGCGGCGTGCGGCAAAATCCCTCGAATTTCACGCGTCAACCCCTTGCGTGCGCAAGGATCGCATCCCTTTTTTCATCACGACACCATGACGATTTCGACATCCGCCCCCCGTTCTGCCATTCGCGCCATCGTCACCGGCCATACGCGCGGATTGGGTGCGGCGCTCGCGCAATCGCTGCTGCAACGGAACATCGAGGTGCTCGGCCTTGGCCGCGGCGCGCACGAGGAACTGGCCGGCCTCCATCCTGAGCGGTTCTCGCAAGCTGTCGTGGATCTCGCCGATCCCGCCGCGCTCGAGCGCTGGCTGGCCGGCGACACGCTGAATGCGTTTGCGCGCGGCGCGCAATGTGTGCTGCTCTTCAACAACGCGGGCACCGTAGAGCCCATCGCGCCGCTCGGCGAACAGGACGCGCTCGCCATTGCCCGAGCCGTCACGCTCAATGTCGCCGCACCGTTGATGCTTGCAAACGCGCTCGCCGCCACGCAAGCCCTGAGCGCGAATGCGTCGCGCCGCATCGTGCACGTTTCGAGTGGCGCTGCGCGCAACGCGTATCCGGGCTGGAGCGTGTACTGCGCGACCAAGGCCGCGCTCGACCACCACGCGCGCGCCGTCGCACTCGATGCGCCAGCCGGCCTACGCATTTGCAGCGTCGCGCCGGGCGTGATCGACACCGGCATGCAGGAAACGATCCGCGCGACGAGCCTCGACCAGTTCCCGATGCGCGAGCGCTTCGAACAACTCAAGCAGAACGGTCTGCTGTCCACGCCCGAAGCCGCGGCACAGCAATTGGTCGACTATGCGTTGAGCGATGCATTCGGATCGGTGCCTGCGACCGACGTGCGCGAACTCGTCAAGGCATGAGCGCATCGCGCAACGCATGCGTTCATAGGCCTCCCGCAAACCCTCACCTTTGAATGTACGCCGTCGCGCTTCACGTGAGCGCGACGCGCGGCCGTACCGCTTTCAGGCGCCGCACGCTACCCGCGAGCATGAGCAGCGCACCGACCGCAAGCACGTCGCCTGCAAGCCGTGCCGGCAGTGAATCCGTCACATGCGTGGCACGCAGCAGCGTGTCGATGACATTCGAAGCCACCGCGCCACCCACGAAACAAACGAGGCCCTGCTGCCCCACGGTGACGACGGCGGGCAGCCGCTGCGCGAGCCACGCTATCCAGCCTTTGCGCACCGCCTGCGCGGCGAGCCAGGCCACAGCAGCGAAATTCACGATGCGCACGCTCGCGAGGTTCTGCTTCATGTAGCCCGGCTGAGGGTCCAGATCGGCGAACAACTGGATGAACGCGAACGTGGCAACGAGCACCAGCGCGAACGCTGTCACGGTGCGGCCGGCAAACGAAACCTGAAACGCGCGCGACACAGGATAGAGGCGACACAGCAGGCCCAGCATGAACATGGCCTGCCAGGCAAACGGGTTGAAGGGCCATATGGCGCCGGGTGCGGCAGGCAGATACCCCACGAGCCAGCACCCGCCGAACCACAGCACGAAGCTGCCCACGAGCACGAGATCGGGCGAGCGGCGCGCAAACGGCATCACGAACGGCAAGGCCATCACGAGCACGATGTACATGGGCAGCACGCCGGCCAGATAGGGCTGATCGCGAAACACGGCGATATTCGCAAGCATCGTGAACGGATGTGCGGCAAAGCGCAGATAGCCCGACTCGGCAACCAGTGGCGAATCCACACGCAGCATGACCGCTGCGGCGCCCGAAAGCAGCATGAGCGCTGCCGTGCATAGATAGGCGGCGTAGATCTCGCGCCCGCGACGCCAGAAGCGGTGGTTGGCCGCGCCCGCTCCGTTGCGCCCGGCGATGGCAAGCCAGCTCGCCGCGCACACATAGCCGCTCACGAACACGAACACTTCCGCTGAGTCACAGAACGCGAAGTTGTGCAGCATCGCATGCGAGAGCACGCTGGACGGAATGTGATCGAGCGCGATGGAAATCAATGCGAAACCCCGGAAAAAGTCGATTTCGATCGATCGCTTCGCTGTTTGATTCATTGGTGACGACTCCCGTTCGTGTCGAAGATTACGATTGAAGGGATACGCGACCTCGACTCGATGAAGCTGTCAGCTTTATCGACCTTTTTGTAAGGATAACTGATCGATTCGTGGCCACACGCGCTACGCATGAAAGGGTTCCGTAAAAGGCTGCGCCCGAGCGCCGCCTCCATAAGCGACTTTAATGCCAGTTCAATACGAAATGGGCCTGCGTAACCCATGGTAAGCAATTCGCGCGCTTGACGCGTTCACGCAGTCGCACGCGCACGCCCGGACGGTGCGCGCCATGCACATCTAGCCAGCGCCCGCCCTTTTCTGGTGCCACATCGCGGAAAGCCGCGCGAAAGCCTGCGCGGTTACTTTTCTTGCGTCATGGCCAGTTGACGCGTGGGGGCGCCAAGGGTTCCGGAAAAATTCAGATGTTTCGCGCTCGCGCGCTGGATGATCCCGGCTTCATCGGCAAAACGCAGCGGCAAATTACTTGACACCTAAAGTAATTAGACCTACATTGCCCTTGCAGACCGAACGAAGGAGCGAGCATGCGCATTGTTTGCATTGGCGGCGGGCCGGCAGGCCTCTATTTCGCCCTCTTGATGAAGCGCCGTCACCCTGACTACGAAATCACCGTGATCGAACGGAACCGGCCGTACGACACGTTCGGCTGGGGCGTGGTGTTCTCGGACCAGACGCTCGGCAACCTGCGCGCGGCCGACCCCGAAAGCGCAGACGAAATTCTCGACGCCTTCAATCATTGGGACGACATCGAGATTCACTTCCGCGGCAGTGCGATCCGCTCGTCGGGCCATGGCTTCTGCGGCATTGGCCGCAAGCGTCTGCTCAACATCCTGCAGGCGCGCTGCGAAGCGCTCGGCGTAAAGCTCGTGTTCGAATCGCAGATCACCGACGACGACGTGACCCACGCCGACCTCATCATTGCGAGCGACGGCCTGAACAGCGCCACGCGCCAGAAGTACGCCGCTACCTATCAACCCGATATCGACTTGCGCAATTGCCGCTTCGTGTGGCTCGGCACGTCGAAACTCTTCGACGCCTTCACGTTCGCGTTCGAAGAAACCGAATGGGGCTGGTTCCAGGCGCACGCCTACCGCTTCGACGACAACACGTCGACGTTCATCATCGAAACGCCCGATCACGTGTGGCGCGCGGCTGGCCTCGACACCATGAGCAAGGAAGACAGCATCGCGTTCTGCGAGAAGCTGTTTGCGCGCTATCTCGACGGCCACGCGCTGCGCTCGAATGCGTCGCATCTGCGCGGCTCGTCGCAATGGATCCGCTTTCCGCGCGTGGTCAATCGCGAATGGGTGCACTGGAAAACCGCGGCCGACGGCAAGGAAATTCCCGTCGTGCTGATGGGCGACGCGGCGCACACCGCGCACTTCTCGATCGGCTCGGGCACGAAGCTCGCACTCGAAGACGCGATCGAGCTCGCCAACAGCATGGAAGAGCACCCCGCCGATCTGCGCGCGGCGCTCACGCACTACACGAACGTGCGCAGCGTGGATGTCCTGCGTATTCAAAACGCCGCGCGCAATTCCACCGAGTGGTTCGAGCACGTGGACCGTTACGCAAAGTTCGATCCAGAGCAGTTTGCTTATTCCCTGCTCACGCGCTCGCAGCGCATTTCGCATGAAAATCTGCGCGAGCGCGACGCGGGCTATCTGTCCGGTTTCGAAGCATGGCTCGCGCAGCGCGCGGGTGGCGAGGCACGTGCAGTGCCGCCCATGTTCACGCCTTATACAGTGCGTGGCGTGACGTTGAAAAATCGCGTGGTCGTCTCGCCGATGGCCCAGTACTCCGCGCATGACGGCGTAGCCGGAGACTATCACCTCATGCATCTCGGCGCGCGAGCAATGGGTGGCGCCGCGCTCGTCATGACCGAGATGACCTGCGTCTCGCCCGAGGCGCGCATTACGCCCGCCTGCCCCGGCATGTATGCGCCCGAGCATGTGCAGGCGTGGAAGCGTATCGTCGATTTCGTGCATACGAACTCGGACGCGAAAATCGGCATGCAGCTCGGCCATTCCGGCGCCAAGGGCTCGACGCGCGTGGCATGGGAAGGCATCGACCAGCCGCTCGACGATGGCAACTGGCCGCTCGTCTCCGCTTCGCCACAGCAATATCTGCGCGGCGTGAGCCAGTGGTCGCACGAAGCGAGCGCGGAGGAACTGCGCGAGATCCAGGCGCAATTCGTGCACGCCACGCAAATGGCGAACGATGCGGGCTTCGACTGGCTCGAATTGCACTGCGCACACGGCTATCTGCTTTCGAGCTTCCTCTCGCCGCTCACGAACCAGCGTACTGACGAATACGGCGGCTCGCTTGAAAAGCGTCTGCGTTATCCGCTCGAGGTTTTCAAGGCGATTCGCGAGGTGTGGCCCGAGGACAAACCGATTTCGGTGCGCGTCTCGGCACACGACTGGGTGGAAGGCGGCAACACGCCCGACGACGCCATCGAGATCGCGCGCGCCTTCAAGGCGGCCGGCGCGGACATGATCGACGTCTCGTCGGGTCAGGTCAGCAAGGAGGAAAGGCCCGTTTTCGGCCGCATGTTCCAGACACCGTTCGCCGACCGCATCCGCAATGAAGCAGGCATCGCGACGATCGCCGTGGGCGCGATTTCCGAAGCGGATCACGTAAACGGCATCATCGCGGCCGGGCGTGCCGACCTGTGCGCCGTTGCGCGGCCGCATCTGGCCAATCCGTCGTGGACGCTCACCGAAGCCGCACGCATCGGCTACCTCGACATCAAGTGGCCGAATCAGTACACAGCCGCCAAAACGCAACTCGAACGCAATATCGAGCGTGAGCGCGCGGCCGCAGCAGCGGCGGCAGGTCTCTCGCCGCTGGAGCGCGCGCAACGCGCCGAAGGAACCGTGTAAGCATGAACCAGGCAATCCTCAACGATCGTCACGCCGTCGTGACCGGCGGCGGCAGCGGCATTGGCGCGGCGACCGCCGCTGCGCTCCTGCAGGCCGGCGCGCGCGTCACGCTGATGGGCCGCGACGCCGCGCGGCTCGTGGCGCAGCGCACCGCGCTCGGCGGCGGCGAAAACGTGGCCTGCGTGAGCGTGGACATCACCGACGAAGACGCCGTGAATGCCGCGTTCGCACGCGCAGCCGAAACGCTCGGCGCCATCGATATCCTCGTGAACAATGCAGGCCAGGCCCAGGCCGCACCATTCGCGCAAACCGACCTCGCGCTCTGGAAACGCATGCTCGACGTGAATCTCACGGGCGCCTTCCTCTGCACGCGCGCAGTACTGGTCGCCATGATCGCACGCAAGAGCGGGCGTATCGTCAACGTCGCGAGTACGGCAGGCCAGGTGGGCTACCCGTACGTCGCCGCCTATTGCGCCTCGAAGCACGGCGTGATCGGCATGACGCGCGCGCTCGCGCTCGAAGTCGCCACGCAAGGCGTGACCGTGAACGCCGTGTGCCCCGGCTACACGGAAACGGAGCTGCTGCAGGCGTCGCTCGAGCAGATTACGCGCAAGACCTCGCGCAGCGAAGCCGAGGCACGCAGCATTCTCGTGCGCCACAACCCGCAGCAGCGCTTCGTCACGCCGGATGAAGTCGCGAACGCGGTGCTGTGGCTTTGCGCGCCTGGATCGTCTGCGATCACGGGCCAGTCCATCTCCGTTTCCGGTGGAGAAATCACATGACATCGCCAGCATCCACGCGCAAGAGCGCCACCACGAAAGCCGCAACGAAAGCGCCGCGCAAAGGCGTTGAAAAGCCAGCCGAGAACGTCGTCGACATGGAAATGAGCACGGGCGCCGACAGCCACATGGGCCTGCGCCTGTGGCTGCGCCTGCTCACCACGACGAACCTCGTGCAAGCCGAGCTGCGCCGCCGCCTGCGTGTGGAGTTCGATACGACGCTGCCGCGCTTCGACCTGATGGCGCAGCTCGAGCGCCACCCTGAAGGCCTGCGCATGACGGAGCTCTCGCGCCGCCTCATGGTGACGGGCGGCAACGTCACGGGCATTACCGATCAGCTCGAAAAGGAAGGCCTCGTCGTGCGCGACGTCGCCCCCGACGACCGCCGCGCCTTTGTGGTGCGCCTCACGGCCGAGGGCCGCGCCCTCTTCGACCGCATGGCGGCCGCCCACGAGCAATGGGTAGTCGAATTGTTTGGCGGCCTCTCGCTCGACGAGAAGTCGAAGATGCACGAGCGGCTCGGCAAGCTCAAACAACATCTGCGCAACGGCCTGGAAGGCTGATACCACTGAAATTGCAGAGATCCGGGAGACATATCTTGACGACACGTTCCAGCGCCGAAGCGCTCTTCGCGGGCAACCGCGTGACGCTTTCTGGTTATGAGGCGCAACACTTCAGCTGGTCGGTACAAGGCCGCGTGGCGACCATCACGCTCAATCGCCCCGAGCGCAAGAATCCGCTCACGTTCGAATCGTATGCAGAACTACGCGATCTGTTTCGCCAGCTTGCCTACGCGACCGATGTGAAAGCGGTCGTGCTGCATGGCGCGGGCGAGAACTTCTGCTCGGGCGGAGACGTGCACGACATCATCGCGCCGCTCATCGATCTGCCGATGCCCGAACTGCTGATGTTCACGCGCATGACCGGCGACCTCGTGAAAGCCATGCGGCACTGCCCGCAGCCGATCATCGCCGCCGTGGATGGCGTATGTGCCGGCGCGGGCGCCATTCTCGCTATGGCCTCCGACATGCGCTACGCCACGGCACGCAGCAAGCTCGCATTTCTGTTCACACGCGTGGGGCTCGCGGGCTGCGACATGGGCGCGTGCGCGATCCTGCCGCGCATCATCGGTCAGGGCCGCGCGGCCGAGCTGCTCTATACGGGGCGCTCGGCAAGCGCAGAAGAAGGCCACGCGTGGGGCTTCTACAACCGCATTTGCGAGCCCGAAGCGCTGCTCGCCGATGCGCAGAAGCTCGCCGCCGATCTCGCTTCCGGCCCGACGTTTGCGCACGGCATCACCAAGACGATGCTGCATCAGGAATGGACCATGAGCATCGACGAGGCCATCGAGTCTGAAGCGCAGGCACAGGCGATCTGCATGGCCACGCGCGACTTCGGCCGTGCCTATGAAGCGTTCGCGGGCAAGACGCGTCCGGTTTTCGAAGGGGACTGAATTGAACGCTGCCGTTGAAACCCATCTCCACGACGCGCTTGCGTGGCCGTTCTTCGAAGATCGCCATCGTGCGCTTGCCGCGGGAATCGAAGCGTGGTCGCGCGAGCATCTCGCGCACGTGCCGCACGATGATGTCGATGCAACCTGCCGCGCGCTCGTGCGCCAACTGGGCGAAGCCGGCTGGCTGCGCTACGGCGTGGGCGGCACCGCTTACGGAGGTCACGGCGACACTATCGATACGCGCGCCGTCTGCCTGCTGCGAGAAACGCTCGCCAAGCACTCCGGCCTCGCCGATTTCGCGCTCGCCATGCAGGGCCTGGGCTCCGGAGCCATCTCGCTGGCTGGCAACGACGCGCAAAAGTCGCGCTATCTGCCAGGCGTGGCGCGCGGCGAAGCAATCGCCGCGTTCGCGCTCTCCGAACCGGAAGCGGGCTCCGACGTCGCCGCGATGGCGCTCGCCGCTCGCGCCGAGGGCGACGATTACGTGCTCGACGGCGAAAAAACCTGGATCTCGAACGGCGGCATCGCCGACTTCTACGTGGTGTTCGCCCGCACCGGCGAAGCGCCGGGCGCACGCGGCATCAGCGCGTTCGTGGTCGATGCCGGCACGCCTGGGCTCGAAATCGCGGAACGCATCGACGTGATTGCGCCGCACCCGCTCGCGCGCCTGCGCTTCACCGGCGCGCGCGTGAAGCGCAGCCAGATGCTTGGCGCCCCCGGCGAGGGCTTCAAGATCGCCATGCGCACGCTCGATATTTTCCGCACGTCGGTCGCGGCGGCTTCGCTGGGCTTCGCGCGCCGCGCGATGGCCGAAGGGCTCGCACGCGCCGCTTCGCGCAAGATGTTCGGCCAGACGCTAGGCGATTTTCAGTTGACCCAGGCAAAGCTCGCGCAAATGGCGCTCACCATCGACAGCAGCGCCCTGCTCGTCTATCGCGCCGCGTGGCTGCGCGACCAGGGCGAAAGCGTGACGCGCGAAGCCGCCATGGCGAAGTGGCACGCAAGCGAAGGCGCGCAACAGGTGATCGACGCGGCCGTGCAGCTTTGGGGCGGCATGGGCGTGCAAAGCGGCAATGTCGTCGAATCGCTCTACCGGGAAATTCGCTCGCTGCGCATTTACGAAGGCGCGACGGAAGTGCAACAGCTGATCGTCGGGCGCGACTTGCTCAAGGCATACCACGCCGCGTAAGCGACTGCTGCGCGACGCTCTCTACGGAACCGGACGAAACATGAAACAAGCCCTTCTTCCCGCAGGCTGGGTCAAGCCGCGCGGTTATGCCAACGGCGTCGCCGCTTCCGGCACGCAGGTCTATATCGCCGGGCAGATCGGCTGGGACGAGAACGCGCGTTTCACGAGCCGCGAATTCGGCGCGCAGGCCGTGCAGGCGCTGCGCAATATCGTCGCCGTGCTCGAAACGGCGGGCGGCAAGCCCGAGCACCTCGTGCGCATGACCTGGTACGTGACCGACAAAAAGGAGTACCTGGCATCGCTGAAGGAAATCGGCGCGGCGTTTCGCGAGCTGATCGGCGACTACGACATCGCGATGAGCGCGGTTCAGGTGGTGGCGCTCATGGAAGACGACGCAAAAGTGGAAATCGAAGCGACGGCCGTGATTCCCGACGGCGCACGCCTCACGCGCCAATAAACCGCCCACGCAACGGAACGATCAGCTCATCTAGCCAGCCGGAGACGCCATGCAACCCACCGCCCATGTCGATACGTTCGCACGCGATCATCTGCCGCCCGAGTCGCAGTGGCCCGACATGCTGCTCGACAATCCCGACGTCGCCTACCCCGCACGCATGAATTGCGCCGTCGAGTTGCTCGACCGTGCGATCGAGGCCGGTCACGGAGAGCGCCCGGCCATCTGGTCGGATGTCGACGGCAAGCCGCAAGCGACCACCTATGCCGAGTTGCTCGCGCTCGTCAATCGCAGCGCGCGCGTGCTGGTGGAAGACATGGGGCTGCAGCCGGGAAATCGTGTGCTGTTGCGCGGACCGAACACACTGCAGATGGCGGTGGCGTTTCTCGCGTCGCTCAAGGCAGGCCTCGTGGTGATTCCCACCATGCCGCTGCTGCGCGCGAAGGAGCTCAAGCAGATTGCAGCCAAGGCGCAGGTTTGCGCGGCTTTGTGCGACGTGCGGCTCACCGAAGAACTCGCGCGCTGCATGGACCCCGCCGACGAATTCTTTTACGAAGGCATCAACCAGGTCTGCTATTTCCACGACGACTCGCCTGGCACCCTGGAGGCGCTTGCTGCAGGCAAGCCGGCGGACTTCACGGCCTGCGACACGGCCAGCGACGACGTCTGCCTGATCGCCTTCACGAGCGGCACAACGGGCATGCCCAAGGGCTGCATGCACTTTCACCGCGACGTGATCGCAATGTGCGACCTGTTCCCGCGTTATGTGCTGAAGCCCACGGCCGAGGACGTGTTCTGTGGCACGCCGCCGCTCGCGTTCACGTTCGGGCTGGGCGGCCTGCTGTGTTTTCCGCTGCGCGCCGGCGCGTCGACCGTGCTGATCGAAAAGCTCACGCCGGCGCTGCTGCTCGACACGATCCAGCGCTTTCACGCGACGATCGCCTTCACCGCGCCCACGTTCTACCGGCAGATGGCGCCGCTCGTCACGCAGTATGACCTTGCCAGCCTGCGCAAGACGGTATCCGCCGGCGAGGCGCTGCCGCAGGCCACGCGCAACCTGTGGCGCGACGCGACGGGTATCGAGATGATCGACGGCATTGGCGGCACCGAACTGATCCATATCTTCGTCTCGTCCGCGGGGGCCGATGTGCGTCCCGGCTCGATCGGCCGCGCGGTGCCCGGCTACGTCGTGCAGGCGCTGGACAACGACCTGCAGCCTGTGCCGCCCGGCGTGACGGGCAATCTCGCCGTGCGTGGCCCGACCGGCTGCCGCTACCTCGCCGACGAACGCCAGACGGTGTTCGTGCGCGGCGGCTGGAACCTGCCCGGCGACGCGGTTTCTATCGACGCCGACGGCTATGTGTTCTATCAGGCCCGCTCCGACGACATGATCGTTTCGTCGGGCTACAACATCGCGGGGCCCGAAATCGAGACGGTACTCATGCAGCACCCTGCCGTGGCCGAGTGCGGCGTAACGGGCGTGCCCGACGAAGTGCGTGGGCAGGTGGTGAAGGCGTTCGTCGTCTTGCGCCCCGGCTTCAGCGCTGGCGACGCGCTGGTTGCCGAATTGCAGGAGTTCGTGAAGAACGCCGTGGCGGCGTACAAGTACCCGCGCCTGATCGCGTTTATCGACGCGCTGCCGCGCACCGAGACCGGCAAGCTCAAGCGCTCGGCGTTGCGGTCGATGTGAGGCGGCATTGGACCAAAGAAATACTACGTAAACCGTCAATTTCTTAACATCTTTGATCTGTCGCTCGCTCGCAATATGTGCGTTATTTTGCTCATATTGAGAGACAATTGCAGTTTTGCGCAAAATTGCGCGCATTCTTCGCTGGTGGACGGCTGCCGTTTCGATGCGCAAAATTATGCGCAAAGAGTCCAGTCCCAACCTATAATGCGCACCATGATGCGCAAAAAAACCGCAAATCTCTCGATTTCCAACGTCGAGCGCTTGTCAGAAGGCCTGCGCGCGACGCGCCGCGAGCGCAAGCTGACCCAGCAGGCCTTGGCGGAGCAGGCGGGCGTTGCCCGCCGTACCGTCACGAACGCTGAGCACGCAGGCAACGTCGGCATACGTGAACTCTGCCGTCTCGTCAACGCGCTCGGCTATGAAGTCGTGCTCCGCCCCATGGACACCGTGATCCTCGAGGACCTGAACGACATCTTCAAGGACGACGAATGACCGCCGACGCATCATTCGACCTCGAGCGGCTCCTGCGCGAAATCCGCAGTCTGGAGGTCCATACGCCGCAGGGCCCGAGCGGTCTGCTCGCGCGCGAAAGCCGCTTCGTCTTCAATTACGGCGACGTCGCGGACGTGGCCGCGGTGTCGCTCACCATGCCGGTGCGGCGCCAGAGCTATGCGAGCGGCGACCTGATGGGCGTCTTCGCGATGAACCGGCCAGAGGGCTACCTGCGCTTCGTCATCGAGGAGCGGCTCGCGCGCTACGGCGCGCCAGGCGACATGTTTCTGCTCTTTCTCGCTGGCACCAACCAGATCGGCCGGCTCACCTATTCCGTGCCGGGCGAGCGTGTGCCGCACAGCGACGGCGAGCGTCTGGACGAATTGCTGTCGTCGCCCTCGGGCCGGCTGTTCGAGCGCCTGATCGACCGCTATGCGCTCGGCTCGGGCATCTCCGGCGTGCAGCCAAAGGCCGTTGTGCCGCTCGCCGCCGAGGCCGCCTCGCGCCCCGCGGAACACACGGCACTGCCCCTGCGCACAGTGATCGTGAAGGCCGAAGGCGATGACTTTCCCGGGCTCGCGCGCAACGAATACTTCTGCATGTCGGTGGCGAAGGAGGCGGCGCTGGAAGTCCCCGACTTCTGGCTTTCCGACGACGGCAAGCTCTTCGTGATGTCGCGCTTCGACCGCACGGCGAACGGTACGCCCCTCGGATTCGAAGACATGAGCGTGCTCACCGGCAAGGCGAAGTACGAGGGCAGCTACGAGATGATCGCGAAGGCCGTGGACATCTATACGCGTTCGGACCCGGCGCAAAAGCGGCGCCTGTTCGAGCGCATCGCTCTCTCGTGCCTGTTACGCGACGGCGATGCTCATATGAAGAACTTGGGAATCCTCTATATCGATCCGACCGGGCCGCGCCGTCTTGCTCCGGTGTTCGACGTGGTCTGCACGGACATCTATCCGGATCTCGACGGGCGCATGGCGCTGAGCCTGAACCGCAGCAAGACTTTTCCGCTGCCGGCGGAACTCCATGCCTTCGCCCGGCGCCTCGATCTGCGGCAGACCGAAAGCGAGGAGATCATGAAGCGCCTGCACGACGCCTATCGCACAGTCGCCGAGCGCCTCTCAGACGACCCGCGATTCCACGAGGGCGATCTGCTCGCGAGGATCCGGCGAGCCGTCGAGCGGCCGGGCGTGAAACCCATCTCACGCCCGAAGCTCGTGCGTTAGGCGCGCGAACACGGACATCGACGCGCCGGGCGCCCGCATCAGCTCTTGCCCGCCTCCTGCACCGCGAACGCCATGCGTTTGTCCACGGCGTCGTAGCGGCACACGACTTTGGCGCCCTCCTTCACGCCGCCCTTGAGCATTTCCTTCGCCAGCTCGTTCTCCACCGCCTGCTGCATCTTGCGCTTCAACTCGCGTGCACCGAATTCCGGCCGATATCCCTCCGATGCAAGGTGATCGATCACGCTGTCGTCGAACGTCAGGTCGATATCCTGGCTACGCGCCATGCGCCGGACCTGCTCGAGCTGCAGCCGCACGATCG
Organism: Paraburkholderia sp. J10-1; assembly: GCF_905220165.1. Classification (NCBI taxonomy): domain Bacteria; kingdom Pseudomonadati; phylum Pseudomonadota; class Betaproteobacteria; order Burkholderiales; family Burkholderiaceae; genus Paraburkholderia; species Paraburkholderia sp. J10-1. Next base: position 1,255,889 of record NZ_CAJMYW010000002.1, on the reverse strand, counting down.
AGCGCAGCTCGTCGCTGTTGAGCGGCTGGAACACGATGATTTCGTCGATGCGATTCAGGAACTCGGGCCGGAAGTGCTGGCGCAGCTCGCCCATCACGGCACTCTGCATCGACCCTTCGGCGCTGGAGAGGAAACCGGGCCCCGAGCGCTTTTGCCCCGAGACCACGTCGGAGCCAAGATTGCTCGTCGCGATCACGACCGTATTGCTGAAGTCGACCACGCGTCCCTTGCCGTCGGTGAGCCGCCCGTCGTCGAACACCTGCAGCAGCACGTTGTAGACGTCGGAGTGGGCCTTTTCGATCTCGTCGAGCAGGATCACGCAATAGGGGCGGCGGCGCACCTTCTCGGTCAACTGGCCGCCTTCGTCATAGCCGACATAACCCGGCGGCGAGCCGATCAGCCGCGACACCGCATGGCGCTCCATGTACTCGCTCATGTCGATGCGCACGATGGCGTCTTCGTCGCCGAACACCACTTCGGCCAGCGCCTTCGCAAGCTCGGTCTTGCCGACGCCCGTCGGCCCGAGGAACAGAAACACCGCCGTGGGCCGCCGCCCGCGCCGCAGCCCGGCGCGCGAGCGGCGCACCGCGTCGCTGACCGCGACGATGGCCTGCTCCTGGCCGATCACGCGCTCATGCAGCCGCTGTTCCATTTCGAGCAGTCGCGTGCGCTCCTCGGCGGTCAGCTGCGTGACCGGCACGCCCGTGAGCTTCGAGACGATCTCCGCGACATCTTCGCTCGTCACGTCGGAGGTCACGGTGCCGAGTTGGCCTTTCCAGTCATTGGTGGCCTGCGCGAGCGCCTTTTCCTTGTCGGCGATCGGCTCGTCCAGCGTGTGCGCCCGCTCGAAATTCTTGCGCGTCGCCGCGTAATCCTGCTCGCGCCGCAACTGCGCCAGTTCGGCTTCGAGCTCGAGAATCGCCGCGGGCCGCGAGGTGGCCGAAAGATGCACGCGCGCCGCCGCCTGGTCGACCAGATCGATCGCCTTGTCGGGCAGGAAGCGCCCCATCACGTAGCGGTCCGACAGCTCGGCTGCCGACACGAGCGCGTCGTCGCGAATGGTGACGTGGTGATGCACCTCGAGCTTGTCGCGCAAACCTCGCAGGATGTTGATCGTCTGATCGACGCTCGGCTCGGAGACGAACACCGGCTGAAAACGCCGCTCGAGCGCCGCGTCCTTCTCGATGTACTTCTGGTACTCCGAGAGCGTCGTCGCGCCGATCAGGTTCAGTTCGCCGCGCGCCATGGCCGGCTTGAAGACGTTGGCGATGTCGAGGCCGCCTTCGCCGCCGCCCTGGCCCGCGCCGACGATCATGTGCACTTCGTCGATGAAGAGCACGAGACTCTCGCGCTGCGCCGCGATTTCCTCCATCACGCCTTTCACGCGCTCTTCGAATTCGCCGCGGTATTTCGCGCCCGCAATCAGACCGTTGACGTTCAGCTCGACGAGCCGCCGCCCGCGCAGCGATTCGGGCACGTCGCCGTTGAGCATGCGTTGAGCGAGGCCTTCGGCGATCGCCGTCTTGCCCACGCCCGGCTCGCCGATCAGCACCGGGTTGTTCTTGCGCCGGCGCGCGAGCACTTCCACCACGGTCTCGATCTCGCTCGAACGGCCGATCACCGGGTCGAGCTTGCCCTCGCTCGCGAGCGCGGTGAGGTCGCGGCTGTATTGATCGAGCTGCGGCGTCGCGCTCGGGCCTTTCGCGGCGGGCCGCTCGCGCTTGTCGCCCTGGGCCTCCACGAGCCGCTGCAGCACCTTTTGCGGCGTGACGCCATAGCGGCCCAGCAGATGGCCCGCAAAACTCTCCGGCACCTGCGTGAGGCCGAAGAGCAAATGCTCGGGCGCGACGTAGCTGTGACCCAGTTCGCGCGAAACAAGAAATGCGCGGTCGAGCGCGCCCTTCAGGCGTGGCGAGACGCCGATGCGGCCGTCTTCGGGCACACCCGCGCCTTCGCGCTTCTGTGCATTGGCGTCGATGAACGCGCGCACGTCGTCGGGCTGAATGCCCAGACGCTTGAGGATCGCCGCGCCGGCGTCGTTGCCCGCGAGTTCGTAAAGCAGATGCTCCGTGTCGACCTCGCGCCGCCCGAACTGCACCGCCCGCTCTGCCGCGCGCTGCAGCAATTCGCGCGCCACGTCACTGAAATAGCGCTCGACGATGGCGCCGTCGCCGGCTTCCATCGCCTGCGGCGCGGGTTCGCCCGCCGCCTCGCCGGCGTCGCCTGTGCCATCGGCCTGCTGCGAGGCGCGAAACAACGCCTCCAGCGGGCTCAAGGTGCGTTGATGCCGTGTCAGTTGCGCGTAGTGATAGTCGCAGACATCGAGAAAACGCCGCCTGCCGTCCTGCAATACGGCGACCCGCACCGTCGCGGGGCGCACGCCGCAGATATCGCAGTTGAACTGAGCCATTTCGTCTCCTTGGAAGCCGTGCGCAACGCGCGCGGATGCGCCGCCCGCGACCAGAAATGGCACGAGGCATGCCCACGCGAGCGCTGCATAAATGCTCTAACGAATGCCGAAGCGAAGTTCAGACGTCATCGTAACGTCGAATCGAACTGCGCGTCGTCAAGGAGACGTTTGCGAATCGATGAAAGGACTTGCGCCGCCTCAACCGTCCTGGCGGGCTGAGGAGTTGGCCGCATCGCGGGCTTGCGCCGCCGGGTCGCGTATCCATGCGCTCAGCAGGGTGGACGAAACGGCGAGGATCACCGGCCCGATGAACAGCCCGACGATCCCGAAGGCGAACAAGCCGCCGAGCACGCCGGAGAGAATCAGCAGCATCGACAGATTGACGCCGCGCCGGATCAGCACCGGACGCACAAGGTTGTCGAGCATGGCGACCATCACGGACCACACCGCGAGCAGGATGGCCGCAACATGCGCGTCATGCACGAACAGCCAGATCACGCCGCCGAGCAGCGGCAGCGTCGGGCCGATCTGCGCGAGGCAAAACATGAGCATCACGGCGGTGAGCACGCCCGCTCCCGGCACCCCGGCCACCCACAGGCCAATGCCGCCGAGCGCCGACTGCAGGATCGCCGTCACGACGATGCCCAGCGCCACCGCGCGAACCGAAGCGCCCGCGAGCTTGACGGCCTGCTCGCCATAAGCGGGCGCCACGCGAATGGCGAAGCGCGTGACATAGTCGGCGGCCTGCTCGCCGCTGCTGTACAGAATGCCCGTGATGATGATCGTGATGAACATGTGCATGACGAACACGCCCACCGATGCGGCATGCCCGATCAACCAGTGCGCTGCGATCGAAACGTACGGTTCGAGCTGCGCGAGCAGGCCGCCAGGACCGGCGTCCGAAAACTCCTGCCACTTGCTGGCAATGCGGCCGCCCACCACGGGAATGTCACTAACCCACTGCGGAGGCGCCGTCAACGCGTAGTCGGGCAGCTTGCGGATCAGCTCCATGATCTCGCCGCCGTGCAACGCGAGCGTCGAGATGGCTTCATAGAGCGGCAGCACGATCACGACCAGCAGAATGAGCAGCATCACGAGGGTGGCGAGCCAACGGCGGTTGCCGCAGCGCCGCTCGATCGCTCTCATGGCGGGCCAGGTCGCGACGACGATCGTCGTCGCCCAGATCAGGCCCGGAAGGAACGGGCGCATGACGTAGAGGCTGCCGGTCGTCAGCGCGCAGAGTATGGCAACAACGAACAGGATGCGTGCCAGGTCAGGCATGGCTTGCGGCTTCACGTACTTCTCCTCACAGCAGGGCGCGCCTCATGGCGCCGACGCGCTAGTCTATATCGGATACGCTACGAATCCCTTTTAAAAGTGCCGCAGCGCTGCCGCCCGGAATGCACTCTGGAATAATGGCCCTTTCCCCGACCTTGCAACGAAGAAGAGCCAGCCATGACCGCAACCGATAGCAAACTGCCCTGCGTGCTCCTGACCAACGACGACGGCATCGACGCGCCCGGCCTCGCCGTGCTCGAAGCCGTGGCCGCCGAACTCGCGCACGAGGTCTGGGTCGTCGCGCCCGAACACGACCAGAGCGGCACCTCGCACTCGATCAGCCTGCATACGCCGCTGCGCGTCTCCCGGCACGGCGAACGGCGCTTCGGCGTGCTCGGCACGCCCGGCGACTGCGTGGTGATGGCCGTGCGCCAGCTCATGGGCGATGTGCGCCCTTCGCTCGTACTCTCGGGCATCAACCGCGGCGGCAACCTCGGCGTGGAGACGATGTTCTCCGGCACGGTAGGCGCAGCCATGACGGGCCTGCTGCTCGGCCTGCCGTCCATCGCGTTGAGCCAGACCTTCCGCGACCGCGAGCGGGTGCGCTGGGACACCGCCCGCGCGCTCGCACCGGACGTGATTCGCCGCCTCGCCGCCGTCGCGCACGATGCGCCGGTCTGCCTGAACGTGAATTTCCCCGATATCGACGCGAGTGCGGCGGGACCGCTCACGGTCACGCGCCAGGGCGTGGGGCTCGTGCAAGGCATCGACGTCGTGCCGCAGATCGACCCGCGCGGCATGGACTACCATTGGCTGCGCTTCAATCGCGGCCCGCGCGAAAACGGGCCCGACAGCGAAACGGCCGTGGTGAACTCAGGCCGCGTTTCAGTCACGCCGCTGCATTTCGAGCGCACCGACGAAAAAACCTTTGTCACGTTGCAGGCGGCGCTCGGCGCTGCCGCCTGAACATGGCTCGATCATCGTGACGATCATGCGCGCGCGGCGGACTCCATCGCCCGCGCGATGGCGTCGCGCATGTCCTCAGGAATGCCAATCGACTTGTGGGTGTCGAGCGAGGTCGTCACGATGGTCTGGCGCGCCGCCATGCGCAGCACGCCGTCCACGCCCGTGCACGCCCACGCGAGCGTGAGCGACGCCCCGCCGAGACGCTCGACGTCGAGCGAAAGCCAGACCTCGTCGCCCATCTTGCTCACCGCCTTGAAATCCACTTCGAGCCGCACGGTCGGCATGCCCACGCGGCGAGCGCCGATCACACCGTGATAACCCTCTTGCGGCAGCAACTCGTCGATCCACGACTCGACGAGATCGTTGAAGAGCACGAAATACTGCGGATAGAACACGATACCGGCGGGATCGCACTCCGAGAAGTGAATCTTGTGTTTGCGGCGGTACGTGGGCGTCGCCATGCGTGGGTCTCCTGTCATGCCTGCTCGCCGCAGCGTCAAATCACGAGCCGCGACACTTTCACGCCTTCCAGCGACACCCCGGCCATGAGGCCTGCGTTGGTCAGCACGAACGCCTCCACGGGGCTCGTGGCGGTCGAGGTATCGACGTTGCCGTTCGCGCCTACCGTGACGAGCGCAACCGTGGCGTCCGCGCCGGCCGACCAGCCCTGGCTGCTCGTGAAATCGTTGAGCGCGACCGGGTTCATGAACGCGAAGATGATGGCCTTGGACTGCGCGCCGATCTGCAGACCGAACGAACCCGCAATGGTGCTGTAGTAGCCCGTCGTGCGGCCATCCACGCGCAGCGCGCCGGTGCCGTATTGCCCGCCGATCCAGAAGCCTGCCGACAGCACCTGCGGAAAGACGAGCACGCCGCTCGACTTCGAAATCAGTTCCTGCGACCCGCTCACCGTGTTGTAGAGGCGCGTGAGCGTGGCGTCGACGCCCGCGTCGATCGAATTGCGCTTCGCGGTGTTCTGCGCTGCGCTGCTCTGCGAGCCCGGCGGCGTTGTCGTGCAACCGGCAAGCGCAAGGCCGCTGGCGGCGAGAGCGGCACTGGAGCTGAGAAGAAATTGACGTCGGCGCATGAGAGGGTTCCTGTGCAAATGGGACTTCGAATGTCCGCGCCGGCCCGATCGTGGATATACGTGCCGCGCGCAAAGCGCTACAGGATAGCGCGCATGGCCGCCGCCGGGGCAAACCCGCAATCCGGTGCGTGGACACCCGATCTCCCGGGCGCCCGGCCGGCTGCGGCGGCCATGACCGCTCATCCTTGGGGGTATAGGACCATGCAGCGGGCATCGAGTTCGCACAGAGATGTAAGGAAATGCTCAACCGCAGGCGTTTCGATGCAACGCAACATCGTCGGGCTTTTCGAATCCGTTCGATATCGGCAGGGCGGCCGCGTCGCTAAATTGTGGACATACCAGGGCGCAAGTTGCGATTCCCCATGCAGCGGCGCCCGGCCTGATCACAAAGAGTCTCGCCATGCTCCCCACCACGCCAGATCGATCGCCACAACCGCGCACCCCAATGCTCACGCGTGCCTGCGACCGCCTGAGCGGCGCCGGCGTCTATCTGCTGCCGCCGCTGTATGTGGGCTTCGTCGCCATGCTGTTCCTGCTCTGCCGGGCGCCGGTCGGCGCCTTCTGGCTGCTGGCCGCGGCCGGCGCGCTCGCGGGGGCCATGGGCATCTGCGCGCTGGTCTTCTATGCGGCCAGCGCCCTGCACGTCGCCCCGCCCCAACCGGCGACCACACGCGCCGCCGTTTCCCGCGGCACGGCCCGCCCGATGCCGCAGCGTTTCGTGCAGATGACCACGCGCACGTGCAGCCAGCACTGCGCCGGGACCGATGGCGCTCGCACGCGGTTCACGGTGTCGTGCTTTCACGCACATTGCCACTCAGGCAGCGCAAGCAAAGAGACCCACTGAGCGGTGAATTGAGCGGCGAACTGCGCGGCCACGCCCGACTTCACGGTCAGGCAAACTCCGACAACCATAAGTAATCCCTGACTTATAATGGCCAAAACCATGACAGAGCAACGCGCGCGCTAAATCCGGCTCTGCATGTCTCGCCCTCCGGCTCATCCGATTTCAGGCGACACGCTCACGACCATGACGAAAGCAACGCAAGATGTGCGGATCGTGGTGGCCGACGACCATCCCGTCGTGCTGACGGCGATCAGCGATTATCTCAACACCACGCCGGGCTTCAGGGTAGTCGCGAAAGCCGCCACCGGCGCGGGACTCATCGACGCCTTGCGCGACACCGAGTGCGAGCTGATCATCACCGACTTCTCGATGCAGGGCGACGTCGAAGATGAAGACGGCCTGCGGCTCGTCAGCCGCTTGCGGCGGCTCTATCCCGATACGCCCGTGATCGTGTTCACGATGGTCACCAACGGCGGCATCCTGCACCAGCTTGCGCAGCTCGGCGTGGCCGGACTCATCGGCAAGGATGAGCCGATTCCCGCGCTCGGCGAAGTCTGCCGGCGCGCGCTCGCGGAACCGGGCACGGCGCTTTCCGCGCGCATTGCCGAACGCCTTGCGAAAGAAGGCTCGACCGTCGGCGAATTTCAGCGCAACCAGCCGCTGTCGCCGCGTGAACTCGAAGTGGTGAGGCTCTTCGCGCTCGGCCTGAGCGTCACCGAAATCTCGAAGCGCTTGAACCGCTCGGTCACCACCGTCGCCACCCAAAAACGCGCGGCCATGCGCAAGCTCCACCTCGAATCGAATGCCGATCTGATTCGTTACGCCGGCGAACACGGATTCGCGTAATGCCACGCGCCTCCCGCAGGGACGCTTTCACGCAGGCCTCGCCTTATGAAGCGCTCAGGGCGCTCGAGCGCAACCTGAAGCGGGAAAGACGCGTCTTCGCAATGCTCACAGGCCTGCTGATCTTCGCGGCGCTGTGCATGGCGGCCGTCGCGATCGGCAGCCTGGGGTTCGCCGCGCTGCGCGTGCAGGCGCTAGAGGCGATCGCCTTGAGTGCGAACGCCAACGCGCGGCTCGAACGGCAGGTCACGATACTCGGAAGCGCGGCGGTTCTCCTTGTGAGCGCAGACTCGTCCACACTCGCCCAGCCCACGAACGCCACAGCAATGCAGCACTGCTCCCCGGTGTTCAGCAACGGCATGGATGACGCATCGGATCTGAGTGCGGCCTGCGATCGCTTCGTGGCAGCCGCCACGACCGTTGCGCCAGTCGTCCCGGTCATATTGTTGAAGGTCGACGGCAGTGCCGCGTACGGGCACGACATCGCGCCGAAGGGTTTCCAGTTGCCTTCGGGCGACGCCACGCGCCTGCTGGCCGACACGGTGCTCCTGCGCATCGCGGCGCGCGGGCAGGATGTCACCGCCCTGGCCCGCGCGGTAAAAGTCGTCTGGTTCCGGCCGCCGACGACACTCGGTTTTGCTCCCAATCTCGCACTCGGTGCGCTGCCGGTGCTAAGGGACGGCAAGCCCTACGCGTTCGTCATCACGAGCGTGGATGTCGATACGCTCAACCGCACGCCCGCAGGCGCTCCCCCCTTGATTGCCGCCACGCTGTTCAACGTGGACGGCGACGTACTCACCGGCCCGCTGACACCCGCTGCGGCACAGTATCTCGACCGGATCGTCGCGCCACTGCCGCGCAGCACCTTCCACGTCCTGCCGCGCTTCGGCTACGTATGGCGCGAGCCGCCGCTCGCGCATGCCTTCGGGCACTACACCGTGGCCCTCTCGTGGCGCGACTTCTTCACGCTGATCCGCACGCCCGCCCTGATTGTTCTCGCGCTCACGGCGGCACTCATCGCCATGCTCTTCGCGCTCTCGCGCTACTGGAATCGCCGCGTGCTCACGCGCAACTACGACGAAGCCACCCGCGCGCTAGAAGGCGAGCTGCTCAACCATTTGCTCGTTCACGCCACGCCGGTTGGCCTGTGCATCGTCAGGCGCAGCAACTTCGAGATCGTCGTGGCGAATCAGATCGTGCGCAACGTGCTAGGACTCGACGAGCATGCCACGCGTCTGCCGAGCGCCCTGTGCGCGGAATTCGAGAAGCACTCGCCGTGGCCAGAAGCCGCGAGTCACATTGAAAAGACGCCGATGTACGAGTTGCCTTACTCGCTCGAGCGCCCCGATGGAGAGGGCCTGCATCTCGCCATCACCTACGCGCCCGCCACCATGAACCGCGAAGACGTGATGTTCTGCGCAGTCGCCGACATGTCCAAGCACTATGAAGTCGAGCGGCTGCTGCGCGAAGCGAAGCGCCTGAGCGACGAAGCCGCGCGCGCGAAAGTCAGCTTCTTTGCGGCGATGAGCCACGAGATCCGCACGCCGCTCGGCTCGCTCGTCGGCAATATTGAGTTGATGGCGCGCGGTCCGCTCGCGCCGGAACAAGGCGCGCGCGTGCAGGCCATGCAGATTTCCGCGGCCGAACTGCTGCAGATCGTGAGCGACGTGCTCGACTTTTCGAAGATCGATGTCGGCCAGATGAAGCTGGTCGAAGAAGCCGGGTCGATTGCAGGACTGCTCGTGCGTATCGCGCTCGCCCACGCCCCGCTCGCCGTGCGTCAGCGTTTGCCGTTCTATCTCGTGATGGACCGCACCATTCCGGCTCAGCTTCACTTCGACGCCATGCGGCTCGCGCAGATCGTCAACAACCTGCTCAGCAACGCGTTCAAGTTCACGCGCTCCGGCAAGATCGTGCTGCGGGCGCACTGGCGCGAAAGCGCCCTGGAGATCAGCGTGAGCGACTCCGGCGGCGGCATTGCCGAAGACCTCAAACCGCTCCTGTTCCAGCCCTTCACGCAGGGCGACGCCCACAAGCTCACGCAGGCGCGTGGCACCGGGCTCGGGCTTTCCATCTGCGCGCGCCTGACCGAGTTGATGCACGGACGCATCGCGCTCGACAGCGCGCTCGGCGTGGGCACGCGCGTCACGGTCACGCTGCCGTTGCACCCCGAGGGCCAGGCCACGGCAGGCGAAGCATGGACGCTGCCCGAAGCGCATCCCGCCATCTTGTGCCGTGCGCCCGAAAACCACGAATGGCTCGCCAATCTGTTCGATGCGCGTGTGAGCACGCCAACCTTCCTGAGCCTCGACGAACCGCAGCGCGAGGGCACGTTCGACTATGTGCTCGTGACCGACGAGTTCTCGCGTGACGATGTTGCGCGGCTCCGGCCCGCCGGCATGAAAATCGTGTGGCTGCGCCAGGACGGCCCACTCGTGCCTCTCGAACTCGCCGACGGCGCTGTCGAAGTGAGCCTGTACAGTTTGAGCGGCATCCGCGCGGCGACACAGTTGCTGGGGCGCGGCGCGGCGGCGGCTGAGGCGGCAGCCGTTGAGACGCCGCGCCCCAGCCCCGCCAACAGTGAACGCTTCGCAACCCTGAATGTTCTGATCGCCGAAGACAACCTGCTCAATCGCGGCCTGCTGCGCGACCAGCTGCGCACGCTCGGCGCAAGCGTGGTTGAAGCGAAAGATGGCGAGGAAGCTCTGGTGCGGCTGGGCGAGCATCAAGTGGATCTCGTGCTGACCGACCTGAACATGCCGGGCATGAACGGCAGCGCGCTGCTCAAGGCGACGCGCGCGAAGTTCCCTTCGCTGCCGGTCTACGCGCTGAGCGCCGACGCGCTGCCCGAGCAGATTACCCAAGGGCGCGCGCTGGGCTTCACCGATTACCTCACCAAGCCGCTCGCGCTCGCGGAACTCGCGCGCGTGCTGGCCACCGTGTCAGAGCGAAGCCGCGCCAACGAGGCCGCAGCAGGAACTGGACGACCCAGCCATGCAGCCGAAGAGGATACCGAAGTACCTGAAGACGAAGAGCCGCCTCGCTTCCCGACACTCGCTCCGGCGTTCGCCGACCTCTTCATCGAGCAGGCCGACCGCGACATCGCCGAGTACGCCCACATCGCGCAGCAGCGCGATTTCAATCGCCTGCGCGAGTGGGCGCACCGCGTGTCGGGCGGCCTTGCGGTGCTGGGCCCCTCGATGCTCAACGAAGCCTGCCTTGAATTGCGCGCAACGCTGCGCGATGCAGGCGAATGGACCGGCGACGTGAGCGAGCTGTCGGCGGCCGTCGTGGAGGAACTCGAAGCCATGCGCGCGCTCGCGGCGCACCGCGACGCCGTGTGACCGCCAAAGGATTCGCGTCGCGCTCAGCGCGTGCGTTGCAGGAATACGGGGGCTTCAGCGGGCGCATCCATCGGGCAAGCTTCGTTCTGCAGACGTACGCACCACTGACGCAACGCGGTGTCCTCGAGCGGGCAGCACACCGGGTTGCGCGGCGTGACGTGCCGGTGCGCACCAAGACGCAGCGCGAAGCTCTCCGGAAGCACAAGGCCGCAAGACGTTTCGCTCGTGCCACGCGCAAGCGGCGCGAACCCGGAAGCCGCATGCGGTTCATCCTCCATGGATTGATGCTGGGGCAGGCGCGGTGCCCAGCGCATGCCGGGCGCACGTCGGAAAGAAAATGCAGACATGGACGTTTCCGCCCTTCGCGGGCGGCTCCTGGGTCATATCGGACAGCTTCGATATTCGTCCGAGTCTTGCGCCCGATCCATAGAATCCCTTCTAAATGCGCCCAAGACCGCGACATCGCGCCGCGCTTATGACCGCCCTCAGATCTGCGGGCTCCCTGCGCAAACGTGAAATGCCGTGTTAGACTCCGCCGCGCAATCATTCTCATTCTCATGAATTCACGCAAGCATTCACTGCTGACCGCATGGCTTGGCCTCGTCGCCATGTGGCTCATCGTGCTTGCACCGCTCGTGAGCCAGCTCGTCGCCGCGCAGCACGCGCACGAGCCGGACGCCACGCTCTGCTCGGCCATGCAACCGGCCGGGGCCGGGAGCACGCCGCATCTTTCGCACGACGATGCATTCGGCGCATGCGGCTACTGCCACCTGCTCGAGCATCATGTGGCGATGCCTTCGGTTGCCGCGCCCGGGCCGCTGGGCGCACTCGCTCTCGCGCGCGACACGATCGCGCCGCCCGTCACGCACGACCTCCCCTTAGGCGCCTTCCCGTCGGGCAGGCCGCGCGCTCCCCCCGTCCTCTCCTGAATTACGCCGTCATCGTCCCGCCGATCGTGATCTGATTGCGTGCGCAACGAGCACGCATGACGCGCGCGGCGGCTCGTTTCCCGTTTTCAGGAAAGCATCTCATGTCCACGCTCGCCACGCGTGGCGCTGGCGTTCGCTTGCGCGAACGCGCAACGCCGCGCGCGCTTCGGCACGCCGGGCGCCTCGCGCTCGCCATGCTGCCGCGCGTCTTGCCGCTGCCTCTCATTGCGCCCATCGCCGTTCAGGCAGCCCATGCCGCCGAGGCGCAAACCGACGCCGCCTCGGCCGCCACGCTGCCCGCGGTCACAGTCAGCGCCACCGCTAGTACCGCGGCAGCGCCCGCCGTCGACCCGAACCTGCCCGCGACGGTGGAAACCGTCACGCCCGCGCAATTCGGCAACTGGAACGTCGTCAACACCGAGGACGTGCTCAAGTACCTGCCCAATCTCGCCGTGCGCAAGCGCTACGTGGGGGACTTGAATTCGATCATCGCCGTGCGCGGCACGAGCAATGCACAGAGCGCGCGCGGCCTCGTCTATGCCGACGGTCTGCTGCTCTCCAATCTGCTCGGCAACAGTTACAGTTTTCCGCCACGCTGGTCGATGGTGTTCCCCGACCAGATCCAACAAGTGGATGTGATCTACGGACCATATTCCGCGCTCTATCCGGGCAACTCGCTCGGCGCCACCGTGCTCATCACTACCCGCATGCCGAAAACGTTCGAAGCGAACGCGGACGTGAAGGCGTTCACCCAGCATTTCAGCCTTTACGGCGTGAACCAGAACTTCAACGGCAGCGAGACAAGCGCCTCGATCGGCGACCGTATCGGCAAGTTCTCGTATTTGCTTGGCGTGAACCATCTGGAGAACACGAGCCAGCCGCTGCAATTCGCCACGCTCGCGCAGTCGATGAAACCCGCTCAGCCGGGCGACGTGCCCGTGCATGGCGCGTACTTCTACAACAACCAGACGAACACGCCCACGGTCGTGCTCGGCGTGAACGGCGAAGGCATGCAGCATACGGTGCAGGACCAGTTCAAGCTGCGCATGCAGTACGATTTCACGCCCACCGTGCAAGGCGGCGTGACGCTCGGCTACTGGCACCAGACCTACAACAACGCCACTTCGACCTTCCTTTACGACGCGAACGGCAACCCCGTGTATAGCGGCAAGGTGTCGATCAACGGCTACGAATACACGATACCCGCCGCCGCGTTCGCACCGAGCCGCGGCTGGAGCGAAAACTGGCTGTATGGCGCGACGCTGCGCACCCACCAGGCCACCGGCTGGAACGCGCAAGCCATTGCTTCGTACTACGACGTGAGCAACAGCGTGGCGCGCACGGCAAACGCGGGGGGGCCAGGCAACGGCCCCGGTGTCATGACGCTCGGCGACGGCACCGGCTGGAAGACGCTCGACCTCAAGACGACGTGGACGCCCGCCACGCCCGATGCCGGCCTCGCCGCGCACTGGCTCACGTTCGGCTATCACTACGACGACTACGCGCTCGACAACCGCACATACAACACGCTCGCTTGGCGCGACGGCGGCGCGAACAGCTTTGCCAATGCCTTCGCGGGCAAGACCGAAACCCAGGCGGTCTACGCACAGGACGCCTGGCGGTTTCTCCCGCGCTGGAAGTTCGTGTACGGCGTGCGCTACGAGAACTGGCGCGCGTACGACGGCTATCAGGCGCTCGGCAGCGTGAATGTGCCTTACGCGAACGTGGGCGACCATCACTTCTCGCCGAAAGCTTCGCTCTCGTTCGACGTGACCGACGACCTCACGCTGCGTGCATCGATTGCGCGCGCCTACCGCTTCCCGAGCGTGAGCGAGTTGTTCCAGGGGCAGGTAAATGGCTCCTCCATCGTCAACAACAACCCGAACCTGCGCCCCGAGGACGATCTCTCGAAGGAACTGAGCGCCGAATGGGCGCACTGGAACGGCCTCTTTCGCTTGACACTCTTTCAGGACGACGTAAAAAACACGATCTTCAGCCAGACCGATACGACGGTCATTCCGAACGTCACGAACTTCCAGAACATCGGCAAGGTGCGCTCGCGCGGCGTGGAAACGAGCTACCAGGGTGAAGACGTCATGCTGCACGGGCTCGATCTTGCGGCGAGCGTGGCGTACACGCAGTCGAAGATTCTGGAGAACGCGCAGAACCCGGCGAGCGTGGGCAAGTACTTCTATCGCATTCCGCTGTGGCGCGCGAATCTCGTCGCGACGTACCGCTTCGACGCGCGCTCGGCGCTCACGCTCGCCGCGCGCTACTCGGGGCGCCAGTACAACACGCTCACCAACACGGACACGAACCCGAACGTGTTCGGCGGCACGAGCACGTACACGGTCGCCGACGTGAAGTACACCTTCCGGCCGACGAAAAAGAGCGAGATCGGCGTGGGCGTCGACAACCTGTTCGACGCGCGCTACTTCGTCTATCACCCGTATCCCGGCCGCACGTACTACCTCGAAGCGAAGCTCGGCATTTGATCGCGTCCGCGTTTTCGTTTGAATCATCCATGCGTTCGAGCCGCGCTGGCTCGACAAGGAGTCCCCGATGTCCACGATATCCGACCCGGTGAGCGCGCCGCCTGTCCGCGCAGCCCAGCCCGGCTACCGCACGCTGTGGCGCTGGCATTTTTACGCAGGCCTCTTCGTCATGCCCCTGCTGCTCGTGCTCGCCATCACGGGCACGATCTACTGCTTCCAGCCGCAGATCGAACCGCTGCTCTACCCGCAACGGCTGGTGGTCGCACCGGCGGCAACACCGCGCCTGCCCGTGGATGCGCTGCTGGCCCGCGCGCGCGCCGCGATGCCAGCGGATGCGCGTGCGTTGCGCGCGCACGTCGAATCGAACCCCGCGCGCAGCGCCGAGTTCGTTTTCGCGCTGCCTGGCGGGACCAAAGAGAGCGTGTACGTGAATCCGTACGATGGCGCGGTGCTCGGTACGCTCGACGTCGATCGCCGCTTCATGCAGGTCGTCCGCATGCTGCATCGCAAGCTCCTGCTCGGCAAGCCCGGCGAATTGCTCATGGAACTGGCCGCCTGCTGGACGCTCGTGATGATCGCCACCGGCATTGCGCTCTGGTGGCCGCGCGCGGGCGCTTCGTGGCGCACTGCGCTGCTGCCTCGCTTTAGCGCGAGCGGAAGGCCATTCTGGAAGAGCGTGCACGCGAGCGTCGGCATCTGGCTCGCTGTGGGCGCGCTCGCGTTCGTGTTGAGCGGCTTGCCGTGGACGGGCTCGTGGGGCAAGCAGTTCAAGGCGCTCGCCACGCGCGCGAGTCTCGGCGCGCCGCGCGGCGCGTGGGGCGGCGGCCTCGCGCTGAAGTCTGCGCTGCCCGGTGTACCGGCCGCCGTCGCGTCCGCCGCTAGCGCAGCCGCGGCGCAGCCTCGCGCAAGCCGCGCCGATCGTCAGGAACAGGGAGAGCACGCGGGCCACGACATGGCGTCGATGCCTGGCATGGTGATGGACGACATGCCGCTGCCGCTCGTGCCCTGGGCGGTCGGCGCGGTTCCCGTGCCGCACTCGCCAGAAGCGGCCGGCGCGCCGCAACACTGGACGCTCGCTCAGGTGGTCGCCCAGATGCGCGATCTCGGCGTGCGCGACGGCTACGACATCGTGCTGCCCGCCGCGCCCGATGGCGTCTACACGGTTTCGTACTTCCCGGCCGATCCGAAAGCGGAGCGCACTGTGTATATCGACCAGTACAGCGGCGCCGTGCTAAAGGACATCCGCTATGAGGATTACGGCGCAGTCTCGCAAGCCATTTCGTACGGGACGTCGCTGCACATGGGCCGCTACTTTGGCCTCGCGAACCAGCTGATCTGCGCGGCGATCTCACTGGGCCTCGGCGCGCTTGCGGCAACCGGCTTCGCGATGTGGTGGATGCGCCGTCCCGCGCGCAAGATGGGGGTATCTGGCACGCTGGCTGCGCCACCGCGCGAGCACGCCGCGCCACCGTTGCGTGCCTGGAAAACCGCTCTCGTGCTGCTCGGCATCGTGTTTCCGCTGATGGGCGCGACGCTCGTGGCGGTCTGGCTGTTCGACCGCGCCGCCTTCCGGCGTCCGTAGAGGCAACGGCACCGTGAACGGCCCCGCGGTAATCTGCGGACACAATTGCGTCTGAACCTGGCTGCCCCAAACGGTTTCAAACGTATATATGCGGAGATCATTGTGTTGCGCCTAATTTCGGCTCTTGGCGCGGCCGCGGTGCTTGCGGGCTGCGCGGTCGCGCCTTATCCGGCTTACCCCGGCTACTACGGCTATGGCTACCCCTACTATTCAGGCTATCCGTACGCCTACGGTTACGACTACTACCCCGGTTATTTCGGCGGCGGCTATGGCGGCATCACCATCTGGGGCGGTGGCGGCGGATGCTGCTATCACCACGGCTGGCACGGCGGCCATGGTGGGGGCTGGCACGGCGGCGGTGGACACGGCGGCGGGTGGCATGGAGGCGGTGGCGGCACGTGGCAAGGCGGCGGCGGTGGCATGGGGGCGGGCGGCGGCCACGGCCACTAACCGCTCACACCGGAACCGGCCTCTTCAACCGGCCCCTGCGCCCCACGCGCGGCCGTAGCGCCTACACGCGCCCGTTCACGGGAATCAGCGCGCCCGTCACTGCCTGTGCGTCGGCGCTCAGCAAAAACGCAATCACCGTCGCGATCTCGCGCGGCTGCACCCAGCGCGTGAAATCGGCGTCCGGCATGTCGGCGCGGTTTTGCGGCGTGTCGATGATGCTCGGCAAAATCGCATTCACCGTCACGCCCTTGTCCTTCAGCTCTTCCGCGAGCGCTTCCGTCAGGCGCGCCACACCCGCCTTCGACGCCGAATACGCGCCCATTCCGAGTCCTGCCTTGAGCCCCGCGCCCGCGCCGATGTTGACCACCCGCCCCGCGCCGCTCTTCACGAGATCAGGCAGCGCGGCCTTCGAGGCATTGAGCGCCGTCTTCACGTTCAGATCAAACATCAGATCCCACGTGCGCGGGTCGCCGTCACCGATGGTTTCCCACCGGAACGCGCCCGCCACATTGACGAGCGCGTCGAGGCCGCCGAGCTTCTCATGCAGCGTGCCGAACGCCGCCTGTGCCGCCTGCGCGTCGACGAGATCGACGCCGCCCATGCACAGCGCGCCCGCGAGCGCGGCGGGCAGCGCTGCCGCGTCGGGCGCTGCGCCGCGGCCGATCAGCGCCACGCGCGCGCCGCGTTCGGCCAGCAATTGCGCCGTCGCCAGACCCAGGCTGCCAAAACCGCCCGTTACCGCGACCACCTTGCCGTTCAAACCGTTTTCCATGTGCTTGTTCCTTTCGTTGCTTCACTAACCTGAATTCGATGCCGTCCGCGCGATCCGTGCGGGCGCCGCTCGCGCCACGTTACGCGAGGCGCGGCCTTCCATCAACCCGCGCGCATTCATCCGTGGCGCGCATCCGTGCGCACCGTGGCGAGCGCGCGCTGCTTGCGCAGGTTCTCCGTGGTTTCGCCGCCGCCGTCCGCGCGCCAGCCCGGCGGCAGGAACACGTAGCGCACGGCGGTCCAGAGGGTCTTCGCCGTCACGACATCGCGTGCGAGCGTCGCCCAGTGTTCGAGTTCGACGACGAACGGATTGCGCGAGCGCACGGGCGTCACGAGGCCGTAGCGGCACGGCTCTTCGGCGCGCTCTTGCACATATGTGCCGAACAGCCGGTCGAAAACGATCAGGACTCCGCCATAGTTCGCATCGAGGTAGTCGACGTTCGAAGCATGATGCACGCGATGGTTCGACGGCGTGTTGAACACGTACTCGAGCCAGCCGAGCTTCGGAATCCACGTGTTGTGCAGCCAGAACTGATAGAGCAGGTTCAACGAGAGGATGGCGAGCACGACTTCGGGCCGCACGCCGAGCCATACGAGCGGCGTGAAGAACATGGCCGGCCCGGTGAGCTTGCCGGTCCAGCCGAGCCGGTACGCCGAAGAAAGCGTCAGCTGGTTCGGCGAATGGTGCACGGCGTGCGTCGCCCAGAAGAAGCGGATGCGGTGCGACGCGCGGTGATACCAGTAATAGCAGAACTCCTGACCGATGAAGACCAGCAGCGCAAGCGCAACGGTGTCGATATTCAGCGTGAAGAGGCGGTGCTCCCAGGCGAAGTCGAAGATGGGCGTGGCGAGCGAGAGCGGCAAGAGCGCGAAGAGCTTGCGGCCCGCCAGATCGGCGAGCGAGAGCCAAACTTCAGACCAATCGAAGGGAGCCTCTCCTTTCGTTTCGCGGCGCTTCCTGAAGGTGAGCACGCATGCCTCGATCAGCGAGACAGCGACGACGAACAGCGTGACATAGAACGCGAGTTTTCCTGTGGTGAGCATGATGGATCGTGTGCAATAGGCGCGTCTTGCGCGGTGAAGAAAGACGCGTTTTGCACGGGAAACAGCACCTGCAGCGCGTCGGATGAAGGGCACTGTAGTGGCGCTCGCGGGGAAAGACCACGCGCAAAGTATGTCGGGATATGTCACGCGCGCGGCGCGCGAAACCCGCCGGCACGCCCGCCGCCCCGCGTGCGCGGGATGACGCCGGCGAGAGCCTCGCGACGTGTAACACCGCGACATGGTTTATGACGCGACTTCAAAAGAGCGCAGCCCTATAGTTCGTTCCGCTGACACGCCACAGCGTGCCCTACGAAACGAACCGCAAGGACCTCTGATGAAAACGCTCCCTCTCGTCGTCGCCGCAATCATCGGCTTCGCCAGCGCCCCCGCTTTCGCCGGCTGGTCCGGCCACGGCACGGCGTACACACCCCACGGCACGTACAACGGCGCGCACTACGGGTCCTGCGGCGGCGGCACCTGCTCGCATGCGGGCGGCGTGGCCGGTCCCTGGGGCGGCGTCGCCACCAACAGCGGCTCCGTGACCCGCACCGCGCCCGGCCAGTTCAGCAACAGCGGCACGGCCTACGGTCCGAACGGCCGCTCGGTCCAGCATTCGGGCGATACGAGCTGCGCGAGCGGCACCTGCTCGCACACCGGCTCGCTCGACGGC
The DNA here is from genome assembly GCF_905220165.1 of Paraburkholderia sp. J10-1. NCBI lineage: Bacteria > Pseudomonadati > Pseudomonadota > Betaproteobacteria > Burkholderiales > Burkholderiaceae > Paraburkholderia > Paraburkholderia sp. J10-1. Next base: position 1,237,176 of record NZ_CAJMYW010000002.1, on the reverse strand, counting down.
TCGGACGGCCGCAGCGCGAGCACCTCGGGCAGCGTGACGCGCACGGCGCCGGGCCAGTACTCGTCGACGGGCACGGTGACGACCGGCAACGGCAACACCTACGGGCACACGGCGTCCACCTCCTGCGCGGGCAGCACGTGCAATCGCTCGGGCACTGTAACGGGCACGCAGGGCGGCAGCGTCTATCACTCGGGCAGCGCCACGGGCGTCGGCACCGGCGTCGTCACGACGGGCGGCGGCACGACCGTCGTTCACGGCGGCACGGTGACCACGAGCGGCACGACGGTGGTGCATGGCACGGTCGCGACAACCGGCACGACGGTCGCCGTCGTGGGCGCCCCGGCTCCCGCCCCCGTGCCGGTGGTCGTGACGCCGCCGCCGCCCAGCACCACGGTGTACGTCGCTCCGCCGCCGCCCGCGCCCAAGACGGTGGTTGTCGCACCCGCGCCGGCACCTGCGCCGCAGACGGTTTATGTCGCGCCGCCCGCACCGAAAACCGTCTATGTCGCGCCGCCCGCTCCGAAGGTCGTCTATGTGGCCCCGCCGGCACCGAAGGTCGTCTACGTGGGCCAGCCGCTGCCGCGCGCCGTGTACATCGCGCCGCGCCCCGCCGTGTGGATTCCTGGCCACTGGGTCGGCCGCGTGTGGATTCCCGGCCACTGGGCCTGAATCGCCACGGGCGGCTGCGCGCTCGCTTGACCGGCAGCCGCTGCTCGTTTCACCGGTTTCATTCGCTTTATCAACCGGCCGGCAAGCTACGTCGGCCACCTCACGGAGAACACCATGAAGAAGATGATCGCTGCCCTCGTTTTGTGTATCGTTTCAGCAGCGGTTTGCGTGCCGGCATCGGCTCAGGCCTTGCCAGGCGGTACAGGCGCGCCGACCAGTGCGGCAAACAGCGCGCGAGTCGAACGCATGATGGCGCAGTTGCAAGGGCGCTTTGCCGCCGCGAACACGACGCACGACGGCAAGCTCACGCGCGAACAAGCGCAGGCGGGCATGCCGATGGTCGCGCAGCACTTCGACGAAATCGACGCGCAAAAGGCCGGCTTCGTCACCCTCGCGCAGATCGAGGACTTCATGCGAGCGCGCGCAGCAGCCCGATGAACGCCGGAGGCGTCAGATGGAGCAGGCAAACAGGATCATCGTGCTCGACGACGAGGCCGAACTGCGCAACATGCTGCAGCGCTTTCTCACGAGCCAGGGTTTCGAGGCGCGCGCCGTTGCCGACGGCAAGCGCCTCGACCGCCTGCTCCAGCGCGAGCCCTATGACCTGCTCGTGCTCGATCTCATGATGGAGCCAGAAGACGGCCTCACGGTCTGCCGCCGCCTGCGCGCCGAAGGTCAGACGTTACCGATCCTCATGCTCACGGCAAAGGGCGACGCCGCCGACAAGGTAATCGGCCTGGAAACGGGCGCCGACGACTACCTCGCGAAGCCCTTCCTTCCCGACGAACTGGTCGCGCGCATTCGCGCCCTGCTGCGCCGCCAGAAGATGGCCGCAGGCGAGCCCACGGTCACCTCGCAGAGGCTGCGCTTCGGCGACTTTCAGTTCGACGTTGGCAAACAAACGCTCTACCGCGGCGGCGCGCCAGTCGAAGTCCATTCCGCGCAAATGTTGCTGCTTCACGCGCTCGGCTCGTCGCCGAACCGCGCCGTGAGCCGCGAGATACTGCTCGCGCGCGCACGCGGGCGCGACCACAACGCGCTCGACCGCAGCGTGGACGTGCAGATCCTGCGCCTGCGCCAGATCGTCGAGGACGATCCCGCCAAGCCGCGCTTCATCAAGACCGTCTGGGGCATCGGCTACATGCTGGTGGCCGGCGTCGAATCGTAATGCGCTTGCGGCTGCCGCGCTCCCTCCTCTCGCGCAACATCGCGCTGCTGGTGGCGCTCGTCGCGCTGTCGCAAGTCTGCTCGCTCGCCGTGCTTCTGCACTTCGTGCAGCGCCCGCGCATCGAGCGCGCGTCGATCATCTTCGCCGATTACGTGAAGCTGCTCGATACCACGCTCGCCGCCATGCCGCCCGCTGAGGGGCGCGCGGCGGCCGCTCGGCTCGAGACACGCAATACGGCGCCGCCGCAGGCGCCCGCTGAAACGCACCCGAGTCTCGTCGACTTTTTCCGCACCTGGCAGCGCGATGTGTTCGTCGAAGCGCTGCAACGGCATCTGCCGCCCGACCTGCTGGTGCGCTGGGAGGCGAGCGACGACGACGCCGAACCCGCGGCGGATGGCAAAGGCGCGCAGGAACGGCTGTGGATCCGCCTTCACGCGGCGGGCGAGCCGGTATGGGTCGCGCTTCCCATGACGGCAGACGCGCGCGCGAGCGGCATTACCACGGCGCTGGTCCTCTCCGCCGCGCTCGCGCTGCTCGCGGTGCTCACGGGCTATCTGTTGCAGCGCCACATCAACCAGCCGCTGCGCAAGCTCGCGCGCGCGGCGCGGCGCGTGAGCGCCGGCGAAACGCCTCCGCCGCTACCCACGAACGGCCCCACCGAAATCGCCCAAGTGAGCCGCGCCTTCAACCAGATGACCGAAGCGCTGAAGCAGGCCGAGGCCACGCGCGCGCTGATGCTGGCCGGCGTGTCGCACGACATCCGCACGCCGCTCACGAAACTGCGCCTCGCGATTGCGATGGCACTGCCGCGTGGCAGCAACGACGCGCTCGTGGCCTCGTCCGAGAGCTATCTGGACCAGATAGACACGATCCTCCAGCAGTTCATGGACTACGCGGGCAGCGGCGAGCGCGAAGCGCCGCAGCCGGGCGACCTCAATGCGCTCGCCGGGCAACTCGTTGCCGACTTCGCCGGGCTCGGCCATGAGTTCGATTTCGACGAAGGCGAACTGCCGGTGTTCGCGTTTCGGCCCATCGCCGTTATGCGTCTGCTGATGAATCTCATGCAGAACGCCGTGAACTATGGGCGCACAGGTCTGACGATTCGCACCTGGCGCGACGGCGACGACGCCTGCGTGATCGTTGCCGATCGCGGCAACGGCATCCGCGCCGAAGAGCTGGAGCGCCTCAAATCCCCCTTCAGCCGCGGCGCGAACGCCCGCACGCACTCGGGCGGCTCGGGTCTCGGCCTTGCCATCGTCGAGCGGATCGCACGGCTGCACGGCGGTTCGCTCACCTTCCGCGACCGCGAAGGCGGCGGCCTCGAAGCCGTCGTGCGCCTGCCGCTGAACCGTCCCTCAGCGGGTCAGAACGGCGCGCCGCACGCCACGCGCGCATGACATGACTCGACATAATTTGCGCGTGGATTTCGCGCGCCCTTCCCCCCATACTTGCGCCTGAGCCTGAGCAACGGAACGAAGCAAACCGGAGCCCAGACGCCGAAGCACCAAGGTCGATAGTTCGCCATCCTGAATGATTTGCGAGTATCGGCAGACACGAGACACGCTTTCACGCAAAGGACATCGACATGCAATCGCTCATCAACTTTCTCGTCAACAAGGCCAAGCGCATCGTGGGCGCCACGTTTCTCGCCGGTTCGCTGTTCGCTAGCGGCTGCGCATCGGCGGCGCCTGTCGTGCAAACGAACGGGCCGCTCCCGCAACTGCACGCCGACGTCGTCTACGTCTACACGTTCGACGCCGCCGCCGACCAGGTGCAACTGGACAACACCGGCATGCTGCACAAGCTCAAGACGATGGCGAGCGGCGAGTCGTCGGCGCAACAGCAACAGCAGGCCGCGCTGCAAACGCGCGAGCATCTCGCCGATCAACTCGTGAGCGAACTCCAGAAAATGGGCCTGCCCGCCGTGCGCATGGACGGTCCCGCGCCCGCCGGCCGCAACGCGCTGATCGTGCAAGGCCGCATCGACACGATGGACGCGGGCAGCAGCCGCCGCCGCATGCTGATCGGTCTCGGCGCGGGCAAGAGCGAAGTCGGCGCGACGATTGCGGTACTGTTCCAGCCGGCCAACGGCGGCGAGCCGCAGCCGCTCCTGAGCTTCCAGACGACGGCGAATAGCGGTTATATGCCCGGCATGGCCGAAACGGCGGGCGTGGGCGCGGCGGCGGGCCACGTCGCGACGGCGGCGGTGGTGGGCGGCGGCCTGCACGGCGCATCGGAGGCGAAGCGCGACACGCTCTCGTCGGATGCCGGCAAGCTGGCCCGCTCGATCGCGAAAGCAGTCACACAGATCAGCACGCAGAACGGCTGGATGGCAACGACGACGAAGAGCTGATACGGGGGAAGCGCGCAGAGCAACGTAGCGCGAGGGCTCACGCCCTTTAAGGCGGCGGTTCGATACCGCCGCCGTTTTTTGCTTACTGCGCGAGCGGCTCGCCCTGTGCCTGCGGCTCTCGATAATGCGCGAACTTCGACGTGTGTCCGATACCCGGATTGAAGCAGTTGCACGGATCGAGCGTTTCGTAGAACGACTTCAGCGCAGGCTTCGCATCGTAGAGATGGCCCACATTGTGTTCGGCGGGATATTCGGCGCCACGCGCGTCGAGCAGCTTCCACATCTCGTGTTCGAGCGCGAGGCAATCATTGCCCTTGCGAACGATGTAGTCCTGATGAAACACATGGCAAAAGAAATGCCCGTAATACAGTTTGATCGCGATGGGCTTTTCCACCGCCTCGGGCAAATGCTCGAACCAGTCGCGATCGTTGCGCCGAAGCGCGATATCGAGCGCGACGATGTCCTCCACTTCGTCGGCATGCACCGCGCGATAGCGCACCGCCGCGCCCGCCGCCGCGAAGCGATGGAGAAACGCCTTGCTGCCCTCTTCATCGGTACACTCGAAATAATCGCCGCTCGCCGTGCCGAAAAACGTGCTCAGGTAAGCACGCGTTTCGTCCACCATATCGGCCGATACCTTGAGCATCAAATGATGCTCGTAGCGCTGCCGGTAGTCCTTGAGCCGTGCGGGCAGATGGGCTGGAAAGCACTGGCTCACCGCCTGCGCCACGCGGTCGGTGAAATGCGCAGGCAAGAACGGCAGCCGCTCGAAAAACGCGTCGCAGCGGCTCTTGAACGCAAACAGCGCGGGCAGGCGCCGCGTGCCGAGATGCTGGATCAGGAGAAACATGTCCTTGCCGTAGCGTTCGGCAATATCGAAAGCGTCTCGATGCAGGTATTCGCCCGCGACAGGCAGCTTCGAGAACTTGCCGAGTATGTCGCGGCGCAGGTCGGTCAGTTCGGCCGTTTCATTCGTGCCGATGTAGAACACTTTCGCGCCCCGCTCCATGGGAAACGTGTCGAGCCGCACCGCGAACACCATCACCTTGCCAGCCGACCCCGCCGCTTCGTGCAGTCGCAGCGGGTCGGCGTTATAACGCGCGGGCGTGTGAGCGTCGATGTCGCGCACGTGATCCGCGTAATCATGGTCGGAAGCCGCGCCCGCGTCGTGCAGGATATCGGCTTCGGGCAGCTCGCCGCGATCGAGGCGGCCGAGCACGTCTTCCGGTGTTTCGCCAAGCCGGATGCCGAGATGATTCACGAGCGCGAGACGCCCTGCCGCGTCCACCCGCGCGAACACGGTCATTTCCGTATAGGCCGGGCCGCGCCGCACGAGCGAGCCACCCGAGTTGTTGCACACACCGCCGACGACCGAAGCGCCCAGGCATGAGGAGCCAATGACCGAATGCGGCTCGCGCCCGAGCGGCTTGAGCGTCTGCTCCAGCTGATCGAGCGTCGAGCCCGGCAGACAGACCACCTGCTTGCCGCCGTCGATCACATAGACCTTGCGCATGCGCGTCATGCTCACGATCACGACCTCGCGGTCGTAGTCGTCGCCGTCGGGCGTGGAGCCGCCCGTGAGGCCCGTATTCGAAGCCTGCGAGATGACGATTGCATTCGCGGCCACGCAAGCCTGTAGCACCCGCCACTGTTCGACGAGCGTGCCGGGCCGCACGACCGCCGCCACGCTCCCCTCGCCGAAGCGAAAGCCCTTGCGGTAACGCCGCGTGGCTTCGTCGCCGGTCAGTACGTGCTGGCGGCCGACGACGGCGCGCAACGACGCGACAAGCGGCTCGCGCCCCGCGCTCCGGTTCGTGGTGGACATGCGAACGGCTCCTGCAGAGAACGATGATCGCGCAAGGATAAAACCCGCGACCCACGGCGTCCAATATCGCAACCACGCTCGATCAAGACGAAAAAGATATCGATCGTCTTCGGTGCCAGGCAGGATCAGCCCTGCGGCACATGCCGCGACGCATCGCGCACGATGCGCACGAAGTTCTGCACTGTGGGCGCCTTTTCGCGCGGACGGTGCACGAGTGCGATGGTCGTGTGCAGCGTGCCGCCCTTGAGATCGTGATACGTCACGCCTTTGGCCTGGATCTGGCGCATCGAAGCAGGAATGAGCGTGACGCCGAAGCCCGCGGCCGCCATGTTGACCGTCGAGGAAATCTGCGGCGACTCCATGCTGATCACCGGATTGAAGCCCGCTGCGTGGCACGCGCTGATGATCGAGTCGTAGAGATCGGGGCCGATCGGGCGTGGAAACAGGATGAGCGGGTCGCCCGCCAGGTCGCCGAGATCGACGCTGCGGCGGCGCGCGAGACGATGGCGCGGCGGCAGCACGGCGAGCACGTCCTCTTCCACGAGCGTCTGGGTGGCGAGGCCGCGGCAATCGAGCGGCAGGCGCACGAACGCGGCATCGACCTTCGCCTCGCTCACGCGTTCCAGCAGCACCGAGCTATTGCTCTCCTCGCACCCGATCGCGACACCCGGATACGCGCTGCGAAAGCGTTGCAGCACGGTCGCGACGAGCGGATGAAACACCGTGGAACCCGCGAAGCCGAGCACGAGCCTCCCAGACTCGCCACGCCCCGCGTTTTGCGCCTCCGCGAGCGCCAGTTCCGCGTCGTCGACAATGCGTTGCGCGCGCTCGCGAAAGAGCCGCCCGGCCTCGGTCAACTCCACGCGCCGGGAGTGGCGGATAAAGAGCCGCGTGCCGATTTCCTTTTCGAGCTTGAGGATCTGCTGGCTGAGCGGCGGCTGCGCAATGCCGAGAGAGGCGGCAGCCTCACTGAAATGCAGATGCTCCGCGACGGCGAGAAAGTAGCGTAGTTGCCGGAATTCCATATCTTTTTCGTCTTGATGCAACCGGTGGATTGTGAACCGGCTACCGGTATGCATCAAGACGGCGCGCACACCCAGATCTCACCCAAGCCCCATGCGCGTCTCGTCGACAAACTTCTCCGTGGCATCGTCGATCTTGCGGCCCTTACGGCCGGCGGGCCCATGAATGTAGACGGTCTTCATGTCGGCCTGCGGCGCGCCAGTCATGCCAGGCGGCGGCGTCATCTCGTAGCGGACCTCCCGCGCATGATCGGCCATTTGCAGGCGCGGATCGAACACCGAGTTGAAGCGCCACAGCATGCGCACGAAATTGGTCTGGCCGCGCAACAGCAGGTGCGTGGCCTGCCCGGCCGCGCCGCGCAGCGCGGTCCAGCCCATGTGCTTGCGATTGAGCACCTGCTGCGTTTTCACGAGTTCCGCGTAGAACTCGGGCAGCGGCAGCTTCGTCGGCACCACGGCGTGCTGGATGTCGTAGAGCCGGTAATCGAGGCTCGTGAGGCGCCGTGCTTCGCGCTGCCAGTTCTCCGTGCCCGGATACGGCGTATTCACGCTGATATTGACGATCTCCGGAATCTCCAGGCACCACTGACGGATCGTCTCGAAGCGTTCGCGGTCCCAGTCGGGATCGGCAATCAGGTTGATCGCGACGGTAATCCCCATCGAACGCGCGAACTCGAGCGCCTCGAAGTTGCGGTCGAGGCTGATCCGCTTGCGAAACGCCTTGAGCCCCTCCTCGTCGATCGCCTCCAGACCGAGGAACATGTACTTCAGCCCAATGGACTCCCACAGGCGGAACACGTCCTTGTTGCGTAGAAGCACGTCGCCGCGCGTTTCCAGGTAGTAGCGCTTCTTGATGCCGCGCCGCTTGATCGCCTCGCCGATCGCCATGCCGTGTTCGGCATGCACGAACGCCACGTCGTCGACGATGAACACGCCCGGTTCGCGCAGCGCGGCCAGTTCGTCCACGACGACTTCGGGGCTGCGCGTGCGATAGCTGCGTCCATAGAACGTCCACGCGCTGCAGAACGTGCAGTCCCACGGGCAGCCACGTGCGAATTCAATGGAGGCACAAGGATCGAGCGTGCCGATGAAGTACTTGCGGCGATGGCGCAGCAGGTCGCGCGCGGGCCGCACAGGATCGAGATTCTCGACGAAACGTGGCGGCGGTCCCGACCCGTGGCTCGTCAAGACGCCGGGCACGGCGAGCAGATCGGTGCCGTGCGTCACCGCTTCGAGCAGTTCGTTGACCGAAGCTTCGCCCTCGCCGCGCAGCACGCAGTCGATCGCGCCTTCGGCATGGCGCAGCAGATCGGGCGCGGTAAACGACACGCTGTGCCCGCCCACGAACACGAAGCACGAGGGCAGCGCGGCTTTCACGGCCTTCGACAGGTCGATGATCTCGGGAATGTTGGCCAGATAGTTGCCCGAGAAGCACAACGCCTCGGGCCGCCAGTCGCGCACCATGCGCATGAGGTCGCGGTGCGTCTGAACCTGCAGATCGAGAAGCCGCACATCGTGGCCCGCGTCGCGCGCCGTGCCGGCCACGGATTCGAGGCCCAGCGGCTCGAGCCGCAGGAACACGCGCGTGTACATCAGTCCGCTCGGGTGGACCGCAAGCAATTTCATGAAGCCTCCTTGCGAAGGACCGCTGCTTCGCGAGAGTCTACGCGCGTTGGCGGATCGCTGCCGCGCGGCGTGTCGCCCGCAGGAACAACGCTCAGAAACTGCCGAACAGCGAGCCGAGCACGATCACCACGGCGAGCGCAATGATCGCGCCAACGATGCTCACCACCACGAGGTCGCGGTAGCTTTCGCGATGCGTCGAACCGCACACGGCCAGCAGTGTGACCACGGCGCCGTTGTGCGGCAGGCTGTCGAGCGTGCCCGACGACATCACGGCAACGCGATGCAGCAAAGCGGGATCGATACCGTGCTGCGCGGCGAGCTGCATGTAGGTGCCGCCGAGCGCGTCGAGCGCGATGGTCAAGCCGCCCGAGGCCGAGCCCGTGAGCCCGGCGAGCAGGTTCGTGGCTACGGCGAGCGAAACGAGCGGGCCGCCGCCGATGCCGAGCACCCAGTCGCGCACGGCCTCGAACGCCGGCAAGGCGGCGATCACGGCGCCGTAGCCCACGAGACTGCCCACGCTCAGCACCGGCAGCACCGAGGCGTTGGCGCCCGCGTCGACGCTTTCGCGCAGCGCGGCGAGCCGCCCGCGATTCAATGCCACCAGCACGATAATGCCGAGCGTGAGCGCAACGCACACGCCCCATACCCCCGCCACCGCCGAAAGCGTGGTCGAGCCCCAGCGCGGTTCGGCGAGATAAGACGCGTCGATGCGCGGGAACACCACGACGTTCATCACGAAGTTCATCGCCACGACGACCACGAGCGGCGCGAGCGCGGCGAACGGCGACGGCGGCCCGGCATGGCCCGGTGCCGCTGCGCCATTGCCGATCTCGGCGGGGTCGAAGGCTTGCGCGAGGCTCGCGCGCTCACGCACGAGCGAGGACTTGCCGCGTTCTTCGTCATCGGCGCCGCCGTTGTCGGGCTCGACGAAACCTTCGCCGTTGCGCCGCGCCGCGGCCGCCGCGCGCCCGAGCCACCAGAGGCCGAAGCCCGCCATCACGACGCTCGCGATCACGCCAAGCCCCGGCGCCGCGAACGGCGTCGTACCGAAAAACGGCATGGGAATGGCGTTTTGAAGCGCGGGCGTACCGGGCAGCGCCGACATCGTGAAGGTTGCCGTGCCAAGCATGATCGCGGCGGGCATCAGGCGGCGCGGGATATCGGCGGAGCGAAAGAGCGCCTGCGCCATCGGCGCGAGCACAAAGAACGCAACGAAGAGGCTCACGCCGCCATAGGTGACGAGCGCGCCGCCCAGCACCACGGCCACGAGCGCGTGACGCGTACCGAGTTTGTCGATCATGAGGCGCGCCACGGCGTCCACCGAGCCGCTGTCCTCCATCAGCTTGCCGAACAGCGAGCCGAGCAGGAAAAGCGGAAAGAACTGGGCGAGAAAGCGGCCCGTGCTCGCCATGAATGTTTGCGTCCAATGCGCGAGCACCGGCTCGCCCGAAATGAGCGCGGCCAGCATGGCGCACAGCGGCGCGAGCAGCAGCACGCTCCAGCCTCGATATGCGAGCCAGATCAGCAGCGAGAGGCTCGCGAGCATGCCCGCGAGGCCGATAACCAGCGTGCCCGCGCTCATTGCAGCACCCCTTCGAGCAGCGCCTCGAAATCGAACGTCGACGCCTCGCCGAGCTGCGCGCCGTGCTGCGCGAGGAATTCGTCGGCGGTGCGGCGGCCTTCGTCGCGCAGCATCGTGATGAACGACCATTCGGCGTTCAGTTTCGACGACGAGCCCAGCGTGACGAGCTTCGCGCTATGCACGCGATGCAGGCGCATATGCGCCCAACGGCGGCCCTCCTCGCTGCCCGCATCGGCAACCTTGTGCAGCAGCGCCATCATGCGCAGCTCCTTGATTAGCGGCGAATTGAACGCGATCTCGTTCACGCGGTTGATGATGTCGCGCGCCGAGCGCGGCGTGCCCGCGCGCTCCACGGGGTTCACCTGCACGAGGATCGTGTCGATCGAATCGGTTTCGCGGATCAGCGGCGTCATGGTGGGATTGCCCGCGTAACCGCCGTCCCAGTAAGCTTCGCCGTCGATCTCGACGGCCTGGAAGAGCGTAGGCAGGCAAGCCGAGGCGAGCAGCGCGTCGGGCGTGACGTCGGCATTGCGGAACACGCGCGCCTGACCGTTGGACACGCGCGTGGCCGTGACGAAGAGCTTGATGCGCGACTGGCGCAATGCCTCGAAGTCGATGGTGTCGGCAAGGATCGTGCGCAAAGGGTTCACGCTCCCCGGATTCAGATCGTACGGGGAGACGACGCGCGCCATCATGTCGAGCGCGACGAACATGGGCGAATGATCGAGCGTCCAGCGGCCGAGCAGGATGTCGACGGGGCCGCGCCGGAACGGGCTGAAGCGCGCGGCGTCGGACACGCGGCGCCAGAAGCGCTCGAGCGCCTCGCGCGCGCCGGCCGCGCCGCCGCGCGCATGGCCGCTCGCGAGCACGGCGGCGTTCATCGCGCCCGCCGAGGTGCCCGAAATCCCTTCGATCTGCAACCACGGCTCCTCGAGCAGGCGGTCGAGCACGCCCCATGTGTAGGCGCCATGGGAGCCGCCGCCTTGCAGTGCGAGATCGACGAGCAAGGGCTCGGCGCGGGTCGTGCGGGTTGACGTCTCGGCTTCGGCGGGCATTGCGGCTCCGTTCCAGATCGACCACGGGCGAGATTACAGGAAAAGTTCAAATGGCCGCGCGAGAATGACGCAGCGCGCAATGAGGTTTCAGAAGCGGGTTTCAGGCACGCATTTCAGGCGCGCTTGCGCGGGCTCGAATCGTGCTGGGCGCGCCGGCGCGTAGCGGGGGCGTTTGGTAGACTGGATCTTCTGTCACGCTTTCCAGCCTTGCCGTGCCGAATGCCCATCCGCTTCATGGGCCGCTTTCGCTGTCGGGTCCGCTTCCCGCGCTGCTCGCCGAAATCCGCGCCTGCCATGCCTGCGCCGACGCGCTGCCGCTCGGCCCGCGCCCCGTGCTGCAGGCGAGCGAAACGGCAAGCCTGCTGATCGTTGGCCAGGCGCCCGGCGCGAAGGTCCATGCCTCGGGCGTGCCGTGGGACGACGCGAGCGGCAAACGCCTGCGCGCGTGGCTCGGCATCGACAGCGAAACGTTCTACGACGCCGCCCAGGTCGCGCTCGTGCCGATGGGCTTTTGCTACCCCGGCCGCGGCAGCGGCGGGGACAACCCGCCGCGCCCGGAATGTGCCCCGCTATGGCACGCGCGCCTCGTCAAACAGCTGCGCGGCGTGCGGCTCACGCTGCTTGTCGGCCAGTATGCCCAGCGCTATTTTCTGGGCAGCGAGCGTCGCGGCTCGCTCACTGAAACCGTGGCGGCCTGGCGCGACTACGCACCCAATTTCGTGCCGCTCCCGCACCCGTCGCCACGCAATCAGGCTTGGTTCAAGCGCCACCCGTGGTTCGAACACGATGTCCTGCCGGCGCTGCAAGCACGCGTGCAGGCGTTGCTGGCGCCTGGGCGCAGCCGCCCTCCATCCGCAACCGGAGAACCGACAATGACGAAACCGGCAATTGATATCCAGCGCGTCTACGAGCCGCTGCCCGAGGGCGGGCACCACTGCTTTCTGGTGGACCGGCTGTGGCCGCGCGGCATGAGCAAGGAAAAACTCGCGAATGTGGAATGGGCGAAGGAGGCGGCGCCTAGCACCGAACTGCGCCAATGGTTCCACAAGGACCCGGACCAGTGGGACGAATTCAAGAAGCGCTATCTGGCCGAACTGAACGCCAATCCTGAAGCCTGGCATCCGCTCGCCGAAGCGGCCGGGAAGGGGCACATCACCCTGCTCTACGGCTCTCACGACACGCAGCGCAATCATGCAATCGTGCTGCGCGACTATCTGGCGAAGCACGCGATCAAATAAGCGGGCGGCACCCAGGCGCCGCCCTTGTCACGCTCAAAAGAGATACATCCCCGCGACGAACACCACACCCGAGAACAGCAGCGTGGTCACGCAGTAACCCATGATGTCGCGCACGCCAAGGCCTGCGATCGCGAGCGCGGGCAGCGCCCAGAACGGCTGCGCCATGTTGGTCCACGCCTCGCCATAGGCAATTGCCATCGCGGACTTGCCGAGGTCCGCGCCGAGCGCCTGCGCCGCCGGCATCACGAACGGCCCCTGCACGACCCAGTGGCCGCCGCCCGAAGGCACCGCGAAGTTGATCACCGCCGAGCTGAGAAACACGAGCAGCGGGAACGTATGCACGTTCGCGATATCGACGAACCACTTCGTGATGACGCCCGCGAGACCCGAGTGGTCCATCAGCGCCTGAATGCCCGCGTAGAACGGAAACTGGATCATGATGCCCGAGGCGCCCCTCGCCGCGCCGGCCACGGCACGCGCGTAGGCCATCGGCGTTTTATGCAGCACGAGACCCGCCGCGAGGAACACGAGATTGACCGTGTCGATGTCGAGCGCGAAGCCTTTCGTGTGAAAGCGGATACCGAGGAACACGAAACACAGTGCCGCCACCAGCAGCGAGAGCGCGCGGCTTTCCTCGATGCGCTCGGCGAAGGTCGCGTCCGGGCCGAGCTTGCGCTCGACGCTCGGCGGATCTTCGAGCAGCGCGGGGTCGACCGAGACGACGTCTTCGGGCTTCGGCATCATGAGACGCACGAGAATCGGCAGCAGCACGATCAGTCCGAGCGTGATGAACGCGTTATAGCCCGTGAAGATGGTTTGCGAGACCGGGATCAGGCCCACGGCCTTTTCCATCGGGTTGCCCTTTGTGGCCGCCACGAGCGGCACCGAGCCGGAAAGGCCGCCGTGCCACGTGAGAAAGCCCATGTACGCAGCGGCAACGAGCAGCCGGTAGTCCGCGCCGCGCACCCGCCGCGCCACTTCGCGCGAGAACATCGCGCCGAGCACGAGGCCGAAGCCCCAGTTGATCGCGCAGGCAATCGCGCCCACGAACGCAACCAGCATCACGCCCTGGCCCGGCGTACGCGCGCAACTTGCCAGCGCAACCAGCATGCGCTTGACCGGGCCGGAGCTGGCGAGCGCGTGGCCGGTCACGAGAATCAGGACCATCTGCATCGCGAACGCGAGCAGGTTCCAGAAGCCCGAACCCCACATCATGACGAGCGCTTCGGGCGGCTGCGGCGTGAGCGCGAACGCCAGCACGAAGGTCACGACGGTGAGGAGAATGGCGAAGATGAGCGGGTCCGGCAAGATCCGATGCACCACGCCGGTAAAGAAATGGGAAATACGCTGAATCACGTTGGTCTGCTCCTCGTCTGCTGATACGGAATCGGCCGCCTGTTTTCTTGGATGCGAACCGAGGCCGCGATTTTTGCACAGCGCGGCACAATGCGTGCGCCTCGCCGGCAAATCGCTCTACGCGCGCCCGACGTCCTGCCTGGCCCGTGATTGTGCGTCCGCACGAAATAAGCCGTTACATGCTCAAAGGCGCCCTAAAAGTCTTATCTGCTACCGTTAACGTCGCTATCTCAATAAACGTCCGGGTGGCTCCACCCAGCGGGAGGCAGGAATGCGCAAGCAGTTTCTTGGTGTCGTGCTCGCCGCGCTAGCCGGCATATTCGTGGCTTCACCGCCCGCGCACGCCCAGTCGCAGGCATTCACGAATCAGACCGTCAATATCTACGCAGGACCCGCAGCAGACTTTCCTATCGTCGCCCAGATTCCGGGTGGCGTGGCCGTGACGGTGTGGGGCTGCGTCGCCGGCTTCAGTTGGTGCGATATTGGCTTTCCGGGCCTGCGCGGCTGGGTCTACGGCACCTTCATCAGCTATCCATGGCAAGGGCAGCGCGTGCCGGTGATGAGCTATGGCCCGCGAATCGGTCTTCCCATCGTGACGTTCTCGCTCGGCGCGTACTGGGGCTCCCATTACCGCGACCGTCCGTGGTACTCGAATCAATCGCGCTGGGCGCGCCATCCGGGCCCGCGGCCCGTAGCGCCGCCGCCCGTGCGCCCGCGTCCGCCGAGTAGCCGTCCGCCTGGCGGCGCCCGGCCGCCCAACCAGGGCGGCGGGAATCGTCCGCCCCACAACAACGCAGGACCGGGAAACCGGCCACCCGGCGCGGGCTCCGGCAATAACAACGCGCGGCCACCGGGGCAAGGCAATGCCCGGCCACCCGGCCAGGGCGGCGGACGGCCGCCGGGACAAGGCGGCGGGCGACCACCCGGTGGTGGAAATAATCGACCGCCGGGTGGTGGCGCAAGCGGAGGCGGTGGTGGACCGGGCGGCAGCGGCGGCGGTGGCGGCCCTGGCGGCGGCGGCGGCGGTGGCGGTGGCGGTGGCGGTGGTGGCGGTCGTCCCCCTCCGGGCGGTTGACCCCGAGACGAGCGCGCGGGCAAGTCCGTGCCGAAGCACGGCATGCTCGCGCTGGCTACTTCACCACCGTTTAGAACCGATAGCCAATACCACCGAGGATCACGTCCGTATCGCGGCTATAGCGCGTGACCACGCGATTCCACGTAACGCGTGCGGCCCAATGCTGCGTCAAGCGGTATGAAGCCGAGACGGAAACGAGCCCCGACAGAATGCCGTCGCCGGTATCGCGTTCGTCGGGGTGCTCGCCGTGATGAATCGCAGCATAGAGGCCCGCGCCGAACCCCAGCGTGAGACGCTCGTCGAAGAACGCGCGTGTGAGCCAGAGCTGCGCCGTCGCGCCATCTCGCCGCGCCGAAATGCCGTTGCCCTCGTGCAGATAGCCCACGGTAGCGTCGAGAAAGGAGTTGATGCCGCGCCGGTACTCGATCGCCTCCGCCGCCGATGTCTGCGATTCGAGGCTGTTGAGGATCGTCTCGCCCGCCATCAGCGTGATCTCGTTGTTCGTCACTTTCTGCGTGCGCGGCAATGCGAAATCGCGCGGGCCTGGCGTGTCGGGCGCGTCGAGCTGATAACCGATGCCCAGCATGAGCGAGGTGGTCGATGGACCGCGCGACACCTGGATGCGATTGAGCTGCAGGTTCGCCGTCCAGCGATTCGCGGCGTACCACGTGGCGCGCGCGCTATAGAGCACGCCCCAACCGTGCGTGTCGGACCAGCCTTGCCCCTGGGACGCGGCTTCGGTGTCGAAATAGCGATACGGTCCGACGCCTACCGCGAACACAAAGCGGCGCTGCGCAAGCGGCAGGCGCGCCCACGCCTGGATGGTCTGGCCGTCGCGGTGATGATTCGGAATATGGCCTTCGTTCAACCACGCAATGCTGCCGGCAAAATACTGGCCAAAACCTTCCGTGTAATCCATCTGCCACGAATAGGTATGATCGTCGCCGCTTTTGAGCGGCCCTGCATAGAGCGTGAATTCCTGCGCGCAAACCGACCCGCAAGCAATAGCGAGCGCGCTGGCGGCAACACCGGATGCGGCTAGCGACGTGATGTTTTTCATTGCGTGCGTTGTTGCCTTGCGCTTTGGGTGTGAGACTCGCCGCAAGCAGAATGTATGCAACGAAACGCGGAGCATACCCCGGCGTAATATTTCTTGTGTGACCCTGGTCTTTCAATTCATTACGAAATGCCGCAGTACAAATTTCCGGTTTTTATTTCGCAATCCTAATTACATGAGGAAAAAAGAAACGCCGCACGTAAGTGCGGCGTTCTGCCCTGCAGTCAGTTTCGCAGTAGGCCCACTATTAGCGCACGTGATGGCAGACGCGCTCAGCGTGATGGTGAACGTGTTCGACGTGGCACACCTCGTGGTGATACGGTGCGGCGACAGCCGCGAGCGGCGCGAACAGCGCGGCGCAGGAAATCAGGGCGAACAGGCGGACAGCAGGCTTGAAAACGGCGTTCATGACTCGGCTCTTGCGTGTGAAAACAGCGTGGGTTGGAACCAAAAGCCAGCACTGTATCGCAGAGTGGTCAGTGGCGTATTACACGAATGTAACGGGCGTAGCGCTCGATGAAACGCTCTTGACACGTCTTGCTGCACAACACCAGGTCGCGGAGGCCGCTCAAATACTGCGCTCGTCGCCCTCTTCATGCGTGAGACGCCGCAACAGTTCACGACCGCGGGTCGTGAGGCGCAGCGTGGGGTCGCCGCCCGCTTCGTCCATCTCGACGAGACGGTAGCGCTGCAGCGCGAGGAAATCGGAATCGAGCGTCTGAATCGGCGCGTCCGCATCACGGATCAGCAGCAAGGTCGCTAGTTCGTGGTGACTGAGCATCGGGTCTCTCCAGTGGTTGGCCGGAGTCGGCGTTTGCGCGCCAGTTCCCGCCACAAGCCCGAAAAGCATCCGACCGAAGGGCCGTGGGCTTAAGTCTCCCCAGCATAGCGAGTCAATCGTACAGTTTCGCTACAGTCGTGTTTCGCTGTGTTACGTGTCGATGAATCGGCAACGTCCTGCCCCATAAAAACGGCGCGCAGCTGCACGATATGCAGTCTGCGCGCCGCCCGCTCAAAGCGTCCTCAACCTTAGTTGATTTCCAGGCGCTTGCTCGCGGCCGCGGCCCGCTTCGGCAGCGCCAACGTCAGCACGCCATCTTTGTATTGCGCGCTCGCCTTTTCGTCGTCGATTTCCGCTGCGAGCGTAAATGCGCGGCTCACGCTGCCCGAATACCGCTCGCGACGCACAACGCGCTCGCCTTCCTTCAGCTCGCTGCCCCGCTCGACCTTTGCTGCAATCGACACGAGATTGCCATCGATTTTCACGTCGATGTCCTTGCGCTCGACGCCCGGCATTTCGGCCTTTACCGTGAAGCCAGCTTCGTCTTCCGTCACGTCGATCCGGATGCTGGCCGCCTGCCCTTCCACGCCACTCGTGGCACGCAACGGCCGGAACAGCCCGTGAAACAGATCGGGCACACTTTCCATCGAAAACGGATCGTAACGCGAGATATTGCTCATTGATGCCTCCATGGGATGAACGTTTTCCTTGTCGATGCAATGACCCACATTTCATCGGACTCCTGAATTCCCTGTCAGTTACCGCAGGCGCATGATGCCTCTGCGGTCGACCACGGGGAACCGCCGCAACGCATCGCACCGCCTGCGCGGCGCGGTCGCTGCCGCTTACCGTTCCAACATGAAGGCGCCTCGCGCGTTTGCAAGACCCTTTTTTCGCCGGGCGAGAAAATTTTGCATCGCCGCGCGGCGCGTCATTGCATGTGCATGCCGCCGTTGATCGCAATATCGGCGCCGGTGATGAACGCCGCGTCGTCCGAGCAGAGGAACGCCACCAGTGCGGCGACCTCATTCGGCTGGCCGAGGCGGCCTACCGGAATTTGCGGCAGGATGCGCGCGTCCAGCACGTCCTTCGGCACGGCTTCCACCATTTGCGTGGCGAGGTAGCCCGGCGACACGGTGTTCACCGTCACGCCTCTCTTCGCCACTTCGAGTGCGAGCGCCTTCGTGAAACCATGCATACCCGCTTTCGCCGCCGAATAGTTGGTCTGCCCGAAAGCGCCGCGCGAGCCGTTGACCGAGCCGATATTGATGATGCGCCCGAAGCCGCGCTCGATCATGCCGGGCAAGAACGGCTTCGTCACATTGAAGAGCGCGTCGAGATCGGTGCGCAGCACCGAATCCCAGTCGGCTTTCGACATCTTGACGAAGCTGCGGTCGCACGTGATGCCCGCATTGTTGATGAGCACGTCCACCTGGCCGAGATCGTCGAGCGCTTGCTGCGCCGCGCGCTCGCAGGCATCGCAATCGGCAACGTTCATTTCATGGCAGCCGAAATCGCGGCCCGCCGCGCGTTCAGCGGCAAGCCACGCATCGGCTCGCGTGCTCGCCGCCGAGCATGAGACCGCGACGGTCATGCCCGCGTCGTGCAAGCGCCGGCTGATCGCTTCGCCGAGTCCGCCCATGCCACCGGTGACGAAGGCAACGCGCTTAGTGGCCATGCTGGCCTCCGCCCGCGCTCGCGCGCTGTGCGTGGCCAGCACCCGCGGCCTTGCCCGGATGCGCGGCGCCATTGGCAGCGCTGCTCATCGCACGCTCGAAAGCATTCATCCACTCGCGCATCGGCAACGCGCCGGGCACCTTGGACGCGCCCGCTTGCGCACCCGCGCAAGCCTCCTGCCACTGCTGCGTGAATTCGCGCGCGCTTTCGGACCATGTGCTCGTGCTCTGCATCGCCGCCGCCATGCCCTCTTGCCAGAGCGTGGTGCTCGCGCCGAGATAGTCGCGCCAGACCGATTGCGTGGCGACCGCAAAATCGGTCCAGTCGCGCGCGGTGCGCAGCGATTCGAGCAAGCCTTCGACCGCCTCGCGGTCGCGCGCGATGCGGCGCTGCTCCAGCTTCACCAGCTGCTCGCGCCATTGCTGCTGCCCGAGGAGCAGGCGCAGCGCGGCCGATGTATTGGTGCGATACGTTTCGAATGAGGCGCCCAGGGCGTTGCCGAGCGAGGCGTCGAATGGGGGATGAGAAGCGGTAGCCATGATCAATCTCCTCCGTATGTAGCTTTCGCCCGGCGCGTGCCGGTGCGGCTGGGGCGTTTGCTGCCAGGGTGACAGCGTCGAGCGCGATTGAACGTGCTCTGCGGCGAGCGAAATGTAAGCGCTTCACGCGCGACGATGAGCGTCGAGATGCTTCGGAGTGCCGTGCTTTCGCAATACAGTTGGCTCAAGCCAACATCATAGGCAGGAACGCGGGCTCCCGCGTAACGAATGGGCGTTTTGCCGCTTGATAAATGTCACAAATCGAGACATCTGATGCGCGGTGATTCAAAACCGGGTTTGTTGTTGCGGATATTTCGAGACGGATCAGCGAATCGTTGGGGTGACCGAACAACCCGCGCAAAGGCTGCCCGGCCGATCTCGCCTTCGCGGCGCACCGGCCGGCGGAACCGGGTGCCCCGCTCAGGCCACCGGCGCCTCTTCGTCGCGTACCAGCATGACCGGCCGGTCTGCCATACGCAGGAACGATTCGGCCACGCTGCCAAGCAACAAGCGCTTCATGCCCGACAAGCCACGTGTGCCCATCACCACGAGGTCCGCGTCTTCCTCGGCGGCAATGCGCGCGATGACGGCGGCAATCTCCTCGCCACTCGCGTCCGCTGCGCGCGTGCTGCCCGGCACCTGGGCCTGCGCGAACACCCGTTTCGCTTCTTCGAGCGCCGCCGTTGCGGCGTCGTTCTCCGCCGAGTGGCGCGCCTGCTCCTCGGCGAAGCCCGAACTCACGTCCACGAGCCGCGCAGGATGCCGCACGACACACAGCGCCTGAACGGCGCCGCCGGTCGCCTTTGCAATCTTCACGGCCTCGTCGAGCGCGCGCCGGCCGCTGCGGCTGCCATCGACCGCTACCAGAATCTGCTTGTACATCGTTGACCTCCCGGGTCTTGCCCAAATTGCGCGCCGGGTTCCCGGCACGCGCTATCTAAATATGTTGTAGCGCATTTGGGTACGGATGCGCGCCGCAGGCGGTGCGACCCGTTGTCTCCATTCCGTCAGAATCTCCGTCCTCCTGAGCGCAGGCACACTCACCGCATCGTCAACACGGCCGCGCCCGTGAGCCGCCCCTCGCGCAAGTCGGCCAGCGCCTCGTTCGCACGCGCGAGCGGGTACGGCGTGGTCTCGATTTCGAGTTTGTGACGCGCGGCGATGGCCATGAAGGTCGTCCCGTCCTCGCGCGTGAGATTGGCCACCGAAACAATGCGCCGCTCCTCCCACAGCCATGCGTAAGGAAACGAGGGAATGTCGCTCATGTGGATGCCGCCGCACACGACCGTGCCGCCCTTCGTCAGCGCTCGCAGCGCGGCGGGCACGAGCGCGCCGACCGGTGCGAACAGCAGCGCCGCGTCGAGTTCCGCGGGCGCGCGCTCGTCGCTGCCGCCGGCCCACGCTGCGCCCAGGCGCCGCGCGAACTGCTGCGCCGCAGTATCGCCGGGACGCGTGAACGCGTAGACCGTGCGCCCCTGGTGACGCGCGACCTGCGCGACGATATGCGCCGCCGCGCCGAAGCCGTAAATGCCGATGCGCCGCGCCTCGCCCGCCATCGCGAGCGAGCGATAGCCGATGAGTCCCGCGCAGAGCAGCGGCGCGGCTTCGACGTCGCTGTACTGGCGCGGCAGATGGAAGCAGTAGCGAGCGTCGGCGACGGTGCGCGTGGCGTAGCCGCCGTCGATCGTGTAGCCCGTGAAGCCGGGCGCGTCGCAAAGATTCTCGCGCCCGTCGGCGCAGAAGCGGCAGTGGCCGCAGGTGTGGCCGAGCCACGGCACGCCCACGCGGTCGCCCAGCGCGAAACCCGTTACGCCGGCGCCAAGCGCCGCGACCGTGCCGACGATTTCATGACCGGGAATGACGGGCTTTTTCGGGTGCTCGAGATCGCCGTCGACGACATGCAGATCGGTGCGGCACACGCCGCACGCGCGCACGTCGATCAGCAGTTCGCCGGCGCGCGGCGCCGGGTCGGGTAAATCGGCTTCACGCAGCCACGGATTCTCGCCGTCGAACACCATCGCCCGCATCGCCATCCTCCTCGCCGGAACGCGGCTGACGCGCCGCATCGATCACCATAAAACCATGTTATGCAATCGGGCCGCGGGCTGTCGTGCATCGCGCGCTGCATCGCAACTTCACGACGCGATGCGACGCACAGCCGCGGGACATTCAGGCGTGGCGCAGCGCGCGATCGTGGCAACATAAGACGAATCCCGCAGGACCACGAGGCACCGCCGCCCGGCCATGCGCCCGGCATACGCCACCGCGCACCTTCGGCCAGCGTCAGCCGCCAATCGCCACGCGCGCCGTCGCGCCGCGCACGCAGTCCGCCTCGGTCCGTCTTCCGCCGCCGCGCAACCGGAGCCCCGCATGAACGCTACCGACACCCCTGCCCACCCGCCGCTTTCCGACGACCTGCTGCGCCGCATGGACGCCTGGTGGCGCGCCGCCAACTATCTCTCGGTCGGCCAGATCTATCTGCTCGCCAATCCGCTCCTGCGCGAGCCGCTGCAGCTCGCGCACGTGAAGCCGCGCCTGCTCGGCCACTGGGGCACGACGCCGGGCCTGAATTTCCTCTACACGCATCTGAACCGCATCATCAGCGCGCGCGATCTCGACGTGCTGTTTCTCGCGGGGCCTGGTCATGGCGGCCCGGCCGTCGTCGCGAACACCTGGCTGGAAGGCACCTACAGCGAGACCTGGCCGAACGTGCCGCACGACGAAGAAGGCATGGCGGCGCTCTTCAAGCAGTTCAGTTTTCCGGGCGGCATTCCGAGCCACGTCGCGCCGCAAACGCCGGGCTCGATCCACGAAGGCGGCGAACTGGGCTACGCGCTCTCGCACGCCTACGGCGCGGTGTTCGACAACCCGGATCTGATCGTCGCCTGCATGGTGGGCGACGGCGAAGCCGAAACGGGCCCGCTCGCCACGTCCTGGCACTCGAACAAGTTCGTCAATCCGGCCACCGACGGCGCCGTGCTGCCCATTCTCCATTTGAACGGCTTCAAGATCGCGGGGCCGACGGTGCTCGCGCGCATCGGCGACGACGAACTCGCCTCGCTCATGAAGGGCTACGGCCACGCGCCGATCTTCGTGGAGGCCGAGGAGCCCGCCGTTGCGCATCGTCTGATGGCCACCGCGTTCGATACGGCGTTCGACGAGATCGCACGCATTCAGAAGGCCGCGCGCGAACTCGCCGACGAACACGGCAACCTGCCGCCCGGCTACGAACGCCCGCGCTGGCCGATGATCGTCATGCGCACGCCCAAGGGCTGGACCGGTCCCAAGACAGTGGATGGCCAGAAGACCGAAGGCTCGTGGCGCTCGCATCAGGTGCCGCTTGCAAACATCTCGAAGCCGGGACATCTCGCGCTACTCGAAAGCTGGATGCGCAGCTACAAGCCCGAAGAACTGTTCGACGCGCAAGGCCGCCTCGTGCCCGAAATCGCCGCGCTCGCGCCGCAAGGCGAAAAACGCATGAGCGCGAACCCGCGTTCGAACGGCGGCGGCCGTGTGCGCGAACTGCGCGTGCCGCCATTCGAGCACCACGCCGTGGACGTGCCCGCACCCGGCCAGGTGGATGCCGAAGCCACGCGCGTCATGGGCGCGTTCCTGCGCGAAGTCATGCGCGTGAACGACCCCACGCGCAACTTCCGCATCTTCGGGCCCGACGAAACCGCGTCGAACCGCTGGGGCGACGTATTCGACGTGACGTCGCGCACCTGGCTGGCCGAGTTCACGCCCGACGACATCCAGCTGGCCACCAACGGCCGCGTGATGGAAATGCTCTCCGAGCATACCTGCCAGGGCTGGCTGGAAGGCTATCTGCTCACCGGGCGACACGGCTTCATGTCGTGTTACGAGGCATTCATCCACATCATCGATTCGATGTTCAACCAGCACGCGAAGTGGCTGAAGGTGATCCGCGAAATTCCGTGGCGGCGGCCGCTGCCCTCGCTCAACTATCTGCTCACCTCGCACGTGTGGCGCCAGGACCATAACGGCTTCAGCCATCAGGACCCGGGCTTCATCGACTACGCGGTGAACAAGAAGTCGGACACGGTGCGCGTGTATCTGCCGCCAGACGCCAACACGCTGCTTGCCGTGACCGACCACGTGCTGCGCACCTGGAACCGCATCAACATCATCGTGGCGGGCAAGCAGCCGCAGGCGCAATGGCTCGACATGGACGCCGCCATACGCCACTGCGCAGACGGCATCGGCATCTGGCAATGGGCGAGCAACGACGACGGCGGCGAGCCCGACGTGGTCATGGCCTGCGCCGGCGACGTGCCCACCATGGAAACGCTGGCCGCCGTAGACCTGCTGCGCACCTGCCTTCCCGACCTGAAGGTCCGCGTGGTGAACGTGGTGGACCTGATGACGCTCGAACCCGCCGACCGCCATCCGCACGGCCTGCCCGACGCCGATTTCAACGCGCTCTTCACCACCGACAAGCCGGTAATCTTCGCGCACCATAGTTACCCGACGCTGATCCACAAGCTCACGTACCGGCGCGCCAATCACGCGAACATTCACGTGCACGGCTTTATCGAGGAAGGCACGACGACCACGCCGTTCGACATGACCGTGCTCAACCGGCTTGACCGCTACCACCTGTGCGAAGCCGTGATCGACCATGTGGACGGGCTCGCGCAGCGCGCGGCGCACCTGCGCCAGACGCTGCACGACAAGCTGGCCGCACACCGCCGCTACGTGGACGAGTACGGCGACGACATGCCTGAAATTCGCGACTGGCGTTGGCCCGCCGCGCGCAACACACAGGGTGGCGGTGAAAAAGCTTAGTGGCAGTGCATTGACGCGTTGGGTTGCTCAGACTGAAGCCGGCTTCGTGCGTCCGAACACGCGCGCGAACGCGGTAACGAACGCGTCGAGCCGGTTCGATTCGAGGCAGTCGATGCCTGCCGCGCCCACCCGGCCGTTTCCGCCGGGGAACGCGCGGCAGAGTTCGTCCGCGCCGCGCGGTTCGGTGAGCGGCGCGCGCACGCTCACCGCATAGTTGCCGTCGGCGTTCACGCTCAGCACCGCGTGCGCACGCGAGGGTTCTTCGTTCGCAAGCACGTTGGCGAACACGCCGCGCACCCGGCGCGCCCACGGCTCGTCGGGCAGCACGCAAACGCTGCCGTACTGCAACGCGATGAGCGGCGCGATGGCCTGGGCCAGTTCGAGATCGTCCTGGCGGCAACGGGCGAGTTGACCGACGATCGGCTCCGAGGCGATGAAATCGAACGGGTTGTCATAAGGTTTCATCGCCGCATACAGATCGAGCGGCGCGATCACGAGATCATCGACGCAGTCGCCATAAGCGTTGTAGTTGATCGACTCGCCAAGCTCGCGCAGCTGTTCGGTCTGCGCGGCGTCCAGCCCGGCCTGTTGCGCAAGCGCTTGCGCCGTGCCGGGCAGGTTGTCGCCCCAGGCCGCCGCGATCGCCCAGAGACGGTAGCGGCCCGCGAGGTGCCGGTCGACGAGCACGCTCGTGCAGACCTGCGCCGTGGTGTCAATATGCGCGACCAGATTCCTGGACATAGGCAGGTCGCCTGCGTGGTGATGGTCGAAATATTCGACCGCGACGTCCTTCGCGAGCAGCGCGGTGAGCGCCTTGCGGTTCACGTCGAACGAAATGTCGAGCACGGTGAGCGAGTCGCCGGGCTGCGCGGGCACGCGCTCGACCAGTGCGATGTCTCGCTTCGCGCCGGTGATGAGCGTCGCTTCGCGCGGCCTTGCGAGCCGAAGTTGATGCAGCGCGCAGATACCGTCTGCGTCGCCGTTGAATACGTCGAAATGCGCCATGTCTCCGAAATCCCGTTAGGTTGAACTCGACAGTATCGCGCAGCCTCGCCGGATTGCACAAAAGGTGCAATATGCCGATGCCCATGCAGGCCGTTTCGATCAAGGCAGTAAGATGCCGTGCAGCGGGCGTCCCGCGTTTGCTCGCGTGTATGCTGGTTGCGACGATTTGCGCCCCGTAGACCTTCATTCCCACAATCGCCACGCCGATGTCCGACACGCCGATCTCACGCCACGCCGCCAACCGTCTGCGCGCGGCACGGCGCCACAGCCGCCTCGTGAACGCCGCGCTCTCGCGCGCCTCGACCTACGCGCACCCGGCTGGGCGGATCGTACGCATCGAAACGCATATTTCCGTGGTGTATCTCGCTGGGCGGTACGCGTACAAGATCATGAAGCCCGTCGATTTCGGGTTCGTCAATTTTGTGCGGCTCGATGCCCGATTCCGCTGCTGCGAAGCTGAGATTCGTCTGAATGCGCCGTTCGCGGGACCGATTTATCGCGAAACCGTTGCGCTATTTTTTGACGGTCGGCGTTGCAAGCTCAAGCGCGGCATGCGCGGCAACGTAAAAGTGGTCGAGTACGCGGTTCGTATGCGCCGCTTCGACCAGCGCCTGCTGTTTTCGAACCTGCTCTCGAACGGCGACCTGAGCACCACCGATATCGATGCAGCCGCAACCAGGCTCGCCACGGTCCATCGCCATGCACGCCGGGCCGGCCACGGGCCGCTGGCGAGCGCGGCGCGCTTCGGCTCGGCGGCGCTGCTGCGCGAACAGGTGCTCGCGGCGCTCGCGCCCCTCGAAGCGGATCCGCGCACGGCGCACGCTGTAGAGCACGCTGGCTTGCGCGCGATCTGCGAAAGCGAAATCACGCGTCTGGCGCGGCACGTCGATGCACGGCGCGCGAACGGATTCGTGCGCGCCTGCCACGGCGATCTGCATCTCGACAATATCGTGCGGCACGGGCGGCACGCGTTGATGTTCGATTGCATCGAATTCAGCGACGCGCTGCGCTGGATCGACGTGACCTGCGACCTCGCGTTCATGCTGATGGATCTGCGCGCGCACGGCCAGGCGGTGTACGCGCACCGCATGCTCAATCGCTACCTGGAAGCCACGGGCGATTTCGCGGGGCTCGCTGCGCTGCGGCTTTATGTCGTCTATCGCGCGCTGGTGCGCGCACTCGTGGCGAAGCTCAAGGCAGGATCGCCTGCGCCACACCATGCGCCAGCGCTCGGCGGCGACGTCGCGCGCTACCTCACGCTCGCGGCAAGCGAAGCGCGCATCATGCACGAAGCCGCGCCCTGGCTGATGCTGTGCCACGGCTTTTCGGGGTCGGGTAAGTCAGTGGCGAGCCGTGCGCTCGCCGAACTGAGCGGGGCGATCCGTGTGTCGAGCGATCTCGAACGCAAGCGCCTCGAACCCTTCGCGCCGCCCTCGCTCGGCGCGCTGCCGGCAAGCGCGTACACACAAGCTGCACTCGACGCGCACTACGAACGCCTGGTCGCTCATGTGCGCGACGTGCTGAACGCGGGCTACACCGCGATCGTCGATGCGACGTTTCTCAAGGCTGCACATCGCGCGCGCTTCGCGGCGCTCGCGCGTGAGTTGAACCGGCCAATGCTGATCCTGAACTTTCACGCGCCGCAAGTGCGGCTCGCCGAGCGCGTCAACGCCCGCGCGCGCGGGCCGCGCGACGCGTCCGACGCGGGCGCCGAAGTGCTTGCCAAACAGTTCGCGCAAGCGGACCCACTCGATGCGCGCGAGCGGCAGCGCACCGTTGATCTCAACACCGACATGGAAATCGAGGCCTTCTCGCACGAGCCGTGGTGGGCACCGCTGTTCGCGCGTTTGCATGCGGAGGATGGGGAGATTTGATTCTGCGGCGGACTCATTATCCGCCGCCACAGCCCTGCGCCCTGCTTGCTTATCGCTCGACGAAAGGCCGCACGAGCGGCCAGCGCAGCGTGGACGCCACCGGATAGCGCGGCTTGCGGCCAACCGGTGCGCGCCACGGCTGCATGCGCGCGGCCATTGCCGTGCACAGGGCAAGGCCTTCCTGGCCGTGCAGGCGCTCCATGGCGTGATGCACGAGTCCGGCGTCGAACCACAGCTTGAAGCGGCGATGGCAGGTGCGGAAATCGGGATACTGCTCGGGCAACTTCGACCAGACCGAGCCGGTGGCCAGGACCCAGAGGATGCCGGAAAAAACGAGACGAGGATTATGTGCTGGGCGCCCGCGGCGACGACCGTCAACGCGGATTTCGTGAAACATAGGCTCGATGCTGCGCCATTGCGCATCGGTGAGTTCCGGAGATATGCGGGAAGACATCTGATGGTCCCTGTGAGGTTATCTGACACAACACGACTAAAGTAGCCTCACAGCCCGCAAGAAAATATCGGACTATGCTTAAAAATCGAGATGAATTCGCAAGTCGCGATCCGGCACGCTAACCGGCGGCCGTGGCCAGTGCCGCGCTACACTGCTCGTTTCGAGGCTTCGACGGCGGATTTCCGATGGCGCCCTCATCCAGTTCAAAAGCCCGGCACGGCCGGATACGCGTTGGTGTGGGCGGCTGGATCTATGCGCCCTGGCGGGGCGCGTTCTACCCCAGCGGCCTGGCGCAACGCCGCGAGCTGGAATATGCGAGCCGCCATCTCTCTACGCTGGAAATCAACAGTACCTACTACGGCGCGCAGCGCCCGGAAAGCTTCACGCGCTGGCACGACGAAACGCCCGAAGACTTCGTGTTCTCGCTGAAGGCCCCGCGCTTTGCGATGAATCGCCGTGTGCTGGCCGAGGCCGGGGCCACGATCGAGCGCTTCCTGAGCGGCGGCGTATTGAACCTGCGCGACAAGCTCGGGCCGATCAACTGGCAACTCACGCCAGGCAAACGCTTCGATCCAGAGGACTACGCACGATTCCTGGAACTGCTGCCAGGCGAGGCCGAGGGCCGTCCTCTGCGCCATGCGCTCGAAGTGCGCGACGAGAGCTTTTGCACGCCGGAATTCGTCGCGCTCGCGCGCAAGCACAAGGCGGCGATCGTCGTCTCCGGTGACTCCAGTTACCCGCTGATCGGCGACACGAGTGCGCCGTTCGTTTATGCCCGCATCATGGGGACCGCACAGGATCACCCGCAGGGCTACGCCCCGGCTGACCTCGACCTGTGGGCCAGCCGCGCGCTCGCCTGGTCGCGCGGCGAATCCCCGGGCGATCTTGCCACCTACGCAAAGCCGCTCGCCGCGAAGGCCGGCCGGGACGTGTATCTCTACGTCATCAGCGGCTTCAAGGAACGCAACCCGGCGGCGGCCATGGGGCTGATCGAGCGCCTCGCCGCGAACTAGCCGCGCACGGCGCATCGAGCACGGCTTCGACTATTGCGCCCCAAAAAATCGCCGTCACCGTTTGCGAGCGCCTTTTGGGGGCCGGCGGGGATCGGCATTGCCTCTGATCCGGCTCGTAAAAACCCGTAATGGTGTCGTAATGACTCTGTCAGCGACAAATTGATATACGTCAACCTGCAATGCTGCATCGCAGCGAGATACTGCATCGATGCGGTGCGGGCCCTCCCGCCGCCCCGCCGCACCTCGGAGTTTCCCGCCTTTGCAAACCGCAATCGAATTCACCATCCGCACCGGCGTCCTGCTGCTCATCATCGCGCTCTGCCATGCCGCCGCACAGCGCTTTCGCCTCTCCGATTCGTTCGGCCTGACCAGCGCCGGCGTGCTGCTCGGCACCGGATACCTCGCCCTGCTTCACTTCGCCCCTGGCTTCACGGCTTCGAGCGTCATACCTTTCCTCACGCCGTCGCTTCCTCCCGAGGCCTATCTCTGGATATTCCTGCCGCCCATCCTCTTCGAAGCGGCGTTGCAGGTCGATACGCGCGGTCTTCTCGCCGATCTCGCGCCTATCCTCTTGCTCGCGATTGGCGCAGTGGCGGCCGCCGCGGCAGGCGTTGGTGTCGCCACGTGGATCAGCAGCGGCGAGAGCCTGATCGTGTGCCTGCTGCTCGGCGCAATCGTCAGCACGACGGATCCTTCCACCGTCATCGGGCTCTTTCGCAACAGCGGCGCGCCCGAACGCCTGATCCGGCTGATCGAGGGCGAAAGCCTGCTCAACGACGCCGCCGCCATCGCCATCTCCACACTCCTCACCAGCGCGCTGGCGCTCGCGCCGTCCGCCGCGCACACGCACGGCCATCCGCTCGCATCCTTCGTCGTTTCCCTTGTCGGCGGCTGCGCGTTCGGCGCGCTTGCGGGCGCGCTTTTCGTCACCGTCTCGAGCGCGTTGCGCAGTCTGCCCTTTTCCGAGTACGCGCTCTCGCTCGCGCTGCCCACGCTGCTCTATCCCGCCGCGGAACGCTGGCTTCACGTTTCCGGCGTGGCCGCTGTCGTGTGCGCGGGTCTCGCGGCCAACCGGCTCATGCAAACACGCCGCCCCGCCGCGAGCCAAACCCTGTTTCGCCAGCTATGGGCGTACCAGGCTGGCATCGCCTCTGCCGCTGTTTTTCTGCTCGCGTCGGCGCGCGTGCCCGGTTTGCTGGACAAGCTGAATATGCGCGACACCCTTCCGCTCGCGCTCGCGCTGGTGGCCGCCATTCTGAGCCGATTCGGCATCCTTACGATCTTCGTACCGCTGCTGAGCCGCCTTGGCATCTGTGAGCCGCTGCCGCGCGCGCACCAATGGCTGATCGCATGGGGCGGCGTGCGCGGCCCCGTCACGCTTACGCTCGCCGTTTGCGTCGCGCGCAACGATGCGCTTTCGCCCGGTACCCGCGCATTCGCTGCCGCCATGGCAGCGGCCTTCGTGCTGCTGAATCTGCTGTGCAACGGCCTCACGTTAGGGCGTGTCGCGCGATGGCTCGGCATCGCACCACGCACTTCGAGCGAACGCGCCGCACCCTGAGCGCCAACGCAGGCAAACGGGGCCGCTTACGCTACTCGCCGCGCTCGGTGCGCCACAAATAACCGATCGCTGCACGCGTGACGCGCGCCTCCAGCGCCTGAGCGTTGGTTTCGCCGCGCTCGCCCGCTGCGTCGACCATGCCGCGCACGATGGCGATCACGTCGTGCGCGGTGGTCTGCCGGTCGTCGATTCGTGGCGCATCGGCGAGTTCGAACGCGCCGACGAGCACCGCGTGAATGCGCTCGCTCACGCGTGCGTCGCGCTCGCCAAGCGGCAGTCGCCGCTCCTCGAAATCGAGCAGACGCGCCAGTTCCGGGCGTCGCATCTGATGCGCGACCGCCGCACGAATCAGCCTGAGCATCGCCGCCTCGCAGCTCGACGCCGCAGCGGCGGCCTCGACCTCGGCAAGGAGCGGCGCGCTCTCACGGTCGATCAAGGCGGCGGTCAGCGCGTCGCGGTTCGGAAAATATTGATAGAGCGAGCCGACACTCACACCCGCGCGCGCCGCGATGGCGTTCGTGGTGTAGCCGGCCAGGCCGGCGCTTTCGAGAATGCGCGCGGCGGCTTCGAGTATCGCGTCGACAGTGGCGGCGGAACGGCGCTGCACGGGCCGCTTGCGCGCCTCTAGTGCCGCGGCGCGGCTTTTGCCGCGTGGCGTTTGAGTCATGGCGGGAAGGGAAAGGACGTCGAATATGAGCAATGGCTCGTATTCTACCGATGACCGGGCATGCCCGCCCGAGATGCGTTGAAGCGGCGCGCGTGACGATACGCGTCGTCATGCATATCGTCACGCCGGTCACGCGCCGCTGACCTCCCCCCGTCTTTTCGCACGCAGATGAAACCGCGCGCCTCAAATCTGCCGGCGCATTTCCGCCGCCGGCAGCTTCATCATCTGCCGATACTTCGTGACCGTGCGGCGCGCCACCTGCACACCCTGCTTTTCGAGTTCCTGCGTGAGGATTACGTCGGAAAGCGGGTCGCGCGGATCTTCGGCGTCGATCATTTCCTTGATGAGCGCGCGCACCGCGGCCGCCGAGCAGGTGCCGCCCGTGCGTGTTTCGAGTTCCCGCGGGAAAAAGCGCTTGAACTCGAAGATGCCGCGCGGCGTGGCCATGTACTTGTTGCCCGTGGCGCGTGAGACGGTCGATTCGTGCAGGCCCAGTTCGTCGGCGACGTCGCGCAGCAGCATGGGCCGCAGCGCAATCTCGCCATACTGGAAAAACGCCTTTTGGCGCGCGACGATGCACTCGCCCACACGCAGGATCGTCTCGCAGCGCTTATGCGCGTTGCGGATCAGCCAGCGCGCTTCCTGCAGCTGTTGCGCGAGTGGCGAGCGGCTCGTCTGGTCCGAGCGCGCGAACATCTCCGCATAGAGCTTGTGGATGCGCGCGCGCGGCTCGATGGCCGGGTTCACGCTCACCACCCACTTGCCACGCACCTGGCGCACGATCACGTCGGGAACGACATAGCCGCCGTCTGCGCGACCATAGTGGTTGCCCGGCTTCGGATCGAGGCGGCGCACGAGTGCGCTCGCGGCCTGCAGCGAAGCGGCGTCGCAGCCGAGCTGGCGCTGCAGCTCGCCGTGTTCGCGGCGCGCGAGGCGCTCGAGATGCTGCGTGACGATCTGCAGCGCCAGTTCGCGATGCGGCGTGTCGGAAGGCATCGCATCGAGCTGCAGCGCAAGGCATTCGGAGAGCGAACGCGCGCCGATGCCGGGACGATCGAGCGTCTGCACCACGCGCAGCGCCACCCGCAAGCGGTCTTCGTCGAGCGTGTCAACGCCGCCCTCTTCATCGGCAAGATCGGCGAGATCCTGGCGTAGATAGCCGTCGTCGTCGAGCGCCTCGATCACGACCTGCACCGCGATACGGTCGAGGTCCTCGAGCGGCGCGAGGCGCAAGGCCTCATGCAGCTGCTCGCGCAGCGTAACCGGCACACGCACCCAGTCGGAGGCTTCGGAATCGCTGTCCTCGCCGCCGCGATAGCTCGACGTGCGCAAGGCGCCCGGTGTCGGCATCTCGGCGGTGTAGCCCGAGCCTTCGTCGCTGTAGCTGCTCTCGGCGTATGACGTCTCGCCGTATGGGGAAGCGTCCTGACCCATGCCGGCGTCGAGGCCGCCTTCGAAGCTCGATTCACCCGCGCCTTCTGTCGCCATGGCGGGGGCTTCGGCCGCGGGCGCCGCCGCGGAGCCGATGCCCGCCGCGCCATTGGCCGCTTCGGCGGCCTCGCCGGTGTCCGAGGCGGGCGGAACGTATTCGAGGAACGGATTGGTGTCGAGCGCTTCGCGCAGCTCCTGCTGGAACTCGAGCGACGACAGTTGCAGCAGCCTCACCGCCTGCTGAAGACGCGGCGTGAGCGCCAGATGCTGGCGCGCGTGTAACGCGATGGAAGGCATGGCAATCCCGTTTTGTTGAATTGAGTGACAGCCCTCTCATGCAACAGCCATGCCAGTTTTTACAACACCCTGTTTTGAAACGGGATCGACGCTTGCAACAGCGGCTAAGCGAGCCTCTTTTCCGACCCCACAGTGGAGATTTTTACAAAGGTGCGGAAAAATTGCGGCGCATGCCGGTTGGGAAAATCGTGGCCGCATGGACGAACCGTGATCCCGCATCGAAGCCGGCTCCGGTCGCTTCCGGGGGGCTTTCCAATAACATGCAGCGCGAGCACGAACGCGGCGAGGCACGCACCTTGCGAAGGCAGGCCATGACCACAACCAGAAAGGGAGTAGCCATGAAGCGCATCCTGATCCTCAAGACCGCGGCTGGCGCCGCCTGCATGACGTTCGCACTGCTGGCCGGTGCGCAGACCACGACGAACAGCGCCGCGCCTTCGGGCAGTTCGGAATCCGTGGGCCAGCACGTTGACGACGCAACCATCACGACCAAGGTCAAGGCCGAACTGCTCGGCGCGAAGAACGTGAAGTCCGAGCACATCCACGTGAAGACGCGTAAAGGCGTGGTCTCGCTCACCGGCACGGTGCCGAGCGCCGAAGACCGCGACAACGCCAAACAGGTCGTGGAAGGCGTCTCGGGTGTGACCTCAGTGAAGAACCATCTGAAGGTCTCGGTGGCGAGCTAAGAGGTCTAACACACCCCGCCAGACCGCAACAACGAGCCAATTCCAGACCGGATCGCGCCGGCGGCCGCCACCGCCGGCGCTCCTCATGCCTGCCTCACTCCTGCTCGCGCGATTGGCTGAGCTGCGCGCGCCGTTGCTCGCCCTGGCGCGCGAGCATCCAGCCCGGATACTCGGCGGGCAATCCGCTCGCCTCACCCAGCACACCTAGCTCTTCGACACTGAGCTTCACTTTCGTCGCGGCGATGTTGTCGTCGAGTTGATCGACACGTTTCGCGCCGATGATCACCGATGTCACCACCTTCTGATGCAGCAGCCACGCGAGCGCGATTTGCGCGACCGACACGCCTTTGGCTTGCGCGATCGGCCGCATCGCGTCCACGCAGTCCCATGCGCGCTCGCGGTTCACGGGCGGAAAATCGAAGGTCGTGCGCCGGCTGCCCGCCTCGCCTTGCTGGTCGCGACCGTACTTGCCGCTCAAGAGTCCGCCCGCGAGCGGACTCCAGACCATCAGCCCGAGGCCCTCGCTTTCCAGCATCGGCACGAGTTCGCGCTCGAGATCCCGTCCCGCGATCGTGTAGTAGGCCTGCAGCGACTCGAAGCGCGCGAGCCCTTCGCGCTGCGCAATGCCGAGCGCCTTCACGATCTGCCAGGCCGCCCAGTTCGACACGCCGGCGTAGCGCACGTACCCCTGCTGCACGAGCGTATCGAGCGCGCGCACCGTCTCCTCGATGGGCGTCACGGGATCGAACGCGTGAATCTGGTAGAGGTCGATGTGATCGAGCTGCAGGCGCTTCAGGCTCGCCTTCACGCCATCCATGATGTGATAGCGCGTGGCGCCGCGCTCGTTCGGCGACGAGCCCATTTCGCCGAATACTTTCGTCGCGATCACGACCTGCTCGCGCGGGACCTTGAGGTTCTTGAGCGCCTGACCGGTGGTCTGCTCGGACACGCCCTGCGAGTAGACGTCGGCGGTATCGATGAAATTGATGCCCGCATCCAGCGCGCGGCCAACGAGACGTTCGGCGTCGGATTGCTGGAGATCGCCGATCTGGTTCCAGATGCCGGCGCCGCCGCCGAAGGTCATCGTGCCGAGGCAGAGTTCCGAAACGAACAGGCCCGTGCGGCCCAGGGGGTTGTAACGCATGGTGTGACTCCGTCGTGGTTCGAGGGAAAAGCCAACGCGGCGAGGATACTGCGTTCGCGTGACGCTTGCCGAACGCCGGCCCGGACCCGACCACCTCTCTCCCGCCTCTCCCGCCTCTCCCGCTTCTCTCCCGCCAGGCAGGCGCGCACGAAAGCTGCGAGACTGACGGACGTGCAATGCTGACTTCTCCGCCGCCTGACATCCGCATGACAACGTCTTCGCCCGTATCCGATTCGCACGCGCCTGGAGCCGCCGCCAGTCACGACGGCGCAGAAAGCGACGTGCTCGCGCGCTTTCATCCGGCCGTGGCCGACTGGTTCCGGCGCAGCTTCGACGCGCCCACCGCCGCGCAACGCGCCGCCTGGCCGCTCATCGCGAGCCGGCGCGCGACGCTGGTGGCCGCCCCAACGGGCTCGGGCAAGACGCTCACCGCCTTTCTCGCCGCGCTCGACGAGCTCGTGCGCGAAGGTCTCGCGAACGGCGGCGCGTTGCCCGACGCGACGCTCGTCGTCTACGTTTCGCCGCTCAAGGCGCTTTCCAACGACATCCGGCTCAATCTCGAGAGGCCGCTCGAAGGTATCGCTACGGAACTCGCGCGCCTCGGCTTGCCGCCGGTCGACATCCGCACCGCCGTGCGCACCGGCGACACGCCGCAGCCCGAGCGCGCGGCGCTCAGAAAGCGCGCGCCGCATATTCTCGTGACGACGCCTGAGTCGCTTTACGTGCTGCTCGGCTCCGAGTCAGGCCGCCGCATGCTGGCGAGCGCGCGCAGCGTGATCGTCGACGAAATTCACGCGCTCGCGGGCAACAAGCGCGGCTGCCATCTCGCGCTGAGTCTCGAACGGCTCGACGCGTTGTGCGGCACGCGCCTGCTGCGCATCGGCCTTTCCGCCACGCAAAAGCCGATCGAAACCGTTGCGCGCTTTCTGGTGGGCATGGGCGAGGCGGCGCAAGACGCGGACGCAAGCCCGCCCGCCTGCGATATCGTTGACGTGGGCCATACGCGCAAGCGCGACCTCGCGATCGAAGTGCCGCCCGTGCCGCTCGAAGCCGTCATGGCGAACGACGTGTGGGAGCGCGTGTACGACCGCATGGCCGAACTCGTCGCCTTGCACCGCACCACGCTCGTGTTCGTCAACACGCGCCGCATGGCCGAGCGCGTAGCGCGCCATCTCACCGATCGTCTGGGTGCCGAAGCCGTGGCCGCGCACCATGGCAGCCTCGCGCGCGAGCATCGTTTTCTCGCCGAGCAGCGGTTAAAGAGCGGCGACTTGCGTGTGCTCGTGGCGACGGCGTCGCTGGAACTGGGCATCGATATCGGCGACGTCGATCTCGTGTGCCAGATCGGCTCGCCGCGCTCGATCGCGGCCTTCCTGCAGCGCGTGGGGCGCTCGGGACACCAGGTCGGCGGCGTGCCCAAGGGGCGGCTCTTCCCCACTTCGCGCGACGACCTGATCGAATGCGCGGCGCTGCTCGACAGCGTGCGGCGCGGCGAACTCGATCGCCTTGTGCCGCCGCACGCGCCGCTCGACGTGCTCGCGCAGCAAATCGTCGCGGAAGTGGCCGGCGAATCCTGGGAAGAAGACGCGCTCTATGCGCTCGTGCGCCGCGCCGCGCCGTGGGCCGCGCTCGAGCGCGCACAGTTCGACGCCGTGCTGCGCATGCTCGCCGAGGGCTACACGAGCCGTCACGGGCCGCGCGCCGCTTATCTTCATCGCGACGTGGTCAGCCACACGCTGCGCGCACGGCGCGGCGCTCGGCTCGTCGCGCTCACGTCGGGCGGCACGATCCCCGACAACGCCGACTACTCGGTGCTGCTGGAACCACAGGGCGTGCAGATCGGCACCGTCAACGAGGACTTCGCCGTCGAAAGCCTTGCGGGCGACGTGTTCCAGCTCGGCAACGCGTCGTACCGCATTCTGCGCATCGAAGCGGGCCGCGTACGGGTGGAAGATGCCCAAGGGCAGCCGCCCAACATCCCGTTCTGGCTGGGCGAGGCGCCGGGCCGCAGCGACGAGCTTTCGTTCGCGATCTCGCGGCTGCGCAAGCAGGTGGAAGCGGCGCTGATCGATGCGAGTGCGGGTGCGGGTGCGGGTGCGGGTGCGGGTGCGGGTGCGGGTGCGGGTGTGAATGGGACTGCAATCGCCAGCGAGCATGCGGCAGGCGATGCCGCGTCGTCCGCCATAGTCGATCGCGCCACGGCTGCGCTCGCCGCATCGCTCGAGATCGACGACGCCGCGGCGCGCCAGATCGTCGAATATCTCGCGCGCGCCCGGGCGGCGCTCACGGTACTTCCCACGCAGGACACACTCGTCATGGAGCGCTTCTTCGACGAGGCGGGCGGCACCCAGCTCGTGATCCACACGCCGTTCGGCAGCCGCCTCAATCGCGCGTGGGGCCTCGCACTGCGCAAGCGTTTTTGCCGCCAGTTCAACTTCGAACTGCAGGCCGCCGCGACCGAAGACGCCATCATCCTTTCGCTCACCGGCGCGCACAGCTTCGCGCTGGACGAGGTGTGGCGCTACCTCCATTCGAATTCCGCGGAGCATCTGCTCGTGCAGGCGCTGCTCGACGCGCCGCTCTTCGGCGTGCGCTGGCGCTGGAATGCGACCACCTCGCTCGCGCTGCCGCGCCAGACCAGCGGCCGCAAGACGCCGCCGCAGATCCAGCGCATGCGCAGCGAAGACCTGCTCGCCGCCGTCTTCCCCGACCAGGTGGCGTGCGTCGAGAACATCGCGGGCGAGCGCGAAGTGCCGCGTCATCCGCTCGTGGACCAGACGCTCGACGACTGCCTGCACGATGCTATGGATACCGAAGCATGGCTCGCCCTCCTGCGCCGCATCGAGGCGAGCGAGGTGAAGCTCGTGGTGCGCGAGTTGCCCGCGCCCTCGCCGCTCGCGGCCGAGATCCTCACTGCGCGCCCGTATGCATTCCTCGACGACGCCCCGATCGAGGAGCGCCGCACGCAGGCGGTGCTCTCGCGCCGCTGGAGCGACCCCGAATCCACCGACGATCTTGGCGCGCTGGACCCCGAAGCCATTGCGAGCGTGCGCGAAGAAGCCTGGCCGCAAGTGCGCGACGCCGACGAAATGCACGACGCCCTCACGAGCCTCGGCACGCTAACTGAGAGCGAAGCGCAGCAGGCACCGCAGTGGCTCGCATGGCTCGCCGACCTGGCGGCGGCGGGCCGCGCCACGCGGCTGCCGGTCGCGGAACACGACGCGTTGTGGGTGGGCATCGAGCGGCTCGCGTGCGTGCAAGCCATTTATCCCCAGGCGCATTGCGAGCCGCCGCTCACGCCGCCGCCTGAATACGCGGATACGTGGACCGAAGACGCTGCGCTCGTCGAGATCGTGCGCGCGCGCCTGTCGGGCTTCGGGCCGCTTACGGTCGCGCAGGTCGCGCGGCCGCTCGCGCTGGAGGCGAGCGTAGCGGCGCTCGCGCTCACGCGCCTCGAAGCCGAAGGCACCGTCATGCGCGGACGCTTCACGCAGCAAGCCATGAGCGGCGGTCACGAGGAATGGTGCGAGCGCCATCTGCTTGCGCGCATCCATCGCTACACGGTGCGCAAGCTCCGGCGCGAAATCGAGCCGGTCGAGCGGCACGATTTCATGCGCTTCCTGTTCGAATGGCAACGCGTGGCGCCCGGTACGCGCGGCTCGGGCCGCGACGCGCTGGCCGCCGTGCTCGATCAGCTCGAAGGCTGGGAAGCCTCGGCGCTCGCGTGGGAAGACGAAATCCTGCCGGCGCGCATCGACGATTACACGCCCATGCTGCTCGACGAGCTATGCCGCTCGGGGCGTCTCGCCTGGGCCAGGCTGCCCGCGCGCGCGGCGTCCGCATCGACCGTGCGCAGCACGCCGGTCGTGGTGCTCGCACGTCGCGAACTCACGCGCTGGATGGCGCTCGTCGAAGCGCCCGACACTGCGGGACTGTCGGCGCGCGCGCAGCGTGTGTACGAGGCGCTGCTTCGCCACGGCGCGATGTTCTTCGACGAACTCGCCGCCGACGCGCATCTGCTCGGCGTCGAACTGGAAAACGCGCTTGGCGAACTGGTGGCGGCTGGTCTTGTGAATGCGGACAGCTTTGCGGGACTGCGCGCGCTCGTGAAACCAGCGGCGCAGCGCAGCGCGCATCACGGCAGACGTCGGCCGCGCGGCTTCGGGCCGCTCGCGGGCGGCATGGCCGACGCGGGGCGCTGGGCGACGTTGCGGCGCGTTCAGTTGGGCAGTGCGACCGATGCATCGACTGAGCCCCTGGTGGAGACGGACGATACGCAGGCGCTCGCCATGGCAGAACCGACTGCGTTGGATGCGCGCGTCGTAGCCGGTTCGCGATCGCAGGCGCTTGCGCGCGCAAGGCAAACGGGCACCAGCCCGTCACGCCGCTCACCCGCCGCACCGGAACTACTGGAGCACGTCGCCAATGTGCTGCTGCGCCGCTATGGCGTGGTCAGCTGGCATCTGCTCGGACGCGAGGCAGCGTGGCTGCCGCCCTGGCGCGACCTGCTGCGCGTGTTGCATCGCATGGAGGCGCGCGGCGAGGTGCGTGGCGGCCGCTTCGTCACCGGGATTTCGGGCGAACAGTTCGCGCTGCCTGAAGCCGTGGCGCTGCTGCGCGACGTGCGGCGGCGCGGACCGACGCAAAAAGAAGGCGACGCGCTCGTCTGCGTGAGCGCCGCCGATCCGCTCAATCTCCTCGGCACGGTGCTGCCCGGCGAGAAGGTGCCGGCGCTCGCCGGCAACCGCATCGTGTTCCGCGACGGCGTGCCGGCCGCGACCCTGATTGCTGGCCGCTTTGGCTTTCTCGGCGAGTTCGACGAGAGCACGCGCACCGAACTTCGCGCGCGCCTCGCCAGGCCTTGGTGAGGCGCGCCGGGCAGGCGCGGGCGGGATCGGCAGTTAGTTGCGTTGTACCGTCGATGCGGCAGGCTTCGCCACGTTGCGCGTGGCGTCGAAATGCCGGCGCACGCGCAGTCCGTTCGCAACGACGAGGAGACTCGCGCCCACGTCGGCGAACACGGCCATCCAGAGCGTGGCTTCGCCTGCCATCGCGAGCACGAGAAACACCGCCTTGATGCCGAGCGCGAGCGTGATGTTCTGCGTGAGCACGGCCGCGGTCTTGCGCGAAAGGCCGATGAACGCCGCGATCTTGCGCGGATCGTCGTCCATGATCGCGACGTCGGCGGTTTCGAGCGCAGTCGCGGTGCCAGCCGCGCCCATCGCAAAGCCGATGTCGGCGCGCGCGAGCGCGGGCGCATCGTTCACGCCGTCGCCGACCATCGCCGCCATGCCGTACTGTTGCGAGAGCGCGGCGATCGCGTCCTGCTTGTCCTGCGGCAGCAGATTGCCGCGCGCGTCGTCAATGCCGAGCTGATCGGCAATCGCACGCGCGGTCGACGCGTTGTCGCCGGTCAGCATGACGGGCGTCACGCCAAGCTGACGCAAGGCCTGCACGGCCGGGGCGCTTTCTGTACGGAGTGCGTCGGCCACGGCGAACACGGCAACCGCCTCCTGCGGCGCGCACAGCACGATCGCCGTCTTGCCGGCCTGCTCGAGCGTTGCCAGTTGCGCTTCGAGTTCGGGCGAGCACAAACCAAGCTCTTCCACCAGACGGTGATTGCCGAGGCTCCAGAGCGTGCCGTCGATGCGGCCCTGCACGCCGCGACCGTTTAGCACCGCGAACTGATCGACCGTGAGCAGGCGCGCATCCGGCTGACGTGCCCGCCAGCCTTCGACCACCGCACGCGCGACCGGGTGCGTGCTCGCATCGTCCAGGCTCGCAGCGATGTGCAGCGCTTCTTCGGTAGAAAGCTGAGCTTCGCCGGACGCCTCTGCGGTGACCGGCACGCGGACCGCCGCCGCGAGCGCATCGGTCAGGACAGGCTCGCCGCGCGTGAGGGTGCCGGTCTTGTCGAGCGCGACGGCTTTGAGCAGCCGGCCGCGTTCGAGCCACACGC
Organism: Paraburkholderia sp. J10-1; assembly: GCF_905220165.1. NCBI lineage: Bacteria > Pseudomonadati > Pseudomonadota > Betaproteobacteria > Burkholderiales > Burkholderiaceae > Paraburkholderia > Paraburkholderia sp. J10-1. The sequence continues at coordinate 1,197,256 of NZ_CAJMYW010000002.1, read as the reverse complement.
CGCCCTTCACGAGCATGCCGTGGCGCGCGGCGGCGGCGAGGCCGCTCACGACCGTCACCGGCGTCGAGACGACGAGCGCGCACGGGCAGGCAATCACGAGCAGCACGAGCGCCTTGTAGAGCCACGCGCTCCAGGCGCCGCCGAACACGAGCGGCCCGGCAAGTGCGATGACCACGGCGAGCACGACCACGGCCGGCGTGTAATAGCGCGCGAACTGGTCGACGAAACGCTGCGTGGGCGCGCGTTGCGCCTGCGCCTCCTGCACTGCCGCGGCGATGCGCGCGAGCGTGCTGTCCTGCGCAGCCGCGGTGACGACCGCCTCGACCACGCCATCGACGACGATACTGCCCGCGTAGAGCGCCGCGCCGGTTTCCTTGTCGACCGGCAGGCTCTCGCCCGTGATCGGCGCCTGATCGAGCGCGGCGCGGCCGACGGCCACGCGCGCGTCGAGCGGCACACGCTGGCCGGTGCGCACGCGAATGCGGCTGCCGACAGCCACGTCACCCACCGCGTACTCGCGCCATTCGCCTTGCCCGGATGCGTCGTCGCCGGCTTGCCAGACCTCGGCGGTTTCGGGCGCAAGCGCGGTGAGCGCGCGGATGGCCTGACGGGCGCGTTCGAGCGAAAGCGCCTCGATTTCCTCCGCGAGGGCGAACAGGAAAACGACCATCGCCGCTTCGGGCCATTTGCCGATCGCAACGGCGCCGATCAAGGCAAGCGACATCAGGAAGTAGATGTTGATCGTGAAATTGCGCAGCGCGATCCAGCCCTTGCGCAGCGTGGGCAAACCCGCGCAGAGGATGGAGATGACCGCGCAGGCGAGTACGAGCAGGCTGGTCTCCTTGCCGGTGCTCCAGGCGAGCACCTCAGCGCCTGCGGCTGCCACGCCGCTCACCGCCAGCAACAACTTCTGACGCAGCGCAAGGCCAAGCGACGCAGGCGGGGCAGCTTGCGCGGAAGCGGTCTCGCCGAGTTCGCGCGGCGCCATGTCGAGGGCGCGCAGCGCGGCGACGACAGGCTGCGTATCGTCGAGTTGGTGATGCACGATCAGTTCGCGCGCGAGCAGGTCGAAGTCGAGGCGCACGACACCCGGCATCGGCTCGAGCCGGTTGCGGATCAGGCGCTCCTCGGTCGGGCAATCCATGTTTTCGATACGCCAGCGCGCGCGGCGCGTGCCTTCGGGCACCGGGGCTGTACGGCTGGGGCTTTGTCGCGGCGCGCTGTCATGGCAGCAGGCCTGGCCGTGCTGATGCGCCTCGCCGTGGTCGTGCTTGTGCTTGCGCTCTTCGCCATGGTCATGGCCGTGATCATGGTCGTGCCCTTGATCCAGGCCGTGGTCGTGCTTGTGCTCGTGGCCGCCGCACACGGCCGCCACGCCGCCATTCCCGTGAGCGCCGCCCGCAGCCCGTTCCTCATCACGCGCGCGCAGGCGCTGCGCAATGCCGGGCTGCGACAAGTAGCTCTGGTTCATAGCCGGTTTCTCCCAAAAGTGACACAATCATTGAACAGCCTGTAGCCGCTACAGGGTCAAGTCATTTGGGAGAGCCGCGACCATGCGAATTGGTGAACTGGCGCGCTGTGCGCACTGCGACGTCGAAACAGTGCGCTTTTACGAGCGCGAAGGCCTGCTGGACGAGCCCGCGCGTGAAACCAACGGATACCGCAGCTACACGGCCGTGCACGCCGCGCAACTCAACTTCATCCGCCATTGCCGGTCACTGGGCATCGGGCTCTCGGACATCCGCATGTTGCGTCGCTTTCAGGCCGACCCGAGCCAGCCGTGCGACGAAGTCAACGAGTTGATCGACAGCCAGATCGAGCGCATTCATCAGCAAATCGAATCGATGCGCGTACTCGAGCAGCAATTGCGCACGCTGCGCGAGAGCTGCCATGCTCATCAAAGCAGCAGCGCCGAGTGCGGGATCATGAAGAGTCTCGAGCAGCCCATGGACGACGAGAGCTGCTCATGCCATGGCGACGGGCATGCTACAGAAGGCGCACCGCCTGCCGACCGCGCGCCCTCTCTTCACCGCCATTAAAGACTCAAGGTGCCGCGGCGATCACTTCGGCCACCGTGGCCGTGAGCTTCTTCGCGTAAGGCACATGCAGGAACTCGTTCGGCCCGTGCGCGTTGGACTTCGGACCGAGTACGCCGCACACCATGAACTGCGACTTGGGAAACCCTGCTTGCAGCACGTTCATGAGCGGAATCGTGCCGCCCTGGCCGAGATACGCGCAGTCCGCGCCGAAATGGGTGCGAGAGGCGCCGTTGAGCGCTTCGGTAAGCCACGGGGCGAGTTCCGGCGCGCTCCAGCCGTTGGCCGCGCCCGCGTCGGGCTTGAAGGTGACCTTTGCGTTATACGGCGGATCGAGTTCGAGTAACGCCTTCAGTTCGGCCACAGCCTTGGACGCCTCGATGAGCGGAGGCAAACGCAGCGAGAGCTTGAACGCCGTGCGCGGCCGCAGCACGTTGCCAGCGTCGGCGAGTGCGGGCAGACCTGCCGCGCCCGTGACCGAAAGCGAGGGCCGCCACGTGGAATCGAGCAGCGCCTGCTGCGGGTCCGTGGTGGTAGGCAGCACGCGCCGGCCGTCCTGGCCGCACGCCCAAGGCATGGTCTTCCAGACACTTTCGCCCAGGATCTTCGCCGTAGCCTCGGCTTCGCTCAAGCGCTGCGAAGGGATCGCGCAATGGAAGCCTTTGGGCAGCAACGTGCCGCTCGCGGCATCTTCGAGACGCTCGAAGAGTTGCCGCATCACGCGGAAGCTGGAAGGCGCAATGCCGCCGTAAGAGCCCGAGTGAATGCCCTCCTCGAGCACTTCGACTTCGAGGTCGCCCGACACGAGCCCGCGCAGCGACGTGGTGAGCCATAGCTGATCGTAGTTGCCCGCGCCCGAATCGAGACAAACGACGAGGCCGACATCGCCGAGCCGATCGCGCAGCGCATCGACATAGGGCAACAGGTCGTAGCTGCCCGACTCCTCGCAGGTCTCGATAAGACCCACGCAGCGCGGACGCTCCACGCCTTGCGCGTCGAGCGCGGCGAGCGCCGTGACGCTCGCGTAGATCGCGTAGCCGTCGTCAGCACCGCCGCGGCCATAGAGGCGGCCGTCTTCGAGCTTCGGTGTCCAGGGGCCGAGGTCGTTGCGCCAGCCGGCGAATTCCGGCTGTTTGTCGAGGTGGCCGTAGAGCACGACCGTCTCGCTGCTGCCCGAGCGCGTGGCGGGCGCCTCGAAGAAAATCACCGGCGTGCGACCCGGCAGGCGCACGATCTCCAGCTTCAGGCCACGCACCGGCTGCTGCTCCGCCCACTTCGCCGCCTCCTGCACGACGCGCTCGAGATAGCCGTGCTGCGCCCACTGCGGGTCGAACGCCGGGCTCTTGGCGGGCACCGCGATGTAGTCGGTCAACGCGGGCACGATCTCGTCATGCCATTTACGTTCTACGAAGGCGCGCAATTCGTCGTGGTCGAGTTGGCGGGTTGCCTCGGACGGGTCGGAGATCATGGTGTGGGTTCCCAGCAATGAAAAACCCGATGATAGACCCGAACCCCCGCCCGCCGACACCCCTTGCAACCAGTGTTGGCCATTCGGTCAAGGCATGGCGTGCGCTTAGGTCCAATCCGCGCGACAATGAGCTGTCAGATATATTCCGCCCTTTTTTCTGGAGAATGAAATATGGTGAGCCGTTCCGTCTTCGAGATCGTCGTTCTCGCAGCGGTGGTTGCGCTCTACTTTCTCCCCGCGCTGATCGCTGACAGGCGCCAGCGTCACGACCTGCTGATCCTCGCCGTCTTCAACGCCGTACTCGGCTGGACATTGCTTGGCTGGCTGCTGGCGCTCTTCTGGGCGCTTCAGCCGAATCCGCCGAAGGATCTCGGCGGGCAGACCAAGATCCGCAGCCGCCGGCTGGGTATGCTGCTCTTCTCGCGCCGGCTCGACGATCGAGTCCACGCACGCGAAACGCGCACCGCCGAGCAAAAGCGCTCGCCGCATTGAGGCTTATCCGTCCGGCCAACGTTGCAAGCCATGGCGAGCACACGCCGCCCTCGCATGGAATAATCACCGGGGATCAAGCTGCTTTGGCCGCGCGGTTTTGACCACGCGATATGAGGCTGAAGCGCAAAGGCCAGTACCCGTCGCTCGATTCACCCTGACACCTATCAGCCACACCTGACACGGAGCCCCGTCATGCCACACGCCGCCCCGCTGTTCGCCTTTGCCGCCGTCGCACTCGGCATGGCGCTCACGCCCGGACCCAACATGATCTATCTGATCTCGCGCTCGATCTGCCAGGGCCACAAGGCAGGCCTGATCTCGCTGGGCGGGGTCGCGCTCGGTTTCGTGTTCTACATGCTGTGCGCCGCATTCGGCATTACCGCGTTGCTGATGGCGGTGCCCTTTGCCTATGACGCCCTGCGCCTGGGCGGCGCGCTCTATCTGTTCTGGCTCGCATGGCAGGCACTCAAACCGGGTGGCCGCTCGCCGTTCCAGGTGCGCGAGCTGCCCGCCGACCGCCCACGCAAGCTCTTTCTGATGGGCTTCGTCACGAATCTGCTGAACCCGAAAATTGCCATTCTCTATTTGTCGCTGCTGCCGCAGTTCATCGACCCGCATCACGGCAGCGTACTCGCGCAGTCCATCGTGCTCGGCAGCGTGCAGATCGCGCTTTCGATCAGCGTGAACGCAGCCGTTGCCATGACGGCTGGAACGATTGCAACGTTTCTCGGCGACCGACCGGGCTGGCTCAAGCTTCAGCGCTGGCTCATGGGCACGGTGCTGGCCGGGCTCGCCGTGCGTATCGCCGCCGAAGGCCAGCGATAAAGCAAACGGCCGGGCGCCTCTGGCCCGGCCGCAATTTCGTACGTGTCTGGCGCGCCTGCCGCGCGTTTGCGCGCCTGCAGGTCAGCCTGGGTCTGGCGTCAAATCCCGCCGAGGGCCCTTCCGCCGGCCGGGCTGCGCATTTTGACGAATGCCGCGGGAATCGAGCGGGGTTCGATTTGCACCATGTCCTGGGCGAACATATCCTGGCGCAGTTCGCCATGCTCGTCGAACCACTGGCAGATCAGCCAGTGACCGCTGGCAAAGCCAACCGGACCGGCATACATGACGGTCATGCGCGGACCGCCCGATTTCAGGGTGACAACGTCGCCAATTCCGGCCATGGCAGCGAGCGGCTTTTCGGCTACGTCGATGGTCGTATCAAGCATGATGTTCCCCGTTAAAAAAGTCGCACAGAGAAAAAAACCGGTGGGTTAGCGCCCCCGGCTCCCTACCGCCCTTTCGATAATGAGTATGGGGCGGTCATTAATGAGTTTCGCAAGACTAACAACTCGAATTAATGCGTGCAAGCGATTTTCATAACACCTGCTGAAAACCCTGTTATTCGCTGCATGGCAAAACACCGCCCAATCCTGCTTCGCACAATTTACACGGAAAGCCGGCCATGTCTGGCAAAAGCTACCGGGCAGGGCTTCCCCTTCAAACAGTCATATTATTTCGCATTCGCGACTGGAAAATGCCGCGTCGCAACTGCAATAAATATGGCAAGCCAGCAACTGGATTAACGATTACGTCCAAAAAATGAACGCCCGGGTGGCACGAGTGGAAACGTTTTCTGTATCAATAAACCGTCCGTTCGATTAATCCCCCTGCTGTGCCAGCGAACCTTGGCGCTCGAGAGTGAATCCTCATGTTTTAGCCGATGGATACCGAAAATTATGCGGCTGAAATACGGCTGTCACTTAACTGGAATTGCAGTGCAGTGCAAAAAAAAGCCCCATCCGAGAAACCGGATGGGGCGGCGCGTGTGCAGTGCGCGGTCGGGCCGCGCTTATTCCGCGAACGGCAGTGTCGTCTGGCCCTCGGCGCGCATGCCGAAGACGTTGAGCGTCATCGCGACGAGCGCGTAGTAGCCAAGCAGCCCGACCAGGTTAATCGTGGTTTCGTGGCCAAAGCGCTCCACCGCGCGCGCGTACGTTGCGTCGGAAACGCGCTTCGCGTCGTACAGCTCGGTCGTGAAGGCGTGGATCAGCGCGTCATCGGGCTCGTCGAACTGCGGTGTCGCGCCCGTGCGGATTTGCTCGGCCAGCGCCTCGGGCACGCCCGCCTTCAGCGCGATGGGATAGTGGATGTACCACTCGGCCTGCGCCTGCCAGCGTGCGGCCGTGACGAGAATCGCCAGTTCCGAGAGGCGTAGCGAGAGGCCCGTCTGATAGCGGCAGAACGCACCCAGGCGTTGCGCATGCTGCGCCAGTTCCGGGCTGTGGATCCAGCCGAGGAACGGGCCGTTCAGGTTGCCGCGCGGACCGGAAAGGATCTCGTCCAGCACGGCCTTCTGCTCTGGCGATGCCTGTGCAGCGTCGAAGGCGGGAAGCCGTGAAAGCGGGTTTTGCGTCATCGATGGACTCCGTTGGAGGTCATGGCCTGCCGCGCGCGACCGCTTGCGGTCGCAGCGCTTGCGGTGGGCGTGAGCGGCGGACAGTTAGTTGCACATCAATCAGTGACGGCAAAGCTTACGCCGGGCGTGCCGCACCCGTCGTGTCGAGCGCACCATCGACCGCGGCGGCAAGCCGCTCGACGATCGTGTCGATGTTCTGTTCGGTGCAAATAAACGGCGGCGCCAGCAGCACATGATCGCCGTTGCGGCCGTCCACGGTGCCGCCCATCGGGTAGACCATCAGGCCGCGCGCGAACGCATCGCGCTTGATCGCGGCGTGCAGCTTGAGCGCCGGGTCGAAGCTCGCTTTCGTGGCGCGGTCCTTCACCAGCTCGACGCCCACGAACAGGCCGCGGCCGCGCACGTCGCCCACATACGGATGGTCTGCAAAACGCTCGCGCAATCCTGCGCGCAGTTGCTCGCCGCGGGCGAGGACATTGTCGAGCAGCTTTTCCTCGGCGATCACGCGCTGCACTTCGAGCGCCGCCGCGCATGCCGTGGCGTGGCCAAGATAGGTGTGGCCGTGCTGGAAGTAGCCGCTGCCGCCCACGATCGTTTCGTAGATCCGCTGGCTCACGAGCGTCGCGCCGATCGGCTGGTAGCCCGCGCCCAGGCCCTTCGCGATCGTCAGCAGATCCGGCGAGACGCCGTCTTCTTCGCAGGCGAACAGATGTCCGGTGCGACCCATGCCCGACATGATCTCGTCGAGGATCAGCAGCACGCCGTAGCGGTCGCACACTGCGCGGATCTTGCGGAAGTATTCGCGCACGGGCGGCACTGCGCCGGCCGTTGCACCCACCACGGTCTCCGCAACGAAGGCCGCGACCGTGTCCGGGCCAAGCTCGAGAATCTTCTGTTCGAGTTCGTCGGCAAGGCGCTGCGCGTAGGCCTCGTCGGCTTCGCCCTCGTGGCGTTCGCGGTACGCGTAGCACGGGCTCACGTGATGCGATTCGATCAGGATTGGCAGGAACGGCTCGCGGCGCCACGCATTGCCGCCGATCGCGAGCGCGCCGAGTGTGTTGCCGTGGTAGCTCTGGCGGCGCGCGATGAAGTGGCGGCGCGCAAGCTCTCCCCTTTCCACGAAGTACTGGCGCGCGAGCTTGAGCGCGGCCTCGATCGCCTCCGACCCGCCCGACACGAAGTACACATGGTCGAGCCCCTTGGGCGCGGCGGCAATGAGATGTTCGGCCAGCTGTTCCGAGGCTTCGGTCGTGAAGAACGAGGTGTGCGCGTACGGCAGTTGTTGCGCTTGCCGCTTGATCGCCTCGATCACGCGCTGGTTGCTGTGGCCCAGGCACGAGACGGCGGCGCCGCCGCTCGCGTCGATGTAGCGCTTGCCAGTGGAATCGATGATTTCGATGCCCTCGCCCGCCACCGCGACGGGTAGGGTTTGCTTCGGCATTCGATGAAACACCTTGGTCATATGCGTCCTCGATGAAGTCCGTGAATGATTAACGGGTCGCGCCGTCTGCATGGCGCGCGTTCGAATCGATAAAGACGTCGAGCACGCGCTCGCCGCCCTGCCAGACGCCGAGCGCCACGCCGCGCGGTTCGACGCGCATGCAGGCAGTGGCGAGCGTGTTTTCGTCGTCCGGGTCGTGCGGGTCGTCGCGGAAAATCGGCAGGCCAGCGCCCGCGCGGTCTTGCAGTGCCTGCACGAACGCCGCGCTGTCGGGCTGCGTGCCAAGCGCGGGCAACAACTGGGCGAGACGGACCTGGCGATCACGCGACGATTCGGTGACGATCTGCGACTCACGCTCGCAGCCCGCGTGGATCAAGTGATTCGCATGGCCCGAGGGCGTGCTCACTTCGTGCACCGAAGCGCGCTGCGCGGTGGCTTCGACGCTATACACACGCACCTCGCCCGCCTCGTCTGTCCCGCCGATCGTGTGGTGGAAGCCGCTCGCTCGCGGCGTGTCGCGCAGCAGCGCGAGCGCGTCTGCCAGCGTCGCGCAATCGAGCACGGCGCGCGCGAGGATCATGCGCGGCACACCCACGCGCGGCTCGCGAATGCGCACATTGTTGATCGCTTGAGCAAGCCCCGCACGCGTGGCCGCAAAGGTATGTCCCGGCAGCGAGCCCGGATAGTAAAAGCTCACGAAACCGGGCTTTCCTTCCGGCTCGACCTCGACCACACTGCAGCGGCCGCGCAGCCAGGGGTCGCCGTCTTCGTTGTGCGCAATGAGGCCCGCGGCAGGCGTGCGCGCTGCAAGCGTCGTGCAGCCGTCCGGCGCGTTGTGGATCAGCTCGCCGCGGCAATTCCAGAGGAACAGGTCGTCTGCGGACCAGTCCAGCGCCTGTGCCATGGCGTCGATTTCCGCGACATAGGCCGGGAAATGCTGTGTGGCTGCGGCGCGCAGTTGCTGCGCGAACGCACTGCCGCGCCAACGGCTCACCGCCTGCCAGGCGCTGCTTTGCGCCATATAGTCGGCAAAGATAGGCTTCACGTGTGCGCCGAGCTGCCGCCCGATCGCCTCGGGCGAGCCAGCCGCCCGAATGGCCGGCCCCCGGAGGGTGTTTAGTTCCTGCATCGGTTTTCTCGCTTCGCTACCGCGATGGGTCTTCGGATAGTGTGCTTTATACGCCCCAACAACATATGTTGTCAATTTAAATATAAATCACAACAAATGCGATACAAACGGATAAAACAAGGCCGGATGCCGTTTTGCGACGGCATCCTCCTGCGGAAAAGCGAGTGTGAAAGGGTGCGGAAATGCCGGAGCGGCGCGCTCAGGGCACGTAAGCGCCGCGGGCGTTCAACGTACGCTCGACCTGCTCGAGCTGCGCGATCGCACCCGAGCCTTCGAGTGCCAGCAGATGGGCGACAAGCGACTCGGCCAGCGCCGTCGCCGCCACGAGCGAAGGGAAAAACGACGGGCTTTCGTGCGTGAAGATCAGCGCCTTGTCGGCGTTCAGCGCAATAGGCGAGACGGCACTATCGGTAATCGCGATCAGGCGGCTGCCTTTGGCAAGCGCGGCCTCGGCCACGCGCACCGCCTCGACCGAGTACGGTGCGAAGCTGACAACAATCGTTGCGCTGTCGCGCTCGATGCCGAGCAACTGCATCTCCAGTGTTCCCGCCTCGCCGCCGAGCAAGGAGACGGAAGGCCGGAACAGGCGGTAACCGTAGACGAGCCCGAACGCCACCGCATAGCACGAGCGGAAACCCGCCACATGCACGTGTTTCGCGCGGCGCAATACACGCGCCGCCTCGACCATCGAGCGTGTGTTGTGAGCAGCGCTCGCCTCCAGATTGTGCTGCTGCGCCACGAGCAGGTCGCGCGCGAGACCGTCCTTGGCGCTGCCCGCCACGAGTGAGCGCGCCCGCGAGGAAAGCGGCTCAGGCCGCGTTCGCACCCGCGCGACGAACAGGTCCCGCAGCTCGTTCCAGCCCGGAAAACCCAGTTGCTGGGAAAGCCGCACGAGCGAAGCGGGCTGCACGTTGGCGCGCTCGGCCACCTTGCGCATGGACGAGACGGCCACCTCGTCGGGGTGGTCGAGCAGAAAGGCAGCGCCGGTCTGGAACTGCGGGCTCAAGTCGGAGAAACGCGCGCGAATCAGCGCGGCGAGCTGGTCGAAACTGTCTGGCATGCGTCGCTCGGGCAGTGGGTGACAACAAATGTTACCACTCGTGTTGCCAGTTGTTGCAAGTCGGGACAGATTGGTGAGCGGCAAAGGAATTTTGCCGAATCGGCCGCTGCTTAATTAACTCGCCGAGTAAGTCCGAAGCTCCGCCTCAGTTCGAACCAGGTCGGGGTCGTCGATGGAGACAACCGCTTCGATTGCCCGCACATAATCTTCAGGCAGGTTCGCCTCCTTTGCGCCTACCAATACATGATGCTTGTACCAGTGGTATGGCAGCAGACCCGGTTGCTTTTTCGTGGCGACGTAGGTCAGTGCATACACTCCGCCAATCGCGGTCTCCACCCGAATACTTAATGGTTCGTAGCCCTTCCCCGCTCCCTCGAATGTGTCGAGCGCCTCTCGTTCGCTATGCACCACCGAGAAAATGACGCCATAGACTCTGTCACCAGCGTTTCCTGTGTGCTCACAATCGCATTTGCCAGAGCCGTCCTTTTTGCTCAATTTGTCGAACGCGAGTTTGTAGCCCGTTACGAACCCCGTGGTGACCACCTTCGCTGACGGCAGCCTCGCAGCGAGGCGTCGTACCGACATATTGGAGCCGTAAGCGAAATAAGAAAATTCGTTGCTCGAGTTCATTGCTGTGATTGCCCTCGTGACAATTGCAGCTCAGCAAGAAGAACACGGTGCCCATGTAGCTCAAACCGACCCTTCTGCTTCCGAAATGAGTTCGCAGCACGGTGCAAAGATGTACACGCCAGACTCATTGGTGGCGCTTATTTAAGGCAAGCGCAACCGGGACATGAATATAACCGCCTTCCGTGTCGCCGTACGCGTACGTCTGCCCTTCGATCAGGTATCTCGCGCACAGTGCACACAGTGCGGCATCGAAGTCGTCGATAGACTTCAATCCTGAGGCGTCGATTTTCGCGCTTTCCAGTACTTTGGGTCGTTGCCAGCGCTTTTGCCTCGCGGACGTTCCCTCCTTGCCCCGGAGCGCACAGGTCACGGCATGGGGAAACGTTTCGAAGCTGACACGCCCGCCTTCGAATTTGCGAGATGCCAGCAGCGGCCAGGTGGAAGAGAAGACTTCGTAAATCTGCTCTCCGTTGAACATCCACCGGTAGAAGCGACTCGAGTTCTCATCTGCCCGCCTTCGAGTTGGCGTGGCAAAGGAAAAGATATGTTGGCGCGCGAGTTCCCTTTCCGCACGCCGCCCTTCGCCTTCAACGCCCCACCGGCAAGGAGCGTCTATTCCAACGGCCTGAACGTCGTACTCAAGACACGCCTGCAGCATCTGCTGAGGAGTTTTCGCATCCGGAGGCCGGAACGCTCGACTGCCATCCAGAATGACTAGATGGCAGCCCTTTTTGTCTCCGCCCACATCGATGCCAGCGACCGTGCATGTGTTCAAGCGGTCCCCGCCACGCGTAACAAGCGTTGAACCGGGCTGTAAGCATGCTTGCAGCCCGGTGTGTCACTTAGGCTGCGGCGGCCGTGCCCGCACCTTCAGCAGCCGCCTGAGGCGCGGTAACTTCGACAGGCGCCGCCACTACGAGCTTCGGCGCTCGCACTTTTCGCGCGACGGGTGACTTCGCTGCTGCGCCGTTCCTCGCAGCAGCCTTGCGTGCCGGCGCTGCCTTCTTCGCAGATACCTTCCTGGTTGCCGTGCTCGTCTTTGCAGCAGCCTTCTTCGCTGTCGGCGCCTTGGCCGGCTTCGCAGCAGGCTCGGCCTTTTCAATCAGGAACTTCGACCGGTCCTTCGCGCCGGCGAGCCATGCCGGTGCGGTGCCACGACCAGACCACGTCGCGCCGGTTTTCGGGTCACGATATTTCGGCGGCTGCGGTCCACGCACGTAGTTACCCGCCTTAGGCGCTTTCACAGCGGCAGCCGATTTCGGTGCTGCATCGGCAACCAGGAACTTGCTTCGGTCCTTTGCCTTTGCAATCCACGCGGGAGCACGACCATGGCCAGTCCACGTCGCGCCAGTTTTGGGATCGAGATACTTCGCAGCGGACGAACCCTGCTTCGCCGTAACCGCTTTTCCCGGTTTGCGGCCGCGACGCTTGCCGACGAATGCCTCAATTTCGGCAAGCGTCACGGCATGCTTGTCCATCAAACCGCGAATCTTTTCGAGTACTGCCGTCGATTTCGTTGTCGCCAACGATTCTGCCTGAGCCTGCAACTTTGCGATTCGTGCCTGAATTGATTGGAGTGTGGCCATTCGTGGTTTTTCCTTTGATGAGATAGTTTTTCCCACTATGCCACATCGGACGACGAATACAACATTTGGTACCGAATTACTTTGCGTTCAGCAGTGAGAAACATTACTGTCTATTTCTGACCCGCTCGCAACGCCGCGTCCGAATCAGGCTGGTGAGTGAATTGGGTGCGACACCGACGTTTGGACAAGATATGGAAAGAGAAATATACAAGGGATATGTTTTGTGGGGCCACGCTATCGCGCAACAATCGGAGATCCTCACGCCTGAACGCTATGCGGGGAGCGGCACGGTGACCCGGGACAACAAACTCATCAACGCTTCAGGCGTTCTGGATTTGTTTAATTCCGAGGATGCTGCGCAGGAGGCAGGACTCGCATGGGCACGTGCCTGGGTGGATACCAACGGATAGCGCCAATCGTTGCGCAACGATAAAAACCCACGCCTGCCCGGCGTACTTCGCCCCTCCACTTCAATCCATCCCGTTCTTACGCGTTATTCAGAATCGGCGGCGTGCGCGAATTGATCATCGAAGCCCCTTTGCGCGACACAACCAGGATTTTTTCCCACTGAAAGAAGTTAGCGGTACAGCCGGAAGCATGCGGTAGAATACTGTGCAAACATACAGTACTATGGCGCAGTGAGTGCGCGGCTTGCCGAGCTTCCGACCGTGAACTTCGACTGGGAAAAAAGATGAACAATCGTGCGGGCACTGCGTTCCGGCGCAAACACTCAAGGACCGCCCGGACAATTCCACAGTAGTTGCAACGTGACAAGCCACCGCACACGCCGCATTGCGCATCTCGACATGGACGCTTTTTATGCATCCGTCGAACTGCTGCGCTACCCCGAATTGCGCGGCAAACCGGTCGTAATCGGCGGCGGGCGCAATGCGGCACCAGAAGTCCTGCCCGACGGCACGCGCCGCTTTGCGCGACTGCGCGACTATGTGGGCCGCGGCGTGGTCACGACTTCGACCTACGAAGCGCGCGCCCTCGGCGTTTTCTCCGCGATGGGCATGATGAAGGCCGCACAACTCGCGCCCGATGCCATCCTGCTGCCTACGGACTTTGATTCGTACCGGCGCTATTCGCGCCAGTTCAAAGACGTGGTGCGCACGTTCACGGACCAGATCGAAGACCGGGGAATCGACGAGATCTACATTGACCTCACGGGCATCGAGGGCGAATCGAGCGAACTTGGAAACCGGATCAAGACGGCCGTGCACGAAGCGACCCGCCTCACTTGCTCTATCGCCATCGCACCGAACAAGCTGCTCGCAAAAATCGGCTCGGAGCTCGATAAGCCGAATGGTCTCACCATACTCACGATGGACGACCTCGAGTCGCGCATCTGGCCGCTTCCGGCAAAGAAAGTGAATGGCATCGGCCCGCGTGCAAGTGAACGCCTGGCGAGCCTCGGGATCGGAACGGTCGGTGAGTTGGCCTCGGCTGACCTCGGACTATTGCAGGAGCACTTCGGGCGCACGTACGCCGCGTGGCTGGCCAGAATCGCCCGAGGCCTCGACGATCGCGCCGTCGTGGTTTCCTCCGAGCCAAAGTCCATGAGCCGGGAAACGACGTTCGAGCGTGACATGCATGTCGTGCGCGATCGTGCGGTCCTGACGCCGGCGTTGACACGCCTTTGCGAACGGGTTACCGAGGATCTTCAGCGCAAAGGGTACCGTGGCCGAACGGTAGGCCTGAAAATCAAGTTCGCCGACTTCAAGATCGTCACTCGCGACCTCTCGCTCACCGAACCGGTGGCAGATGTCGTGGCTATCCGGCGAGCTGTCGGCGAATGCCTGAAGCGCGTGTCGCTGGATCGGAGGATCCGCCTCATCGGTGTACGCATTGGCTCTCTCGAGCGCGCCACGGGTACTGCATCCGCCGCCGTGCCGACGCAGGGCGAGTTGCCTTTCGATTGCTGACGCTCGATCGCCGGCGTTCGATCGATCCGAAACAGGCCTTTTTCGAACAATTCACTACGGGCAGAATTTCGGTTAGATTCTCAAAGCGTCTATTCCAGAAGACTTTCAGGCACATTTCAGCAAAGACTTCTTCGCATGAGCTCGCGCGTACCCACGGTCGACGTCTTCCGTCCATTTGAACATGGCATTGCCCACAATCATTTCAGTGTGCAGGGCGAACCGCCGGAACGTCGCTTGCTCGCCTGGCGGGATCGAGTGGGCCATCTCATTGACGTGGTGCCCTCGCTATCCGCTCTGGAGAAGCCGTTTCAGGCCTCAATTGACCGCTATGCGGTGAATAACCTTGTATTTACGGATTGCCGGTCGGACCTGCTTGTGCTCGAACGCTCTCAGGCACGGATTTCGACAGACCGGGTACGCGACTTCGTCTTCCATGTGTTTCTGGAGGGTGGCGTTGAGAACGTGGTCACGCGCACCGCGCAGCGCGACAGCACTCCTGCGCCCGCCAGCATTCTTGCGCTCGATCTGAACCAGGCGATTCGAATGCAGCGCCAGGCATGCAGGGTAGTCACGTTTTTCGTGCCGGGCGAGTTGGTGCAAAAGGTGTTTCCTGATCCGGAAGCCATCCATGGCCGTGTGCTTCACGCGTCGATGCCACTTGTGCCACTGATTACCGAACACGTTGCGGCGCTCAGTGGGAGAATCGCAAGCCTGAGCGCCGCGGAGGCGGACGGCGCCATACGCGAGGCGGCGGAACTGCTTGTCGCAGCGTTTGGACGGCAAGCGGGCCTGAACGGCGACACTCGTGCGGCAGCCCGGGCGGCGATGTTCGCTCAGGTACGGCGCTATATTCAGGCGCACCTGACTGAAAGCGACCTCTCCCCTGAAAGTGTACTCAATGCGCTTGCACTTCCTCGCCCAACCCTCTATCGCCTGTTTCAGCACGAAGGCGGCCTTGGCGCTTATATCCGAAACCTGAGGCTACGTCGCGCAGCCGATGAACTGGTCCGGTATTCGCACGTCACGGTGATCGAGATTGCCTACGGACTCGGCTTCAAAAGCGCCTCCGATTTCACACGCGCCTTCCGGCGCGCGTACGACATGGCGCCGCAGGATTTTCGGGCGCTCGCTAGCAGGCGGCTGCAGTCGCGCTGACAGGCGTCGATGCCTGTGCGCCAGGTTCATGGTCCGACGCGCCGCTCCTTGAAAAACGTCAGCACGCAAAAGCTCACGCAACACGCGGGCGCAACATACCATGCCGCAGACAGGGATTGCCGCTCCATTTGATCAAACCGGTCACAATGAATTGAGCGGTGCTGCCTAATAGAGCAACACTCAACGCATACCAGCAGTAAAGCAGACAACGCGGAAGCCATGAATCCAATGATGGCGGGCGTGTGCATCACACGTGCCGCACAGCCCGGCATGAGGTAGACAATCGCGTACACCGGTATGGTTTGCCCCATGATCATCAGCGTCGCCAGCAGGATCGTCCTCCCATGTTCGCGACACAGTTGGGCAAGCGGTGTGCCGGCATGTCTGGCGCTGTTGGTGAAAATCGGTTCGTCGCGAAGCCGCAGGCGAACATAGAGGTCAACTGGTGCAATCAGAAGACCGATCAGGAACGGGATGCGCCAGCCCCACGAAGCGAGCGCTGCCGGCGACACCGTGCTGGTGACTAGCAGCCCCAGGGATGCGCCCAGCAACGCCAGATATCACGGGCGAGCCCATGCAGAATTCATCGACCGCGAAACGCGGGCGAGCGCCGTCGTGCGAATGCGTCATTGACTTCAGTTGGCCGGGCTTGCTGCCAATGCAATCCGCGCCTTCTCCTCCGGACTATTCGCCTTGTAGTATTTGTCCGCCCACTTGCGGTCGGGTTGCAGCATCAGCCGTTGAACGGTTCTACGCTGCTGCGCCTCGATGCCAATGGCGCGAGCCCGATAGTGCTCGTATAGCCGCATGAACTCGGCGAGGTAAATGGCGGCAATTCGCGTGTCCTTTATTTCGAGCAGGTTCTCGTCATTGAAATGCTCCGAGTTGTTGCTCATGTTTGCCGAGCCTGTGTAAACAATAGGATTGTCTCCCTCGGCATCGATGACAATGAATTTATGGTGGATGATGACCGGAGCGTAACCAGGCGCGACTTCGCCGGGAAAAAGCCGAAGCTCAGGCTCGAATCCTTCGGGCACCGTCGCCGGGGAGAAGTACGACGCGTCGATGACATCGCGGTTTTCCTTGCTTCGATGATAGAGCGCAAGGTTGGCCAGAGCCGTGGTACTCACCACTTCTCCCGCTTTTTGCGCCTCTTGCGCATTCTGAGCGGACTTTTCACTGATATTGTTGACGAGGCCGAACATCATTCGCCCCTTGTCGCCAGCCGCAAAGCAGGCGTCGCGAAGCGGCTCGTCAGTCGGCATGAAGAGGCAAAACAAAACGGAATGCCGCGCCTTGCCTATCGCTTCTACGATCGTGTCGATCTGGGTACGTTTGCTTTTCGCCTCCGGAGAAAAGCAAACGCGCACGGCTGCGCTTCCCACCATCACGGCGTCCGACCAACCATCCGCGAGTTCAGCGGTTTGATTGATGGGCGGATTGCTGGCTATGGCCTTCGTTCTGTCGTCATATCGTTTCGCGAGATTGGCCGAATCGAACAGGTGGAGCACGTTGGCCTGTTCCGTGATGCCTTCCGTTGTGAAATTCGCGGAACCCGCAAGGACGAATGCCGGATTACCTTGTCTATCGCCCCTATCCGTCACGATAAGCTTGTCGTGCATGATATGAGTCTTGTCACGGGGGCAGAAAGTCACAACGCTGTTCAGTGCATCGACCGTGGGTTGATTGGGTGACGGCGCGGGAGATTTGCCTTTTTCGCGAACCAGGTGCGAGTCGTAGACAACGGCAACATTCCCTTTTCCGTGGGCCGTTCCAAAATCCTTGAACGCCGGTATCGCCCAAAGCGGGTCCGTCAAGTGATAGACAGCTGCTGCAGCGTGGGACGAGTCCAGGAATATTTCCTTGAACACAAGCTGCATATCGTTAGCAAGCCATGTTCGAAGTTGAAGGGCCTCTGCGGCCGGCGGCGCGCTATGTGGGTCGATTCCCATGGCCTTGACCTGCCGCGCAAAGGCCTGCGAGCTGACCACCGCGCGGTTGAACCACGTACCCACGCCGTCTTCGATATGCGCCGGAAGCGTGACCTCACACGAACTCGCCTCTGCGTTCAGCAGATTCGGATTGTCCGGCGTACCGACTACCGGATAAACGGTGTACGTGAACTGCTTGCCCCTGTCGGCCTCCTCGATGCGCGCGTCCCACCACATAAATTTTTGAATCGGCGCGGTGTTCGAAGGCGCATCGGGCTTCCCATCCGGCACGGGCCCTTTGAACGTGATTCGATTGGGGAGCCAGTTGCTTGCCGCATGAGATTTTCCGTCCGGATTCGTGAAACCGGGGGCTCGCTCGATGGCGAAACCCAGGAAGTCGGCGCGTGTGGCACCTTCTGGCCAGTCGAAAGCGAGCAAAACCAACGTGGGGGAGAGATAACTGCGGATCTTCGTCGACATCGTTCACCTCGTCTGTGTTGGCCAAAATCTGGAGTTTCGACCAGCAGTTTGTTGAGACAGTGAATGGTGTATGTTACGTAGATGTCGTTTCAATGACGCAGCCCAAGGTCAGTGAGTCTACAGCGTAAAACATCATGAAACCTGTTCGTACCATTTCGACCGTCGAGGTCCATACCGGCGGCGAAGCCTTCCGTATCGTCACGAGCGGATTGCCGCGCCTGCCGGGCGACACGATTGTGAAGCGTCGCGCGTGGCTAAAAGAGAACGCCGACGAAATCCGCACCGCCTTGATGTTCGAACCGCGTGGTCACGCCGACATGTACGGCGGCTATCTGACCGAGCCGGTTAGCCCAACCGCCGACTTTGGTATTATCTTTCTTCACAACGAGGGCTATAGCGACCACTGCGGACACGGCGTGATCGCGCTGTCTACCGCGGCAGTCGAACTTGGCTGGGTTCAGCGCCATGTCCCGGAAACGCGTGTTGGCATCGACGCTCCCTGTGGCTTTATCGAAGCATTCGTTCAGTGGGATGGCGAACACGCCGGCAACGTGCGATTCGTGAATGTCCCGTCGTTCATCTGGAAGCGCGACGTGATTGTTCAAACGCCGTCCTTTGGTACGGTGAAGGGCGATATCGCTTTTGGCGGCGCCTTCTACTTCTATACCGACGGTCAGCCGCATGGACTCGCCGTGCGCGAGTCGTCGGTCGAGGAACTCATCCGGTTCGGCGCCGAGGTGAAGGAAGCCGCGAACAAGGCGTACCCCGTCGAGCACCCCGAGATCCCTGAAATCAATCACATTTACGGAACCATCATTGCCAACGCACCGCGGCACGAAGGTTCGACGCAAGCCAATTGCTGCGTGTTCGCGGACCGCGAAGTGGACCGCTCGCCGACCGGCTCCGGCACCGGCGGCCGCGTCGCCCAGTTGTACCTGCGTGGCGAACTTGGCAAAGACGAGACCCTTGTGAATGAGTCCATCATCGGCACGGTTTTCAAAGGACGCGTGCTCAGCGAAACGACAGTCGGCGACTTCAAGGCAGTGATTCCGGAAGTCGAAGGCAACGCGTTTGTTTGCGGCTTCGCAACCTGGATCGTGGACGAACGCGACCCGCTGACTTACGGCTTCCTCGTCCGCTAAGCGTTTCCCCCGATAACGCGCCGTTACGAAACTCGCACCGCCGTTGCACCTGTGTCCGGCCCCGCCGCCTACACTCCGAACCGCGCTCACCAGAAACGCATGATATTGAGTCAATTTTCAAGCTAAAATTTCCCGCAAGCGATTATCATGAACGTCAATAACCGAATCAGGATGTTTGCCGCGGCGGCCACTTTAGGACTGGCGGCAGCCGGAACCGCACAAGCCGCAGGCTGCCTCAAGGGGGCTGTCGTGGGTGGCGTAGCGGGACATTATGCAGGTCACCACGCCGTGGTTGGCGCCGTCGGCGGGTGTATCGTGGGGCATCACATTGCGAAGAAGAATGCGGAAGAACGAGCCGCACAACATGAAGCGGCCCGCTCCCAGAAACTCACTACCTGATTCCGGGCTGGGCCTTTCGCTACCGCCGCCAGAGCCGCCCTTTCAAGCTGTGATATCGTGGCGGCACGCGACTTGCGCTATATTCTGCTCAAGAGTTGCATTCAGAGCGAAGCACAACTAGAAATGGACGAACGAAAACGCGAAAGCATCGTGGCCTATCTGCAGCGTCGGATGGCCGAATATGGAATCGAACCGGACGATATTGCTGCCTCAATTGCTGCGGATGCCGCGCAATTGCGAGCCGCCCGTTACCGGGATGCGGCTGGCCACACGTGGGACGGCAAAGGCGACGCCCCGCGGTGGGTGGTGCAGGCGACAAGCGCGGGGCAGTCGCTCGAGCATTTTGCTATCGGCGAGACGGCCGAACAGCAGCCGGCCCAACCCCCGAAGGTGGACTGGCGGCAGGACCCGTTTGCCGGCAGCCGTTTGGCAACTGTAAGGACAGAGCATAGCGGCGCGGCTTGAAGCCTTTCAATCGAATTCGACGTCACCGTTATTGCGTAGTTCATCCAGTCGTCGAATTTGTTCCGGCAGAATTCGGCCTTGCGACAAGGCAGGAAGGTCGTCGACATCGAAGAAGTGAGCCGCATTAGTTTCGGCTCCGGATATCTCGCCCGCTCGAACGATCTCCCCAAGAAAAACCAGCTTCCAGATGTGAAACACGGAAGGCGGATGGCCGTGCTTGAGCATGTCCCACACTGCCAGCAGCCGAACGACGTTGACCGTGTACCCGCTTTCTTCAAGCACCTCTTTTGCCGCGTTTTCAGCCGGTGAGACACCTACGTCGGCCCAGCCGCCGGGTAAAGACCACAAACCGTCCACAGCTTCTCGCACGAGAAGAATTTGGCCAGCCGGATTGAATACGGCACATCGCACATCGAGTTTAGGATTGGCGTATCCCGTTTCGGAAGCAAAGAGCGCAGCAACTTCGCCCGATTGCAGGGATGCCATTTCCGCGAGTTGCTGATGCGCGATGCCGGCGATTTCAGCATACCTTTCCGTGTCGAAGGCGCTCGTCGCGTAGTGCAAACCCGATTGCGCAAGCGCCAATAGCCGGCGAGCCTGCGCGAGACGGGCTTTCAACAACTCATGGTCGGAAGGCGTGGGCATGGTTGCGTGATCGCGAATGGGAATGAAGCATCGCTGGTTTATTTTTTTGCCAGCACTTCCTGATGCGCCTTTACGAAGTCGGCCATGCTGTTGAAGCGGAAATCGACTTTCGGTTGCGAGCCGGGATTCATTGTCGCGCCAAAGCCGGGCTGCGCATAACGGCGGTAGATCCAGCACGACGCCAACCCGCATTCATTGGCAGGCTTGTGGTCGTGAAAGAGACTTTCGGCAGTGTGAAGGATTTTCGCCTTCTCGATGCCACGCTCGCCGAGTTTTTCGAGCATGTAGTCGAAGTTTCGCAACGAGGGTTTATACGAGCCCACGTCTTCCGCAGTGAAAATAGCGTCGAACTCAACCTGCAGCCTTGCGTTGCTATAGGTGAACGTCTCATTGTCGACGTTCGACAGAATCACCAGCTTATAGTGCTTCTTGAGGTACTGCAGCGCGGCAACGGTGTCCTCGAATGCCGGCCAGTTCCGCACCGACCGCCCGTATTCCACGCACTCCTCGTGCGTGAACGACAGTCCCCACTCCTCGGCCAGCCGCTTGTAGACGATGGACAGCAGTTCCTGGTATCGCCTGGCTGGCGTGTAGCGCTGCTGCGAGGACTCGTGACGCGCGTGGGCTTCCAGCACCTGGTCCTTCGTGAGCGGCGTGCCAGCGCGCTCGAGCAACGGTTCAAGGCCCTTGAAAATGCCGCTTTCCCAATCGATCAGCGTGCCGTAGCAGTCAAAAGTCAGTGTGTCGAAGTCAGTCAATTCCACGGTTACTCACTCCTCTCGGAAGTGCCGGACGAAGATCACAGTGTATAGGCCGCTTCGACATCATGAATCAAACAGTAGCGATCGCTTCCGGCCTGGCACGCTCCGGCCGCCAGAACGCGAATACAAGCACTCCAACCAGCGCCTGAGCGGCCACGACGAACGCCACGCACCCCGCCCAGCCCCAGCGATGCCAGGCCGGAATGGGCAGCACGGAGCCGAGGCTGCCGCCGAAGTAATAGCAGGAGAGATAGATGCCGATCGCCGTCGTCCTGGCCCCGGCGGCGGCATGGGAAATGAACGCATTGGCGCAAGCCTGCTCGACAAACACCGCCGTCGAACCGAGCGCGAGCCCGGCGAGAATCGCGCCAACGCTCTCGGAGAGCGTGAGCAAGCTCCCCGCGATGGCGAGGCCAACCGCCGCGAGCGCAAGGTCGCGCGGCCCGCGGTGTCTCGCCATACGGCCCGAAATGGGCGTGACGACCACCGCCACGAGAAAAACTGCATAAATCGCGCCGATGCCCGCCGTCGAGAAATCGAACGGCGCGCGCGTGAGCCGCAGACCGACGAAGGAGAACGTCGCGACCTGAGAGGCAAGCACGCATGCGCCCACGGCGAACGAGGCGAGCACCGGGCCGCGCATCACAGGCTTCCATTGCGTCCTCGTCGCGCAACCGCCCTCCACACGCACGGCCCCCGATGCGGGCAAGCTCGCGTAGATCGCGAGACCGGTGGTGAAGCTCAGCAGCGCCACGATGTCGAGCGCGTGGCGCCACCCGAGCATCGACGTGAGCAGGTTGGTGACAAAGCGCCCCGCGAAGCCGCCCAGCGTCGTGCCCGCCACGAAGATCGCGCTCACTTCGGTGGCGCGCTCATGGTGATAGCGTTCGCCGATATACGAGATCGACATGGCGAAAATGAACGGCATCAGCACGCCGGCGGCGAAGCGAGCCGCGAGGAATGACGCAAAACCCGACGCATGCGCGGACCAGACCACCGGCAGCGCCGATGCGAGCGCGGCGGCGACAATCACGGTGCGCCGGTCGAAACGCGCCGCCAGGGCGCCGACAAACGGCGCGATAATGGCGACGGCCAGCGTGGTTGCGCTCACACCCTGCCCGGCGCGTTCCGCACTCACACCGAACGCAACGGCGAGTTCGCGCAGAATGCCTTGCGTGGCGTAGAGATTGATGAAGGCCGCGAAGCCGCACAGGAAGAACGCGGCTCGAATGGATGGGTCTTTCACGCTTGACGCCCTGTCTGGTCCAACCGACAGTCTGAGGATCGGCCAACGCGTGCGCCAATACCGTTTTCGTCGCCATTGATACCGCCAGAACAAGAATGCTCGACCTGCGCCGCCTCCGCTATTTCGTCACCGTCGCCGAAGAATTGCACTTCGGGCGCGCAGCCGTGCGCCTGAACATCGCGCAGCCGCCACTCACGCGCCATATCGCGGCGCTCGAAGCCGAACTCGGCATTCGGCTTTTCGAGCGTTCGACACGCGCGGTCAAACTCACGCCCGAAGGCGTGTTGTTCCTCGAACGGGCGCGCAGCGTGCTCCACGCCGTTGGCGAGGCGCAGGCCACCGCGCGCAAGCTCGCACAGGGCGTGACTGGCCGTATTGCGATCGGTTACACGAGTTCGATTCCGATGTCCGATGCGTTCGCCGAAATCGTGCGCAATGCAGGCCGCGAACTGCCCGAGGTGGAGCTCACATTTTGCGAGGTCGCAACCGCGAGTCAGCATCGGCAGATCGTTGAGGGCGCACTCGATATCGGCTTTGGCTGGTCGGCAGCGAACGCGCTCGAAGACGGCTTGCGTTCGCTCGTGATCGCGCGCGAGCCGCTCGTCGCCGCGGTGCCGAGCGGCAGCGTGCATGCGCACAAGCCCTCGCTCGACTTCGCCGAGCTTCGCGACGAGACGTTTCTGATTTTTCCGCCGGGGTATGGATCGGCGTTGACTGCGGCGCTCGATTCGTTGTGCGCGCAAGCAGGTGTGGAGCCGCGTATCGGCCCCACCGCTTCGCAGACTGCGACGCTCGTATCGCTCGTGGCGGCCGAGCGCGGCGTCGCCATCGTGCCGGCCTTCACAATGGCGCTGCAACGCTCAGGCGTGGCCTATGTGCCGTTGAACGGCGCACCGGTGCTCGAACAGGCTGTCTCGTGGATCGAGCCGTTCACATCGACATGTGTCGAGCGCTTTGTCGAGCTTGCGCAGTCGGTTTCGCAACGGGAAACGCGCGGCGCTTGATCCGTTCTTGAGCCGCGCGCTTTTCAAACAGGTGCCGACGCCGCGCTCGCCGTTCGCGTGGCATGCGTGGCCCGCTCCAAGCGCGCCACGCCTTCGCGAATCTCATCCACGTTCGGCGCGGCGAACGAAAGGCGCAGCGAAGCGGTGTCCGGATCATCGGCGAAGAAAGCCTTGCCCGGAACGAAAATCACCTTGTTCGCTATCGCGTTCGGCAAGAGCGCGTCGATTGCCACGCCGGGAATACGCGCCCACACGAACATGCCGCCTTCGGGCTGATGAAACGCGATCGCATCACCGAGTTGCGCGCGCAATCCATCGCAAAGCGCTGCGCATTTACGCTGATACGCTCGCGTGATGTGCGGAAGATGCCGTTCGAGCGAACCCGCCTCCAGATAGTGCGCGGCGATCGCCTGGGTCCACGGCGTACTGCACAGGTCGACGGTCTGCTTGGCGATCACGCAGCGGCGCGTGATTTCGGCGGGCGCGATGGCCCAGCCTACGCGCAAGCCAGGCGCGACGACCTTCGAAAGACTCGAGAAATGCACGATCCAGTCACGTGCGCCCTGCACTTCGCTTGCCAGCGCCAGCATCGACGGCACCGCGTTGCCTGCGAAGCGCAGATCGCCGTACGGATCGTCCTCGACGATCACGAAGCGGTATTGAACGGCGAGACGCAAGAGCGCCAGGCGCCGCTCGCGCGTGAGTGTGGCTCCGGTAGGGTTCGCGAAGGTCGGCACCGTGTAGAGCAGCTTCGGCCGGACAACCGCGCCCGAAGCGAGCCGCGCGGCGAGGCTGTCCACGTCGATACCGTCGCCGTCTACCGGCACCGTCACGACATGCGCCTGCTGCAGCCTGAGCGCCTGCAGCGTGGCCGGATAGGCGGGCTGCTCGGTCAAGGCCGTGTCGCCCGGATTGAGCAGCACGCGTAGCAAGAGGTCGAGGCCTTGCTGCGAGCCGGTCGTCACGAGCATCTCCTCAGGCGCGCAAGTTACGCCGCGGCGCGCCATCAGCGCGAGCAATTGCGTCTTCAACTCGGGCAGGCCGTCGGTCGGACCATATTGAAGGCAGCGCGTGGAGGCTTGCCACGCTTTTGCCGCTGCCGCCTGCAGTCCGTCGGCGTCGAACAGATCGCTGGCCGGATAACCGCCAGCGAAGGAAATCATGCCTGGCTCTCCCAGGTACTTGAAAAGCTCGCGAATGGGTGAACCGGCGGGCTGCTGAAAAGGCGCGGTGAAATCGTACATGGCGTAATGGAGTCGATGACGGTTAAGCGCGGCAACGCACAAGCTTCGATTGTGGTCAGCCCTTACGGGCGTATCAAACGAAATCTAATCACGACATCATGCGGTTAGCTCATTAAGCCTTCGCGCCATAAAAAAAGCCCGTGAAATCACGGGCTTTTTGCGCGGCCTCACGGCCAGCATCAGACGACATTCTTTTCGACGATCGGCCGGTTTTCCAGCACACGCGACCAGTCGAGCGAGGAAAGATCGAGCGTGGTGTATCGGCCATTCAGAATCAGCTCGCTCACGCCACGCCCGGTTGCCGGCCCCTGTTGCAGACCGTGCCCGCTAAACCCATTGGCGAATATGCAATTGTCGATGGCCGGGTGATAACCGATGATGGCGTTCTGGTCGAGCACGTTGTACTCGTAGTAACCGGACCAGCAGTTCTCCACGCGCAGCGCCTCGAACCCCGGCACGCGATGCGCGAGCGTGGGCCAGATCACATCGTCGAAAATCGCGTGATCGACTTCGTCAAGCGGCAGATCGTTGGGATCGTTGTCCGCGCTCGGCGACGTGCCGGTGATATACGTATTGCCCTCGGGGCGGAAATACACGCCCGACGGATCGATCAACAGCGGACACGCAGTGAGCCGCGCCGGCGACGACACGTTGAAAATGCTGCGGCGGCGCGCATAAACCGGAATGTCGATGTCCATCATTTCCGCAAGCTTGCGCGCCCACGCACCGGCCGCGTTCACGACCGTGTCGCACGCATGGCGTTCGCCGTCGCTCGCGATCACGTGCGTGACCTTGCGGCCGCTGCGCACGACGCCGGTCACATCGGCCGCCACATAGCGCGCGCCGAGCGACTGCGCCTTCTTGCGCAGCGCCTGCACGAGGCCGTAACCGTCGAACCAGCCCTCGCCGCTGCGGCCGTACGTGCCGCTTGTCAGATCCTCGACGTTGAGCCAGGGAAACTTGGCATGCAGCGCGTCGCGCGCCATGAGTTCGATGTCCGCGCCAAGGCTCGTTTGCAGCGCGTGATTCTCGCGCAGCGTCGCGTCGCCCGCTTCCGTGGCGAGGAAAAGATAGCCGCCCTCATGCAAATCGATCGACGGGCGGCTGCCGTTCACTTCGAGCCGCTCACCAATGCCGCGCAGAAACTCGATGCCGAAGAGCGACATCTGGATCGACAACGGCGTGGAAAACTGCTGCCGGATCGACGCGGCCGAAAGCGCCGACGACGAGCGCGCATAACTCGGGTCGCGCTCGAACACGGTCACGGCAACCGTGGGGTCCGCCGCGCGCAGAAAATAAGCAATAGAACTACCGATTACCCCGCCGCCAACGATAACGACTTGAGAACTCACGACTTGCTCCAGATTGCGGATAACTGCGGCGCGCATTGATTTGTTTTGCGCGAATCGATCCATCGACCGGACGCGCAATGCGCCCGGTCTTGCCTGCTCAGCTCAGCGAAACGCGCTTATTCGACGTTGAAGTCGATGCCCTGTGCGAGCGGCAGCGCCGACGAATAATTGACCGTGTTGGTCGCGCGGCGCATATAGGCCTTCCACGCGTCCGAGCCCGATTCGCGGCCGCCGCCCGTTTCCTTCTCGCCGCCGAACGCGCCGCCGATCTCTGCGCCGCTCGGCCCGATGTTCACGTTCGCGATGCCGCAATCGCTGCCCGAGGCCGACGTGAAGCGCTCGCTCTCGCGCAGGTCCGTCGTGAACACGCACGACGAGAGGCCGTGGTGGGCGGCGTTGTTCGCTTCGATGGCGTCGCCGAAGTCGCTGTACTTGAGCACGTAAAGAATCGGCGCGAAGGTTTCCTTCAGGACCACTTCAGTTTGCGACGGCATTTCGACGATCGCCGGGCGCACG
This sequence comes from Paraburkholderia sp. J10-1, assembly GCF_905220165.1. Taxonomy (NCBI): domain Bacteria; kingdom Pseudomonadati; phylum Pseudomonadota; class Betaproteobacteria; order Burkholderiales; family Burkholderiaceae; genus Paraburkholderia; species Paraburkholderia sp. J10-1. Next base: position 1,170,745 of record NZ_CAJMYW010000002.1, on the reverse strand, counting down.
TAGAAGCCCTTTTCGTTGCCCGCCACGGTGTGGCGCTCGCCGCCGAACACCTTGCCGCCCTCGCGCTTTGCCTGCTCCAGCGCCGACTGCATGCGCGCGAACGACTGCTCGTCGATGAGCGGCCCCATCAGCGTGCCCTGTTCGAGCGGATTGCCGATCACGACCTTGCCGTACAGCGTCTTCAGGCGCTCGACGGCCTTGTCGTACACGCTTTCGTGCACGAAGAGACGGCGCAGCGACGTGCAGCGCTGACCCGCGGTGCCGACTGCCGAGAACAGAATGCCGCGCAGCGCGAGTTCCAGATCGGCGGTAGCGGAAACGATGCCCGCGTTGTTGCCGCCCAGTTCTAGCAGCGAGCGGCCGAAGCGGCGCGCGACTTCCACGCCGACCGTGCGGCCCATTTCGGTGCTGCCCGTTGCGCTCACGATGTTCGAACGCGGGTCGGCCACGAGCTTTGCGCCCACATCGCGGCCGCCAACGATCAGGCTCGTGAGGCCTTCGGGCGCGTCGCCGAACTCTTTCAGCACGTCCTGCATGATCTTGTTGACGGCAACTGCCGTGAGTGGCGTCTTTTCCGAAGGCTTCCAGACCACGGCGTTACCGCACACGAGCGCGAGCGCGGCGTTCCACGACCACACGGCGACCGGGAAGTTGAACGCGGAAATCACGGTACACACGCCCATCGGATGCCATGTTTCCGCCATGCGATGGCCCGGACGCTCCGAAGCAATCGTCAGACCATAAAGCTGACGCGAGAGGCCGACCGCGAAGTCGCAGATGTCGATCATTTCCTGCACTTCGCCCAAGCCTTCCTGGAAAATCTTGCCGGTTTCCAGCGACACGAGGCTGCCGAGCGCGCGCTTCTGTTCGCGCAGCTTGTTGCCGAGCAGGCGCACGAGTTCGCCGCGGCGCGGCGCGGGCACGTTGCGCCAGGTCTTGAACGCCTCCTGTGCCTTCGCGAGCACGGCGTCGACGTCCGCTGCCGACTGGCTCGCGACGCGGCCGATCAGCTCGCCGTTGATCGGCGAATGCACGGCGATGTCGCCCGCTTCGGCGAGATGGGAAATACCGAGATCCGAGAGGATGGAAGAGGCTTTCATAGGTAGAATCCCTTAAAAAATTTCCGATACGAAACATTGCTACTTTAGGAAACTATACACGCGCATTTTTCTGGCGACAACACAAAACCCAAGGGATTTTCGCCATGCCGCGTGCATCGCATCCGTGGGGCCTTCCGCCACGAAGATCGCATGGGGCCGCCCCGCCGGTGCGTCCTTGATTTCCTATTGGAAACAATGCATTGGGCGCCGACAGAAGCGGCGCCCTTCGAAGAAGCAACAGCGGTTCAGGTCAGTCGGTGGTTCGCGTCGTGACCGGCACCCACGCCACGTTCTTGACCTGATACAGCGTCGAACTCGGGCTCTTCAGGTCGCCCTGGGCATTGAACGCGATCTTGCCCGTAATGCCATCGTAGTTCGTGGCCTTCAGCGCGGCATTGAACTGCGCCGGCGTTGCGGAGCCCGCCTTCTCCATTGCCGAGATGGCGACCCACGCCGCGTCGTAGGCAAACGGCGCGTAGGCGAGCATGTCGATGCCGTACTTCTGCTTGAACTTCGCCTCGAAACCCTTGCCCTTGGGCAGCGTGCCGAGCGGCTGGCCGTATTCCCATACCGAAGCGCCATCGGCGGAATCGCCGGCGAGCTTGATGAAGTTCGCGTCCATGACGCCGCCGCCCGCAAGGAATTGCGCCTTCAGGCCAAGCTGACGCATGCGTTTGACGATCATGGCCGCCTGCGCGTCGAGTCCGCCGAAGAACACGAGATCCGGGTTCGTGCGCTTGATGCTCGTGAGCTGGGCGCTGAAATCCACGGCCTTGTCGTTCGTGAACTCGCGCGCGACGATCGTGCCGCCGCTCGCCTTCACGGCTTTCTCGAACTCGTCGGCCTCGCCCTGGCCGAAGGCCGTACGGTCGTCGATGATGGCAATGCGCTTGGCCTTCGTCACCGTCGCCGCATAGTTGCCCGCGTTGCCGGCGTTTTGCGAGTCGGTTGCGATCACGCGGTAGATGGTCGGGAAACCGCCCTGCGTGATGGCCGGATTGGTCGCCGCCGGCGTGATCATCGGAATGCCCGCCTTCGCGTAGATCTTCGAGGCCGGCAGCGTCGTGCCCGAATTGAAGTGGCCGATCACGACGGCCACGTTGTCGTCCACGAGTTGCTGCGCGACCTGCACGCCGATGCGCGGATCGCTCTGGTCATCCTGCGAGTCGATCACAAACTTGACCGGCTTGCCGCCGATGGTGGGATGCGAGGCATTCGCTTCGTCCACGGCCAAGCGCACACCGTTCTCGATGTCCTTGCCATACGCGGCGCCGCCGCCCGTGAGCGGGCTGGCCACGCCGATCTTCACCACCATTTCCTGCGCGCTCACCGCGCCGGCAACCAACATCAACGACGCTGCGATCGCGCAGCTACGACGAGAAGCGAGGAAACGAGAGTGCATGCGATATTCCTTCGGTATCTGAAGCCGGCACGTGATGCGTCCGAATAGTCGCGCGGACCTTCGGCGCACAGGATTCGTCTCGCGCCGCACGATGCCGGGCGGCGGGACGTGAACGGATTGTCTGCAGCGCTTACGCGTGCATCAAACGAAATCTAATCACCACGTAATGCGCTTTTCTCATCAAGCCCGCTCACGCGGGGAATCCGGCAACGCGTGGCGCACGCTCTGCAGACATTGGGAGATACCCGATAGCGCCGATCCGCCTGCTTGTGCATGAATGTTGTGAAAAGGCGGATTGTGCGGGCGCCCTGCCTTGCGCGAACTGGGTTTGCGTCAGAAATCATCAACTTGCAGATGACCAGATTACTTAGTCCTGCATACTGATAGGCGGCATGACACAGTCGACGCCACACAATACGCAAATGTTATGATCGGAAACATAGAGTACGATACGAACAACTAGCGAACACCCGAGTCCCCGAATGGAAACCTCGTCCCTCAAGCCCGCCGAGCCTGCTTCGGCGGAGCTGGGCAAGCGCGTCAAGGCGGCCCGGCTGAAGCACGATTACACGCTCGAGGCCGCCAGCCGCGTGTGCGGCGTGTCGCGCTCCACGCTCTCGAAGGTGGAAAACGGCGTGATGTCGCCGACGTTCGACGTGCTGCAGAAGATCGTTCACGGCCTGAAGATCGACCTCGGCGAACTGTTCGGCTCGGCGCCCAGGCCGCGCGCGAGCGGACGCCGCGCGCTCACGCGCAAGGGCGGCGGGCAGCAGCATGCAGCGGGCTGCTATCAAATGGAGTTGCTGGCAACGGAACTCGCGCACAAGGCGATGCACCCGTTTCGCATTCGCGTGACGGCGCACTCGCTGGACGAGTTCACGGAATGGGGCCGGCATGAAGGCGAAGAATTTCTCTTCGTATTGAGCGGCTCGGTTTGCCTCTACTCCGAGCTTTACGCACCGACGCATCTCGAAGCCGGCGACAGTATTTATTTCGACAGCCGCACGGGTCACGCGGCCGTCTCCACGAGCGAAGAAGACGCGGAAGTCCTCTGGCTCATCAACGAACCACACCCGGACACGCAAGACGGCGCGCCGGGCGTTTGAAACACCCGCTTTACGCGGCGTTCGCAGTCATTTTGAAAATGCCGGTGGCATTGCCCGCGTCGAAGCGCAAGTCGGTCTGCCAGCGGCGCGTGGCCTGATCGAACGTGCGCTTGCGCGTGATGAACTCGTAGAACGAACCCGGCACCTCGCGCGTCACGCGCTGGCCGTCGGCGGTTCGGAACTCGCGCGCCACAGTATCGGCGCGATACGCGGTTTGAAACACGCGGCCCGAGCGCGAAGTCTCGACGCTGGGCTTCATCGGGCGCCCCTTGGACTTCTCGTCGTCCGAGAGCTTGAAGACGTCTTCCACGCGGTCGGTCGCGTGATTGAAGGCGTTGCCCTCCGTTGCGATCCACGCCATTTCCGCCGATTCCTGCAACAACGTCTCGTAGTCCGAAACAGATGGCACATCGTGCTGTCGCGCGAATGCCCCGACGATCAAGGGCAGCAGCTGCAGTGCCGCATCGATGGGCAGCGAGCCGTCGCGTTCGAGCTCGGAAAGCTGCGCAATGGCCAGCGGCGTGAGCGGGTCCTTCGACGCGCCCACCACGTTCGTCACGGCTTGCTGGAACGCTGTCGAAAAGCGCTCGGGGTGCAGTTCGCTCACGAAGAACTGCGCGATCTCGTCGGGCGCGTCTTCGTGGGCATAGGCGCGCCCTGTCATGCCGAGCTTGTCGAGCGGATAGCGGCCGTTCAGGCGAAAGCCGAGCGGGCGCAGAATGCGCGTGAACGCCGCTTCGCCGGGCGGCAGCGCGCCGTTGTGCGCCCAGCGCACCGTGCGCAGCGCGCCATGGTCGAAGTACACCGACCCACCCTGCGCCACCGTATCGTTGGTGTACGTGCGCCCGTTGGGCGAACGCTCCAGCAGGTCTTCAAACAGCGCCATGTTCATGGCCTGGGAGAGTTCGGCGCGCGTGACGGTGCCGCTTTCCCAGTCTTCGAGCATCGAAGGAAAGTTCAGCGTGTCAAAGAGGGTTTCGGTTTTCTCGCGGCCAAGCAGCGCGGACAACAAGCGTTCTACGTTCGAATTGCGCATCACCAATCTCACAGGAAGCGACCGCCTGCCAACCGGCAGCGGTCATCAAACGGGCCGCTGGCCATCGGCTTCGGCCAGCTATACGTGAAACGCATTATTCGAATGGTTGCGCGCCGCGTAAAGCGAGATTAAATTGTCACTTGATGAGTTTCCGGAATCAACATGCGCAAGTTCAAGATCCCGAACATCGGCGCGCTCACGGCGTTCGAAGCCGCGGCGCGGCACGAGAGCTTCACGCACGCCGCCAAAGAGCTGTTCCTCACCGAAAGCGCGGTGTCGCGCCAGATCGCCACGCTCGAATCGAATCTCGGCGTGCGCCTTTTCGTGCGCGCCAAGCAACGGGTCGTGCTCACGCGCGCGGGCCGGCTCTACAGCACCCAGGTGCGCCGTGCGCTTGAAAATCTGGACCGGGACACGCTCTCCATCATCGCGCACGGCAGCGGCGGCGGTTATCTGGAACTCGCGGTGCTGCCGACCTTCGCCTCCGAATGGCTGATTCCGCGCCTCAAGGACTTCTACGACCGCACGCCCGACGTGCGCGTGAACATGGGTGTGCGCACCGAGACCTTTTCGTTCGAGGAATCGCATTTCGAGGCCGCCATCCACTACGGCAGGCCGACCTGGCCCGGCACGTCGTCCGATTTTCTGTTCGGCGAGGAAGTGGTGCCGGTGTGTTCGCCGTCGCTGCTTGCCCGGCCCATCAAGAAAGCGCATGAACTGCTCGCCTACCCGCTGCTGCACTCCACCACGCGCCCGGACGGCTGGACGCGCTGGTTCTCGGACCTCGGCGTGGAAGACAACGCCACCATGCACGGCGTGCGCTACGAACTGCACACGATGCTGATCGCAGCCGCCGCCGCCGGGCTCGGCGTGGCGCTGGTGCCGAAATTCTTCGTGGAAGGTCAGCTCGAACGGTTTGGCGTCGTCATTCCGTTCGAGGCGCCGGCTATTGCCGATGGCGGCTACTACTTCGTCTACCCCACCGAACTCAGCCACGGCAAGCCGCTGGAACTGTTCCGCGCGTGGCTGCTCGAGCAGGCAAGCGCCTACAGCGCCTCGCAAGGCCGCGACTGATCCGCAGGCCGCAGCGTGCACGATATACGATCAGAAAAAAGTTTCCTATAGGAAATAATTGGGTTAGCATCGGAAGAAATCACTTCTTCGTCGCGAGACAGACATGGAAGACGTCGTCGTCATCGGTGCGGGCATCGTCGGGGCCTGCGCCGCGCTCAACCTGGCGCAGCGCGGCCTGCGCGTGCGTATCGTCGACAGCGCGCCGCCCGGTTCGGGCTGCTCATTCGGCAACGCCGGGCTGATCGCGGTCGACCATGTCGCGCCGCTCGCGAGCCCCGAGACGATGGCCGGCCTCTCGCGCATGCTGCTGCGCCGCGACAGCCCACTGCGTCTGCACAAGCGCAGCTTGCCGCGCATGGCGCCGTGGATGCTGGAGTTCGCCGCCCAGGCGCAGCGCCCGCGCTTTCGGCGCAACACGCGCGCGCTCGCCAGTCTCGTAACGGGCGCGGCGCAAGCCTGGCGTCGTCTGCTGGATCGGCATATCGCCACCGAACTCTTTCGCGACATCGGCTCGCTCTACGTGTTCGAACAACCCGTTGCGCACGCAACGGAACGCGTGCAACTCGATCTGCTCGACCGGCACGGCGTGCGCTACGAGACGCTCTCGGCTGAGCAGGTTCGGCGCGACTATCTGCCTTCGCTCACACCGCATATCAGCCATGCGCGCTACTTTCCCGGCATGGCTTCGGTCACGAATCCGCAGCAGGTCGTCGTGCGCATTGTCGAGGCCGCGCTCGCAGCGGGTGCGAGTTTCACTTGCGCCGCCGTCGACGCATTGCGCGTCCTGCCCGACGGCCGCGTCGGCGTCACGCTGAACGGCGAGACGCACTCAGCGGCGAAGGTGTTGATCGCAGCCGGCTCGCGTAGCGCCGAACTCGCACAGCAACTCGGCGCGAGGATTCCGCTGACCAACGAGCGCGGCTATCACGTCCAGCTCGCCGCACCCTCGCAAGACACGCTGCGCGTGCCCGTGAGCTTCGTCGAGCGCGGCTTCACGTGCAATCCGATGGCGCAAGGCATCCGGCTTGCCGGCACCGTCGAGCTCGGCGCGCGCGGCGCGCCCGACTGGCGTCGCGCCGATCTGCTCGCCACGCAATTCCACACGCTCTTTCCCGGCGAGCCAGCCCCGCAGGTCGCGAGCCGCTGGTATGGCGAGCGCCCCACGCTGCCCGATTATCTGCCGATGATCGGAGAGGTCTCCGGCGCGCGCAATGCCTTCGTCGCGACCGGCCATCAGCATCTTGGCCTCACGCTCGGGCCGCTCACCGGCGAACTCGTCGCACAATTGATGGCGCGCGAGGCGCCCGCCGTCGATCTCGCACCGTTTCGCATCGACCGCTTTTGAGGCCGCGGCTGCCATTCACGCCGCCCCACCCACGCATCATTTGTCAGGAGAGACTCTTCGATGGAGCCCATCGCGATTTACGACGCAACCGCCACGGCGCGCCTGCTCGACTTCGGCGCGCTGCTCGACGCCCTCGCTACCGCCGCGCAAGACCATGACGCGGGCCGCATTCACGCACCCGTGCGCACGGGTGTGCCGCTCAAGGGCAACGGCGTCATGCTCTCGATGCCCGCCAGCGCCGACGACATCGCCATTCACAAGCTCGTGAGCGTGTGCCCCGCCAACACGGCGCTCGGCCTGCCGACCATCTTCGGCGCGGTGACGGTGTGCAACGGCGCGACGGGCCAGCCCGAGTTCATTCTCGACGGCCCGACCGTGACCGGGCGGCGCACCGCGGCGCTCTCGATGCTGGGCATGCGCGTCTTTCACCCAGGCGCGCCGCGTGCGTTTCTGTTGATCGGCACCGGCCAGCAAGCGCGTTTTCATGCCGAGGCAATCGGCCAGCTGTATCCAGCGGCAACGCTCTACGTGAAGGGCCGCACCGAGGCGTCCGAAGAGGCATTCCGCGCTCACCTCGCGCAATCCGGCGTGCACGCAACGCCCGCGCACGGCGCCGTGCCCGAATCAGTCGATGTGGTGATCGCCGCGACCACGAGCAAGACGCCCGTGTATGACGCCGAGGCCCGCAACGACCGGCTCGTGATCGGCGTTGGCGCCTTCACGCCCGACGCCGCCGAAATCGCGCAGGAAACGGTGCGCGCAAGCCGCGTGTTCGTGGACGATCTGGCAGCCGCGCGCGAAGAAGCCGGCGACCTGCTGCAGGCCGGCATCGACTGGGCGGACGTGCGCACGATCGGTTCCGCTGTGGCGGACGGCGCGAAGCAGGACGGCACGCCCGTGCTGTTCAAAACGGTCGGCAGCGGCGCGTGGGATCTCGCAGCGTGTCGAGTGGCGCGCGACAAGCGTTAGACCGCCAGCCGGATGCCCGGATTAGAATCGCACATCGATCGCGCAGCGCGATCCCATCCGAGGCACAAGGCAGACGAACCATGACGACGAGCGCTCCCCAACCCGCCGTAAAAGTCCTGCGCGGCGGGGTCATCGAAACCACGCATGTCGCCCACATTGCCGTGGTCGACGCCCAGGGCCGCCTGCTCTACACATTCGGCGACCCGCATCGCATGACGCTCGTGCGCTCGGCGGCCAAGCCCGCGCAGGCGCTCGCCGTGGCCGAGACGGGGGCGCTTGCGCGCTTCGGCTTCGACGACGCCGATCTCGCGCTCATGTGCGCCTCGCACAGCAGCGAGGACCGCCATATCGAGCGTACGCGCGCGATGCTCGCCAAGGTGTCCGCTTCGGAGTCGGACCTGCGTTGCGGCGGCCATCCGCCGTTGTCCGACGCCGTGTACAAGGCGTGGATCAAGCGCGACTTCACGCCGGGCGCAGTGTGCAGCAACTGCTCGGGCAAGCACGCAGGCATGCTTGCGGGCGCGCGCTCCATCGGCGCGGCGCTGGCCGACTACCATCTGCCTTCGCATCCCTTGCAGCAGCATGTGAAACGCGTCGTGGCCGAGGTTTGCGATCTCCCCGAGACGGGCGTCGAGTGGGGCATCGACGGCTGCAATCTGCCTACGCCGGCCTTCCCGCTCGACCGGCTCGCGCGGCTCTTTGTCAAGCTCGCAGACGCGCAGGATCACGTCACTATCGCGACCGACTCGCGCTCACAAGCGCTCGCCCACATCTATCGCGCGATGACGTCGTATCCGGAACTCGTGGCGGGCGAAGGCCGCTTCTGCACGGCGCTCATGAACGCGTTCGAAGGCGCGCTCGTCGGCAAGCTGGGTGCAGCGGGCAGTTATGCGATTGGCGTGCGCGCAAACGCGGCGACTGCGGCGCACACGGGCGGCCCGGCATTGGGTATTGCGGTGAAGATCGAGGACGGCGATCTGACCGCGCTCCATGCCACCGTCGTGGAAGTGTTGAGGCAACTGGGCATCGGCACAGCGGAACAGATTGCACAACTAAGCAAATTCGACGCCCCGCGCATCGTCAACACGATGGGTGTAGAGACGGGTTACGTTGCGCCACAGTTCACGCTGGAGCGCTTCGATCACCCATCCGGCAAGTAAGAATGGATGAGCCAGGCGCGGGCCTTGAAAGCCCGCGCCAAACTCACTCACAGCAACGCCACGACCTTCACATCGCTACGATCGGCCGACGCCACGACCTTGCCGTCCACGCGGCGGAACATCAGCGTCACCGTATTCTTGCCCACGCGCAGATCGCCGACTTCGAGCCAGTCGATGCCTTCGGGCAGCATGGGCTGCTCGACACGCACCTCGTTGCGCGCCGCGTCGATCGTCACGCCAAGACACGCTTCGAGCATCATGAACGGCGAACCCGCGGCCCACGCTTGCGGCAGGCAGGCCACCGGATACGCCGTGGGCGGCTCGCCGCGTCGGCGCGGGAACCCGCAGAAAAGCTCAGGCAAACGCATGTCGAACGTCACCGCGGCCTCGAACAGCGCCTGCAGCAAACGCACTGCCGCCGCCTTGCGGCCATAGCGCGCCAGGCCGCGCGCGCACAGCGCGTTGTCGTGCGGCCAAACCGAGCCGTTGTGGTAGGCCATGGGGTTGAAACGCGCCTGCCCCGCCGCGAGCGTACGCACGCCCCAGCCCGTGTGGAACAGCGCCGATTCGAGCACTTCCGCCACCGCGCGGCCGCGCTCCTCCTGCGGCAGCCCAAACGCAAGCAGATGCCCCGCATTCGAAGCGAGCACGCGACACAGTTCGCCGTGACCGTCGAGCGCAATGCCGTAGAACTCCGACTCCGGCATCCAGAACTTCTCTTCCACGCAGCGGCGGATTTTCGCGGCGCGCGCGGCGTAGCGCGCCGCGTCTTCCACCTGGCCGCGATGCGTGGCGAAGCGCGACATCGTCTCGAACGCCGCGCTCGCGTACGCCTGCACTTCGACGAGCGCGATCGGGCCATCTGGGAAACGGCCGTCCGCATGGAACACCGAGTCGTGGCTGTCTTTCCAGCCCTGGTTCGCGAGGCCGCCTTCCGATTCGCGCCGGTAGTCGAGCAAACCGAGTTTGTTGCGGTCGCACACACCTGCGACCCAGGCCGCTGCGCGCTCGAGCGCCGGCCACAACTCGTCGATCAGCGAGACGTCGCCGGTGCGTTCGACGTACGCGCCCGCCAGCACGACGAAGAGCGGCGTGGTGTCGACCCCGCCGTAGTAGAGCGCGAACGGCACTTCGCCCGTGGCGGCCATTTCGCTCTTGCGCATTTCGTGCATGATCTTGCCGACCGCCGCGTCGCGGAACGCGGAGTTCTCGCGCGCCTGATGCTCGGCGAGAAAACGCAGCACGCCGCGCGCGAGCGCGGGCGTGAGCCACAGCGTTTGCAGCGACGTAATGACCGCGTCGCGGCCGAACGGCGTGGAGAACCACGGGATGCCCGCATACGGATACGGGCCGGTCGGCAGGTCGGTGGTGAGCAGCCCCAGATCGGCAATCGAGCGGTTGATCCACGCATTGAAGAGCGGATTGCTCGAGCGCAGGCGCGCCGCCGCGCGGCGGCGTTCGCGCATCACGATATGCGAGTCGACCAGCGCGGCGCGCACGGCCGCGCGGCCCACGCGCTGCTCCTGCGAGTTCGCGAGGCAATGCGGCGGCTGGAAGATGCCCGCGCTCTGCGTGCCCGGTGCGGCGTCGGGCAGCGCCTCCACTTCGATCGCCACCGTGAGATAGATCGAGACGCACGCCTGCGCGGGCAGATCGACCGTAAAGTCCGCGCGGTCGGCGAGGAGCTTGCTCGGCGTGGGCGAGAACTCGATACGCACGCGCCGCGCCACGTGGTCGAGCCCGATGTATTCGAGCCGCACCTCGCCGTCTTCCACGCGCGGCGGCATGAGCGTGCCGCGTTTTTCCCGCTTCAGGCCACGCACTTCGAACATGTCGCGGAAGTCGCTCGCGAACGAGATGGAGAGCGGCACCACGGCGTCTTCGGTGCCGTAGTTCGTGAGTTCGATGGCCTCGGTCATCATCGTGCCGGAGAGCACGCGCTCGCGCTGCACGTGAATCACGCCTTCGGGCGTGGTGGTGCCGCCAAGCGGCGGCAGCGGACGATTGGTGAGGTGGGCCGTGAACACGGCGTTGTCGCTGCTCACGCTGCCCGAAAGCAGCGAGGGCACGCGCCCGCCGAAAGTGAGACGCAGCGACGAGAGCACGCGCGTGTCGTTGACGAAGAGGCCGTCGTCGATGCCGGTAATGTCGCCAAGCGGATCGTTGACGATGAAGGTGCCGCCCGACTTCAGCACATGCTGGTCGGCGCTTGCGACCTCGGGCGTTTCGGGCGCGATGAACGCGCCGTCGGTTTCTTGAGCGGGATGATCCACGCCGCTTGAGCGCGTGACGCCCCCGAGTGTTTCAGGATCCTGCATTGCGTGCCTCCTGGGTCCCATGCAAATGGTTACGGTACGGTTCGCTTGCGGATGATTGTAGTGGCTTCGGCGCACGCGTTGGCAGCCAATGCGTGAAGAATATGCGAAGGATACGCGCGAAATCGGTGGCAAATCCCGGCGCGAGCAAGGAACGTGCGCGGAAAAAATTGCGGGCGCCGGCACGACATAACGTGCAGGCGCCCGAGGAGGCACAGCATGGAGCACGCCGTAAGCGGCGCGCTCAGCGCATCAGCGTTGCGAAATCGGCTTGGCCTCACGCAGCGTTTCGCCGATGAACAGCTGACGCGGACGGCCGATCTTCTGCTCGGGGTCGGCGATCATCTCGTTCCACTGCGCGATCCAGCCCACCGTGCGCGCCATCGCGAAGATGCACGTGAACATCGCGGTCGGAATGCCCAGCGCGCGCTGCACGATGCCCGAGTAGAAGTCGACGTTCGGGTACAGCTTGCGCGACACGAAGTATTCGTCTTCGAGCGCGATCTTTTCGAGCTGCATGGCGAGCTTGAAGAGCGGATCGTCGTGCAGGCCCAGTTCGTTCAGCACTTCGTAGCACGTCTCGCGCATGAGCTTCGCACGCGGGTCGTAGTTCTTGTACACGCGGTGGCCGAAGCCCATCAGCTTCACGCCCGAGTTCTTGTCCTTCACCTGCTCGATGAACTTCGGGATGTTATCGACCGAGCCGATTTCTTCGAGCATGTTCAGTGCGGCTTCGTTCGCACCACCGTGCGCCGGTCCCCACAGACAGGCGATACCGGCCGCGATACACGCGAACGGGTTCGCGCCCGACGAACCCGCCAGACGCACCGTCGAGGTCGAAGCGTTCTGCTCGTGGTCGGCGTGCAGGATCAGGATGCGGTCGAGCGCGCGCACGAGCACGTCGTTGACCTTGTACTCCTCGCTCGGCGCGGAGAACATCATGCGCATGAAGTTCGCGCTGTACGAGAGATCGTTCTGCGGATACACGAACGGCTGGCCGATGGTGTACTTGTAAGCCATGGCCACGAGCGTCGGCAGCTTGGCGATCATGCGGATCGCAGACACCTCGCGATGCGTCGGGTCGTTGATGTCGAGCGAGTCGTGATAGAACGCGGACAGTGCGCCGACCGCCGCCACCAGAATCGCCATCGGATGTGCGTCACGGCGGAACCCCCGGAAAAAGAAGTGCATTTGCTCATGAACCATCGTGTGGTTCGTGACCATCGAGACGAATTCGTCTTTCTGCTGCTGCGTGGGCAGTTCGCCCTTGAGCAGGAGGTAGCAGCTTTCGAGGAAGTCGGCGTTTTGCGCGAGGTTGTCGATCGGGTAGCCGCGGTACAGCAGCTCGCCCTTGTCGCCGTCGATATAGGTGATCGCCGAGTTGCACGCCGCCGTGGACATGAAGCCCGGGTCGTACGTGAACATGCCGGTCTGGCCATACAGCTTGCGGATGTCGATCACGTCCGGGCCGATGGTGCCCTTGTAGACCGGCAGCTGAACGCCTTCAGCCTGGCCGGGGATCGTGAGCGTGGCGTGTGTCTTCGAGTCGATCATTGTGTGTCCTTGAATTGCTGTCACTTCGCAAAAACTTCGCAAAACTTCGCGCAACAGGACGCAGCCGCCGGGTACCCATTCGTCCGGGCCGGCAGTGCTGCGACCGCATGCCGCATTCTACGGCGCGGCGCAGCATCGATTGATAGCGCAGCCAGCAACAATCCCTCCTCAAGACCGCAACACTGCCAAGCTTGCGGCTTCCTTAACGCCGATTCCTGCAACAATATTTTTCTCTTGCAGCGCAACATGTCGCACCCTATCTTTGCGATACTGCTTGACATGCAAGGGTTTTCCATTACTTGCATTTTGTAATCTAGCCCGGTACCACTCGCGGGCTTTTCACCGCCACACGCGCTTAAAGCAAAACGTAAGGAAGCAACAGATGAACATCTCGGTCGATACCCTGTTCGCAGAAGACGAACAAGCAGAGGGCGCCGTCGTCACGGCACTCAATCATCAGGACATCGTTGTCGCACTCTCGGCGGCGCTCGCCAACGAACGCGTTGCCGTGCTGCACATGCTGTATCCGCGCACCGACGCGCGCACGCACCGCAGCCTCGATCACCTCGTGAACGCGCTCAACGGCCACGGCCTGCACCAGGTCGCCCGCCTCGTTTCGCAGGAAGCGCACTATCTCGTGTTCAAGGATCCCGCGAAGGCATGGAAGGCCTTCCACGAAATCCGCAACGATTCGCTCGCGATCGGCGTGCACCTCTACTATGCGGGCCTCGTGGGCGAGGCTGCCGAGCACAAGCTGGACGCACACGCGCACGGCCGCGACTAAGCACAGGTCGTTCGGACTGCGATATTTACCGCAGTTAAAAAATGGCGGCCCCATTGCGGGGCCGCCATTTTTGCATCAGCGCGCGTCTGCCTGGCTCAGTGTGCCTTAGTGTGCCTCAGCGTCCGTGCCCGCTCACGAATCGATCGATCATTTCGTTGAACGCCGCGGGCCGCGCCAGATTCATTCCATGCGATGCGCCCGCCACCGTCGCACGGCGCGCATCGGGCAGCCACGCTTCGAGCGCGGCCACGGCCCGGTGGAACACTTCGGGACTCAACTCGCCATCGATCAGCAGCACGGGGCATTGCACTTCGGCGGTGTGCTCGCGCGTGTACGCGGGCAGCGGATCCTGAAACTGCGGCCCAAGCGTGTGGGCGTTGTCGGTGGCCATGCGGCGAAACGCGTGCGTACTCTTCGCCCAGAAGCCGGGCCGGCTCACCGAATCGACGAACAGCTCCAGCCCCGAGTCCACCTGGCCCGACTCGATCAGCGCCACCGCGCGGGCGCGCAGCGCATTGACGGTCTCGGGCAGCGTGGCGAGCGTCTGGCCCGGCTGCTGCACCGGGCCGCCCGGGTCGGCGAGCGTGAGCGTGCGCACGTGCTGCGGATGACGCCGCGCGAACTGGAACGACACGAGGCCGCCGCGCGAATGCCCGATCACGTGTGCCGGGCCAGCACCCATAGCCTCGACGAACGCGGCAAGGTCATCCGCGTGCTGCCGCCAGCTGAAGGGCTGAGCGCGTGCGGCGTCCCCGGCGGGCCAGTAATGCGTGAGACTCACCGAAACACAGCGATAGTGCGGCGCGAGGCCGGCCAGCTGCGGCTGCCAGTAACGGTAGTCGCACAGCGAGCCGTGCACGAAGAGAAGGAGTTCGCCCTCGCCCCGTTCGATATAGGGCATAGGCAGGCCGCCAGGCAGTTCGATGAACGTACCGGGGGCCGGAAAAACGGCTGGATTCACGGCTGGACGATGTGGAGGCAACGGGACAGCGGGACAGCGGCGCACCGCGAAGGCTCGCGGGCAGCCCATCGCGGCGCACGCCGGCAAAGTGGCGTATTGTCCCACGCCCGCGCCGCGTGCGCCTGGCGCGGCGGCGCGCTCCCGCAGCGCCGCTTCGTCGCCAGTCGGCTGGCGCCGTTATTCGACGAATTCGAACACGTGCTCGTTCATGAGCGAGGCCGCCGCGCCCGCGCCGCGCACCGCGCAGGTAAGCGGCTCGTCGGCCACGCGCACGGTCACGCCGAGCTCGGCGGCGAGACACTGATCGAGCCGCTGGAGCAGCGAGCCGCCGCCCGTGAGCACGATGCCGCTATCGGCGATATCGGTGACGAGTTCGGCGGGCGCCGTCTCGAGCACCTGCCGCACCGCGTTGATCACGAGACGCAACGGCGCGGCCAGCGCGTCCGCCACGTCGTGGCTCGTGATTTCGACCGTGCGCGGCAGGCCGTCTTCCATGCTGCGCCCGGTCGCGCGCATGCGTTCGACGGGTTCGCCGTAGAGCGCGCAGCCAATCGACTTTTTCAGGTGTTCGGCGGTCTGGTCGCCCAGCACGACGCCATAGAGCGTGCGCACATGGTCGACGATCGCGCGGTCGAACTGGTCGCCGCCCACGCGCACCGACCCGCTGCACGCCACGCCGCCCAGCGCGACGATGCCCACTTCCGTGGTGCCGCCGCCGATGTCCACGACCATCGAGCCCGTTGCCGCATGCACCGGCAGCCCTGCACCGAGCGCCGAAGCGAGCGACTCGCCAATCAGGTTCACACTCGCGGCGCCCGCCGCGAAGGCCGCCTCGCGAATGGCGCGGCGCTCGACGCGCGTCGCCCCCGCCGGCACGCACACCGTGAATGCGGCACGGCGCCCGAGCAGACGGCGCGGCTGCGCCATCGCCACGAAGCGGCGCATCATGTGTTCGGCAGCGGAAAAATTGGCGATCACGCCGTGCGAAAGCGGCCTCACCGTTTCCAGATTGGCCGGCGCGCGACCGAGCAGATCCTTCGCCTCGCGGCCCACCGCGGCCACCGTCGTCTCGCTCGCGCCCGCGCGCCGCTCGAAGCAGACCACGGAGGGCTGGTTCAGCACGATGCCTTTGTCGGCGGTATAGATCAGCGTGTTGGCCGTACCGAGATCGAGCGCCACGTCCTGGCGGAACAGCCTTTTGGAAAAGAGAGAATGCGGCTTGGCTCGGGCCATATTGGTCTGATGTTCGGTTTCTTTGGCGACCCGGCAGACGATGCGCCGACGGATGGCATTCCCGATGGCAGCCTCATCCAGGCAGCGCGAACTAGCCGCGCGCCGGGCGGAACGGGCCTACGCGGCCGATAAGGTCGCGGCGACTCCCCGTATTAACGGCCGCGACCGGCGCGAACTTTAGCCGGTCCAGAAATAACTGCATAGGTTATCCGGAAAATATGGCCGAAATACGACACTGCGGGCTTATACGGCTGCCCTTTTATACCGATTTCCCTGCATTAAGGCATATTTTCGCGGCTTAACGGGGTCCGACCTCGTACCCCGCCAGCCATCCGGTAGACGGGGCAATCAGGCATGCGCGAGCGCGCGCACCAGCGCGTCGCGCCCGAGCATGACGCCCTGCGGCGTGATCGTGTGGCCCACGCCCGGCAGCGCGAAAGCGGTGACGGCAAAGCCCGCATCGCTGAAGGCGACGGCGGCGCGCTCCAGTTCGCTCGCCGGAATCACCTCGTCGTCCTCGCCGTGCACGAGCGTGAGCACCGTGCGGCTTTTTGCGACCACGGGCGTGACGAGCCGGCCCGCATAGGCGACCACGGCGGCCGCACCGGCCGCCTGCGTGGCCACGTGGTAGAGCGACATGATCGAGCCTTGCGAGAAGCCCACCAGCGCGAGCGCGTCGTGGCCGAGCCCCCAGTGGGCGAGTTCGGCCTCGAGCCGGCGCTCGAGCACCTGCGAAGCCGCCACGACGCGCGCCTCGCGATTGCTCTCGCTGATGTCGCGCAGGCTGAACCACTGGCGTCCGCCAAAGCCGCCGTCGAACGGTTCGCTGCCGTCGAGCGACACGAACGCGACGCCCGGCAGCGCATCGCGCCACACGTCGGCGAGCGGCGTGAGGTCCTGTGCGTTGCTCCCTACGCCGTGCAGCAGCACGACGAGCGCGCGCGCGGCGCCATCGGCCGGCGCGAGACGCCAGCCCCCTTCAAATGCTTCCCAGCTCATGGTCGGTCCTCCCCTGTGCTTACAAACGTATTGTGTGTCCAGTGCACGCTTTTTGCGCGGCGCGCGGCAGGCGCAAGGATACGCTCGCCACGCGCCGCGTGTATGAAAGACTCCATTTCCTGGCATTACATAAAGAGCCGCGCCATCGCGCGCGAAAGCCGTTCGCAAGCGCGATCACCCTGCACCGCATGGGGATGCTCCGCGGCCGGCGATGAGCCAGGACGATTGCAGGTATCCTGTGCCGCAAACCGAACACGCGGAGAACACGCTTGAACTCACCCGCCGCTGCATCGCCGCCGCCCGCGCCACCGCCGCCGCTCCAGGGGGGCAGGCTGCTCCTCGGCACCATCGCGGTGTCGCTGGCGACCTTCATGAACGTGCTCGACACGTCGATCGCCAACGTCGCCATTCCGACCATCTCCGGCGACATGGGCGTTTCCGTGGACGAAGGCACGTGGGTCATCACCGTGTTCGCGGCGGCCAACGCCGTTTCCATTCCGCTCACCGGCTGGCTCACGCAGCGCTTTGGCCAGGTGCGCCTGTTCATCACCTCGATCCTCTCGTTCGTGCTGGCGTCGTGGCTGTGCGGCATCGCGCCGACCCTGCCCTTCCTGCTCGTCGCGCGCGTGCTGCAAGGCGCCGTGGCCGGCCCGCTCATTCCGCTCTCGCAAGCCATCCTGCTCGGGTCCTGGCCGAAGGACAAATCGGCGAGCGCGCTCGCGTTCTGGGCCATGACGACGACCGTCGGCCCGATCGCGGGTCCGGCACTAGGCGGCTGGATCACCGATAGCTACAACTGGGCGTGGATCTTCTATATCAACATTCCGGTGGGCATTTTCGCGGCCTTCGTGACGTGGTCGATCTACCGCAACCGCGAATCGGCCACGCGCAAGCCGCCCATCGACGTGGTGGGCCTCGGCCTCTTGATCGCGTGGGTCGCCTCGCTCCAGATCATGCTGGACAAAGGCAAGGACCTGGACTGGTTCAACTCGCCCGTGATCGTCACGCTCGGCCTCGTCGCGCTCATCAGCTTCGCGTTCTTTCTCGTGTGGGAGCTGACCGAGGACCACCCGATCGTCGATTTGCGTTTGTTCGGACAACGGAATTTTCTGGGCGGCACGATCGCGATTTCCGTGGCCTATGGCGTGTTCTTCGGCAATCTCGTGTTATTGCCGCAATGGATGCAGGAGTACCTGAATTACCGCTCGGTGGATGCGGGCCTCGTCACCGCGCCGCTGGGCATCTTCGCGCTGCTGCTCTCGCCCGTGGTGGGGCGACTCCTGCCGCGCTCCGACGCGCGCATCATCGCGACGATCGCGTTCGTGCTGTTCGCCGGGGTGTTCTATATGCGCTCGCGGTACGTGCTCGAAATCGACACCTTCCATCTCGTGCTGCCCACGCTGCTGCAAGGCATCCCCATGGCGCTCTTCTTCGTGCCGCTCACGGCCATCATTCTCTCGGGACAGCCGCCGAGCCGCGTGCCGGCGGCGGCGGGCCTCTCGAACTTCGTGCGTGTGTTCTGCGGCGCGGTGGGCACGTCGATCGCGACGAATGCCTGGAATAACCGCACGATCCTGCATCACGCGCGGCTCACCGAGCAGGCTTCGGTCAGCAACCCGATTTTCGTCCAGGCAATCGAACAGACCCAGAAGGTGCTGAATCTGAGCGAGCCGTCCGCGCGCGCGCTGTTCGACTTCCAGCTCACTTCGCAGGCCGCCATGATGGGGCTCAACGACATTTTCTATATCTCGGCGGTCATCTTTCTCGTGATCATTCCGCTTATCTGGATCACGAAGTCGACGAGGGGCGGCGGAGGCGGCGGCGCGGCGGGGGCGCACTGACCCGCCGGGTTTAGCCGAAGCGCGCGGGCAAATACGGCGCGGGATCGATAAACGGCGTTTCGCCGACGATCTGCTCGGCAACGAGGCGCGCCGTGACCGGCCCGAGCGTGAGGCCATGGTGGTTGTGGCCAAACGCGAACCACAACCCGTTATGGCGCGGCGCGGGCCCAAGCACCGGACGCATGTCGGGCGTGCAGGGGCGCAAACCCATCCACGGCGTTTCGTCGAGCCGCGCGCCCAGGCCGAACACGGGGCGCGCCTCGCGCTCCGCCGCGTCGAGTTGCGCGTAGTTCGGCGGACGCTCGCGCGTGGCAAGCTCCACGCCCGTCGTGAGCCGCAGTCCGCGGCGCATCGGCGCGACCACATAGCCGCCTTCGATATCCACCACCGGACGCACGAGCGGCGCGCGCGCCTCGCTCGCGTAGTGCATGTGATAACCGCGCTTGACCATGAGCGGCACGCGGTAACCGAGCGGCTGTGTCACGAGATCCGACCACGGACCGAGCGCGACGACGGCAAGCTCGGCGCTCACCGGACCGTCGGCGGTCTGCACGCGCCAGCCCTTGCCGTCGGCTGCGAGCGTGCGCGCATCGCCGCGCACGAACGTGCCGCCGTCGCGCAGAAACAGTTGTGCGTAACCCTTCGTCAACGCGCCCGGGTCCGCCACGCTCGCGGGATCGATCCAGTGGATCGCGCCCGCATAGCCGTCAGCAAGCGAAGGCTCAAGCGCGCGCAAGCGCTGCGCGTCGAACATCTGCACATGCAGGCCGTGTGCGTCGGCCACGCCTTGCGCCGCATGCGTTTCACGCTCGAAGCCAGCGGGCGAGCGCCACGCTTCGAGCCAGCCGACGGGCCGCACGATGTCGCGCAGGCCCGCACGGGCGACGAGCGCGTCGTGCTCGGCCACGCTGCGCTCGATGAGCGGCAGCATGTCCCGCGCGGCCTGCGCGAGCCGCGCAGGCGACGACTCGCGCCAGAACGATGCGAGCCAGCGCGCGTAGGCGGGCAGCGAGCGCACGTCATAGCGCAGCACCGTCGAATCGTTGCGCACGAGGCGCAGCAGCGTGCGCCAGTCGCGCGGGAACCCGTAGGGCACCACCGACGACGACTCGATCAACCCCGCGTTGCCGTGGCTCGTTTCCTCGCCAGGCTCGCGGCGGTCGACGAGCGTGACCTGCACGCCTCGCGCCTGCAAATGCAGCGCGACGCTCACGCCCGCGATGCCCGCGCCGAGAACGATCGCGCTCCTGGTCATGAATCTGCCCTGAACACCGAAGTCATGACGATCACTTCGCGACGATATCGCGGCCGAAGTACTTCATCGACAGCTTCGTGAGCGTGCCGTCCTGGCGCAGCGAGTCGATGGCCGCGACCACCTTGGCCTTGAGCGCCGCGTCGTCCTTGCGCATGCCGAAGCCGGTGCCTTCGCCGAGCGTGGACGGGTCCTTGAGCGGCGCCCCCGCAAAGTCGAAGCCCTTGCCCTGGGGCTTCGAGAGGAAGCCGTCGGTGGCGGTCTGCACCTCCTGGACCGCGCCGTCCAGACGCCCGGCCGCGAGGTCCGCGAAAATCTGGTCCTGGTTCTCATACGTGACCACGTTCACGCCTTGCGTGCCCCAGTGCTTGCGCACGTAGTCTTCCTGCGTCGAGCCCTGCAGCACGCCCACCGACTTGCCCTTCAGGCTCGCGGGCGTGGGCTCGAGACCCGAGCCGCGTTTCGCGACCATCTGGATCGGCATGACGTAAATGGCGGGCGTGAACGCAATCTGCTGACGACGCTTGTCGGTGATATTCATCGCCGAATTGATGACGTCGAACTTGCGCGCCTCGAGCGCGGCGATCAGGCCGTCGAAGCTGTTCTCCACCCACACGCACTTCACCTGCAGCTTCTGGCACACGGCGTTGCCGATATCGATGTCGAAGCCCTGCAGATCGCCCGTGGGCGTCTTGCTCTCGAACGGCGGATAGGACGCCTCCACGCCGAAGCGCAGCGTTTTCGGGTCCTGCGCGTGCGCCGCGCCCGCCGTCAAACCCGCAAAGCACGCAAGGCTGGCCGCAGCCGCGAAGCGAATCGTCTTCCTGTTCATCGTCGTCACCCAAATCGTAATAAGTGTCTGTTCAAGCGCGGTGCGCTTTCGTGTGGCGCCCTTTCACGAGGGCCGCGGCCGCAGGAGGAATATAGACGAAAAATAAAAAGAAAGTCTAGAATGGACAAAAATGTCTACACCGTGATTCCGGAGCCCCAGCATGACCATGACGTCCCAACCTACCGCCGCGCCGCTCGTCGTCGATGCCGCCCAGGTGCGCGCCGCCCTGCCCAGCCTCGACGTGCGCGGCGAACTCGGCCGCCTGTTCGCCTCGCTGGGCCGCGGCGACGCCGTGCAGCCGCCGCAAACCCTGACCCTGTTTCCGAAGCAGGCTGGCGACTTCATCACCTATCTCGGCGTGCTGGCGCAAGCCGGCGTGTTCGGCGCCAAGCTCTCGCCGTACATCGCGGGCGCCGAAGGCCAGCCGCCCGTCATCACCGCCTGGACCGCGCTGATGTCGATGAAGACGGGCCAGCCGCTCATGTGGTGCGACTCGGCGCTGCTCACCACGGAACGCACCGCGGGCACCACGGCGCTCGCCGTCGACCAGCTCGCGCCGCGCGAGGCGAAGCGCCTCGCCGTGATCGGCTCGGGCGCCGTCGCGCTCGCGCACATTCGCCATGTTGCGCCGCTGCGCGCGTGGGAGAGCATTCGCGTGTATTCGCCAAAGCTCGCGGGCGACGCTGCGCGCCAGGCCGAACTGCGTGCGCTCGACCCACGCGCAAGCGTGGCGCAGACGACCGAAGCATGCGTGCACGACGCCGACGTGGTGATGCTGTGCACCTCGTCGGGCAAGCCGGTTCTCGCGCTGGACGCCCTCACGAAGCCCGCGCTCATTACGTCGATCAGCACGAACGTCGCGCAGGCCCACGAGATCGATCCGGCAGCGCTCCCCTCGCTCGACGTCTACTGCGACTATCGCCACACCACGCCGCAAAGCGCGGGCGAAATGGTGCTGGCCGCGCGCGAGCACGGCTGGTCGCCGGAATCGATCGTGGGCGATCTCGCGGAACTCGCCAACGACGCGTGCCCGCGGCCCGCGTACGCGCGGCATGCGTTCTTCCGCTCGATCGGCCTCGGTCTCGAAGACATGGCCGTCGCGCACGCGCTGTACGAGCATCTGCGCAACGTCCGTTGATACGCGGCGTCGAGCGATGGCAGTATCATCGACGTCCTTCCTGCCGCAACCCGGTCCCCGCCCGATGCCGAAACGAGAAAGCGACACCATCCGTGTGAAAAAAACCGCGAGCCCGCAAACGTCGCGCGACCTGCTGCTCGCGCGCTACGCGCACGTGGCGGACAGCATCACGACGCTGTTCTTCCCGTTCGCGGAAGTCGTGATTCACGACCTCGCGGACCAGACCGTGGCCTACCTCTCGAACAATCTTTCGAAGCGCGAGATCGGCGACGACTCGGCACTCGAAGACGTCGAGGAAACCACGCGCAACAAGCTGATCGGCCCCTACGAGAAGGTGAACTGGGACGGCAGGCGCATGCGCTGCGTGAGCACGGCGCTGTTCGACGACGAAGGGCGCGCCGCGGGCATCATGTGCATCAACTTCAACATCGCCGCTTTCCAGGACGTGCAGGCCACACTCGACCTGTTCCTGCGCGGCGCGGGCGTGATCGCGCAGCCCGACGAACTCTTCAAGGACGACTGGCAGGAGCGCATCAACACCTTTTTGCACGGCTGGCTGCGCGAGCGGCAGATCGCGCTCAATTCGCTCACGCGCGAGCACCGGCGTGAACTCGTTGAGGCGCTGTATGCCGAAGGCGCGTTCAAGGGCAAGAGTTCGGCCAACTACGTGGCGAAGGTGCTGGGCATGGGGCGGGCGACGGTCTACAAGCATCTGCGCGAAATGAAAGCAGACGGCGAGTAGCGCACAACGATGCCGTGGCGGTCGGTGCGAGCCGCTACAATCGCGGGACCGCGGCGGACGCTCCGCCGCGACTGCCCTGCGCCGCCCATGAATCACACGTTCGACTACACGCCCATCCTCGACGCGATCCATCGCGACCTGCAGCCGTATATCGGCACGGGCCGCGTTGCCGACTACATTCCCGAACTCGCCACGGTGCGCGCCGATCACTTCGGCATGGCCATCGTGACCGTGGACGGCCAGGTGTACCGCACCGGCGACGCCGACGTGCGCTTTTCCATCCAGAGCATTTCGAAGCTGTTCGCGTGCACGCTCGCGTTCCAGCTGCTCGGCGACGCGCTCTGGCAGCGCGTGGGCCGCGAGCCTTCGGGCACGGCGTTCAACTCGCTCGTGCAGCTCGAATTCGAGGGGGGCAAGCCGCGCAATCCGTTTATCAACGCGGGCGCGCTCGTCGTGACCGACGTGCTGTGCCGCCGTTTCGTGCAGGCGGAAACCGCGCTCGTCGATTTCATGCGGCGGCTCTCGGGCGAGCCCGGCATCGGCTACGACCTGCGCGTCGCGCAGTCGGAACTCGCGCACGCCGAGCGCAATCGCGCGATGGCGCATTTCATTGCGAGCTTCGGCAACCTGGAAATGCCCGCCGACGCCGTGATCGACGCCTATTGCCGCCAGTGCGCGATCTCGATGAGCTGCGTGGAACTGGCGCGCTCGGCGCTGTTCCTCGCGAACGGCGGCGTCTCGCCCGCAAGCGGCGAACCTGTGCTCGACGCGAGTTCGGCCAAGCGGCTTTCGGCGCTGATGCTGACCTGCGGCACCTACGACGCGGCGGGCGATTTCGTCTACCGCGTGGGCTTGCCTGCGAAGAGCGGCGTGGGCGGCGGGATTATCGCGGTGCTGCCCGGCGAATTCGCGGTGTGCGTGTGGTCGCCGGGGCTCGACGCGACGGGCAATTCGCTGGTGGGTTCGCTGGCGCTCGAGTGGTTGACGACGCGCACCGGACGCTCGATTTTCTGAATCTTCGGTGAACGCCATGCCACTCCATATCCGCGAAGAAACGCCTGCCGATCACGCCGCGATTCACGCGCTGACCGAGACTGCGTTCCGGCATGCGCCGCATACGAGCCACACGGAGCAGCGGATCGTCGATGCGTTGCGAGAAGCGGGGGCGCTTGCGATTTCACTGGTTGCCGAAGACGGCGGTGAGATCGTCGGGCACGTGGCGGTTTCGCCCGTCGCGCTTTCGGATGGTTCGACCGGCTGGTTCGGGCTCGGGCCGATTTCGGTCGCACCTGCGCGTCAAAAGCAGGGCATTGGCGCGATGCTGATGAAACTCGCCCTGGATGCGCTGCGGGCACGAGGCGCGGCGGGCTGCGTCGTGCTTGGGGACCCGGCGTACTACGCACGCTTCGGGTTCGTGCCTGAAGCCACGCTCGTGCTGCCGGGCGTCCCCGCTGAATACTTTCAGGCGATCGCGTTGTGCGGCGAAGTGCCCGCCGCGAATGTGCACTATCACACGGCGTTCGAGACGGGCTGACGCGCGCCTTAAAGCGGCGGCCTCTCGAGCCTGAGCCAGCGCTGAACCGAAGGCCGCTGCCACTGATTCAAGGCGTACTGCGCCAGCCGCTGCGGCACCGGATCGCCGTTCAGAACCAGACGGTTCAGCATCAACGCCAGGTCCACGTCGGCAATCGACCATTCACCGAAGAGATGCTTGTCGCCTTGCGCGAGCAGCGCTTCCGCCATCGCAAAGAGCTTGTCTGCCGCGAGTTGCGCCGCGCCGGAAAGTGGCGTCGCAGTCGGGCCGTAGAACACGACCTCGGTCGAGCGCTCCTGGCGAATTGGCATGAGATCGCTGCGCAGCCACGCCTGAACCTGCCGCGCGCGGGCGCGCTGTTGTCGATCCACCGGATAGAGCGCAACGCCGGGAAACGTTTCGTCCAGATACTCCGTAATCGCCGAGGACTCCGAGAGCGCGAAGCCGTCGTGGATCAGGGTCGGCACGCGCCGCGTGAGCGACTTCGCCGCGAAATCGGGCTGCTGGTGCTCGCTTTTGCCGAGATCAACCGTGGAAAGCTCGAACGCAAGCGCCTTCTCGTGCAGCGCGACGAACACGGACATCGCATACGGACTGGCGTATTGAGCGTCGGCGTAGAGGTGGAGAGTTGGATGGGTCACTGTGGGCTCCGTGGTTAGCGCCGAAGATAGTAGCAAGCGCGCCCGCCGTCCTGCTAATCTCCCCCGCCCGTGCCGCTCACGCCGTGCTCGAAACCAGCCCCGTAGTCTTGCCGCTGGCGACCATCAACTGGGCCAGCGAACTCTGCACGCTCTCCAGTTGCGACGCGATCTGGCTGACCTGGCTCGCATCCGATTGCGACGCCGAACTCAGCGCGCTTTGCGCGCTCTGGATCTGCGCCTTGAGCTGGCTGATCTCGCCCGAGTTCGAACCTTGCGCCGCCGCGCCCGACGTTTGCGACGACACCTGCGCGAGCTGCGCCTGAAGCGACGCGATGAGCGTATTCAGTGCATCGAGTTCGCTCGATGAAGAACTGCTGGAGGACGAAGCGCCGCCTCCGCCTCCGCCCCCGCCTGCCCGCGTGCCGGCCGACGTGCTTTGCGTGGAAGTCGATGCATTGCCGCTGCTGGACGCGCTCGAAGCGCTCGCCGTCGAGCCCGTCGTGCTGTCGGCGTTCGAATTCGACGATGCCGTGCCCGAGGACGCGCCGTTGCCTGCGCCGCTCGTCGAAGGCTGCGCGCCGGTGTTCGCATTCGAAGCGGCGCTGCCGTTCGTGCCGCTGCCGTAAGCGGTCGTCGTCGCACTAATGGGTTGAATCTGCATGTGATCTTGCTCGCCGTAAGTTGAGACGTTACGCGTCGCCGAATAACGCCGTACTCGTGTCTTATCGGCAAGCCTGAAGGGTTCTTGAGGCTGCCCGGCGGTTTTTTAATGCAGCATCAGATCGCCACCCTCTTGAGTCCGGCACCTATGGAGAGAAACAACGGTACTGTGGACGCTCGGCAATCAACCTGCCGACGAGTCGTGAAAAGGCTGGCGCAGACTGTAGATCAATGGACCTGCAATCGATAAGACCCCGGCGACATCCCTTTCCAGCCTTGATACGCGCGGATGAACGAGTTGGGTTCCTGAAACCCCAGCAGAAAAGAGATCTCGGCCAACGACAGCGCCGACTGCTTCAGGTAATGGTCGGCCAGTTCGGCCCGGGTCGACGTCAGGATGTGTTGAAAATTTTCGGCTTCGGCACTCAGCTTACGCTGCAGCGTGCGCTTGCTCATGGCCAGCCTGTCGGCGACCGCTTCGACGCTCGTCTCGCCGCTCGGCAGCGCCTCGACGAGCACCGCCCGAACCCGCTCGGTCGTGCTGGCGCGAGCGTCCATGTCGGCCAGCTTCTGGTTCAGCTTGTTTTCGAAGAAGTCCCACATGGCGGCATTCGAGGTCAGGAACGGCCTCGCTGCATCGGCGGCTGAGAAACGAACCTCGGTTCGATCACCCTGACGCAGTGGGCACCCGAAGTACGCTTCATAAGCCGCGAGGTTTCGCGGCAGTTCGGGTAGCCATGCCCCCTGCGGCACGATGTGCTCGCGCGTGCCGACCCGGATCAACTGGCAGAAGAACACCAGCTCGGCCAGGCAGAGCGAACGCGGGAGCGGGCCCTGTGCGCCATAAACGCTCAAGCTCAGGCGCGTCGATTCCGGGCCCTGATCCACGTCCAGCAGCATCGGACCAATCAACGGCTTGTAGTGGCGCAGCCGCGCGGCAGCGATGTTGAAGTTCGGGCTGCACAGGCTCGCGAAGATAGGGGCATCGAAGGCTTCGGCCTTGAAGTGCCCGGCAAAGAGCAGCGGCACTTCCCGCTCGCCCGCGGCCAGTTCCATGCCGCGCCACAGCCGGAAGTAGTCAGGCGCAGACAGCGCGATGTCGCCACGCTGGAACAGATCGGCGGGCAGCCCCGCATGGGCCAGCACGACGGCAGGGTCGATCTGCATGTCGCTCAGCATCGCCCTCCAGTTGCTGGCGATCACGAATCGGTTGGCTGGTTTCATTGTGTATTGCCTGATGCAACCGGGTGATCAGGCCTTTTCCATGGCCTGGCGCGACATCTTCAGCATGGTCTTGCGCGGCAGCAGCGGCACGACCCAGTTCAGCAGGAATTTGAGCTTGCCCTCATTGAACGCGACGAGTTCGCCGCGCTGCATGGCAGCGTAGCCGCACTGCGCCACCGACTGCGCCGACTTCGCCTGCTTCCAGATATCGACGCCTTCCAGGTTGCCTGCAGCGACGAATCCGGTGGCCACCGCCCCGGGGCACAGCGCGGTCGCCGTAATGCCAGAGACCGCCACCTCTTCGGCAATCGCCTGCGTGAATGAAGTCACATAGGCTTTGGTCGCGTAATACACCGCCTGCAGCGGGCCGGGCATGAACGACGCAGTCGACGACACATTCAGGATGCGACCGCGATTGCGCTGCACCATGCCCTTGAGATACAGGTGCGTAAGTTCGGTCAGCGCCACCATATTGACCTGCATCATCGCCTGAGCGGCTATCAGGTTTTGCTCGTGAAAGAGCCCATGCCCGCCAAAGCCGGCGTTGTTGATCAGCACGTCGATCGTGATGCCAAGTGCCTGCGTCTGCTCGAAGATACGTTGCGCGGCGCCCGGCTTCGACAGATCCTCGGCGATCACGGTCGCGGCGATGCCGTGCTGCACCTCCAGTTCGCGCTTGAACGCGTCGAGCTTGTCGCGCGAGCGCGCTACCAGCACGAGGTCGCCTTGGTTCTTTGCGTGAATCCTGGCCAGTTCCTGGCCGATGCCGCTGGATGCGCCGGTGATCAGCGCGGTGTTGGATTGCCGGGTCATGAATGCCTCAGTCGGTGGTGCTTCGATTGACGTCATCATAGGACTGCGGATCGCGCCAGGCACTGGCGAGCCGTGCCAATCTGCTATCCAGTCGCGTCATCAAGGCGTCTCGTTGCGGCGCGCACGAAAGCGCTAAGCCGCCAGAAACGCCCGCTGCAACCGTTGCACGCCATCCGTCAGCTCTTCGGCGTTCAAACTGCCAAAACCAAGCCGCAGAGCAGGCAAGGCGCGATGCTTTGCGGAAAACTGACCGGCGGCCAAAAACCGCACGCCCTCGCGAGCCGCAGCATCCTGCAGCGCGGCCATGTCGATGTCCTGCTTGCAGACCGTCCAGAGGGCAAGGCCTCCAATGGGAAGCTCGAAGGAGAGCCATTCGTACAGATGCGTCGCGAGCAGGCGCGCAAGAAGGTCGCGTCGCTCGGCGTAAATCTTCATCACCTTTTTCGTATGGCTGTGGATGACGCCGCTCGCCAGCAGATCCGAGACCGCCGCCTCCGTCGCGGGGTCGCCTTGCCGGTCGATGATGGTGACTTCCCCCGCCGCGCGGTCGATGAACGGCTGCGGCGCGATCAGGTAGCCAATGCGCAGCGACGGCGTAAGCAGCTTCGACATCGACCCGACGTAGACAACCTTACCTCTGCGGTCGAAGCTCGCGAGCGGCAGCATCGGCCGATGCGTGAAGTGGAATTCGTGGCTGTAGTCGTCTTCGATGATCGCGAAGTCGAACTGCTCGGCGAGCGCCAGCATCCGCATGCGCCGGGCAGCGGGCAGCAGGACCGTGGTGGGAAACTGGTGATGCGGCGTCACGTAGACAGCGCGCACGCGCTTGCGGTAGCAGAGCTTTTCCAGCTCATCGACCTTCAGGCCGTCTTCGTCCAACCCCACCGTGACGATCTCGGCGCCCGCGGCGCGGAACGCTTCGCGCGCCGGCGGATAGGTCAGCTCCTCGACCACGACGCAATCTCCCGGACGAATCAGCACGCGCGCGGCGACATAGATGCCCATCTGACTGCCGCGCACGATACAGATGTTGTCTTCGTTCGCCGTGATCCCCCGCTCGCTGCTCAGCATGCCGAGAATTTCGCGCCGCAGGCGCAGCGTGCCGCGAGGGTCGCCATAGCCAAGCCGGTTGCGCTGTGACGCCGCGAGCAGCGCCTTGCGCCAGGCCGCCGCCAGTTCGGCCACCGGCACGAGGCGGGTGTCCGGCGCGCCGTCGTCGAACGTGAGATAGCCGTCCTCGCCGTAAAGGCATTGAACGTCCGGGCCGCTGCCCGCCAGCCTCACACCCAGATCGCGAGCGATGCCCGAGTCGGCCGGCTTCACGGCCTCGATGCCTTTTTCCGGCAGCGCCGAGGACACGAACGTGCCGCGCGTCTTTTCCGAGGTCAGCCAGCCTTGCGCGGTGAGTTCTTCATACGCGAGCACCACGGTCTTGCGGTTCACATCCAGCGCCTTTGCCAGTTCCCGGGAGCCCGGCAACGGCGCGCCGGGCGTGAGGCGCCCACGCCGTATCTCCTGAATGATGGCCTGCACGATCTGGCGCGCCACCGGCCCGCCCTCGCGCTGGATCACGATTTTCAGATCCCACGTTCTCAGCATCGTCCGCTCCAACTGGACCCATGGAAATAAAAAAACTGGAGGTTTTATCTGGCCCAGTAGCGACCATACCATCCCCTCATCGAAATGCCTATTTGCCAATTGCGACGTTTTCTACCCACAACACAGGCTGTGCATCGAAAGGGGCTGAACATGAGTCACACGCAACTACGCTCGAACTGCCTAAGCTTTGTCGAGCTTCTGGCTCAAGGCATCGCCTTGATCTCTCCCACGATGACGGCGGCGCTGATCATCCCCGTCATGTATGGCAACACCGGCGAGTGGAGCTGGCTTTCCTACGTGCTCGGCACCGTCATGCTGCTGTTCGTCGCGCTGAACCTGAACCAGTTCGCCAAGCGCTCGACCTCGTCCGGCTCCATGTACAGCTATATCTGCCGCGGCCTCGGACTCACGTCAGGCGGCATTGGCGGTTGGTCGCTGATCTGGGCCTATCTCGGCATTTCGATGGCCGGCATCACCGGCTTTTCGATCTTCGCGGGCAAGCTGCTCGACATGGTCGGCCTCAGCGTACCCTCGGTCGTGCTGTTCGCGATCTGCTGCGGCGTGGCGTTCTACCTCGCTTACAGGAACGTGCAGCTTTCGGCCATGCTGATGCTGGTGCTCGAGGGCGTTTCGATGCTGCTCATTCTGGTGTTGTCGGTCATCGTGCTCGCCGAACACCATTTCGTCGTCGACACCGCGCAGTTCACGGTCTCGAAGCTTCCCTGGTCCAATGTCGGGCTGGGCGTTGTCGTCGCGATCTTCAGCCTGGTCGGCTTCGAGTGCGCCACGGCGTTCGGCGACGAAGCGCAGAATCCGCTGCGCAACATTCCGCGTGCGGTCATCTGGAGCCTGATTATCTCGGGGGCGTTCTTCGTCTTCGTGACCTACGCGATGATCATCGGCACGCGCGGCTATCACCAGCCGCTGGACCAGATCGATGCCCCGTTGAATGTGATGGCCCAGATGGCTCACGTCGGGCTGCTGCAAATTCCGCTGTCGGTCGGCGCGATGGTGAGCTTCTTCGCCTTGTGCCTGTCGTGCATCAACGCGGGTTCGCGGGTCATCTTTGCGATGGGCCGCCACGGCATTTTCCACGGCGCGATCGCCGGCACTCACCACAAGAATGCGACGCCGCACGTCGCCGTCGCGATCATGGCGGTCATCGCGTTCGCTGTCCCAACCGTGCTCGTGCTGTGCCATCAGGCGGCGCTCGATATCTTCAACTGGGCCGGCACCATGGCCGCGTTCGGGTTCCTCGTGCCTTACGTGCTCATCACGCTCAGCGCACCGTTCTATCTCCAGCGCCTGGGTGAGCTACGCGGCCGTGACTGGTTCCTGTGCGCCTGCTCGCTGCTGCTTCTGCTCATTCCCGCCGTCGGGTCGGTCTACCCGATCCCGCCTGCGCCGATCAAGTACTTCCCGTACGCCTACCTCGCCTATCTCGCCGCCGGTGCGCTCTGGGTGGGGTCGTTCCACAAGCGCAAGCCGCACGTGTCGATTTCGATCCGCGAGGATCTGGAGCGCATGCATGCGCAGTTTCAACTCGGCGAGCAATGACCATGCGGGCAACCTTGCATTCGAGCCGCTGGCTCTCGGACGACGTTCGGGAACTGGTTCTCAAGCCACAGGGCAGCTTTTGCTTCCGCCCCGGCCAGTACGTGGGAATTGGCCGATCCAGCGGCCCGAGCCGCTGCTACTCCATGGCGTGCGCGCCCTCGGCGGACAACCGGATTGCGCTGCACGTGCGCCGCTGGCCCGGTGGCGCGTTCTCGGACCGGGTCGTCAGCCGCACGCGTGTTGGAGACGAGTTCGACATCACGGGTCCGCTCGGGGCTTTCGCGTTCCCGGAGGGCGACGGTCCTGTCGTGATGCTGGCGACGGGAACCGGCGTGGCCCCGTTCCTCGCCATGCTCGAAGCGTTCCTGCCAGCGAACCCGCATCGTCGCGTCACGCTCTATTGGGGGGCGCGCGCGCAAGGTGACTTATACGCAACCGGCATGCTCAATGCCTGGCACGCGGCGCATGCGGGCTTCCGGTTCGTGCCGGTTCTGTCCGGCAGCCAGGCGGTCTATGTGCAGCACGCGGCGGCACGCGCCCTGAGCGAGCCCGCGCATACGCATGTGCTCGCCTGCGGCAACCCGCGAATGATTGAGGATGCCTACACAATTTTCGTGGCGGAAGCCACTGTTCCGGTCGACACGTTTGCCTCGGATGCATTCGAAGCAGCGTCGGACGTGACGCCCGTCGCGAACGATCCGTGCGCGCTGGATTCCGTTCGGCTGAGCGTCGACGGCCAGTTCGTTGTTGCCAGGGTCGGCGAGTCGGTCCTGAGCGCGCTCAAGTCTGCCGGGCTGCCCGTCATGTCGGTATGCGGCGGCAAGGCGTCGTGCGGGACCTGTCTGGTGGAACTCGAACCCGCATGGATCGAGCGCGTCGCGCCGCGCTCCCGAACCGAGCGCAATCTCCTCGCCTGCCTTCCGGAAGCCGGTCCGTCGAGCCGGCTCGGCTGCCAGCTACGCATCACCCCCGAACTCGACGGCCTGGCCATGCGCCTGCCGTCGATCAACCCCACAAAAAAGGAGTCGTCCGTATGAACGCAGTGCTCGAACAAGTGCAACTGGAACAGGTCGGTGCCGAATTCTCCGAAGCGCCGATGCTCATGGTGCGCGACAAGACGCGCAAGATCATCCACGAAATCGCGGCGCGTTGTCAGCCCGGCATGGTCGAGGAAGATGCGGTGGAAATCGCGAAGGAGATTCTCGCCGCCAACAAGATGCTGCGCGGCTGGCACGATGTCTATGTCCGCTTCGGCTCGAACACGACCAAAACGTTCGGCGCCGATTCCGAGCCGCGCGTCGTGCTCAAGGAAAACGACATCATGTTCGTCGACATCGGCCCCGTATTCGAGAAATGGGAGGGAGACGGCGGCGACACGTTCGTCTTCGGCAACGATGCCGACATGGCGCGCTGCGCCGAAGATGCGCGCAAGCTTTTTCATATCGTTCGCCAAAAGTGGCTCAGCGACGCAAGCACCGGGAAGGTCCTCTATGAGTTCGCCGTCTCGCAAGCGCAGGCGATGGGGTGGGAATTGAATCTCGACCTCTCCGGCCACCGGGTTTCGGACTTTCCCCACGCAGCAACGTACGAAGGCCCGATGGCTGACGTGGATTTTTGCCCGTCGCGACTGCTTTGGGTGCTGGAGATACACATTCGGCATCCGAAGTTGAACTACGGCGCGTTCTTCGAGGACATGCTGCTCGAAGACTCCTTCTTCGAGTAAGGAACGTCGCCAGTTTGCTCGCCTCATGAGCGCCCGCAGCGGCTGGATGGCTGCGGGCCGTCGCCCCCTGCTTTCATCGATATCTTCGTCCGTATGTCAATCACTCCAGTCCCGCCGCTTCGTGTAGTCGCAGTGCGACACGTCCACTTCGAAGACCTCGGAACATTCGAAGAGGTGCTTAGGTCTCGGGGCGCTGAGATTCAGTATCTCGACGCGGGTCTTGACGACCTCTCGGCAATCACGCCCGACGGTCCGGATCTGCTCGTCATACTCGGAGGGCCGATCGACGCCTACGAGGAAGACCGGTATCCGTGGCTAGGCAATCTGAAAGCCGTGCTGGCGAAGCGGATTGCACGAAATCTTCCGACGCTTGGCATCTGCCTCGGCGCGCAGTTGATCGCTGCGTCGGCCGGCGCGAAGGTTTATCCGGGAGGCAAACGCGAACTCGGATGGGGAACCATTGCTATCACGCAGGAAGGGATGAACTCGCCACTAAAGTATTTGCGTGAAGCGGCATGTCACGTGCTCCACTGGCATGGAGACACATTTGACCTGCCAGAAGGCGCGAGGCTGCTCGCATCGAGCCATGTCTATCCTCACCAGGCTTTTTCGATTGGCCCAAACGTGCTTGGCGTGCAGTTTCACCCAGAGGTAAAGGCGCATGGATTCGACCGCTGGCTCATCGGGCACGCAGTCGAGATTGGCATCACGCCGGGACAGAATGTGGCCAATCTCAGAAGAGGAACGGCCGGATATGCGACGACATTGGCTATTCAGGCATCCAGAATGTTCAACGACTGGCTTGATGGACTGAAGTCGCTTCCAACTCCACATTGAATACCGGGGCCTGTCAGCTCGTGAGGCGACGATACGCGCTTAGATGACGAACGAGGCCCTGTGGATCGCCGCGTTTTTCGAGCAGTATTGCCAGATTGTGGTGGGCATCCGCGTACGACGGATCGAGTTCCAGACAACGTTGATAGCTACGCTCAGCGTCCTCGAAGCGCCCCATCTCCTCGAATGCAATCGCGCGATTGAAGTGCAACACGGCATCGTCGGGGAAGTGAGCGAGCGCCTTGTCGAATACGCGCAGCGCATCTTCGCAACGCGCTTCGCGTTCGCACAGCAGCGCGCCGAGGTCCACGTAGGCAGCATAAAAAGGCTGCGGAGATAATTCGATGGCCTTCTTGTACGCCCGTTCGGCACCGTTCACATCGGAGGTCCGCAACTGTTCGCCGAGGTCGTACCACTCCTGGGCCTGGTGCGCGAGATCCTCGTGCGCAGGCGCCGAGTCGAGAAAGACGACATCGCCCTTGATTTGCGCGACTTCGAAATCCAGCAGGAACTGACCTGTAGCAGCATCCCATTGCGAAGGGCCGGTTCGAACGGCCACATCGTTGCCGACCGCCGATACGCGAATCCCAGTGAGCGGCAACTCATCGGGCAGTTCGTCTCGCAGCCGCGAGAGCGCCGTGATGATTTTGCGCGTCGGTATGCGGGCGTCGCGCAACTGCAACGCGGTGCGCAGCAGCACGACATCCTGGAACGTGAAGCGGTACGCGTTTCGCGGCCCCCGCGACGGTGTCACGAAGCCCGCAGCAATGAGGCCTGAAACCACGCTGCGCGAAACACCCAGCATGGCCTGCAACTCACGCATCGAAATCTCGCGCGCGGCGACTTGCGGCGTCACTTGCGTGCCCGGACCTTTGCAGGCGCTTCAGCGGGTGCTTTCGCTGCACGCGCCGGTGGCTTGCGCGTTTTAGGCGCGACAGGCAGCTCGGCAACGGGCTCCGCGCTCTTGCTGCGCCTGGGTGCCGGAGCCGCTTTCGCTTTCGCGCCGCCCTTGAGGCTGGCGCGCAAGGCATCCATCAGGTCGATGACCTGGCCGCCGCCGGCCAGTTCTTCCGCAGGCTCGTGAACGACGACCTGCTTGCCTGCAATTTTTTCGTCGATAGCCGCGAGAATGCGCTTCTTCTCTTCATCCTCGTACGCCTTCGGGTCGTAATTGTCTTCGGCGCCCTGCTCGATGATCTGCAGCGCGAGTTTCATCTCGGTATCGGACACTTCGACGCGTTCGACATGCAGGTCCGCCAGCGAGCGCACCTCGTCCGCATACAGCAGTTGCTGAAAGACGAGCCCGTCTTCCTCGGGGCGCACCTGCACGATCCGCGTCCTGCCTTTGGACGCCCATTTCGCCAATGCGCAGCGTCCGCTCTGTGCGAGCGCCTGCTGCAGCAGACTGTATGGTTTTCCGCCGCGCTTGTCGGGCGCGATGTAATAGGCCTTGTCGTAGAAGACCGGGTCAATCGCCTCCTCCGGAATGAAGGCCATGATCTCGACAACATGACTCGCAGCGTCCTCGAGCGCCTTTAGCTCATCGCTGGTGAAGACCACGAACCGGTCCTTTTCGAACTCGTAGCCCTTGTTCATGCTCGAGCGCTCGACGACATTGCCCGTCTTCTCGGAGACATACTGCTGCTTCACGCGCGAACCGTCGGGCGCGAGCATATGGAAGCGGACATCGGACGAACTCTCGGTCGCGGTATAGAGCTTCACCGGTATCGAAACGAGCCCGAAGGAGAGCGACAGGGAGGCAATTGAGCGGGCGGGCATGGACTTCTCCTCGCGGCATTGGCACATTCGGCACGGCGCTTGGCGCAAGGCCCGTGCCGCCGCCGGGCAGCGGTCGTTTCATTTTAGGAGCTTTATCGCCGATGCCAATGATTGCGCCGCCGCCCCGTAATCCGCCCACGGGTCCTGCTGCTGGAAGCTGAGGTAGTCGCGAGCCGTCTGCACCGTCCACTGCGCCCCGCTTTTCAGGTCGTTCAACTGCTCCCAGGCAACCGGCATCGAGACGCCCATTCCGGCTCGCGCCCGCGCAGAAAACGCCGCGGCGGTCGTCTGCCCCTTGCCATTGCGCAAGTAGTCGACGTAGACCTTGCCGATGCGGTTCGAAGCCCCGGCGGTCGCCGAAAAGCGCTCGGGAATGGTCTTCGCGAGATGCCGCACGAAGGCCTGCGAGAACGATTTGACCGCCTCGTAGCCCAGCCTTGGGGCCAGCGGCACGACGACATGCAACCCTTTCCCGCCGCTCGTCTTCAGCCAGGCTTCCAAGCCCAGTTCCGAGAGCAGCGTTTGAACGAGGAGCGCGGCTTCCTGAACGCGCCCCCATTTCACGCCCTCGCCTGGGTCCAGGTCGAAGATGACGCGGTCGGGCTTGTCGAGCCGTCGGACCGTCGAATTCCACGTGTGAAACTCGACGACATTCATCTGGGCCGCCGACAGCAGGGCGTCGACGGTGTCGACGGTTAGCAGCGGCGGATGATTCGGCCAAAGGCTGCGGTCATGGTCCGTCAGGCCGGGCATGTTCGTTCTCTCGGCATGCTTCTGGAAGAACAGCTGTTCCGCAATGCCGTCGGGGGCACGGACCATCGCGAGGGGCCGCGCCTTCAGATGCGGCAGTATCCGCTCCGCGATGCTCGCGTAGTAGCGCACCAGGTCTGCCTTCGTGATGCCGGTCGTCGGGTCGACGACGCGTTCCGGATGCGTGATCTTCAGCTTCGGCGAAGGTTCAGGCGCCTGTGTCCTTCCCCCCTCCCGGACCACGCCGCGTGGCGGCTTGTCGATTCGCAGCCCTCTGAACGAGGCCTGGCGGATGACGCCATCGGCGGTCCAGTCCGCGAATTCGACTTCCGCGACGAGTTCGGGGCGAACCCAGCGCTCGCTGCCGGCCGAGCGCCGGGACCACCGGCGCGACCTGGCGACATCGACATCAAATGGTGCCGCATCGGCTTCGAGCGGCGTCAGCCGCGTCCACAGGTCTTGCGCCGTCCGCGCGTTCCAGCCGGTGCCGACGCTTCCGGCGTCGCGAAGCTTGCCGTCTACGTAATAGCCCAGCAGCAGGCTGCCAATCTCGCCGTCCTTGCCGCCACGTGCGGTGAAGCCACAGATGACCAGTTCCTGGCGAAGCCGGGATTTCGCCTTGAGCCACGTTTGTGTGCGCCCCGGTTCATAGGGCGCGGCGCGGCGCTTGAGCATGAGGCCTTCCAGACCCAGGCCTGAGGCCGCTTCGAACAGCTGGGCAGGAGGCGCCTCGAAATGCTGGCTGAACCGGATGTGCTCACCCGCATTCTCAAGAATCTGCGCGAGAACTGCGCGCCTCGCCCAAAGGGGCACCTTTCTGAGGTCTTTCCCGTTCAGGTACATCAGGTCGAACAGGAAGTAGACGATGTCCTGTCTTGCCGCCCCGTCTATCGCATCTTGCAGCGCGGCGAAACTCGGAATGCCATTTTTGAGGACTGCGATTTCACCATCCAGCCATGCACTGTTGAGTGGAAGCTCTCCAACCTCTGCAGCAAGCTCAGGAAACTTCGTTGTCCAGTCTAGTCCGCCGCGCGTGATGAGTCGCACCTGCCCTTTGGCGACACGGCACAGCATGCGATAGCCGTCGAGTTTGGCTTCGGTTAGCCAGTCGCCGCTCGTGGGCAGCGTTGCCGCCAGGGTCGCGAGTTGCGGTTCGAGTTTGGCCGGCAGCGGCGCGGTCACCGCTGCGGAAAGGTCCACCTGGGGCGCTGCGCCGCGCGCAGGCCTCACCTCCCTCGGCTCGCGTTCTTCAATGAGCCCGAGTGGCTTCGCCGTCACGCTGTCGGGAAGCGCCTTGATGACATCGTATTGCGCGAGCGGTTGCGCCCACGCGTCGCGCTTCTTGAACAGCATCCACGGGTCCTGCTTGTCGCCGGGCTTCGAGATGCGAACCAGTTCCCAGAGTCCCGCGAGCTTTTCGCCGTGGAGCCGGAAGACCAGCTTGCCGGCCGTCATGCCCTCCTGCGGGTCGCCGACAGGCTCCCAGGTGCCACGGTCCCAGACAATGACGTCACCGGCGCCGTAGTGCCTGGGGGGAATCGTCCCTTCGAAGCGGGAATATTCGACCGGATGGTCCTCCACGTGAATGGCCATGCGCTTTTCCTTCGGGTCGTAACAAGGGCCCTTGGGCACGGCCCACGACAGCATCACCCCATCGAGTTCGAGCCGGAAATCGTAATGCAGCCGGCTCGCCCAGTGCTTCTGCACGACAAAGGTCAGAGGCCCGTGGTCGACGGACCGACTGGCAGCCGGCGGCGCCGGTTCGGGCGTGACACGGAAATCCCGCTTCTTGCGATAGCGGGAAAGCGGCGGAGACGACGGATCGCGGTCGCGGGTTGGGGCCATGACGATAGTCTAGGAAGAACGCTCGCCTGGTGCGTCGCAAACGCAACGCCTGAAGTGAAACCGCACGCCGCGTTCGTCGGGCGTTCGTCGGGCGGCCGAACCGTGCCGTGAATGCCACGCGTATGCGCTGCATCTGCTGCGCTCATTTAGGCGTCATCTGCTCATTGAGGCGCCTCCCTCGGCGCGATAACGTCTTCCCTCCGCGTCCACCGCACGCCCAGCCTATTCGCAGCTACCTATGTATCGCTACAACGAATTCGACAAAGCCTTCGTGGCGAACCGCGCCGCACAGTTTCGCGACCAGATCGAACGCTGGCAAAGCGGCCAGCTGAGCGAGGACGCGTTTCGCCCGCTGCGCCTGCAAAACGGCTGGTACGTGCAGCGTCACGCGCCCATGCTGCGTGTCGCCGTACCGTATGGCGAGCTATCGAGCGCGCAGCTTCGCGTGCTCGCGCGGGTTGCCCGCGAGTACGATCAGCCCGAAGCCGAGGTCTACCAACGCGCCATGGAGGCCCAGCGCAAGCTCGGCACCGTGCGCCTGCCAACGCACCACGCGCACTTCACGACGCGCACCAACGTTCAGTTCAACTGGATTCCGCTGTCGAAAGCCGCCGATGTGATGGATCTGCTCGCCACGGTCGACATGCACGGCATCCAGACGAGCGGCAACTGCATCCGCAATATTTCATGCGACGAGCGCGCAGGCGTGGCGCCCGACGAGATCGCCGACCCGCGGCCCTTCGCCGAAATCATGCGGCAATGGACGACGCTGCATCCCGAGTTCGCATTCCTGCCGCGCAAGTTCAAGATCGCGGTGACGGGCGCCACGGAAGATCGCGCGGCAACAGGCTGGCACGACGTCGGGCTGCGCCTCGTGCACGATGCAAACGGCGAACTGGGCTTTCGCGTCACGGTGGGTGGCGGCATGGGGCGCACGCCGGTCATCGGCATCGTGTTGCGCGAATTCCTGCCGTGGCGGCACATCATGAACTACATCGAGGCGGTCGTTCGCGTGTACAACCAGTTCGGCCGGCGCGACAACAAATACAAGGCGCGCATCAAGATTCTCGCGAAAGCCGAGGGTCAGCGGTTCGTCGACGAAGTCGAGGAGGAGTTCCGGCAGATCGTCGAACTCGACGGCGGCCCACATACGATCCCTCAAACCGAACTGGACCGCATGCGCGCGTATTTCGTCGTGCCGGAGCAAGCAGCCGCCTGCCGCCCCGCCAACGCCGCCGCAGCCGCCGCACGCGAGGACGCGGCCCGCCAAACGCCGCAGTTCCGGCGCTGGCTCGAACGCAACGTCGCGCCGCACAAAGACCCGGCGCTGCGCATCGTCACGCTCTCGTTCAAGCGCGTGCTGCAGGCGCCAGGCGACGCTTCGGCAGACCAGCTCGAGCGCGTGGCGGATCTCGTGGCCCGCTTCTCGGCCGGCGAAGCGCGTGTGACGCACACACAGAACATCGTCCTGCCATGGGTTCATGCCGACGACCTGCTGCCGCTTTGGCGTGCGGCTGTCGACACCCAGCTCGCCAGCGCCAACGTGCATCTGCTCACCGACATGATCGCGTGCCCCGGCGGCGACTTTTGCGCGCTCGCCAACGCGCGCTCACTGCCGATCGCGCAGAGCATCATGGAGCGCTACCAGGACCTCGACGAACTGAACGACATCGGCGAGATCGATTTGCATATCAGCGGATGCATCAATTCGTGCGGCCATCATCACAGCGGCCATATCGGCATACTCGGCGTCGACAAGGACGGCGCGGAGTGGTACCAGATTACGCTCGGCGGCGCGGACGGCTCCACGCGCAGCGGCGACGCGCGGCCCGGCAAGGTCATTGGCCCGTCGTTTGCCGCGCACGAGGTGACCGACGCCGTCGAAGCGGTGATCGGCTGCTATCTGGCGCTGCGCGAGCACAGCGGCGAACGCCGCGAGACGTTCATCGAAACCGTGCGCCGGGTCGGGCTTGAACCGTTCAAGGCGGCTGCGGACACCGTTCGCGCAATCGTGGAGGACCCGGCATGAAGACCGTTGCACGCATTCGCCTGCTCGGCGCACACGACAATGCCGCCGATGCAGCCACGCCGGTCCTCGCCTTGCCAAACGACGCGGACCCACTCGCCTATGCCGCCGATATCGCCGGCGCCGCGCGGGTCGAGCTGCACTTCCCCGCCTTCACCGATGGCCGCGCGTATAGCCAGGCTTATCTCGTGCGCCGCCGGCTCGGCTTCAAGGGGGACCTGCGGGCGACGGGCGAAGTGCTCGTCGACCAGGTGCTGCAGATGGAACGCATGGGCTTTTCGAGCGCGGTGCTAGGCACGGACCTCGCCCTCGCAGACGCACAGCGTCAACTCGAACGCTTCCCGGCGTTCTATCAGGGCGATCTCCTTCGCGAAGCGCCGTACCGGGAAGCTTGAACTACGCGTCATGGCGCGCAGCAATCCTGTAGAGACGATGTCACTTCATTCAGGATTCCAATGAGATCTAGTGCGATCTGATCGAGCGGCGTGTCCGGTCCGAATATCTTCAGCACACCGCAAGTGAACAGCGATTCGTGATGCGCCTCCGGCACGATGCCGCCAAGCACCACAGGAGCGCCGCAGCCGCGCTCTCGCAACGCGCCGAGCAGCGCGGGCACCAGCGTCGCGTGCGCACCCGCGAGCGTCGAAACCCCGACGATATCGGGCTCGCGCGCGTGCGCCCAACCAGCCGCCTCGTGTGGCGTCGCAAAGAGCGGTCCGAGGCTGACTTCGAAACCTGCGTCGCCAAGCGCCGCCGCCACGACACGCGCGCCGCGATCATGGCCGTCCTGCCCTAGCTTCACGACCGCCATGCGCGGCTTGCGTCCATACGCTGCGCACCAGTGTTCGACCGCATCTTGCGCCTTGCGCCACGCGGCGTCGCGCTCGCGTGAGCCCGACCAGGCGTGAGCCTCGCAAGTGAGCGCGGCGTGCCAGCGTGGCCACACGCGCTCGAGCGCCGCGGTGCATTCGCCAACCGTCGCGCGCACGCGAATCGCGGCTATCGTCGCGGCGAGCAAATTGCCCTCGCCCGTGCGCGCGCATTGCGTAAGCGCATCGAGTGCGGTGGCCACTCGTAGCGCATCGCGGGTCGATTTCATCTGCCGCAAGCGCTCGACCTGCATCGCGCGCACCATGCGGGCGTCGACTTCGAGCCGCTCGCTCCCGGTGGCGTGCGCCTCGCGGCTATGATTCACGCCGACCACCACGCGCTCGCCCGAGTCCATCTGCGCCTGCATGCGAGCCGCGCCGCGATGCAAACGCGCCTGTACCCAGCCCGTTTCGATGGCGGCGATTACGCCGCCTTGACTATCGATTTCGGCGAGCAGCGCTTTCACGGCTTCCACCGTGCGCGCCGTGAGTGATTCGATCAAATACGAGCCACCCCATGGATCCACCACGTCGCACAGGCCCATTTCGTGCTGCAAGATCGCTTGCGTGTCGCGCGCGAGCGTAGCAGCCGCCTCGCCCGGAAGCGAAAGCGCTTCGTCCCACGCGTTCGTGTGCAACGACTGCGTGCCGCCGAACACGGCTGCCATGGCCTCCACGGTCGTACGCACGACGTTGTTCTGCGCTCGCTGCGCGTGCAGGCTCGACCCGGCGGTCTGGCAATGCATGCGCAGTTGCATCGCGCGCGGCGAGTGCACGCCGAGTGCCTGCGTGAATTCGGCCCACAACACCCGCGCCGCGCGCAGCTTGGCGATTTCGCCAAAAAAGTCTCGCCCCACAGCGAAAAAAAAGCTCAGCTGCGCGCATACGCTTTCTGCATCGGCCCCT
This sequence comes from Paraburkholderia sp. J10-1, assembly GCF_905220165.1. Lineage (NCBI taxonomy): Bacteria > Pseudomonadati > Pseudomonadota > Betaproteobacteria > Burkholderiales > Burkholderiaceae > Paraburkholderia > Paraburkholderia sp. J10-1. Next base: position 1,129,142 of record NZ_CAJMYW010000002.1, on the reverse strand, counting down.
TGTTCGATCAGCCGCCGGACGTATTCGCGCGCGTTGGCGAGCGTGAGCGCAAGTTCGAGCACGCCATCCGCGCCCGCTTCGTGCAGGTGATACCCGGAAATCGACATCGCGTTGAAATGAGGCAAATGCGCGAGCAGGTAGTGCACCACGTCGGTCGCAATCCGCAACGAGGGCTCGGGCGCAAAGATATACGCGTTGCGCGCCATGAACTCCTTGAGAATGTCGTTCTGGATCGTGCCGCGCAGTTGCGCCACGTCGAGGCCCGACTCCTCGGCCGCGACAATGAAAGCGGCGAGCACGGGCAGCACCGCCCCGCTCATCGTCATCGATACGGAGACTTCGTCGAGCGCCACGCCGTCGAAGAGCCGCTTCATGTCCTCCACGGTGTCGATCGCAACGCCCGCCATGCCCACCTCGGCGGCTGCGCGCTCATGGTCCGAGTCGTAGCCGCGATGCGTGGGCAAATCAAACGCGACTGACAAACCCTTCGCGCCACTTTCGAGCGCCGCCCGGTACGCGAGATTCGAGGTGGCGGCGTCGGCGTAGCCCGCGTACTGGCGAATAGTCCATGGGCGCTGCGTGTACATCGTCGCGTGTATGCCGCGCTGGAACGGAGACTCGCCAGGACGCGCGTCGAGCCACGGCACGTCGGCTAGATCGGTCTGCGTATAGAGCGCCTTGCGCGGCGCGATAGCGGCTTCATTCATGCGACCACCGTTTATGTGTGACGACGTCGGCAATGCGCACACCATCCGCCGCGCGCGAAATGGCGCACCAGTGCGAGAGCCCGTCGTGGCCCGCATGGCGCGCGCCGAACGACAGCGTGAGCCGGTCGCCGACATTCGCGTTGCCATAGAACGCCATGTCGCGCTCGACGAGGGTGGGCGGCGCGGAATGCGGCGCGGACCGCCAATGCCATTCGGCACGCTCGACCATCGACTGGAAGCTCGCGAAATACAGCAGATGCGCGCCATTGAAATCGAGCGAGGGACAAGGCAGATAGTCGACCCCATGTTCGACCGCATGCGCCGCGCGATCGAGACGGCCATGCCGCGTCCAGTCGCCCGAGCGCAGCCGCTTTACTTGCGCGATCAGTTCATGCGCGGCGGCGGGCGTCGCCGGTGCGGGCGCACCAGCGAACATCGCTTTGCATACCGAACGGTTGTCGCCGGCCTGCTCGCGCCGCACGAACGTAGACATCATCTCGACTTTCGCAATCGCGCTCTCGGTGGTGAAAACGCGAAACTGGCCGAAGTGGCGCGCGCCCGCAATCCGTTTCACATCCGCTTCGATCGCGAAGCGCTGGTTCTCGCTCACGTCTTCGAGGCGCGCTTCGCACACGCGAATTGCCGTGAAGGCCGCATACGATTTGCGGCCTTCGTCGTCGTAGAAGTCCGGCGTGTTCAGTTGCGCCTGTGCCGCCAGCGCGTTCCAGTGCAGTTGCCCGCATGTGCGCAGGAGCCACTGCTCGGAGAGCCCTGCGAACGCCAGCTCCGGCATGCCCGCGACGTAATGCGTGCGGGTTTGCGCGGGCACACGCTCGCTGTCACGCCGCGCGCGCATCGAGCCTCGCAGGCGCTGAAATGCAGTCGGCCAGATACGCGGCGTCGCGCGCGATGCCCGAGAAGCGCCCCGAGCCCCATGTATGCAGCCACGGCAGGCCCAGAAAATAGAGCCCCTCCTGCACCGTCACGCCGCGCGCGTGGCCCGGATAGCCGCGCCCGTTGAAGACCGGCAGATCGATCCAGCCGAAGTCGGGCTGAAAGCCGATGCACCAGATAATGCTGCCGATGCCGCTCGCGGCGAGATCGAGCGACGTGCGCTCCTGCTGCGGCGTCCAGACCGGACGATACGGTTCGCCCGGCGGCGCGTCGATACCGTTCTGCACGATGAAGCGATCGATCGATGTGTTGATGCGATTGTACGTGTCGTCGGCGCTGTCGAGATTGGCGCGCAGATTCCCTTTGAAGCGCAACTTGCCGTCGGCGAAATCCTCGAGCACGCCGTACAGTTCCATGCCTTCGCTCGCGAACCTGCGCAGGTCGATATCGCGCCCGCCGTCGCGGCCCGTGACGTAGTGATTCGTGTTGTCACGCACGCCTTCGCGCAGCGGATGTTCTTCGACCGGCATGTCGTAGTACTTCATATCGGCGAGCCAGTCGACCACGTCGCGGCCGCGATAGAAGCGTGCGCAGCGCGGCGCTTCGCCGACCGCGAGCACGACCTTGCGCCCCGCGAGATGCAGGTCTTCGGCGATCTGCGCGCCCGACTGCCCCGAGCCGACCACGAGCACCGCGCCCTCGGGCAACGCCGCCGGATTGCGATACTCCGACGATTGCATCTGCACGATTGAAGCGGGAAGCCGCTCGGCCATGCGCGGCACGATCGGTGTGTGATAGCCGCCCGAGGCGATCACGACCTGGTCCGCGCTCAATGCCCCCTCGCTGGTCTGCACGAGAAAGCCGCCGTTGGGCCGCTTCGACACGCGCGTGACGGCCACGCCTTCGCGCACCGGGGCATCGACATGGCGTATGAAGCCGTCGAGCCACGCGATGATTTCGTCCTTCTTCATGAAGCCGTGCGGTTCGTCGCCGCGATACGGGTAGCCCGGCAGCGCACATTGCCAGTTCGGCGTGACAAGCGAGAACGCGTCCCAGCGCTGTTCGCGCCACGTATGCGTGACAGTGCGCTTTTCGAGCACGACGTGGTCGATGCCGCGTTGCTTGAGGTAGTAGCTCATCGACAGGCCGGCCTGGCCGCCGCCGATGACCGCCACGCTGAAATGCGCTTCGGGAACCGGCGGGTTGGCCGCGTTCGTCTGGGTGGACATGCGAATCTCCTTGATAGGTTCAGTCGACGCTCACGACGGTCACCTGGGCCGCCGGCTGCGAACGGAATGGCTGTGCAGCGAGTTCGATCGCGGCCCACTGGTCTTGCGCCGACGAACACGCGTAGCCGAACTTCTCGCGCACGCGCTCGGACGCCGCGCACAGCGCGTCGTGCGCCCTGGCGAGAAAAAGCTCGAGCGGGTAGACGCCGGGCTGCAGATGCTCGCGCACGATGGTCGAGGGGGAATAACAGCGCGCTTCGTGGCCGTCGGGCCAGCGCACCACGAAATGGGTAACAGGCATGGTTGCTCTCCGGGAGGGGCGCTCAGGTAGACGTGCAAACGGTTGGCTGCTCGAACGCGCGCGTCGCGCGCCGGTCGGCGGGCACGATGAACGGCTGCGCGTCGAGACGCCAGACGCTGCGCGTTGCGCCGCCGAGTTGCAGGTCGATGGACGGGTCGCCGTGAATTTCGCCGATCTGCGCACACGCGATGTCGCGCGCCTGAAAACGCGCGATGACCGCATCGACATGCTCGTCCCGTACGCTCAGCAAATAGCCGAAGCTCGGGAAAATCTCGAGCCAGCGCGCAAGCGGCACGTCCGCAGGCTTGGGCAATCGATCGAGATCGATGCGTACACCCACACGCGAGCACTCGGCCAGCATCATTGCCGTTCCCGCGATGCCCGCCATGCTGATGTCCTTCGCAGCCCCGCAGAGCCCGCTTTCTGCAAGCTCCGCGAGCACCGCCAGGTCGCCGCGCAAACGGTGTGCGGGCGCTTCGGTCGCGGCATTCCAGTACGGATACGGCTCCACGAACGCGCCGCGCAAGTCCACGGCCATGAGCAGCTTCTCGCCGGCCCGGGCCGCAAAGCTCGAAAGCAGATGCTTCGCACGACCGACGATTGCCACCGCGAGTTGCGTGCGCTCGCTGCGCGCGTTGCTATGGCCGCCCACGATCGGCACGCCCAGTTGCCGCGACGCCGCCGCCATGCCTTCGAGCACCGGCGCGGCGGGTTCTACGCCATCGCTCCAGATCACATCGACGACAGCAATCGGCCGGCCGCCCATCGCGCATACGTCGCTCACGTTCACGAGCACCGAGCAGTAACCCGCGAACCACGGCATCGCCTCGATCAGGTCGCTCACCATGCCTTCGGCGGCGAAGAGCAGATACCCGTCGCCGTCGGGTATCGCGGCGCAGTCGTCGCCTGCGGCCATCATCGCGGAGTCTGCGTTGTCCTTGCTACCTGCGTCGAGCACGGCCAGCACAGGCGCGATATCGGATTTGTGCGCAACGCCGCGGCCCACGCGCAGTTTCGCAACGAGTTCGTCGAGCGTCATGCCGCCCTCCGCTGATCGATAACGAAGCCGTCGAAAGGCGTGGCGCAAGGCGGATAGTGGGCGAGATCGGCGCGCATGACGTGATGCGCGCGCCCGAAGACCATCGCCTCTTCGACCGTGTGCCAGTGCAGACGGCGAAAGAGCGGCGCATTCTGCGCCTGAACGTGCGCGAGGAACGTCTCGCAGCCGAACGCATGAGCGCTGCTCACGGCAAGACGGATCAAGGTTGCGCCAATGCGGCCGTGACGCCGGTATGGCGCGCTCACCGCGAGGCGCGAGCCGTACCATGCCGCTTCCGTCGCGTGGTCGCGATGAATGCGTACTGTGCCGACCACCTGCGGCGACTCGCCGTGCGGATTGACAACGGCCACGAGCAGTTGCGCGTGTGCGTCGATCTCATCACGATCGTCGTGCGCGAAGATGCCCTGCTCCTCGCAGAACACGGCGCGGCGAATGGCAAATGCGGCTTCGCGCTCCCATGCGTAACGCGCCCAGCGCACGACCATGAGCTCGTCCCCGGCACCAGGATGCATCGCGTTCATGCCGCCACCTTTTCGAACGAAGAGAGCGAAGAACACGCGCCGCATTTTCCGCAGCCTGCCTTGATATCGGCCGCGCGCAAGCCCGCCTCGCGCACCATCGCGCCGAGTGGCGCGAGTATCGAGCGCATGAATTCCGGTGTGGGCGGCGCATGATCTTCGAGCGGCGTGCCGGAGATGGGCACGAACGGCACGACGAACGGATACACGCCGATCTGCAGCAGTTGCTGCGCCATCTCGAGCACACGCTCGGGCGAATCGCCGAGGCCAGCGAGAATATAGGTGCTCACCTGGCCGCGCCCGAACACCTCGACCGCCGCTTCGAACGCCGACATGTAGCGGCTCACCGGCACCGCCGCCTTGCCCGGCATGATGCGCGCGCGCTCGGCCTCCCCCAGCACTTCCAAATGCATACCGAGCGTATCGATGCCCGCCTCGCGCATGCGCGCGAACCACGCATCGTCGTCGGGCGGCTCGCATTGCGCCTGAATGGGCAGGTCGACTGCGTGCCGGATCGCACGCGCGCTGTCGCACAGAATGGCCGCGCCGCGATCGGGCGTGGGCGGCGTGCCAGTCGTGAGCACCATGTGCTTCACGTTGTCGAGCAGCACGGCCGCGCGCGCCACTTCGGCCAATTGTTGCGGCGTCTTGTGCGCGACCGTGCGCCCCGCGGCAAGCGACTGGCCAATCGCGCAGAACTTGCACGCCTTCTTGCGGCTCTCGTAGCGAATACAGGTTTGCAGCACCGTGGTGGCAAGCACATCCGTGCCGTGCAGCGTGGCAATGTGCGAATACGGCACGCCGTCGAGCGTTTGCAGCTTGTAAAAGCGCGGCTGCTTTGCGAACGCGATCTGCGCGATCGGGATGCTGCCGCGCGTGAGCACGCTCACGCCGTTGGCGTCGGGCGCATTCGCGACGAACGCGGACTGATGCGCGCCGTGCGTATGCACGGGCACCATCAGCGTGACGCCGTCGATGACTACGGCCTTGTGATCGGACGGCCCCGCGCCGCCACGCCTCGACAGCCCCTCGTGATCGGGCGCGGCAAGGCGCAGGCCGCTCGACTGCAGCTCAGTCAAGAGTTGCAGGCTCGATTCCGGGAAATTGACGCTGGCATTCATCGTGGGAACTCCATGAAGCGGTGACGGGCGTGTCGTCGAAAGAGAAAACCGGCGTGGCGGGCCGCTCGTTGATCGCGAGACTCAGCAGTTCGGGCCGCGCGTAGTGGCCAACCGAATCCATCATCCGTTTGCGCTTGGTGATGAGCGCCATGTCGAGATCGGCGATCACCATGCCCTCGCCTTCGCGCAGCGGCGCGGCCAGATGCTGGCCCTCGGGTGAAACGATCGCCGCGTTGCAGCCGCCGCGCAGCGCCTTTTGCAACTTCGGGTCGCTCGTGACGGAGGTGATTTGCGCGTCGGTCAGCCATCCCGTTGCGTTCACAACAAAACAGCCCGATTCGAGCGCGTGATGACGGATTGTCACTTCGATCTGCTCGGCAAAGATCGGCCCGACGAGCGAACCCGGAAACTGGCTGCAATGAATCTCTTCGTGCTGCGTCATCAGCGCGTAGCGCGCGAGCGGGTTGTAGTGCTCCCAGCAGGCGAGCGCGCCCACGCGGCCCACGGCCGTGTGCGCGACCTTCAGGCCGGCTGCGTCGCCCTGCCCCCAGATCATGCGTTCATGGAACGTGGGCGTGAGCTTGCGCCGCTTCACCTTGATCTGGCCGTCCGTATCGAAGATCAACTGTGTGTTGTAGAGGCTGCCGTGATCGCGCTCGTTCACGCCGAGCACGATCACCATGCCGTGCTCGCGCGCGAGCGCGCCGATGGTTTCCGTCACGGGGCCGGGTATCGTCACCGCCTGCTCGTACAGCCGCAAATGTTCCGCGCCCGACTGCACCGGCGGCAGCACGAACGAAAAGTACGGGTAGTACGGCAGAAACGTTTCGGGAAACACGGCTAGCTGCACGCCCTCGCGCGCGGCGCTGACAATCGCGTCGCCAACACGCGAGAGCGTGCCCGTGCACGATTCGAGATCCGGCGCGATCTGCACGGCGGCAGCGCGAACGATGCGCTTTGTGGATGTGGTCGACATGGCGATACCCGTGCGAAATCAAACCGTCCAGGTGTCGATCACGAGCGCGTTCGACTTGCGATGCAGCAGCTTCAAGTCGAGCACGTCGAGCGGATTGATGGCCCGCACGCCTTCGATCAGCGCGGCTTCGGTCTGGCCGTAAAGCGCTTGCAGCGCGAAGCGGCACGCGTAGACCTTGCCGGCTTCCGCCATGAACTTCATCAGCTGGTTGTTGAAGTTCAGATGGCCCGGAAAGGCTTCGGCCCCGAGCGTCGGGAAGCCGCGCTGCACGCCGAGCATCACGCCCGGGCCGTAGAGCAGGATCGACGTTTCAAAGCCTTTGCGCTGCAGGCGTGTGGCCTGGAGCATGTTGACGAAGCCGATGGAACCTTCGAACGCGACGGTATGGAACGTGACGAGCGCTTTCTCGCCGCGTTCTGCCTTGACGTCCTCGAAGACCTTCTCTTCGTAGTCGACGAGGTAGTCACCGGTCTTGTGGGCGGGCGTGGTGATGGCGGGCATTATGACTCCGTTCAGTGATTGGGGACTGTGGCCGACCGGTGGCCGGCGTCTCTCATTTCGCAACGGATATGCCATCAAGTGGCACGCGCCATGCGATCAATTGCCAATCAATGCCGCGTGCCGCGATTGATCCAGGTGATTTTTTCTCGCGAGGCGCGAGCGAGGCCTGCGTGGACGATGTGGCCCGTCATCCGCGCAGCACCGGGTTCGCCCCGGCACTGGGCAACACGCATGCAATTCAGGTGCATGCATGCATCATTTCGGATCATTAGATGCGATCACCTGCGATCAATTGTTTTATTTTTCGCCGCGCATTCTCACTAGAATGAATCAGCCCATTATCGAAGGCGCTTTCGCGCAACGCCCCATGTCGAACGTCACCGCCCACTGGCTCAAACGGCTTGCCGAAAGCGACAAGCCCGTTTATCAGACCATTCCCGATCTCATCGAAGAAGACGTCGCGAGCGGCCGCCTGCGGCCGCGCGACCGACTGCCGGCGCTGCGCGATCTCTCCGACGCGCTCAAGATCAACTACACCACGCTCGCGCGCGGCTATGCCGAAGCGCGCAAACGGGGCTTGATCGATTCGCGCGCGGGCAGCGGTTCATACGTGCGCGGAAGGCCGCCCGCGGTCCCGCTTCGCGCAGGCACCGCGCTGGAAATGACCATGAACATGCCGCCCGAACCGGCGGAATTGACTGCGCTGCTCGCGGAATCGGCGGCGCAGATCATCGGCACGGCCGACCCGTGGTCGATGCTGCGTTATCAGGATTTTGGCGGCTCGCAGTACGAGCGCAGCATGGCGAGCCAGTGGCTGCGTCACACGCTGCCTTCGCATCGCACAGACGCGCTGCTGGTCTGCCCCGGCATACACAACGCGCTGGTCGCTTTGCTGCTCAGGCTCGTCAAGCCAGGCGAAGCGATCTGCACCGATTGCCTCGCGTACCCCGGTTTGAAGGTGATCGCGAATCAGCTTGGCATGCCGCTCGCGCCGTTGCCGCGCGACGACGAGGGCCTCAACGCCACAGCGTTCGAAGCGCTCTGCAAGACGCGCAAGCCCGGCGTGCTCTACTGCAATCCCACGCTGCAGAATCCGACCACGCGCACGCTCTCGCAAACCCGCCGCGAGCATATTGCCGATATCGCGCTTCGCTACAACGTGCCCATCATCGAGGACGACGCCTACGGCATGCTTTGCGAAACGCCGCCCGTCGCGCTCGCCACGCTCGCGCCCGAACTCACCTACTACGTGACGGGCATGTCCAAGTGCTTCGGCGCGGGCTTGCGCGTGGCCTTTGTCGTCGCGCCGGGCGCGCGTCATGCGGAGCGCCTTTCCGGCGCGCTGCGCGCGACCACCGTGATGGCGAGTCCGTATATGTCGAATCTCGCAGCGCGCTGGATCGAGAACGGCGTTGCACAGCAGATGCTAGAGGCCATTCGCAATGAGTGCGCGGTACGCCAGCATATTGCGGCACAGGTCTTTGCCGCGCGCGAAATCGAAGCGTCCAGCGACTGCTTTCATCTTTGGCTCACGGTGCCTTCGGAAACGGGCTGGAGCGCGTCGGAACTCGCATCGCATCTGCGCACGAAACAGATTGGCGTGGTCTCCGGCGCCGCATTCAGTACCGATGGCAATCCGCCCAATGCCGTGCGCATCTGCCTGGGCGGGCCAGGCGACGCAAGCGCGATGGAAGAGTCGCTGCACCTCGTGGCGGACATGCTCGATCATCCCGACCATCTGCATTCGCCCATGCTTTGAAGCGAGGCTTGTCCCGTGAGGGGCCAGTGCAGAATGTCCTGACGCAATGTTTACTTTCCTGCCAAGCTGTTACTCCTGATTGCCTCTTTCAGAAATCTGCAGAACCCTCGTCTCTTCTGCCCGACTGCTTGATCGGTCGTCGCCATCTCAACTTGCGCTGCTCTATCAGCATCTTCCAGTCGAGTTTCATGAACGCGTAGACCGACGCCAGCAGTGCCAGTTGCGAGAGCGCGAAGCCGATTCCAAGATACTGCCCGTCGAGCAGGGCTTCAGGATCGACGACCTCCGATGCAAACCGTCCGAGACGAGCCCAGATCACGTAGCTCACCGTGCGCCCTGCGAAAAACGCTGCGCCGATAAACCTGAGAGGCAAGCCCGACAGCCCGTAAGCGATGAACAGATAGTTGGACGGAAACGGGCTAAGCGCATAGAGCACAAAGGCTCCGGCCGTTTTCTTCTTATGCTTCTTGAGCCACGCGCTGACCACGTCTATGTTTTGTCGATCCGCCTCGCGAATCCAGCGCCTTCTTACCAGTGAACGAGAGAAGCCGGCCAGCGCGAGTCGACCGAGCGTCGCCGCACTGGCCGCTACAAGGGCAAAGAGCAGCGGGCTGCCCTCGCGAACATTGAAGCCGACCCACGACATGGCCATCCACGTTGGCGGCGCAAACGCCGGCATGAGATTGATGAGCAACACAATCAGAAACAGGATCGCGAGGGTCTTCACGCCGCTCCTCCATGAGCGCACTTGCGCACGCTTCGGGCTTCGGCAACTTCGCCGGCACCGAACTCCGTTTGCTGTTGCGACAGTCTCCGACGTGCGCCGCCGACCGGCGAAATGCGTCCTGCCGCGGGATTAACCGGCCGATTCCGGTACGAGTAGCAGCGGCACCGCGCTCAAGCGCACCTCCCGTTCCGCGACGCTGCCGAGCAGCCAGCGCGTGAGACCGCGGCGCCCGTGCGTTCCCAGTACCACGAGCTGCGCCTTCCAGTGCCGCGCCTCCCGGTCGATCGTGTGAGGCACGTCATCATACGTATTCCTCGTCTTGATGAGCGCCGTCTCCACCACCCATTCCTTTTGCTGGCCGTGCGCGGCAAGCTCGTCTGCGGCCGCCTTGACGGCAATATGCCCGCTCTCGGTCAGCACGGTTTCGAGTTGTCTTTCGAAGGGCCCTGTCCCGGATGCGAGTAGCCGGTCAACAACGTAAATGACGCGGCAATCCGCCCGCGGCGCGACCAGCCGGGCACCCACACGCAAAGCGGCCACGGACGCGGCGCTCCCGTCGGTCGCAAAAAGAACCCGGGACGGCAACGCGTCCGACCCGGCCTCATGGCCGACCGGCACGATCAGGACTGGCCATTGAAGCAGCCGGGCAAGCGGTGCGGAAACCTCGCCTTCCACCCAGCGCAACAGCGCCCGGTGATGCCGCGTGCCGAGGACAACAAGGTCGGGGGACCATTGCGACATCGCTTCGGCGAGCGCGTGTACGAGGTCTCCCCCTTCCTTGCAAAGGTCGATCAGTTGCGTCTCCAGCTGAGATCCGCAGCCATCCAGCGCGGATCGTGCCGCCTCAATCGCCTCCCCGGCATCACGCCGTAGCTCCTCTCGCGCAGCCTCGAGCCGCGACCCAACCCACGCTCCGAGTGGCACGAGCGTGCGTGGATTCTCGGCGACGGAAACGATGCACAACGTTGTGCCGGGATGCAGGAGCCGCCTCAGATACCCGATTGCCGCGGCCGAGGCCGGGGTGGAATCGACGGCGACCATGATCCTCGCGAAGGGCACGGAAGCATTCGTGGCAGATTGCTGGGTCATTTCGCACCTCGCGGTCAATGACGAAATATCATCCCCTACGGTACTTGGGGTAACGCGCTGACGTTTGATGCAGATCATCCTGCTTTGCGCTTGAACGATCAAGGTGAGCCGTAGTAATAGGGCACGGAGAATCCGTTTCGCAGGCTGCCCCCCATGGCAGAAGCTATTCGTTTGCAGTGCCCCCTGGCTTGCAAGCGGCGAGGCGGTGCTCAGCCTTCCTCGCCTACGAACAAACGGTTGACAACGGTTGACCACACAGCGCTACGGATTCTCGGCTCGTGACGGTTGAGCGGCAGCCCCGGACGACTTGCGTACTTTGGCGACCTGCTCGGCTGTTACTGGCGAAGCATGATTTCCCCAGCTCGCACAGACGAACGTCAGTACATCTGCGACGTCACGGTCCGTCAGTCGCGCGTCGAATCCGGGCATGGCGTAGTGCGTCGGACCCGCCTTGGTCCACGGCATTTCTCCGCCTTGCAGCACGATGTGGATCAGCGAGGTCGGATCGTCCGTGTTCACGACCGTCGACAGTGCCAACGTCGGGAACGTGCTCTCGTAGCCGCTGCCGCTCGTACGGTGGCACGCCGCGCAGTTGTCGACGAACGTCAGCGCACCGTTGCTGCGGTCAGTGCCGGCGCGCAACGCGTTGGCCGAGGCAGGATCAGCCGCGAGTGTGCTACCCGATGTGTTGGCCGGCGCGAGCGTTTTGAGGTACGCGGCGATCGCAGCAAGGTCCTGATCACTCATATGCTGCGTGCTGTTCTGCACGACTTCCGCCATCCCGCCGAACGCCGCCGAATGCGCCGTGCGTCCGCTCTTCAGGAACGCGACGATGTCAGCTTCGCTCCAGTTCCCAAGGCCATCCTTGCGATCGCCACGCAGATTCTTCGCGAGATAGCCGTCGACCACGCCGCCCGACAGGAACAGGTTGCCGTCATCGGTCAGCGACTTCTCCTCCAGGCCATACCCTCTGGGCGTGTGGCACGCGCTGCAGTGCGCGAGGCCTTCCACGAGATAGCGGCCACGCGCAACCGGGTCGTTCGACAGCGGGCTGTCGTCGCTCGCGACTTCCGGTGCAAATGCCCCGCGCCAGAAGCGCAACGGCCAGCGCATCGAGAGCGGCCACGGAATGTCGGACGCACGATTGCCCTGCGAGACCGGCTCGACCCCATGCATGAAATACGCGTACAGCGCTTTCACATCCGAAGGTTTGATCTTTGCATACGAGACGTACGGCATGGCTGGGTACAGCGTCGAACCATCCTTCGCGACACCGTGGCGCACGGCGCGATCGAAGTCGTCGAGCGTGTAGGTGCCAATGCCGGTAGCCTTGTCGGGCGTGATGTTGGTCGAGTAGATCGTGCCGATCGGCGATGCGATGCCAAGACCGCCCGCGAATGGCTTGCCGCCCTTCGCCGTGTGGCAGGCAATACAGTCGCCTGCGGCTGCGAGGTAGCGGCCCTTCTGGATCAGCTGTGCGTCGGCGGCGGTTGGCGCGGCTGCAGCCACGGCCTGCGCGGATACACCGGCACTCGCTGCAGTCGTCACAAAAGCAACCGTACAGGCCATGGCAAACGTAATCTTTTTCATGATGTTTGCCCGCTCCTTATGCCTGCACCAGCGCAGCCGGGTTCTTCAGGTACTGCTCGCGAATCGCCTTGGCCGAGTGATACGCGAGTGCCGCGACAATGCCCGTCGGGTTATAGCCCATGTTCTGCGGGAACGCCGAGGCGCCCATGACGAACACGTTGGGCACGTCCCAGCTTTGCAGATACTTGTTGACGACGCTCGTCGCGGGCGATGCGCCCATCACAGCGCCGCCCGTGGTATGCGTCGACTGGTACACGCGCGTGTCGTAGTGCTGCCCTTTCTTGCGGATCGCGCGGAAATACTTCTCGGGATTCATCGCCTTCGCGACTTCTTCCATGCGCGTGCCGACGTAGTCGAGCATCGCGTACTCGTTGTCGTGCCAATCGAACGTCATGCGCAGCAGCGGCAAACCGTACGCATCGCGATAGGTCGGATCAAGGTCGAGGTAGGCATCGCGATACGGCATCACGGAACCCGAAATGCCGATCGTCATGTAACGCTGGTACGCATCCGAAATGCCGGCTTTCCATCCGCTGCCCCAGGTCGGCGTGCCCGGTACGGTCGCGGCCTGCTTGATCGGGCGGCCACCCGTGCGAATGTGACGCACGCTCGCGCCGCCGAGAAAGCCGAGTGGACCATGGTCGAACTGATCGCCGTTGAGATCGTCCATGCCCACGCCGCCCGCGCCACTGCCGATGAACGGATTGAGCTGCGTACCCTTCGGCAGAAGCACGTTGATGCCGCCGTTCATCTGATACGCGTAGTTGCGCCCCACCACGCCTTCACCCGTTTTCGGGTCGTACGGCTTGCCGATGCCCGAGAGCAGCAACAAGCGCACGTTGTGCATCTGGAACGCGGCGACGATGACCATATCCGCGGGCTGTTCGACTTCGCGTCCTTGCGCGTCGATGTAGGTGACGCCGGTCGCGCGCTTCTTGTCCGGCGAAAGCATGACCTTCGTGACGTACGATTTGGTGCGCAGCTCGAAATTGGGCTTCTTGAGCAGCACCGGCAAAATGGTGGTCTGCGGCGACGCCTTCGAGTACATGTAGCAGCCAAAGTCTTCGCAGAAGCCGCAGAAGTTGCACGGGCCAAGCCGCACGCCATACGGGTTCGTGTACGGCGCCGACGCGTTCGCCGCAGGCGCATCGTATGGATGAAAACCCACTTCGCGCGCGGCCTTTTCAAAGAGCGTGGCCCCGAGGCCGTTCTTCAGCGGCGGGGTTGGAAACTCGCTGCTGCGACGGCCTTCGAGCGGATTGCCGCCCGCCTGGATCTGACCGTTGAGATTGCCCGCCTTTCCAGACGTGCCGAACACTTTCTCCGCGAAATCGAAGAACGGCTCCATCTCGTCATAAGTGACGCCGAAGTCCTGAACCTGCATGCCTTCGGGAATGAACTTCTTGCCGTAGCGCTCTTCATAGCGCGTGCGCAACTCCAGTTCTTCGGGCAGCATCCGGTAGTGCATGCCGTTCCAGTGAAAACCGGCGCCGCCCACGCCATTGCCGAGCAAAAACGACGCGTGTTGACGGTACGGCACCGCGAGATCGTCAACGCCGTGCCGGATGGTCACGGTTTCCGTCGACAGATCCTGGAAAAGCGCGCCCCGCACGCCATATTTGAGTTCGTCGACGACTTTGGGATAGTTCGCATCGGTCGGCGTGTCGCGCATCGCGCCGCGTTCGAGCGCGACTACGTTCAAACCCGCATCGGTGAGTTCTTGCGCGAGAATCGCGCCGGTCCAGCCAAAACCTGCGATGACACAATCGACCTTGTTCTTCTTGATCGCCACTGCTTACCCCCGCCTGCCATTGATCGACACCGGACCGTACGGGTACTTCACGCCCGGTTGATCGATCCAGTCCATAAAGTCCGCGCGCGCGCCCGGAAAGCCGACCATCTTCCAGCCGGCCATGTCCTTGTTGCCGCCGTAGATCGGATCGGCAAGGAAGCCTTCCTTGGTGTTGCCCAGCAGGAACGAGAAGAAGGTGCGCGAGGGCACGGTTTCAAACGCGAGCTTGCCGTGCTCCATGTCGTGCAGCACCGCTTCCTGCGCCGCCACGTCGAGTTCGGCGAAGGTCTTGCCGCCATGGTTCCTGGCACAGTACGCATCGCAGGCCTGGATGCCGTGACGGTAGACGTCACGCGGCGCGAGGTTGATCTGGTAGCCCATTTCCGGCACGGCGTCGGGATGGAACGGCCCCTGCATGTACCAGAGCTTGCCGTGGCCATACGGCATTTCCATCTGGCGATCGATGTATTCGGGCACGCCGGCCTTCACGGCACCTGGGCCGTGTTCATCTTCGGGAATCAAACGGTCCACGGCTGCATGCAGAAATTTCCATTCCGCAGCCGTGAAATACGTGGGCTGGTAGTTTTCGCTGGCGGTCGCAGCGGGGGACGCATTGCTGCTGCAGGCACTTTGAGTGAGCGTTGCACCCGACGCGACCGTTGCGGCGGGCACGATGGCCAGCACCTGCCGCAGGAAGCGGCGGCGCGGCTCCTGTTCTTGGGACATGGGATTTTTTCTCTGTTGAATAATTATGTTTTTACTTAATTATATGCGGCGCTTTGTCGCAACGCAGCGAGCCCGGCACCGCCGGGCTCAACACAAGTCAGGCTGCCTCGTCGCCGAGCGAGAACTGCGCCGCCGTCGCCGCGAGCATGCGCGCCTGGTCCTCGAGTGAACTCGCCGCCGCAGCGGCCTCCTCGACGAGGGCGGCATTCTGCTGCGTGGCGTTGTCCATGTTGTTCACGGCAATGCTGACCTGGCTGAGCCCATGGCTCTGCTCCTGTGTCGCTGCCGCGATCTCCGACATGATGGAGTTGGTGCGCGCGACCGCGTCGATCAGTTCGCTCATGGTGTCGCCGGCTTCGTTGACCTGCCGCGCGCCATCGTCGATACGCGTCGTCGACTGCGCGATCAGCTCGCGAATTTCCTTCGCAGCGGCGGAAGAGCGTTGGGCGAGCGTGCGGACCTCGCCCGCCACGACCGCGAAGCCGCGCCCCTGATCGCCGGCACGTGCGGCTTCGACTGCCGCGTTGAGCGCGAGGATGTTGGTCTGGAACGCGATCCCTTCGATGATCGAGGTGATCTCCGCCACCGACGCAGAGCTTTGGCTGATGTCGCCCATCGTCTTCACGACGCGCGAAACGACTTCGTGCCCGCGCCGCGCGATATCCGATGCCGATGACGACAGCTCGCTCGCGCGCTGCACGTTGTCGGCGTTTTGGCGCACGGTGCTCGACAACTGCTCGGCGCTCGTTGCCGTCTCCTGGAGCGATGCCGCCTGCGATTCGGTGCGTGCCGACAAGTCGGCGTTGCCTGCAGCAATCTGGCGGGTCGCGGTCGCGATAGCGTTGCTGCCTTCACTCAGCGTGCGCACCGTGCGTCGCAGGTTCGCCTGCATCTCCACCAGCCCGCCGAGCATGCGGCCCATTTCATCGTTCGTGCGGACCTCGATCTTGCGACCGAGATTGCCCTGCGCGATCTGCCCGAAATGCGTGATGGCATCGTTCACGGGCACGAGAATCGCCTTGCGCAGGAAATACCAGCTGGCCGCCGCTGCGCAGAGTCCCGCGATGATTGCGACAATGCTCGCCGCAAGAAATAGCTGGTAGCGGCGCTCGGTCGCTTCGTACTGCTCTTTCGATTGATCGAACTGATACTTTTTCAGTGCGTTCGCAGCGTCCTGCATGCTCGTATAGACCTTCCCCACGCTGAACATCAGCTTGAGAATTTCGTCGCGATTGCCGCGCTGCGTGGCTTCACGAAAACGCGCCAGCTCCGCTTCAGTCGCCTGGTACTGCTGAGTCACGCCGGCAGCCAGCCGGTCCTCCTCCGCATCGCGCGGCAGGGAAAGATATTTTTGCCATGCTGCATCGGCGGCATCACGGACCTCCTTCTCTTTCCCGTACATGTTCTGCGCGTCATCCGAGCCTGGATTGATCGCGGAGCGGTCGAGCGATGTGCGCTGGCGCCCGACCATGATGGTCATTTCCCCAACGGCAATTGATTTCGGCAATTGTTCCGAGTAGGTATGGCGGTTCGCATCGTTGCTGGCCACCATGCCCGCGAGCCCGAACCCGCCAATTACAACCAGAAGAATGCTAAGGAACAACATGGCCGCAACGAGACGACCATTGATTGAAAAGTGGGTGCGCTGCATCGTCGAGGAGTGGCTCTGCCGTAAACAAGGAAATTGAAGTTTGTCGCGAACTGAAAACCGGACAAGCACCAGATTGCATTATCGACACTCAAAACATCGACTTTAGTGTTTACTGAAAAATGAAGAAATTATTCAGTCGTCAAGCCAGCTTCACGGCGATGAACAGACAGCGAAAAGAATAATATGTGCGATCGTTCGTATATTTACGTGGCATCTTTTACGCAGCGCAAATTGATAAATTGGCTGCCTATTGTTCTGCTCCCGATACTCCGAAGTGCGATCGAATCAACCGGCCACGTGGCCGGTCTTCGCACACCGCAGCGCGCCGCGAGTTTCAGTCGAGCCCACCCTGGCACAGATACTTGATGCTGAGGTAATCGTCGAGGCCATACTTCGAGCCTTCGCGCCCATAGCCGGACTCCTTCACGCCGCCGAAAGGCGCTGCTTCGCTGGCCACGGCGCCCTCGTTGATGCCGACGATACCGACTTCCAGTTTTCGCGCCACACGATCGATTCGGCGCACGTCGTTTGTGTAGAAGTAAGCAGCGAGACCGAATGGCGTATCGTTTGCAATCCTGATTACATCGTTCTCGTCCGTGAAGCGGAATAGCGGCGCCACAGGCCCGAACGTTTCCTCGCAGCACAGCACCATCGCGTCGGTCGCGTCGGCGAGCACGGTGGGCGCGTAATAATTCGGTCCCAGTTCGCCAAGTCGCTTGCCGCCCGTGAGTACGCGCGCGCCGTTCGCCACGGCGTCGTCGACGTGCTTTGCGATCTTGTCGATCGCGCGCTCGTTGATCATCGGGCCGATTTGCGCCTTCAGGTCCGTCGCCGGTCCAACGTGAAGCGCAGCCACACGCTGCGCGAGCAGATGCCCAAATCGTTCGTACACCGATTCATGCACGTAGATGCGGTTGGGACAGACGCAGGTCTGGCCGCCGTTGCGGAACTTGGCCGCCATCAGGCCGTTGACGGCCGCGTCGAGGTCGGCGTCCTCGAACACGATAAACGGCGCGTTGCCGCCCAGTTCCAGCGAGAGCTTCTTGAGCGTGCCTGCCGACTCGCGCGCCAGATGCTTGCCCACCGCCGTCGAGCCCGTGAAGGTGATCTTGCGCACGCGATCGTCGGCGAGCCAGTCGGCCACAGCGGCAATACCTTCGTCACGCGCGGCCGAGATCATGTTGAGTACGCCGTCGGGCAAGCCCGCCTCCTGCGCAAGCGCGGCGAGCGCGAGTGCCGTGAGCGGCGTGTCTTCGGCGGGCTTCGCCACGACGGTGCAGCCGGCAGCGAGCGCCGGGGCGATCTTGCGCGCGATCATTGCGAGCGGGAAATTCCACGGCGTGATCGCGGCGACCACGCCAATCGGCTCCTTGATCGCGCTCATGCGCTTGCCGCGCTGCGTCTGCGGAATGATGTCGCCATAGACCTTCGTCGCCTCTTCGGCAAACCACGCAACGTACGAAGCCCCATACGCGACTTCGCCGCGCGCCTCCGCGAGCGGCTTGCCCTGCTCCATAGACATGAGGCGGGCCAGATCCTCGCTGTTCTCGATGATGAGCGCGTGCCAACGGCTGAGCACCTGCGCCCGCTCGCGGGGCAGCTTGTCGCGCCAGGCGGGCAAGGCGCGGCTCGCCGCTTCAGTCGCCGCGCGGGCATCGCGGGCCGAGCTGTTGGCAACCTGCGCGAGCGTGTCCTGCGTCGCGGGATTCGTCACACCGTAACGGCTGCCTCCGGCGGCGGCGATCCACTTGCCGTCGATGAAATTTTCCTGTCGAAGCAGTTCGCCTCGCGTCAACTCCAAACTCACTGCATGCTCCTTTCTACAAGGGATTTCGAGTATCGAAATCGTCAGATGTCCAGCGCCTGCGCGTGCTGTACTTCTGCTCGCGCACGCAAATATGTCCGTAAGCCGCTAGACCGTCGCGACGGGTGTGACCGGCGAGCCGACCGCGCGCGGCAGCCGCAGCGGCGGCGCGGTCAACAGAAAACGGTTGCGGCCGTGCGCGTGCAACCAGTCTGCGAGTTCGCTCAAATGCCAAAGCTCGCCCAGATGCACGCCAAGCCGGAACAAGCACAAATCGTGCAACGGATGCGAGGGATAGCGCGCGTCGTTGCAAGGCGCCGCGGGCAGGCATTCGACGGCCACGTTATCGGAGATCAGAGCGGCCACATTCGATTCGATGATCCAGCGGCGCAGCGCTTCATCGCGGCCGTCGAGACCGGCAAAACCGCCTTCGAGCGCCTGCTCGTTCTGCGTGCGATAGACATCGAGCAACGCTTCGTCCATGCCCGTTCGCAGGCAGAGCATGTCGCCGGGTTCGACAACCACGCTCTGCGCCTTCATCGCTTCCATCAACTCGCGATAGCCAATGCGCAACGGCCCCGTGCCGAACTGCCGTTTGATATCGACCATCACCGCTCGCCCCTGCACACAGGTCGCTGCCATGTTGTCGATGCCGAGCCGCCAGGCGCCGCTCGCGCGACCCGTCTCGGGCAACGTCTCGTCGCGGTAATCGAGCGGTCCGACGATGTCCTCGCCCGCGCGAAAGCCGTTGTAGAAGCACATTTCCGGCTTGCCGTCGCCGTCGGCGTCGAACCATTGCCCCATGTGCGCGAGGCTGTCCCACTGCGTCGAATACTGCAGCGCGAGCGTGACCACGTCGTCGCAGATCACGTCGGTGAGGGCCGCGTTGTCGCGTGAGAGCGGGTAGGTCATGTTCGGCTTGTCGCCGCGCATCGTCGGTTCGACACGCGGCGGCGCACGGCGCGGGTTCAGCACGCGGTTGCCGGGGCAATCGAGCGGCAGGCTCAGGCAGAACGTCCGGCCTTCGCGCGCTTCACGCAACCCTTCGAGCACCTTCGCGGGCGTGATCAGATTCAGGCGGCCGAGTTGATCGTCGGCGCCCCAGTCACCCCAGGTGGAATCTTCGGGTCGCCGGGTCCAGCGGCGTGAGGTTGTGTTCATCGGTGTGCTCCTGTTGGCCCGTTCAACGCGTGGCGCTGCCGGCCGCCAGCATCGGCGTTCCTGTTTCGCCGGGCTCCGTGCCGCCTTGAGTCGCGCCTTCGGCCGCTTCGCCGCGCGGCATCCAGCGCGAAGTATCGAACACGCTGATCGCGATCAGCAGCAGCGCGCCGCCCGCGATGAACGACGCCATCCCGAACTTGAGCCCGAGCGAGGGCGTGACGAGCGCGATTGCATACGGGGCGACCACGCTTACCGAGGTCATCGCGTAGCTGATGCCAATGCCGGTCGCGCGCCCTTCAACCGGGAAACGCCGTGATTGATAGAGCGGCATGATGCCGAACAGGCCGTTCGCGAACATGCCCATGCAGAACGCGCCCACGCCGAGCAGGAAGTGGCTCTGCACCATCGTATAGAGCACCGTCGACGGGATCACGACGCCGAGGAACATGCAGATCGTGCGGCGCTCGCCGAAGCGGCTCGCGCTATAGCCCGAAAGCGGCTTGCCGATGACCGAGCCCACCGAATAAGCGATGATGAACGGAAAGATCTGGCTCGAGTCGAGATGTTGCGTCGTGAGCAGGAACGTGGGATACAGCACCTGCACGGCCCACAGCATGAAATTGATCGCGGCCGAAAAAAGCCACGCCTGCAAGACGGCCGGATTGAAGATGAACACTTCGCGCGCGCGGCGGCGCACCTTCGACTGCCGTTCACGCTCCCAGTCCGGCGACTCGCCCACGTTGCGGCGCAGGAAGAGCGTCAGCAGCGCGGGCAGCACGCCAAGGAAAAACATCCAGCGCCAGCCCGTGACGGGAAACAGAAAGTGGAATGCGAGCGCCGCGAGCAGATAGCCGAACTCGTAGCCCGCGACCATGATGCCCGAGGCGAGCGGACGAATTTTCGCGGGCACGGTTTCCATCAGCAGCGCGACCGATGCGGTCCACTCGCCGCCGAAGCCAATGCCGAACAATACGCGCATGGCCATGAACGACGCGTAGCTCCATGCGAGGCCGCTCAAACCCGCGGCGCATGAAAACCACAGCACGGCGGCCATGAACACGATCTTTCGACCGAAGCGGTCCGCGGCGAACCCCCAGCCGATCGTTCCCGCCACTTTCGCGAAGCCGGTCGCGGTCACCACGAACGCCATTGCGGGCAAGCCCACGTCGAACACCTTGCCCAGATGGGGAATCAGAAACAGCAGAATCGTAAAATCGAATGCGTCGAGCGCCCATCCCGCCGTCGCGGCAAAGATGATGCGCCAGTTCTCGCGCAGGGCCCGGATATGCTCAGCCGCCCCGCTTTTCGCTGCGAAATCGTTCATGTCGCGTCTCCTCCTCCATCGCTTTGCGCGGTCTTTTGGCGCGCTGCTTCAGTCCGCTGTGCGCACGTCCGCGAAATCACGCGCGAGCTTGCGCGCCGCGTTCGCGAACATCAGGATGTCCACCCCCGTCGCGACGAACGTGCAGCCAAGCTCCAGGTAGTGACGCGCGAGTGCCGGGTCGGACGTGAGTGTTCCCGCTGCTTTGCCCGACGCGACGATCGTGCGGATCGCCCCGTCGATCGCCTGCTGCACTTCGGGATGCGTGGCCCGGCCGCGATAACCCATGGAAGCCGCGAGATCGGCCGGCCCAATGAATACGCCGTCCACGCCGTCCACGGCGCAGATCGCTTCGAGGTTGCCAAGCGCCGTCGTCGTTTCCGCTTGCACGAGCAAGCATACTTCGTCATCCGAAATATCCAGGTAGTCGGTACGCAGGCTCCAGCGCGACGCGCGGCCCACCGCGCTGCCCACGCCGCGAATGCCATGCGGCGGATAGCGCACGGCCGCGACGAGCGCGCGCGCTTCGTCGGCGGTATCGACCATCGGCACGAGCAGATTGCGCGCGCCGATATCGAGCAGACGCTTGAGCAGCGCCGGGTCGCCGTTCACGGGGCGCACGACCGGTTCGCCCGGGTACGGCGCCACGGCCTGCAGTTGTGCGAGGATCGTGCGCAGTTCGTTCGGTGCGTGCTCGCTGTCGATGAGGAGCCAGTCGAAGCCGGCCGTCGCGCTCACTTCTGCGAGATACGGATCCGCCATGGAAAGCCAGAAGCCAACCTGCTTCTTGCGCGCGGCGAGCGCCGCCTTGAACGGATTAAGCGCTGAAGTCTGCGGGTTCATGAATGCGTGTCTCCTGTGAAGGGTCGCCGAATTGAATGGGTTCCACCTTCCCGAGGAGGAACAGATAGTTGATGATCGCAATGCCGATCAGCGCCGCCGAGAACAGCAGCGCGGCAACGAACGAACCGGTCGCGCCAACAATGGCGCCCGTGACGATCGGGCCGACCACGCCGCCGAGATTCGACACGGAGTTTTGCAGGCCCGCGATCATCGAAACGGCATTGGGCGGCGCGACGTCGCCGGGTAGTGCCCACACCTGCGAAGCCGCGACCGTGGTGCCTGATTTCGCGACGCACAGCAGCAGCACCGCTACGAGCGCCGAGTGCGCAAACGCCGCGAAGCCGATGCTCGACGCCATCACGAGCCCGACCACGAGAAAGAGCTTGCGCGTGGCAGTGAGCGAGAGCTTGCCACTCGCGAATACGCGATCCGAGGCCCACCCCGCGAAAATCTCGACGACGATCGACACGAGCAGCGGCAACGAGGCCATCCAGCCCATCTGCAGCACGCTCATGCCGCGCTCCTTCATCAGATACGTGGGCAGCCACGTGATGAAGAAGTACGAGTTGTAATTGATCATGAAAAAGCCGATGCACATCGCCCACACGTTGCGGTGCGCAAGCAGCTTGCGCCACGGCGGACGCGCGACGGGCTGCGCGCGTTGCGCGCTTTTATCGCTTTCGATGTGCGCGAGTTCCGCCGCATTCACGCGCGGATGCGCGGCGGGTGAGTCGGTGAAGCTCACGAGCCACGCGACGAACCACACGATGCCGAGCAGGCCCGTGAGCACGAAGGTCATCTTCCAGTCGAACACGGCCAGCATCCACGCGATCAGCGGCAAGGCGATCGCGCCACCGAGCTTCGAGCCACTGTCGAAAATGCCCGCAACGGTCGCGCGCTCCTTGCGCGGAAACCACCGCGTGGCAATACCCGCGTTGCTCGGGTACGCGCCCGCCTCGCCCACGCCCAGCGCCACGCGCAAACCGACGAGCGAGCGAAAGCCGGTCGCGAGGCCCGTCATCGCGGTCGCGAGCGACCACCAGAGCACCGCGAAACCCAGCACTTTCTTCTGGCCCAGCCGATCGGCGAGCAAGCCCGCCGGCAATTGCAGCAGCGCATACGACCAGAAAAACGCCGACATGACGATGCCCATCTGCATCGCGTCGAGATGGAACGCGGACTGAATTTTCGGCGCCGCCGCCGAGAGCACCGTGCGATCGATATAGTTGATCGCAATCGCCGCCCACATGAGGCCGGCAACCCACCAGCGCATCTTCGAGCGGCCGTGCCGCTGCGCAGATTCGAACATCTGCTGTCTCCCTACCTGTTCTATTGATGCCGGCCCTAGGCGCGCAGTCGCGCGCCCTCAGCTCACGATGCCCATGTGCCAGGGCACGAACTCGTTGTCGCCGAGTCCGAGCAACTCGCTCTTCGTGCGCGCGCCCGAAGCCGCGCGAACGATCAGATCGAAGATGTCCTGACCCATTTCCTCGATCGTGCGCTCACCGTCGATCACGCGACCGCAGTTGATGTCCATGTCCTCTTCGAGACGCGTGAACATGGGCGTGTTGCTCGCGAGCTTGAGCGTCGGCGCGGGCTTCGAGCCGAACATGGAGCCGCGGCCCGTGGTGAAGCAGATCAGGTTCGCGCCGCTCGCGATCTGCCCCGTTACCGCGACGGGATCGTAGCCGGGTGAATCCATGAATACGAAGCCTGCGCGATCGATCGGCTCCGCGTATTCGTAGACGGCTTGCAGCGGCGTCGTGCCGCCCTTCATGGCGGAACCGAGCGACTTTTCGAAGATGTTGGCGAGACCGCCCTGCTGGTTGCCCGGCCCGACCACGCCGTTGAACTGGCCATTCTGGCCGCGCGTATACCGCTCCCACCACGCGAGCCGGTCAAGCAGTTTCTGGCCGACTTCGGGCGACACGGCGCGGCGCGTGAGCATGTATTCGACGCCGTGAATCTCGGGCGTTTCGGAGAGGATCGCGGTGCCGCCGTGACGCACGAGCAGGTCCATCGCGGCGCCCAGCGCCGGATTCGCGGTGATGCCCGAGAAACCGTCCGAACCGCCGCATTCGAGACCGATCTTCAGATGGCTGACCGGCACCGGCGTACGCACGATGTCGTTTGCCGCGGGCAGCATCGCCTGCACGGCCTGGATGCCGGCTTCGATCGTTGCACGCGTGCCGCCCGTGTCCTGCATCACCAGCGCGTGCACGGCCTTGCCCGTCTTCAGCCCCTGCGAGTCGAGCAGATCGCCGACCTGGTTGCGCTCGCACCCCAGCCCGACGATGAGCACGCCACCCAGGTTCGGGTGGCGCGCGTAGCCCGCGATGGTGCGGCGGAGCACGTCGAAGTGCTCGCTCGGCGAGGACATGCCGCAGCCACTCGTTTGCGCGAACGCGACCACGCCGTCGACATTGGGATAATCGCGCAGCCGCTCGGGTGTGAAGTAGTCGGCGATATGGCGAATGACCGTGGCCGAACAGTTGACCGACGCGAGGATGCCGATGAAGTTGCGCGTGGCGACGCGACCGTCGGGCCGCACGATGCCGTCGAACGTCGCGCGCTGCTCCGGCGCGACGTAGTCGACGGGCTTCACATCGAGACCGAAACCCGGATCGCGATCGAAGTCGACGAGCGTGATGTTATGCGTATGAACGTGCTCGCCAGGCTCGATGTCGCGCGCAGCCACGCCGATCACGGTGTCGTATTTGCGGATGGGCTCGCCCGACGCCATGCGCCGCGCGGCCACCTTGTGGCCCGCCGCGACCTGCGCGCGCAGGCGAATCACTTCACCTTCGATCAAGACTTGATCCCCGATCGTCAGCGACTCGCGCGCGATCAGGACGTTGTCGTTGGGGTTGAGCCGGATCAACGGCCCGTTATAGGACTTGTTGGATTGGAGCATTCGCCTGTCTCCGCTGACGATCCGAAGGGCGCGCAGCGGCACCTGCTCCGGTCCCATGCGAAATTGTTGCTGGCTGCGCCGGGGAACGCGCGCCTTTCGTTTGGAACAGCGTTACCGGTTAATGTAACCGGTAACATAGGTGCCATCGTAGTACAGTTTTGGGATAATGCCAACACCTTTTTGCCGCAGGAGCGCGCGCGCCCGTGACCAAGACCTCGACAGAATTCGCCCAGCCCGCCGCCGGCACCGCGTCGCGGCGTGCCCGCAAGAACACCGGCCGGGTCACGCTCAGCGACCTGGCCCGACTGACGGGGGTCACGAAGGTCACCGTTTCACGCGCCCTCAACAATCCCGAACTGGTTTCGGTTGAAACGCTGGAACGCGTGCGCGAGGCCGTGCGGCAAACGGGCTACACACCCGATCTGATCGCGGGCTCGCTTGCCTCGAATCGCAGCCACCTCGTCGTTGCGCTGATCCCGGCGATGGCGGGCAGCGTGTTCCAGGAAACGGTCGCCGCCCTGACCGCGGAACTCGAGACGGCCGGCTATCAGTTGCTGCTCGGCCAGAGCGGCTACGACGAATCGCGCGAAGAGGCGCTGCTGGACGCCATCATCGGCCGGCGGCCGGCAGGCATCGTGCTCACCGGCGTGATTCACTCGGAGGCGTCGCGGCAGAAACTGCGCGCGGCCGGCATTCCCGTGGTCGAAACGTGGGACATCACGCGCTCGCCGCTCGACATGTTGATTGGCTTCTCGCATACGCGCGTAGGCGAAGCGGCGGCGCGCTACCTGCGCGAGCGTGGCGCGCGGCACCCGGCCATCGTCACGCCGGGCGACCGCCGGGCGACGCTGCGCGCCAACGCGTTCATCGACGCCTTCGGCGGCGAGCGCGAGATTCCCGTGGCCGCCGTGCCCTCGCCCGCCCATCTCGGCGACGGACGCCGCGCGCTCGCGAAGCTGCTCGACGAGCATGCGCAGATCGACGCGATCTTCTGCGGCGCGGACATCATGGCGCTCGGCGTGCTCATGGAAGCCCGTGCGCGCGGGCTCGACGTGCCGGGGCGCCTCAAGGTGATCGGCTACGGCGACCAGAATTTCGCCGCCGACACGGACCCGCCACTCACAACCATTCGGATCGACGGCACGAAGATCGGCAAGCTCGCGGCGTCCATGCTGATGGAGAAAATCGAGACCGGCGCGAGCAAGCGCGCAAAAGTGGACGTCGGCTTCACGCTGATCGAGCGCGGCTCGGCTTGAGCGTGATCGCGTCGCGACGGCAACGCAAAAAGGCCTCGCACACATGGCGAGGCCTTTTTGCTTCCAGCGCGTAAAGCGCGATCAGAACTTCGTGCGGATGCCCGTGAACACGTCGACCTGACGATTGGTGGACGATGCGCCGCCCGCATACGCGATCGCCGCGATCCGGCTGTACGACGAACCCACGCGCGTCGATGCGTCGCCGGCCGCGAGCTGATACGTGCCCGAGAGGTAGACGTCCGTCCGCTTGGAGAGCGCATAGTCCACGCCCAGCGTGAACTGATGCCACTTCGGCTTGAGCGTCGCGCCGCCCGTGCCAGCCAGCCCGTTCGCGCGGCCGTCCGTGAACGTGTAGACGCCGATCAGCGTCGTGGCGGGCGTGAGCAGGTAGCGCAGGTTCGCGTCGTAGTTGTTGAACTTGCGGGAGGACCCGTCGTTATAGTCGAGTTCCGTGTGGCTGAACGCAAAGCCCGCAATCGCGCTGCCGATCTTGTAGTTCGCGCCGGCCGCCGCAATTTGCTGACGGGCCACGCCGCCGTCGAGGTTGTAGAAGAACCCGCCGCTGTAGTCGTCGCCGCTCGTGGTCGACGCGCCACCAATCGCGCCGCTCGTGTTGGTCGTCGTGTTCGGATGATCGAGCAGCACGTAACCGCCGCCGATCGAGAGCGGCCCGTTCACGTAGTTCGCGGCGAGGCCCCAGGCGCGGTTGTTTCCAAAGCCTTGACCGCCCGCGCCGCTCGCCTGGTTGCTGAACGCGTACATGCCGTCGACGGTGAAGCCCGCAATGGTGTCGCTGCGGAACTTCACCGCGTTGTTGATGCGGAACGTCTGGTTCAGGTTGTCGTTGTCGCCCACGTGGGTGGACGGCGACCAAAAGCCCGAACCGGCGTATTGCGCGACGAGATCCGCTAACGGCTCATACTGGCGGCCGAGCGTGAACGTGCCGATGCCGCTCTTCGCAATGCCCACGAACGCGCTGCGGCCGAACAGACGCCCGCCTTGTGCGGCGGTGCCGTCGCTGGGCTTGAAGCCGCCTTCGAGCGTAAACACCGCGCTCAGGCCGCCGCCGAGATCCTCGTTTCCTTTCAGGCCCCAACGGCTACCGCTCAGGCGGCCGCTCGTCAACTGGAACGCCGAACCGCCCTTGATGTTATTGACATAACCGATACCGGCATCGACGAGACCATACAACGTGACGGAGCTCTGGGCCTGCGCCATGACGGGTGCGACGGACAAAAGCCCGGCCGCTGCGAAAAGTGCTTTTTTCATACAGGTGACCTGTCTGGTTTTAGTATTTAGAGGACTACTATGTATTACCGCCTGAGAGAAAACGGCGGGAATGCTTCCGGCGAAACCGCGTAGGTTGATCCGGTGGTATTACGGGGCGTTGCTGTACTCGCGCGCCTGCGGCTGCGGCGAAGCACCGTCGAGACGAATCGGCTCGACCTTGCCCAGCAGGAACAGATAGTTGACGATCGCCACGCCGATCAGCGCCGACGACACGACGAGCGCTGGCACGAACGAACCCGTCGCGCCAACAATCGCCCCTGTGACGATCGGGCCAACCACGCCGCCGATGTTCGATACCGTGTTCTGAACGCCCGCTACCATCGACACGGCGTTGCGCGGCGCGACGTCGGCCGGCAGCGCCCAGACTTGCGAAGCCGCCACGGTCGTGCCCGACTTCGCAATGCACAGCAGCAGCACCGCAACGGCAGCCGAGTCGGCGAACGCGGCGAAACCGATGCTCGATGCCATCAGCAAGCCGATCACGAGAAAGAGCTTGCGCGTAGCGGTGAGCGAAAGCTTGCCCGAGGCGAACACGCGATCCGACGCCCAGCCTGCGAAAATCTCGACCACTATCGAGACGAGCAGCGGCAGCGACGCCATCCAGCCCATTTCCATCATCGTCATGCCACGCGCCTTCACGAGATACGTGGGCAGCCAGGTGATGAAGAAGTACGAGTTATAGTTGATCATGAAGAAGCCAATGCACATCGCCCAGATGTTGCGGTGTGCGAGCAGCTTGCGCAGCGCGGGGCGCTCTGCGTTGTCGCTTCGCTCTGCCAATGAATCGCTCTCGATGTACGCGAGTTCCTCGGCATTGACCCGCTTGTGATCACGCGGCGAATCGCTGAACGTGAACTGCCACACCACGTACCAGATCAGACCGAGCAAACCGGTGAGCGCGAACGTGATCTTCCAGTCGAACGCCGTGAGCATCGCGGCAATGAGCGGCAGCGCGATGGCGCCACCCAGCTTCGACCCGCTATCGAAAATGCCCGCGACCGTCGCGCGTTCGCTGCGCGCAAACCACTTCGACGCAATGCCCGCGTTGCTCGGATACGCGCCCGCCTCGCCCGCGCCAAGCGCCACGCGCAACGCGACGAGCGACTTGAAACCGCTCGCGATGCCCGTGGCCGCCGTCGCCAGCGACCACCAGAGCACCGCGAAACCCAGCACCTTTTTCTGGCCCAAACGGTCGGCAAGAAAACCCGCGGGCAGTTGCAGCAGTGCGTACGACCAGAAGAACGCCGACATGACGACACCCATTTCCACCGCGCTCAGGTGGAATTGCGACTGGAGGCGCGGCGCCGCCGCCGACAGCACGGTGCGGTCGATGTAGTTGATCGCGATCGCCGCCCACATGAGGCCCGCAACCCACCAGCGAATCCTCGACCGGCTCCGCACGTTGGTGGCCAGATTCATCTCGTGTCTCCTGTTTTATTAATCATGGTCGCTCCCGGCCGCGCCGGGGTGAAGCGCGACTCCGCAGCCGGGATGTTACCGTTTACTGTAACCGGTAACATTGGGCGCAATCCTAGTCTGTCCGCAAGAGAAATGCCAGTGTCTTTTCCTTGGGGTAAATGCCAATATCCTGCAATCGCAAGGTGGCCGTAACGCGAACGAAAGCGCCAGACCCGAACGCGGCCGGTTATGCGAACGAAGGCCCGAAGCGCGTCGCGATGCGCTCCGTCGACTCGAACAACTCGCGCAGCACGGCGCTCGTACAAGTCGGCTGCACGTACAGATAGAAGGCGACCTCCGGCAGGCGCGGCAAGCCATCGCCTTCGGTCAGGACGCGCATATTCGCGTCGAGCAGTTCGGTGGTCCGTGCCGTGACGCCGAGGCCAGCACTGATCGCGGCCTTGATGCCCGTCAGCGTTGGAGACATGAAGCTCGTCCGCCAGGGAATGTCGTTCGCGTCGAGTTCAGCAATCGACAGCTTGCGAAACAGGCTCAGCTCGTCGGCCATCACGAGTGGAACGGGCTCGCCCGGATTGAACGTGAAATCCTCCGCGCAGATCCAGACCATTGGCGACGTGCGCAGCGTGACGCCCGGGAACGCATCGTCGTAGCGCGTCGAGATCACGAGATCGAGTTCGCCATCGCGCAACGCATCCATCAGGAACGGGCTGCGTCCGACGTTGATTTCCATTTGCAGTTCAGTCGACAACTTCGACAAACGCCGCAGCATGTTCGGCAGGATCGAGTCCGCCACGTCGTGCGGCGATCCTATGCGGACTTTCTCGCCAGGGCCCCGCGAATACGCCAGTTGCACCGCCTGATCGTTGAGCGCGAGGATCTTGTTTGCGTAAGCGAGCAGCCTCGCCCCGTCCGTCGTCATCATCTTCTGCCGCCCCCGCTTCTCGAACAGGATGCAGCCTACTTCCTGCTCGAGCCGCTGCATCTGCTGTGTGATCGCAGACTGTGTGCGGCCGACCTGCTCGGCCGCCGCAGCGAACGTTTCGCGCTGGGCGATGGCGACGAACGTGCGCAGCAGATCGATATCGAGGTTTCGCATTCCGGGCATCCGATAGTTCAATTTCGCTAATGCTTTTCGGCAAATAATTAAATTGTTCGCCAAAATTTTGACCGATAAGCTTGTCAACACTCAAGCACAATTTATGCAACCGGAGACATGTGCGTGCGTCGACGCGTGCCCTCAACGTACAGGTGGGCACAGGCGGGCACGCTCGACCGCGGCACCCGTCATCGCAGAGACTTCCTTTCTGGAGGAGACCCCGCTTTATGTGGCAACGAAAACTGGCCGTTCTGACGATCACCTTCCTCGCCACCTTCGGCCGGGCGAATGCGGACGAACTGGCCGACATCAAGGCCCGCGGCACCCTCGTATGCGGCACGCAAAACGCCAGTGAGCCGTACGCCTTTCCCGATCCCGCCACGCGCCAGATCGTGGGCTTCGACGTCGACGTATGCCGGGTGCTCGCGCAAGGACTGGGCGTGAAGCTCGACCATCGCACGCTGTCGACCGACGCGCGCATTCCCGAACTGAAGACGCACCGCGTCGACGTGCTCGCCGCCGCGATGGCGTGGTTGCCGGCCCGCGCCGCACAGGTCGACTACAGCGACCAGTACTACGTCGCGCCGATCCGGGTGCTGGTGCGTGCCGATTCCTCCATCCAGAATCTCGATCAGCTCAACGGCAAGAAGATCGCGGCGTCGGAAGGTTCGAGTTCGGCGGCGGTATCGGTCACACGCCTGCCGAACTCGAATCTACTCACGTTCCACGATATTCCGTCGGCGTTCCTCGCGCTCCAGCAAGGCAAGGTGGACGGTCTTGTCGCTGGTCAGAACATCCTCGCGCGCTTTGCGAACGAGGCCGCGCAAAAGGGCGGCCAGCAATACCGGATGCTCGCTGCGCCCGTCTACGAGGAGCGCTGGGGTGTGGTCATGAACAAGAGCGAACCCGCGTTGATGGCGGCGGTGAACAAGATCCTGCACGACTACGACAAGTCGAGCGGACTTCAGCAGAGCTTCGACAAATGGCTCGGCGTGAACTCGCCGTACAAGTTCACGCGCGACTATAAGGTCGAACCGATCAGGACGCAGTGAACGCACGCGCTTCGCGCGGAAGTCACCGGGACGGAACCCCTGCGCAACGCACGCCGTCCCCGTCATTTTTCTTATCGACTCCTGACGACCTGCCCCAGCATGTTCGACTTCTCCTTTCTGCTCGACGACGGCTACCTGCCTTTGCTGCGCAACGGCGTACTCACCACATTGCAGCTGTTCGTCGTGTCTGGCCTGTTCGCCATCGTCGTAGCCGTCGTGCTCGCAACGCTGCGTGCGCTGCCCATCAAGGCGTGCAAGACGTTCGTCGTTGCCGTTGTCGAATATCACCGCAACGTGCCGATGCTCGTACAGATCCTCGTGTGGTATTTCGGCGTCCCTCAACTGTTGCCCGCGCCGCTTTATCACTGGGTCAACGCCGGAAACACGGAGTTCTTTTTCGCCACGATCGCGCTGGCGCTCAACTACGGCGCATTCATGTCAGAAGACCTGCGCTCCGGTTTGCGCACGATTCCCTATACGCAGCAAGAGGCGGCGTGTTCGATCGGTCTCACGTACCTGCAGGCGTTTCGCTACGTGATCTTGCCGCAAGGCATGCGCGTGGCGCTGCCGGGGCTGCTGAACCAGGCGTTGCGGCTCTTCAAGGACAGTTCACTCGCCATGGCGATCGGTGTGCACGAACTGCTGTACAACACGCGCCAGATCGACAACCTGACGTTTCGCACCTTCGACATCTTCCTCGTCGCAACCGTTCTCTATCTGATCGGCACGCTGGCGCTGATGGCGCTCTCGGACCACTTCGCCAAACGTCGCACGACGCCGCTCGGAACCTGAGCCATGTTCGATATTCTGCACAACTATCTTGGGCTGTTTCTTGTCGGCAACTGGCCGCACGGGCCGCTCGGCGGCGTGGCGATCACGCTCGTCATCTCGGCGCTGGGCCTCGCGATGTCGTTCCCGATTGCCGTCGCGATCGGTCTCGCGCTCGTCTCGCCGTTGCGTGGACTGCGACGCGCCGCCAGCATCTGGACACGTCTGATCCGTGGCATTCCGCTGCTGATGCTGATTTTCTGGGCCTATTTCGCGGTGCCGCTGCTGGTGGGCGCGCAGGTGTCGGCGGTTACGACGGCCGTGTGCGCGATCGTCGTCTACGAAAGCGCGTTCCTTGCGCAAATCGTGCGCGCCGGACTCGAAGGGCTGCCGCGCGGTCAGATGGAAGCCGCGCGCTCGAACGGGCTCTCGTGGCTGCAGAGCATGCGCTACGTGCAACTGCCTCAGGCGCTCGCCAACATGCTGCCGTCGATCGTCAACCAGTTCGTCTCGATCATCAAGGCGACCTCGCTCGCGTATGTGATCGGCGTGCCCGAGCTGACGTATTCGGCGGCGCAGGTCAACACGATCACGCTGACGCAGCCGTTTCAAACGTTCCTCGTGCTTGCCGCTTTCTATTTCATCCTGTGCTTCGCCGTCTCGCGCTTTGCGGGGCAGCTGGAGCGCCGCATCGCTCGCCGGCGCGCGGGCCTCGCTTGATATCGCAGGAGCAAAAGAGACCATGACCATGCTCGCTTTCGAGAACGTGCACAAGCACTACGGTCAGCACCATGTGCTCAGGGGCATCGACGCCATAATCGAGCGCGGCGAAGTTGTCGTCGTATGCGGGCCGTCCGGCTCCGGCAAGTCGACCTTGATCCGCACCGTCACGCGGCTCGAAGCCATCGAGCAGGGACGCATCCTGTTCGAAGGCTGCGACGTGAATGCGCGCAACGTCAAGCTCAACCGGCTGCGCGCCCGCATCGGCTTCGTGTTCCAGAGCTTCAACCTGTTCCAGAACCTGTCGGTGCGGCAAAACCTGATCCTGGGCCCCACCCGGGTGCTCGGCATGTCGCGCGACGAAGCCATCGCCCAGGCCGAGAATCTGCTGGCCAAGGTCGGCCTCGCGCACAAGATCGACGCGATGCCCGCGAACCTGTCCGGAGGCCAGCAGCAGCGCGTGGCGATTGCACGCGCGCTTGCGATGAAGCCGCCATTGATGCTGTTCGACGAACCGACGAGCGCGCTCGATCCGGAGATGGTGCAGGAGGTGCTGCAGGTAATGCGAAGTCTCGCCAACGACGGCCTGACGATGGTGATCGTCACCCATGAAATGGGCTTTGCGCGCGAAGTGTCGAGCCGCGTCTGGTTCATGGACCAGGGCCAGTTGCTCGAAGACGCGCCGCCCGACAGGTTTTTCACCCGGCCCGCACACGAGCGCGCGCAACGCTTTTTACATGACGTACTGCGCCCGTCGCCGCGCGAGCTTGCCGAGTATCGCGCCGCTTAACCTACTTTCAATCCCGGAGACCCATTCATGTCAACACCGTCCCTGTCCGCACAACGCGATACTGCCGTCGCTGAAGCGATTGCCGCCATGAAATCCGAGCTTGCGCCCGCGGGCGAGACGCGTCCGGCGCTCACCGCGGTGCTCGATCAGGTCAAGTCGCTCGCGGCGCGCCGCGAGCTGTGGCAGGACGCGGACTTCCCGCCGCCCGCCGATGGCGAGCTTCAGGCGCGCTACCTGATTCACGAAGACGCCGACCAGACCTACGCGCTGTATCTGAATGTCATGCGCCCCGGCAAGAAGATCACGCCGCATAACCACACGACATGGGCCTGCATTGCGGCGGTCGACGGCATCGAGCACAACTTCCTCTATCGGCGCACCGACGACGGCAGGACGCCGGGCGTGGGCTCCGTCGAAGTGACGCAGACCGTCGTCGTCGAACCCGGCCACGGCATCGCGCTTGCCTCGGACGATATTCACGCCGTCGAGATCAAGGGCGACACGCCGATCCGCCACCTGCACATGTATGGCCGCGCGCTGGAAACGCTCACCGAGCGCATCACGTTCGACCTCGAAAACGGCACGTATCAGGTGATGAACATCGGCGTGAAGACGCGCCGCTAACGCAAAGCCCACTCCCGAATCCTGCCCGGCGCCGTGGCGGCGCCGTGTCCAGCACAGGTCCGCCCACATGGGGCTGGGACCGAGGCACCGTTTTGCCCCGGCAATCGGTGGGGATTCGTTCAACCCTACGAAACGGCAACGCTTTCGACATGACCTCATTGCTCCCTTCGTTTATCGACGCCTCGACGCTCAAGCGCTGGCTGCGTGACGGCGCCGAGATCGCTCTCATCGACGTGCGCGAGCACGGGCAGTACGGCGAAGCGCACCTCTTTCACGGCGTGCCGCTCCCCTATAGCCGGCTCGAACTCGAGATCGGGCGGCTCGTTCCCCGCCGCACCACGCGCCTCGTGCTCTACGACACCGATGCGACCGTCGCGCTCGACGCGGCGGCTCGCCTCTGCGAGCGTGGCTATACGAACCTGCACGTGCTCGAGGATGGCACCGAGGGCTGGCAGCGTGCCGGCCATACGCTGTTCGCGGGCGTGAACGTGCCGTCGAAGACGTTCGGCGAGCTGGTCGAGCACGCGTATCACACGCCGCACATTACGGCGCGCGAACTCGCGGCAAAGCGCGAACGCGGCGAGCCGGTCGTCATTCTCGACGGCCGCACGCTCGGCGAATACCGGAAGATGACGATCCCTTCGTCGATCTGCTGCCCCAATGGCGAGCTTGGCTATCGCATCCGCGAACTCGTTTCCGATGCGACGACGCCGATCGTCATCAACTGCGCGGGTCGCACGCGCAGCATCATCGGCGCGCAGACGCTGATCAACCTGGGCATCGCCAACCCCGTGATGGCGCTCGCAAACGGCACGCAGGGGTGGTACCTGGAGGACCTGCCGCTCGAGCACGGCAGCACCCGCCGCTACCCGGAAGCGGTGCCGCTCGCCGCCCTCGAGCCGATGCGCGAAGCGAGCCGCACACTGGCCGAACGCTTCGCGGTGCCACATGTGGACGCGGCCACGTTCGCACAGTGGGCGTGCGATGCGTCCCGCACGCTCTACCTGTGCGACGTGCGCACGCCGGAAGAATTCGCTTGCGGCTCGTTGCCGGGCGCGCAACACACCCCGGGTGGACAGCTGATACAAGCTACGGATCAATACGTCGGCGTGCGTCATGCGCGTGTCGTGCTGTTCGACAGCGACGGCGTGCGCGCGCCGATCGTCGCCAGCTGGTTGCGTCAGTTGGGCCACGACGCTTACGTGCTACCCGACGCGTTCGCGAGCGGCGCGGCGCTGCCGGTCCTGCCTGCGGCTGTGGAAGCGACCCTGCCCGAGATTGACGCGGCAACGCTTGCCGAAGCGCTCGCGACCAGGCCAATGCAAGTGGTCGATTTGCGGCCGAGCATGAGCTATCGAAGCGCCCATATTCCGGGCTCGCAATGGGCAATTCGCCCGCGTCTGCCCGATCCGCCAGATGTGCCCGCGGACCGGAACATCGCGCTCGTCGCGGATGAGCGCGGCGTCGCCGAGCTGTTCGTCGCGGACTGGCTGCGACGCCGGCCTCACGATACAGGCCGTTTCGTGCTGCTCTCAGGCGGCCTTGGCGCGTGGACGGCGGCCGGACACGCCGTAAGCGCCACGCCCGCCATGCCGCCCGACGAAGCCTGCATCGACTACCTGTTCTTCGTGCATGATCGTCACGACGGCAACAAGGCAGCGGCGCGTCAGTATCTCGCGTGGGAAACCGGCCTGCTCGCCCAGCTCGACGCCGATGAGCACAGCACGTTTCGAATCGGCGCAGCAGCCGCGACGAAGTGAACGCAGGATGCGCGGGCGATGCCCGCACATCAGGCAACCACGAACCTGCCGGCGAACGGCACCCGCTTCAAGGCACCTATTCACATGTCCCACGATTCGCGCGCTCCGCGCCTTGCCACCCGTCTTGTCAAAGGCGGCACGTCCACGGTCGTCGACGGCGGGCGCGCGGTCAACCCGCCGGTCGTACGCGCGTCGACTGCGCTGTTCGAAACGATGGCCGATCTGAACGATGCACGCAGCCGGCGCAGTACCGAGCGCTTGTTCACATACGGCGCGCGCGGCAATCCTACCGGCTTCGCCCTCGAAGATGTCGTGTCGGGACTCGAAGGAGGCTATCGAACGCGCCTCTTCCCCACTGGCCTCGCGGCCATAACGATGGTGTTCCTCGCCTACCTTCGCCCTGGCGACCACGTGCTGATTTCCGATTGCGTCTATCAGCCGCTGCGCCACTTCGCCAGTACGTTCCTCGAGCCGTGGGGTATCGACGTCACGTATATCCGGGCAGACGGCTCGGATGTCTCGAGCCGCATGACGCCCCGCACGAAGCTCGTCTACGTCGAGTGCCCGGGCTCGCTGCTCTACGAACTGTGCGATCTGCCCGCGCTCGCCGAACTGGCGCATCGCCACGGCGCGCTGCTGGCCGCGGACAATACATGGGGCTCAGGCGTGCAATATCAGCCGTTGCGGCTCGGTGCTGACATTTCCATCATGGCCGCGACCAAATACCTGAGCGGCCATTCCGATGTGATGATGGGCACCGTTACAACGACTGAGGCCGCCTGGCGGCCTCTCGCGACAATGAGCGATGCGCAGGGCGTCGCCGTCAGCC
Source organism: Paraburkholderia sp. J10-1 (assembly GCF_905220165.1). NCBI lineage: Bacteria > Pseudomonadati > Pseudomonadota > Betaproteobacteria > Burkholderiales > Burkholderiaceae > Paraburkholderia > Paraburkholderia sp. J10-1. The sequence goes on along the minus strand of NZ_CAJMYW010000002.1, from coordinate 1,092,854 downwards.
CCGACGATGCGTACCTGGTGCTGCGCGGCACGCGCACGCTGGGCGCCCGGCTCGCGCTGCACGAGAAGCATGCGCTCGAAGTTGCACACTGGCTCACTACGCAGCCTGCCGTCGCGCGCGTCTTCTGTCCTGCGCTGCCGGAACATCCGGGTCATGCGCTATGGCAGCGCGACTGCACCGGCACCAACGGACTGATCTCATTCGAACTCTCGCAAGTGTCGGCTGAAGCGGCCGATCGCTTCGTCGATGGGCTGTCGCTGTTCGGGATAGGTGCGTCATGGGGCGGCTTCGAAAGCCTCGCGACTGTCGTCAACGTCGCGAGCGCCAGAACCTGCGAGGACTGGAGGAACACCGGGCCGATCGTGCGTCTGCATGTGGGGCTTGAAGACCCGCGTGATCTCATCGACGATCTCGCGCACAGTCTCGGCGCAATCAGTTCCGGCCAATAATCTGGCGATACTGCGCGGGCGTCAAAGCCGTCAACGCCTTGAACATGCGCCGCATGCCCGAGCCGCCGGTCAAACCGGGGGCCTTGCGTTCTATCGCGCAGCAGTAACAATCGGTAAATTGCTTGTCGGGGCGCTGAAGTCGCCGTGCCGTAAAATCGGTCGCGCTCACTTGCCCCTTTTTCAACGATGCCCCGCTCTTTCGAATCGACTGCGCGTCGCGGCGCACGCTGGCTCACCACCGTGCTGGCGCTGCTCGCGGGTTCCTATGTGCCGCTAGCGCACGCCGAATGCCGACCGACCGCGGACCCCGGCGTGCTGGTGCTGCCGCTTTCTCCCGTGCATCTCTCGGTGCCGCTCAATGCGCCGGTGGGAACCACGGTCGGCTCGGCCCATGTGGCCGCGCTCAACGACATTCCCTTCACGTGCAGCGGCCCGGACAACGTGCGCGAATTGCGCGTGCTCGCGCCCGCCGACACGAGCGCTGGCCTCGGCAACGTCTACGCGACGAGTCTTCCGGGCATCGGCTTCCGGATCGTGACGCGCGGCGGCAGTTTCGCGGGCATCGACGACGGCCCGCGCAATGCGGCGTACCGTGTCACGCTGCCGCCTCATGCGGCGCACCTCACGGGTTTTGCCGCCGATGTCGAGTTCATGACAACCGGTCCGAGTCACAGTGGTGTGCTCGCGCCTGGCAAGCTCGCGAGCGTATTGATTGGCGGTACCGAATTCATCGACGTGAGCGTGCCGGAGAACGGCGTCCTGGTCGACGCCATGCAATGCGCGCCGGTTTCGGCGAGCGGCGAGATGTCGGCGGGCGTGGGGACGATGGGGTCCTTCACGCAGGAAGCCGCGGTGATCAGCACGGGATGCGGTCCGGTTGGCGTGAGTCTCGCGATCGGGGTGGGACAGGGCTACGTGTATGGCGCGCATCCGTCGCTGAATGCGAATGCGCCGCCCGAGCACCACGCCCACGTTGCTGCCGGTTTAGCCGCGCTGGACACCACACCTGGTCCGGGCGCGGCGGGCGTGACGCTCACGCGCAACCGCAACGCCGCACGCACGTCAACGCTCGACGACAGCCAGTTGGGCAGCGTCGAAACGGGCACGGTACAAGGTTCGAGTGCGGGCGGCTGGTCCGGCGGCGGCTTCAGTGCAGGCGGCGGCGGAATGCGGCGCTGAGCCGGTCACTGCTGTTTTTTTACGTGTGCGTTGCGTAATCTTTGTTTCGAGATTTTCTTGCCGACTATTGACGGCGTACGCGTTGTTTGAAATCGGCCCGGTCATCTTCTACCCCACAGCTACGCGTTGACAAGGTTTGCAGCCACCCGCCCCGACCAAACAGCCGTGGCGCTTTCATCGGCATCCGAATCACGTCTCGATGTTTAGTTATGAAGAATAGACTCGCCGCTGCCATAGAATCGGCGTCGGCCACGATATCAAGCCGGAGACAATCAACCATGTTGGAAACGAAAGGAAGGAATATGAAGATGGACAAGCTCGCGGCAGTCGCGCTGATCGCCGCCGCGTTGTCGTTCGAGGGCTGCACGTCCGTAGCCCAAAAAAATACCGACCAGTGTGTGGAGAGAATGCAGAGATCCGCGGAACCCGCGATCGTCTCGGTCAGTGACACGCGGCCGTCGCCGGATGGCCGCTCGTTCACCGTGAGCGGCATGATGGAGGACCGGAGCACGCATGCGCTCGTGCCCGCGCAAGTCGAATGCCGGTTCGAAGGCAAGGTCCTGACGGGCTTCCGTTGGCTCGCGCCCGCCAATTTCGCATCGAAGTACTGAGCGTCGCGATGCGCCGTGGTGCCCAAACAGCCACGACAGCCTGATGAATTGAAAATCGTAATCGACTGTAATGCTTTATGTAACCTGAGAAACTTTGACTCGCCCTACACTCCAGCGTCTCAGCGTTGGTCTGTCGGCGGTTGCGTTCGGCCACGGGCATTTGAATTCACTACCGAGGTCGCATGAATCCCGAATCGAAAGCCATTTTCCTGCACACCGGATATCGAACGGCGGGCACGTGGTTATGGTCCTGTTTTCGCAGTCTGGATCAAGTGACCGCGTACTATGAACCGCTGCATGAAATGCTGGCGAGCATCGATCGGGACATGCTCAACACAAGCACGGCGAGCAGTTGGCGTTCGGGGCATCCCGATCTGGAGAGCCCCTATTTCGCCGAGTTCGCGCATCTGCTCGATGGTGAAAAGCGGGGAATCGCCGGTTATGAAGCGGTCTTTTCTGTCGATAGTTTTTCCGGCGATGCACCCGAAGCCGCGCCCCGTATTGCCGAGTACCTGAATACGCTCACGCGCACGGCAAGCGCCGCCGGGCGCACACCGGTTTTCAAGTTTTGCAGGTCGTTGGGGCGGCTCAACTGGTTCTACGATACGTTTCCCGATGCGGTGCATATCGTTGTCCTGAAGAACCCGGTCACACAATGGCAATCGTGCTGGGAGCTGTTCGCCTGGCACCGCAACGCGCATTTTGTCGCCATTCCGTTTGCCGTGCTCGATATGAACCGGCACGTTCCGCTCGCGCGCAAAGTGATTGAGGCTTTGCGGGTCACGTTGCCGGAGATGCCCGAGAGCGGCACGCGTGTCACGCTTGAAGCGCGCCTCACGTTCTGGAAACAGTACGTTGCGCAGATCGATCCCGCCGACGCGTATCGCGGCTTTCTCGCGCATTGGCTGTTGACGCTCCGGCACGCCTTCACGTCATCCGATGCGGTGTTCGATTGCGATCTCGCCGCGCGCTCGCCCGCTTATGCCCAGGCGGCGGAACAATGGATCGCGGAGATGTCGGGCTTGAATCCATCGCTTGGCAGCGTGGAATCCGCCGATGGTCCTCGCCAATGCGGCTTTGACGCGATGCGCGGCCTGGCGATTCACCTCGACGCGCTGGCGCTTTCGAAAGCGCTCGTCGAATCGCGCGAGATTAGTGATGAAACGCATTCGTTCTGGTCCAGCAAGCTCGCGCAAGCGACCCAGGTGCTCGCATTCGGTCCCGACGTGAACTGGCCGCAAGGCCCGGTTTCCCTGCATCGCTCGACGCGTGTCGTGAATATTGCGTTGATCGACGGCATTGCGGCGGACGCCGCGCTAGTGAGCGAACTCGCTGCCACGCGCAGTGCGCTGGAGCGGGCAAAGGAACAGGTCAAGGCGCTCAAGCGTGCCCCGTTGCGGCGGCTCGGCACGAAGGTGCGCAAGCTATTCGCGCCGAAACCACGCCGCTCTGAAACATACATTAAGAAGTGGCGCTCGCGCGGTAACTAAAAAACACGCGCCTTCATTTATGGTGGCGGGATCGACTCACGGAACCCGTCCACCATGTCCACGACCCTTTCCTTTCTCAGTGAACGCGTCTCGCGCGCGGTCCTCGAAGCCAGTTCAGCGCCGCTATGGTCCGCCTGCATGGCCGAAGCCGCGCACGTGTGGATGCCGTCGCGCGATCGTGCGTTGATCACGCCAGCCGCTGGCATGATCGCAGTGCAAGATGCTGGAGCGCGCGCGCATGGCTGAGAACGTCACGGCTATCGTGCGTCAGATCAGTTCGGCCGACCTGAGCGCGGACGGCGAATTCCTTCTGATTCACGATGGAAGCGCCACGGCGGCACTACACCGTTCGGTATTCAACGACCTGCTGGTTGCGCTGCCCAACGCGATGGAAAAGATCCAGCGCATCAACAAGAGCGAAGCGCCATCGTTCGCGCTCATGCACGCGCGCGGCTGCGAGATCGGGCGGCTCGACGGTACTCGCCATGTTGTGATCCGCTTTCGGCTATCGCAAACTGCCTGCCTGTCGTTCACATTGCCCTGCGAGCACATTCGCGGCATTGTCGACGCGCTCGAGTCCGCATCTCATCAAGAAGCCGTGCTGTCTTCCCGCACCGCCTGGCTGCAATAAGCAGGCGCCCCGCACGCGGACGCGCTCCCAGCGAGCCGCACACACATTTTCATCCGCAAACCCTGGTTTCCCTGGCCTATCTTGATCCTGCGTGACGCATTGCGCGGCTTACGTCTAAAGCCGCTGATTTCCCTGTTGCTGGTCGCGCCCGGATTCGCGCCACCCGCCGCACTCGCTCAACTCTCCGGCGCGGCATCGCAGCCCGCATCGCTCGGCGACGACTCGGCCTTGCGCGTCGATCCGCAGTTGCAGGAGCATCCGCTGCAATCGGGCGACAAAGCCGCAACGACCGCAATCGCCCGGTCCATGAACGGCACGACCGACACCGACCTCTCGCTACATGGGGAGGCCGAGTTGCGGCGTTACGCGTCGGCCATCAAAGGCGACTCCATTCACTACTTCGAAGACGCGGACACCGCCGACGCGTATGGCCACGCGAGCCTCACGCAGAACGGCATCACGTTCTTTGGACCCTATGCGCATATGCGCGTCGAAGCGGAGCAAGGCTATATCAACACGCCGCGCTACCGCTTCGTCATCAATGGCGGATGGGGTTCGGCCGCACGCGCCGACCTGATCGACAACGAGCGCGCGGTGATCCACAACGGCACCTATTCGACCTGCCAATGCAGCGGCGAGCCCGCGTGGTACCTGCGCGCCTCGCAGTTCGAAATGGACAACGGCACGAATACCGGCGTTGCGCGCAACACGGTGCTTTTCTTTCAGGGCGTGCCGATATTCGCGAGCCCGTGGCTCTCGTTTCCGCTCTCGAACGACCGGCGCAGCGGCCTGTTGCCGCCAACGTTCTCGTTCAGCTCCACGGGTGGCTTCGACCTGGCGACGCCGATCTATTTCAATCTCGCACCGAACTACGATCTCACGCTGACACCCCGCACGATCAGCCGCCGTGGTGAGATGATGAGCGCCGACTATCGCTACCTGGGCAGCGACTACAGCGGCGAATTCTCGGCTCTGGTTCTGCCGCACGACGCACTCACGAAGACCGACCGCTATTCCCTCTCGCTCAAGCACGACTGGAATATCGGCTCCGGCTTCTCCGGCTACGTGAACTACAACCGCGTTTCGGATTCGAATGTCACCACCGACCTGAACGCCGACAACCAGCTTCTGTTGGGGTCGACGACACTCTATGACCAGGAAGCGGGCCTGCGCTATGCGAACGGACCGTGGTCGGTGCTGTTGCGCGAGCAGCACTGGCAGGCCTATTCGAACGATACGGTCTACAACCGCGAGCCGCAATTGAACGTGCAATACGCGCGCTATAACGTGGACGGATTCGACTTCGGTGCGCAAGCGGATGCATCGCGCTTCACGATGTCGAGCAGCGACGTTGCGCAGGGCAATCGCTTCGTATTCAATCCCTACGTGTCGCTGCCCGTCGTGCGCCCGTCGTGGTACATCACACCCAAAGTGCAGTGGCACTTCGCGGCCTACGACCTTTCCTCGCTCGGCAGCGACGCCGTGGCCGGACAGCCGCGCAATTTCCAGGTCAACGTGCCGACGGTGAGCCTCGACTCCGGCATGACGTTCGAGCGTTCCATCACGCTATTCGGCCACGCCTATATTCAAACGCTCGAACCACGGCTTTATTACGTCTATACGCCGTACCGGAACCAGAGCTTCGCGCCGCTGTTCGACACCGCCGAGAGCGATTTCGGCCTCGCCGAGATCTTCACGGCCAATAGCTTTGTCGGCAATGACCGCGTTGCCGACGCCAATCGCGTCACCGCAGCCATCACCACACGTTTCATCGATGCCGCGACGGGTTCGGAGGCAGGACGCTTCGTGCTCGCGCAGCAATACAACTTCACCACGCCGCGCGTGACCCTGGATGCCGACGGCACCGCCACGGACATGACCCGCACGGGCGTGATCGCGGGTGCCTCGCTCAACATCGGCAGCGCGTTCAAGGCCGAGCAGGCCATCGAATACGACGAGGCGAATGCTTACCTTTCCCATGCGAGCACGGGTTTTTCGTGGGCGCCCGCAGCGGGCAAAGTCTTGAATATGGCGTATCGATATACGCGCGCCAACGCGTCCGAGGACGACGAGCCGGTCAGCCAGTTCATCGTCTCGGGCCAATGGCCGCTGAGCCGCCGGCTTTCCAGCGTCGCCCGCGTGAACTACGACATGCATTTGCACCGGCTCATTGCGGGGTTGGTCGGCTTTCAGTACGACGCGGATTGCTGGTCGATCGGCGTTGCCTTCGAAAAATACACGAATGAGACCAGTTCCACGGTGCCGAGCAGCGGCAGCCGCGTACTGATGCAGTTGCAGTTCAAGGGTCTGTCGAGAATCGACAACGGCCTGCTCAATCAGTTCAGGGAAAACGTGCCGGGTTATACGCCACCGACGGGCGGCGATGCACCGGTCTCGAAGTTCACGGACTATGAGTAAGGCGGTTTTCTCGAGTTGACGGTTGCAGGCTGCGCGCATGATCGACAGAATCTTCGATGTGACTTTTTGGAACATGTCTGTGCGCGATATGAAGTGTTTTTTCTGATGCGCCCGTCCCAGACTGTCTCTACAAACCCCGCGTACACCCCCTGAGTGGGGGTCCCGTCGAGGGACCGAGGACCCGTAAGGTTCAACAAGGAGACAGCAGTGTCAGATATACCGTCCAATACGGCCGCACACCGATATCGCAGCGCCACACCGGTCATTCGGACCCGGATGGCCGGCTGTATCGGGCACGCCATCGAATGGTTCGACTTCTCGATTTACGCGAATTTCGCCATTTTCTTCGGTCCCCAGTTGTTCCCGTCGACGGATCAGCGCTCCGCGCTGCTCGCCGCGTTCGGCGTCTACGCCATCGGCTTCGTGATGCGGCCTGCGGGGGGCTGGCTGCTAGGCGCCGTCGCCGATCGCCACGGCCGCCGGACCGCGCTCGCCATTTCCGTCACCTTGATGGCGCTGGGTTCGCTCCTGCTCGCGGTATTGCCGCCCTACGCGGCGATCGGTCTCGCCGCCCCGGTCATCGCAACGATTGCCCGGCTATTGCAGGGGCTCTCCGTCGGCGGCGAGTTCGCCGCAGCCTGTTCGTTCCTAGCCGAGACAGCGCCGCCGAACCGCCGCGGATTTCACGGCAGCTTCCTGTTCTTCGGCACGGGCATCGGCTTGATCGCCGCCTCGGCGATCGCCTGGGTGCTGAACCGCGCGCTCACCCACGAGCAGATGCTGCATTTCGGATGGCGCATCCCGTTCCTGATCGGTGCGTTTGGCGGCCTGTTCGGGTACTGGCTGCGTACGCGCGTCGAAGAAACCGAAGCGTTCCGGCGCACCGCCACGCGCGCCAAGGAACGCAAAGGCTCGATCCGCATTCTGTTCACGCAATACGCGAAGCCAACGTGGACGCTCATCGGCACCAGCATTCTCGGTGCGTTCGCCTTCTATCTGTTCATTGTCTACGTGCCGGTCTACGCGATTCACCGCGCGGGCGCGGAACCGGCGACCGCCTACGCAGCGAGCACGTTGAGCCTGATCGCATTCACCGCGGTTCAACCGCTCTTCGGCTGGCTCTCGGACCGCTTCGGGCGTCGTCCGCAACTCATCGTGATGGCGGCGCTCTATACGCTGTTCGTCTACCCCGTCGTGCTCTCCGTGGGCAGCTCATTCTGGTCGATCGCTCTGGTCGAGATGTTCGGCATCGTGGTGTACGGCCTCTATACCGCGATTGCGCCAGCGCTCATGGCAGAGCTTTTCGGCGCCGAGATCCGCTCACTCGGTATCGGGCTCCCGTTCAACCTGGTCGTCGCGATTCTCGGCGGCACGACGCCCTATTTGATGACGTGGCTGCAGGGCCGCCAGCAGGAATACCTGTTCCTGATCTATGTCTGCATTGGCTCGGCAATCAGCCTCTTCACCTATGTGCGGATGAAGGAGACGCGTGGCATCGCGTTAGATTCGGAGCGCTGACACCATGATCGACGCATTGCACACGCGCCTTTCGCGCGCCGCGATCACCACGCAAGCTGACGAGTGCGCGCTGAGCCACATCGATCTGGGTAGCGGGGCCCCGCTTCTGTTGATCCACGGCGGCCACGGCGGCTGGTACCACTGGCTGAAGAATATTGAAGCCCTCTGCGCCCACTCGCGCGTCATCGCGCCTGATCTGCCGGGCTTTGGCCGCAGCACCGGCCCTGTGAGCAACTTCTCGTTGCAAGTGGCCGCCAGCGAGCTGTTTGCCCTGCTCGACAGCCTTGGTATCGGTACGATTGACGTCGCGGCGTTTTCGTTCGGCGCATGTATTGGCGCACAGATGGCGGTGCAAATGCCGCATCGCGTGCGCTCGCTTGCCGTGGTCAATCCGGCCGGAATGGGCCCGGTTTCAGCACGGCTCGCCGACATTCAACATGAAGCGGCGCGGGTCGCGAAATCGCATGGCCTCGAGCAAGGCGTGCGCATTTCACTCGAGCAAATCATGCTATGCGACGCCCGCCTCGTTACAGAGGACCTTTGCAGACTCACCGCCGACCATGTGCGGGCGACGCGCGTGCAAACGCGCGCCATTGCACGGACTCATCCCACGCGCGCCCTTTTCGGGCGCGTGCGCGCGCCAATGTGGCAGGCACTCGGCTCACAAGATCCCCACCAGCGCCATGCGCTTGAACAGCGGGCTCGCTATGTGCAGTCAATATCGGAATGCAACACCTCGTCGATTCGCCACGCCGCTCATTGGCTGCAATTCGAAGCGGCGCCGTGGTTCAACGACAACCTGACTGCCTTCCTCGACCGCGTTCGCGCGAGGCAGCGCACACCCAGTTCCATCGATACCGGATTCCAGACATGATTCTCGACACCTTCGCAGACTACGTCGCCACACAAGCGGAAGTCGATTTGCCAGCGTCCACCCGTCATGCGGCAAAGCGCGCACTGATCGACTGGTTCGCGGCGCTCCTGCCAGGCACGCTCACGGCACCCGCCCTGCAACTGCGGCGCGCGCACAGCGAGGAATTCGGCTTTGCGCGTTCGAGCTTGCCGGGCGCCGGGGCACGCACGTTCCCGGCAACTGCCGCCTGGATCAATGGCAGTACCTCGCACGCCGTGGAATTCGACGATATCTTCCGGGACGCCGTCTACCATCCGGGCTGTCCAACAGTGGCCGCAGCACTCGCGCTAGCCGAAGACAGAAACGCAAGTGGCGACCAGTTGCTCAAGGCGATTGTTGCGGGCTACGAAGTTTCAACGCGCATAGGCGCCGCGGTACAACCCGCTCATTACCGCTTCTTCCATACGACAGGAACGGTGGGATGTTTCGGCGCCGCCGCAGCGGGTGCGCTTCTTGCCGCGCCCGGTTCCAGCGACACGGCGCGTCATGCAATGGCGACGGCGGCGACCTTCGCGTCGGGCCTCCAGCAGGCATTCCGCTCCGACGCCATGACCAAAGCCCTGCACGCCGGCCACGCTGCCGCTGTGGGCGTACGCGCGGCACAGGGAGCGGCCGCCGGACTGACCGGCGTGACCGACATCCTCGAAGGCGCAGCGGGCTTCGGAGCCGCATTGTGCGACTCGCCGAGCTGGGACGGCGTAACCGACGGCCTGGGCGTGCGATTCAACATCGAGCACATTACGCAGAAAAATCACGGTTGCTGCGGACATACATTCGCCGCCATCGACGCGCTGCTCGAACTGAAGCACGAGCACGGCTTCACGGCCGGCGCGATCCGCAATATCACCGTGCGCACGTACGGTGCGGCGCTCGAGGTGGCCGGCATTCGCGATCCGCGAACGGCCTTTGAGGCGCGTTTCAGCCTGCCCTACGTCATGAGCCACGCGGCGATATACGGCTCGGTGCGGCTCAGCGCATTCGAGCCCGCACGGCTTGCCGAGGCGCCGCTGCGCGCATTGATGGAAAAAGTCGAACTGGTCGCCGATCCGGCGCTAACAGCCGCGTTCCCGAAACAGCGCGCAGCGCGTGTGGCCGTGACGCTCGACGATGGCCGCACGGTCGAGACTTTTGCTCCTTATCGCCGAGGCGATCCCGAAGCTCCGCTCACGGACGCCGAACTCGACGCCAAGTTCACCGAACTGGCAACGCCCGTCATCGGCACAGCCGCTGCGCGAGCGCTGCTCGATCAGCTCTGGCGCATCGACGAACATCGTGTCACCGATCTCGCGCTTGCCAGGCTCGTTGCATTGCAAGCGTAGCCCCCCCATCACTCTGCCATGCCTTCGATCTTTGGCATGGCAGAGATTTCGTCCATGAGCCACGAGCGAAATGCTGCGATCTTGCGCGACGGCCTGCGGCCTTCGGCAACCAGAAGGTAATAACCCAGCTTTCGCTTCACCGGGCGGTTGAACGGACATACCAACGCGCCCGAGGCGATATCGTTGGCGAGCAGACGCGTTTGCCCGATCACCACGCCGAGACCCTCGATCGCCGCCTGATAGGCGAGCAGAGAGTTCTGAAATCCGCCGCGCTGCTGCTTCACTAGCGCTTCGAGATCGCTGCGCCCCACGGCGCGCAGCCAGTCGAACCAGTCTTGGCGCCGATAGCGCGACTGAAGCAGCCGGTGTTTCGCGAGGTCCGAAAACGTCTTCAGCGGCGGCCCGTCACGCAACAACGCCGGGCTGCAAACAGGCTCGATGACATCGTCGAACAAATGCTCGCTCTGGATGCCAGGCCAGTTGCCGTCGCCGAACTGGATCGCCGCATCGGCCTCGACTTCATTGAAGTTCATCGGCGCAACGGTCGTGCTGATCTCGACGGGAATGTTGGGATAGCGCTGCTCGAAGCGTTGCAGGCGATGCATGAGCCACTTCGCTGCGAACGTGGTGTAGACATTGAGCCGCAGCGCCTCGCCCTCCGCACTCCCCACGATGCTTTCCGTTGCCGCCGCAATGGCGGCGAACGCCGGCCCCACCGCCTTGTGATAAGTCGCGCCCGCCTTCGTGAGCCTCACGCCGCGAGGCTCGCGCTCGAACAACGTGACGCCGAGATATTGCTCGAGCGTGCTGAGCTGCCGGCTCACCGCCGAGTGCGTGACGCACAGCTCGGCCGAGGCCTTCGTGAGGCTGCCAAGACGCGCAACGGCATCGAATACGTGTAGCGGGTTGAGCGGAGGAACCGTGCGGGACATAGCTGACTATCCGGGAATTGGTGTTCCAAAAACTCACATCAACGTACCGTATGCGAAGTAGTGTGTCAATCTCGCGGCGGGAATAATGACCTCACGATGAACACGTACCTGGAGACGAAGAGGAGAACCATGGACTTCCAGTTCACTGAGGAGCAAACCGCCTTTGCAGACGCCGTGCGCCGGTTCGCGAAAGACACGCTTGCGCAAGGCGCGCTGCGGCGGGCCCACGAACCCGGCTACGCGTTCGACGTAGCGCGGCTACTGTCCGAACAGGGCTTGCTCGGCATTACGATGGACGAGGAGGACGGCGGCCAGGGCGGAACGTTGATGGACGCCGTCATCGCGATCCAGGAAATCGCACTGGTCTGCCCCAAGAGCGCGGACGTCGTGCAGGCCGGCAACTTCGGTCCGATTCGCACTTTCGTCGAGTATGCGAGCGCGGAACAGAAGCGCCGCTACCTCAAGGATCTGCTCAGCGGACGCAAGGTCATCGCGCTCGGCATGACCGAGCCCGGCGCGGGTTCGGCCGTCACCGAACTGCGCACCTCCGCGCGCGAAGAAGGCGACGAGTACGTCATCAACGGCACGAAGATCTTCTCGACACACAGCCCCGAGGCCGACCTCTTCCTGATTTACTGCCGCTTCGGGCCGGGAACGGGCAACATCGGCTCGGTTCTGATCGAAAAAGGCACACCTGGATTCACGGTCGGCAATCCGTCCTGCTTCATGAGCGGCGAACCGTGGTCGCAGTTGTACATGGAGGAATGCCGCATTCCGGCCGAGAACGTCCTGCTCGGGCCAGGCGGCTTCAAGAAGCAGATCTCCGGCTTTAATGTCGAGCGCGTAGGCAATGCGTCACGGGCTCTGGCCCTGGGCCGTCACGCGTTCAATCTCGCGCGCGAGCATGCTGCCATGCGGGAGCAGTTTGGCCACCCGTTGTGCGAGTTTCAGGGCATTCAGTGGAAATTCGCCGATATGGCACTCAAGCTGGAATCCGCTCAATTGCTGCTCTACAAGGCCGCAAACGTTGCGCGCGGCACGCTGCCTTCGCCCAACGACACGGCGCTTGCCAAGCTCGCATGCAACCTGGCCGGCTGGGAAGTCTCGAACGACGCGCTTCAAGTGATGGGTGGCATGGGCTACAGTCAGGAGTCGCTGGTGGAATACTGCGTGCGACGAACGCGCGGCTGGATGATTGCCGGTGGATCGATCGAAGTACTCAAGAACCGTATCGCCGAAGGCGTGTTCGAACGCCGTTTCGACCCGCGCAAGTGAAGGGACAACATGAGCATGAATGAGACGATGGAGCCGACTCCCCGCACTGCCGTACGTGACATATCCCTCGCACGCTGTGTGCTGGCGCCCGAAAGCGTCGCGCTGATCGGGGCATCGGACGACCCGGCAAAGACGGCGGGCAGACCGCTGCGCTTTATCCGGCAGGCGGGCTACGAAGGGCGCATTTACCCGATCAACCCGAACCGCGACGTTGTGCAGGGGGAACGCGCCTGGCATCGTGTATCGGATCTGCCCGAAATTCCGGAGCACGCGTTCATCCTCACGCCAACGGAAGCCGCAATCGACGCGCTCGAGGCATGTGCGAACTTCGGCATTCCCGTGGCCACCATTCTCGCCGCGGGTTTCTCTGAGACGGGCCCGGACGGCGCCGCACGCGAACAGCGCGTGCGTGACATCGTCGCGCGCACGGGCATTCGTGTTCTCGGGCCGAGCGGTCTCGGTATGGTGAACGTGCGCACCAAGCTCGCATTGACGGCCAATGCCGCCTTTGCCGAGCCGGATCTTCCTGTTGGCGGCGTGTTTGTGGCCTCTCACAGCGGCAGCATGATCGGCGGCCTGCTCTCGCGCGGCAAGGCCAAAGGCGTTGGCTTTGCGGGTCTGGTTTCCGTTGGCAACGAAGTCGACCTGAGCGTTGGCGAACTCTGCGCCGCAACGCTCGACGACCCCGCCATCACCGGCTACATGCTCTTTCTCGAAACGCTGCGTCATGCCGACAAACTGCGCGCCTTCGCCCTGGCGGCGGCCGAGCGCGGGAAGCCCGTCGTGGCCTACAAACTGGGGCGCTCCGCGGCGGCAGCAGAGCTTGCTGTCTCGCACACCGGCGCGCTGGCCGGCGAAGACGATGTTGCCGACGCGTTCCTCAAGGATTGCGGCATCGCTCGCGTCGACACGCTCGAAGCATTTCTCGAAAGTCTCCCCCTGCTCCGGCAAATGCCGTTGCCCCGCTCCCGCGAAGCTGCGCGCGTGCCGCGTGTCGCGGTGGTGACCACGACCGGCGGCGGCGCGGCCATGGTGGTCGATCAACTAGGTGTTCGCGGCATCGATGTCGTGCAGCCCCGTGAAGAAACCTTCGCGCGGCTCGCGAGCGCGGGCGTGGACGTGTCCAGCAGGCGCATCGTCGACCTGACACTTGCGGGCACCCGTTATGACGTCATGAGCGCCGCGCTCCGTGTGCTTCGTACGGCACCGGAATTCGATCTCGTCATTGCCGTCGCAGGGTCTTCCGCTCGCTTCGCACCAGAACTCGTGGTTCGCCCGATTATCGATAGCGGGACGGCTGACCCGGCGTTGCTCCCGCTGGCCGCGTTTGTCGTGCCAGAAGCGCCGGAGGCGCTGCTGCGACTGACTGAAGCGGGCGTGCCGTGTTTTCGGACCCCTGAGGCGTGCGCCGATGCCATCGCCGCCGCAGCATCGAGACGCGCGCCGAAGCCCTTCTCGCGGCAAAACGCGGAGGAGAAAAGCACTACGAAATATGAGGATGCCTTACTGCTCGACGAGCTCGTGGCGTACGAGCAGCTCGCTCGAGTGGGTGTTGCGCATGCACCGGCATCAGCCATCTCAGTCAGCGAAGCCGCAGCGTTGCCCGAAGGTCTTGCCTACCCGCTCGCGGTCAAAGTTCTCTCTGAGCGGCTGCCTCACAAGACGGATGTTGGCGGTGTCGAACTCGGTATCAGCGACGGCGCCCAGTTGCGCGCAGCAATTGCTCGCATTGTCGAGAACGTGGGAAAGCACGTGCCCGATGTCGCGGTCGAGCGCGTCCTCGTGCAACCGATGACCCGGGGCCTCGGCGAGGCGCTGATCGGCTATCGGCTCGACGCGCAGGTGGGCCCGGTCGTCATGCTCGCGGCCGGCGGCGTCTATACCGAGCTTTACCGCGATCGAGCGTTGCGACTGGCGCCTGTCGATTTCGACGAAGCACGGGCGATGGTTGCCGAAGTCAAGGGACTGCGCGCGCTCGAGGGCTATCGAGGCAAACCACGCGGCGACATGGATGCTCTCGCCAGAGCGGTGGTGGCCATGTCTCGACTGGCCACCCTTCCCGATGTTTGTGTCGTCGAAGCCGAAGTCAATCCCGTGATGATCAGGCGTGAAGGCGACGGCGTACTGGCTGTCGATGCGTTAGTGCGCATCAAACAATGAAGCATGGCGCGCGTGACGGGCGTTCAGACGCACCAGGTTTTCCCGCCTGGTGCGCCCGAGCCAGGCAAAGTCGCCAGGCGCACGTCACAGCTCCATACTGACGCCTCGCCGGAACAGACGGGTGTTGACAAGGTAGTAGACAACTCCGGCCGCAAGCCAGGCCAGGCCGATCGCCTTTGCTCGCCAGTCCATCAGGAACAGGACGTAGCCGATAATAAAAAGGCCGATAAGCGGAAACACCAGATGGAGCATCCATCGCTTCGATCGCTGCCGGATCATGAAGTGATTAATGACCGACAGATGCAGTACGAAGAAACCCGTCAACGCGCCAAAGTTGACGATGCTGCTGAGTTCATCGATCCGCCCGAGGAAAGCGAGGCCGACCACAAGCGACACAACCGCGACGAGAATCGTGCTCACGTAAGGCGTCTGGTACTTGGGATGAACCTTGGAGAGCACGTGTGGCAGCTTGCGATCACGACCCATCGCGAACAAGATCCGCGAAATGGCCGCTTGCGCGACAAGCGCGTTGGCGATTCCCCACGAAAGCGCCGTGGCCCAAATGGTCGCGTAGCGCAGCGCGGGGCCCCCTGCAATCGCCGCCGTGTCATAGAACGCCCCATCGGTACTGGAAAACGTCGTTCCACGCGCAAGATCGACCGCAACCCACGTCTGCAGGATAAATAGCGAGCCCACCACCAGCAGGGCCCAAAGCGATGCCTTACCTACGCTGTCAACCCCGTCCCTGCTCTCCTCGGACAACGTAGAAATGCCGTCGAATCCCAGAAACGAAAGGACCGCGATCGATACGGCTCCGACCACCACTGACACACTGAACTTGTCCGCATCGTAGAGCGGTTTCAATGTGAGACCCGTGGGATGATCGCCCGAATAGAGTGCAATCAGACCCAGCACGATAAACACGGCGAGGATGATGCCTTCAGCCACGAGGATGTACCGGTTCGCCTTCGCGGTGAACTCCACGCCAACGAAGTTGATCAGCGTGTTGATGCCGATAAATCCCACTAGCCACAGCCAGTCCGGCACTTGCGGGAGGATCGGCCGCAGCGCCTCGGCGCTCACGAGATACAGAAGCGCCGGAACGAGAATATAGTCGAGCAGGATCAGCCAGCCCGAAAAGAAGCCAACCGTCTCATGAATGCCACGTTGGGCGTAGGCGTAAACCGAGCCAGCAACCGGGAATGCCCGTGACATCGCCCAGTAACTCATGGCGGTGAAGAACATCGCGACCATGCCAATCAGATAGGCGAGCGGCACCATGCCTCGCGCGTCCTGATAAACGTAGCCGAAGACACCGAATGGCGCGATTGGCACCATGAAAATCATCCCGTAGATGACCAGATCCCAAACGGTGAGTGCGCGCTTGAGCTCCTGCGTATATCCGAATTCTCTTTCGATTGACATAGTGTTTCCTAGAGGACGATTCCGAGCTGCTCCGCGATCGATTTGGGCAGTGCGTAGCGGCATGTTTTCTGAGGGTCAACGACCTGACAGATTTGCAGATCGCCGGCGACTGACAGCAAATTGACTGCGTCATCTGTCGAGAGCCCCGTCTCACCTGCAATGAAACTGACCATATTGCGCGCAGCCAGATTGGCTGCGTCATCCAGCAAACGAGCGGATGCGATCGTATAGAGGGTGTCCGCCGTCTGGGCCATCGGTGTCGGGAGCACACGGTCCCTGAGCACTGAAATGCTGACGGTGACTTCGCCGGCTATCTCCATCCCGCAAACGGAGACTTCGCCGTCTCCCATGGCGGCATGCAAATCGCCCAGTGCCAATAGTGCGCCGGGCACGTTGACTGGCAGATACAGGGTCGTGCCTTCAGTGATGATCTTGCAGTCCATGTTTCCGCCGTGCGCGTCCGGAACGCCGCATGACACTGAGTCACTGGACGGGGCCGTGCCGATGACACCGATCATCGGGTTGAGCGGCACGCGTACGCCTTGGGGCAGCGTGCCGAAGCCACCTTCCACGGGAATCACGCGGATCGACGGCGCCGTGATCTCATCGCCGCAGACTCCGAGGCCCGGCGCCGTCATCATGACCGCCTGCTTGCCAAGTACGATTCGTTCGATCTGAACGGCGAGGACGTCCCCGGGTTGCGCGCCGTCCACATAGACCGGGCCCGTCGCCGGATTGATGCGACTCCAGTCGAGCCCGGTGTACGGTGTGTCGGCGGATCGGATCTGATCCTCGAAGCAATCACAGGTCTCGAATACGACCCGCTCGCCGTCCTTTACGGTCAAAGCGGGAGCGTTCCCCGGGCCCATTGCATAGATGAGGTGGTTTCTGCTAACTCGATGCACAACGATTCCTTTCTCTTTCAGTTCTCAACGGGCGATAGCGCCTATTAGCCAAGCAAAGTTAGACGTATATAGGATTACTGATTAGCGAGGCCTATCTGGTTCCGTTGCCTTCCGGCTCGCCCTCAGTCGTTCATGATGACGCGAGGCGCACGGCGGCTGCGTGATGGAGAATTTCCTCGCTCACCTCGACCATGCTTCGATGCGTGGCCATTGCGCTTGAACGCAGCCGTTCGTAGCCTTCTTTCTCGGTGAGGCTGTGTTTCCCGACCAGGTATGCGACGGCCTGCGCGACGAGCGGATAGCCCTCGATCTTTTTCTGCAGTCCGGTGTTTCGCGCCTGAAGTGCGCTAATCCGCTCGCCGAGCGCAAACGCCATCATGAGTGCGGTATAGACCGCGCCCTGCGTGATCGGCGGATGCAGCATCGCCGTGGCGCCGAGCGCCACACCGCGCTGGATCTGCGAAAGCGTTTCCTGGCGCGTCAACGCACAGATCGGCACGCCCTGTGCACGCAGGCGCTCGGCAACGGATGGACTGTTGAATGTGTCCAGTTCGACGATGGCGGCGAAGCAATCGTCGATTGACGCTGGCGTGTCGCCGTGCACGGTGAACCAGCGGATACCGAGCCGCTGAAGACTCTTTTCGAGGCTGGCCAGATGGCGTTCGCTGCAGTCGACCAGCGCGACGCGCTGGTGTCCGAAGTCTGGTGCGTTGATGGTCGGCTTCATTTCACGATTCTTAAACGCGGGCGGGTCGAATCGACCGACAAGCTTTCGAAGGTTCTCAAGTCGGTTTGGGTCAGATACGGGTCCGCCTCGATCGGATGAGGTTCGGTGTGAACGATGCGAAAACGGTTGCCCGCGAGTTCGGCGATATGGCAAGGCAGCGCACCGTGGTTATTGCGTGAGCAAAGCTGGATCGCGCCGATTGAGGTTGCAACAGGCCTCTCATAGAGCCAGGCAAGCAACTGGCCCGGGTCGTCGTTGCCACACGCCGCACGCGCCTCTGCAAAGAGTTCGATCGAGACATGCGCGCCGGTGTAAAAGTGGGACAGCCGCATTTGCCCGTGCCCAGCGTACTGCCGCCGCGTGAATTCCGGCGCGGACTCTTCGAAAAACGGACCGGCCGTCAGGAGCGACAGCGCCTCCAGCGGACCGATCTTCTCCAGTTCGGCTTCCGTCAGGTCGTAACTGAGCACGGGCAGGCGCAGTCCGAGGCGCTGGCTCGCTGCATCGAGCGTTTGCAGGAACGCATATGACGACTCGCCAACCAGATTGTTGAGAACGAACGCGGGCGGACGGACCAGGAGTGCGTCGACGAGTTCGTCGATACCCGTGGTCGAACCAAGGTGCAGATAGCGTTCGCCCAGCACCTCGCCGCCCGATATCCGCAGCACTTCGCGCGTAATGCGGTTGCTCTCCCACCCCCAGACGTAGTTCGAGCCGATCAGGAAGGCGGTTTTGCCGTATGCGTGCAGGGCGTATCGCAGCAGAGGCAGCAGAGCCTGATTCGGCGTGGCGCCCAGATAAACGACGTTTTCGTTGCTCTCGAAACCTTCGTAGGAACAGGAATACCAGAGCAGCGCGCCGTGCTGCTGGAGGTCGGGAATGATGTCCTTGCGGCTCGCAGACGTCGATGCGCCGAAGATATGCCGCACGCCCTGCTCGAGCAAAGCGGCCGCGCCGTCGCGATAGGCTTCGGCCCCGCCTCGCGGATCGTATTCGCGCGCGCACAAACGGAATCCATAACGGCCCGAGCGGTTGATACGATCGATAGCATGCCTCGCACCGGCGAGCGAGCTGCGGCCCAGGCACTCGTAAGTGCCTTTGCTCGACCATAGCAGTCCAATCGGAACGTCTTCAAGCGTCAAGTTATTGTTCTCGCAATAAAAAAAGCCTGAACCGCCATTCATGGCAGGTTCAGGCTTCGGTGCCTGTTTCAGCGAAACAAAGTCTTAAAGGCCTAACGTCGCCATGCTTTGCGTTTTCAGATATTCAGCAAAATCGTTGCTCACGCAACAACGCGAGCGGATGATAAAGCAAAAGCGCGAGTGTATCCAATAGGAAATAACCCTTCCCGCAGGCAGCACATTCGGGCGGCCCCTCCAGCTTGCGCTCAGGCGTCGGACGACTCGGCCTTCGCACGCGCAGCCCGCGGCGGCTTTGCCGGATTTGCCCGCTTTGGCGGCTTTGCCACTTTGGCGCTCGATGCCGCAACCGGGACCGCCCCGCCGGCATCCGCGCTGAGCAGCACGCCCGCCGACACGATATAAGCCGCCGCGCTTTCGATATCGCCGCGCAACGCCGCGCAGGCGGCGTCGCTATCGCCCTTGCGCAGCGCGTCGAGCAGCTTGTCGTGGTGCTTGACGGCAACGCGCTCGCCCACGCGCTTCGAACCTGAGCGCAGGTCGTAGTTGAGAATCGGCCCGATGCGCAGCCACAGCGTCTCGATCATCTGCAGCAGCATGGGCATGCGCGCCGCTTCGTAGATGGCGAAGTGAAACGCCTGGTTCATCGCGATCACCTTCGCACCGTCGGGCTTCGCCTTTTGCATTTCTTCGGCAAAGCGTTCGTGCAGCGCCTGCAGGCGCGACAGGTCTTCTTTCCCGATCCTTGCGGCCGCCTGTGCCGTTGCGAGTCCCTCCACGTTCACGCGGATCTGCGTGATCTCGCCGAACTGGCTGATGCTCATGGTCGATACGCGCAACGCCCGGTTGGGTGTGAGCTCGAGCACCTGCTCGGCCACCAGCCGGTGCACCGCCTCACGCACCGGCATCACGCTAACGCCAAGCGCCGTTGCGATATTGCGCAGCGAAATCTGCTCGCCCGGCATCATCTGGCCGGTAATCAGGAGTTCGCGCAGTTGCGCGTAGACGTCACGGCTGAGCGTTTGGCGCGTCAGCGGGGTCACGAGTTCGTTCAGAGCCATGACCGGATCATAGCACATAGGGTATGCCCGATATGAGATCTGTGATCACAGTTATAACATTCAATCCGGTCACGATCTATTGACGGAGAGAACACATGTGGAAGGATGAATCGCTTGTCGGCAAGCGCGTGCTGGTCACGGCCGGCGCGGACGGCATCGGACTGGAAATCACGCGAGCCTTCGTGGAAGCGGGTGCGCGCGTGGCCGTCTGCGACGTTGCGGGGCAAAGTCTGGAGCGCATCGCGGCCGAGTTGCCCGGCGTGCTCGCCATCAAGGCGGACGTCTCGAACGAAGGCGACGTCGCGGCGCTCTTCGAGCGCATTGACGCAACGCTCGGCGGTCTCGACGTGCTCGTCAACAACGCGGGCGTGGCCGGGCCGACCGGCGGTATCGAAACGCTGACGCTTGCCGACTGGGAACGCACGCTCGCCGTCAACATCACCGGCCAGTTCCTCTGCGCGCGGGCCGCGGTGCCGCGCTTGCGCAACGGTCGCGCGCCGGCAATCGTGAACCTCTCGTCGGCAGCGGGACATCTGGGCATGCCGGGGCGCTCGGCCTACTCGGCCTCGAAGTGGGCCGTGGTGGGCTTTACGAAGTCGCTGGCGCTCGAACTCGGGCCGCAGGGCATTCGTGTGAACACCGTGTTGCCCGGCGCCGTCGACGGCCCACGCATCCGCGCCGTGATCGCGGCCAAGGCGGCTTCGCTCGGCAAGCCGCTCGAGGACGTGACGCGCAGCTACACCTCGCAGGCCGCACTGGGCCGCATGGTGACCATGCGCGACATCGCCTGCATGGTGCGCTTTGCCTGCAGCGATCAGGCCGCGAACGTGCACGGCCAGGAACTCGTCGTCGACGGCCTCACGCAGGCACTCAGCTAGGTCGTCGCGCTCACGTCGAACCGGGCAGCCGCCCCACCCCAATCAGGAAGAGCAAGGAGACCCCATGGCCAAGCGAGCCAAAGCCATCATCACCTGCGCGCCCACCGGCGCGATCCATACGCCGAGCATGTCGCCGCATCTGCCCGTCACCGCCGACGAGATCGCCACGGCAGCCATCGACGCCGCTCGCGCCGGTGCTGCAGTTCTGCACCTCCACGCGCGCGACCCGCGCGATGGGCGGCCCTCTCAGGACCCCGAACTGTTTCGCCCGTTCCTCTCGAAGATCAGCGCGGCCACCGACGCGGTGATCAATATCACCACGGGCGGCAGTCCGCATATGACTGTCGAGGAACGCATGCGTCCGGCCACCACCTTCAAGCCAGAGCTGGCGTCGCTCAACATGGGCTCGATGAACTTCGGCCTCTTCCCGATGCTGGAGCGATTCAAGGATTTCGAGCACGACTGGGAGCGCGAGCATCTGGAAAACAGCCGCAACCTCATCTTCAAGAACACCTATCAGGACATCGAGAACATCCTGCGTATCGGTGCGGCGAACGGCACCCGCTTCGAATTCGAGTGCTACGACATCAGCCATCTTTACAATCTCAAGCACTTCGTCGACCGGGGTCTCGTGACGGGCCCCGTGTTCGTGCAGACGGTGTTCGGCATTCTCGGCGGCATTGGCGCGGACCCCGAGGACCTGATGCACATGCACCGGACAGCGCAACGCCTGTTTGGCGAGCGCTTTCGCTGGTCGGTCCTCGGTGCGGGACGCAACCAGATTCCGCTCGCGACCATTGGCGCCGCCATGGGCTCGAACGTGCGCGTGGGTCTCGAGGATTCGCTCTGGATCGGGCCAGGCCAGCTCGCCGCGTCGAGCGCGGAACAGGTCTTGCGCATCCGCGCCGTGCTCGACGCCCTTAACATCGATGTGGCAACGCCTGCCGAAGCGCGCGACATACTGGAACTGAAGGGCGCGACGGACACGGCGTTCTGAATCTACTGAGCTGCCTGTCCCGACCGCCCCTTTCAACTGACCACCCGGGTCGCCACGCCGGCACAAGCCGCCGGCGTGCCTTGGAGACTTCCGATCATGCCTACCGCTCATGCTTGCGGCGCCTCGCTGTCGCGCCCGGCCGATCGCACACTGACCGCATTGCTGTTTCGCAAGCTGATGCCGTTGCTCGTGCTGGCCTACGTCATCAGCTTCGTTGACCGAACCAATATTGCGCTTGCCAAGGCGCACATTGCCGTCGATCTGCATATCTCGGCGGCCGCGTATGGGCTGGGCGCCGGTCTTTTCTTTCTGTCCTATGCCCTGCTGGAGGTGCCGAGCAACCTCATCATGCATCGCGTGGGCGCGCGCTTCTGGATCGCGCGCATCATGGTGACGTGGGGCGTGCTTTCGGCCGCGATGGCCTTCGTGCAGGGGCCAGTCTCGTTCTATGTCATGCGTGTGCTGCTGGGTGCGGCGGAAGCGGGCCTCTTTCCCGGCGTGATGCTGTACCTGACCTACTGGTTTGGTCAGGAAGACCGCGCACGGGCCATTGGCTACTTTCTGCTTGGCGTGTGTCTCGCCAATATCGTGGGCGGGCCGCTGGGCGGCGCACTGCTGGAAATGGACGGGATCCTGGGCTTCAAGGGCTGGCAGTGGATGTTCCTGATCGAAGGCGTGCCCGCAATCCTGCTCGCATTCGTGGTCTGGAAGAAGCTGCCTGACGGCCCGGAATCCGCGGCGTGGCTCACCCCGGCGCAGGCGCAGGAGGTGCGACAGCGCCTCGGCACCGAAACCGGGAGCCATGCAGCCACCGGCGGGCACACGTTCCTTGGTGCGCTGCGCGATGGCCAGGTGTGGCTCGCGATCTTCATTTACTTCTGCCACCAGATCGCCATTTATACGGTGATCTTCTTTCTGCCCGGCATTATCGGAACGTATGGCAAGCTCACCCCGCTGCAGATCGGCTCGCTCAATTCGCTGCCGTGGGTCGTTGCAGCAGTAGGTGCGGCATGGTTGCCCCAATACGCAAGCACGGCGCGCCGCGGACGGCTGCTGCTTGTCGTCGGTCTCGTCGTCATGGCCGCTGGCATGCTGCTCGCCGCGTCGAGCGGGCCGGTCCTTGGCCTCGTCGGCTTCTCGCTCACCGCGCTGATGTTCTTCGTCGTGCAGTCGATCGTGTTCGTATTCCCGTCGTCGCGGCTCAAAGGCGCGGCGCTCGCAGGCGGGCTCGCGATCATCAACACGTGCGGACTCGTGGGCGGCTTCGTCGGGCCATCGGTCATGGGCGTGATCGAACAGACCACGGGCAGCACGCGCTACGGACTCGTCGTCATCGCGGTGCTGCTGCTCGTCGCGGCTATCGGTGCGCCGTTCATGCGGCAGGGGCACGAATAAGCGTCGCCACAGGGGTCGTTCTGCAACACGGCCACCCGAACGCGAAGGCTCGCAAACACGATGCCGCCATTCCAGGCGGCATTTTTCGTTTGCGCGCGCTGACACCCACCATGGGATGCGAGACGCCCTGATCGCTGGGCGGGCCCCGGCGGATCAAAGTCCTGCAATGCTCGCAAACATCACGAACTCGCCTGATCACCCACAGGCCTAAGCGCCAGAATCTCGCGAGCCTGTTTCGCCGTAGCAACCGGCCGCCCAAATTCGCCGCACAGCGCAGCCACTCGCTCAACCAACTGAGCATTGCTTTTCGCGAGCGTGTCCTTATCCCAGCGCACGTTGTCCTCGAGACCCGTGCGGCAGTGGCCGCCCATTTCGAGCGTCCAGCGGTTCACCTCCAGCTGATGGCGACCAATACCCGCGGCAGTCCACGTTGCCGTCGGCAGCAGCTTGTTCAGTTGAGCGACTTCGAATTCAAGGATTTCGCGCCGGGCTGGCAATGCGTTCTTCACGCCAAACACGAACTGCACGTGCACGGGCTCCTTCAGGAGCCCTTGCTGAACCAGATCCACGGTGCTGTACAGCATCGCCAGATCGAAGATTTCGATTTCGGGCTTCACGTCGAGGTCGAGCATCGTCTGCGCTAGCGAGCGCACGAAATCCGGCGGGTTTTCGTAGACGATGGTCGGAAAATTCACCGAGCCGGTGGCCAGCGATGCCATATCGGGTCGCAAATCGAGCATCGCGCCGCGCTGCTCGAACGAGCGCCCGCGCCCGCCCGTCGAAAACTGGATGACGATGTCCGGGCAGTGCTTGCGGATGCCTTCCTGAAGCGCTGCGAAACGGCTGCGATCGGAACTGGAGCGCTCCTCTTCGTCACGCACATGCAGGTGCACGAGTGTCGCCCCCGCCTCATAGGCCTCGTGCGTACTTTCGATCTGCTCTGGCACCGAAATCGGCACGGCCGGGTTGTCCTTCTTGCGCGGCACGGAACCCGTAATGGCGACGGAAATGATGCAGGGCTGCTTCAAGGTCGAACTCATCGTGACACCTTTTTCCATGTACAGACATCAGGCTATTTGCGCCGAAGGAGCACTGAACACAAGCAGCCCGAGTCGCCCAAGGATAGGCTGACGCCGGTCGGACAGCAATATTTCGAACAGCCGTGGCGCGCGTTTATCGCACGCGCGCGTGCGATAAACGCTCACTTGCCGGGTTTGCACCGAGAGGCAGCCTACCGACTCCTCCTTGCCCGTCATAACTTAGTGATACGAAACAATCGAGTTGTCTGGACCGGCAAGCACGAGCGTGCCGACCTCCCCCCGATGCAACTTCTCGGGCGAACTCGCCAATTTAATCATAAAATGTACCACTTAGTTAATTTAGGCGACTTACACTGGTATGTCCAAGCAAGCGAACACAGAACCGATCCCCGCTCCGGCCCGGATCGGCTTTACCCTGGCAGGTCTCGCCGGCCTGCTCCTGGGGCTTTACTTCACCATCGGCGGCAGCATGCTCATCGCTCGCGGCGGCAGCGGGTATTACCTGCTGGCGGGTCTCGCGCTCTGCGCAACCGGCGTTCAGCTCGCACGGCGCCGCTCCAGTGCGTTCGTCATCTACCTCGTCCTGCTGATCGCCACGGCGCTATGGGCCGTGTGGGAAGCCGGCTTCGACTTCTGGCCGCTGAACACGCGCATCTTCATGTTCTCGATGATCGGCATGCTGCTCGCGCCAGCCTGGCCCGCGCTGCGCCGGGGCGAAGGCAAGACGCCGGCGCGCGGCGCGGCCTGGGGCCTTGCCGCCGTGCTGCTCGCCTGCAACGTCGCGTTCGGCTACGGCATGTTCGTCCCACACGGCAAATTCGGCGCCGAAACGCCCACGCCCACGGCCGGCAACACCGGCACCGAAGACTGGACCGCCTACGGCCACTCGGCCGGCGGCGACCGCTTCGCGGGCAATGCGCAGATCAACCGCGACAACGTGAAGAACCTTCAGGTTGCGTGGACCTTCCACACCGGCGACACGCCGATGAGCCCCGACGGCGGCGGCTCGGAAGACCAGGAAACCCCGCTGCAGGTCGGCAAGACGCTGTTCCTGTGCTCGCCGCACAACACCGTGATCGCCGTGGACGCCGCCACCGGCACGCAAAAGTGGCGTCATGAATTCCCGACCAAAACCACGGTTTGGGTGCGCTGCCGCGGCCTCGCCTACTTCGACGCGACGAGGCCGCTCGTGCAGCCCACCGTCGCCGGATCGACGCCGGTGTCGCCGATTGCCGCCCCGGCCGATGGAACCGATGCGGCCGCCTGCCGCCGTCGCATCTTCATGAACACGATCGACGCGAAACTCGTCGCGCTCGACGCCGACACCGGCAAGCTCTGCGACGATTTCGGCGACCACGGCATCATCGACCTGAAGGCGGGGCTCGGCAAAGCGAAGAGTCCGCTGTACCAGCTCACGTCCGCGCCGACGGTCGCGGGCACGACCGTGGTCACGGGTGGCCGGGTGGCCGACAACGTCTCGCTCGACATGCCGGGCGGCGTGATCCGCGGCTTCGACGTGATGACCGGCAAGATGAAGTGGGCGTTCGATCCGGGCAATCCGGACGACCACGCCGAGCCGGCGCAGGGCAAGATCTTCACGCGCTCGACGCCGAACGTGTGGGCGCCGATGACCTATGACGCGACGTCGAACACCGTCTACATGCCGGTGGGCAACGCTGCGATCGACCTCTGGGGCGTGAAGCGCACCGCGCTCGACGAGAAGTACGGCGCGTCGATTCTCGCGCTCGACGCCACCACAGGCGCCGAAAAGTGGCACTTCCAGACCGTTCACCACGATCTCTGGGACTACGACGTGCCGATGCAGCCCACGCTCATCGACTTCCCGATGCAGGACGGCAAGCGCGTGCCGGCCCTCATCGTCGGCACCAAGATGGGCCAACTGTTCGTGCTCGACCGCCTCACCGGCAAGCCGCTCACGAAGGTCATCGAGCATCCGGTCAAGCCCGCCACGATTCCCAACGAGCCCTACGCGAAGACGCAGCCGCTCTCCGTGGGCATGCCGCAGATCGGCGCCGAAGTGCTCAAGGACTCGGACATGTGGGGCGTCACGCCGATCGACCAGCTCATGTGCCGCGTGATCTTCCGCGGCATGCGCTACGACGGTCTCTTCACCGCGCCGGACACCGACCGCTCGCTCAGCTTCCCGGGCTCGCTCGGCGGCATGAACTGGGGCGGCCTCTCGTACGACCCGAACGCGGACATGATCTATGTGAACGACATGCGCCTCGGTCTGTGGGTCCATCTCGAGAAGGCAAAGAACCGCAGCGGCGCCTCGGACGGCAACGAAGCCGTGAACGCCGGCATGGGCGCGGTGCCGCTTGGCGGCACGCCGTACTCGGTGCTCAAGGACCGCTTCTTCTCGCCGCTCGGCATTCCGTGCCAGAAGCCGCCGTTCGGCAGCCTCACTGCCGTCGACCTGAAGACGCGCCGCATCGCATGGCAAGTGCCGCTCGGCACGGTGAAGGACACGCGCCTCTACGGCGTGCAGATGCAGATGCCCTCGCCCATCGGCATGCCGACCATTGGCGGCTCGCTCACGACGGGTGGCGGCCTCGTATTCTTCGCGGCGACCCAGGACTACTACCTGCGCGCCTTCGATAGCTCGACGGGCAAGGAAGTGTGGAAGGCGCGTCTGCCGGTCGGCAGCCAGGGGACGCCGATGAGCTACACCGTCGACGGCAAGCAGTACATCGTCATTTCGGCGGGCGGCGCGCGCCAGTCGCCGGATCGCGGCGACTACGTGATTGCTTACGCATTGCCTGATCAGAAGTAAGCGTCGAACCAGACCGTATTCGGGAGGGTCGCCATGCCGATCGCCGGTGTGCCGCGCCCTCCCTTTTCTGCTTTACCCATGCGTCATTCTTTTCTCGTACCCTGCGCGTTGCGCTTTGGCGTCGCTGCAACCGCGCTCGTGGCTCACGCCGCCGCCGTCCACGCACAAAGCACCGTGACGCTTTATGGCTCGATCGACACGAGCATCGAAGTCACGAACCCTGGCGCGGGTTACGTCGCCCGCATGGATTCCGGTGCGTATCGCGGCTCGCGCTTCGGCGTGCGCGGCGCCGAGGATATCGGCGACGGCGTCAAGATTCTGTTCGACCTTGAAAACGGTTTCAGCTCCGCTGACGGCACCCTCGCCGTTGCGAACACCCTGTTCAACCGTCAAGCGTGGATCGGTGTCGGCACGCCCTACGGCACGCTGCGCATGGGCCGCCAATATTCGCCGATCTATATCCCGTTCAAGGGTCAGCTCGATGCATTCGGTGCTGGCACGATCGCCTCGGGCCTGAACAATCTCTCGAAGATCACGCCCTACGAAAGCAATGCGCTCACGTATCTTTCGCCCGAAGTGCACGGCTTTTCCACCACGATCATGGCTTCGCTGCGCGACGCAACGGATGGCGACGGCAACGGACTCGCCGGCCACATCGAAACGTTCTCGTGGCACGAAGGCTCATTGCGCCTCTCGTACGCGCACCAGCAAACCCACGGTAGCGGCGCACTGCGCGCGAACCAGGGCGGCGTCTCCTATGCGTTCGGCCCGTTGACCGGATTCCTTTCGTATTTCAACGGGGACGGCGGTACGCCGCGATATCACAACGATGGCGTGTCCGTCTCCGCGCGCTATGCGGCGAGCGCGCGTTTTCGGGCGTCGCTCGGCTATGCCTGGCTGCGTGACCGCTCAGGAGCCGACAACGATGCCGACCAGTTCAGCGCCGCATGCGAATACGATCTCTCGAAGCGGGTGCTGCTCTACGCGAGCGCCGGTTGGCTTCGTAATCGCGGGCAAGCGCAATTCACCCTGAAAGGCGTGAACGTGACCGGCCTTACGCCTTCCTGGCCCGGCGCTTCCGTGCGAGGCGTTCAGCTGGGGATGATCGACCGCTTTTAGACTGACGTTCGCCACAGCGGCGTTATTAACTATTCAGTATACAAATCGTATTCCATATACATCCCATACCCAGGGATAGCGAGCATTAAAGTCGGACCCCTCATGCCGATAGTGTTAACCAGTTGGTTAATTTAACCTATCGCCATCCTGCCTATCCGCCAGACATGAAAGTTTCGACCAAGCTCGCCTTACTTGCCGGCACCGCACTCATTGGTTTGCTTTGCATCGCCGCCATCACGTTGACACAACTGAAACAGGCGCTCGTCGAGGGCCGTCAGGAGCAGATCCAGAATCTGCTTCTGAAGGCCGAGCACCTGGTCCTTTACTATCAGTCGCTGGAATCCCAGGGGAAGATGACGCGCGCGGATGCACAAGCCGCGGCGAAAACCGCCATCGGTCAGCTGAATGCGAACAGTAAGAGCTACTTCTGGGTAACGACGTCAGACAGCATCAATCTCGTCCATCCCGTGGCGGACTTGATTGGCAAGAAGTCCGGCGGCAACCGCACGACTTCCGGGGACCTCACCGATACTCAGGCCTACGCCCAGGGACTCGCCGTCAACCATATCGCGCTCGTCGACGTGCTGATCCACCGCACCCCGACGAGCCCGCTGGAGCCCAAATTGCAGGGCGTCGTGGCCATTCCCGCATGGCAATGGTGGATCGGTACGGGGTTTTTCTACGACGACATCGACGCCGCTTTCTGGCGCGTTGCGCGGACCATGCTCGCCGTCTCCTCGCTCATCTTCGCGATGGTCGGCGTCATGGCATGGTCGATGATGCGTGGCATTCGCCGTGCGCTGGGCGGTGAGCCTGTCGACGCTGCCGAATTCGCCGCGCAGATCGCAGCCGGCAATCTCGCTGCACACATCGAGCTTCACGCTGGCGACAGATCGAGCCTGCTCCACGCGCTCAGCGAAATGCGCGGCAAGCTGCGAGAACTGGTTCAAGGCATTCAGCAATCGAGCGACTCGATTGCAACCGGCGCGTCGGAGATCGCGCACGGCAATACCGACCTCTCGCAGCGTACCGAAGAACAGGCGGCCTCGCTGGAGGAAACGGCGGCCAGCATGGAGCAATTGACCGCCACGGTGAAGCAGAATGCAGACAACGCCCGGCAGGCACGCCAGCTCGCCGCGCTCGCGTCCGACGCGACTGGCCGGGGCGGCTCCGCAGTCGACGAAGTCATCCTGACCATGCGGGGAATTGCCGAAGAATCGAGAAAAATCGAAGAGATCATCGGCACGATCGAAGGCATTGCATTTCAGACCAACATTCTCGCGCTCAATGCGGCCGTCGAGGCCGCGCGCGCCGGCGAGGAAGGCCGCGGATTCGCGGTCGTCGCCGGAGAGGTCCGCGCGCTCGCGCAGCGCAGTGCGTCGGCTGCGAAGGATATCAAGGCGCTCATTGGCGCTTCGGTGGGACGCGTGGACGAAGGTACGGGCCAGGTCGCGCTTGCGGGCGAAAGAATGAAGGAGATCGTGCATTCCATCACGCGCGTGAGCGACATCATGGGCGAGATTGAATCGGCCTCCGTCGAGCAAAGCACGGGCATCGAGGAAGTCAATCGCGCGGTTTCGCAGATGGATGAGGTCACCCAGCAAAATGCGGCGCTCGTTGAAGAGGCTGCCGCGGCCGCCGCAGCGCTCGACGAGCAGGCGGCACGGTTGCGCGCGACAGTCGGTGCGTTCAGGCTTGCGCCGTGAGCGCTAAGCGCGCGCGATGACCGTGCTGCGCAACTGAGCAGGCAAACAGGCAGCTTTACAGGCGGCGCCGCTTGAGGCGTCGCTTCAAAACGCGCCGCCGCGCGAATCGGCGCCCTGTTGATAGTGGCGGTTGGTCTGTTGCGGATTCCGGTTGACCAGTGGCCGTGCATAAAGCGGGTGATGCAAACTCCGCACTTCGTGTTCGAGTTCGAAGCAACGCGCACCCGATGCAGGATTCACGATGCTGGCAAAGCGGAACTGATGGGGCTCTTCACCATAGACCACGCCGTGTTCGGCCAGACGCGCGTACGGCTCCGAAAAACTCGCGGCGTACACCGCAATGTGATGCCCGTCGTACTCGGGAATCGGCTCTGAAGTTTCCACATAGAGCAGTTGCTGATGCGTTCCGACGCCGATCACGGCGCACTGCGCGCCGTCCTGGTCCTGCACGGCAACCGGCGTGCGGAAAACATCCCGATAAAAGTCGGCGATCTGGGCAGCGCTGCCGACCGGCACATCGAGCTTGACGAACGCCATTCCCAAATCGATTTTCGACCACGGAGCCGAGTCCGGGCGGCGCTGGGGATCGAGGCAGTGATAGCGATTCCCCCATGGACAGGTCACCTCAACGTAGCCAGCGTGTTCGGCCCATGCGAACTGCGTGTCGCTGAGCAGCGGCGCAACCGCTTGCAGGCGCGTGACGAGCGCATCCAGCTCACCGACGACGATACCGACGCTGCCTCTTACGCGCTGTGCTTCTCCGGTCGGCAAATGAACCTGCGATCGGCCGATATTGATCCACATATTGTTCACGCCGGTCATCATGAACGGGTCGCGCGTGAGCCCGAGACCGCTCACGTAAAAGGTGGTGGCGAGAAGCTGGTCAGGCACCCGAAGATTGACGTGCTCGAGCAGAATCAGGTTACCTGTATCGTCGGCTGCGTAGATATGTTCCATTGGGTCGGCGTGGCGATCGGGAGCTGTTAAAGGAACCGCGAGACGTCCTGCAAAATTATGCCGCATCACGGCACAGGTTCCGCCAAGCATTCAGGTTCGCATTTTTCAGCCGACGCGTCGAGTCATATGGCTCGCGCCCAGTTCGTCGGGCCGGCACACGCCAAGCAGGGCCATGTTGCGCATCATCTCGGCGGCGACGATCGCAAACGCATGCAGGATGCCCGCCTGCCCGGCCACCGCGCCCGCGTAATTGAACGGCCTGCCGATAAAGACCGCCCGCGCGCCCAGCGCGAGCGCCATGAGCACGTCGCCGCCGCGCCGGAATCCGCTGTCGATCATCACGGGGCACGCGTCGTCCACGGCGGCCACCACGGCAGGCAGCGCGCGCAGCGGCGCGATCGATCCGTCGAGCTGACGCCCGCCATGATTCGACACGATCAGTCCATCGGCCCCAAGCTCGCGGGCGCGGCGCGCATCGTCCGGATTCAGGATGCCCTTGACGACAAGCTTGCCTGGCCATTGCTGCCGGATCAGCTTCACATGCTCCCAGTTCAGATGATCGCGGGCGCCGAAGTCGCGCAGCACGTTCGACGAAAGAATCGGCGCGCCGCGCGCCGTGCGCGAGTTTTCAAAGTGCGGCATGCCGTGCCGCCACAACGTGCGCAACGCCGTGCCCAGCAGCCAGCGCGGGTGCGTCGCGCCATCCCACGCCAGCCGCAGCGTGGGCCGCAGCGGCGTCGAGAAGCCCGCGCGCAGGTTGTTCTCGCGATTGCCCGACACGGGCACGTCGGCGGTCAGAACCAGCGTGCGAAAGCCCGCATTCGCCACGCGTTCGAGCAGCGCCGAGATCTTGTCGGGCTCGCCGGGCACGTACATCTGAAACCACGCCTGCGGGTTGGCCGCGCAGATCTCCTCCATGCGGATGAGCGATGAGCCGCTCATGATCATCGGCACATTGGCGAGCGCCGCCGCTTGCGCCTGGATCAGGTCGCCACGATACGCCGTGAGCGCGCTGATGCCCATGGGCGCGATGCCGAAAGGCGCCGCATAGGTTTGATCGAACAGCGTCGTTTCCAGCGTGCGCTTCGACGTATCGACGAGCACGCGCGGCACCCAGTCGTAGTCCTCGAACGCGCTGCGATTCTCGCGCAGCGAGCGGTCGGTCTCGCAGCCTCCGCTCACATAGGCGAAGATCGGCGGCGGCAGATGGCGGCGCGCCATGACTTCGAAGTCCGCGAGCGACAACACGCGCGCGAGACGCCGCGGAATGTGCGGTGACGCCGCGTCGCGCGGCGCGGTGTGATTGGCGAGCGGATAGTCGCGCAGGTTGAACGTATCTGACATGATTCCGATGCGAGGTCGAACGGCCGGTCTCAGGCGACGCGCGGCAACGCAATGCCGGGCACGCCAACGTCGGCCACGAGCACGCTGCCGCTCTTCGATTCGGTGATGAAAATCTGCTGCCGCTGCGCTCCGCCGAAAGCCAGATTGGTTACCGTCTCGCCCGCGCACGACTTCACGCGCGCAATGCATTCGCCATTCGGAGCAAACACGAATACCTGCCCGAGCGACGCGTGCGCGACGTACAGGTTGCCGGCTTCGTCCATCGCGAGTCCATCGGGGCCGCTCGTGCCAAAGAGCGAACAGAAGCGCCCCACTTTCGCGGTGCCACCGTTCGCGAGCAGCGGCACGCGCCACACCGCGTTATCGCGCGTCATCGCGACGAACAGCACGCGTCCGGACGGGTCGAGCACGAGCCCGTTCGGGCTCACACCGTTCGCAACCAGGCAGTCGAGACGGCCATCGGCGCTCAGGCGGTACACGCGGCCCGTCGGGTCTTGCAGGCCCGTTTGACCCTGGTCCGTGAAATAGATGTCGCCGTTGGCGGCGATCGCGAGATCGTTGCAGCCCTTGAACGATTCGCCGTTGCGCGACACCAGCAGCGGCTCCACGCGCCCCGATTGCGGATCGAGCTGCATGATGCCGTTGCGGTAGTCGGCAATCAGAATGCGGCCGTCCGGGTGAAACTTGAGACCGTTCGGCTCGCCGTCGTATTGGGCGACCAGCGTCCAGTCCCCCTCCTTGCCGATGCGAAAAATCCTGCCGAACGGAATGTCCACCACGTACAGGCGCCCTTGCGCGTCGAACGACGGCCCTTCGAGGAAACTGTCGACGCTCTGCCCTGCCTTGTTGGCGTTCGCCCATGCCGACGCAACAGCGCGCTGGCGAAAATGCTCGGGCATCGCGGAAAACACGCGCGTTTCGATAACGCGCGGCGGTTGATCGAGATAGAACATGTCGTAACCTTCTGCCTGGTGTTATCCGGAGATCTGTTCGAGACTCAGGCCACGCGAGCGCGGACCGAAGAACCCAATCGTCAGGACGACTACGAACATCGATCCTGCGATGAGCGTGAACACGCCCGCCACGCCCATATGCCGCAGAAAGAAACCGATGAGGAAGCCCGAGAGCATCGCGCTGATGCGGCTCGCCGAATACACGAGCCCGATGGCGCGTGCCCGCATCCGGGTGGGAAAGAGTTCTGCCTGATAGGTGCGATACGAGAACGTCATGCAATTGCCGGCGAGCGTCATCAAGAGACCCATCGCAACGAGCAGCGCGGGATCGCGCTGCTGCGCGAAAATCACGCCGAGCACGGCCATGGCGGCGGCCGAGCCCACGATCAGCCATTTGCGCTCCACGCGGTCGGCGATCAGCATGGAGAGCAGCGGCCCGAGCGGGCTGGCAATGGCGATGAGAAACGAATACCAGAGGCTGTGCGTGAGCGTCACGCCTTTTTCCGCCAGCAAGGTGGGCACCCAGCTCGCAAAACCGTAGTAGCCGATCGACTGGAAGAAGTTGAATACCAGCAGCATCACCGTGCGGCGGCGATAGCGGTTGCTCCAGGGGCCATCGTTCGACGCAGACTGACTCGTTGCTTGCGCAACGTTTTGCGCGCTCGAAGATGCGCTCGCCGCAGCCGGCAAGGGCTTGCCCGTCGCGCGTTCGATGCGCCGTTCGAGCCGCGTGACGATCGCCTCGGCTTCGGCCATGCGGCCGTGCTGGATCAGCCAGCGCGGGCTCTCGGGCAGCCCGAGCCGGATCAGCCAGACGAATACCGCGCCCGAGCAGCCGATCCACACGACCCAGCGCCAGCCGTCGTGGCCGAACGGCGCGATCGGCACCAGTTGCCACGACAGAAAGGCAATGGTGGGAATCGAGGTGTACTGAATCGCCTGCACGAATGCGAATGCGCGGCCGCGCAGGCGCGCAGGCACGAACTCCGAGACATACGCGTCGATGGTCACAAGCTCCGCGCCCACGCCAATGCCCGCGACCACGCGCCAGAACACGACCCATACGGGATCGCTTTGCAGCGACATCATCACGGCGGCGAACGTATAGCAGAGCAGCGCCCCGACGAACACGCGGCGCCGGCCCAGGCGGTCAGCAACGAATGCCACGCCAATCGTGCCGATGAAGAGCCCGAGAAAAAGCGCCGCGACGAAGGCGCCCAGGCCGCCCAGATCGAACAGCGACGCCGTCGTCTTCGTGAAGATGCCCGCCTTCACGAGCCCCGGCGCGATGTAGGCGGTGAGAAACATGTCATAGATCTCGAACCAGCCGCCCATGGCAAGCGCGGCGATCAACAGCCACACGGGCGCGCTGGGCGGCAGGCGGTCGAGGCGCGCCGAGATCTGGCGCGCGTGGGCGTCGGGTGCGAGCGCCGCGTGGGGTGCGGCGTGCGGTGCAAGCGCATCGTGGTTCGCGCCTGCCACGTCGTGCGCGTCGGCGGTGTTTGAATAGGGATGCATGGCCTCGTCTCCTGATTGTTGTGCTGGCGATGCCGCCGCGGCCCGGGCGGCATCGGCGGCCTATGCCGCGCGAAGGATTCGCTCGAAGCGCCGGCGGCGCTTACACCGGGCAGCCCTTCTTGCGCAGCAGCGCGTTGAAGCGCTCCGGGTCGGCCGTGCCCGCTGCGTTGCTCGCGCGGATCGCCGCTTCCTTGTCCGCGTGTGCGCGCACGAGCGGCAGCAGCGCGTCGAGCCGATCCACCGGCACGGCGATCACGCCGTCCGCATCGCCCATCACGAGATCGCCGGGGTTCACGACGAGGCCCCCACACGCGACCGGCACGTTGACTTCACCGGGGCCCTCCTTGCTCGGCCCGCGGAACGTGTGGCCGCGCGCATAGACCGGAATCACGCCCTCGGCCCATTCCGCGAGATCGCGGATCGCGCCGTCTACCACGAAGCCGCCAATGTGCTTCGTGAGGGCCGACGTGCGCATGAGGCCGCCGATCAGCGCCTGGGTCAGGTCGCCGCCGCCGTCGATCACGATCACGTCGCCGGGCTGCGCGAGTTCGATCGCCTTGTGGATCATCATGTTGTCGCCGGGGCGCACGCGCACCGTGAGGGCCGGCCCGCACATCGTGAGCGAAACCGAGTGGTGATAGGCCGTCAGACCCATCGCACCGATGCTGCGGCCAAGGCAATCGCCTGCGTGCGCGACGGGCACGTTGCGAAACGCTTCGACCTGCGCGGGCGTCGGCAGCGACGTGCGTTGACCGACGAAGAAGCCTGCGGGCCAGCCGGCCCGATCCTGCGACGTATTCATGCGATGACCTTTTTTTCGGAGTGGAGAGCGTCGGGGTTCACGCAGCTCTTGGCGTCGACGCCCTCGCCGCGCAGATAGCGCAAACAGGTTTCGGCGGCGCTCACCGCGACGGCATCGAGCGCGTCGGGCGTTGAGCCGCCCACATGCGGCGTGAGCACCACATTCGGCAGCGCGGCCAGCGGATCGTCCGCGCCGAGCGGCTCGTTGCGAAAGGTGTCGAGACCCGCGGCGGCGAGCTTGCCGCTTTGCAGCGCCGCGACGAGCGCGGCTTCGTCGATCAGCTCGCCGCGCGCCGTGTTCACGACGATGGCGCCGTCGGGCAGCCGCGCGATGGCGTTCGCGTCGAGCAGATTGCGCGTGTGCGCATTGACGGGGCAATGCAGGCTCAGCACGTCCGCCTGCGCCAGCAGATCCTCGACCGAGCGTTCGAGCGTGACGAAAGGCTGCGCGCCGGATTGCGTCGCGACGGGATCGAAGGCACGCACCGTCATGCCGAGCGCGTGTGCGATCGCCGCGACGCTGCGGCCGATCTGGCCATAGCCGATGAGACCGAGCGTGCGCCCATGCAACTGGCGGCCGTCGCCCGTGCGGGTCCAGCGGCCCGCGCGCAATTCGCTGTCGTAGTAGTTGACCTTGCGCGCGGCGCCCAGCATGAGCGCCATCGTCAATTCGGCGACCGAATGCGTGTTGGTGCCGGGCGTGGTGAAAACGGGAATGCCGTGGCGCGTGGCGGCTTCAACGTCGATGTTCGTCACGCCCACGCCGTGCTTGCAGACGACGCGCAGCGACGGGCAGCTCGCGATCGCCGCCCCGGAAAGCTCGACGGTGCGCGAAATCACGGCGTCGATGGGTTGGGTGGCAAGAATGTGGGCGACCTGGGCGGCGTTCTGCGCGTCGTCGATATAGACGACTTCGCACTGCGCCGTGGCCAGCACCCTTCGCCCGGCCTGCGCGAGACGCGGCGCCGTGACGAGAATTCGGTGGGACATGGGTGTCTCCTTCTGTCTGCATGAGGCTTCACGACATTGTTGACACCGCGACTCATAATGTCTATTTTCGATTTTTCATCTTTTCATTCCTGATGGTTATGTATTCGTCCACCCAACGGGGCCGCCCATGGTGATGAACCTGCAGGTACGCGACCTGATGTACTTTGCGAAAGTCGCCGAACTGGGGCACCTGGGCCGCGCATCGCAAGCGCTGCACATTACGCAGCCCGCGCTTTCCAAATGCATCGACCGGCTGGAAGAGAACTATGGCGCGGCGCTCTTCGAGCGCAGCGGCCGCGGCATTCGGCTCACCGACGCCGGGCGGCTGTTGCAGCAGCGCGCGGGGCTCGTCGAGCGCACGCTGGACGAAACGCAGCGGGAAATCGCGTCGTTAGGCGCTGGGCTGGCGGGTCTTGTGAAGATTGGCGCGGCGGCCACCATCGCCGAATTCATCATGCCGACGGTGTGCCGCGTGTTGCAGGAGGAGGCGCCTGCCGTTGTCGTCGAATTGCAGATCGGCATGAACGACGTGTTGCAGGACGCGTTGCGCAAGCGGCTGCTCGACGTGGTGATCGGTCCGCTCGGCGGCCACGACGAAACGCTGGTGCAAATTCCCATCGTCGCCGACCACGTCGTGGTGGCAGCCAGCGCCACCCATCCGCTCGCGGGCAAGCGTGCAACGCTCGAAGCCATGTCCCGCTATGGCTGGGTGCTGCCCGCGCAATCCGTGGCGACGCGCCAGTGGCTCGAACACGCGTTCGCCTCGCGCGGGCTGCCGTTGCCGCGCGCGGCCATCATGACGAGCTCGATCGCCGCGCTGCCGCGCCTGA
Source organism: Paraburkholderia sp. J10-1 (assembly GCF_905220165.1). Classification (NCBI taxonomy): domain Bacteria; kingdom Pseudomonadati; phylum Pseudomonadota; class Betaproteobacteria; order Burkholderiales; family Burkholderiaceae; genus Paraburkholderia; species Paraburkholderia sp. J10-1. The sequence goes on along the minus strand of NZ_CAJMYW010000002.1, from coordinate 1,055,380 downwards.
TCGCCGAAACGGGCCTGCTGAGCTTTATTTCCCGGCGCAACCTGGAAGCGGGCCGCTTCACGCCGGCGCTCGTCGAGCTGCCGAATCCCGAAACGACGATGACGCGTCAATTCGGCGTCGTGCATCGCAATGACGGCTATTTATCGCCGGCCGCGCGGCGAATCATCGATATCGTGCGCGAGCAGAACGAAACGGCAAAAGCGCCGGCGATGCGGCGCAAATCCGTTCCTGCGGGGAATCGGAAGGTGAGAAAGGACCCATAGGCTTTCTACCCTCGTCCGCTTGATCGTAGCGCCGGTTTTCTTCTACTTCGCCGCCTTGAGTACCGACCAGCCCGATTCGATATGCTTGCGCATCGCGAGCATGGCGGCAGTCACGTCGCCGGCTGCAAAGGCCTGGAGAATTTCCTCGTGTTCGGCTACGGCGTCGCTGCCGCGATCGTGCGCGGCGTTGATGATGTCGAACGGATAGCGCGCCCAGAGAATCTGCGTGAAATGGAGGGTCTGCGGCATGTCCGCAATGTCGTACATGCGCCGGTGAAAGCGATAGTTGATGCCTCTCGCAACCGCGCGATCCCCCTTTGCGAACGCCACGGCGAATTCGTCGGCGAGCTGGCGCAGCTCGACGATGTCCTGCGCCTTGATCTTTTCGACCGTGCCCTTCACGAGCTGCGTTTCGAGCAGAAGCCGCAGACTCAGGATTTCCGACGATGCCGCCGCGTCGAACGGCACCACGCGCGCGCCGCGGTACGAGTCTCCGCTGATATACCCCTCGGCCTCCAGCAGCTTGAGCGCCTCGCGTACGGGCGTGATGCTCAGGTGCAACTGCTCGGCGATCTCGGCCTGCTTGAGCCGCGAGCCGCGCGCGATCGCGCCAGAGATGATTTGCTCGCGCAGGAAATCGGCAACCTGCTCTTCCTTGGTTCTGTATTCCATTTGCTGTCGTCTGGGCCGGTTGGGTCTCGATCTGATGGCGCGCATGGCGCGCAAGGTCCGGCCGCGCCGCGGGCCCGCCTCCGGGCTGATTTTAAGCGATGTCGCCCTCGCCCGATTCCGCGAGAATGCGCCGCGCGCGCTCGACCACGGGCTTGTCGATCATCTTCCCCGCCACCGCCGTCGCGGCGCCGCCGCTCGCCGCGAACGCCTCGACCACCTGGCGCGCCCAGTCGCACTCCCCGGCGGACGGCCGGAACGCCGCGTTCACCGCAGCGACCTGCGCCGGGTGAATGCAGAGCTTGCCGCCGAAGCCGAGCGCGCGCGAGTGCGCGGCAGCGGCGCCCAACGCCTGCGCGTCGGCGAAACCGGTGCTCACCCCGTCCACCGGCGCCGCGAGCCCCGCATGGCAAGACGCCAGTACGATCTGCGTGCGCACGGCGAGCAGCGCGCCGCCCTCATCGGCAATGCCGGTCTCGGCGCTGAAGTCCACGCTGCCGAAGGCGAGACGCGCTACGCCCGGCACCGCCACGAGTGCGCACAACGCCAGGTAGCCCCGGACGGTTTCGATGAGCGCGACGATGCGCCTTCCGGGCAACGCGTCGGAGGTGGCGCGCAGCGAGGCCTCGTCGGCTTTGGGCAGCATCACCGCCGCCCCCGGCGCACGGGCGAGCAGGCGCAGGTCGTCCTCGTACCATTCGGTGCCCATCGCGTTGATGCGCACGAGCGTGTCGCGCCCTGCGCCCAGCCAGTCAGCCACCGCCTCGCGCGCCGCAGGTTTGGCCTCGGGCGCGACGGCGTCTTCCAGATCCACGATCACTTCGTGCGCGCCGCTCGCGAGCGCCTTTTCGAAGCGTGCCGGACGATCGCCCGGCACGAACAGCAAACTGCGTGCGATCCGCATGGGCCGCCCCTCACTCGAACGTCACGCCGTGCGACGTGCTGAGCGTGCAGAAGCGCCGCAGCCCCGCAATCGCGTTCTCGTGTTCCTCGGCCGTGATCGCGCAGCAGCAATCTTCGAGCACCGTCATCGAGTAGTCGCGGTCGTGGCCTTCGCGCACGGTCGCCTGCACGACGGCGTTCGTCGAGATGCCCGAGCAGACGATCCGCCTGATGCCGTGCGCTCGCAAGATCGCTTCGAGGCTCGTCGCGTAGAACGGGCTCACGCGGTGCTTGACGATATCGAAGTCGCCGCTTTGCTGGCCAAGGTCCGGATGCACCGCTGTGCCCCACGTCCCCAGCTTGAAGATGCCGTACTTGCGGGCTCCCGAGAAGATCGGCGAATCGGGCGGGCACTCGCGGTAGTCCGGCGAAAAGCCCACGCGCACAAAGCCGACCGGCACGCCAGCGGCGCGCGCCTTGTCAATGGCGCGACGCGTGTTCTCGATGATGCGCCGGCCGGCGACCTGCTCCGCATAGCCCGCGTTGCCGTTCGGGCCGTCTGCGTGGACGAGGTCGTTCTCCATGTCCAGCACGAGATAGATGGTGTCTTTCACGACATGCTCCTTGCTCGTTCTTCGGGTGGCGCGCTCGCGCGCCGCTTTTCAACAGATGATTTCGCGCGCTTCCAGATCGTCGCGCTGCGCGCGGCTCAACGCCAGCAGTTCGCCGAACACGTAATCCTCGTCTTGCCCGAGCGCGGGGGTGAGCGACCGGATCCCCACATCGGACGTGCGTGAAAAACGCGCGGGCGCGCCCACGGCGGCGCGCGCGGGAAGATCGGGCGCGCTCACATCGACGATCGCGCCACGGGCGCGCAGATGCGGATCGCAAGCGATGTCCTGCATGGTCCAGGAAACGTGCGCGCACACGCCCTCGCGTTGCAGCGCCTCGGCAATGCGGTCGGCGTCGCAACCGGCAAGCCACGCCGCCACGCGCGCGTCGAGCGCCTCGCGGCGCGCGAGCCGCATGGACCCGGTGGCGTAATCGGGGTCGTCCTCGGGCCAGCCCGCCACGCGCGCGAGCGCGCGCCAGGCGGCGTCGTCGCGTACGGCAAGCGTGAGCCAGCGGTCCGGCGTGGCGGTGGCGTAGACGCCGTGCGGCGCCATCGACGCGTCGCCGTTGCCCGGGCGCGGCGGCGTGATCCCCGCGCTTGCGAGCACGAGCGCGTCGCCTATCATCGCCGAGGCCACCTCGCGCGCCGCGAGATCCACGTGCTGCGCCTGCCCTGTCCTGCGCCGCTGATGCAGCGCGGCGAGCGTCGCCAGCGCGGCATGCAGGCCAGCGGAATGATCCATGACGTGGCGCATTTCGACAGGCGGCCCGTCGCTGTAGCCGCTCATCCAGCCGAGCCCGCCCCACGCGCCGAACAGCGGCGCATAGCCCGCGAACGACGAATCCGGCCCGCTCTGGCCGCACGATGAGAGCGAGAGCATGACGATATCGGGCCGGCTCTCGCGCAACGCTTCGAAGCCGAGGCCGAGCCGCTCCAGCACGCCGGGACGAAAGCTCTCCGCCGCGACGTCCGATACCGCGACGAGCCGCTTCGCGAGCGCAATCGCTTCGGGCTGCTTGAGATTGAGCCGCACCGAGCGCTTGTTCGACGACACCTGATCGAACGTCGCCGCCGACATCCGGCCATAGACGGCATGCGGCTTGCGAAACGCATCGGGCCGGCTGCGGCTTTCGATCTTGATGCATTCGGCGCCGAGTTGCGCGAGCAGGTGCGTGCAGAACGGCCCGGCCGCGTGAATCGTGAAATCGGCGATGCGTACACCGGCGAGTGGCGCACTGGCTGAATTCATCAGCAGTCCTCCTTTTCGAGTTCGCCCGGCGCCGGCACGTGCGCATGCGCCTCGAGCGTCGTGCAGCGGAACTGGAACGGCGCAACGAGCACGTCCACGGCGCGGCCGTCGGGGAGCGTTGCCTGCGCGAACAGGCCGCGCGCGCTTTCGTGCGCGCCCGCGAGCACTTCCTCGGGCGTGCGGTATTTCGCGGCCGGCACGCCGAGCGCCTGCGCGCGTCTCACGATGTCTTCCACACGCTCCTGCGCCATCCACGCGCGAATGTGACGGTTGATCTCGCCGCCGCGGCGGCTGCGTTCGAGCGGATCGCGCAACGCCTCCTCCTGCGCCCACGCGGGCGAGCCGAGCAACTGCACGAGCGCGCTCCACTGGCGGTCTTCGAGCGTGAGCACTTCCACGAAGCCATCTTTCGCCTCGAACACGCCGCCGTAGCGGAAGCTGCGCGTCGAGCGATGTTCGAGCGAGCCGTCGCCGAGCCGTTGCAGCGCGAACGCGCCTACCGCGAGGGCCGCGTCCTGCACCGAGACGTCCACGTACTGGCCGCCCGCGGATGGCACGGCCCACCACGCCGTGAGCGCCGCCAGTGCGGCCGTGCAGCCACCCTGATAGCCCGCAAAATGGCCGTAGATCTTGAGCGGCGCGCGCAGCGGAAACAACTCCCCAGAGAGGCCGTTTGGCAGCAGGTAGCCTTCGCCGCCCGCGTGCAGCAGGTTCACCTCTTCGCCGTCCCAGGCCGCCTTCGGGCCATGGGCGCCAAAGGGCAACACAGAGACGTGCACGAGTTGCGTAAAGCGAGCGCCCAGCCGTTTCGGGTCGAGACCTTGCGACTCGCGCTCGGCGAGCGGAGTGTCGTCGATCAGGATGTCCGCGCGCTCGAGTTCGTGCTCGAACCGCGCCTTGCCCTCGGACGTCGCGAGATCGCACAAGAGGCTGTGCTTGCCCGCCGCCAGATACGCGAACAGCGCGCTCTCGCCGCTGCCCTCGATGAGCGGCGCGGCGCCACGCAGGCGATGTCCCTGAGGCGGCTCCATCATCACCACGCGCGCGCCCATCGCGGCGAGAAGACGTCCCGCCCACGCCGCCGCCACGGTGCGCGAGTGCTCCAGCACGCGGCAGCCCGCGAGCGGGAGTGCGGCGTGGCCGGCTTCGTCGTTGCTTTCCATGTGCTCCCCTCCCTGTCGCGCTGCTCTCGCGCTGTTGTCGCGCTGCCGCCGTGCTGTGCGCCAGCGCGCCTGGACTTACGCTCAGCGCACGACCGGCAGTTCGAGGTCGATGCCCGCGCCGTCGATGAAAGCAGGCAGCCGCACGTCGCGCGAAGGCAGCGCCACAGTCGCAAGTCCCGGCGTGGTCACTTCGCCGCGCTGATTCACTGCGGCAAGTTCGATGTCGACGAGCCCCGCGCCGTCCTTCATGTACTTGCGCACGACCTTGCCCTTGCAGAAGGTGGTATCGCCCATGATGTTGAAGCGCCGCATTTCGGTGCGCACGCGCTTGATGAAGCCCGCGTCGCCCATCCAGTTCGTGACGAGCGAGCACATCCACGACGAGCGCTGCGGGCCGTAGTCGTAAGTCCCCGGCACGCCCACTTCCTTCGCCACCGACTCGCGATGGTGGCCGATGCCGGTGTACTCCACGCCGCCGCCCGCTTCCGGGTTGCGGAAGAAGTGTCCCGGATGCCTGACGGCTGTCTGCAGCACCACGCCGTGCGTGTGGCCGCGTCCGCAGCCGACGAGAAAGCCCATGGTGTCCATCAGCGAAAGCGGACCGCGCGCGATGGCGGGCAATTCCTCGCCTTCGCGAACGTCCTCCCAATAGCGCACGTTCGCGCCGCGAATGTGCTTGGGCTCGTCGAGCACCATCTGGTCGATGCGGTCGCGTTCTTCGTCGCTGTACTCGTGCTGGACGATCTCCTTGTACTTGCCGGTGTCGCGCGCCGCCTTGCGCTCGTGACGCGTGCAGGTGCCGAGCGCGCGCGCCACGAGTTCGCTGCGCTGGTTGTAATAGCTGGCCTCGACATACTGCAGCACGAGGCGGCCCGAGAACTTGCTCTCCTTTTCCTCCACGCCGACCACGCGTTCGATCGCCGTGATGCGGTCGCCCGGCCGCACATGGCGGAACAGTTCCCAGTCGTTGCCCGCGTAAAAGCCATGCACGCCCGCAAGACCCCAGCGCGTTCTGCCGAGCCAGCCGAACGCCATCGGAAACATCGGGTGCGCGACCATCGAGCCGAAGCGCGTGGCCGGCCCATAGCCGTAGTCGCGATAGAGCGGGTTCAGGTCGCCAATGCCGTTGCACCAGTTGCGCAGCGTATCGGCGCTTGCGTCCTGCAAATACGGGCCTTCGGGGCGCAGTTGCAGGCCGATCATCGCGCGCGCTTCGGCAATGGTCTGATCGGTGATGCGGCCTTCGGCCGGTGCGTTGCCTACGTCGCTTTGGGCAGGGGTGAGAGTGGTCGTATCCAAGTGGTTTCTCCGTGATTTAACCGCAAAGGGTGCAGAATGCATTCTTTTTGAGATGACGAAACGTCGCCTGTGAATCACATCACTCAGGTATCCTTACGGATATTTTTACTAGTCCCGTGTCGTGGAACGCGGGTCACTATTCGCTGTGTATGCAACCAGTTACGCCGCGCGCTCAATCATGGAATCGACACACGCGCGGCACAACATGCTCAAGCGGCCAGCGTCAGCCCCGGCCGCGGCCACCGGGCCTCGAACAGCTGCCCGTAGCCCGACAGCGTGATGAACGCTGTACGCCGGTCGGGGCCGCCAAAGCAGATATTCGTGCAGTAGCCCTCGGGCGCCTCATGGAACTCGAGCAGTTCACCCTCGGGCGAAAACACGCTGATCCCGCCGCGCACGAGCGTCGCCACGCAGATGTTGCCGCTCTCTTCCACTGCGAGCGAATCGAAACGCTGATAGCCCGCGAGCCCATGCACGAGCCGTCCGCCATTCGGTGACGGCCAGGCTTCCTGTCCCAGCTCCCCTTGCCCGATGACCGGATACGACCAGAGCCGGCTCGTCTCCGTTTCGCTCACGTAGAGCGTGCGGCCGTCGGGCGAGAGGCCCACGCCGTTCGGTGTCAGCACGGGATGCGCGGCGCAGCGGATCTGGCTGCCGTCCGCGCGCGCGTAATACACGGCGCCGCGCATGATGCGGTCTTCGAAGGTCTTGCCGAAGTCCGTGAACCAGAAGCCGCCTTCGGCATCGAACACGATGTCGTTCGGTCCATGCAGCGGCACGTCGCTGCAATGCGTATAGAGCGTTTCGACTTCGCCTGTCTCGATGTTCACACGCTGGATCGAGCCGCCGCCGTAGTTCGCCGCGGCACCTGTTGGGCGCGTAAAGCCGTTGTCGGTGCGCCAGCTGAAGCCACCGTTGTTGCAGACATAGCAATGGCCGTCGGGTCCGAGCGCCGCACCGTTCGGGCCGCCGCCCAGTTCGGCAACCACCTTCAGCTCTCCGTCCGGCATCACGCGCGTGAGGCGCCCGCCGGCGATCTCCACCACCAGCACGCTGCCGTCGGGCAGCGCCACCGGACCTTCCGGAAATTTCAGGCCGCTTGCCATCACGCGGCCCTGCAGGGTGAGATTGATGCGTGCTCCCATGATCGTCGTGCCCTCTTCCGTTCTAGATGTGTGCATTCGCGCGCTCGTCCTGACGCGCGCCCAGATAGGCGTCCACGGCTCGCTGCCGGCCTTCGCGGCTGCGCAGGAGCGGCTCGTCGAGTTCGCCGACGATATGGCCGTGCCGCATCACCCACGCATGCGAGGCCAGCTTCGCCGCCGCGTGAAAACTCTGCTCGACCAGCAGCGCCGCGAGTTGCTGTTCCTGCTGGATGCGAGCGAGCCGTTCATACACGCGTGCGACGAGCAGCGGCGCAAGCCCAAGCGAAGGTTCGTCGAGCAGCAACAGACGCGGCCCCGACATCAGCCCGCGCCCGATCGCGAGCATCTGCTGCTCGCCGCCGCTCAGGAGGCCCGCCGGCGCCTTGAGCCGGTTGGCGATTTCCGGAAAGAAGTCGAGCACCATGTCGCGGCGCCGCGAACGCGTGCGCGCGTCGACGAAATACGCGCCGAGCGTGAGATTCTCCGCCACCGAGATATCGGCGACGATGGCGCGCCCCTCCGGCACGTAGACAATGCCCGCACGAAAGCGCGCCGCCACGTTCAGGCGGCTCACGTCGTGGCCGTCGAAGCACACGCGGCCCTGAGCGGCCTCGAGGCCCGCAATGGCGCGCAGCGTGCTCGATTTTCCCGCGCCGTTGGCACCGAGCAGCGCGCCCACGCTGCCGTGCCCCACGCCGAAGCTCACGCCGTGCACGACCGGGCCCGCGCCGTACCGCACGGTGAGCGCCTCGACTTCGAGCAGACGCTGCGCTTGCGCTTCACTCATCGTCTTCTCCCAGATAGACGCGCACCACGTCCGCGTTCGCGCGGATCTGCGCGGGACTGCCCGACGCGAGCACGCGACCGACATTGAGCACGTGGATGGTGTCGCACACGTCCATGATGAGATCCATGTCGTGCTCGACGACCACGAGCACGAGTTCGGGACCGCGCAACTTCTTCAGCGCGTTCGCGAGATCGCGTGTTTCGAGCGAATTGAGGCCCGCCGCTGGTTCGTCGAGCAGCAACACGCGTGGCGAGCCCGCAATCGCCCGGGCGATTTCTGCCAGACGCAGCACGCCGGGCGGCAGTTGCGCGGGCAACGAATCGGCGACAGGCTCGATGCCGAGGCGCGCGAGTGCGGCCAGCGCCATCTCGCGGTGCCGCGCGCGTTCGGCACGGCCGCGCGAAAGCGGCAGGAACGCGTCGAGCCAGCCGGCCGCGGCCCCCCGCTGGAGTCCGATCATGACGTTCTCGGCAATCGTCAACTCGGGACACAGCGCGACATGCTGGAAGCTGCGCGAGAAGCCTCGCGCGGCGCGCCCCGTGGGCGGCACGCGCGTCATGTCCTCGCCGCCGAAACGGATGCTGCCGCGCTGCGGCGCATAGAGTCCCGTGAGGCAGTTGAAGAAGCTCGTTTTGCCCGCGCCGTTCGGGCCGATGAGCCCGGTGATCTCCCCCGCTTCGAGCCGCACGCCCACGTCGCGCAGCACTTCGTTGCCGCCGAACGAGAGCACGAGATTGTCGACGACAAGCGCGCGTGCCCCTGCTGACATCTCCAATGCGCCCTCTGCGTGCGCCACCATAGCCTCGCTCATTGATGCCTCCCTTCGAGCCGTGCGCGCCAGCCGGCGGGCAGCGCATTCGCCCCCAACACGACTGCCAGCAGCGCCGCGCCGTACAGAATCGGCACCCAGTCACCCGCGCCGGCCAGCAGCAGCGGCACGAGCGTGAGGAACAGACCGCCCGCAAGCGCGCCCATCAGCGACAGCGCATAGAGGCTCACGACCGACCCCACCAGCAGGAAGATCGACGTCCACAGCGTGAAGCTGTTGGGCGACACGGTCGACGCGGTGAACGCCTGCATCGCCCCGGCAATCGCGGCAATGGCCCCGCTCAACGCCATGCATGACAGGCGCGCCCAACTGCGTCGCACGCCGAACGATTCGGCGGCGTGCGTGGAATCGCGGATCAGCAGCAGCGCCATGGCCTGGCGCGAGTGGCGGAATTGCCGCAGCAACGCGATCACGGCGAACAGCACGAGAAGCGGAAAGTAATAGCGTTGCAGATTGCGCGGCACGCCGCCGAGCGCATCGAGCTTCACATACAGCCCTTCGTAACCGCCGGAGATCTTCGAGAAGTGCATGAGGAACTCGGGAAACGCGAGCGCGAGCGCCATGGTCGCCACCGCCAGCGCGATTCCTTTCAGGTGGCGCGACGGATACGCGAACAGCATGCCGAACACCCCGCCAACGAGCGCCGCAAGCGGCAGGCTCGCGAAGATCGGCAAGCCCCAGTACTTCTCCACGAGCGCCACGGTATAGGCGCCCGCCGCGACGAACACGCCGTGCCCGATCGACACTTCGCCGCCGTAACGCACGAGAAAGCTCACTGCAATAATGGCGATGGCGTTCGCGAAACACAGGCCGAGCGTATAGATCCAGTAGCCGCCGCCCACGAGCGGCAGGGCGAGCAGCACGAGCCCGGCAACGCCGCTCACGCCGAATGCACGCCATGACCTGCTGCGGCCGGCGGCCAGCGCGGCATCTGCCCCTTGGGCCTCGTTCGCGACGGCGGCTGGGGGAATGAACATGTCAGGCACGGGCGCCTCCTCGCGCAGCCAGTACGCCGCGTGGGAACAGATTGAGCACGAACAGCATCAGTACGAGCATGTACGTGTTGCTGAACTCGGCGGAAAGATAGAACGACAGCATATTCATCAGGATGCCTACGAATATCCCGCCGATCACTGCACCGGGTAGACTGCTGAAACCGCCCACCACTGCGGCCGCAAACGCCTGCAGCATGAACGACGCGACGCTCGTCGACGAAAGAAACGTGGTCGGCACGATCAGAAGCGCGGCCACGAGACCGAGCAGCCCGGCCAGCACCCACGAAAAGAGGTGGATGCGCCCGAGCTTCAGCCCGCATACGCGGCTCGCGAACGGATTGGCCGACACGGCGCGAAACGCCACGCCAATGCGCGTGCGCTCGATCAGCAGATACAGCATTGCGACGATCACGACCGTAGCCGCGAGCACCGCGAGATCGTACGACGTCACCCGCACCGGCCCAAGATGCGCGCGCCACCTCGGCAACGGCAAGTCGAGCGACACCACGTTCGAGCCGAACAGCAATTGCGTGCCGCCCTGGGCGATCAACCCGATGCCGAGGGTGGCGATCGTGCTGGTAATGTCCGACTTGAGCACGAGCGGCGCGATCACGGCGCAACTGAGCGTCGTGACGACCACCATCAGGACCAGCGTAAGCGGCACGGCCACGCCCCAGTCCATCTGGGCGAACGTGCCCGCGGTAAAGCCATAGACGAGGAACGCGGCGAGGCCCGCTAGATTGCCGTGAGCGAAGTTCACGACGTTCGAACTCTTGTAGATGAGCACGAGTCCGATGGCGCCGAGCGCATAGAGACACCCGCTCACCATGCCCGCCCAGACGAGGCCGAGAAAATCCGTCATGCCGTGGCCCCTCCCGGCGCGAGTTCGGCGTCTCGCGCGATCAGTTCGATCACGGCCGGAAAATATCTTCCGCTGTAGCCCTGCTGCGCCGTGGCGGCATAGTAGCGGTGCGCGAGTTCCGTGATGCGCGTCGACACCCCCGTCTGCCCCGCGAGTTCGAGCACGTAGCCGATGTCCTTGAGCACGTACTCGGGCGGAAACGACTTCTCCGGAAACTGACGCGGCAGCATCGCCTTGCGGCCGTGGTTGCGCAGCACGAAGCTGTCGCCCGAGCCCTTCGATACCGCGTCGAGCAGCGTGGCGGGCTCCACGCCCGCGCGTTCGCCAAGCACCATCATCTCGGCCAGCGCCACCGTGTTCTCGAAGACGAGCGCGTTGTTGATGAGCTTGACCACCTGGCCGCAACCGATGGCTCCGCAGTGGGTGACGTCGGTGCCGATGTAGTGCAGCAGCGGCGCGATACGTGCGAAGAGCGCAGCGTCCGCGCCCACCATGATGCTCAGTTCGCCGCGCTGCGCCGCTTCACGCGTGCGCGCGACAGGTGCATCCGCGAATGCAACGTTGCGTGCGGCCAGCGCCTCGCCCACCTTGCGCGCTGAAGCGACCGTCGTGGTGCTGAGATCGACGATCACCTGCGGCCGCCGCGCGCCGCTCGCGAGGCCCTGCGCTCCGAGCGTCACCGCTTCCACGGCGGGGCCGCCGGGCAGCGAAAGAAACACCATATCGGCCTGCGCCGCGATCTCGTCGAGCGATTGCGCGCGGCGCGCTTGCGTGCCCTCGAGCACCTGGAAGGCCTCGCCGTTCGTGTCGAATGCCAGCACTTCGCCCGTGTGCTTGAGCGCCATGTTGCGGCACATCGGGCCGCCCATCACGCCGAGGCCCACGAAGCCGATCACCACCTGATTGTCTGTCGCCATCGCTCGCTCCTCGCCCTCAGTCCATCCACATGCCGCCGCTGATATCGAGCGACGTGCCGGTGATCCAGTTCGAGGCCGGCGAACAGAGGAACAGCGCGGCCTGGGCGATATCGTCGGCATTGCCGTAACGGCCGAGCGGCACGGTTGCGTTCGCCGCGGGCGCGACGTTGCCCGTCACGTTCGACCACATCGCTGTTTCGACGGGTCCGGGCGCGAGCACGTTGGCGTAGACGCCGTGCGGCGCGCCCGCCTTGGCCACCCAGCGCATCATGCCGTGCACAGCCGACTTGGCCGACACATACGCCGGACCCGAGGCCACGCCGCCGTTCTTCGCGGCGATCGACCCGGCCGCGAGAATCTTGCCGAAACCGCGCTCGCACATGAGCGGAAAAAGCTTGCGCGTGGGATTCACCACACCGCGTACGTTCACGTTGAGGATCGCGTCCCACTCCTCGTCCGTGCTGTCACCAAGCGGTGTACGCGCGATGATGCCGGCGCACAGCACGAGAATGTCGATGGCGCCGTGCTGGGCGAGCACGCCGTCGATCACGCGGTCGGTCTCCACACGCGAAGTCACGTCGTAGCGCAGATATTGCACGCCCGCTCCGATGTCCTCGTGCACGCCGAGGTCGGTGGCGATCACGCGCGCGCCTGCGCGGCGGAACGTATTCGCAATGGCGCGGCCCATGCCGCCCGCGCCGCCGGTGATCAACGCGACCTGCCCTTCCAGATTCGCTGGACCGCTCAGATGTTGTGCCATGTGTCAGGTTTCCTGTGTTCCGATTGAGAATCCGATTGAGGTACCGACGGCGCCCGCGATAAGCAGGCGCAGCGAGGCCGGGGCGCTACGCGAAAGCCGCCGTGGCCGACATCGCCAGTTCGCCCTGCGCGCCGCGCGCCCAGAGATCGAGCCCGCCCTCCGCTGCCGCGCGCCCTTCGAGCGAAAACGAGCGGTCGACGAATAGCGGGCTGACACCGCGAAAATCGAAGCGCGCGAGCCGCCGCCCGCCGCCATGCTCGACGGCGAACTGCTGCAGCAGCGTCGCGGTGAGCGGACCATGAACGACGAGACCGGGATAGCCCTCCTCGTCGCGCGCGTAGGTCTCGTCGTAGTGAATGCGATGGCCGTTGAAGGTCAGCGCCGAATAGCGGAAGAGCAGCGTCGAATCTGCGCGAAAATCCCGCCGCCATTGCGCCTGCGCCTCGTACACAGCCGGTGCCGCTGCGTTCGCGCCGCCCGGCGGCGCTGCCTCGCGATAGACGATGTCCTGCTCCTCCTCGATGCACGGCAGGCCATCGCACGACGTGACGTGTCCCACCGTGACGAACCACAGCGTCCCGCGCTTGCCCGCCTTCTTCTCGACCTTGAGGATACGGCTCGTGCGCGTTGCGCCGGCATCGACAGGCAGGGGCTGCAGATAGCGGATGCGGCTGCCCGCCCACATGCGCCGCGGCAACGCGATCGGCGGCAGGAAACTGCCGCGTTGCGGGTGGCCGTCCGCGCCCAGGCCGCTGCGCCGCACGGCGGGATTGAAAAAGAGCCATTGCCAACCGGGCGGCAACGATTCGCCTGGCGTGGGCGCCGCGTCGAGATCGAGCGTGGCGGCCATGGCGCGCACGGCGCCCGCCTCGATGCGGGACGTGTGCACCTCCTCGCGGCCGATCCACGACTCGTAGACGTTCTCCAGTTCCACTTCGCTCATGAGAGCCTCGCGTCGAACACTTGCTCGGGATACGGCTTGAAATCGCGCACGAGCTTGAAGCCGTCGCTGGTCGCCTGAATGATGCCTTCCTGGCGCGCGCCGCGATGATCGCCGGGCTTGAAACTCACCCCCCGTGTGCCGCCAATGTTCTGATCGTGCATTGTCTCCATCACGTCGACGAGACTGGCGCGCGTGAGCGGCTTGCCGCTTTCGAGCAGCATGTTGAATGACTTCACGAACAGCATGCCGTTGCTCCAGCCGTTGAGGCCGAAAACGCCCACGGGGTCGCTCGCGTAGTACTTCGCGATGCTGTCACGGTAGGCCTTGATTTCGGCGTCGTTCGAGGTGACAGGCATGAGCCACGACGAGAAGTACACGCCGTCGAGCAACGATCCCGCGAGCTTGCGCGTGGTGGGATCGGCGGTGAAGAACGGCGCCATCCATTTCGCCTCGAAGCCGATACGGTCCGCCGATTTCAGCGCGGCGGCGAGATTCGAGTTCGATCCGAACAGAATGACCACGTCTGCCTTCGCGTTGACAAGACGGCGAATGTGCGGCGTGAAATCCGTATTTCGGACTTCGAACGGAATCGATTCGACGGCCTGCTTCTTCGCTCCTTCGAGGTACAGCTCGAAGCCGCGTTTGGCCGACCGGCCAAGCTCGTCGTTCTCCCACAGCAGCGCGACGCGGCTCACGCCGAGCGCCTTGAGCGCGTAGTCCGCGTTCGAGGCGGCGGACCAGCCGTAGTCAGGCAGGAGGGGAAACGACAGGCGCTCGGTGAAGAGCGCGCTCGCGCCGCCCACCGGGCCGACCATGGGCAAGCCCACTTCCTTTGCGTAGGGAATCACGGCCTGGGTCTGCGCGGTGCCTACTGGCGCTGCGAGCGCGAAGATCTTGTTCTCTTCGACCAGACGCCGCGTCACGGCAACGCTGCGCGCAGGCTCGTAGCCGTCGTCGTAGACGACGTAGTTGATCTTCCAGCCCTTGAGCGCGTTGGTGTCGTTGGACCACTTGAAGCAGGCGTCGGTGGCGCGCGTAACGATCGCGTAAAAAGGCACCGGCCCCGTGATCGGAGTGAACGCACCGACCGTCACGGTCTTGCTGACGGGGTCGATGCCCGGCGTCGCCTGCTGGGCAAAGCTTAAACCGGGCAACCCGGCTGACACGGCTGCCGTACTGCTGAAGACAAAGGTTCTTCTGCGCATGGTCTCACCTGTTGGCGTCGTTAAGAATGCATTCTATAAAGTATTGAAGAACGTTCAAGTCAGGGTTTTTCCCGTATTTATGGCGTTTCACGGACTTCAAGCGGAATATAGAATGCATTCTTAGACGCCTTTCTCATCCCACCACCGAGAAACCTATGAGACACGCACCCCTCGCCGGACGACGCATCATCGAACTGGGCACCATGCTCGCCGCCCCTTTCGCCAGCCACATCCTTGCGCAGCTGGGCGCCGAGGTCATCAAGGTCGAGCCGCCCGCCGGCGACCCGACGCGCAGCCTCGTGCGCGGCGGCCCGAGCGGGACATTCATCGCCTATAGCCACGGCAAGAAGAGCGTGTGCCTCGACCTCGGCAAGCCCGAAGGCCAGGCGGCATTCATGAAGCTCGTGGCCCAAGCCGACGTGCTCGTGCACAATCTCGCGCCCAAAGCCGCGCGCAAGCTCGGCGTGACGCGCGAAGCTTGCCGCGCCGTCAATCCCGCGCTCGTCTACTGCCATATCCGCGGCTATGCGGCGGGGCCGCAGGCCGAAGATCTCGCGTCGAACCCCGTTGCCGAGGCCTCCACCGGCGTGATGGAGGCCAATCGCGTGAATGGCCGCCCAAGCCGCCTCGGGCCCTCGTATCACGACCAGTTTGCGGGCGCCTATGCGGTGATCGGCATCCTCGCGACCTTGCTCGAAGGTCGCGAACACGCGGACGGCGGTGAGCGCCACGTGGAGGTCGGGCTCTACGAAACGGGCCTGCATGTGGCGTCGCGGGATCTCGTCGGCATGCAGTTGAAGACGCATCTGTTCGGCCGGCCCGAGCGCGAGCCGCACGGCGAATTCAGCATGCCGGGCTATGGCGCGTACCTCACGGCCGACGACCGCTGGATCTATCTGCTCATGCTCAACGACGCCCACTGGCGCAAGTTCTGTGAAGCGCTCGGTCTGCCGCAGGCCACCGATGCGGCGCTCGCCACGCTGCGTCAGCGCAAGAAGGCGCGGGAGAGCGTCGAGGAGATCGTGCGCCACGCCGTGCGCGCCTGTGATTTCGACGACGTTGCCGCGCGCCTGAAGGCAATCGGCGTGGGCTGCACCGAGGTGTTGCCGCTCGAACGCGTGCTCGAAGCGCCGCAGGCGCATCAGCCGGGCAAGCTGCGCGCGGTCGACTATCGCGGCTTGCCGTTCGACGTGCCCGAGTTTCCGCGCATGGCCGAGCAAGGCGCATCGCCCGGCACGCTGCCACCGCCGGAACTTGGCGAGCACACGCTCGAGGTGCTCGAAGCCGCCGGGCTCAGCGCACAGGAGTGCGCGGCGCTGCTCGCCTGCGGCGCGGTTGGCGTGCGTCAGGACGATTCGTTCGCCTGGGCGCCGGTTCGTCAGTCGGTATGACGCTTGCCGGGCACGCGCGGATGAGCGATGCGTCTGCGCGTCGCTTCGTTCTACGAAGTGACTTGTGGCGACATGACTGTTCGCATCGGCCATTCGGGCATGTCCAGCAAAACGTTGCAAAGAAAAGAAACGCGCGCAAACACTGCGCGCCGTTGCACGGCCGGAGCCGCCCTGCTACCGGATCCCGCTTTGGGTCAAGGCGCCGCGCGGCTCGCGAGCGACGCGCCCTCGCGACGCGTGCGCAGCAGCACGGCCGCCACGATCAACGTCACCACGATGAAACCCGCGAGCCCCAGCATCCCGCTCGCAAACGTGCCGGTCGCCTGCTTGAGCACGCCAACCGCATAGGGCGCGAGAAACCCGGCGATATTGCCGATCGAACTGACGACGGCAATGCCCGCCGCCGCCTCGGCTTGCGCGAGCAGCGTCGGCGTGAGCGCCCAGAACACCGGGAGATTGGCGAACGCACCGAAGCCGCCGGCAATCAGCGCGGCGAGCCGCACCGGCGGATAGTCGGTCAGCGCGACGACGATCAGCGCCAGCACCGCGACCATGCCGGGAATCATGAGGTGCCAGCGCCGCTCGCGCAGCCGGTCCGAGCGCGCGCCCCACCACAGCACGCCGATCGCCGCCGCGACGAACGGCAACGCCGACATGAAGCCCACCGCCGTGAACGACGCGCCGAAAGCGCGCACGATCTGCGGCAGGAAGAAGGTCACGCCGTAGTTGGCCGCGACGATCCCGCAATACACGAAACCGAGCGCCCACACGCGCGGATTGCACAGCGCGCGCCACGCGCCCGCATGACCGTCGCCGGGCGGCAGCGCGCGGCGCTCATCGGCGAGGCGCGTGCTGAGCCAGCGGCGCTCCTCGTCGTCGAGCCAGGCGGCCTCGCTCGGCGAGTCGGCCAGCGTGCGCAGCAGCACGACGCCGAGCACGAGCGAAGGCACTGCCTCGATGATGAAAAGCCACTGCCAGCCGCTCAGGCCGCCCGCGCCGTGCAGGTTCAGCAGCAGGCCGGAAAGCGGCGCGCCGATGCCCGCCGAGGCCGGAATCGCCACGGCGAACGCGCCGATCATGCGTGCGCGGTGCGTGGCGGGAAACCACTGCGTGAGAAAGAACATCACGCCGGGAAAGAAGCCGGCTTCGGCCACGCCCAGCAGGAAGCGCAAGCCCATGAATTGCGGCGTCGTGCGCACGAAGGCGAACATCAGCGAAAGTACGCCCCACGTGAGCATGATGCGCGCGAACCATCGGCGCGCGCCGAAGCGGCGCAGCGCCAGATTGCTTGGCACCTCGAACAGTACGTAGCCCAAAAAGAAAATGCCTGCCCCGGCGCCGAACACGGCGGGCGTGAAGCCCAGTTCCTCGTTCATCGAGAGCGCCGCGAAGCTGAGGTTCACGCGGTCGAGGTACGCCGCGAAATAGCACAGCATCAGGAGCGGCACGATATGCCGGCGAATCTTCGAAATGATCGCGGCTTCCTGTGAGGCCATTGTCATTGCCCGTCTCCTTGATGTCGGCGATACAACGAGAGTCAGTGTGCGCGCTGCACTGCGCCGCCGCGAAAGCGGCGCGTGGCGCAAAGCTGTCTCAGTCCGGCTCGCTCACGTGCCGCTGTGGCGCGGGCGAGCCGACGCGCCCGTCCACGAGCTGCACGATCGCCGGGTGATAGTTCTGGCCGAAGCCCGCGTCGCGCGCACGGCACATGAGGTCATACGTGTAGTTCGCGATATGCGGCTCGAACCCCGCCTCCGCCGCGAGATTGAGCGCGAGCCCCGCGTCCTTGATCGCGTAGACGAGCGGGAACACCTTCTCGGGAAAGCTGTCCGGCACGAGCGACTTCATGCCGTGATTGCGCAGCACGAAGCTGTCCGCGGAACCCTTCGAGAGCAGGCTGAAAAGCGTCTCGCCGTCGAAGCCCGCGCGCCGGCCGAGCGTGATGATTTCCGAAAGCGCGTTGACGGTCATGAACACCAGCATGTTGTTGAGGATCTTGATCGTCTGGCCGTTGCCGACCGGCCCGCAATGCAGCACGTCCGAGCCCATCAGCGCGAGCAGCGGCTGCACGGCCGCGAAGTCGGCCTCGGTCGCGCCCACCGAAATCATCAGCGTGCCTTTTACGGCGGCCTCGCGCGTGCGGGCCACCGGTGCGTCGATCAGCGTGATGCCGCGCTCGCCGAGCTTCTGCGCCAGCGCGCGCGTGCGTGCGACATCGCTCGTGCTCATGTCCACGATGGTTCGCAGGCGCTCGCCTGCGCTCGCGAGTTCGGCGCACACGCTCTCGACCTGATCGATCGAGGGCAGCGAGAGAAACACGATGTCGGCGGCGCGCGCCACTGCCGTCGGCGAAGCCTCCGCGGTGACGCCGTTCGCGACGGCTTCGGCGAGCGCCTCCTTCGACATGTCGAATGCGTGAACCGGCAGCGCCGACTTGCGCGCGAGATTCGCGCACATGGGGCCGCCCATCACGCCAAGCCCGATGAATCCGATACGGGTAATCGCGTTCATATGCCTGCTTCTCCTGTCATGCGTTCTGGCCGCGCGCTCACGTGCGGATCGCGAACGGGTCGCGCACGGCGCTCGAGTAATCGATCATCACGTTCTTCGTGGTCAGGTATTCGCGCAGCCCCGCTTCGCCGCGCTCGCGGCCGATGCCCGATTCCTTCATGCCGCCGAACGGTGCCTGGGCCGCGAGTGCGCGATAGGTGTTGACCCACACGGTGCCGCAGTTCAGCGCCTTCGACACACGCATCGCACGCGAAATGTCCTGCGACCAGATGCCGGCCGCGAGGCCATAGCGCGAGTCGTTGGCGAGTTTGATCGCCTCGGCTTCGGTGTCGAACGCAATGATCGCGAGCACGGGGCCGAAGATCTCTTCCTGGGCGAGTTCGCTGGCGTTGTCGACATCGGCGAAGATGGTCGGTTCGATGAAGAAGCCCTTGCCGAGCGCCGCGCCTTGCGCGCGCGCGCCGCCCGTGACGAGGCGCGCGCCCGCGGCCTTCGCCGCCTCGATGGCGGCGAGGATGCGGCGGAACTGCGGCTCGTTGGCCACGGTGCCCATTTCGGTGGCCGCATCGCACGGGTCGCCCATGCGGATGGCCCGCGCGCGTGCGGCGAGACGCTCGACCACCTCGGCATACACGCCGCGCTGCACGAAGAGGCGCGAGCCCGCCACGCAGGTTTGCCCGGTCGCGCCGAAGATGCCGGCGAGCGCGCCCACCACGGCCTTGTCGAGATCGGCGTCGTCGAAAATGATGTTGGGCGACTTGCCGCCCAGTTCCAGCTTCACGGGAACAAGGCGCCGCCCCGCCGCCGCCGCGATCTCGCGGCCCACGTTGGCGCTACCCGTGAAGCTCACGAGCGCGATGCCGGGATCGTTCACGAGCGCGCGCCCGGTTTCGGCGCCACCGGTCACCACGTTGAATACACCCGGTGGAAATCCCGCCTCCTCGACCAGCGAGGCGAATTCGAGCGTCGACACCGAGGCGTGCTCGGACGGCTTCACCACCACGCAGTTACCCGCGGCGAGCGCGGGCGCGAGCTTGTTCGCGAGCAGCGAGAGCGGCGAGTTCCAGGCCGTGATGAGGCCCACCACGCCATACGGTTCGAGCGAAACGAAGTCGAGCGTATCGGCCTGATCGAGCGGAACATGCTGGCCGAACAGCTTGTCGGCATAGCCCGCGAAATAGCGCAACTGGCGTCCCACCCACAGCATTTGCGGGCGCGTCTCGCGGACGATCTTGCCATTGTCGGCGCTCTCGATTGCCGACATGCGGTCCGCATTGGCTTCGATCAGCGCGGCGAGCTTGAGCATGAGCGCCGCGCGCGCCACGCCCGAAGTCTGCCGCCAGCCGTCGTGAAACGCACGCGTCGCGGCCGCCACCGCGCGCGCGACGTCCGCTTCGTCCGCCTCGGGAATCTCGGCCCACACTTCGCCGGTATAGGGATTCACGCTCGGCAGCACGCGAGCGCTGTGCGCCTCGACACGCTGACCGCCGATATACAGCCGACACTTCCTGATATCCACATCGCCTCCTTGATCTGGCCGCGCGTCGCGCGCGCCGGGTGGTTGTGCGGTTTGCGCGGCGCGCTAACGGTCCACGAGCCGCGCCGGCAACGCGAGCGCGAGCAGCGCGCCGAGCGCCATGCATGCCGCGAGCAGATACATGGCCGGCGCGCTGCTATGCGTCGCCTCCTTGAGCCAGCCCACCGCGTATGGCCCGAGAAAACCCGCGAGATTGCCGATTGCGTTGATGAATGCGATACCGGCCGCCGCGAGCGTCAGTGCACACATGGCGAGCGCTGTGTGGTTCGCCCAGAGCACGGCGAGCAGAAGCCCGAGCGCGCCCGCCAACGCCGAAGCCGCGACGTGCTTGCGGCGCTCGCGGCGGTGGTCGGCGTGCCTCGCCGCCGCCAGCATCGCGATCACGGCCGCGCCGAACGGAATCGCCGAGAGCAGACCGATCGTCAGCGGATCGGCCACGCCGGTGCTCTTGATGATGGTGGGCAGCCAGAAGCCCACGCCGTAGAGCCCCATCACGAACAGGAAGTGGATGAGCGAGATGAGCCATACGCGCGGATTCGCAAAGAGCGCACGCAGGCAGACAACGGGTTTCGCCTGGGCGTCCGCGCGCAGATTGGCGAGCAGGAGCGACTTTTCGTCGTCGCTGAGCCAGCGGGCCGTTTCGATGCGCTCGTCGAGCTTCGCCAGCACAACGAAGCCGACAAGGACGGAAGGCAGCCCCTCCACCAGAAAGAGCCACTGCCAGCCGTGCCACTGGTTCACGCCGTCGAGCGTCTTGAGCAGCCAGCCCGAAAGCGGGCCGCCGATCAGCCCGGAGAGCGCCACGCCGGTGACGAGCCACGCCGTCGTCATGCCGCGCCGGCTCGACGGATACCAATACGTCAAATACAGGATCACACCGGGAAAGAAGCCCGCTTCGGCCACGCCGAGCAAGAAGCGCATCACGAAGAACATGCCCGGCGTGCGCACGAACATCGTCAGCGCCGAGACCACGCCCCACGTGATCATGATGCGCGCGATCCATACCCGCGCGCCGACGCGATGCAGGATCAGATTGCTCGGCACCTCGAAGAGGAAATAGCCGAGAAAGAACACGCCCGCGCCGAAGCCATAGACGGCGTCCGACAGCTGCAGGTCGGCGGCCATCTGCAGCTTGGCGAAGCCCACGTTCACGCGGTCGAGGTAGGCGACCACATAGCACAGCAGCAACAGCGGCGTGAGGCGCCACGCCACCTTGCGGTAAGTGGCCTGCTCCGAAATCGCGGTTGCGCGGCTGACGGGAATCGACAAGGGGCCGCTCGGGGTTGCCATGCTCATGTCTCCTGGCTCTGCACAAAGGCTCGGGCCAACGGACACACGCCGCTTGCCGAGGCACGTTCTTGTGATTCTGATTCATTTGCCGCAGCGCACGGCCTTGCGTGCGTGGCGGCGGTGGCCGGATCGGTGCAAGGCTTCCGGCGCAGCAGGCTTACCCGCAGACATACCGGCGCGCGAACCGTGGCACACACAACGAATCGTCACTGCGCACGCTCGCCATGGCCGACGAGATGGCGAAAGCCTAGTCCTTTCCGCGACCCGTCATGTAGCCAGGGAATGTACTTACTGGAGTACTTGTGTATACAGTCGTATTCTGATTCGGACAATCAGGCGGTCTGCGTGTCGTCAGCGAAGTACGCGGAAAGCGCGAGAAAAGCGTTTGGTTGCGCGCGAAACGATTACGGCGCCAAGCCGGGCGAAACGCGCAGGCCATCATTCGGACCGACATCGAAACGCCAGCAAACGTCCCCACCGAGAGGAGCCCCGGAATGACCGACTATGACGTGATCGTGGTAGGCGCAGGCAACGCCGCACTGGCCGCCGCCGTATCGGCGCGCGAAAACGGCGCCCAACGCGTTGTCGTGCTGGAAAAGGCGCCGCGCGGCATGCGCGGCGGCAACACGCACTGGAGCGGCGGCGTGCTGCGCTTCGCCTTCGACGACCCGCGCGAGATCGGCCCGCTCCTGCCGGGCGTGGAAAAGGAGTTCGAGGACTTTTACGCGGGCATTAATCCTTACACGCGCAGCGACTTTCACGGCGACCTCATGCGCGTGACGAGCGGCCAGACCGACCCTGTGCTCTCGCGCGTGCTCGTCGACAATTCGAAAGACACCGTGTTCTGGATGCACAAAACCGGCCAGATCCGCATGGAGCCGGCCGTGAGCCTCACCGGCGTGCGCAAGGGCAATCAGATCATCTGGGCGCGCGGGCTCGTGGTGCGCGCCGAGCACGAGGGCGTGGGCCTGTCGCGCGGCTGGTTCGCGGCGGCCGAGCGACTCGACATCGAGGTGCGTTACGGCGCGGCCGTCACGGCGCTGCTGCAGGACGCGAGCGGCCGCGTGTGCGGCGTGCGCGTGCGCGACGACGAAGGCATCCGCACGCTCAACAGCCGCTCGGTGATCCTCGGCTGCGGCGGCTTCGAGGCGAACGTGCAGATGCGCACGCAGCATATCGGCCCGCTCGTGGGTGGGGCGAAGGTGCGCGGCACGCCGCACAACCAGGGTGATGGCTTGCGCATGGCAATGGAGATCGGCGCGATGCCGTGGGGCCAGTGGAGCGGCTGCCACGCCACGCCGATCAGCGCCGACTGGGGCAACTTCGCGCCGCGCGAAATGACCGACCGCAGCAATCGCCTGAGCTACCTCTATGGTGTGATGATCAACCGCAAGGGCCTGCGCTTTGTGGACGAAGGCGAGGACGGCGCGATGTTCACCTACGCGAAGTACGGCCGCGCGATTCTTGCGGAGCCCGGCGCGAAGGTCTATCAGCTGTTCGACTCGCAGACCGTGCATCTGCTGGAACCGCGCTACGCGACGAGCGAGCCGCTCAAGGCGGACACGCTGGAGGCGCTGATCGCCCAGCTCGACATCGATGACAAGGCGCAGGCGCTGCGCACCGTGCAAGCCTATAACGCCGCCGCGCACGACGCCTCGGACGGCTTCGACCCCACTGGCAAGGACGGACTCGCCACGCACGGCCTGAGCCCCGACAAGACCAACTGGGCGCTCAAGCTCGACAAGGCGCCGTTCTACGCGTACTCGGCCACGGGCGGCATCACTTTCACGTTCGGCGGCCTGAAGATCGACGAAGAGGCCCGCGTGATCGGCACGGACTGGCGGCCCATCGAGGGGCTCACCGCCTGCGGCGAGATGGTCGGCGGCCTCTTCTACGACAACTACCCGGCGGGAACCGGGCTCGTTTCGGGCGCAACGTTCGGGCGCATTGCCGGCCGCACGTCGGCGCGCTCGTGAACGCGCACAGCGAGGGCAAACCGATGACCGAACACGCACTCATTGCCGCCGCGCTGCCGCTGGCCCGGCGCATCGCGGCCTTCGACGCGCGCAAGGCCACACCGCACGCCCGGGCCGCGACGCGCGACGCCATCATCGAGACCGTCGGCGCGTTGATGAGCGGCGCGGGCAGCCCGGCAGCGCAGCGGCTCGCGCATACGCCAGGCGCGCTGGCCGAGGATGGGCCATGCCTCGTTGCGGGCACCGCGCGCCGCACAACGGCGCTCGACGCCGCGCTCGCGAACGGCGCGGCGGCAGCCGCCGGACAGCAGGGCGCGAGCACGGACAACGGCGAAGCGCACGCCGCGCGCTTCGCCGCGCTGTTCGCGCTGGCCGGCGCACGCAGGCTCTCCGGCGAGCGGTTCCATGCCGCGTGGCTTGCGGGCGAAGCGGCCGCCCAGGGGCTTGCAAGCGCTGCGCCGAACCTCGCGCCCACGCTCGCCACGACGCTTGCGACGGTCGCCGCCGCAAGCCATCTGCTTCGCTTCGACTCCTCGACGACGGCGGCAGCGCTCGCGCTCGCTCCTGGCGCAATGATGATGGATGAAGCCGACTTCGCAGCCGCAGCGCCCGACGAAGCACTCAAAGCTCCCTTGCGCGCCGGTCGGTGCGCGCGCGTGGCGCTCCATACGGTCGCGCTTGCGGAGCAAGGCGAGACAGCCGGGCCAACACCGCACGGCCCGCTGACCGACACGTTGACCGACGCATTGACGCGGGCCGCCGACGCCTTCGGCGAGCCGCGCCATGGCCCATCGAGCGCCGCGCCGCCCGCACACCATGACCGCTGCGACGCCTTCGTCGCGCGTTGCATCGCAACCATCGGCGCGTCCGAAGCGCTCGCGCTCTACGAACGCCTCGAAGCCATCGACGAAGCGAGCGACATCGCCCTGCTCGGCACGCTCATGGCGAGGCGCACGCTGCCGGGCGCCGACGCGGCGAGCGCACCGCTCGCACTGAGCACGACGCCCGGCGACGGTTCCGACGAAACCGCCTGGGTGCCCTGATCGCACGCCGGCACGCAAGGGCGCATAGGGCCATCGTGCCGTTCGGATTTTGCGTCGGCATGCTCACGCAGACTTTCGTTTCGCTGTGCTACGCATATACGCCGGAGCAATATCCCACCGATATCCGCAACACGGGAGCGGGCTTCGCGTATGGCGTTGGACCGCTCGCCAATGTCGGCAACGCGTTCATCGTTGCGGCGATCTTCACGCGCTTCGGCTATGTGTGGGTATTCGCGTATATCGCCGGGGCGTGGCTCGCGGTCGCAGCCGTCACGCTCGCATTCGGTGCGCGCAGGACGGGGCGCAAGCTCGAAACGATCCACCCCGCGCTCGCTGGAACGCCGGACGAAACGCTCGGCACGGCGGCCGAGCGGTTCCGAATCCTAACTGCCCGACTGGCCGCCCTCCGGGCCGAAAAGCATCTGCAGGCGCAGTTCGGTCGCGGCGGCGACGTGCGCCTGCGCGGCCTTTTCCGCGCCGTCCGCGTCGTGCCGCGCGATGCATGCAACAATCAGCTTGTTCTCCGCGAGTCCGCTCTTGATGCGGCCCGGCTGCGAATAGGTGGTCGTGCCGAGCAGCGCGAGCGCGTCGCCGAGCACACTCGCGGCCTTCGACAAATACTCGTTATGCGCGGCGGCCACGATGATTTCATGCAGACGCCGGTTCAACGCTGCTACTTCCTCCGGCACTTTCGTGCGCTCCAGTTGCGCAATGACCTGGTTCATCGAGAGCACTTCGATCGGCGAAGCCTGCTCGGCCGCGAAGCGGGCAGCCGCGCCAACCATGACCTTGCGCATCGCGTAAAGCTCCATGACCTGCCGTTCCGAAAGCTGCTCGACGACATAGCCCCGTGGCGGCGCGAAACGCACCATGCCTTCCGACTCGAGCCGCTTGAGCGCCTCGCGGACGGGGGTCCGACTCACGGCCAGACGCTCGGCAATATCGGTTTCCCGCAGCCGGGTGCCCGAACCGAGTTCGCGGTTGCGAATTTCCTGGCGAAGCCGGGTATAGACATATTGAGCAAGCGAGCCCTGACCGGCATCCGCCGGCGGCTCGATCTCGCGTAACGATGAATTGGATTTTTCGCTCAAGGACTCACCTTCGGCCTGTTGACTGCGGACCCGACTGGGTGCGTACCATTGTATACGCAAGTACCCAAAGTTAGATACCTGTACGCTGTCAGGACGAACGACATTGAGAACGTTCCCGCAGACAAGGTTGTGCGCCTCCAGGTCCTATCGGGAGACATCTCGAGGTGCGATGCGAAGTGTGTCAAAGTAACAACTCATACTCGTGAGTGCCCCTACATGACCAGGTTACCAATTGCCCAGCGGTGGTTTGAACTCAAACGCATCAGCGATGACATCACCCTGTTTTGGGAACCCCACGTTGTGCCGCTGATGCGCTGCAATATCTGGCATGTGCGCGGCCGCGACCGAGACCTGATGATCGACACAGGGATGGGTATCGCTAGCCTACGCGATGCGGCAAAGCATCTGCTGCAGAACAACGTAACCGCCGTTGCGACGCATACACACTCGGATCATGTCGGCGGACATCACGAGTTCGACCACACACTGGTTCACGAATTGGAGGCAGAGAATCTGCGCTCGCCGCGCGAGTCAGGCACCCTTCTGGCGTCGGTATTAGGCGACAAAGCCATTCGCCGGTATCGCGAAGCCGGGTATTCGTTCGACGGTGATTTGATCACGGCCCTTCCCGACGCTGATTACTCGATGTCTGACTATCGCGTGCGGGCCGCGACGGTCACGGAAATCGTCAAGGACGGGAACGTCGTTGATCTCGGCAACCGGAATTTTGAAGTTCTGCATCTGCCCGGCCACTCACCGGGCAGCATTGGCCTGTGGGAAGCGGCTACTGGCACTCTGTTCTCAGGCGATGCGATCTACGATGGCCCGCTACTGGATGAGATAAGCGGCGCTGATATTCCGACTTATGTGCGAACGATGAAACGCTTGCGTGAACTGCCCGTGCAAGTAGTCCACGCTGGGCATGATGGGAGCTTCGGGCGAGAACGACTGGTCGAGTTAGTTGATGCCTATCTGGCGAAACGTACCTGATCGCTCTCCGGGTCGGCGCTTCCGGCCATAGGGACTGGCTGGTTAGGGTCGGCTTATGCCACCGCATAGACTCGCCTGGTGGCGGCCGATCTGGCGCACGCCGTGGGTCAAAGAACGACCATCTCCAGCCTTTCGTCGGCACATTTAGATGGACAGTCAAATGTCCGTTCTGCCCGCGTCAACGGGCGTTCGAGGTCCGCGCGCCCGCTCTCGCGGTATCGAGACACGGCGGGGCGTCGGTCCCTGGTCAGAGACCGTCGGTCGAAAGCGTTATCTATTCGCCATTGCTCGCCGACACTTTCTGCTTCACAGCCTGCATACGCAAAGGTCGAACACAACGCGGTGCCGCTGGCAAACGCGGCCTACAGGCTCAATGCCCCAGTGAACTGTTCAATATACCGATGCCATACCTGGTGGTCGATGCTTGAAACGTCGGTGCACCCAGTAATACTGCTCGGGAAACTTAACGACCTGTTCCTCAAGGAACGCATTCATGCGACGCGCGTCGACCATATCGCTCCCCGATGGGAACTCCGCGAGCGGCTCGAAAATTGTCAGCTTATACCCTTGATAATTCGGGAGCACCTCGGTCACGAAGGGAACAACCCGCGCGCGCGCCAGTCTCGCGATACGCGAAACGGCTGTGAGCGTGCAGGCGGGAACGCCGAAGAATGGGACAAATACAGAGTTGTCAACGCCTTGGTCCATATCCGCCGCGAGCATGACTGGTTTGCCGGAACGCAGCAATGCCACGATCTTTCTTGCACTGGTCGCACGCTCGATCATTTCCGCACCGAATCTCCCGCGTTGCCGCTTGGCCAGGTCACACAGGGTTGTGCTTGACATACGCGTATACAGAGAGGCGACGGGGAGGTGCGTCGAGTAGAGCATGCAGCCCACCTCAATGCCCACAAAATGAAAACCCATGAAGATGGTGGGCGGGGCTGCATCGTCATCGAGATCAATTTTGCTTTCGATCTGGACGATATCCCGGATCGACTGCGCACTGCCAAACCACTGGATGCCTCGCTCAAGATAGCTACGAACAACATGGCGGAAGTGAGCTCTGGCGAGTTTCTGATGTTCGCGGCTGGTCTTCTCTGGGAAGCAAAGACGCAAGTTCACCAGGACAATATGCTTGCGGCGACTCGGAAGCGCGTACAACGCAGTGCCGACAACCATTCCGAGCCTGGCGACAAATTTGTAAGGAAGGATGGAAAGCGTGCGTAGCAACGCCACGATGAGCACATGGCTGAGACGTTTCAAAGATTGTCCCTTATTGGCGGTGAAACCAGGAATGCGAAGTCAAATGCCCGGCAGGTGACCTTTCTGCTCGTCACCGCTCAATGGAAACGGTTTCGCTCAAGAGATCAACCGTGGAGCATACAGTCCCGGCGTGATCACCGGGCAACTGGGACGACTCGCGAAATTACCGACTCTAACAAACGGCTTCGGTGCGATCTATCCCAAGAGATCCTGGTGGTGAGTAGTCGCCGCTGGCACCGACGGCGCTTTCCCACAACTGAAAGGGGGTTCCTGCCTGCGGTGGTTATGCGAATGGCACTTCCGCGCCGCAAGGGGACCTTCGTTCTGCAAGACAGCGAACGACGGCTTCGGGTCGACAAGCGCCCTCCGCGTCGCAGGAAACCATCACACACACATTTCCCCAAAACCGTCCTTTGCGCGCTTTGCCCGGCGCGCAACACCGCGTCGCCCTTTCTGGTTTTCGCGCCAACTGGATCCGGCTGACACAGGAAGCGCGCGCACGATGAGCAGATACGCCATTGCGCTAACCGGCCTTATCGCCGCCCCGAACGCCTGGCAGCGTGCTCCGAAAGGCGCTGGCGTTCCGTCTCACGCTACCGCCCCCAACGCCCGTCACTCGGACCCGTTTGCGCCATCCACGCCACTGGCAAGTACGCTCGGCGAAGACGTTGAGCGGGCGGCCGAATCAAGGTACCTGGGATTCGCTACCCGTGGACCGCGCCTCCGGTAATCTGGCCCCATGCTCTTCTGACCTGCATCCGCGGGGTCGCCGCAGACTGCGTCGCACGCTCCGCCCCCCAAATATTCTCTTTGACAAACACTCTTAAGATATATATCTTAAGACATGTTTTAAGACACCCTAGCGATAAGGAGGCCCTATGCGCCACCATCTGCAGTTTGGTCATACCGGCCGGCACGGCCACGCCGCGCGCGATCCGCGCGCTTTCTTCGGCGGCCGTCACCCGGCCATGCAGGCGCTTCACGCGCTGCGTCACGCCATGGGCCGCCATCGCGGCGGCGAAGGTCCCGGCGACTTTGGCGACCGCTTCGGCGAAGGTTTCGGCCGCGGTTTCGGCGGTTTCGGCGACGGCGACGGTTTCGGCCGTGGCCGCAAGTTCAGCTCCGAAGACCTGCAGCTCATGCTGCTCGTGCTGCTCGCCGAGCGCCCGAGCCACGGCTACGAGCTCATCAAGGCGCTCGACGCGCGTTCGAACGGCTTCTACAGCCCGAGCCCCGGCATGGTCTATCCGGCCCTCACGTATCTGGAAGAACTGGGCTACGTGAGCGTGACGCTGGAGGGCAACCGCAAGCGCTACGAGCTTTCGCCCGAAGGCCGCACGTACCTCGAAACCAACCGCGAACGCGCAGACCTGATCCTCGCGAAGCTCACGCACTTCGGCCGCAAGATGGAAGTCATGCGCCGCGCGATGGCCGGCGAAGATCCCGCCGAAGGCAGCGGCTGGGTGCGCGAACTGATCGAAGCACGCCGCGCGCTCAAGCACGCACTGCTGCGCCGCACCGACGTCGCGCCGGAAGAGCAGCGCCGCATCGCCGCGATTCTTGCGCGCGCCACCCAGGAAATTGAAAACGGCAGCGAGGGCGAAGGCGTTTGACACGCCACATCGATTCGTCACGCGCCACGCGGCGGCCACGCCGCACCACCCCAACATCGGAGCCATACATGCAGAACCCGTCCCAACTCGAAGTCGTCCGTGTACGTCACCCGCTGAAGTTCCGACTGTTGCGCGTGGCGCGCGTCACCGCGCTCTCGCCCGCGCTCGTGCGCGTGACACTCACGGGCGACCTGAGCGACTTCGTCTCGGCGTCGTTCGACGATCACGTCAAGGTGTTCTTCCCCGCCGCTGGCGAAGAAAAGCCAGTAGTGCCAACTTTGGGTCCTGACGGCGTCGCCTACCCCGATGGCGTCGAGCGTCCCGCCATGCGCGACTACACGCCGCGCCGCTTCGATGCGCAAAGTAACGAGCTCGATCTGGAATTCGCACTGCACGAAGCCGGCCCGGCCACCGCATGGGCGGCACAGGCGCAGCCCGGCCAGTATCTCGGCGTGGGCGGCCCGCGCGGCTCCATGGTGATTCCCACGGGCTTCGACTGGCACCTGCTGATCGGCGACGAAACGGCGCTGCCCGCGATCCAGCGGCGCCTCACCGAACTGCCGCCCGGCGCGCGTGTGGCCGTAGTCGTCGAAGTGGCGAACCGCGCAGCCCGCATCGAGCTGCCCACCGAAGCCGACCTGTACGCCATCTGGTGCTATCGCGACGAAAGCGAGTCGGAGCACCCGCTCCTGGACGGCGTAGCCGAAGTGTGGCTGCCGCCCGGCGAGGGTTACGTCTGGGCCGCTGGCGAAGCCTCGGAAATCCGTGCGGTGCGCGCGCATCTGTGCAACGAGCGTGGCGTCGACAAGAAGCGCATCCGCGCCTCCGCCTACTGGCGGCGCGGCGCGCAGGCGGCCCACGAAACGATCGACGACTGATCGATCCTGCTGGCGCGGCAACCCTGCCGCGCCTTTTTACTTTCAGGCTCCAAGCCAATACATGACCACTACTCTCACACCGCTACGCGAACGCACGCTGCTCTGGCTGCTGGCGCTCACGCAGTTCACGGTCATCATGGATTTCATGGTGATGATGCCGCTCGGCCCGCAGATCATGCATGCGTTCGCGATCACGCCGGCGGCGTTCGCAACGGCCGTTTCCGCGTATTCGCTCTGCTCGGGTCTATCAGGACTCCTTGCGGCGACCTATATCGACCGTTTCGATCGCCGCCGTCTGCTGCAAGTGGCCTATGCCCTCTTCGCGCTCTCCAATCTCGCCTGTGCGCTCGCCACGAACTTTCATCTGCTGCTCGCAGCGCGCGCGTTCGCGGGCCTCACCGGCGGCATACTCGGCTCGATCGTGATGGCGATCGTGAGCGACGTGATTCCCGCCGCGCGGCGCGGCGCGGCCACGGGCATCATCATGACGGCGTTCTCCATTGCGGCCATTGCGGGCGTGCCGGCCGGCGTGCTGCTCGGCGCGCATTACGGCTGGAGCGCGCCGTTCCTGCTGCTCGTCGCGCTCTCCGTGGCGATCTGGCTCGCGGGCTCGCGCGTCGTGCCTTCGCTCACCGAGCATCTCGGCCAGCGCACGCCGCTCGCGCAAGTGCTGCCGAATCTCTGGCAGCTGCTCACGTTGCCGCGCCATCTGAAGGCCTTTGCGCTCACCTTCACGATGATGGCCGGGCACATGCTCGTGATCCCGTTCATCGCGCCGATGCTCGTCGGCAATCATGGCGTCGCGCCGCAGCAGCTCTCGTGGCTCTACATGGCGGGCGGCGCCGCGACGTTCATGACCTCGCGCGCGGTGGGCCGTCTCGCGGACCGCTACGGCAAGCGCCGCGTGTTTCGCGTGATGGCGCTCGTCTCGCTCGCGCCGGTGCTGTTCGTCACGCATCTGCCCACGTTGCCCTTCTTCGCGCTCGTGGCGTTCTTCGCGCTCTTCATGATCTCGATGTCGGGCCGCATGGTGCCGATGCAGGCGCTGCTCACCACCATTCCCGAGCCCGCGCGGCGCGGCGCGTTCCTGAGCGCCAACAGCGCGGTGCAGGCGCTCGGCACGGGCATCGGCGCGTGGCTGGGCGGCCAGTGGCTCACGAATGGCGCGCACGGCGCGATCATCGGCTTTGGGCAGAACGGCTGGATCGCGGCGGCGCTCACATGCGTGGCGGTGCTATGGGTTTCGCGGGTGCGGGGAGCGACGGAAGACGTGCCGAATGACGTAGCCGCGCCTGCGGCAAGCGTCGCACCAGCGGCTGTGAAATCCTGAGCCACAAAAGAAAACCGGTTCACAGCCGTGGCGCGCCTTATGAGCGCGCCACGCACCGTGAACCGGTCGTGCTTCAGGTAGAAAGCGGATGAAGCAGCGGGCCAAGGGTATGGCCCGCGTGAAGCGCGGGCCCCGACCGGCCGATCGGGTGCTCGCGCTTCGTCGCTCCACGAGGGAGCGAGCCAGTGATGCTTAGAAGCGGTGACGCAGACCCACCGTTGCGGCGACCTGGTTCTGCGAGGTCGACGGCGACAGCGTGTTGATCATTGCAACGTTCGCGCCGGCGTCGCCGAGGCTGCCCGAAGCGTGCTGGTACACGGCGCCAGCGTACACGTCGGTGCGCTTCGAGAGCGAGTAGTCAGCCGTCAGCGAAACCGTGTGCCACTTCGGATCGCCCGAACCGTTCGAACCCGTGACCTTGCCGTCCGTGAACGTGTACGACGCGTTCAGGGCGAGAGCCGGCGTGAGCGCGTAGGCGCCGTTCAGCTCGAAGTTGTCCATGTGCAGGTTCGTGCCCGACGGGATCGAGAACGTGTTGCCGCCCTGGCCGCCAGCGATCAGGTTTTCGTACTGCGTGTGCGTCCACACGAAGCCGACCGTTGCCGGGCCGTAGTTGTAGTTCACGCCTGCGCCGAACGTGCGTTGCGTTTGTGCCGACAGATTGAAGTTGTTGCCGTTCGAAGCCGAATTCGCGCCGTTGGCGTTCGTGTTCGTCGGCGAGTTGTTCATCTGCAGGTAGGCAGCCGCGAAGTTCAGCGGGCCGTTGCCGTACGATGCGCCCGCGCTCCATGCGCGGTTGTTCGCGAACTGGCCGGCGTCATTGCTGAAGCCGTACATGCCGCCGAACTTGAAGCCCTGGTAGTTGACGCTCTGGTACTTAACCGCGTTCTTGATCGAGAACGAGTGGTCGAGGTTGTCGTTGTCGAACGGGTGAGCGGCGAGGTTGTTGCCGTAGCCCGAGCCGGTTTCCGACAGCGGAGCGAGGTAGTCGACCATCGAGTCGTACTGGCGGCCGAGCGTCAGCGTACCGAAGCGGTCGCTCTGCAGACCGACGAACGCCTGACGGTTGAACATCGTGCCGCTCTCGGTGTCCTTGCCGTTGTTCAGGTTGAAGCCGTTTTCCAACGTGAAGATCGCGTGCAGACCGCCGCCCAGGTCTTCGCTGCCCTTCAGGCCGAAGTACGTGTCGCCAACGGTGCCGCTACCCTGGTTCCATGCGGCGTGGCCGCCTGCATTGTTCGCATAGACGATACCCGCATCCAGTGCGCCGTAGAGAGTAACGCTGCTTTGTGCGTGAGCGGAGGCTGCGAAAGCGCCGAGGACGCCCGCGATAATCAAAGTATTCTTCATGACTTTCCTTATGACATTCAGACCGCGCTGAAGCGGCTCCGGGTATTGGAGCCACACCGGCAATCCCGGGCGAAGTCTACGTGTCAAAGGCTTTAAATCGCCTTGGCAAACGCTGTAACAGATATTTGCTAAATCTGGAAATATCGAAAGAAAATTCCGTAAGTGCCTGTTGTAAATGGGAAATACGGAGTAATGCACCGATCAGCCTGAATAGGCCGTGTGGCAATCACGCGACGCCCGGATCGGTACTGGAATTCGATTATTGTGGAAATCGGCTTAATTGCCGGGTATTTCAGGCGATTAAAATTTCCTTGATGAGTTGAACTTTATCACGACAATACCAGTCATATCGCGCGCGTGCATTATTTCCATATGCGGCGATTATTATTGCGTGAAATCGCGATTATCAAACGAGACGTTTTCGGCCTCCTCTATGGCGCCCGTCATTCCCCTCGCGCGGCACGCGCGCGGGCGCGAGCGCGCGCATCCGTTAAAATCCCGGAACGCTCGCGCGCATTGCGCGCGCACCACCCGCATCGACGCCACTTCTACCGAACGGCCGCGTCGCCCTCACCCGTCCGGCGCGAGACCCCGTCATGACAAACAAAGCCACTGCAACGCCCTTTAGCGAGCTGCCACTCGCGCCCGCCACGCTCGCCAACCTCACGCGCCTCGGCTACGTCGACATGACGCCGATCCAGGCCGCGAGCCTGCCCATCGCTTTCGCGGGCCACGACCTGATCGCCCAGGCCAAGACCGGCAGCGGCAAGACGGCCGCCTTCTCGCTCGCGCTGCTCTCGCGTCTCGACGCGCGCCGCCAGGACGTGCAGGCCATGATCCTCTGCCCCACGCGCGAGCTGGCCGACCAGGTCACGCAGGAGATCCGCCGCCTCGCGCGCGCCGAAGAAAACATCAAGGTGCTCACGCTGTGCGGCGGCACGCCCATGCGTCCG
This sequence comes from Paraburkholderia sp. J10-1, assembly GCF_905220165.1. Lineage (NCBI taxonomy): Bacteria > Pseudomonadati > Pseudomonadota > Betaproteobacteria > Burkholderiales > Burkholderiaceae > Paraburkholderia > Paraburkholderia sp. J10-1. The sequence goes on along the minus strand of NZ_CAJMYW010000002.1, from coordinate 1,021,580 downwards.
CAGGCGGCGAGCCTCGAACATGGCGCGCACATCGTCGTGGGCACGCCTGGCCGCATCATGGACCATCTGGAGCGCGGCAACCTCGCGCTCGGCGCGCTCAATACGCTCGTGCTCGACGAAGCCGACCGCATGCTCGACATGGGCTTCTTCGACGACATCGCCACGGTGGCACGCCAATGCCCGAAGGAGCGTCAAACGCTGCTCTTTTCGGCGACCTACCCCGAAGGCATTACGAAGCTGAGCCAGCAGTTCCTTCGCAATCCGAAGGAAGTCAAGCTCGAAGAACATCACGACGACAGCAAGATCCGCCAGCGCTTTTACGAAGTCACGGAAGACGAGCGCCTGCACGCCGTGGGCATGCTGCTCAATCACTACCGGCCCGTGAGCACGCTTGCGTTCTGCAACACGAAGCAGCAATGCCGCGACCTGCTCGACGTGCTGCGCGCGCAGGGCTTTCACGCGCTCGCGCTGCACGGCGAGCTCGACCAGCGCGAGCGCGACCAGGTGCTGATCCAGTTCGCCAACCGCAGCTGCTCGGTGCTCGTGGCCACCGACGTGGCCGCGCGCGGCCTCGACATCGCGCAGCTCGAAGCCGTGATCAACGTGGACGTGACGCCCGACCCCGAGGTGTACGTGCACCGCATCGGTCGCACGGGCCGCGCCGACCAGGACGGCTGGGCGCTCAGCCTCGCGAGCATGGACGAAATGGGCCGCGTGGGCGGCATTGAGCAGGCGCTCAAGCGCGAAGTCGAGTGGAGCCCCCTCGCGGAACTCAAGCCCGCCAGCAACGAGCCGCTGTTGCCGCCGATGGAAACGCTGCAGATCCTCGGCGGGCGCAAGGAAAAGATCCGTCCCGGCGACGTGCTGGGCGCGCTCACCGGCGAAGCGGGCTTCAGCGGCGCGCAGATCGGCAAGATCAACGTGACCGATTTTTCGACCTACGTGGCCGTGGAGCGCAGCATCGCGCGCGACGCGCTGCGCAAGCTCAACGCGGGCAAGGTCAAGGGCAAGAAGGTCAAAGCCCGCATGATGGACGAATAAGCCCCCGTACACGCTGACGAATCATCCGCGCCGGGTGCGCACGCCGTTTGCGCACCCGCCATGCACTGCGCCCCAGTGACTCCGCGCTCAACCGGATCAGGAAAGCCATGAAACAAACGCTCAAAATCGATTTCGTCTCCGACATCGCGTGCCCGTGGTGCGCGATCGGCCTCTCGTCGCTGAATCTCGCGCTCGAGCGTCTGCGCGACACCGTCGATGCGCAGATCGTCGTGCATCCGTTCGAACTGAATCCGCAAATGGGCCCGGGCGGGGAATCCGTGGTCGAGTATCTCGGCAAGAAGTACGGCCGCACGCCCGAACAGATTGCCGAGACGCAAGCCATGATCCGTGAGCGCGGCGCGAGCGTCGGCTTCTCGTTCGGGCCGCGCGAGCGCATCTACAACACGTTCGACGCACATCGCCTGCTGCACTGGGCCGGCATGGAAGGCAAGCAGCTGCCGCTCAAGCTCGCGCTGTTGCGTGCGTATCACGGCGAGGGCAAGGACACGAGCGACCACGCGGTGCTCCTCGCGGCGGCGCAGTCCGTGGGGCTCGACGCGGAGCGCGCGCGCGAAGTCCTGGAAAGCGGCCAGTTCGCCGACGAGGTGCGCGCCGAAGAGCACGAATACCAGGCGGCGGGCATCCAGTCGGTGCCGGGGATCATCTTCAACCAGCAGTATCTGATCAGCGGCGGCCAGCCCGTCGAGACCTTCGAGCAAGCCATCCAGCAAATTCTGGACGAGAGCGCCAAGGCCTGAAGCCCCCGCGCGGCGTGGCCTCGCGCCCACGAGAGCCGCGCTTTCACCGCTCGCGGCGGCGCCGTTCAGGCGCCCGGCAAACCGCCGATGCCGGCCGCCTCCTCGCGGGCGTGTAAACTAGCGGGTTTTTTGCCCAGGTGGAAAAGTGCTAGCCCCGCAACGCCTCGCGTTGAGCGGCCCGACGCTCGTTCGCTTACTTGCGCGCTTCGGCGAAGCCGAGGTGCCCGAATCCCGGCAATCGATCTCGGACCAGCTGAGCCAGTGGCTCGGCTGGACGGACGCTATCGCGCTTTCGACGGCGCTGAGCGTTCAAACGCCGGGCGGTGCGCCAGCAACGCGCGTCGGCGTCAGCGCCGAACAAAGCCAGAGCGAGCGCGTGCGCGCGGCGCTGAGAAAGGCCATTGCTGGCGAAGGCGCGCCCGCGCGGCGCGATGGTCGCCGCACGCAGGCCGCCAGCCCGCCAGCCGATGTGGAACCCAATTTCGCGGATTTCCGCCAGCGCTACCTGGCCCTGCAGCAGGCGATGGAGACTGACATCGCCACGCTGCGCGCCCGTTTGCGCGCCGCGCTGGCCGCCCGCGCGCCTGCGCTCGCGCGCCTTGCGACCGTGGATGCCGTCATGGAACAGGCGCTCGGCGCGCGCGAGCGCAGCCTGCTCGCCGGCGTGCCAGCGCTGCTCGGCGCGCATTTCGAGCGGCAGCGCGCGGCGGCGGCCGCTGCGCAAACCGACGCGGAAAGCGCCGCGCCGCACGCGTGGCTCGCCGGCTTTCGCAAAGATATGCAGAGCGTGTTGCTCGCCGAACTTGAGATTCGGTTTCAACCGGTGGAAGGGCTGCTTGCCGCCCTTCGCACCAGCTAACCCAAACGCTATGTCCCGCGCTATGTCCCGAATTCGCATTGAACCTGTTGTCTTCGTCGTGGGTCTCGCCGCCGTGTGCTGGATCGGCGCCGGCTACGCGCTCACCAACCCGCTTGCGAGCGCCGTCACGCTGCTGATCGGTGCGTGCTATGTCGCGGGCGCCTGGGAGCTTTATCGCTTTCAGCAGGCCACGACCACGCTCGTCCAGGCGCTCGCGCAGTTGAACGCGCCGCCCGCGCGCCTGGCCGGCTGGCTCGACACGGTGCATCCGGGCCTGCGCAACGCGGTGCGCGCGCGTGTCGAAGGCGAGCGCGCGGCCCTGCCGGGCCCGGCGCTCGCGCCGTACCTCACGGGCCTGCTGGTGCTGCTCGGCATGCTCGGCACGCTGCTCGGCATGGTCGTGACGCTCAAGGGCACGGGCGCGGCGCTGGAAAGCGCCACCGACCTCGATGCGATCCGCGCCTCGCTCGCCGCGCCGGTGAACGGCCTCGGCTTCGCGTTCGGCACCTCCATCGCGGGTGTGGCCACCTCCGCCATGCTCGGCCTGCTCTCCGCGCTGTGCCGCCGCGAGCGCATCGCGGCCGCGCAGCAGCTCGACGCGAAGATCGCGACGACGCTGCGCGCCTTCTCGCCGGCCCATCAGCGCGAAGCCTCGTTCAAGCTGCTGCAGCGCCAGGCCGACGCCATGCCCGCGCTGGTCGACAAGCTCGGCGCGCTGATGACGCTGATCGAGCGCCAGGGCGCCGCGCAGCACGAACAGCAGATCGCCACCCAACAGGCCTTCGCCGCGAACGCCGAAGCCGCCTGGAGCCGCCTCGCGGCTTCCGTGGGCCAGTCGCTCAAGTCGAGCGCCGCCGAAAGCGCGCGTGCCGCGGGCGCGGCGCTGCAGCCGGTGGTGGAAGCGACCATGGCGGGCCTCGCGCGCGAATCGGCGTCGATGCAGGGTGCGCTCACGCTGGCGGTGCAGCAGCAGCTCGAAGGGCTCGCAAGCGGCTTCGAGGCGTCGACGGCAAACGTCGCCGAGATCTGGAACCGCGCGCTCGCGCAACACCGCCAGACCAACGAGGCGCTGGCCGCCGACCTGGGCGGCGCGCTGGAGCGCTTCAACGCAAGCTTCGAGCAACGTGCCGCCGGGCTGCTCGATGGCGTCTCGACGCGCTTCGAAAGCGCTTCGGGAACGATGTCACAGGCCTGGCAGGCGGCGCTCGAGCAGCAGGAGCGCACCGGCGAAAAACTCGCCGCAGGCAACCAGCAGGCGCTCGCCACGGCGGCGGCCACGTTCGAACAGCATTCGGCCTCGCTGCTGCGTGCGGTCGATGCATCCCATGTGGACCTGCAGACGAAGCTTGGCGCGCGCGACGAAGCGCGGCTCGCAAGCTGGGCCGAAGCGCTCGCGACCATGAGTGCCGAACTGCGTACGCAGTGGGAAGCGACGAGCGCCGTTTCGGCGCAACGTCAGCAGGAAATCTGCGCGACGCTCGCACAAACCGCGAACGACATCGCCGCACAGTCTCAGCAGCACGCGAGCAAGACGATTGCCGAAATCGACCGTCTCGTCGATGCCGCTTCGGAGGCGCCGAAGGCTGCCGCGAACCTGCATGCGGAAATTTCGGCGCGCGACGAGCAACGCATCGAAACGTGGACGGCGTCGCTCGCGACGATGGCCGCCGGGCTGCGCGCGGAGTGGGAAGCGGCTAGCGCGCTTTCGGCGCAGCGTCAGCAGGAAATCTGCGCGGCGCTCGCGCAAACCGCGAACGAGATCGCCGCGCAATCGCAGCAGCACGCGAGCAAGACGATTGCCGAGATCGATCGTCTCGTCGATGCCGCTTCGGAAGCACCGAAGGCTGCCGCGAACCTGCATGCGGAAATTTCGGCGCGCGACGAGCAACGCGTCGAAGCATGGACGGCGTCGCTCGCGACGATGGCGGCCGGATTGCGCCAGGAGTGGGAAGCAACGAGCGCAACCACTGCGCAACGCCAGCAGGAAGTCTGCGCGACGCTCGCGCAACACGCGAACGAGATCGCCGCGCAGTCGCAACGCCACGCAACGAATACGATCGCCGAGATCGATCGCCTGGTACAAGCCGCGGCTGAAGCGCCGAAGGCCGCCGCGAACCTGCACACGGAGATCTCCTCGCGCGACGAGCAACGTCTCGCCGCATGGACTGCCTCGCTGGCCACGATGTCCGCCGCATTGCGCGAGCAATGGGAAACCACGAGCGCGGCCACCGCGCAGCGCCAGCAGGACATCTGCGAAACGCTCGCCCAGACCGCCAGCGACATCACCACGCAGTCGCAGGCCCATAACGCCAGCACGATCGCCGAAATCGGCAGCCTCGTGCAGGCCGCGTCGGCCGCCCCGCAAGCAGCGGCTGAAGTCATCGCCGAGCTGCGCCAGAAGCTCTCGGACAGCATGGTCCGCGACACCGCGATGCTCGACGAACGCAATCGCCTGCTCGCCACGCTCGAAACGCTGCTCGACGCCGTGAACCGCGCTTCCACCGAGCAGCGCTCGGCAATCGACGCGCTCGTCTCCACGTCGTCGGATCTGCTCGAACGCGTGGGCGGCCAGTTCAGCGCGAACGTCGAAGCCGAAAGCGGCAAGCTGGGCGCGATTGCCGCGCAGGTGAGCGGCAGCGCCGTCGAAGTGGCGAGCCTCGGCGACGCGTTCGGCGCGGCCGTGACCGTGTTCGGCGAATCGAACGACAAGCTCGTGGCGCATCTGGAGCGCATCGAGGCCGCGCTCGACAAGTCGCTCGCGCGCAGCGACGACCAGCTCGCCTACTACGTGGCGCAAGCGCGTGAGGTCATCGACCTGAGCATGCTGTCGCAGAAGCAGATCGTCGAGAACCTGCAGCAGCTCGCCAGCCAGCGCGCGACCGCCGGAGCGGATGCGGCATGAACGACGAAATCGACGGCGGCGCGGCCCCTGCCGCGCCGGTCTGGCCCGCGTTCGCCGACCTGATGTCGGTGCTGCTGGGCGCGTTCCTGCTGATCCTCGTCGGCGTGGTCGGCATGCAGCTCGAACTGTCGAGCCGGCTCGCGAACGAGGTGAAACAACGCAAGGCCGAAACCGAGCGCCGCAAGACGCTCGAAGAAGCGCTCGCGGGCCCGCTCGCGGCGGGGCGCGTGACGCTCGTGAACGGCCGCATCGGCATTAGCGGCAGCGTGCTGTTCGCGCTGAACTCGGACCAGTTGACGCCGCAGGGCCGCGATCTGCTCAAGAGCCTTGCCGGTCCGCTCGCGGCGTACTTGAAGACTCGCGATGAAATCCTGATGGTGAGCGGTTTCGCCGACGACCAGCAAGTGCACGCCGGCAACCGCCGCTTCGCGGATAACTGGGAGCTTTCGGCCGAACGCGCGCTGACGGTCACGCGCGCGTTCATCGACGAAGGGGTTCCCGCGTCGTCGGTGTTCGCGGCCGCGTTCGGCTCCGAGCAGCCGGTGAGCGCCAACACCGACGAGACCGGCCGCGCAAAGAACCGCCGCGTGGAGATTGCGCCGGTGCCGCGGCCGACCGTCGGCGAGAGCAAGCATGGTCAATGACATGGGCCCGCAGTCGGCCCCTGACGCACGCGCCCTGCTCGACGCCTGGCGCGCCCGCGGCGCGGACCAGCTCGACCCGGTGCGCTTTCATTTGATCGAGGCGCTGGAGCGGCGCGCCGCCGCGCATGCGGGCGACGCGCGGCGGCTCATCGACGCGCGGCTCGCGCAACTGCTGGACGCCTTTGCCGACGACCTCGCGCGCGAGGACTCGAAAATCACGCACACGCTCCGCGACGAGACGGCGAGGAGCGAACTGGGCCGCCTCGTCGATTCGCTCGCGCGCGCGGAGCCCGCACAACCGGCAACGCGAGTGCGGCACGAGCCGGACCCGGAGCTGGTCGAATACTTCCGGCAAACGTGGTCGCGCGTGCGCTCCGAAAAGCAGTTGCGGCAGTCGCTGGACCAGGTGCCCAGAAACGCCGGGCCGCTCAATTCGAGCAGCCTCGTGCATCGCGCGCTCTCGCTCATGCGCGAGGTGTCGCCGGGCTATCTGCAGCAGTTTCTCGCCTATGCCGATGCGCTTTCGTGGCTCGAGCAGTTGAATGCGAGTGTGGGCGTTGCGGCGCCGGTGAAGGAGCCGCCGCGGGCGACGGCGGCGAAGAAAGGGGCGCGCAAGGGGCGCTAGGGGCGTTAGCGCCCTCACCCCGCCTTGCGCCGCTCCCGCACCGCCTGCGCCAGCCCATCGAGCACCGGCGCCGTTTGCGCCCAGCTGATGCACGCATCGGTAATCGACACGCCGCGCTTGAGCGGCACGCCCGGCTTCTGGTCCTGGCGGCCCTCTTCGAGATGGCTCTCGATCATCACGCCGATAATGCGCTTGTCGCCACCCGCCAGTTGCTCGCCGATATCGCGCGCCACGTCGATCTGACGCTGATGCGCCTTGTTCGAATTCGCGTGCGAGCAGTCGATCATGACCTGCTCGCGCAGCCCCGCCTTCGCAAGCGATGCGCAGCACGCCGCCACGGAAGCCGCGTCGTAGTTCGGCCCGCTCTTGCCGCCGCGCAGGATCACATGGCAGTCGTCGTTGCCGCGCGTTTCGAAAATCGCGGCCATGCCCATCTTCGTCATGCCCATGAACGCGTGGCTCGCGCGCGCCGCGACGATGGCGTCGCTCGCCACCTGCACGCCGCCGTCGGTGCCGTTCTTGAAGCCGATCGGGCATGAGAGGCCCGAAGCCAGCTGCCGGTGGCTCTGGCTTTCGGTCGTACGCGCGCCGATCGCGCCCCACGCCACGAGGTCGGCGATGAATTGCGGGCTCAGCAGATCGAGGAATTCCGTGGCCGTGGGCAGGCCGAGCGCGTTGATGTCGAGCAGCAGCTGGCGCGCCGCGCGCAAGCCCTCGTTGATGCGGAAGCTGCCATCGAGACGAGGGTCGTTGATATAGCCCTTCCAGCCCACCGTGGTACGCGGCTTCTCGAAGTACACGCGCATGACGATCAGCAGTTCGTCCTTGAGCGTGTCGGCCTTCGCCTTCAGGAGCTTCGCGTATTCGATGGCCTGGTCGTGGTCGTGAATCGAGCAGGGGCCCACCACCACCACGAGCCGGTCGTCACGCTGCGCGAGCACCTCGGCGATCTCGCCGCGGCTCGTTTCGACGAGGTTTTGCGTGTCCTGCGGCACCGGCAGCTCGTCGAGCAGCAGCGCGGGCGAAATGAGCGGACGCACGGCGCCGATGCGCGTGTCGTCGATGCGGGTCGTGTCCTGGGTGGCGTCGGCCACGCCGACTTCCTGGTCGTGCTGCGGATTGTCGATACGGCTCAAGATGTTCTCCAACTGCGCCTTTGACGCGCGCATCATGCATGTGTGGGGGATGAATGCGCGATTATCGCATCCGGCGCGCCAGCGGCATCCCGAAACGTCATCCTGAAACGAAACGAGGCGGCCCGAAGACCGCCTCGCATGAGGGCCATGACACTGCGCGCTTCCCGTCAGCGCGCCGCATCTCCCATCGGATAGCCCTTGCCCGCAAGGCGCCGCGCGATGCGCACGAGCGCAAACCACTGCTGCGCGAGCAGCCCTTCGCCATAGTTCGCGCCCCGGCCCTGCGGCACGGGCAACTGGTCGCGAATGCCGGTGGGCTCGTGCTGCTTGTTCCACGACGCCGTGCGGAACAGCATGTCCCACCACGGAAACAGCACGCCGAAGTTGCAGCCGTAGCGCGTGCCTTCGTGGCCGTAGCCGATCGCGTGATGACGCCGATGAAACGCCGGGCTCACCACAATGCGCTCGAGCAGCCAGCCAAGGTCGAGCCGCGCATTCACGTGCTGCACGCTTTGCATGAAGTTGCTCACGGCCACGAGCACGACGAACTGCGCGGGCGGCACGCCGATAAAGAGCGAGATGCCCGCGAAGAACGCGGCCTGCACGATGTCGTCGAGGAAATGATTGCGATCGTCGCACCACAGCGACATCTGCTGCTGGCTGTGATGCACGGCATGCAGTTCCCACCACACGCCGAAGCGATGCTGCCAGCGGTGATACCAGTAGCCCGCGAAGTCGAGCACGACGAGATAAATCAGGAACGACACGAGCGGCTTGTCGGTCACGCCGGGCCAGAGGCTGTCCACTTCGATGTTCGGCACGTTGTGGATCGCCATCAGGCTCTGCCAGTGATTGAACACGGGCGTGAGCAAGAAGAAGAAGGCGATGTTCAGAATGCCGAGCTTCGCGATCCACGTGTACCAGACGTCGGCGCGCAACGCCTTGCGATCACCCCAGTTTTCCGCGGGACGCAGCGCTTCGAGCGGGCGCAGCAGCACATACGAGGCACAGATCTGCAGCACGCCCACGATCACCCAGTAGAGCGCGTCGTAGGTGTCCTCGTCATAGCCCATCAGGCCGATCTTGTAGAAGATCGGCTGCACCACGTCCACGTAAACGAGCGTCTGCAGCCACGAAACGAGGTTGTCGGCCTGCGAAAGCAGCGTGTCGAGCATCGAGACTCCCTAATCAGTCCGGGTTCGGCGCGTAGAACGGCGCGCTGTTCGCGAAGTAGATGCCGTGCGGCGAGCGGCCCACCGCGATCGTGTCGATCAGCTTGCGCGTGGTCAGGTCGATCACGCCTACGTGCTTCGCGAAGCGGAACGTCACCCAAAGGTAACGCTTGTCCGCCGAAAGCTCCATGTCGTCGGGACCGGGGCGCAGGCCCGTGATGTCGGCCACTTTGGTGAGCGTCGTGTAGTCGAGAATGCTGATCGTGCTCTCTACGCGATTCGACACGGCGATATGTTTGCCATCGTCCAGATTGCGGAAGTTATGCGCGCCGCGGCCGGTCTGGATCTTTTTCACGACCGTGCGGTTGTGCCAGTCCACCACGGCCACGTTGTCCTCGCCCGTCATGCCGACGAGCAGATACTTGTCGCCGGGCGTCATCCAAAGGCCCGCAGGCGTGTTGCCCACGTGCAGCTTCCAGAGCACCGTTTGCGTCGGCAGATCGATCGCGGCCACTTCACCCGTGTCCTGCAGCGTGACGAACGCCGTTTTGTTGTCGGAGGCGAACGTGATGTGGCTCGGCGTTTTCGCGAGCGGAATGCGCTTGGCGATCGTGAGGTTCTGGCCGTCGTAGTGATAGACGTCCACGCGGTCGAGCCGCAGGCCCGCGGTCACGAACCATTTGCGGTCGGGCGAGAAGCCGAGCTGATACGGATCTTCAATGCCTTCCAGGCGGCGCTGTACCTGCCCCGTATGCGGGTCGAGAAACAGCAGGTCGTTCGACACCGAATCGGCGACGATGAGCGACTTGCCATCGGGCGTGATCATCAGGTGATGCGGTTCCTTGCCCGTGGGTTCGGTGCCGACCACGGTGCGGCTCGCCTCGTCGATGAGCGAAAGCTTCGCCTCGCCCGAGTCGAGCACGATGACCTTGTCGTCGGCGTGGGCGAGCGCGCCCCATGCGAGGCCGCTCATCAGCAGCGCGGAAGCGAGCGTTTTTTTCATGTGAGCCGGTGCATTCGAAAAGATCGGGAATTCAGGCATTTCGTAAGGGAAAGAGAGCAGCGAAGGCGCGCTGCGCCGGTTTGTGCTGAGATAGTGCCAAGGCAGGCGCGCGGATTGCCTGCTTAACGCATGAGGGCCCGATTCCGATGACGCCTTTGCAACACATTTGCCGCATTTGCGGGCGCATTCGCGTCTGCTCCGTGCAAGGGTCATGGCATTGGGATGCGCTAACAGACTCTTTCTCGTGCGAGAAGTTGCATGGATCATCGCGCCCGCGACGACCGCGCGAATAACGCGGACACCGGCTTGCGCGCGCCCGACGGCCTCACCCGCAGCACGGCCGCCGCGGTGCGCGAAGCGCTCGAAGGACGCCGCCGCGGCGTCGCCCTTCTGCTGCCGCTCGCGGGTCCGGCCGTGGTCATCTCCGTCGCCTATATCGATCCCGGCAATATCGCGACCAATATCCAGGCCGGTGCGCGCTACGGCTACGCGCTGCTGTGGGTCGTGCTGCTCGCCAACGTGATCGCCATGCTGTTTCAGGGGCTTTCCGCGAAACTTGGCATCGCCACGGGGCGCAATCTCGCCGAACTCTGCCGCGACAACTTGCCCGCGCCGCTCGTGTGGTTCATGTGGATCGTGAGCGAGATCGCCGCCATGGCCACCGATCTCGCCGAGTTCCTCGGCGGCGCGATCGGCCTTGCGCTGCTGTTTCATCTGCCGCTGCTCGCGGGCATGGCGGTGACGGCCGTCGTCACCTACGCGCTCCTGTTCCTGCAGCGCGCGGGATTCCGGCCCCTCGAACTCCTGATCGGCGCGCTCGTGGGCGTGATCGGCATTTGTTATGTTCTGGAGCTATTCATCGCGCCGGTCGAGTGGCCGAGCCTCTTGCGCCACCTCGCCACGCCACGCCTGCCCGACGCGCAAGCCGTAACAATCGCGGTGGGCATCATCGGCGCAACGGTCATGCCGCACGCGCTTTTTCTGCACTCGGGGCTCACCCAGGCGCGCGTGCTCGCGCGCAACGACGCCGAGCGCAAGCGGCTCGTAAAGTTTTCCAACGTCGAGGTCGTGGCCGCGCTTTCGGTGGCCGGGCTCATCAACATGGCGATGGTGGTGATGGCCTCCGGTGCGTTCCACCAGGGCTATGCCGATGTCGCCGAAATCGAGACCGCCTACCGCACGCTCGCCCCGCTGCTGGGCGCGGCGGCCGCCAGCATCTTCCTCGTCTCGCTGATCGCCTCGGGCATTTCGAGTTCCGTGGTCGGTACGCTCGCGGGACAGATGATCATGCAAGGCTTCGTGAATTTCCGCATCCCGCTCTGGCTGCGCCGCGCGGTGACGATGGTGCCGAGCTTCGTCGTGGTGGCGCTCGGCGTGAACGCCACGGAGGCGCTCGTCATGAGCCAGGTCGTGCTGAGCCTCGCGCTGCCGTTCCCGATGGCCGCGCTCGTGTGGCTCACGTGCCGGCGCGACGTGATGGGACCCCATCGTAATCGCGCGCTCACGGCCGTGGCAGCCGTGGCGGGCGCGCTCACGGTGCTCGCGCTCAATGTGGCGTTGGTGCTCGCGACCTTCGGCGTGGCGGTGCCGGGGCTCGGCTAATGATCAGCTGAATGCCGCGCGATGCATGCATGAACGGCCGGTCGGTTTATTACCGAAGCGGTGTCGCGCAACACCGCGCTCGCGCCACGCGTGCAAACTCGCGCGAAACCATGCACCATTAGCGTTTTCGCCGCGCCCGCTCTTGCGACGGGTGCGGGTTCTGCAACCGCGCGCTAGCCGTCTAACGGTCGTGCCCGACATCGTTACCCGAGCGCGCGTCACCTCCGACCTGCCATGACGAATCAGCCTGCCCAAGCCTTGCCCGAACAGCCCGTCGACATGATTATTTTCGGCGGCGGAGGCGACCTGGCCGCGCGCAAACTGCTGCCCGCGCTCTACATGGCGCACCTGCACGGCAACCTGCCGCCGGAAACGCGCATCATCGCCGTGGGCCGCAAGAACTGGACGATCGACGACTATCGCAAGTTCATGGAAGAGCAGTCGCGTCCGTTCATCGACGCGAAAGCATTCGACGCGCAAGCGTGGGACCGCTATCTGAACCTGTTCCAGTACGTGATCATCGACGTGAACGATGCCGCCTCTTACGGGAACCTGAAGGCGGCGTCGCGCGAGCATGCGCTGCGCGTGTTCTATCTCTCCACGTCGCCCGAACTGTTCACGACGATTTGCGACAACCTCACGGCGGCCGGTCTGATCGACGGCAGTTCGCGCGTGGTGCTCGAAAAGCCGCTCGGCCACGATCTCGCCTCGGCGCAGGAGATCAACGAGTCGGTGGGCCGGCACTTCGCCGAGTCGCAGATCTACCGGATCGACCACTATCTGGGCAAGGAAACGGTGCAGAACCTGATGGTGCTGCGCTTTGGCAATCCGATCTTCGGGCCGCTGTGGCAGGCGCCGTACATCCGCAGCGTGCAGATCACCGTGGCGGAAACCGTGGGCGTGGGCAGCCGCGCGGGCTTCTACGATCACACGGGCGCGCTGCGCGACATGGTGCAGAACCACTTGCTGCAGCTGCTGTGCATCGTGGCGATGGAGCCGCCCGTCTCGCTCGACCCGGACGCCGTGCGCGACGAAAAGCTCAAGGTGCTGCGCTCGCTGCGCCCCATGTCGCTTGCCGACATCGCGCGCGACACCGTGCGCGGCCAGTACGCGGCGGGCGCCGTGGACGGCCAGCCGGTGAAGGGCTATCTGGAAGAAGACAACGTGCCGGCCGACAGCAAGGCGGAAACGTTCGTCGCGCTGCGCGCGCACATCAACAACTGGCGCTGGGCCAACGTGCCGTTCTTCCTGCGCACGGGCAAGCGCTTGCAGAAGCGCCAGTCGGAAATCGTGATCGAATTCGCGGACCTGCCGTTCTCGATCTTCCCGAGCGGCCCGCGCAACTATGGCAACCGTCTCGTGATCCAGCTTCAGCCGGAAGAGTCGATCCAGTTGCAGATGCTCGCGAAGGAACCGGGCAGCGGCATGAACATGCTGCCAGTGAGCCTGAATCTCGACCTGCAGCAGGCCATTCCCGAGCGCCGCGCAGAAGCGTACGAGCGTTTGCTGATCGACGTGATCCGCGGCCGTCTCACGCACTTCATGCGCCGCGACGAACTGGAAGCCGCATGGACGTGGGTCGAGCCGATTCTCAACGGCTGGAAGGAACTGAACGATCGCCCGCGCACCTACACGGCGGGCACGTTCGGGCCGGCGGCGTCGTCGGCGCTGCTCGCGCGCGAAAACCTGTCGTGGGCCGAAGAGATGTGATGTGAAGGACGCGAGCGCCGCGCGCAACGCGCGGCGTTCGCTGCACTGTGCTACTGGTCGCCCGAATCGGGACGAAAAAGATCGAAGCCGGCGAACACGATCACGCCGCTCAGCGCGATCATCGGCACCGAATGGCGCCCGAGAAAAAGAACCGCGGCCGCAAGCCAGGTTGAAATACAGAAAGCGCCGATGCGCCGCATGATGCTACTCCCTACTCTTTAAATCCCTTGCTTCAAGGCTGCGCATCACGCGCGCCCCAGTGCTTTCAGCCCAACGTCGCGCGCGCGGTGCGCAGGCGCGACACCGTATCCACGAATGCCTCGCCGCCGAGCGTGCGCTTCAGGCGGCTCGCGACCGCCGCGCTCGCCGCGTTGAGCGGCTCGCGGATCGCCATGGCCTGCGCCGTGGGCACGATCGCCACTTCGCGGCCGTCGCCTTCCGTGCGGTGGCGCTCCACATAGCCGCGCGCCTCGAGGCCGTCGAGCACGCGCGTGGCCGTGGGCCGCGCGATGGAAAGCAGATCGGCCAGTTCGCGCTGCAGCGAACCGGGACGCTCCAGCACGGCGCGCAGCATGAAACCCTGCGGCGGCGTGAGTTCGAAGCGTTCGAAGGCTTCCGCCCATTCGCGCTCGAGGCGCCGCGCGAGCGCCGTGGTGTTGAAGTAAAGGCAATGATCGAACATGCGCAGAGGATAACTCAATATAGTTAGCTATGCAACGATCCACGCATATTGCGCATGACAGGTCTCCGCTCAATCAAAGGGAAATAGAACGGTCGGACGAATATGTAACGCATCCGCTATGATGCGAAGGGATCGCAATCGCCTGGCTGTGCCTGACCGTCGTACACAACACTCACGGAGACATCGATGCAAATGCGCTGTTACTGCGTTATCCATCACGGCAAGCCGCTCGAACTGGTCGAGCGCGACGTGCCCGAACCCAAGGGCACCGAAGTCTTGTTGCGCGTGAAGGCCGCGGGCCTGTGCCACTCCGATCTGCACATCTGGGAAGGCTATTACGACCTGGGCGGCGGCAAGAAGCTCTCGCTCGCCGACCGCGGCATCAAGCTGCCGCTCACGCCGAGCCATGAAATCTGCGGCGAAGTCGTGGCGCTCGGCCCCGATGCGCAAGGTGCAGTAGAAGCGCTCGCAGCAGGCACGTCGGCCGTCGTGCATCCGTGGATCGGCTGCGGCGAATGTGCGGCCTGCAAGCGCGGCGAGGAGAACATCTGTGCGAAGCCGCAGTCGCTCGGCGTGCTGCGCGACGGCGGCTTCGCCGACTACGTGATCGTGCCGCACCCGCGCTATCTCGTGGACCTCGCCGGCCTCGATCCCGCGAAGGCCGCGCCGCTCGCGTGCGCGGGCGTGACGACGTATTCGGCGGTGAAGAAGTTCGGCGCGCGTATCCACGAAGGCCCCGTGGTCGTGATCGGCGCGGGCGGCCTTGGCATGATGGCCCTCGAAGTGCTCAAGGCGATGGGCGCGCAAGGCGCGATCGTCGTGGACGTGGACCCCGCCAAGCGCGAAGCCGCGCTGGCGGCCGGCGCGCTCGCCGCCATCGACGCGCGCGCGGACGACGCCGTGCAGCAGATCGTCGCGGCAACGGGCGGCGGCGCACGCGCGGTGCTCGACCTCGTGGGCGCAACGCCTACCGTCAAGCTCGCGCTCGACTCGTGCGCGCGCGGCGGCCACGTGGTGATCGTCGGCCTGATGGGCGGCGACCTCACGCTTTCGCTGCCCATCATCCCGATGCGGCCGCTAAAGATCGAAGGCAGCTACGTGGGCACGCTGCCCGAGTTGCGCGAACTCGTCACGTTGATGCGCGAAGGCAAGATGCAGCCCTCGCCGGTCACCACGCGGCCGCTCACGGAAATCAACGAGGCGTTCGAAGCGCTCGTGCAGGGCAAGGTGGTCGGGCGCCAGGTGCTGGTGCCCTGATGATGGCGCGCAAGCGCGCCGCCGTGAACGGCGGGCGCTTGCCTGCCAACGCGTTGCGTTCTCGCCGGTCACAGGTCATTTCGGCCTTGGCCGCGACACGCGCTGCGGATTGACTCCACCTTGAATGAGCGCGATCAAACTGTCGCGAACGGCATCAAACGCCCGGCTCGAGCGCCTCTTCACGCACATGTCGCGAGCCGGGCCGTTTCAAGCCGAGATGCTCGCGCAGCGTGCGCCCCTCGTACTCGCTGCGAAAGAGACCGCGCCGCCGCAGTTCGGGCAACACGAGCTCGACGAAATCGGTGAGCGAGTCGGGCAGCAGCGCGGGCATGACGTTGTAGCCGTCCGCGCCGTAGTTCACGAAGCGCTCTTCGAGCGCATCGGCAATTTGTTCTGGTGTCCCAACCAGTTGCCAATGCCCGCGCGCGCCTGCAACACGCAGGTACAACTGGCGCAGCGTCAGGTTTTCGCGGCGCGCAAGCGTCAGCGTGAGCGCCTGGCGGCTCTTGCTCGCATTGGTTTCCGGCAGTTCGGGAATCGGGCCGTCGAGCGGGTAGCCCGATAGATCGAAGCCGCCCGTCAACGTGGACACCATGGCGAGCCCCACCGCCGGGTCGATCAACGCCTGCAGTGCCTCGAACTTCTCGCGCGCCTCAGCCTCGGTGCGCCCGACAATCGGCATCACGCCCGGCATGATCTTCAGATCGCCCGGGTCGCGTCCGTATTGCGCCATGCGGCCTTTTACGTCGGCGTAGAACGCCACGGCGTCTTCCAGCCTCTGCTGCGCGGTGAAGATTACTTCAGCCGTACGCGCGGCGAGCGCCTTGCCTGCCTCGGAAGAACCCGCCTGCACGACCACGGGCCGCCCCTGCGGCGCGCGCGCCACGTTCAGCGGCCCGCGCACCTTGAAGAATTCGCCGCGATGCGCGAGCACATGGCGCTTCGCGGGATCGAAGAAGCGGCCGGCGGCCTTGTCGTGCAGGAAAGCGTCATCGTCCCAGCTGTCCCACAGCCCTTCCACGATGTGCGCGAATTCGGCGGCGCGCTCGTAGCGCGTGGCATGCGCGAGATGCTCGTCGAAGCCGAAGTTGCGCGCCTCGTGCTCGCTCGACGACGTGACGAGATTCCACCCTGCGCGCCCGCCGCTGATGTGATCGAGCGAAGCGAACTTGCGCGCGATGTGATACGGCTCGTTGAATGTTGTGGATGCCGTGCCGACGAGGCCGATGCGCTCCGTGACCGCCGCGAGCGCCGAAAGGAGCGTGATTGGCTCGAATTGCGCGACATAGCTGTGCGCGGTGCGGCTCAGGAAGTCGGTGTTGTCGCCGCGTGTGCCCGAGCCGTCCGCGAGAAAGACCAGGTCGAATTTCGCGGCTTCGGCTATGCGCGCCAGGTCGACGTAATGGCGAAAATCGCTGCCCGCGTTGGCATTCGCATGCGGATGCCGCCATGCCGCGATATGGTGGCCAGTGGGATAGAGAAAAGCGCCGAGACGCAGATGACCGCGCCGTGTTCCAGCAGATTGGCTCATGATGACAGGCGTTGCGCGCGAGAAATAGGACCCGGCTCATTCTCTTGCGCGTGGCGGCCTGTCGCCACGAAGAAATCGCCACATCGATATGCCTGCGCGCGCAAAACGGCGCGCCTTACGATGCACCCACGCCCGCGTCCGCCTGCAAGCGCTCTGCAAGCCTTGCGCGCCCGGCACGCTTGATCGGCTGAATAACGGCAACGTAAGCGCTCAGTTCGCGCCGTTGCCTGAGCCCGAGCTGTCGTAAGCTCGACACTGCCCCATTGTTCGTGCCGCCCAGGCGTCGCACACCGGCCCCGACGATTTCCACTGTGACCATGACGACGCCCCTCGCGCCCGCCCTCGACGACCTCCTGCGTGAAGCCAATGCGCTGTGCGAAACGCACCGCTTTGCCGATGCCCTCGCCTTGCTCGACCCGCACATCGGCCCGCCGCCCGACGACGCGGCGCTCGCGCCGGCGCTCAATCTCGCGGCCTTGAGCGCAATGGGCACGGGCGACGCGGCTCGCGCCCAGGCGCTGTGGCAGCGCTGCCTCGCAGCAAAGCCAGACTTCGCGCAGGCATATAGCGGTCTCGCCGCGCTCTTTGCGGCGCTTGGCGTACTCGATCAAGCCGAGGCCCTCTATGAACGGCTGCTGATGCTTACGCCCGCCGACGCCGACGCACGCAGCAACCTCGGCGTCGTGCTGCAGCGCCAGGCCCGCCACGCCGAAGCGGAAGCCGCCTTTCGCGCCGTGCTCGCGCACCGCCCAGCTCACGCCGACGCCCACTACAACCTCGGCCTGCTGCTGCAAGGACAAGACCGCCACACAGAAGCCGAAAGCGCGTTGCGCGCCGCCATCGCCGCGAATGGGCGCCATGCAAAGGCGTACAACGCGCTGGGCGCACTACTGCGTGACGCGGCGCGCGGCGACGAAGCCGCCGACGCCTTTCGCCAGGCCCTGCTGATCCAGCCGCAGTATCCGGAAGCGCTCAATAATCTCGCGATGCTGCTGAAGGCGTCCGGCAAACTCGCGGAAGCCGAACTCGCGGCGCGCCTTGCATTGCAGATTCGCCCCGGTTTCGTCGATGCGCTCAACAACCTCGGTTGCGTGCTCACCGACCTCAAGCGCGTGCCCGAAGCGGAAGCCGCCTTTCGCCAGGTGCTCGCGCTCGCGCCGAACCACGCCGAGGCGCACTACAACCTCGGCGTCGCGCTGCATACGCTCGAGCGGCTGCCCGAGGCCGAAGCGGCATATCGCGAGACGGTGCGCCGCCTGCCGGGCCGCGTGGAGGCCTATAACAATCTCGCCTGCGTGCTGATGGCGCTCGGGCGGCGCGGCGAAGCACTCGACGTGCTCAACGAGGCGGTGGCCGTGCGGCCCGATTTCGCCGAGGCGCACTTCAATATCGCGAGCCTGCACAAGGAATTCGGCCGGCTCGACGAAGCGGAGGCCGGCTACCGCCGCGCGCTCGATGCGAACCCCGAATACGGCGACGCGAAATTCCGCCTCGCCACGCTGCTCATCAGCATGGGGCGCTTCGAGGAAGGCTTCGCGCGCTACGAATGCCGCTATACGATGCCCGGTTTCGTGCACTACGCAACGCAACGCCTGCTGCGGTGCCCGGCCTGGCAGGGCGAACCGCTCGCTGGCAAGTCGCTGCTGCTGTGGCAGGAAGACGGCCTCGGCGACATGCTGCAGTTCGGGCGCTATGCGCGCGTGCTCAAGGCGCAGGGCGCGGCGCACGTCGCATTCGCCTGCCAGCCGCCGCTGCACCGGCTCTTTCGCGGCGTGGAAGGCATCGACGCCGTGCTCGACCATGAAGCCGGTGCGGCAGCGGCCGGCCAGTTCGACTGCTGGGTGAGCCCGATCAGCGTGCCCCACCTTCTGGGCACGACGCTTCAGACGATCCCCGCGCCGCTTGCCTGTACGCCCGAGCCCGCGCTCGCCGACCACTGGGGCGCGCGCCTCGCCACGCTCGCGCCGGGCCCGCGCATCGGCATTGTCTGGAAGGGCAACCCGAAGCATTTCAACGACGCCCATCGCTCGCTGCCATCGCTTGCCGCGCTCGCTCCGCTGTGGAACCTGCCGGGGGCGCAGTTCGTGAGCCTGCAAAAAGGCCAGGGCGAAGACGAAGCGCAGAATCCGCCTGCGAGCCTGCCGCTGCTGCACCTCGGCAGCGACGTGCGCGATTTCGTCGATACGGCGGCGATCATCGCGCAGCTCGATCTCGTGATTTGCGTGGATACCTCTACCGCGCATCTGGCGGCGTCGCTCGGCAAGCCGTGCTGGGTGCTGCTGCCGCAATACGATCTGGACTGGCGCTGGATGCACGAGCGCGAAGATTCGCCGTGGTACCCAGGCACGATGCGCCTGTTCCGCCAGCGCATGAACGAAGCATGGAGCGCCGTTGTGGAGCGCGTGCGCGCGGCGTGTGCGGAGCGCTTTGGCGTTTGAACCGTGTTTGAACCGTGTTTGAAACGCGGCTCGGAGATTCGGGGGACGAGCAAGGCGCTCGCGCGCCTCAATCCCAGATGTTGCGGAACGCCACGGCGACGATCACCGGCACGCACATCACGAGCGGAATGGCGAAGTACGGAACCTCCAGGTCGACCACCCACTTGTAGATGAGCCAGCCAATACCCAGCGCGAGCGTGAGCACGCCCACGAGCGCCGTGAGGGTGTTCAGCAGCCACTTGGGCGGCGGCTTGCGCGCGGGTTTATTCTCGGGTGACGGGTTCATGGCGGCGGTGACGAAAAGCGAAAACGTCTCGATCCGGGCTGTGGATGGTCATGTATTTTACCCCGCCGCAGCGGCCGCATTACCTCCCAGGTAATCGATTCCCCGCCCTGCGCGCCCTATTCTCGCAAGCGTTGGCCCACCCTTTCACGCTCACGAGACCTGCCATGACCGCCTACGCCATTGCCCATCTGCGCGACGTCGAACCTTGCCCCGAGATTGTCGAATACCTGGAGAAGATCGACGCCACGCTCGCCCCTTTCGGCGGCCGCTTCATCATTCACGGCGGGCGCGTGGAGCGGCTCGAGGGCAAGTTTTCCGGCGATCTCATCATGATCGAATTCGCGAGCCGCGAAATCGCGCGCGCGTGGTATCGCTCCAGCGCCTATCAGGCGATCCTGCCGCTGCGCGCGGAACACTCGCACGGCGAAGTGTTCCTGATCGATCAGGTCGAGATGCCGCATCGCGCGACCGACGTGCTGCGTCCCGCTCACGAAAACAGCCCCGCAAAGTGAAAGCATTTCGTTAGCCGCCAATCGGCGGCGAATGATTTTCGCGCGCCACGTTTGCAAAGCAAATTCATCGCTCGCAAACGTTTTCGCGTGTTTCACAATTCTTTCTTCATCGACAGCGAAACTGTGCGCGACCCATCCCCACAGAACGGATGCGCACATGAGAATACGCCGTCCCAACCGCGTGTCGACGACCCTGTCGACCGTGGCGATCGTTGTACTCGCAACCATCATGCTCGATGCATGCGGCCCGGGCTATGGCTCGTCCGCAGCTTCATCGACGCCGGATGCATCGGAAAGCCAGAGCGCCGCTACGGCATCGCCATTGGCCAATAGCGCGCGAATCACGCCGTTGCCGACGCCCGACGCGAACACGTCGGCGAATGCATCGACGAACGCTTCGGCTAACCCGAGCGCCATCCCCGCATACGGCGCGAATGCGGCACCCGCCGCGAACACCGCGAGCGACCCCGCGCAAGGCGCGCGGGCCAGCCTCGCCGCCGACAGCGACCAGGTCACGCCGGTCATGAGCTATGCGCCTGGAGACAGCGCGCAGACCCAGGCCAGCAACGGCAGCGACTCCAGCAGTTCAGCAACGTCCAGCCATTGAAGCACTGCACCCTGTGTGCACCTGTGCCAGTACACCGTCGGGCACGACACTCCAACCTCAAGCAGAAAGGTGAACAACAATGACGTCAACCAGCCGTCGCCGTTTCCTGCAGACCGTCGCGCAGTCGGGCGCCGCAGCCGCAGCGATGACCGTTCTTCCCGAATCGATCCGCAATGCGCTGGCCATTCCGGCCAATTCGCGCACGGGCACGATCCGCGATGTCGAGCACATCGTCGTGTTCATGCAGGAGAACCGTTCGTTCGACCATTACTTCGGCCATATGCGCGGCGTGCGCGGCTATAACGACCGCCTGCCGATTCCGCTGCCGGGCGGCCTGCCGGTGTGGTATCAGCCTTCGAAGGAAGATGCCACGAAGCCCGTGCTGCCGTTCCACCTCGACACGTTCAAGACGAGCGCGCAATGCGTGGGCGACCTCGACCACTCGTGGTACCCCACGCAGTACGCGATCAACAACGGTCTGTACAACCAGTGGCCGCAGTACAAGACCGACATGACGATGGGCTATTACCTGCGCGCGGACATTCCGTTCCACTACGCGCTGGCCGATGCGTTCACGGTGTGCGACAACTACTTCTGCTCGCTGCCTGGCCCGACGCACCCGAACCGCTCGTATCTCATGACCGGCATGGTCGATCCGACCGGCACGATGGGCGGCCCGCTGCTCGACAACAACGACTACGTGGACGGCGACGTGCCGCCCACCTACCAGCTGCTTTCGTGGACGACCTACCCCGAGCGCCTGCAGGCGGCCGGCATTTCGTGGCAGATCTATCAGCAAGGCACGAACGGCAGCGACCCGCTGAACGGCAACTACGGCACGAACATCCTGCAGAACTTCGCGAACTTCATCAACGCGCAGCCGGGCTCCGCGCTCTACCAGCGCGCGCAAACGGTGCGCACGATCGCCGACCTGAAAAACGACGTACTCCAGAATAATTTGCCGCAGGTCTCGTGGCTGCTGCCGCCCGCGGCGTTCTCGGAGCACCCGAAGTACACGCCGGCCTATGGCGCGGAATACACCTCGCAGATCATCGAAGCGCTCACGTCGAACCCCGATGTGTGGAGCAAGACCGTGCTCTTCATCATGTATGACGAGAACGACGGCTTCTTCGACCATATCGTGCCGCCGCAACCGCCCACGACGTCCACGCAGGGCAAGTCGACGGTGAGCGTGGAAGGCGAGATCCACAACGTGGTCAACCCGCTGCGCGGCGGCAAGTACACCGCCGACGGCCTGCCCTACGGCCTCGGGCCGCGCGTGCCGATGACGGTCGTCTCGCCGTGGACCAAGGGCGGCTTCGTGTGCTCGCAGGTGTTCGACCATACTTCGGTGATCCGCTTCATCGAAGCGCGATTCGGCGTGCAGGAGCCCAACATCACGGCATGGCGCCGCGCGGTGTGCGGCGACCTCACCACGTGCTTCGACTTCCGCACGCCCGACGCCACGATGCCCACGCTGCCCGACACGAGCAACTACATGACGCTCGCCGACAACCAGTGCTCGGCCAACTCGGCGCCCACGGTGCCGGCCACGCCGCTGCCGATCGACGCGCAGGAGCCCGGCGTGCGTTACGCGCGCGCACTGCCCTACGAGCTGCATGTGAACGCGAAGGCCAACGCGCAGAACAACACGCTTTCGATCACGTTCGCGAACACGGGCCGCCAGGGCGCGCACTTCTACGTGTACGGCACGAACCGCAGCGACGGCCCGTGGCGCTATACGGTCGAAGCCGGCAAGGCGCTCGACGAAACGTGGGACCTGAGCGCGACGAACGGCGTCTACGCGTTCGAGGTGCATGGTCCGAACGGCTTCGTGCGCCGCTTCGCGGGCACGGCCGCGCAATCGGGCCCGGGCAAGTCCGGCCGCGCACCGGCGCCTGCCGTAACGGCGCACTACGACGTGGCCAACGGCAACCTCTTCCTCAAGTTCACGAACGCCGGGACCAGCGTCGCGCACCTCAACGTGACCGACAACGCCTACGGCGCACACGAGCGCAACGTGGTCGTGCCGGCGGGCGGCTTCATCGAGGAGCCGTGGATCCTCGCTTCGAGCCATCACTGGTACGACCTCACGGTCACGAGCCGCGACGATGCGACGTTCGCCTGGCGCTTCGCCGGACACGTCGAGAACGGCCGGCCGAGCATCAGCGACCCCGCGGCCGTCACGCCGGTCACCAAGCTGAGCTAAGCCCAGCGCAAGCTGTTTTCTTTTCTGTTTCCCTTGTTGCGGCGCCTTCGGGCGCCGTTTTTTTTACCTGTCTGCCCAAGGCGTTGCGGTAGGGCTGCCCC
The DNA here is from genome assembly GCF_905220165.1 of Paraburkholderia sp. J10-1. NCBI lineage: Bacteria > Pseudomonadati > Pseudomonadota > Betaproteobacteria > Burkholderiales > Burkholderiaceae > Paraburkholderia > Paraburkholderia sp. J10-1. Next base: position 998,505 of record NZ_CAJMYW010000002.1, on the reverse strand, counting down.
GCCCGAAACGCATAAAAGTGCGGCAAGCGCAAGGAATGGCGCTTCAAGATGCGGCGATTTTGCAACCTTACGGGTTGCTTTATGCTTTTTATTGTAGATGCGAATCATTTGCATTAATATTCCGGACGCTTTCAAGGCGGTTACGCATCAAGACCACCTTTCCGCCGCATCTGTCGCGACCAATTCATCAGAAGAATATGCATAATCCTGCCGCCGCACGCTGCTCCCGCCTCGACACCGTTCGCTTCCGTTTATGCGCTCCGCGCGCCCGCCGTGCCCAACTCAGCGCCGCGCTGCTGGTCAGTGCCGGCGTTACGCTCATCACGCTTTCCACGCCTGGCTGGGCGCAGGAAAATGCCCAGGCCGAAACGCAAGACAGCACGCAAACCGGCAGCACCCAGGCCCTGCCCACCGTCAAGGTCAGCGCCGCGCGCGACAGCCAGGCGGCCTCGCCCGATCGCGTGAGCGCGGGCGCGCTCGGCAATCGCAGGCAGGTGGACACGCCGTTCTCGACCAACGTGGTGACAACGGAGGAAGGCAAGGATCGCCTCGCCTCCACGGCCAACGACCTCTTCAAGTACGACCCGGCCGTGACCGATGTCGGCAACAACATGACCGGCGAAAACTCGGCGTTCAGCATTCGCGGCTTGCCGGTCGACATGCTCAACGGCGTGAAGGTGGACGGGCAGAACTTCCCCTCGTGGGACACCGAGCTTTCGCTCGAACAGTTCGAGCAAGTCGAGATGCTCAAGGGGCTTTCGGGCTTCATGTACGGTTTCGCCAACCCGGGCGGCATCGTCAACTACGTGCTCAAGCGACCGACCGACGACCCGTACCGCAGCTTTTCGATCGGCTACCAGTCGGCGGGCGTGCTCAGCCAGAAGATCGACCTGGGCGGCCGCTTCGGCCCGGACAAGCAGTTCGGCTATCGCCTCAATCTCGTGAACGAAGACGGCAACACCGCCGAAGCGAACGGTCACGTGCGCCGCCAGGTGGCCTCGCTTGCGCTCGACTACCGCATCACGCCGGATCTCACGTGGACGGTCGACGCGTTCTACCAGAAGCGCAAGACCACCGGCACGCTGTTCGGCATCTACTTCGGCTCCGACGAGAACGGCAATCCGCTGGGCATTCCCGACGCGAGCAAGGTCACGCGCCAGCTCACGCAGCCGCAAAACTGGTACGAAACGGAGATCGCCTCGTTCGGCACGGGGCTCGACTATCGCTTCTCCGAGAACTGGCACGCGAACATCAAGTACCGCTTTGCCAAGGAAAACCGCTACAACTCGGACAGCCTGCTCTCCGTCTTCAATACGCAAGGCGACTACTACAACACGCTGTATGCCGCGTTGACGCGTTACTTCTATCAGAACGTCGATGCCAACGTGCAGGGCACATTCAACACCGGCCCGTTCAAGCATGACGTGGTGGTGGGCGCGAGCTACCAGTCGCAGCAAAACGAATACGACAACAGCGAAGGCTGGAACGACGGCTATTTCCTCGGCGTCGGCAATATCTACGGCAGCACGCTGCTCACGAACGACGCGGTGCATATCGGCGAGAACCTGTACCGCCACGAGATCACCACGCAAACCGCGCTCTACGCGAGCGACACCGTGCAACTCACTTCGCGCCTCTCCGCGCTGCTGGGTCTGCGCTATACGCAGTTCCGCGACACCACCTACAACCCCGATCAGTCGCAGGCGTCGAGCTACAGCGCAAATCCGGTTACGCCAACGGCCGCGCTCATGTTCAAGCTCGACCCGAATTCGACGCTCTACGCGAGCTATGTCGAAGGCCTGCAGCAAGGCGGCGCGGCGAGCAACACGAATGCCAACTATCCGCAGACCTATGGCCCGCTCAAGAGCAAGCAGTACGAAGTGGGCTTCAAGGCCGACCATCGCGACTGGGGCGCCAACCTCGCGCTGTTCCGCGTCGATCAGGGCTACGAGTACACCAATACGGCGAACATCTTCGTGCAGAGCGGCACGAAGCGCTACGACGGCGTGGACGCGAGCGGCTGGCTGCAGGTCGCCAACGACTGGCGCGTGCTGGGCGGCGTGATGTGGCTCGACGCAAAGGCCGTGGACGTGGACGACCCGAGCGTGGAAGGCAAGCGCGTGTACGCCACGCCGCGCTTCACGCTCACGGGCCGCGTGGAGTACAACCCATCGTACCTGCGCGCGCTCACGGTCGCGTTCGGCGGCAAATATGTCGGCAATATGGCCGTCGATGCCGCGAACACGCAGTTCGTCTCCGCCTATACGACGTGGGACCTGAGCGCGAAATACGAAACCCAGGTGGCCGGCAAGGACGTCACGCTGCGCGCGGGCGTGAACAACCTGTTCAACCGCCGCTACTGGACCGCGGCGTGGGGTTATTACGTGATGCCGTCGGCCACGCGCACCTTCGTTGCCAACGCAACGCTCGAATTTTGACGGGCTGACGCGCTTTTCTCATAGTGTGGGTTAAAAAGGGCCAATGTCTCCGGACATGGGCCCTTTCCTTTTGCACGCCCTGCAGCATCGGCGATCCAGTGGCACAATGGGCGCTCCGCATTTTCCGGCTCCCGCCTGCGCGCATTGCCGTGCGCGCGGCGGGAGCCTGTCGTTGAACCGTTGAAAAGGATCGTCCCATCATGAGTTCCAGCGTGAAGCCCTATCCCAACACCCAGATCTACATCGACGGCGCATGGCGCGCCGGCGCGAAGACGATTGCTGTGATCGACCCCGTGACCGAAGCGGAAATCGGCCGCCTGAGCCTCGCGAGCGAGCAGGACCTGTCCGATGCGGCCACCGCGGCCGAGCGCGCGTTCCGCGAATGGCGCAAGGTTTCGCCGCTCGAGCGCAGCAAGCTCATGCGCCGCGCCGCGCAACTGCTGCGCGACCGCGCCGACGACATCGCCGCGATCATGACGCGCGAACAGGGCAAGCCGTTTGGCGAAGCGAAGCTCGAAACGCTCGCGGGCGGCGACACGATCGACTGGTTCGCCGAAGAAGGCCGCCGCACCTATGGCCGCGTGATCCCGTCGCGCTCGGACGCCGTTCGCCAGATCGTCACGCGCGAGCCGGTGGGCCCGGTCGCCGCGTTCACGCCGTGGAACTTCCCGCTCAACCAGGCCGTGCGCAAGGTGTCGGCCGCGCTCGCCTCGGGCTGTACCGTCGTGCTCAAGGGACCGGAAGAAACGCCGGCCAGCTGCGCCGAACTCGTGAAGGTGTTCGCCGACGCGGGCCTGCCCGCAGGCGTGCTGAACCTCGTGTTCGGCGTGCCTGCGGAAGTGTCGTCGTACCTGATCGCGCATCCGGCCATCCGCAAAATCTCGTTCACGGGCTCGACGCCGGTGGGCAAGCTGCTCGCCTCGAAGGCCGGCGAGCACATGAAGCGCGCCACGATGGAGCTGGGCGGCCACGCCCCGGCCATCGTGTTCGCCGACGCCGACGTTCCACGCGCCGCCAAGCTGCTCGCGAGCGCGAAGTTCCGCAACGCGGGACAGGTCTGCATCTCGCCCACGCGCTTCATGGTGGAAGACGCCGCGTATGACGAGTTCGTCGAGCACTTCGTTGCGACCACGCGCGCGATCAAGGTCGGCAACGGTCTCGAAGACGGCGTGCAAATGGGCCCGCTCGCGAACGACCGCCGCCTCGCGGCAATGGAACGCCTCGTGGCCGACGCGCGCGAACAGGGCGCAAAGGTGCTGACGGGCGGCGAACGCGTGGGCCGCGAAGGCTACTTCTTCGCCCCGACCGTGCTCACCGACGTGCCGCTTTCGGCGCGCATCATGAACGAAGAGCCGTTCGGCCCGATCGCGCCGATCTCGCGTTTCTCGAGCTACAAGGACGCGATCGCCGAAGCGAACCGTCTGCCGTACGGTCTCGCCGCGTATGCCTACACGCGTTCGAGCGCGACTTCGGCAGCACTCTCCGACGACGTGGAAACCGGCATGCTGTCGATCAACCACCACGGCCTCGCCCTGCCGGAAACGCCGTTTGGCGGCGTGAAGGATTCCGGTTACGGCTCGGAAGGCGGCAGCGAAGCGATGGAAGCCTACCTCGTCACGAAGTTCGTTACCGAACATCGTTGATCGCTTCTCGTTGAAGCGCGCTTCCCGGCCGCTTACGGCTCGGGAAGCGCACGCGGAAATTGTGGCAAGCCGTCCGCGAGTTGCACCCACGCCAGCTTTTGCGAGGTCCAGGTGTGATGCTCGGGCGGCGCGTCATCGGGACGATCGAGCGTGCCCGTCGCCACGTCGATCTCGCCCGCGAACGCCGCATGGCGGTAGGTGAGCGGCGTGCCGCAGTCCGCACAGAACGCGCGCTCCACACCCGGACTGGATACATGCGTTTTCGTTGCGCCCGCAACTAGACGGAACGCACTCCACGGCACGCTGACCCAGCCGACGAACGGCGCACCCGAGGCGCGCCGGCAATCCACGCAATGGCACACCGTGCTGCCAATCGGCGCAGCTGAGATCTGGTAGCGGACCTTGCCGCATAAACAGCCGCCAGTCAGCATCGCTCTCTCCTTTGCACATCGATTGTGACCACCGCTTTCAGCGCTGTAATCACAGCCCGCCCGAGCATCGTTGCACGATTTCACTTCGCACACGGAATAAATCGCAATGACGTATTGTTGACGCCAGTAACGGCCTTCACGCCCTCGACTGGATCCATCATGCACACACTCGCACACTTTTCGCTTTCGATCGCGTTGCGGCACGCGCGCACGGGAGCACGCCCGTGAACCGCGCCCCGATCTGCGTGCCATGCCGGCTCGCGGCCATTGCGGCCGTGGTGGGTTGCGCTGGCGCGGCATTTGCATGGACGGCCGGCTGGCTCACGCCGGAACGCCTCACCGCGCCGCATATCATCAATACATTCGAGTCGAACTACGGCATCCATGCGGGCTATCGGCGCAATCACGCCAAGGGGCTCTGTGTGGAAGGCTGGTTCGAGAGCAACGGCAACGGCGCACAAGTCTCGCGAGCGGCCGTGTTCGCGCCGGGACGCACGCCCGTGATCGGACGTTTCGCCATTCCCGGCAGCAACCCCGCCGCGCCCGACGCGAGCACGCCCGTGCGCAGCATGGCGCTGCTCTTCCAACAGCAGGATGGCGAGCAGTGGCGCACCGGCATGAATTCCGTACCCATCTTTATCGTTCGCACTCCGCAGCAGTTCTATAGCCAGCTGGTCGCCTCGAAACCGGACCCGGCAACGGGCAAGCCCGACCCCGCGAAACTCGACGCCTTCTTCCAGGCGAACCCGGAAACGCTGCCGTTCCGCAACTGGCTGAAGGCGAACCCCCCCGCCTCCAGTTTCGCGAACACGGCGTTCTATAGCGTCAACGCATTCATCGCAACCGATGCCGCAGGCAACCAGCGCGCCGTGCGCTGGCAGACCGTGCCCGAAGTGGCTTATGCCCCGCAAACGGCCGCAGAAAAAGCCGACCCGAATTTCCTCGCCGACGACTTCAGCACGCGTTTCGCAGCGGGCCCGCTACGCTGGCATCTGGTGCTCACGGTCGCCGCACCCGGCGACCCCACGAACGACGCCACGCAGGGATGGCCCGCAGACCGCCAGCAAATCGACGCCGGCACACTGGTATTGCAGAGCGCCGAACCGCAGGCGAATGGTATGTGCCGCGACGTGAACTACGATCCGACCATCCTGCCCAACGGCCTGAAGCCTTCCGACGATCCCTTGCTCGCCGCCCGCTCGGCAGCGTATTCCGTTTCGTTCAATCGACGCACGCATGAGGAAGCCAAACTCGCGCAATCGCATGGAGGCGCGCAGCCATGAAACAACCGGGCCAACACTTCAGCGCACTCCAGCGCCTTCTGCATTGGTCGATGGCAGTCCTGATCGTCACGATGCTGTTCGTGGGCGTGGGGATGGTCGCGACGGTCTCGCGGCTGCATGACACCCTGCTCGCGCTCCACAGGCCGCTAGGTATCGCACTGCTTGCGCTCGTGCTGCTGCGCCTCTACGTCCGGCTCACGCGCGGTGCGCCGGCATTGCCCGCCGATCTGCCGATCTGGCAGCGCCTTGGCGCGCACGCTTCGCATCTCGCGCTCTATGCGTTGATGATCGCAATGCCGCTGATCGGCTGGTCGATGCTGTCCGCAGGCGGCTATCCCATCGTCATGTTCGGCGGCGTGCACCTGCCGCCCATCGTGCCGCACGATGTCACGCTCTACGCCTGGCTGCGCGCCGCGCATACATGGCTTGCCATGGCGCTCTACGCGACCGTTTTGCTACATCTGGGGGCTGCGCTCTTTCACGCGCTCATTCGCCGCGACGGCGTGCTCGCCAGCATGGCGCGTGGCGAAGTGCGCTGAGCGCTACGTGGGCGAAGCGAGGTTCCCGCGCGCGGGAACCTCGCCTTTACATCAAATGTGAGCGTCGCGTCCGGCCACTGGCGGCACGGGCGGTTCCATGAGTTCCTGAAGCAGCGCATCGCGCGCGCTTCGGCGACGCACCCACAGTGCCGTGAGCATCGGCACGAGGATCGCCGTCACGAGACAGGCGGTGGCGACCATTGCGGTTGCTGCCGGCACGAGCGGCTTGAAACTCGGAATCATCTCTCCGATGATGGCCGGATTCGCCACCGCCGCGCCCGCCGTGGACGAAGCCGCAAGCCCCGCCGCGCCGTTGCCGCCCGCAATCAGCCGGTCGGCGAGAATCAGCGGAATACCGGTCACGACGATCACGCCAAGCCCGAGCATCACGCCCGGAATTCCGCTCGTGACGATCACGTTCAGATCGATGCCGTTGCCAAGCGCAAAGCCGAAGAACGGAATGAGCGGATGCACGCAGCGGCCGAACAGTTCGCGCAGATCGCTGTCGAGATTGCCTAACGCAAACCCGACCAGAAACGGCAGCACGGCGCCCACGAAAAGCCGCGGCTCGAAAAAGGCCACACCGGTCGCGCCGAGAATGAGCATGCTCACGAGCGGCCCCGACTCGACGGACATCAGCACGAACGCGCCCGCCTCTTCTTTCGTGCCGTATTGCTGCATCACGGCCGCATAGAGACCGCCGTTGGTCATGTCCATCGACGTCGTGATGGCGAGCACCGAGAGCCCGGCGAAGAGCCCGGTCTTCACGCCGTCAATCGGGATGAAACGCGCCGCAACCAGCGTGGCAACCCAGGCCACGATCATCTTCGTGACGAGCAGCGTGCCGGACTTGCGCAGCACCGTGCCGGTGGCGCGCAGGTCGATGGTCGCGCCCATGCAGAAGAACCACACCGCGAGAATCGGCACGGTGCCGGTGATCAATCCATTGGTGAACGAACCAAAGTACTTGCCAGCGCCTGGCGCGAATGTGTGAACACAGGCGCCGAGCAGCAGCGGCACCAGCATCAGGCCGCCGGGTATGCGGTCTATTGCCTTCTTCAGCTTCATGTCTCCTCCGTGGACCTTGCATCCGGTTGCCGGATCGGCACGTTGGTGCGTCCGGCTTTTTCTCGCGGTGCTCCCTTTCCGGAAACAGGATAGCAGCGTGAAAGGAACGCTGTTCCGATTTTTGAGCCGAAAATCATCAACGTTTACCCGCGAATGATTCACTATCTGGGCAGACCGCTTGCCAAGCGTGCTACGGCGTCGCAACATTTCCGGACCGACGTTCCGAAAATGTGAATCTGCACTATAGTCCACGAGAGACGGCGCGCCACCCATCCAACGGAGACATGGCATGGAAGTCAGACAAAGCCTCAACAGCGACTACGCGAAGACGCTCGACACGGCGGGATTGCGTCGCGAGTTCCTGATCGAACACGTATTCGAACCCGATGCGCTGAAACTCACCTACAGCCACGTGGACCGCATCATCGTGGGCGGCGCGTTTCCGGCTACGCGCGCGGTCGAGGTGAGCGCCGCGCTCGGCAAGTCGATCGGCGTGAGCTATCTGCTGGAGCGGCGCGAACTGGGCGCGATCAATATTGGCGGCGACGGCTGGGTCGACGTGGATGGCGTGCGCCACACGGTGCGCAACGAGGAGGCGATCTATATCGGCAAGGGCGCACAGGCGGTCGCATTCGGCAGCGACGACCCGGCACGGCCCGCGAAGTTCTACCTCAATTGCGCGCCCGCGCATACCGCATATCCCACACGCACCATTTCGTTATCCGAAGCGTCTCCGCAAACACTCGGCGAAGCCGCCACGAGCAACCGCCGCACAATCTACAAGTTCATCGTGCCCGAGGTGCTGCCTACCTGCCAGCTTTCGATGGGCATGACCCAACTCGAACCCGGCAGCCTCTGGAACACCATGCCGTGCCACACGCACGAGCGGCGCATGGAGGTGTACTTCTATTTCAACGTGGCCGACGACGCCGCGGTCTTCCACATGATGGGCGAGCCACATGAAACGCGGCACATCCTCGTGCACAACGAGCAGGCGGTGATCTCGCCGAGCTGGTCGATTCACTCGGGTGTCGGCACGCGCGCCTATACGTTCATCTGGGGCATGGTCGGCGAGAACCAGGTGTTCGGCGACATGGACCATCTTGCGGTACGCGATCTGCGCTGAACCACGCTCTGGCATAGATCCACGATACGAGGCCCGCGCACTCATGGCATCCAGCACGTTCAATCCATTCGATCTCAGCGGCAAGATCGCCATCGTCACCGGCAGCAACACGGGGCTCGGCGCCGGCATGGCGCTCGCACTCGCACAGGCCGGTTGCGACGTCGTCGGCGTTTGCCGCGCCGGGCCCGGCGACACGCCTGCACGCGTCGAGGCCCTGGGACGCCGCTTTGTCGACGTGCGTGCCGACCTCGGTTCGATCGCGCCGGTGGAGGACATCGTGCACGCAGCGGTCGAAGCCTGTGGACGGGTCGACATCCTCGTGAACAATGCCGGCGTGATTCGCCGGGATGACGCCCTCACCTTCGGCGAGGACGACTGGGACGCCGTCATGGACGTCAATCTCAAGAGCGTGTTCTTTCTCGCCCAGGCGGCGGCGCGCCAGTTCGTCGCGCAGGGCAGCGGCGGCAAGATCATCAATATCGCGTCGATGCTGTCGTTTCAGGGCGGCATTCGCGTCGCTTCCTATACGGCCTCGAAAAGCGGCGTGCTGGGCCTCACGCGCCTGCTCGCGAACGAATGGGCCGCGCACGGCATCAACGTGAACGCGATCGCGCCCGGTTATATGGCGACCGCGAACACCGCCGCGTTGCGCGACGACGCCCAACGCAACGGCGAGATCCTCAACCGCATTCCCGCCGCCCGCTGGGGCGCACCGGACGATCTCGCGGGGCCAGTGGTGTTTCTCGCCTCGGCGGCGTCGGATTACGTGCACGGCCACACGCTCGCCGTGGACGGCGGCTGGCTTGCGCGCTAGTCCGCGCGGCGCGCGTGGGACGCGGTATGCTCCCGTCAGAGAGTCACAGGGACCAGCAACAATGGCGGCAAGCGTAGAAAAAGCAGCAAATTCGGGTATGGGGCAGCGCGGCGCACAGGAGCACGCAATGAACGAAACGGACAGCAGCACGGAAAAAGGCGAATCGGTCTCGTCGATCGGCCGCGTGTTCGCGATCCTCGGCGCGCTCGGCGAGAAGGGGCCGATCGGCATCAGCGAGCTTTCGCAGCGCCTCGCGCTTTCCAAAACCACCGCGCACCGCGTGCTGCAAACGCTGAAGGCGCTAGGCTATGTCGCGCAGGAAGTCGAAACCGACCGCTATCGTCTGACGATCCGGCTGTTCGAACTGGGCGCGAAGGCGCTCGAAAGCGTGGACCTCGTGCGCGAGGCCGACATCGAAATGCGGCGCATCGCGCAGGCCACGCGCGAAGCGGTGCACCTCGGCGCATTCGACGAAGACGCGATCATCTACATCCACAAGATCGACTGCGATTACGGCCTGCGCATGCAGTCGCGCATCGGCAGGCGCAATCCGCTGCATAGCACCGCCATCGGCAAGGTGCTGCTCGCGTTCATGCCGCCCGCCAACGCGCAGGAAACGCTCTCGCACGTGGAATTCAGAAAGTCCACGCAAAAAACGCTCACATCCGCCGACGCGGTGCTGAACATACTCCCGCACGTGCGCGAACAAGGCTATGGCGAAGACAACGAGGAACAGGAAGAGGGTTTGCAGTGCCTGGCCGTGCCGGTGTTCGACCGCTTCGGGCATGTGATCGCCGGCCTCTCGATCTCGTTTCCGACCATGCGCTGCGGCGCGGACACGAAAGCGCACTATGTGGCCCTGCTCAAGCGCGCGGGCGCGGCGATCTCGGCGCGGCTCGGCTATTGCGAGCCGGCCGCGCACGAGCATGCGAGCGCCGAACCCGGTTAGCCCGGCGTTGCCCCTGCAGCGGCCGTAGCCGTCGTCGTGGTCTGCCAGCCGAGACCCAGGCTCTTCTGCAGCGACACGAAGTCCTTGAGCAGATCGGCCTGGCCCGACACCACGTTCTGCTGCGCGGTGAATTCCGTGCGCTGCGTGTCGAGCAGATCGACGAGGCTCGACGCCCCGGCGCGATAACGCTGGCGCATGAGCGTCGCGGAACGCTCGGCGGAAACCTGCACTTTCTGCAAGGTCACGAGATGCTCGCGCTGATAGCCATAGCGCGAGAGCGAAGCGTTGGCGTCCTGCAGCGCCGCCAGCACGGCCTTTTCGTAGCGCGCCTCGGCTTCGTCGCGCGACGCTTCTGCGCCCCGCACCGCGCCCAACGTGCGCCCGAAGTCGAACAGGTTCCACTGCAGATACGGCGCCCCTACCCAGCTGAAATTGTTCTTGCGGAACAGGTGGCCCGGCTCCGCCGCCGAAAAGCCGAGGTCGCCGAACAGCGTGAGCTTGGGCAGGAAGTCCGCTACGTGCTCGCCGATCTGCGCGTTGCTCGAGGCGAGACGCCGCTCTGCCGCGCGAATGTCAGGACGTTGCGCAAGCATCGTGGTGGGATCGCTCACCGGCACGCTTGCGGGCAGCATGGGCAGCGGCTGCGCCGTGGCAAGCTCCGCGTCCAGCGCGCCAGGCGCCTTGCCCGTGAGCACCGCCAGCTGATCCAGCGATATTTCCACTTGCGCCGCGAGCGGCGTAAGGGTGGAGCGCGTGTTTTCCACCTGCGTGGTGAGCCGCTCGACGTCGACTTCGGCGGCGGTGCCGCCTGCGCGGCGCTGCTCGGTGAGCGTGAGCATCTCCTGCTGCAGTTGCGCCGTGTGCTGCGCGATGGCGAGGCGCTGCTGCTCGTCGCGCAGGTCGATGTAGGCCTGTGCGACTTCGGCGGCCAGCGATACCTGGGTGTCCGCAAGATCGGCGTTCACGGCATCGGCCTCGTCGCTCGCCGCTTCCACGGCGCGGCGCGTGCCGCCGAACAGGTCGATTTCCCAAGACGCGTCGAAGCCTGCCGTGTAGAACGTGATCGGGCCGCCGCCCGAAAAACCGCTCTGCCCCGAGCTGCTGCCCGACGTCAATGCGCTCAGGTTCGGCTCGCGCATGCGGATCGCCGCCGCGCTTGCGCCGACCTTCGGTAGTTCGGCGGCGCGTTGCTGCTGCAGTTGCGCGCGTGAGGCGCGCAAACGCGCCTGCGCCGCGCGCACATCGGGATTGTGGACGAGCGCCGCTTCGATCAGCGTATTCAGTTGCGGGTCGTTCAGTGCGAGCCACCATTGGCTCGGCGCACGCGCGGGTGTCACGCCTTGCGCCGGTGTGCGCATGAACGACGCGGAATTCGCCGCTTCGGGCGCTACGGCCGGTGCGCCGCGATAGTCGGGGCCCACGGTGCAAGCGGCCAGCGCGCAGGCGGCAGCGAGCACGCTCAACGCGGTATAGGGAAAACGGGAGTAACGGGTTGCCGTCATGAGTCAGAGATAATCTTCAGTGGCCGCCGGACGGCGCTTGCGCGCCGGGCTGCGGCTTCTTGAGCAGGAGCGCGAGCGGCACGCATGCCGCCAGTGCGATGCCGAGCACCCAGAATGTTTCGGAGTACGTGATAACCATCGATTGCTGCGAGATCTGCGCCGCAATCTGGCCGAGCGCCTGCATTTGCGAGTGCGCCATGTCGCCTGTCTGTGTGAACCAGCTGGCCGCGCTCGAAGCCACACGCTCCTGGCCGATGATCGAATTGGCACTCAGCGATTCGCGCAGCACGGCGCTATGAAACGCCTCGCGCCGGTCGATGAGCGTGCCGATGATCGCAAGGCCGACCGAGCCGCCCAGGTTGCGCGCCATGTTGTAGAGCCCGGCCGCGTCGCCGGAATCTTCGCGCGACACCGCCGCCATCGAAGCCTGGTTCAGCGGCATCATCGCGAGCATCTGCGCCACGCCGCGCACGAGCTGCGACCACACGAAATCGTGGCCCACACTCTGCGCCGTGAGCGAAATGTCGAGCATGCAGCTCAGCGTGAAGAGCAACAGACCGGACACGACCAGGATGCGGAAATCCACCTTGCCCAGCAAGCGCGGCAAGATCGGCATGACGAGGAACGCGGGCAGTCCCGAAAGCAGCATGATCGCGCCTGACTGCTGGGCGTTGTAGCCGGCCACGAGGCTCAAAAACTGCGGCAGCAGGTACGAAATGCCGTAAAGCCCGGCCCCCACCGCGAACACGATGATGATCACGCTCGCATAACGCGGATTGCGCATGAGCGAGAGGCGCAGAATGGGCCTTTTCGCGGTGAACTGTGAAAGCGCGATGAGCGCCATGCCCGCGAGCGTGACCCACGTGAGCGTGACGATGAAGTGCGACTCGAACCAGCGTTCGCGCTGCCCTTCTTCGAGCACGACGGTCAGCGAGCTAAGCCCCACCGCCAAGCCGATAATGCCGAGCCAGTCCGCCTTGAGAAAGGATTCCCAGTGCGGCCGGTCGGGTTCGAGCCCGACGATCAGCAGCGTGATGAGCGCGAGACACACCGGCAGGTTGATGAAGAAGCACCAGCTCCAGCTGATGTTCTCCGCGAGCCAGCCGCCCACGACTGGCCCGAGCAGCGGGCCGAGCAGCACGATCAGGCCGAACACCGTCATGCCCACGGGCAGCTGCGAAAGCGGCAGGCGCGTGCGGATGATGGTCTGGCCGGTCGGGATCATCGCGCCGCCGGTAAAGCCCTGGCCGATGCGCCCGGCGATCATCATGCCAAGCGTATTCGACCAGCCGCACATCATCGAAAAAGCGATGAAGAGCGCCGAGTTCGCCAGCAGGAAATTTCGCAGTCCGAATACACGCGTGAGCCACGCGGCGAGCGGAATCATCACGATCTCGGACATCAGATAGCCCGTGGAGATCCACGTGCCTTCGGTGCCCGTCGCGCCAATTTGCCCCTGGATCTGCGGCAGCGCCGAGTTCGTGATCGAGATGTCGAGCGTCGCCATCAACGCGCCGAGCGCGCCCGCCGCCACGGCGATCCAGTCGGCTACACTCGCGCGCTCGCCATGCGGATGCGGCACTGCTGCCGCAGCCTTATTCGCCACGGTGGTTCTCTTGATCGATACGGCGGTCGTCCTCGCGCGCGGAGCGCGTGTCGACATCGACCGTCACCGACATGCCCGGCAGCAATACGCTGCGCGTTTCCGGCCCGGTTTCGAGGCGGATGCGCACCGGCACGCGCTGCACGATCTTCGTGAAGTTGCCGGTGGCGTTCTCCGGCGGCAAGAGCGCGAACTGCGCACCCGTGCCCGGCGAGAAGCTGTCCACCACGCCGTGCAGCGTGTGGCCAGGCAGCGCGTCGACATGCAGTTCCACGGGCTGGCCCGCGCGCATGCGGCCAATCTGCGTTTCCTTGAAGTTCGCTGTGAGGTAAGTGCTTTGCACCGGCACGACGGTCAGCATGCGCGTGCCCGGCTGCACGTACTGGCCCACGCGCACGCTGCGGTCGCCCACGCGGCCCGCAAGCGCGCTCTTCACCACCGTGTTGTCGAGGTCGAGTTGCGACTGCGCGGCACTCGCACGCGCCGCTTCGAGCTGCGCGCGCGCCTGCGAAAGTTGGGCGTTCACCGCCGAGATCTGCGAGCGGGCGGACGTGACGGCGGCAGCGTCGGCAGCGAGCGTCGCCTGCGCCTTATCGCGTTCGCTCTTGAGTTCGGCCAGCCGCTCGGTCGTTTCCGCACCGGTCGCCGCGAGCGGTGCGTAGCGCGCCACTTCGTCGTTCGCGTGGCGCAGGCTCACCTGGGCGACTTCCTGCTGCGCCTGTGCCTGAACGACGTTCGCCCGCTGCTGCTCGATCTGCGCTTGCGCATGCTCAATGTCAGCCGTGCGCGCGTCGACAGTGGCCTGCGCCTGGTCGAGCGCGACCTGATACTGGCGCGCGTCGAGCTTCACGAGCGGATCACCCACCTTCACGGCCTGGTTGTCGGCCACGTAGACATCGGTGACGTAGCCGCTCACCTTCGGCGCGATCGTCACGCTGTCGGCCTGCAGATAGGCGTCGTCAGTGGATTCGATGAAGCGCCCGACAACCCACCAGTGGCCAAGCCACACCGCCGCGGCGACGAGCGCCGCGAGTCCCAGCAGGATCAGAAGGGTTCGTTTCGCGCCGCTTCGCGCGGGCGCGGTGGCGGCGTCCGGCACATCGCGTCCGGGCGCGCCTGCAGTCGTAGACATATTGTTGTTTCTCAATTTATTCCAGTCGGCAAAATTATTCCACTTGGAAAAACTGTGTCAAGTGTTATATTTCGCAGGGATACGAAAGGAAATGCATGAGCGAAGGTAAGAAACTGCGACGTTCGCCCGAAGGAGGCTATGCGCGTGGCGACGAGACACGCCGCAAGATCATCGAGGCGGCGATCAGCCTGTTCGGGCAGCACGGCTTCGACGGCGCCTCCACGCGCGATATCGCCGCGCGCGCGGGGGTGAACGCGCCGGCGTTGCAGTATTACTTCGAGAACAAGGAAGGCCTCTACCGCGCCTGCGCGGAGTGGATCGCCGACGAGTCGTGGCAGTCGTTTGCGCCGGCCGTGCAGCGCGCACGCGTTGCGCTCGAACGCAACGCGGACATCGAAGCGCTGATCGACGCGTTCATCGACATCCAGTCGGCCGTGGCCGACCGTTCCTTCGTCAAGCAGCACGGGCCGGACCAGCGCCTCTTCTTCGCGCGCGAACAGGGCGGCGGCGAGCCGGAGATCGGCTCGGAAATCCTGCGTGAGCGCGTGCGCACGCCGCTGAACACCATCAACGTGCAACTGCTCGAGCGCATTACCGGCATGCCGGCCGACGATCCGCTCACCGTGGTGCGCATGTTCAGTTTGTACGGGCAGTTTCTGCTGTTCTTCATCGCGCGCCGCTCCACGCTCACGATGCTAGGCTGGGACGACATCGACCGCGCGAAGGCCGACTTCCTGAAGGCGAGCATCGCGGAACAAACGCGTGTGCTGCTGCACCACTGGAATCGCGAGCGCGACAAGCACAATCGCTCAGAATAACTAAGCATTATTCAGGCGGCCGGCACACTCCTGCGGCGCCAGCGGGGAGCCCTCGCGGCGCGTTGCTGCGCATGTTAGTGTTCGGGATTCCCTCTCGCATGGAGCCGCCAGCATGTCTCCTCTCGCCGCCGTTGCCAGCATTCTCCTCGCCGTTCTACTCGGGGCCATGAGCCCTGGCCCGAGCTTCGTACTCGTCGCGCGCAACTCGATCGGTTTATCGCGCCGTGACGGCGTCGCCACTGCGCTCGGCATGGGCACGGGTGCGATCTGCTTCGCGGGCATCGCGCTCGCCGGGCTCTACACCCTGCTCGCCACCGTGGCCTGGCTGTACGCTGCGCTCAAGATTGCGGGCGGCGCCTATCTGCTCTATATCGCTTCGCGCATCTGGCGCGGCGCCGGCACGCCGGTCACGGTAAGCAAGACGGCCGCAGCGGACGAGCGCCCCGGCAAGTCGTACTGGAGCGGCCTGACCACCCAGTTGAGCAACCCGAAAACGGCCATTGCCTATGGCGGCATCTTCGTAGCGCTCCTGCCGCATAACCCGCCGCTGTGGTGCTACTTCGCGTTGCCGCCGCTCGTGTTCGCGATCGAAACCGGCTGGTATACGGTCGTCGCGCTGTGCTTTTCGAGCCAGCGTCCGCGCGATCTCTACCTGCGCGCCAAAGGCTGGATCGACCGCATTGCCGCTGGCGCCATCGCGGCGCTGGGCCTGCGCCTTGTTTTCAGCGCCGGACATCGCGGTATCTGACACTGCCCCGCCGGACGCGGCCCAGCGGTCGCGCCCGGCGCCCCGAAACTTTTTTGCATGAGGCGCTTGACAATCTATCTTCCAGTAGATAAATTAGAACCCATGGATACGAAGTTGACAGTGCGGGAGCAGGTTCTGGACCACGCCATCACACTCATGATGCTGCGGGGGTACAACGGGTTCAGCTACCGCGACCTGTCTGAGCTGGTGGGCGTGAAAACGTCGAGCATCCACTATTACTTCCCGTCGAAAGACGACCTGGTGCTGGAGGCGGTGAGTCAGTACAGCGGCGAAGTCATGGCGGGATTGCAGTCGATCGACGCAGCGCTCCCGGCGCGCGAAAAGCTCGCGACGTACACGCGGCTCTTCGGCAAGACGCTTGGCGACGGCCACCAGATCTGCCTGTGCGGCATGCTGGCCGCCGACATCGAGTCGCTGCCGGAAACGGTGCGTCAGGCTGTACAGGCGTTCTTCCGCGCCAACGAAAACTGGCTGGCCGAGGTGCTGGCCCAGGGCGCGAAAGAAGGCACGCTGGTGGTGAAGGGCAAGCCCGAAAGCGCGGCCCGCACGTTGTTCGCGGCCTTGCAGGGAAGCGTGCTGGCAAGCCGCTTGTTTCATGCGAAGTCGCGCCTCGAAGATGTCGAAGCCATGTGGCGCGTGGCGCAGTGAAGGATTTTTTGCCCGTAATGCGGGGCGGCTAGCCGCCTCTTTTATTAGCCCCTTTGTTCTATCTTCTGATAGATAGCTAAAAGGAGGAGCATCATGAGTGTGTTTCGGCGGCCGGAAATCTATCTGGCAATAGATAGAGTGCAAAAGCTGACGACCGGAAATTCACAAGCGGTGCTCTTCTGCTGGACCCTGGTGCACATGGCTGTCGCCTTGCACCAGTAAATTGGACGCTGTACTCCGCCGTACCCTTATTTACCTTTACCGAACCGTCTTTGCTCAAAGGAGCCCGTCATGTCGATCGAAAAAGTCCTCTACCGCGCCGAAGCCAACGTCACCGGTGGCCGCGACGGCCGCGCCGTCATCCCCGCCAGCCACCTGGACCTCAAGCTCACCACGCCGCGCGAACTCGGCGGCGCGGGCGGCGACGGCACGAACCCCGAGCAGCTCTTCGCCGCGGGCTATAGCGCGTGCTTCATCGGTGCGATGAAGTTCGTCTCGGCACGCGACAAGATCGCCCTGCCCGCCGATCTTTCGATCACCGGCAATGTGGGCATCGGCCAGATTCCGAATGGCTTCGGCATTGAAGTCGAACTGAAGATTTCGCTGCCCGGCATGGACCGCGCGGCCGCCCAGGCGCTTGTAGACAAGGCCCATATCGTGTGCCCGTACTCGAACGCCACGCGCGGCAACATCGACGTGACGCTCACGATCGTTTAAGCGTCACGCTCCACGCGAGCGAGATGCAGCACAAGCCGAGGGCCGCCATAAGCGGCCCTCGGCTTTTTTGCCATCCGCTCACGCGCCCTGCGCGTCGCGCGCGAGCCCTGCCATGAGGCCGCTTGCGCGCTGCACCTTGGCGAGCACCGCGCGATCGAGCACGGAACGGCCCTCGGGCACAGCCAGCGTAAGAAACGACCGCGCACGCGTGATGCCGGTGTAGACGAGTTCGCGCGTGAGAATGGGGCTGTACGTATCGGGCAGCACGAGCGCGGCGTGCGTGAACTCCGAGCCCTGCGATTTGTGGACGGTGAGCGCGAACACGGTTTCCACGCCTTGCAGGCGGCTCGGCGACACCCACTTCACGCCGCCCGAACCGTCGCCCGCCGGGAACGCCACGCGCAACACGGGCGGCTCGCCTGCCGCAACGGGCAACGCCAGCGCGATGCCGATATCGCCGTTCATGAGCCCAAGCTCGTAGTCGTTGTGCATGACGAGCACGGGCCGGCCCGCATACCAGTCGCCGTGCGGTTCGATGAGTCCTTCTTCCTGCAGCAGGCGCGCGACGCGCCGGTTCAGGCCTTCGACGCCCCACGGACCGCGCCGCAGCGCGCACAGCAGTTGGAACGCGCCGTGCGCCTTGAGCACGCGCGCGGCCCAGGTGGACAGCGCATCGGTCGTGGCGCCGGGTTCGGGCCGGGTCGTTCGCATCGTTTCCAGGTAGTGCCGGTAGCCCTGGCGCTGGGCGGCGCTTTGCTCGCCCACGCGGCCATCGACGATCAGCGCGCGCAACGGGCCGTCATCGTCGGCGGGACACACGAGCCGCGCGAGATCCTCGTAGCCGCGTGACCAGATCTTCGCGACACCCACGGCGTCGCCGGTGTTGACGAGTTCGGCCAGCGCGCCGATACCGCTTTCCGATGCAAAACGATGGCTCTCGCGCAGCATCGCAATGGCCTGGTCGAGCGGCAGGCCGTGCGCGTCGAGCATGGCGGCATCGATGCGCTCGCCGGTGGCCGCTTCGAGCCACGCGCGCGACGCTTGCGTGTAATGGCCTTCGCGCGCCCGATCGCACAGTTCGCCGAGCACCGCGCCCGCTTCGACCGACGCGAGCTGATCCTTGTCGCCGAGCAGGATGAGCCGCGCGGTGGGCGGCAGCGCGTCGAGCACGGCGGCCATCATTTCGAGGTCCACCATCGAGGCCTCGTCGATCACGAGCACATCCACAGGCAGCGGGTTCGCTGCGTCGTGGCGGAAGCGCCGGCTGCCGGGCCGCGTGCCGAGCACGCGATGCAGCGTGGTCACGACGGTCGGAATCGCTTTGCGCAGCGCCTCAGCATCGACATGCGCCTGCAGCGCGTCGAACGGCAGCCGCTCGACCGCGCCCGCAATCGATTCGTTCAAACGCGCCGCGGCCTTGCCGGTGGGCGCGGCGAGCCGGATGCGCAACGGCCGCGCGGCAGGCGTTCCCTGCGCCGCACGGCCCAGCGCGAGTGTTTGCAGGAGTGCCAACAATCTCACGACCGTGGTCGTTTTGCCTGTGCCCGGGCCGCCCGTGACGATACTGAACGCGCTGCGCGCGGCGAGCGCGCAGGCGAGCTTTTGCCAGTCGGCGGCGCGTGTCTCGCCGCTGCGCGGCGCGAACAGCGCGTCGAGCGCCGCGCGCGCGACGTCGAGCGGCAGCGCGGCTTCGAGCCGTGCGGCGCGGCCAAGCCGGCGCTCGATCCCCTCGCGCACGTCCTGCTCGTATTGCCAGTAGCGCCGCAAATAAAGCCGCGTGCCCACGAGCACGAGCGGCGCGTTGCCTTGCGCAATGTCGGTAGCCGCGGTCTCTTCGCTCACCAGATCGGGCGCGGCGAGCGCCGCGCGCCATTGCGCGAGCGTGACGCCCGCCAGCACTTCGGCAGGCGGCTGCGCCGGCACCGCGGCCAGCACCTGCGGTCCATCGGGCGGCAGGGAAAGCGCGAACGCGGGATCTTCCAGTGTGGCCTTCAGGTCGAGACACACATGACCGCGCCCGAGCTGATGGCTCGCCAGCGCGGCCGCGAGCAGCAACAACGGCTCGCTGTGCGGCGCTTCGGTCCACAGAAAGCGCGCGAATGCGGCATCGAGCGTACGCAGCCAACCGCGCTCCACCCAGTTGTCGAGCACACCGAGCATGTGCACGGCCGTTTCGCGCGCGGCGCCCCGCCCCGGTTGCGGCTCGATCTCCGGCATGTCCAGATTCTCGAACAGATCGCCGGTGAGGCCGTCCTGCCCTTTCGTGCGGCGCCTCGTCATGCCACGTCCTCCAGCGCGTTGCGACGCGCGAAGAGCGCGTCGAGTCGTTCGATCAACTCACGCGGCGGCCGTTCGCAATGCAGCCCCTGCCCCGGCGCGCGGCCGCCACGCAGGAACAGATACACGGCCCCGCCCACGTGGCGGTCGTAGTCGTAATCGGGCAAGCGCGCCTTGAGCAGCCGGTGCAGCGCGAACAAATAGAGCACGTATTGCAGTTCGTAACGCGAGTGGAGAATCTGCGCGCGCATTTTCGCGCTCGTGTACGAAGCGTCGTCGGGACCGAGCCAGTTCGACTTGTAGTCGGCCACGTAGTAGCGGCCTTCGTGTTCGAACACGAGATCCATGAAGCCCTTAAGCATGCCGTTGAGCGTGGCAGCGTCGAGCGCGGGGCGCGCCTCGCCGTCCAGCGTGAATTCGGTGACGAGCGCATCGATTGCCAGCGTATCCACGGCATGGGCCGTGACCCAGAACTCCAGTTCGGCCATGTACGCACCGGGCGCGAACTGCGCGAACGCCACGCTCGACACGCGCTCGCCTTCGATATCGGGCAGGCGCAGCGGCGTGCGCACGAGTTCCAGCATCCACGCCGTAAGCGTTTCGATCCAGTGCGACCAGCCGCGCACGCTGCAACGGCGCGCCACCATGTCGCGCACGCGCGCTTCGTCTTGCGCGATTTCGGCGAAGCCTTCGTTGGCCGCCCACTCCATCAGTTCGTGCAGAAAGGTGCCTGCGTCCGCGCCGCGCTCGAAGCCGTGCATCGGCGCGAGCGCGGGGGCGACGAGCACTTGCCCGGCGCTTGCGAACGCCTCGTCGTCCTCGGGTGGCACGCTCGCATCGAGCAGTTCGAGGAACACGTCCTCGCTGCGCGTGTCGGGCGCGCCGCGCGCGTCGTCTGCTTCGACGGGAACGCCCGACCCGATCGACGTTTCGACCGTCTTCAGGCTCGAATAGCTCGCGATCCACCAGCGTTCGCGCTCGCGTGAGCCAAGCGTGCGCGCCTCGCCGCGCACGGCGCCGGTGTCGCGCAGCGCGAGCACGTCGCGACGCGCTTCGGGAGCGCTCGCCACGGCGATATCCGCGCACGGTCCGCGCAACGCGTCGAGCAATGCTTCGGTTTCCTCAGCAGGAATCGCCGCGCCGCCCCCCATGAGATAACCGAATGCACTCGCCTCGACGCCCTGCACCGGTCCATAGCCAACCCACGTCGCGTAACGCGCGCGCGTCAGCGCAACGTAGAGTTTGCGCAGATCTTCGCCGAGGCGTTCGCGATCGGCCTGACTCAGCACGCGCGGGTCCGCCTCGAGCGTCACGCGCAATCCGCCTGCGTCGTCGTGCCACTTGAACGGCACGTCGTCGGGCTTGACGGCGCGGTGCGCGCACGCGAACGGCAAAAACACGAGCGGGTATTCGAGACCCTTCGACTTGTGAATCGTGACCACCTGCACGAGCCCCGCGTCGCTCTCCAGACGCAACTGGCGTGCGTCGCCCCCGCCGCCTGCGCTTTCGTCTTCGCGCTGCTCGTCGAGATAGCGGATCAACGCGTGTTCGCCATCGAGCTGCGTGCTCGCCTGTTGCAGCAGTTCGGCGAGATGCAGCAGGTTCGTGAGCGCGCGCTCGCCGTTGAGTCCTGCGCCAGCCGCGTCGCCAAGCAAGCGCTGCGGCACATGGAAATCGTTGAAGAGGCGGCGCAACATCGGCAGCACGCCCTTCCTGCGCCAGCATTCGCGGTACTCGCGGAACTGCAGCACGCGCGACTCCCACGCGATCTCGTCGTGCCCGAGCCGGTCGAGTTCGGCCCATTCGAGCCCCAGCGTGGGCGTAGCGAGCGCCGTGCGCACGAGGCGGCCGTCGTCGGGCTCGGCGCAGGCCGCCAGCCAGTAGCGCAGCTCTTCCGCCTGCGGCGTCTGGTAGACCGAATCGCGATCCGAGAGATAGACGCTGCGCACGCCGCGCTCGGCCAGCGCTTCGCGTATCGCCTGCGCCTCGCTGCGGTTGTTGACGAGCACGGCCATGTCGGCGGGCTGCAACGGCCGCATGCCGTGTTCGCCCGAGAAGCCCGCTGCATGTTCCTGACCGAGGTTGAGCAGGCGCACCATCTCGGTCGCGCAGCTCCCCGCCATGCCCGCGAGATACGCGCCCTTGCTGAGCGGCTTGCCCTCCGCGGCAGGCGGCATCCAGAAGACGTTGAGCGCGGGCAGCGCCGCGCCGGCTGCAACCAGCTTTTCGGCACGTCCATGCGCATCGGCGGCGACGAACGGCAATGCGTTCTCGCGTCCATCAGGGCTGCGAAACAAAAACGCGCCGCTGCCCTCGGGCCGCGATTCCGCTGCCTCGAAACAGCGGTTCACCGCCTCGACCATCGCGCGTGTGGAGCGGAAATTCTTCTTGAGCGTATAGAGCCGCCCTTCGCAGGCACGGCGCGCGCGCAAGTACGTGTAGATGTCCGCGCCGCGAAACGCATAGATCGCCTGTTTCGGGTCGCCGATCAGGACGATGGCTGTTTCGGTGTCGTTCTCGGCGATACGGTAGACCGCATCGAAGATCTGGTACTGGACCGGGTCCGTGTCCTGAAACTCGTCGATCAGCGCGACGGGGTACTGCTTGCGAATGATTTCCGCCAGACGCGCGCCGTTCTCGCGCTGCAGTGCAGCGCGCAGCCGCGTGAGCAGATCGTCGAAGCCCATTTGCGAGCGGCGCGCTTCTTCTTCCTCGAAGCGGCGCGCCACCCAGCGCGCGGCGTGGCACAGCAGGTCCTGCTTCGCCTCGGGCGGCGCGGCCAGCGACTCGCGCAACGTTTGCATCGCCACGAAGGCGGCATGGTCCGGCGGTTCGCCCTTCACCCAGATTTCGGCGAGGCCGTCGGGCGTGAGGCGCGTCCACGCAGGCGACTTGTCCCCGAAGCCCGGTTGCGCGGACTCGGGATCGTTGGCCCAGTCGCGCAGCTGGCCGATCCACGTTTCGCTGTGCCTGGTATTGAGCTTTCTGGCGTCGAACTGTTTGGCCGCGCGCGCCGCGTTCAGCAGCGCCTCGACCTCGTCGATCCAGACGGGCCACGGCGCCTTCAGCGTTTCGAGTTCGTCGCGCGCGCGCTTGCGGGCGTCTGCGAGCGCAGCGCCAGGGTCGCTTGCATCCGGTAAAAGATCGGCGTGAGGAAGCAGCCCGCGTATTGCGTTGTGCAATTCGTCCGGACTCGCGAACCATGCTCTCACTTCGGCGGCGCTCGCCGCGTCGAGCGGTGCCATGAAGGTGCGCCAGTAGTCGCGCACGACTTCGGCGCGCAATTCCGTCTGGTCGGTTTCGAGCGTCTGCGAAAAGAGGCTGTCGCTGTCGAACGCGTGCTCGCTCAGCATGCGGTTGCACCAGCCGTGGATCGTCGAGACGGCCGCCTCGTCCATCCATTCGGCCGCGAGTTGCAGGCGCCGCGCGCAGGCCGGCCACTGCTCCGGCGCGTAGTCTTCGCGCAAGTCGTGCAGCAGGTCGACGCCGGGCTCCCGCTCGGGCACGTCTTCCGGCTCCACGCGAAAGCACTCGGCTGCTTCGATGAGGCGCGCGCGAATGCGCTCGCGCAGTTCCTTGGTCGCGGCGTCGGTAAACGTCACCACGAGAATCTCGGGTGGCGTGAGCGCGCGGCCTTGCGTGCGCGCGTCGTCATTGGCATCCGCATTGAGCGCGCCGTGACCCAGCACGAGGCGCACGTACAGCATGGCGATCGTGAAGGTCTTGCCCGTGCCCGCACTGGCTTCGATCAGGCGGCTGCCGTAAAGCGGGAAGCGCAGTGGCTCCAGTACGTGTGCGTCCATGGTCCCGAGCGGATTCATGCCGTTTCTCCTGCCTCGCTCGAGGCCCGCTTCGCACGCGACGACTTGAGCGGCGCGCGGCTCGCCGGCAGCAACAGCGTCGTGGCGAGCGTGATGAAATCGTCGTGGGCGGCAAGCGCCTCGAAATCGGGGAAGGCGCGGCGCAGATACGGGTTCGTCTCGCGCTCGCCGGGCGTGCGTCCATTGCCTTCATACGCCGCGCACGCGGCATCCCACGCTTCGGCAGGCACTGTGTCGCGCGCGCCGTCGAAGCTGTCCGGCAACTTGCGCAGCCACGCAAACGCCGTCTTCACCGCGAGCGGCAGGGGCCGGCGCGCGCCATCGTCCCACGCGGCAAGCAACGCGAGCAGATAGTCGCGCGCAACCTGCGCATCGAGCGGCGCAAACTCTGCCAAGCCAACCTTGCTCACGATTACCGTGGTCACCGGTCCAGCCGCAATCTGTGCGGCAACGTGCGCGACCCAATACGGCACGAGACGATCGCTTCGATAACGGCCGTCCTTCACGACCGTGCCCGGCTCCAGAATCACGCGGCCAAGCGCGCCGTCCGGGCCCGCGCGCAAATCGCCGAGCCAGTCGTCGAGCGAAACGGTGCGGCCTTCCCGCGTCGCCTCGAGACGAATTTCGTATTGATGCTCGAGCGGCTCGGGCCAGCGCGCAAGCGCCTTGCGATATTCGGCGAACAGCTCGGGCATGGGCGCAAGCAGTTCTTCGCCGATCACTTCGCCAAAGCCGCCGGTCGCGAGATCGCCACTGCGGTGCATGCGCTCGAGGCGCGCAAGCGCAGCCGGTTCGAGATTGTCTTCGCCGCGCTCCATCGCCTTGACCTGCGCGCGGATCAGCTCGTTTTGCAACTGCCACGCCTGCAACGCGTCCACCTCGAAGGGCTCGTGATTTTCGCTCGCGGCGTCTTCGCTTTCGAAGGCCACGCGCAGACGCTGCCGGAAGAAGCTGCGCACCGGCTCGCGCAGAAATTCGCCAAGCTCGCGAATCGAAAGCGGCTCGTCGCGTTCGGCGGGCGCGAGGACTTGCGCGTTGGCTTCAGCGGCAGCTCGCACATCAGCAGGCTTGGCCCATTCGTGCGCATACGTGTAGAGCGTGGCTTCTTCCGGGCGCGGCGGAAAATAGTCAGGGCTGAATGGCTGCAAGCGATGCTCGATGGTCAACGCGTCGAGCAGCGCTTCTCCATCGGCGCCTTCGAAGCCTTCGAGCCGCCAGCCGGCCTTCAGATGATCGCGCAACTGCCCCACCAGCACCGAAGGCGGCCGCGGCGTGTTGTCGGTCACGCTGCGCCCGATCCACGAAACGTGCAGATGGTCGCGCGCCGAAAGCAGCGCCTCGAGGAACAGATAACGGTCGTCTTCGCGGCGCGAGCGGTCGCCCGGGCGGTAGTCGCGGCGCATGAGGTCGAAGTCGAGCGGCGTGCGGCTGCGCGGATAATCGCCGTCGTTCATGCCGAGCAGGCACACGCGCCGGAACGGAATGGCCCGCATCGGCATGAGCGTGGCGAACGTCACCGCGCCCGCGAAGAAGCGCTGCGAGAGGCCGCCGCCTTCGAGCGCCGCGAGCCAGTTCTCCGCGACGATGGCAAGCGGCAACGCCTGCGTGAGCGCGGCTTCGTCGCAGGCTTCGCGCCACGTTTCGAGCGCGCCGTCGAGGCGGTCGAGTGTGTAGGCGTCTTCGTCCTGGGCCGCGAAAAAGGCCGCCTTCAAGTCGCGCAGACGTTCGCACCACGCGTCCACCGTGGCCGGCTCGCGCAGCGTGCGCCATGCGTGATCGAGCGCATCCACGAGGCGCGTGAGCGGGCCCAGCAACGCGGCGTCGAGCCCGCCGATTTCGCTATACGGCTCGATGTCGCGCCATGCTCCCGCGCGCTCGCCCGCGGCGTAGCCCAGCAGCATGCGCCGCAAGCCGAACGCCCAGCTATTGGGCGCGTTCAGTTCGTCGGCCTGGGGCAGCCCGAGGCTCGCGCGCTGGCCCGCGTGCAGTCCCCAGCGGATATTTGCGCCGTCGATCCAGTTGCGCAACGTCGGCACGTCTTCGACATCGATGCCAAAGCGTGCGCGTACGGCCGGCACTTCGAGCAGGTCGAGCACGTCGCTCACCGTCACGCGCGAGTACGGCAGCGACAGCAGCATTTCCAGCGCGCCGATGAGCGGGTCGAACGCGCGCTGCGCGCGGTCGGCCACGCTGAACGGGATGCTGCGCGGGTCGTTGCCGTCGAGCAGGCCGAACACGGCCTGAATATGCGGCGCGTAGACCTCGATGTCGGGCACCATCACGATCACGTCGCGCGGCCGCAGCGTCGGGTCCGCCGCAAATGCCGCAAGCAGGCGGTCGTGCAGAATCTCCACTTCGCGTTGCGCGCTGTGCGCAACGTGAAAGCGAATTGATTCGTCCTCCCGTACGTTGACGGGCTCCCAGTGCTCGCGCGTCTCGCCCAGCGGCCGCAGATCGCGAATGTCGTCCTGCAACTGCGAGAGCAGCGTGAGCGCGTCTTCGCCGTCGAACAGATCGATACGCTGGCCAATGCGCGTGAAATGCGGCGTGTAGGTCTCGCGCGCTTCGTCGCTATCGTATTCGTCGAGCAGGCCGATGAAATCGCGCCCCTGTTTGCCCCACGCCGCGAGCAGCGGCTGCGAATGCAGATGCAGCTGCGCCTCGTCGAGCTGGTCCGGCGCGCCCGCGCGGCGGCGCTGGCGTGCGTGGCGCGCGCGCAGCAGGTCCTGGTCGGCGACGATGTCGGCCCAGTAGTGCATGCAGGGGTTGTGCACGCACATCAGCACCTGGCTCCAGCGCGCGAGCGCCGCGAGCACTTCGACCGACTGGCGCGCGAGGCTCGAAATGCCGAATACGACGAGGCGGCGCGGCAGCCCCTTCGGCCGCGCGTCGCCCTCCTGCCACGACTGCGCGCGCGCCATGAATGCCTCGTGCACGGCGGCACGGCCCGTGTCGCGCAGGCCGATGCCGTCCGGCGCCTGCGCGCTCACGTCCGCGAGCAGCGCGCGCCAAAGCGCGGCCTGCCAGCGCGCCTCCTCGGGCAGCGGCGTACGCACGTTGCGCGCATCGATCAGCACGTCCTCATTTGCGGCCCACGCGGCGAGCCAGTCCGCGCGATAGACCTGGTACTGGTCGAGCAAATCCGCCACGCGCTGCGCGAGCTGGAAGCACTTGCGCTGGTCCTCGTCGTTGGCCATGAAGCGTTTGAGCGGCTCATAACCGGGCTCGTCGAGCAGGGCCGGCAGCATGCGCATGAGACGCCATACGAGGCGCGACTTGTCGAACGGCGAGACCGCGGGCACCGCGTCGTTGCCGAGCACCGCGCGATACGCCTGCCACAGGAAGCGCGACGGCAGCGACATTTCGAACGCCGCCGCGATACCGCAACCGCCCTCCTCAGGGTCGGCGGCGAACGCGAGCTTGAGCCACTGCGCGATGCCGTTGCTCTGCACGAGGAACATTTCTTTTTCGAGCGGCGCGACCGGGTTCTGGCCGATCCAGTGCACGATCAGGTCGCGCATGCGCTCGGGCTGATTGCCATGAACGAGCATCAGCCCCGTGGGCAGTTCGCGCGCGCTCAAGCGAAGCTCCGGCGCGCGTGGCGCACATTGGGCACGCGTTGGGCAGGCTGGGCGAGAAAGCGGAGAAAAGGGATTGCGGCCATGTCGCCAGTTCGTGTTGGGTGCCGGTACTTACCGATACGAATTGCGCAGGCGGCATTGCGCCCGCGTGATGCGACAGTTTACGACAATCGGGACCGCGGCGAGCGGCGCATTCGCGCGCAGGCCGCGGTTTGGGTGCCAGCCTCGTCAGGCCGTCGCGGCCGGGCCCAGGCGCTTACCCGTAGCCGGATCGAAGAAATGCAGGCGCGCCGGCGGCAAGTGCACCGCCAGCCGCTCGCCGGGCGTGGGCCGCGTTTCGTGCGGCAGGCGCACCACCACATCGGCGCTGCCCCAGCGGCCGTGCGCGAGGTTGTCCGCGCCGAGCAATTCGCAGGTCTCGACTTCGAGCGTGACCGGCTCGTTGGCGCCGCGCGCATGCATATGCTCGGGCCGCACGCCCAGCACGCATGGCGCACCCTTCGGCAGCCAGGCCGGCGCATCGCCAAGCGGCAGATGCGGCCCGTTGCCCTCGATTTCGAAGCGCTGGCCGTCGTCGCTCACGCGCCCGCGCAGCAGGTTCATGGCCGGCGAGCCGATGAAGCTCGCCACGAACATCGAAGCGGGCCGGTCGTACACTTCGCTGGGCGTGCCGATCTGCTCCGCGCGCCCGCCGTTGAGCACCATCACGCGCTGCGCGAGCGTCATCGCCTCGATCTGGTCGTGCGTGACATAAAGGCTCGTCGTGCGTAGACGCGCATGCAGACGCTGGATTTCAAGGCGCATCTGCACGCGCAGCTTCGCGTCGAGGTTCGAGAGCGGCTCGTCGAACAGAAACACCGAAGGCTCGCGCACGATCGCGCGGCCCATCGCCACGCGCTGGCGCTGCCCGCCCGAAAGCTCGCGCGGCTTGCGCTCCAGCAGCTTGCCCAGTTCCAGGATTTCAGCGGCCGCCGCCACGCGCGCATCAATCGCTGCGCGGTCGAGCCCCTGCAACTTGAGGCTGTAGCCCATGTTGCGCGCAACCGTCATGTGCGGATAAAGCGCGTAGTTCTGGAACACCATCGCAATGTCGCGATCCTTGGGCTCCACGCGATTGACCACCTTCTCGCCGATGGCGATCTCGCCCGACGTGATGGTCTCCAGGCCCGCCACCATGCGCAGCAGCGTCGACTTCCCGCAGCCCGACGGGCCGACGAGCACCATGAATTCGCCGTCCGCCACCTGCACGTCGATGCCGTGCAACACCTGTTGCGCGCCGTCGTACGACTTCGTGACGCCCCGTATGCTCAATGCCGCCATGCCGTCTCCCGAATTGCATTCATGCTTATTTCTCCACATCCACGAGGCCGCGCACGAACCAGCGCTGCATGGCCAGCACCACCACGAGCGGCGGCAGCATGGCGATCATCGTCGCGCACATCACGAGATGCCATTGCGTGGCCGCGTCGCCGCTCGAAATCATGCTCTTGATGCCCACCACGGCGGTCGTCATCGAGGCCGTGCTCGACATGAGGATCGGCCACAGATACTGGTTCCAGCCGAAAATAAACGTAATGACGAACAGCGACGCGATGTTCGTTTTGGATAGCGGCAACACCACGTCCCAAAAGAAACGCAGCGGACCCGCGCCGTCGATGCGCGCGGCCTCGATCAGTTCGTTGGGCAGCGTGAGGAAGAACTGGCGGAACAGGAACGTGGCGGTGGCCGAAGCGATGAGCGGCAGCGTGAGGCCTGCGTAGGTATTCGTGAGATGCAGCGTGGCCGCAACCTGCACCGTGGGGAAGATGCGCACTTCCACGGGCAGCATGAGCGTCACGAAGATCAGCCAGAACGCGAGACGCCGGAACGGAAAGCGAAAGAACACGATCGCATAGGCCGAGATGATCGAAATGGCGATCTTGCCTACTGAAATCACGAGCGCCGTAATGACGCTGTTCAGGAGCATCGCGCCGAACGGGCTCGCGGCGCTGCCCGTGCCCACGTTCCACACGGTGGCCATGTTCGCGAACAGATGCGTGCTCGGCACGAGCGAGAGCGGCACCGAGAAGACTTCTTTCTCGTTCATCGTGGCGGCGCAAAACGCCACGTACACGGGGAAGGCCACCACCGCCACGCCGAGCAGCAGCATGACGTGGCAGAACAGGTTGAAGTATTTGCGGTTTTCGACCATCAGCTCATACCCCTTAGTACTGCACGCGTCGTTCGATGAAGCGGAACTGGAAGATCGTGAGCGCCGTGACGATCAGCATCAGCACGACCGACTGCGCGCCCGAACTGCCGATGTCGAGGCCGCGAAAGCCTTCGTCGAAGATCTTGTACACGAGCGTGCGCGTGGCCTGCCCCGGGCCGCCCCCGGTTGCGGCGTCGATCACGGGGAAGGTGTCGAAGAGCGCATAGACCACGTTCACGACGAGCAAGAAGAAGCTCGTGGGCGAAAGCAGCGGAAACGCAATGCCGAAGAAGCGCCGCACGGGCCCCGCGCCGTCGATGGCGGCCGCCTCGAAGAGCGATTGCGGAATCGACTGCAGGCCCGCGTAGAAGAACAGAAAGTTGTAGCTGATCTGCTGCCAGACCGATGCGATCACAACGAGCGTCATGGCCTGGCCGGGGTTGAGCGCGTGATTCCACGTAACGCCGAAGCGCGCGAGCGCGAAGGTCACGAGGCCGATGCTCGGGTTGAACAGAAAGCCCCACAGCACGGCGGCAATGACGGGCGCGACCGCATACGGCCAGATGAGAAACGTTTGATAGAAGCGCTTGCCGCGCGTCACATGGTGCGCCATGGCCGCCAGCAGCAGCGAAATGGCGAGGCCCCCGAACGTGACGAGCGCCGTAAAAACGAGCGTGGTCTGGACCGAGGCCAGATAGAGCGGATCGTGCAGGAGCCGCGTGAAGTTGGCGAAGCCGACGAACACCGACGACGTGCCGAAGGCGTCCTGGGCCTGGGTGGACTGCAGCAGCGCCACCCCGGCCGGCCACAGGAAAAAGATCACGGTCACCGCAAGCTGCGGGCCGACGAGCAGGTACGGCAGCAGGCTCGCCCCAAAGCGGGAGCGTTGTTCCATTGCGTCACTCTCCTCGAGTGGCGGCGTTCGGCTGGGCGCGAACGCCAGTTGGCGCGGCTTGTTGATCGAATTGAGCCGCCTCCTGGGCGGCGCCGCGTTCGCATTCTAGCCGAGAGTCATGACAGTGCGGATCAAAGCCCGGTTTGAAACGCTATTCGTCTCGGTGTGTTGCACCAAGCGTGGTGATGAGCCGGTCCACCACGCCGATCACGTGCGCCGGCGTAATGGCCTTCGTGCACTGGTAGCGAAACGCGTCGCCCGCATGGCGCGGGCACCAGCCGAAGTCGGTGTCGTCGGACTCGTAGCGCGTGTCGTTGTAGCAGCTATTGCAGGCGTGGAAGTTGATCACGCGCCACGGCGTGTGGAATTCCGCCTTCGGGTGCGAGAAGCCGCTGATCAGCACGACCGGCACGCCCACGGCCCATGCGAGCCACGAGAGCCCGCTGCCAAGGCCCACGAAAAAGTCGGCATGGGCGAGCAGGCTCGCGCGTTCCGTCAACGCTCGCGCGCCCGTGAAATCCTCGGCGCCTTCGGGCATGACGTTCAGTTCACCGGGCAAGCCATATTCGCGGTCGCGGTCGATACACAGCACCCGGTAGCCGCGCGCCAACAGGTGCGCGACGAGCGCCGGCCAGCCATGCGGATTGTTCCAGTACTTGCACTGCGAAGAGGCTTGCGTGGCGATGCAGACATAGCGCCCGGCAATGACACGCTCGGGGCTCGCGACGGAAACGCGCGGGCGGCGTTCGAGCGCCGGCACGCCCAGCATGTACGAAGCGAAGTCCTGCAAATTGCTTACGCGCAGGTCGGTCGGCTGGTGATCGCGGTCGGAGAGCGGCCGGTACGCGCCGACGCGGTAAGTCGCGTAGACGGGCTCGCCGGTTTCATCATCGGCGGCAGCGGCAGCCGTGAACGCGATGGCGGGATAGCTCGCCTCGAACAGCGCATGCAGCGGGGCCGCCATCCGCACGGTCAGCGCACACCCATGGCGCGCGCGAAAAACCTCGAATGCCGGCATCCAGGCGATCGCATCGCCCATCGCGCCCGATCCGACTTCCACGCGCACGTGGCGCCCTGCCGCATCGAAGGCATGCGAAAAAACGCGGCGCGGACCGTCGAATACCTCCAGCAGGAAGCGCACATAGTATTTCCGGCGGCTCGCGGCGATCTCGCCCGCGTGCAACACCTCGTCGAACAACACATTGGCCGTGTCGAGATCGTGCATGCGCACACGCCAGCCGTCTTTCGGCACCTGCACGCGGCAACCGAAATTGAAGTCGTAACGGATGCCTTCCAGGCCCGCCAGCGCGGGGGGGCCGGGCTGCGCGAAAGCGGTGGACTGGAGGCCGCGCTGGGCGCCTGGAGAGGGGTGAGTGGAGGGATGCATCGGGCGATCGGGCTGCTGGGACGGTTGAACCGACGCAGCGTATCCCGGTCGCGAAAATAACGGGGACGTCGCCGCCCCCTGACTTCATCTTTGAACGCGCGGCTCAGGCAAGCGCCGCAGCGGCAAACTTGCCCATATCCGTGGCCGGATCGCGCAGCGCGTCGAGGTCGAGCTTCACACCCTTGCCCACGAGCTTCTTGCCGCACAGAAAGTCGGGCATCGAATTGACGGCGTCGACCGCGAGCAGCGCGCGGTCCTTGAGGTAGTACACCGCGAAGCGGCGCGCTACGGGGTCGCCGCGCACGATGGCCTCGTCATAGCCCTCGAGCAGGCCCACCGTCTGGAGCTTGAGGTCGTACTGATCGGACCAGAACCATGGCGCGTCGCACGCGGGACGCGGCTTGCCGACGATCGCCGCGGCCGCGAGCTTCGCCTGCTCCACCGCGTTGTGCACGCTTTCCAGGCGCCCCGCGCGGCCATAGTGCGCAAGCGGCCGGTGCGCGCAATCGCCGATGGCGAACACGTCGGGGTCGCTCGTGCGCGCGTCGTCGTCCACCTGGATGCCGTTGGTGCACACAATGCCCGCCGCTTTCGCGAGCGCCTCGTTCGGCAGAATGCCGATGCCGACCAGCGCAAGCGTGGCGGGCACGATCTCGCCATCGGCCAGCTTCACGCCGGTGAGCTTGCCGCCCTCGCCCACGAGCGCCTCGATCGTCGCGTTCAGGCGCAGTTCGACGCCCTGCGCGCGATGCTCGTTCGCGTAGAACGCGGAAACGGTCTCGCCCGCCACGCGGCCCAGCACGCGCGGCGCCGCTTCGAGCACTGTGACCTCGTGGCCGAGCTGGCGCGCCGCCGCTGCCGCTTCGAGGCCAATATAGCCGGCGCCGATCACCACGAGCTTTTCGCCCGGCTTCACGCGCTCGCGCAGCACGTCTGCGTCCGCGAGCGAGCGCAGCGCGATCACGCCCGCGAGATCGTGGCCCGGCACCGTCAACGCGCGCGGCGTCGAGCCGGTGGCGAGAATCAGCTTGTCGTATTGAACGTGGCTGCCGTCGGCGAGTGTGAGCGTGCGGTTCGCGCGGTCGAGCGACTGCGCGCTTGCGCCGAGCTTCAGCTCGATGCGCTGCTCGTCATAGAACGCACGCGGCTTGAGCCACAGACGTTCGACGTCGGCCTCGCCCTTCAAATAGGCCTTGCTGAGCGGCGGCCGGTGATAGGGCGGCACCGGTTCTTCGCCGACCAGCACCACGCGGCCGTCGAATCCATATTGCCGCAGCAGCGCCGCGGCGTTGCCGCCCGCATGCCCTGCCCCAACGATCACCACTGTGCTGCCGTTTTCTTGCATGTCCGCTCCCGCTTGATCCTGCTCTTTACCTATTAATCGATTCATCGCGCGCATCGGCGGCCAGGACTCATTCATGCACTTGAATCCACGCCGCCCGCCGCGCCAGGAACGAGATCATCTCATGGTTCGCACACGCACGCGGCGCTTAGTCGAAGGCGCGATCGTTCGGCGCGGCATAGAGCGCACGCAATTGCCCGCTCATCGGAAACGCGAAATTCACGCCTTTGGGCGGCACCGGCTTCTCGAACCACTTCGCGTACATTGCGTTGATTTCGCCGCTCTTCATGATCCCCGCCATCGTGTCGTTCACGAGTTGCCGGAATTCGGGGTCGCCGTTGCGCATCATGAACGCATAAGCCTCCAACGATTGCGGCGTACCCACGATCACCCATTCGGACGGCTTCTGCGTGAGCGAGCGCGTACCGGCGAGCAGCACGTCGTCCATCATGTAGGCCACGACGCGCCCCGACTCGAGCGTGGCGCGCCCCTCGGCATAGTCGCGCGCGCTGATGATGCGCATGTTCATCTGCTTGTCGAGGTTCATGCGCCGCAGGATGCGCTCGGACGTCGTGCCCTGGTTCGTGAGCACCGTCTTGCCCGCGAGATCGGGAAAGTCGTGAATGCCCGAATTCTTGTGCGTGAGCAGGCGTGTGGTCGCAATGAAGAACGTATTGGAAAAGCTCACCTGAGCCTCGCGCGCTTTCAGGTTCGTCGTGACGCCGCACTCCAGATCCACGGTGCCGTTCTGCACGAGCGGAATGCGGTTTTGCGAAGTGACGGGAATGAAATGCACCTGCAAATTCGGACGCTTCGTCCTGAGCTTGACCGCGTCGATCACCTTGTTGCAGATGTCCTGCGAAAAGCCGATCACCTGGTTGTCGCCAATCACGTAAGAGAACGGGACCGAAGTCTCGCGATACCCAACGGCGATGATGTTTGCCGCGCGGATCTTGTCGAGCGTGGGCTGCGCAACCTGGGCGGCCGCCGGCTGCAGCAGCGCAATGCATGCCGCGAAGGACCAGCAAGCCAGCGACAGCAGCTTCAGTGCGTTCATCAGTCGGTCCTCTACTCGCGTATCGTTGTCTTGCGCATTCAAAGCCTACATATGTCGCCAGAATCGATCATCGCGCAACATGTGGGAAATACCAGGGCTTTCCCGAGATGTTAAGCCGACGACGAAAAAAAAGCAGCGGACCTTGCCGCTGCTTTTCTAGCTCAATGCTGCGCAATCTTCGCGGCAAACGCCATCAGCCGTTGACGATCTTCTTCGGCTGCAGCAGCGCCAGCAGCGCGCCCAGCACCATGGCCGCCGAAACGCAGTACATGCCCGCATTCGTGCTTTGCGTCGCGTCCTTCATCCAGCCGATGATCGAAGGGCTCACGAAGCCCGCGAGATTGCCGATCGAGTTGATCATGCCGATGGCGGCGGCGGCCGAACCGCCCGCGAGAATCGCGCTCGGCCAGGTCCAGAACACGGGCATCGTGGCGAGCATGCCAGCCGCGCCCACCGAGAGCGCGAGCATGGCGAGCGGCACGTTGTTGCCGAACACAGTGCTGAAATACAGGCCGAGTGCCGAAGCCAGCGAAGCGATGGCGAAGTGCCAGCGGCGCTCGCCCGTGCGGTCGGCGCTCTTCGCCACGAACAGCATGCTGAACACCGCGCACGCGTACGGAATGGCGGTGAGCAGGCCCACGTCGAGCGCGCTCTTCACGCCGCTCGCCTTGATGAGCGTGGGCAGATAGAAGCTGATGCCGTAAAGGCCCATCATGCAGCAGAAATAGATCACGGCCATGAGCCACACGCGGCCGTTGGCGAACACCGAGCCGATCGATGCGTGGCCCTTGCCGGCCTGGTCCTGCTCGATATTGCGCTCGAGCACGGCCTTCTCGTCTTCCGAGAGCCACTTCGCCGCGCGAATGCCGTTAGGCAGATAGAAGAGCGTAATCACGCCCAGCACGAGCGAAGGCACGGCTTCGATCAGGAAGAGCCACTGCCAGCCCGCCCAGCCGTTCGTGCCGGTGAACGCCGAGAGAATCCAGCCGGAGAGCGGTCCGCCCAGCACGCCCGCGATCGGAATGCCGATCATGAAGAGCGCGTTCATGCGGCTGCGGCGCGCGGCCGGAAACCAGTAGGTGAGATAGAGCACGATGCCAGGGAAGAAGCCGGCCTCGGCCACGCCCAGCAGGAAGCGCACGAAATAGAACTGCGTGGGCGTCTTCACGAGCAGCGTGGCCGCCGAAAGCACGGCCCACGTAATCATGATGCGCGCGATCCACACGCGTGCGCCCACGCGGTGCATGAGAATATTGCTTGGGACTTCGAAGAAGAAATAGCCGATAAAGAAAATGCCCGCGCCGAGACCGTACACGGTTTCGCTGAACTGGAGGTCGCTCAGCATCTGCAGCTTGGCGAAGCCTACGTTGACGCGGTCGAGATACGCGGCCACATAGCAGAGGAAAAGAAACGGCAACAGGCGCAGCGTCGCCTTGGAATAGGCGCCCGCTTCGAGATTGTGTAGTGCGGCCTTCGACTGGCCGCCGGCGATCGTATTCATGGTCTCCGACATGGTGCGAAGCCCAAGCCGCAAACGGCAAGGGCCAAGGAAAACGAGGGCGCATTGGCCGGGTTTCAACCCCGAGGTTTGTCCCCAATACGTTGCGCCCACAACAAGATGCGCGCAGTTGCGCGGCGCGCAACGCCGCACGATAGCATGCAAAGCGCATCATCGTAGCGAGACGCAACAATTGCTGTCAACTGTTTGTAAGTAACGGGAATACGCCCGAAACGCCGCTGCCCCGGGACCTGGCGCTAGAATCGTCGAACTCGCTCTCGACGAACCGCTTGCATGGAGAACCGCGCGCCATGAATTCCACCCCGCTGCCCCGCCGCCCGCGCGTGTATCTCGCCGGCTTCGACGTCTTCCGGCGCGACGCGCTCGAGCACGGCGCCCGCCTCGTCTCTGCGTGCGCGGAATATGGCTTCGAGGGCGTCTATCCGCTCGACGCGCAAGTGCCGCCGGACCTCGACGGCCCGCGCCTCGCCGCGTGGATCTATCGCGCGAACGTCGAAGCGA
Organism: Paraburkholderia sp. J10-1; assembly: GCF_905220165.1. Lineage (NCBI taxonomy): Bacteria > Pseudomonadati > Pseudomonadota > Betaproteobacteria > Burkholderiales > Burkholderiaceae > Paraburkholderia > Paraburkholderia sp. J10-1. The sequence goes on along the minus strand of NZ_CAJMYW010000002.1, from coordinate 962,454 downwards.
TCCGCGCCGCCGATATCGTGATGGCAAATGTGAACGACTTTCGCGGCCCCGGCGAGCCCGACTCCGGCACCGCCTTCGAGATCGGCTATGCAACCGCACTAGGCAAGGAAGTCTGGGCCTACACGTCCGACCAGGGCACGCTCATCGAACGCGTGCCTTCGGTGCCCGACGCGCAGGGGCGCGTGTGCGAACGCGGCTATCTGGTGGAAGATTTCGGCCTCGCCAAGAACCTGATGATCGCGTGCGCGGCGCGCCTCGTGCAGGGCGACGCGCGCGCGTGCCTCGAAGCCATGGCGCAAGGGCGCACGCGTTGAGAGCGTACGCCCCCGCCTCAATGATGCATGGTGCTCATCGTGCTCATGCGCTGGAGGGCGCGGATGCGCGCCACCGCGGGGCGGTCCGTCACGGCGACCTGATAGAGCTTCGCGAGATCGGCCTTGAGCGCCGTGCGTGAGCCGGCGTCGAGATACACCATGTGCCCCGACGGATAGAAGCGTGCGCTCAGGTTGTCGCGCACCTTCTGGTCGAGGAGCGGCATCTTCTGCAAGTCGATCACGGTCTGGTAGAACGGCGTGACGAAGTCGTAGTAGCCGTTCGCCGAGAGCACGCGCAAATCCGGGTTCAGCGCCATCACCGCCGCCAGGTCGCCGGCCGTGTAGAGCACGATATTGCCCTGTGCATCCACGCCCTTTTGCGCGCCCGTCGGATCGATATGGCCGAAGTTCCAGTTCTTGAATGCCTGATCGTTCAGGTCCGTGAACGACGAGTTCGTGCGGAACTTCAGCTGCTCGTTCAGGTAGCTGTTCCACATCGCCGTATACACGCCGCTCACCGCCGTCATGGTGGGATCGTTGCCGCCCGAGTTGGGGTCGATATTGCCGGCAATACCCGTGTCGATGGCAGTCACGCGGCCGTCGTACGAGCCGAGCGCCACGCCCTTGTCCTTCATGAGCGTGGTGAGAAATAGCGAATTGCCGCGGCTGTCGTACGAGGCGATGTCGAGATTCCACGACTCCAGCGTTTGCGTGTCGATGCCCGTGTATTGCGACAGCGTCTTCAGCGTGGCCGGAATGCCCTTGTCGCTGGGATCGGGAAACTTCGACAGCGCCTGCAGATAATCGGTGCGCGCGAATTGCGCGACCTGCGCGGCGAACGCCTGCAGGTCCTTCGGCGCGGGCGTCACGCCAAGGCGCTTGTGGTACCAGGCGTCGGCGGCCGCCGTGGGCAGCGCGCCCACCGGATTGCCGCTTTGCGTGTAATCGAGTATCGACGACTGCAGCGTGATGCCGTTCAGATCCACGCCATCCTCGTGCAGCCGGTAGGCGAGCACGCAACTGCGCGCCGTGCCATACGATTCGCCGTAGAGAAACTTCGGCGAATTCCAGCGATCGTTCGCCGAGAGGTAGCGCTTGATGAACTGCTTGAGCGAATCCGCGTCCTGATCCACGCCCCAGAAGTCGCGATTGTGATGCGGCGCGATCGCGGCCGAATAGCCCGTGCCCACCGGATTGATGAAGATGAGGTCGCTCTTGTCGAGCAGGCTGTCCGGATTGTCTTCGAGCGTATAGGGCGCAGGCGGCGTGAAGCCCGGCATCGAGGTCTTGATGCGCTTGGGCGCGAACGAGCCGAGCAGCACGAACACGGAAGACGAGCCCGGGCCGCCGTTGTAGAAGAACGTGACGGGACGGTCCTGCGCCTGCACGCCGTCCTTCGTGAACGCCACGTAGAACATCTTGGCATTGGGCTGCGAGCTGCTCGGATCGACCGTCACGAGATGACCGGCCGTAGCCGTATAGGCGATGACTTCCTTGCCGATCTGAATGGCGTGGTGCGTGATTGCGGCATTCTCGGTCACGTCGGTGACGAAGTCGTCGGGACCGTTGCCGTAAGCGGTGGGATCGAAGCACGGCTGGTCGGCCTGGGAGCGATGCTTGCCGTTGCCGCTCGCGGGGCTGGCCCCTTGAGCGCCGCCGTTGCCCTTGGTGGACTGCGCTTCGTCGTTCATGTCGTCTCCACTTTCTGAGTGTTCGCGTTTGAGACAGTGAATGCAACTTCGAATGGCAACCTTTCATGCAACTCGCATGCGCTCGCCATTTCCTTCTCGCCGGGGCGGCGCGCCGCGCTCATCCTACGTCGAGCCGAGTGCCGCCGCCACCTTGCTGCCGACCGGCGTGCCGAGGCCCGTGCAGGCGTCCCAGCCGGGCGCCGCGGAGAAGTCGCCATTGCTGCCGCTCGTCACGTCGTTGAAGGCGCCGGGCTGCGCATAGAGCCTCGCGTTCGCGAAGCCCACGGGCGTGCCGCGCGCCGCGTTGATACGCGCGATCAGCGCAGCCCACAGCGGCGCGACCGCGCTCGTGCCGCCCACCACCGTATCCGCGCCGGCCACGCGCACCTCGTAGCCCGTGGCTGGGTCGGCATCGGCTGAGACATCGGGCACGCCGCGACGCACCAGCGCACCGGCCCCGCCGCTGCCGCGCACGACGCGCAGACCCTTTTGCCAGTCCGGCAGCGCGAACGTCGCGCTCACGCCGCCGCCGGTCGCGCCGTTTTCGCCGTCGCTCCACACGGTCTCTTGCGAGATGCGTCCGTTCGATGCCGCGATGTGCGTGCCGCCGCAGCCGAGCGCATAAGGGCTCGACGCGGGGAAATCGACATGATCGGCGCCGTCGCCCACGCCATCCGACGAGCCGCTGTCGCCCGAGGCCGCACACACGGTCACGCCGAGCGCGACGGCCGTTTGCATGGCGTCGTTCAGCGCGCCGAGCGTTTGCTGCGACCACGCCGACTCCGGCGCGCCCCAGCTGATCGAGATGACCGATGGCTTGCGCTGGCTGTCGTGCAGCGCCGCGCTCACCGCATCCACGAAACCGGCCTCGCTGTTCGGCGCGAAATACACGGCAATGAGCGCCCCGGGAGCCAGCGCGCCCGCGATCTCCACGTCGAGCGTGACTTCGGCGTCGGGCCCGTTGGGGTCGCCGGTCGGCGCATTCGTCGCCTGATCGACCGACACATCCTCCACGCGCGGCGCGCTCACGCCCAGTGCCTTGAAATACGCGGTGAGGTCCGCCGTGTCGTATCCGCCGCCCATTTCGACGATTGCAATGCACTGGCCGCTGCCGTCACCTGCGGGAAAGCTGTAAAGCTCCGCAAGCTGCAAAGGCGTGAACGACCGGGTCACCGCGCGCGCGGCACGGATGGGCGGACGGATGGGTGCGCCAGCAGCCGGCGCATTGGCGAGACTCGTCGGCACGAAGCGAAAGTGCGGCTGCGCCTTCGCGCGATTGTCGAGCCCCACGACGGCGGTGACGACCTCGTGCATGTCTTGCGGCAAATGCAGAGGGCCGCTCGGCTGGTGAAAATGATGCGTGGTCTTGCCGACCTGATGTTCGAAACGCTGCAAATCGATGCCAAAGGCGGCGTTGTACTGCTGCACCGTGCCCGAGAGCACGACCCGGCGCGCCGAGGCGTCGGCGTGGTCCACGGCGAGGCCGTGCGCCTTCGCGAACTGTTCGACACGCTCGATATCCGCCGTGCTGGCGCCAAAGCGCCGCTCATACTCTTCGCGGGAAACCGGCTTGGCGGCGGGGTCGTTGGCGGTGAGCCGGTTGACCAGCTCGTGAAATTCAGGCGACGCCTGACGCCGCAGGATCAACACGATCTTGAAGCGCTCCGCCGGGTCGCACGCGCCGACGCACTGCGCGCCAGCGGGCGCGGGATGTTCGCTGCCTGCCACGGGAAGGTGCCTGGTCATGGCCGGTTTCTCCTTCGTGAAGCGCGTGCCTGTGACTGGACTCTGGCGCCCGGACGCGCGTTGAATCACCGCAATTGCGCGCACCAAACCAGCCCGGCATGCCATACGACAATCGTTGGGATATTCATGCAGCATCGCCACCGCACGATGCGGCCAACGGCGCAGCGCGAGCACAAACGAAACGTTGTGCGCATTCGGCGTGCCCGCCAGAATCGTTATACACCGATGACGATTGCAAATCTCTCCGGGCGCAAGCGCATGGCCATGCCAGGAGATCGTTGGGGAGGAGGACAAGATGTGCAAAAAGCGCGCGGGCACTGAGCCCGCGCGCTTCGAATGACCCCGTAGCGTGGTTGCGCCGCTGCGGAGTGGTTATGCCGCAGCAGCGAGCGCGGCCGGCAGATGCGTTTGCAGATACGCCTCGAACTCGTCCTTCACCTCCGGATGGCGCAGCGCGAACTCCACCGTTGCCTTGAGGTAGCCGAGCTTGCTGCCGCAGTCGAAACGCGTGCCCATATAGCGGTACGCGAGCACCTGCTCTTCGGTGAGCAGCGACTGCAATGCGTCGGTAAGCTGCAGCTCGCCGCCCGCACCCGGCTTCAGCGAGCGCAGATGGTCGAAAATCGTGGGCATCAGCACATAGCGGCCCACCACGCCGAGATTCGAGGGCGCGGCTTCCGGCGCCGGCTTTTCGACGATGCCCGACAGCTTGAACACATCCTCTTCCCACTCGCGGCCATCGACAATGCCATACGACGCGCTGTTTTCACGTGCGATCGATTCCACACCGATCACCGAGCTGTGATAGTGATTGAACGTATTCACGAGCTGCTTCATGACGGGCGTGGGGCTGTAGAGCAGGTCGTCCGCCAGGATCACGGCGAACGGCGAGCCGCCCACGAGCTTTTCCGCGCACAGCACGGCGTGGCCCAGACCGAGCGCCTCGGCCTGGCGCACGTAGAAGCAGTCCACATTGGCGGGCTTGATGCTGCGAACGAGGTCGAGCAGCTTTTGCTTGTTGCGGGCTTCGAGTTCGCATTCGATCTCGTACGACTTGTCGAAATGGTCTTCGATCGCGCGCTTGCTGCGGCCGGTCACGAAGATCATTTCGGTAATCCCCGCAGCGATCGCCTCTTCCACCGCGTACTGAATGAGCGGCTTGTCGACGACCGGCAGCATTTCCTTGGGGCTCGCCTTGGTGGCGGGCAAGAAGCGCGTCCCCAGGCCTGCAACAGGAAATACCGCTTTGGTTACTTTGAGCATGATGTCCATTCCCAGATCGTTCGTTTGAGTCTCGGTCTCGCAGCGAGGCAAGCCGACTTCCCCGAGGTTCTGCACTGGCAGATTCTTGTATTGAACAAGATTGTTTACCGCCTTTTAAAGAATAAAAAAGGCCAATAAATTCAGATTGTAAGATTCAAGCTTAACACCGGAAATTATTTCCATTCATTCCGAATAATTTAGAGCGAATCGGCATGAATTTCCTGATCCGGCTTGTGTCGGTGACGCGTCTCGTTCGGGCGCAGTCTACTCCGCTTCATCGGCGGGCGGCAAGGCGCCGGAACGCGTGCGTGCGCGCCGGATGGGCTCATTGCGCAAGGCCTCACGATATGCGGATACCCCCACGAGTATCAACAGCACGGCCACGCCGGCCAGCAAGTGCAGGTTCATCGGATTCTCCAGCGACCATAGTCGATCACACACAAACTAGCATTTCAATTTCCACAAATAAACTGCTTTGATTTTCAATCTATTTATTTCTCCATTTCTCTTAACCGCTCGAATACATTTTGAAAATATTTTGCTTACTTCACTCGCGCGCGCGCCCCTAAGATCGCCGGGTACTCTCCCCAAGGACCGGCTGACACCGATGAGCGATCCCGTACTCCAAACTGCCATGCCGCCTGCGTCTGCGCTTCCCGCCGCTGCTGTGTCCTCTGCGGCGCGGCCCTTGACCGCGGCGCGCGAGCTTGCAGGCGATCAACTGATCGAGGCTCTGCGCGGTTTTGCGGCCCTGCTGGTGGCCTATTTCCATTGCCGCCAGGTGACCTGGATCGGCATGGGTGCGTTTCACCAGTTGCACGCGAGTCTCGCGAGCCCAGGCACGATCGCCGCGTGGCTTACGTTTCCCATTGCCTGGGGATCGGCGGGTGTGCCGATTTTCTTCGTCATTAGCGGGTATTGCATTCACCGCAGCGGCGCCGCGCGCCTGAATGCAAACCCCAATTTCCGGCTCGACACGCGGCAGTTCTGGCTGCGCCGTTTCGTGCGCATTTATCCGGTGCTGCTCGCGGCGTTGCTGCTCACGCTGGCTGTGGATTCGGTCAGCCTCTCGCTCTTTCCTGTGAGCCACAAGATCAATGGCATCGGGGTGCGGGACTTCTTCGTCAATCTTTTCTCGCTGCAGGGCGTGGCCGGTAAGACGTATGGCTCTAACGGCGCGCTCTGGACCCTTTCGCTCGAAGTGCAGTTTTATCTGCTCTATCCGCTGCTTTTTGCTGCGCGCCGGCGGTTTGGGCTGAATGTCGTGCTCGCTGCTGTGGCGCTCATCAACGTGGTGTCTGCGTTGACGCTGGAGCGGCATGACATCGTCGTCTTCACGTCGTACTGGTTCTCGTGGATGCTCGGCGCATGGATCGCCGAAGTGCGCTTGCGTGGGTCTTCCGGGTTCCGGTTTGCCTATCCCGCTGCGGCGCTTTTCGCCGTGGCCGGATGCGTGGCGTTTCACTTTGGCCAGTTTGGCGCGTTCCAGCTCTGGGCGTGTGCGTTTGCCTGCTATCTCGTGAAGGCGCTTGCGCAGCCTGCTTCTCCTGGCATGCTCCACCTGCTGTTCTCCAAACTCGGCGATTTCAGCTACTCGCTCTATCTCATCCATTTGCCACTGTTCGTGCTGCTCGGGTCGCTGTTGTTTCGCTCCGAGTTGCAGACTTCGATCTGGCCGTCGTTCGGTTTTACCCTCGCCGTGATTCCTGTTGGCTGGGTGTTCTATCGGCTCTTCGAGCGGCCTGCGCTGAATGCTGCCGCGCGGCTTAGGAGGCGGGTCGCCGTTTGATCGTGGGTCCTTGGTGCTTTGGCCTTTTCTTGTTTTCGCGGCGGTATGCCAGCGTTGCCCCTGTGCGGGGCGGCACCTACTTTTCTTTGCAGCGGCAAAGAAAAGTAGGCAAAAGAAAGCCGCTCAAACCGCTAATGCCTGCCACAGTTCACATCGCACCACGAAAGGTGAATGGCTCCGGAGCGTCTGTCATCTCGCACCATTTTCGTTAGTGACAAGGGGCTCATCCGTTCCCGCTGCTCGCTACGCGCGCAGCGGTTGGGTCTGCAAGGGAAACCAGGGGGCGTTGTCATTCTTGGCGGAAGGCAAGCGCACCAATGGCTTTAGGTTATGCCCTTCGGCGCGCGTAGCGCCGCCGGAAGGATGAGCGCCTTGTCACTGAGTTCGGTGGTGCGAGGTGACAGACGCTCCGGAGCCATTAACCCTTGGTGGCGCGATGTGAACTGTGGCTGGCGCTGGCGGTTTGAGCGGCTTTCTTTTGCCTACTTTTCTTTGCCGCTGCAAAGAAAAGTAGGTGCCGCCCCGCACAGGGGCAACGCCTGCATACCGCCGCGAAAACAAGGAAAGGCCAAAGCGCCAAGGAGCCAAAAACCCTTTACTTCCCCCGCGCAACAACCCCATCGAGCACCCGCTCGACCGCCTCGACATACTGCTGCTTCCCAAACCGCTCCCGCGCAGTAGCGAGCCCTTGCGCGGCAAGCGCTTCACGCAAACCCGCATCATCATGCAACCTGCCGATAGTCGCAGCCAGTTCCTTCGCATCGCCAGGCGTGCAGAGCAACCCACTCTTACCGTGCTCGACAATCTCGGTCACACCACCATCACGCGAAGCCACAACCGGCCGCTGCGCCAGCATGCCTTCCACGACCACACGCCCGAACGGCTCAGCCGTAATAGACGTATGCGCGATCACATCGACAGCACGCATACACGCCGCGATGTCATGCCGAAAACCAAGAAAATGCACACGCGCCTGCAACCCATTCGCATCGACGAACGCACGCAACTCCGCCGCATAGGCGTCCTCGCCAAACAGCGGCGCCCCCACAAACACAGCATGCGCCCGCGGCTCACTGAGCAACGCTTCGAGCAGCACATGCTGCCCTTTCCAGCGCGCAAGCCGGCTAAACGCGCCAACGAGGAACGCTTCCTCGGGCAACCCGATCTGCGCACGCAATTGCGCCTGCGGCACACGCGCAAGCGCTCGGAACGGCGATTCATCCACCCCGTTATGCACAACATCGATACGCTTCGCATCGAATCGCGTGAGTTGCGCAAACACCTTCGCCGAAGCATGCGAATTCGCAATCACATGCGCGAGCCCCAGCTTCGCGCAGCCCTTGATCACGGCGCGCTGCACGCGGCCGAAGTGCTCGTCGCTCACGATGTCGCGCAAATGCCAGACCACCGGCTTACGCGCCAACTTGCCCGCAAGCACGCCAATCACCATGGCGCGTTGCGTGTTGGCGTAAAGCACGTCAGCTTCACGGGCGCGGCGGCGCGTCTCGCGCACGAGCGCGGCAATGCCCGCGAGCACACCCAGACGCGGCGCCGCACCGCCATCGCGCCGCACCTTGCTCAATGCGCCCGAATCGAGCACCTCCACGCGCGCGCCAGCCTTGTCGAGCGCCTCCCTGAAGGGGCCGTCGTTAAAGAGCAGCACGTCGATACGCGAGCGCAAGCCCTTCACCACTTCGAGCAGCGATAGCTCGGCGCCGCCCAGCACACCGCTCTGGTCGATCGCGAGTACACGCGGCGACTCCGTTGCGTCCACGTCGACTTCGAACGGCGGCGCGCCGTGCGCGGAGCCCGCCTGCGAGATCGCCGGCACCGCCTTCGCCACGCGCGCGAAAAACTGCTCGCGGAAATGCCGCGAAGAAAAGCGCTCGGCGTTCGCGCGGCAATCCTCGGCGCGGAATCGCCCCGGATCGCTTTCGAATGAGTCGACGGCCGCGATGATCGCGTCCGCGTTTTGCTCTTCGAAGAAGATGCCCGTGGGCCGCGAACCGGTGTCGCGCACCGTTTCGAGCGCGCCGCCCTTCCCGAAGGCAATCACAGGCGTGCCGCAAGCCTGTGCCTCAACCACGGAAATGCCGAAGTCTTCTTCCGCCGCGAACACGAAGGCTTTGGCGCGCCGCATGCGGTCATGCAGCACCGCGAACGGCTGATAGCCGAGCACTTCCACGTTGGGCGTAGCCTTCGCGCGCACCTTGTTCATGTCGGGACCGTCGCCGATCACCACGAGGCGCCGCTCAGGCATGCGCGAGAACGCCTCGACAATCAGGTCGATCTTCTTGTACGGCACGAGTCGCGAGGCAGTCACATAGAAGTCTTCCTTCTGCGTTTCCAGCTCGAACGCGTCGACATCCACGGGCGGGTACACCACCTCGGCCTGGCGCTGATACACCTTCTGAATGCGGCGCGCGATGAACTCCGAGTTGGCGACGAACTGGTCCACCGAATTCGCCGTACGTACGTCCCAGTTGCGGATGTAGTGCAGGATCAGGCGCGCGAGCATCGACTTCGGGCCGCGCGTGAGGCTCGACTCCTGCAGGTACTGATGCTGGAGATCCCACGCATAGCGGATCGGCGAATGCACGTAGCTGATATGAAACTGGTCCGGTCCCGTGAGCACGCCCTTGGCTACCGCGTGGCTACTCGAAATCACCACGTCGTAGCCCGACACGTCGAGTTGCTCGATGGCGAGCGGCATGAACGGCAGGTACGCGCGGTAGCGCTTGCGCGCGCCGGGCAGTTTCTGAATGAAAGAGGTCGTGGCGCTCTTGCCGCGCAGGAACGTGCGGTCCTTCGCATCGACGAAGTCGACGACCGAGAACAGGTCCGCGTCGGGAAAACAGGCCAGGATCTGCTCGAGCACACGCTCCGCGCCCGCGTAGGTCACGAGCCAGTCGTGCACGATGGCCACGCGCGGCGCGCGGCCCGCGGCGAGGGCTGGCCGCAAGGGCCGCAGCGGCATGACAGCGCCCGTTTCGGCGCGTCGCGCTTCGGTGGCGTCGCGCCGTTGAATGGGCGCGGCGGCGCTTTCGGACGGCGCCGCTTCGTCGATCAGTTCGTGACTCATGCGCTTTTCCGTGAATTCAGTCGAAAGAGAAGGGAACGGGCGTAGCCGCGCAGCATGGGCGTGGTCGCTACCGACCACACCACGTTGCCGAGCGCCAGCACGACACCGGCGCCGATGGCGTACAGCGCGTCCGGCAGCCACCACGCAAGAGCAAGCGCCGTGGCAAGAAAACTCAGGTGCGCAAACATATCGACGATGATCGTGCGGCTATGAATGCGCGACAGCCACAACAGCACGACGTAGTCGAACAGTGCGCGAAACAGCACGGCGGCCGCCGCGCCCGGCAAACCGAAACGCGAAATGCCGAGCCACAGCAGGCCCGCAAAGAGCGGCAATTCCACGAGCCCCACGCGTGCGGCAGCGGCAGGATTGTTTTGCGACTGGATAAGAATGCGCGTGACGCCCGCCTGCCCGACGAGCCACACGGCGATGATCAGCACGCGTCCAACCGGCGCGCCATGCTCGGCGATCACCGGTCCCACCCACGCATGCAGGAAGGGCGCGAGCACGACGATCGCGCCGATGGCGATGGGCGTGAACACGGCATTGAGAAATTGCAGCGACTGCGCGGCGATTTCATCCGCATGCTCGCGACCGAGTGCCGAGAGGCGCGGGAACAGTGTGCGCACGAGCGCATTGGGCACCATGTTCAGGCGCGTGACGAGGTTCTGCGGCACGGTGTAATACGTGACGAAGCGCGCGCCGAGGCCCGCGCCCAGCATCATGCGGTCGAGCGAGTCCGCGACCATCGTGGTGACGCTCGCAACCAGCATCCAGCCGCCGAAATTGAAGAGCGCCTTCGAGGTATCGAGGCGCGGCCCGCGCACCTTGCGAATGCCGAGTACGCGCAGCGCGGAGCGGCCAAGCAGGATGGCGGCCGCGAGACGCGCGAACACGGCGGCGGCCAGCACGGTCTGCAGATTCGGCTCGTACGCCCAGGCGGCGGCGAGCGGCAGCAGCTGGAACAGGAACGTGCCGAGCGTCTGGTTCGTGTTGTAGATGCCAAAGCGCTCCGCGCCGTTGATCGCGCCAGCGAACACCCACGACACGTTCGCCACCGGAATCGCCACGGCGAGCCAGGGCAGCGCGAGATAGACCTCGTGGCGCAGTTCGGGCGTGACGTGCGTGAAATACGCGGTATAGAGCGCGCCGCCCGAATAGATCAGCAGGCCGCCGATCGCGCCGGTCGTGAAGTTCAGCCAGAACGCGCTCCAGAACACACGCTCGCACGCATCGGCATCTTTGGACGCATACGCCTTTGAGATCTGGTTCTGCGCGGCCATGCTCATGCCGAGATCGAGCACGCTGAAGTAACCGATCAAGGTCCACACGAGCGCGATCACGCCGTAGCGCTCCACGCCGAGCAGGCGAATATACGAAGGCACCGTGACGAGCGACACGAAGGTCGGCAGCACGAGACCGAACAGATTGATTGCGACGTTGCGCAGTATTCCTTTATCCATTAGGTATCCAGTTGCGTGGCCCGTGAGGGTCAGGCCGGTTTCCAGCGGTACATGAGGACCTTGCCGCGCGCGTCTTCCTCGACGAACACGAGGTATTCGCCGTTTGCTTCGCGATGCGCGGTGATGCCGAACGGCACGTCGACCCAACCCGAGGTATTGCCCACTTCCGCGCCTGGGCCGAAGGTGCCGATCTCCTTCGCGCTGTCCTTGTCGTACACGTGCACGTTGCCCGCGGGCTCGACCACGAACATGTACTGGCCTTCCACCGTGAGCCCTGCCGGCGTGACAGGCGGCTTCGCCTTCGGGTCCCACGGCAGGCGCAGCATGTAGCGCTGCTCGGGGTGAGCGCTCGACCACTTGTCGTAGCGCACCAGCACGCGCCCCGCTTCCTTCCAGAAGCCGGGATCGTGGGGCGCGTCGGCGGTGTAGCCCGTCACATAGAGCGTGTCGGTCTGCGGTTCGTAGATCGCGCGATGCACCTCGGAAAACGGCGCGGGAATCGCGTACTTGTCGAGCTTGTCGTACGAGTAGATTGGGTTGCCCTTCGCATCGAGACCGCCGAAGCGAAAGCGCCAGATACCCTTGTCGTCGCGCGCGCGCCAGATGTCGCCGCGCGTGTCGATCCACCAGCCCCACCCGCCTGCAAGGTGATCGCGGCCCGGATTGCGCGTGAATTCGTCGGCGTCGAACGCGCCGTTGCCGTTCGTGTCGCGCCAGATCCAGTCGCCGGCCGACGGTACCGTTGGCGCATTCGGCACGTTTTGCACCCCGCGGCCGCGCCCCGCGATGAAGCCCGAGGGAATCGCGGTCTCGCCGTCGCGCTGCGCGTCGAAGCGATAGATCTTCAGGTGGTCCGCATACATGTCGGTCAGGAACAGGAACGTGCGCCCGTCCAACACGCGCGCGGTCGGCAGACCCGGCCACTGGTCGGTGTGAAAGACCGGGTCGTCGGGATAGCGGAACCGATTAGACAGGAATCCGACATATTTCCAGTCTTGCCCCGCCGGCTTCGACAAATCAAGTTCGAAGCGCTTGTTGCCCGTATAAACGCTGTTGGGGCGCTGCGGGTCCACCCAGGCGCCATCTACGAAGAGCAGGCCTTCCAGGTTCCACAGGCGCTTGCCTGCAGGCGTATACGCTTCCAGCGTCGCGCCAAGGCCCGCGCCGATGCTGCCATCGTGTTGCGGCCCCACGCCGTTGGTCGAGACGTAGATGTTGCCGCGCGCATCGGTGCCGACGCCCGTCAGGCCATTGAACCGGCCCGGCCCCGGCCTGCCCGCGACACCCGAGAAGATGCCGCCGCGTTCGCCAAGCGTGGCGCTCTGCGTCCACGTCTTGCCGTTGCGCGTGAAGATGAGAATCTGCTGGCGCGGCCCGTTATCGGCGATCAGCAGGCGTTGCTGCGGATCGAACGCGAGATCCACGGGCACCGCATCGTCGGGCAGCGCGAGCGTGTCGTCGAGGCGCTTGCCATCCGCCGAGTAATGCGCGACGCGCGGCTGGGCAGCGCCCTTGCCCGCGCCACTCCCCGTGAGCACCCACACCGACCCGTCGGCCGCGAGCGCGATACGTCCCGGCGCCTCAACGTCCCATTGCGTCTTGCGCTGCATCGAGTTCGCGTCGTACACCTCGATGCGGTTCATCGGCGTGTTGCTCACGTAGAGCGTCGAATCCGTAGCGGCGAGTCCGCCAATGTCAGCAGGTGTGCCCGCGGGGACTTCGTTGATCTTCAGAAACGACGCCGAAAGCTGCGCATGCGGATTGAGTGGATCGGGCGAAGCCTGAAACGTGGCCGCACGTTTGGGCTCGTCGAGCGGCCGGCGCGTGATGCCGTACCACTGGCTGCCCTTCGCAGGCCAGATGCCGCTGCCGACGAGATGGCCCTTCTCGTTACCCACGCCCACCGCCGCATACAGATAGCGATGATTCACGGCCACCGCGTTGCCGCCGCCGCCGCCCCACCCATGCGTGCCGCCGGCAAAGCCGAGCGGCTTGCCGTCCTGGTACGCGCTGATCTCGGCGCCGCTCTCGTCCCACGGGGCGTTGGTGAAGACCTTGCCTTCGGGTGTGACGGCAATGGCCGTGACGTTGATTTGCATCCACGTGCCCTGGCCGTTGCCAAAGGTGTTGCCGATCCACGAGGTCGTCACGTTGAGCTGCGGCGCGGCGATGGTCTGGACCGAAGACGTGCAGATAAACGTGCACGTCGCGGCCAGCGCCAACGTCCTGCGCAAACGGCGATCGGGATTCGATAACGGCAAGGCAATTCCTCCGGTCTGATGACGGCAATCTGCCTGGATCATGCCGCACAAACCGTATGAAAAATCGCCTCCAAAAAAGGGAAAATAATTCAAAAAAATTCAGTATTTATGACCCATTTCCGAGTGCGCCGGAAATAAATCCCAGAGCCCGGGCGTGAAGTCTGTAAGGCCTATGCAGCTTGACCTGGCCTCATTTCCGGACAGCCATGCGTATTTCATATCGGACAAACTCCGGCAATTAAAATTAAAAATCCAATGCCAATATATTTCGGCTTTTTGAAGATTTAATTCTTTCTAGAATGAATCGCACAGTAATCGTGCATGCATGAACTCACCGGAGAACCGATGACCGTTAGCCGCCTGGTCCATCAACAAGGCCCCGCCGACCATTCCCACCGCATCGTCCAGCTGGACGGTCTGCGTGCTTTCGCCGTGCTCGCCGTGTTCGCGCAGCACGCCTTGCACGCGCCGCTGTGGATGGGCGTCGACCTGTTCTTCGTGCTGAGCGGCTTTCTGATCACCGGCATCCTGCTCGAGCGCAAGGCGCGCGGGCAATCGTATTTCAGCTACTTCTATGCGCGCCGGCTGCGCCGCATTCTGCCGCCTTACGTGCTGCTGCTCGTGGTGTCGTCGCTGCTGTTCGGCTTCGGCTGGGCGCACTACTGGCCGTGGTATGCGTTCTTCGCCACCAATATCGGCGACGCGCTCGGCCAGAGCGGACACGACAGCCTCAACATTCTCTGGTCGCTCGCCGTAGAAGAGCAGTTCTACATCGTGTGGCCCTTCGTCGTGCTGCTCCTGCCGCAGCGCCTCATGGCGCTCGTGGCCGCCGCGCTCATCCTGCTTGTGCCCGTGCTGCGCGCCGTTGCGACGCCGTGGTTCGACACGTACTGGCCGATTTACTATCTCACGCCGTTCCGCATGGACCTGCTGGCCGCCGGCGCACTGCTAGCCGTGCTCGTGCGCCGCGACCGCAACGCGCTCGAGCCTTTCAAATGGCCCGCCGCCGTGCTGTTCTTTGCCGCGCTCGGCGCGCTGGCCTGGCTGCACCTGCATTACCCGCGCTTTCGCGCGATGAACACGCCGCTCTCGAACGCGACGCTCTATAGCATCTCGCTCGTGCTCTGCACCTCCATCGTCGTGTTCGCGCTGCAGTCGAAAGGCATCGTACGGCGCCTGCTGTCGAACCCGGTGCTCGTGTATATCGGCACGATCAGCTACACGATCTACCTCATTCACCTCACGATTCTCTATGCCGTGTGGCCGCTTCACTACGGCCGCATCGAGAGCGCCGCGATTGCGCTCGTCCTCACGCTCGCTTATGCGAGTGCGAGCTGGTTCCTCTTCGAGCGCCGCCTCACGCGCGGCCCGCGCCGCCGCTCGGCGGCGAAGCCGGTGGACATCACCGCGCGCGTGCGCCAGTCGAGCCCGCAATCGTAATTCCTGAATCCCGTTCGCTATTTCAAGGACACATCACATGAACGAACGTCGCAAAGCGATCATCACCGGTGTTTCCGGCCAGGACGGCGCCTACCTCACGCGCCTTCTGCTCGACAAGGGCTACAACGTCACCGGCACGTATCGCCGCACCAGCTCCGTGAACTTCTGGCGCATGAACGAGCTCGGGATCCTCGACCATCCTTCGCTCGAACTCGTCGAACACGACCTCACGGATGCGGGCTCGACCCTGCGCCTCGTCGAGCGCGCACAAGCGCAGGAGGTCTACAACCTCGCGGCCCAGAGCTTCGTGGGCGTGTCGTTCGACCAGCCCGCTACGACCGCCGAAGTCACCGGCATTGGCGTGCTGAACATGCTCGAAGCGATTCGCGTGGTGAACCCGAAAGCGCGCTTCTATCAGGCTTCGACCTCCGAAATGTTTGGCAAGGTGCAGGCGATCCCGCAATGCGAGGAGACGCCGTTCTATCCGCGCAGCCCCTACGGCGTGGCGAAACTGTTCGCGCACTGGTCCACCGTTAACTATCGCGAGTCTTACGACATCTTCGCGACGAGCGGCATTCTCTTCAATCACGAGTCGCCGCTGCGCGGGCGCGAGTTCGTCACGCGCAAGATCACCGACAGCGTCGCCAAGATCAAGCTCGGCAAGCTCAACATGCTCGAACTCGGCAATCTCGACGCCAAGCGCGACTGGGGCTACGCGTCCGAATACGTCGAAGGCATGTGGCGCATGCTGCAGGCCGATGAACCGGACACCTACGTGCTCGCCACGGGCCGCACCGAAACCGTGCGCGACTTCGTGAAGATGGCGTTCACGGCAGCCGGTATCCAGCTCGAATGGTCGGGCAAGGGCGAGCGCGAAACCGGCATTTGCGTCGCCACGGGCCGCACGCTCGTGCGCGTGAGCCCGCGCTACTACCGCCCCGCCGAAGTCGATCTGCTCATTGGCGACCCGACCAAGGCGCAGCAAAAGCTCGGCTGGCAGCCGCAGACTTCGCTCGAGCAGCTCTGCCAGATGATGGTCACGGCCGACCTTGCGCGCAACGAACGCCATGACACATTCTGATCCCGCTAGCCGTCCGCGCGCGCTCATCACGGGCATTGGCGGCTTTACGGGCCGCTATATGGCCGCCCGCCTCGCGGCGGACGGCTACCGTGTCTGGGGCACCGTCCGGGCCGGCGAATCGCTCAGCGCCGAGGCCTTCCCGTTCGGCGCCACGGCGATCGAAGCCGACCTGCTCGAGCGCGGCGCCATCGCGCATGCGCTCGAGTCCGTGCAACCGGACGTGGTCGTGCATCTCGCCGCGTTGGCCCATGTGGCCGACAGCGACGTTGCGCGCACGTATCTCGTGAACGTGGTCGGCACGCGCAATCTGCTCGAAGCCCTCGCGCAGCAAAAGCACGTGCCGCGCGCCGTGCTGCTGGCGAGCAGCGCGAATGTCTATGGCAACGCCACGAACGGCGTGATCGATGAGCACGTCGAACCCCAACCCGCCAACGACTACGCAGTCAGCAAGCTCGCGATGGAATACGTCGCGAAGCGTTTTCAGGCGCAATTGCCGATCATCATCGCGCGCCCGTTCAACTACACAGGCGTTGGCCAGTCGCCGGACTTCCTGATCCCGAAGATCGTCGAGCACTATGCGCGCGGCGAAAAGCAGATTTCGCTTGGCAACCTTCACGTGGCCCGCGACTTCTCCGATGTGCGCGACGTGGTGAACGCCTATGCGCGGCTTGTCGAAGTCGCGCCGCGCGGCGTCACTGTCAACGTCTGCTCGGGCAGTGGTCAAACGCTCGGCGCGCTGCTCGGCATGCTTGCGCGCATTGCCGGCTACGAGATCGAGGTGCATGTCGATCCACGTTTCGTGCGCGCCAACGAGGTGCGCCAGTTGATCGGCTCGAACGCGAAGCTTCGCTCGATCGTCGGCGACAGCTCGCGCAAGCACCTGGAAGACACGCTGCGCTGGATGTACGAAGAAGCCCGCGAACGCGTGCTCGAAACGCAATAGCGCGCACTGCGCGCTTTCTCTCGTCGACACATCAACCGCCGCTCTCCCGAGCGGCGGTTTTCTTTTGGTCTAACGACCCGCTTCAGTGGGTAGCAATCGCTTCCGCATAAACACCGGCCACGCGCTTCGCGATCACGGCGTTGTCGAAGTGCTCGCGCGCATACGCCTTGCATGCCGCTTCATCCGGCAGCTTGATGCGCCCAGAAAGCGCGCCGTCGATGCCGTCGGCAATCGCGTTCGCGCCCGTGGCCGGCAGCACGAGGTCCTGTGACAGCCCTGCCACCGCTTCCGGCAGGCCGCCCACTGGCGTCACCAGAACCGGCGTGCCAGCGGAAAGCGATTCCACCGTAATCAGCCCGAAACCCTCCAGCGCGACCGTCGGCACCACGCTCAGCGTTGCGGCGCGATAGAGCGACGGCAGGTGCGCGTCGGGCACGAAACCGAGCAGCTTCACGTTATCGACCAGACCCGCTTCATCGATGCGCTGCTGCAGTTCGGACTCCAGACGGCCGCGCCCTGCGATCAGCAGGAGCACGTCCGGATGACGCTGCTTCACCATCTTGATCGCATCGATCAGGTCCTCCAGACCCATGCGGCGCACGAGGCGGCGCACAGCCAGGATGATCGGGCGGCCCTGCGGCAGCTGCAGCCTCAGGCGCGCCTCGGCGGAGGAGCACGCCGGGTCGAAATGCGCCGTATCCACGCAGCCCGGCACGATGCGCACGCGCTCGGGCGAAATGCCGTAGCGGCGCGTGAGAATGTCGCCAAACGCCTTCGAAAGCACGATGAGCCGCGACGAGCGCTCATACACCGACTGCTCCAGCGAGTGCTTGATGCGCTGGCTCAGCGTGGCCGCGCCTTCCACGAAGCTCTCGTCGGCCCACGGTCCCTGGAAGTGCGAAACCTGCGGAATGCCGCGCGTGACGTCGAGTCCGGGGAAGGTATACAGCGCGAAGTGCGAGGAAATCACGTCGGGACGGTGGCGGCGAATCTCGCTGCGCAACGCGCGGCGCGCGTCCATCAGGCGAAACGGCAGCGAGCGCGAAGCGGAGCCGAAGCCCTGGATCGCACCGCCGCTGTCCTCTGCCACCTTGGGCGAGCCGGCCACGACGCCGCGCACGCGTACGCCCGCACCGGGCAGCGCGCCCACCAGCGAGTAGTACATGCGGTCGAGCCCGCCTGCGCGCTCGGGAAACCAGTGCATGCCGATTTGCAGCGATTGAATGGAGTGTGTGGTCATCGCGTGTCCTTGTTCTGCACGTGTGCGGTTATCAGGGGGTTTCTGCGCGCTGGAGCGGTTGACCGCCCGGCAGCGTCGCAGCAGCGAACTCGGGTTCTTCGCGGCGCACGGCCTCGCTCGCGTCGCCGGCCAGTTGCCGGTAGAGCGAGATGTATTGCGCAGCCATACGCGCCCAGCCGAATTGCGTGGCGAGTTCCGCCGCGGCCGCGCCCATTGCGAGGCGGCGCGGTGTGTCGGTGGCGAGCGTTTTCACGGCATTGGCGAGCGCGGGCACGTCGTCGGGGTCGTCGAGCACGATGCCGCACTCCGGCGTGATGATTTCCGCGCCGCCCGCCGTGCGCGCCGTCACGACGGGCAAGCCCGCCGCCATCGCTTCGAGCAGCGACAGGCTCATTGCTTCGTAGCGCGAAGGAAATACGTAGGTATCGACGGAGCGCATGAGCGTGGGCATCTCGCGCACAAGGCCGAGAAAATGCACGCGAGACTCGATGCCAAGCTCGCGCGCGAGATCGGGATACGGGCTGCCCGGCAGGTAGCCGGCCACGGCCAGATGCACGTTGCCGGGCATCTGCTTGAGCGCGTGCAGCACCGTGCCGAGGTTCTTGCGCGGCGTGCGCAGATCGCCCACGAAAAGCAGCAGGAATGCATCGGCGGGCAGCGAGAACTTCGCGCGGTCGGCGCTCGCGGCCGAAAAGCCGCGCGTGTCCACGCCGTTGTAAATCACGTCGAGCCGCTCCACGGGGTGGCCGCCCGACGCGCGGATTTCGTCCGCGACCTTGCGCGAGACTGCGGCGATCACGCGCGAGCGCCGGTACGCCCAGCGCTCCAGCACCGCATTGGCGCGCGTATACACGAACTGGTAAGCGGACCACACGCCGCGCGTAAGACCGAACGGGTAATACTT
This sequence comes from Paraburkholderia sp. J10-1, assembly GCF_905220165.1. Lineage (NCBI taxonomy): Bacteria > Pseudomonadati > Pseudomonadota > Betaproteobacteria > Burkholderiales > Burkholderiaceae > Paraburkholderia > Paraburkholderia sp. J10-1. Next base: position 943,237 of record NZ_CAJMYW010000002.1, on the reverse strand, counting down.
GCTGCGCGCCCAGCCGCCGTGCACGAAGTGCGCGGTGTTCACGTCGGCGTGCGCCCAGGTAATGAAGCCGTTCACATGGAGCACGTCGTATGCGCGCCGGTTGCGGCGCAGCCACAGTGCGCTCTTCAACGCGAACACCTGCTGGCGCAGCAGGTTGGTGGGCCACGCGCGCGAGGGTTGCACGTTCACCCACTTCACCTTCGGGTGGGCAAGCAGTTCGGGCGCGACATGCGAGGCGACCAGCGTCACCTCGAACCCCTCGTCGAGCGCGGCGCGCGCGATTTCATGATTGACGCGGCCCTGGCCGTCATTGTGGCGCACGACATGCGTGACGATTGCGACTCTCAATCGGAGACCTCCGTGGTGCGGACATTGGCCTGGCGTTGAAGCTTCGTCCAATGTCCCGCGCTGAGAATGGAAAACACGCTCGAAAAGAGCAGCAGGCCGCCGGTGCCCACGAGCGAGTTGGTGAAGACGAGCATGGCGAAGATCGAGATCGCGAGGCTCAGGCACGCGCAAACGTAGCGGTCCTCCTGCAGGCGAAACGACACGCGCACCGCGCGCACGATCAGCCACAGCACGCCCGACATGTAAAGCAGCGTGCCGGGCCAGCCGAGCACGAACGGAATGTTCATCACACCGCTGTCGAAGCTGCCGTACTGCCCAAGCTGGCCGTTGTTGCTGGAGAGCTTCGTCGATGCGCCGGTGGCGCCCAGGCCCTCGCCCGTCACGTCGGTGAAGGCCTTCTTCGCGAAGTCGGCATAGAACTGGTTACGCGCCTCGTAGCTCTGGTCGTCCTTCAGATTCACGAGCGTATTCAGGCGCTGCTGCATGCGGTCCGCCACCGGACCGAACGTGAGCAGCGGCACGCATACGCCCGCCAGCACGACCGCGCTCACGATGATGCGAATGCGCACCTTGTTGCTCGACTTCATCAGCTGGATGACCATCGCGATCGCCCAGCCGCCCCAGGTGGAGCGCACGAGCGAGAGCGCGAACGAGAAGAAGCCGAACCCAGCCGCGACCCAGCGCACGCGATGCTGCGCGGCCATCACGAACACCATCGCGCCCATCATCGCGAACGCGAACGGGCCCGACGAATTCATCGTGCTGAACACGCGCACGCCGAGCGGCACGGGGTCGCCCTGCGAGTTCATGTCCGAGCCGATCATCCACATGGCGTCCCACGGCGGCATGATGAAGAACTGCACGAGACCATACGCGCCCATCACGAGCATGCCGTAGATGAAGGTGTTGATGATGGTCTTGCTGCATTCGGGGTACTGGCGCGTGAGCACCATGATGTGAAAGCCGATCAGGAACGGATAGATCCAGTTCGCGAGGTCATAGACGGCCGCCGCCGGGCCGCTGCCCACTACGCCCACCGCGAACCCATAGCCGATGCCGAGCAGCGCGAGCAGGAGCGGCAGGCCGCGCCGCTGCCCGAGGATCGGGTAGTAGCGCAGCAGCGAAATGCCGCTGATCATCGTCACGGCGAGCGGAGCGACCTGAATGAGGCTCGTGGGCGTGAAGCCGCCCTTGCCGTAGTCGGCCAGACGCCGCACTTCCGGGCTCAGGAACCACAGCCACCACATGAAGCCGATATAGCGCACCGGGTTCACGAAGTAGAGCCAGAAGCCCACCGCGATCGAAAGCACGGGGAACGCGAGCGTGAGCACCGTGCCCTGGTGCGCGCCGATCAGCAGCGCCGTGAGCACCCACAGGGCCAGCGGCGGCAGCGTATCGCGGCCCATCAGGCTGCGCAGGCCCCCACGGCGGGCGCGTTGCGGGCTCGCAGGCTGCGGCGCCGGTGCAGGGATAGCGGTCGTGACATCCATGATCACATCCCGCGCGCAGCGACGCCCCGGCCTTGGGGTTCGCCCGCCATCGATCCGCCATTGAGCGCGTCGCGCTCGAGCAGCATCTCGCGCGTGAGCTGCGCGTGCTGGCGCGCGAAGTGCTGCGTCGTGAGATCGCGCGTGCGCAGCTGCTCACAGGCTTCACACGCCTGGCCGAGCGCGCGCGCCGGATCGGCCACGAGCGCGTTCGCTGCATCGCGCAACTGCTGGACGTTGAACGGTTCCACATACGACGCGGCCTTGTCGTCGAAGTAGTCTTCGAGCGCGCCGACCTTCGTCGCGATCATCGGCTTGCCGAGCGCCGCGGCTTCGAGCATCACCGTGATGCCCGAAGCGTGCGTGTTGGGACGCAGCGGCACGACGATAATGTCCGCCCAGTCATAGAGTGCATGCTGCTGCTTGATGCCGGAAACGCGCACGATTTCGACGTTGTCCGCGCGCGCCGATGCCGGCATGCGCCGCCGCGTGGCGATACGCACCTGGTAGCGCGTATCGTTGCCGAGCGCGCTCACGAGCGTGGTCCAGTCGCGGTCGCGGTCGTTGCCGATCGCGGCCACGCGCACCGGCGTATGCGGCTTCCATTCTGAAGGCGCACGCAGCGGAAAGTCGTTGGTGTTCAGCCCATAGAGCACGTGTCGCGCCTCGCGCCCGAAGTACTCGCCACACAGCGCGGCGTTCTCGCTCGCGAGCGTGGTGAGCAGATCGGCCCGCTTGAGCAGCCGCTTGTAAATCGCGCGGCGCAGCGCGCCATAGCCCGGCCAGCGGTCGAGCAGCCACACGCTCTGCGCGAGCAGCAGCGGGCGCGCGCCGCCCTTCTTCGCGTTCATCAGCAGCACCAGCGCCACAGCCAGATGCTCCTGCTCGGTATGCGTCCAGATCACATCGGACTGCAGAATGGCGCGACGATTGCGCCATGCGTGAATGAAGTCGAAACCGAACGCCGCCTTCAGGCCGCGCCGCACGAAGCGCATGGGCGTGCTCTCGCTCGCGTCCTGCGCGTAATTGAGCGCGAATTCCGCAGATTCCGCGTGATGGTATCCGTACAGGCTGCCGATATTCTCGCCTTTGCGATAGCGGCGCGGATCGGCGCCATAGAAAAGGTGGACGTGGACTTGCGTACCGCTCATTCGGGGTCCTCCGTATAGTCGTTGGCCGCGCCGCTCAAACGAGCGCGCGGCGCGCCTCTCGTGCGCCGCCGCGCACCGCGCGCCAGCGTGCGAACGCCGCACCCGCGGAATCGCCGCGCACGGCGCTCAGGCCCGTGTGCACGAGGCCCGGATACACGCGCGTGCCGACCAGCGCATACCACCACCAGGCAGTTTCGCGGCGCAGCGGCGTGAGATGGCCGAGCAGGATCAGATGCAGGTTGTAAGCGGCGTTGCGGATCGAAGCGAGCGTCTGCGCATTGCGCGGGTCTTCGCCCGGGCGCGGCGCGGGATAATGGTCCACGGCCACGAGCGGGTCGTACACGAGCTTCCAGCCCGCGCGCTTCACGCTCATGCTGAATGCCATGTCGTTATGCGTTTGCGCGCCGGTGCCGCGCAGGCGCCGGTCGAAACGCCGGTCGCCGATCGCCGCGCGGCGATAGCTCATGTTCGCGCCCTTGAGCAGGTCCACTTCGCGCGCGCCGCCCGCACCCAGATGATGGTTGCCGACGATGCGGCCCGAGCGCTGCAGCTTGCCCACGAGCGTGCGCTCGCCGTCGATCATGCGCCCGTCTTCGTGCACCCAGTCGCGTCCGCCGAGCGCGCCGAGCTTCGGGTCGGACTCGAAGGCCGCCGCAATGCGCGCCACCCAGTCGGCGCGCGGCGCGGCATCGTCGTCGGTGATGGCGATCACGTCGCCCGTCGCAGCCTCGATGCCGCGATTGAGCGCCGCCACCTGCCCCGGCTCCTTGACAATGGCCACTTCCACGTTCAGCACGCGGGGCGTGACATGTTCGGCGAGGCACGCGTGCGTGGCCTCGTCGTCGGCGCGGGCCACCACCACGATTTCGTCGGGCGCGCGCTGCTGGCGCAGGAGCGCCGAAAGGCAGCGCGACAGATCGTCAGGACGCCGATACGTCGGCACGAGCACGGTCACTTTCATCGCGTGTTCTCCTTTGCTGTGCTGGATAGGTGGGTAGACGTCATGCGCTCAGGTACTCGCGCACGTTCGCATAGCCGTAGCCATAGTTGCCGCGCGTGCGTGCCGGCACGCCGTTGAATACGCCGCCCTGCACGCGCACGCCGGCATTGCGCAGACGCTTGAGCGCCTCGGTGATTTCGCCTTCGGTGTGCAGGCCCGAGCGCAACACGAGGAACGTCGAGCCGGCATGTCCGCCGATGATGGCGGCGTCGGTCACGGCGAGCACCGGCGGTGTGTCGATGAGCAACACGTCGTAGCGGTTCGACAGGCCTTCGAGGTACTGGCCAAGACGCGGCGACATCAACAGCTCGGAAGGGTTGGGCGGACGACGGCCGCACGAGATGAAGTGCAGGTTGTCCACTTCGGTCGCGCGAATCGCCTCGTCCAGCGCAATCTGCCCCGAAAGCAGCTCGGAGAAGCCGTTTTCCTGCGGGCCGCCCAGATGACGTTCGAGCGCGCCACGGCGCATGTCGCCGTCGATCATCAGCACGCGCTTGCCCGAATGCGCGAGCAGCACGGCGAGGTTCGCGGTCAGGAAGCTCTTGCCGACGCCGGGCACCGAACCCGTCAGCATGACCACGCGATTACGCGCGTCCATCACACTGAACTGCAGCGAGGTGCGCAGGCTACGCAGGCTTTCGACCGTGAGGTCCTTGGGGCGCGCGTTGGCGAGCACTTCGCGCAGGCGCGAGCCGCCACGCACCGGGCCGCGCTTTTCGAGCGCCAGCTGCTCCGGCGAAAGCGGCACGAGGCCGTACACGGGCAGCTGGAACGAGCGCTCGATCTGGTCCGGATCGACAATGCCCTTGAACATGTTGCGGCGCATGAGCACGAAGCCCGTGCCGAGAATGATGCCGAGCAGCGACGCCGCCGAAACGATCAGCAGTTTCTTGGGCTTCGAGGGGCTGCCGGGGCGCAACGCCGGATCGATGATATGCACGTTGCCGCCCGTGCCCACACGCTGCACGGAAAGCTCCTGAATGCGGTTGAGCAGCAGCACGTAGATGTCCTCTGCCACCTTCGCGTCACGCTGCAGTTGCACGGCCTTCACTTCCGTGGCCGGCAGGTCGCGGAACTTCGTGTCGTACTTTGCGCGCTCCGCCTGCAGCTGCGCGAGCTGCTGGCGCGCCGCGATCAGCACCGGATGCTGGTCGCCGAAGCGCTGTTGCAGCGAGGCGATCTGCAGTTGCAGCGCGGAAATCTGCTGCTCGTATTGCACGCTGCCGTCGAGATAGATCTTCGCTTCGTCGCTCGCGTTGATCGAACCCGACTTGCTCTGGTACGCCGTGAGCGCCGCTTCGGCGTTTTCGAGGTCCCCCTTCAGGCGCGGCTGTTCGCTGCGCAGGAAGTCGAGCATCTTGCTCGCGTCGGCCTGCTTCGTCGCCACGTGCTCGCGCAGGTACGACTGCGCCACCGCGTTGGCAATCGCGGCCGCGTGCTCGGGGTCGTTGTCTTCGAGCGAGATGTCGATCACGCCCGTTTGCTTGCCCTGCTCCTGCACCTGGATCGCGTTCTGGAAGCCGCTGATCGCGTCGAGGTCGTTCAGGCGCACGACCTTGAAGCGCGTGCCCGGACGCGCAACGAGCTTGCTCACGAGCAGCTTCACGCCGCCGCCCTCTTCGACCTGGCCAACGGTGCCTTCGAGCAGGCGCGCGCCGTCCGGCGTCGAGATCACATAGCGGTCGTTATCGAGCGCGGTGAGCGTGAGCTTCTTGCCTTCGAGCCCGGCCGTGACTTCGACCGAGTCGATATTGATGACCTCGCCGCCCCAAGCATAGCTGCCGAGCCAGTTGCTGAGCCCGAACCACGGACGCGCGGGCGTGCCCGGCGTCGCGAGGCGTGCGGAAAGGCTGCCGATCAAGGGCAGCATGACCGGCGTGACGGTGGTGTTCAGCTTGAACTGCTTGACCACCGGCTCGACCACGCTGCGGCTCTTGATCATCTGGATCTCGGCGTCCGTGGGCAAACTGCCCGCCGACGATCCGGAGCTGATGTTCGCGCCCGTTTGCGTTTGCGTGAGGGCCTGCGACGTGTAGTCGGAAGGCTCCACGCGGACCTGAGTGTCGGCCGTATAGACCGGCTTGGCGATAAAGCAATAAAACACGGCCATGGCGATCACCGCCGCCGCGATTGCGATGAGCCAGCCGATGTCGTCGATGATGACGCGCAGCAACTGGCCGAGAACGACGTCCTCTTCCTCGGTGCGGGCCGCCGGGGCCGCCTGGCTATTGGCTTGTAGGGTCACGATTCAATCCCGTTGTTTAGGTGTTGCTCCTGCGTCTTCCCAGGAAGCGCTTTGATCACGCGCTTACTTCGCGATCTGCTTCAGATAGAAGACGGTCTGGATGGTCGGCAGCACCTGCTGCAACACACGGTTGAAGGTCGTCGAAGCGGCCGTGCCCACGTACACCACATCCAGCGGCTTGAGCTGGAATTGCGACGAAAGCATGATCGCGTCGGGCTTGGTCATGTCGAGACGGTAGATCTCGGGTTGCGTCGGGTTGTCCTTCATGCCGCGCATCACGAAGATCTGGCGCGGGTTCGCGTCGGTATCGAGAATGCCGCCCGCCTGGGTGAGCGCGTCGGCGATCGTCAGATTGCCGCGGATGAGGCTCGTCTGCGTCGGCGTCTTCACTTCACCCATCACGAATATTCTGCTATCCGAACGATCTGGAATATTGATGACGTCGCCGTCCTGCAGCATCACGTCCTGAGTCGTGTCGCCGCCGTCGAGCATGCGGTTCGCATCGAGCGTGTACAGCTTGCCGCCGCGCGTGAGGCGCACGCGGTTGATGTCGGCGCTGTCGGTCGTGCCGCCCGAGCGCGTAATGGCGTCGACCAGCGTGAGCGGCACGTCGCTCATGGAGAGCGGGCCGGGCGTCTTCACGTCGCCCGTGACCTGCACCTTCTGGCTGCGATAGGCGAGCACGCGCACGTCCACCTGCGGGTTCTTCACGTAGGGCCCGAGTCCTGCCGCGAGTTGCTCACGCAACTGCGAGGGCGTCTTGCCCGCCGCCATCACGCGGCCCACGAACGGAAAGAAGATCGTGCCGTCCTTCGACACGGTCTGCCCGTAGGGGTCGGACTGCCCCGAGAGCGCATTGGTATAGGGCTGCGTGAGCGCCTGACCCACAGTCTGCGTGGTGTTGCCGCCCGTGGAGAACGTCGAGCCCTGCGGCGTCGAAAGCTCGGGGTGATCGAACACGGTCACACCGAGAATGTCCTGCGGCGCGATGTGATAGACGTAGTCGGCGGCGCTTGCGAACTTCGAGGGCGGCAGCGGCGCTTTCGGCGCGGTGGCGGCCGCCTGCGCCTGCTGCAGCACGACTTGCTGCGTGATGAGCTGCACGTTGAACTGCTGCTGCGGCTGGTTGTTCGGCGCTTCTTTCAGGCTCGACGTGTCGAGATAGTTGCCGGGCGCCGTTGCGCACGCGGAAACGAAGACGCTCAACGCGACTACCGCCGTCAGTTTCAGTTTTGTCATTGGCATATTCGGCTCAACCATCCCTTAACCATACGATCCATCAATTCAAGACTCTTGCGATACGCGGACTCGTGGAGCCCATGCGGATCGCTGACATCAGAGTTTTCCCAGTTACCGAGCGCGTACACCTTGCCGCGCGCGGTGGGTTCAATGCGCTCGACCGCGGCGACCTGACGGCGCTCGGTCACAAGCACGAGGTCGGCCGAGCGCACGAGGCGGCTCGTGAGGCGGCGCGACTGATGCTCGCCCACCTTCATGCCGCGCTCGGCAAGGAGCCACTGCATCACGGGGTCCATGTCGTCGCCGTCGCGCGCACGCAGGCCCGCCGATTGAAACGATTCCGCCCCTGAGCCTTGCTGTTCGCGCAGACGCTCGCGAAAGAGCTGCTCAGCAGCCGGCGAGCGGCAGACGTTGGCGTGGCAAACGATGAGCACGTTCTTGATCATGGTCGCGTGACTCCCTTCCTTGACATGCGCGATGCGTAGCCCGGCAGCGCTCAGGCCAGCGCCTGCGTGGCGGCGGTTTCGGCGCGCGCGCGGCTTGCCTGCGTCGCACTCGCGCGGCCCACGGCGTGGTACTCGATGCCGAGTTCCTGCAATGCCGACGGCTCGTAGAGATTGCGGCCGTCGAACACGATCGGCATCTTCAACTGCTGCTTGAGCGTTTCGAAATCGGGCGCCTTGAAGACCTTCCATTCCGTTGCGATCACAACGGCGTCCGCTTCGCCCGCGGCTTCCATCGCGTCGGTCACGAACGACAGCCGCGCCTGATGTTCCGGCGCGTGCGCGAGATCGATCGCGAGAACACGCTTCGCCTCTGCGGTCGCAACCGGGTCGTATGCCTTGACCGTGGCGCCGCGCGCGAGCAGTTCGGCGATGAGCGTGCGGCTCGGCGCCTCGCGCATGTCGTCGGTGTTCGGCTTGAACGCGAGACCCCAGACGCCGAACGTGCGGCCCGTGAGGTCGGAGCCGAAGCGCGTGACGATCTTCTGTGCGAGCACCTGCTTCTGCGCTTCATTGACGGACTCCACGGCGCGCAGGATCTGCAGCGGCTCGCCGAAATCCTCGGCGGTGCGCATGAGCGCCTTCACGTCTTTAGGGAAGCACGAGCCGCCATAGCCGCAACCCGCATAGAGGAAGTCGTAGCCGATGCGCGGGTCCGAGCCCACGCCGCGGCGCACGGCCTCGATATCGGCGCCCACGCGGTCGGCCAGGTTCGCGAGTTCGTTCATGAACGAAATGCGCGTCGCGAGCATGGCGTTGGCCGCGTACTTGGTGAATTCGGCCGAGTGCACGTCCATGTAGAGCGTGCGCTCGTGATTGCGGTTGAACGGCGCGTAGAGCCGCTTCATGACCTCTTTCGCGCGCTCGCCGGGCACGTCGTCGTTGCAGCCGAGCACGATGCGATCCGGCCGCGCGAAGTCCTCGACGGCCGCGCCTTCCTTCAGGAACTCGGGGTTCGAGACCACCGAGAACATGTGGCTTTCGCCGCGCTTGCGCAGTTCGGAGGCGATCGCGTCGTGCACGAGCGCGGCCGTGCCCACCGGCACCGTGGACTTGTCCACCACCACCTTGAAGCCGGTCATGTGACGGCCGATATTGCGCGCGGCCGCCAGCACGTATTGCAGATCGGCCGAGCCGTCTTCGTCGGGCGGCGTGCCCACGGCGACGAACTGCACGTCGCCGTGCGCGACCGCCGCTTCCACATCGGTCGAGAACTTGAGCCGGCGCGCGCGCACATTGCGCTCGATGATTTCCTTCAGACCCGGCTCGTGAATCGGCACGACGCCCTGGTTGAGCAGGTCGATCTTGCGCTGGTCCACGTCGAGACAGAACACGTCGTTGCCGATGTCGGCAAGACAAGCGCCCGTTACGAGACCCACATAACCGCTGCCAATGATCGTCAGATTCATGCCCACCTCAAAAGTGATTGGTTCTTCCTGTCATGCGAACCGTTGCGCACACTAGCCGTGCGCGCACTCGCTTCGCCTCAATATGCGTTCTGGCCTGCGAAACCCTTCCACATGGTCATCGCCACGATGCGCAGGTCGAGCGCGAAGCTCCAGTGCTGCATGTAGTGCAGATCGAAGCGCACGCGGTCGCGCATCTTTTCCACGCGATCGGTTTCGCCGCGAAAGCCGTTGACCTGCGCCCAGCCGGTAATGCCGGGCTTGATGCGGTAGCGCGCCATGTAGCCGCGCACGAGGTCCTTGTAGATGTCGTCGTGCGCAAGCGCGTGCGGGCGCGGCCCCACCACCGACATCTCGCCCTTGAGCACGTTGATGAATTGCGGCAGCTCGTCGAGGCTCGTGCGGCGCAGGAACGCGCCCACGCGCGTCACGCGCGGATCGTTGCGGCGCGCTTGCGTGATCTGGCCCGCGACTTCCGCGTGGACCTTCATCGAGCGGAACTTGTAGATCTCGAACTCGTTGCCATCCAGACCCTTGCGGCGCTGCTTGAAAAACACCGGGCCCTTCGACGTGAGCTTCACGGCGAACGAAATCACGGCGAGCAGCGGCGCGAGCGCGACCAGCACGCCGCCCGCGAACACGATGTCGAACACGCGCTTGGGCAGCACGCTCAGGTCCGTGACCGGCGAGGCCGCGAGATTGATGGCGGGCACGCCGAGCAGGTCGACCACGGGCTGGCTGAAGAACGAGAGGCTGCGCACGTCCGGAATGAAGCGGATGTTCACGAAGTCGTTGCGCAAGGCCGTCACGATGCGATGGATCGTGCGCTCCTTGGTAATCGGCAACGCGAGCCACAGTTCGCGCACTTCGTTCTCGCGCACGAACGCGAGCAACGCCTGGAGGTTGCGCTCCACAGGCACGCCGTCGATCGCGGCGGCGCCGTCCGCGTCGCTGTCCTCGTCGAACACGATCGCGGGATGAAAGCCCGCTTCCGGGTGAAAGCGCATGTGCTCGATCAGGAAGCGCCCGTTGCGCGGGCCGCCCACCACGGCCACGGCCTTCTGGTTGTAGCCCTCGCGGCGAATGCCACGCAGCACCATGTGCACGAGCGCCTTCGAGACGATCAGCAACGCCACCGAGGCGACGACCCAGTACGCGAGCCACAGGCGCGAGAGCGAATCGGCGCGGTGCAGGCTGAAGCTCAGCAGGATGCCCGTGCCCTCTACTGCGAGCCATGCGGCGCACACGCGGGCAAAGAGCGCGTACAGCGACTTGCCGCGCCACGACTTGTAGATGCCGAACGCCGGGAACATCCAGATCGCGAGCACGCAGTTGAACGCGAGCGCCACGCTCTCCGCGTCGGTGAGCGGCACGAGCTGGCCACGATGCAAGGCGGCCGCGAGCAACGCTCCAGCAGCAATGGCGGCAACGTCGAATATTCTGGCTAGAACGCTGAGCATGTCCGGCACCTCGGGTTAAAAAAATGAATCGCGGCCACGCACTGCACATCGTGGCCGTTCTCTTCAAAAGTTTCTGGGACAGCGTCGCCGCAAAAAACGCAGGGCGCCGCTAATTCTGATCCGAATAAACCCTAATAAGGCGCGATAAAAATTCCGCCCGCAAGCCTCAAAAGTATCTCTAATTGTTTCGTCGCTTTCAGGTCAATTTTTTGCGAATTTTGTCGGCAAAGATTGCCGGAATCCGCCTCCGCATTGACCCATAACCCCGATCGTTCCGGCAGATTTTTCCTGTCATGGTGTGAAATTTCGGGTTTCGACAAGAAATTTCATAGGCATACAGCCTATTTTTTATTGAATTTTTTATCGATATTTAGACTCATCGCTTATGCAATTTAAATTTAATTCCAATATTTTCCGTTTTCTTCTTTACGACTCGATTTATGACGATTTTAAGCATGCTACAAATCGCATCACCGATACCTTTTACAGGAGAGCGAGATGACGGATACGGGTTCCGCTACGGCATCGGCAAAAGCGTCCCAGACGCGTGCCGAAACGCGCAGCGCATTGCAGGTATGCCCTGTCGTGCTTGCGGGCGGCGCGGGCTCGCGACTGTGGCCACTGTCGCGCGAGCAATATCCGAAGCAGATGATCAACCTCGTGGGCGAGCAGTCGCTGCTTGCCAGCACCGCGGGCCGCCTCGATGCGCTCGCCGAGCGCGTGACGCTCGCAGAGGAACTGCTGATCGTCTGCAACGAAGAACATCGATTCACCACCGCCGACCAGGTTCGCGCGACAGGCAAGCGCGCGCGTCTGATCCTCGAGCCGGTGGGCCGCGATACGGCGCCCGCACTCACGATCGCCGCCATGTCGGTCGTCGCCTCGCACGAGGACGGCATTCTCGTGGTGATGCCGGCCGACCATGCGCTTGCCGACCTCGAAGCGTTCCAGAACGCGGTGGCCGAAGGCGTGCGTCATGCGGCGAACGGGCAGATCGTAACGATGGGCATCGTGCCCACGCATCCCGAAGTGGGCTACGGCTACATTCACGTCGGCGAGCCGCTCGCGAGCACCGAGCCCAATGGTGCGCGGCGTCTGAACGGCTTCGTCGAAAAGCCTTATTTCGAGCTGGCGCAGCAATACGTCGCTTCGCAGCGCTACTGGTGGAACAGCGGCATTTTCATCGTGCGTGCATCGACCTGGCTCAAGGCGATTCGCCATTTCCATCCGGCTATCTACGCCGCATGCGCACAATCGATCGAGCACGGCAAGGCGGACGGCGACTTCTTCCGCGTGGATAGCGACGCGTTCGCACGTTCGCCTTCGAACTCGATCGACTACGCCGTGATGGAGCCGCTCGCCGGCGACCCGTCTGTGGCAAGCGGCGTAGTCGTGCCGCTCACGGCCGGCTGGACCGACCTCGGCTCATGGGACACCGTCTGGCAAGTTTCGCCGAAGGACGACGAAGGCAACGTCGCGCAAGGCCGCGTGATGTTCGAAGGCGCAACCGACACCTTCGCGCATGCGGACGGTCGGCTCGTGGCCTGCCTCGGCACGAAGGACCTCGTGATCGTGGAGACGCCCGACGCTCTCCTCGTTGCCGACCGCTCGCGCGCCCAGGACGTCAAGAAGATCGTGCAACGTCTGAAGCAGGAGCGCCGCACGGAAGCCGTGGCACACCGCCTCGTGCATCGTCCGTGGGGCCACTACGACAGCGTGGACAGCGGCGAGCGCTTCCAGGTCAAGCGGATTGTGGTCGAGCCGGGCGCACGCCTGTCGCTGCAGATGCATCACCACCGCGCCGAGCATTGGGTCGTCGTACGCGGCACGGCGCTCGTCACGCGCGGGGAAGAACGCTTCATCGTTTCGGAAAACGAGTCAGCGTATATCCCGCTGGGCGTGTCGCATCGACTGGAAAATCCGGGCAAGATGCCGCTCGAGATCATCGAGGTGCAGTCGGGCTCGTATCTCGGTGAGGACGATATCGTGCGTCTGGACGATCAGTACGGCAGGCAGTGAAGAAAGCAGTAGAGGCCATGCAGGAAGGCTGCGCGCACCGCGCGCGGCCTCGCAAGATCAGCGCGAGAGCGTGCGGTAGCGCGTTCCGGTGGTGCCGGCAGTGCGGCGCTCGGCGGTGCCGGACGACGCCGTATTGGCTTCGTGAGACTCGCCGCTGGCAAGCAGTGCGCCTTTGGCGGTGTAACGCTGGACCGGCGGTTGCAGCGGCGTGAGCCGCACGCTGCCCGGCACGGCCGGAGGCAACGCGCGTGCGGCGGCGGCATTCGACGGGTCACCACGCGTCACGCTCGTGCTCTGAACGCTCGCGTGCGGCGCGGCGTTCGCCGACGTGGTTCGCGAGCCGCTCTGTGCCGCGCCCGTCGAGGCGGCATGCCTCGCGAGATGCGAGCCCGGCCACGACACGCCGGACTCGGACTCGGCCGAGCCTTCGCGGTCGAGCCATTCACGCGCCCAGTCGAAAGCGAAATTGCGCGCGGATTCGCGATCCTGGAACGGCGGCCCGATCAGGCCCGAGCGCTCGATGCGCTTGCCATCCTTGAGGATCTCCACGGCCCCGCGAAACATGCGGTTGCGCACGGGCTGCACGGTCAGGCTCATCGTATAGCCGCGCCATTCCGCGACCTGCACGACGCCGCCCGCCGGGTGTGCGACCCGATGCGACGCGTCGCGCGGCATTGCGCGAGTCGCAGCAGGCTTGTTCACGCGCGAAGGCGAGAACGGTGCGAATGCGGTTTCACTTTGCGAACGCGTCGCACTCGCAACAGCCTTTGCCGTCGTTGCCGTCGTTGCGCTGGACACGACAGGCGCGTCGATCGAAACGGGCAACGCCGGCTCTCCGCCAGCGAGCTGACGCATCATGCTTTCCATGGGGTCGGCCAGCGGCGCGTCGGCGAGCGCGGCGGGCGCTTGCCAGGCTTCGGGGCTCTTCCAGAACACGGCCGGCTGGCCGTCGTCCTCGGCGACTTCCTCGACTGCGACTGCAACGGGTTGCGCATCGGCCTGCACCGGCTGGGGCACATAAACGAACTTGCGGCCGCGTTGCGAGAGCAACTCGACCAGTTCGATCAACGTGCCGCTGCCGTGCCATTCCTCGAAACGACGGCGGCAGGTGGGCCCGGACGGATAACGCGCGGGCAGGCGCGACCACGACTCACCGGTGGTGAGAATCCAGAGGACGGCATTGGCCACGACGCGCGGCTCGGCGCGAGGGCGGCCGCGCCGGTTGAGTCTAATAGGAGGTTCATCTGACACGAGCGAAGACACCTGCATCCACTCGTCGTCGCTCAGTTCTTCGAAATTCATGCTGTTCTCCACGCAGCCGGACCGGGGCTGCAGTGACGGAGCATCGGCTCGCGGATCTTGCTGCCCGCGTTGGCTAGCTCGGTTGCACCATATGCTTATATGACGTGTTCATTTGCGTCGCTGCGCGCACTCTGGCAGTGCGTTCTTTCACTGTATTGACGCAATAAACGTGGTCTCACTCGTGCAAGGGAGAATTTGTGCAGGAAGCATACCACCTGAAACCAGCCGATGAGGAGGACCGTAATAAGTGTTACGGTTAGAAACAATCTCCCGCTTGAATCGTCGGGAATATTGCCAGAAAAGGCCTGTAAACGTGGTGTTTTACAGCGTCGATACAGTTGTAACAGGCGCATTCGTTGCGTAGCCCGCGCGTGGTCCGCGTCGTGCGCAATTCCAAACGCATGCATACCACTTGAGACACACCCCCCTCTTCGGACACCCCGGTTCGCTCCCGCATCGCCATCGTTGTGCCCGCAACAAATGACATGCCGATGAAATCATCGGATGCAACACAAAACGGTCACGGCGAGATGCGGCGACCGTACTTTGCACAGGTTGCACCCCTACCGTCCGAACGCCCGTGCGGCGTCACGTAGCGAAGCCGCGCAAACGAATCCGTCTATAGTAAGAGCGCACTGAACCACCACGGAGATTCGTGTATGCAAACCTCTGTTCCGGGCGTCGCCACGCCGCGCATTGCCACGGCGCTGATGGCCACCCTGACTCTGGCGCTGCTCGCCCCCTGGGGCGGCGCACAGGCGCAACTCGGCAACCTGCTCAACCAGGGCGGCAGCGGCGGCTCGGCACAGGGCGCGCTCGGCAATCTGGGCGGACTCGGCAGTTCGCTTTCCGCGTCCTCGCTCACCTCGAGCAGTCTCGGCAATGTCACCGGCGTGCTGCAGTACTGCATCAAGAACAATTACCTGAACGCCGACGCCGCGAGCAACGTGAAGGACTCGCTGCTGAGCAAGCTGCCCGGCGGCGCGAACACCACAGACAGCGGCTATACGCAGGGCACGAGCGGCATCCTCACGGCCGGCAATGGGCAGAAGCTCGACCTCACGGGTAGCGGCCTCAAGGAGCAGGCCACGAAGCAGGTCTGCGACAAGATCCTGAGCCAGGCGAAATCCATGCTGTAACGGCCGCGATCGCGCATGCGGATGTGTGCGGGCGCACGCCCCGCGCAATTTATGTGCCGTAAGCTTTGAACACGAACGAAGTCCGGGTGTCGAATAGAGTCAACCGGACTTCTCCCGGCATTGCTGCTCGTAGCCATGACCAAGCGCCAAACTTCCGTGATATTCGCGTTCCCGGCGATTACGCTGCGGGCCGCGCTTAGCGGCCTTGCCGCTTTTGCCGCGCTGCTGGCGCCGCTGGTCGCGCATGCGCAAACCAGCACACGCGACCAGCAGTTCGACTGCAAGTCCGATCCCCACACGTTCATTTCGTCGCTTATCGACGACAAATCCATCGAACCCGAGCCGACGCGCGTCGAAGCGAATTCGGTCAACGCGTTCAGCCCCGTGCGCGGCACCCGCCTGAGCGCGTTCGGCTTTCCCATTTACGTGGTACTCGGCTACGACCGCGACGACACGCTCTTCAAGCGAGGCGCGGGCAAGGAGATCGCCTCGCCGCTTTATGGCGTCGTCGTGTCCGCGCCCGCGGAGAAGGTGCGCTCGCGCGTGCGCGAAGCCAACAGCGACGCCACGGTGCAATCGGTCGTGCCGTTGCTCCTCACGGCGATCGTGTGCGGCGGTTGAAAAACTCAGCCGCCGAAGAACGCCAATGCGCCCAGGCCCACGCCAACGATGGCCACGCCCACCGACGTATTGAGCAGCCAGCGGCGCCGCGTAAGCAGCGTGATGGCCGTGAGCGCGATCGAGATCTGGATGAGCGTCGTGGCCTGCGCCCAGCGATGATGGCCGTGCAGCACCTGCTCGCTTAGCGCATCGTCCTGCTCGACGATCTTTTCGAGCGCCTCCGCCTTCGCGCGGATCGGTTCCTTCTGCTGGCGATAGCGGTCGGCGTCGGCGGCAAAGCGCTTTTGCGCGGCTTCCGAATTCGGCGCGAGCGCAGAAAGTTGCGCGCCCAGTTCCGCCAGATTCTGCTTCTCGCCCTTCGCCTGATAGTAGGCCCATTGATTCGCGGCTTCGGTCTTGCGAATCGCCGCTTCGTTCTTGTAATAGAGCGCCTGGTTCTCGCTGTTGCCGCTCTGGTAGGCAAAGATCGCCCCAATGGAAGCGAGGATCGCCGTCATCACCGCCATGCGGCCCGGGAACGGGTCGCCCTCGCCGTGCCCGCCATGGCCCGCCGCGGCGTGTTCGACCGCGTGGTCGTGCGGCCCATGCACTTCGTACTCTTCAGACATCCAAAGACTCTCCGCTTGATCTGACTTTCACCAATTCGTCGCCCTGTCGCCCTTCGCTCCGGCGGCTCGCGCCGCCTTTCCCCCGTGCAGCGCGCCTGATATGGGACGCTCAATTATCGTGAGCGCAGCGCGCTTGTCCAGTACCCGGAATGCATTGGATGTAACGAAACCCGAAATGTCTTCTGACGAAAGCGAAACGTAGGCTTTATCGTCTATTCATTCAGAATAGGTACCCCGGGATGCTGCAGCGCATCCCCTCCCGCCTGCCGTTTGCAAACGTGGATTGACGCCTCAGTTTGCCCCTTCGCGCCACCGGCGTCGTTGCAGTGCCACATGGCCCTATATGCAACGTCGCAAGGCATGCCTTGAGGCCTTCTGCCGTGAATATATTCCAGCCTGGGAGACCGCCATGGGGCCTACAACGGCCGCGCAAGCTGCGGCTATCGATACCGTTGCACACCGTGCGCGCGTGAGGCTTTCCGGGCCGGACGAAACGGGCGGCCTGATCGACGCGATCTACGACGCCGGTTTCGACGCGCAACGCTGGCCGGATGTCTGTGCGCGCATTGCCCAGCGCATCGGCGCGCAACACGTGAATCTCACCATGCTGCCGCCCGAAAGCACCTTCTCGCTCGCCGAGTGGGACGGCATCGACGCTTCGTTTGCCCACTCGTATGCGCAGTACTACGGCGGCTTCGATCCGATCGTGCCGCAGGCGCGCCGCTGGGCCGCCGGCACACTCGTCACCGACACGATGATCCACCCGCAGGGGAGTCTGGAACGCAGCGCTTTCGTGCAGGAGTGGGTGCGCCCGCAACGCTTCTACACGGTGGCCTTCGCGAACGTGCTGCGCGAAGGCGACATGGCCGCCGTACTCGGCGCACTGCGCCACGAAAAGCGCTTCTATAGCGAAGACGAACTGGACGCCCTGCGCGAGCTGCTGCCGCATCTGCGCAACGCGTTGCGCGTGCAGCGGCACACCGCCCGCACCGTCGCCTCGTACGACAAAAGCGGCTATGCGCCCGCAGACGCGCTCGACGCGCTCGCACACGGCGTCCTGATCGTCGATGCCGATGCGCACATCGTGTTCGCGAATCGCGCCGCCACCGCGCAGCTCGCACGCGCAAACGGGCTGCGCACCGAACACGGCACACTCA
The DNA here is from genome assembly GCF_905220165.1 of Paraburkholderia sp. J10-1. Classification (NCBI taxonomy): domain Bacteria; kingdom Pseudomonadati; phylum Pseudomonadota; class Betaproteobacteria; order Burkholderiales; family Burkholderiaceae; genus Paraburkholderia; species Paraburkholderia sp. J10-1. Next base: position 925,552 of record NZ_CAJMYW010000002.1, on the reverse strand, counting down.
GCGCCGCCACGGCCGCCGCCACGCAGCAGTTGCACGCGCTGATCGCGCGCGCAGCCGGACGCGACGCACGGGACCGCACGGGCGGCGCGACGCTGATCGCCCGCCAGCCACCCGACGAGCCGCTCCAGGCGCTCATTTCGCCGCTGGGCGCGCACCGGCGCGCCGACTACTGCGCGCAAGCCGCGCGCGCTGGCACGGCCATGCTGATCGTGATCGATCCGCAGTCGTCGCGGCGCGGCGTGGAAACGCGTCTCGTCGCGCTGTTCGGCCTCACGCCTGCCGAAGCGCGCGTGGCCTGCGAAGTCGGCAAGGGCCTCAACACGAAAGACGTGGCCGAGGCGCTGGAGGTTCTGCCCTCCACCGTGCGCACGCATCTGCATCACGTCTTTGCGAAAACCGCCACGCGCCGCCAGGCCGAGCTGATGCGGCTGATCGCGCAGCTTGCGATTGCACGCGGCGATTGAAGCATGTTCCGGGTGCCATAAAAGAAACGGCCCGCGCAACCCACGTTCGATGAACGCGGATTGCGCGGGCCGCAGCGCGGCACGACCTCAGACGATCAACCGCCCAGATATGCGCGCTTGATATTGTCGTTGGCGAGCAGGTTGTCGGCGCTGTCGGCGAGCACCACGCGTCCGGTCTCCAGCACATAGCCGCGATCGGCCACATGCAGCGCCTTGTTCGCGTTCTGCTCGACGAGGAACACCGTCACGCCTTCCTCGCGAATCGTGCGGATGATGTCGAAGATCTGCGCGATCACGAGCGGCGCGAGGCCGAGCGTGGGTTCGTCGAGCAGCAGCAAACGCGGACGGCTCATGAGCGCGCGGCCGATGGCGAGCATCTGCTGCTCGCCGCCCGACATCGTGCCCGCACGCTGTTTCGCACGCTGGTTCAAACGCGGAAACAGCTTGAACACATGCTCGATGCCCGCATCGATCTCGTGCTGCGAGGCGAAGAAGCCGCCCATCTGCAGGTTTTCGAGCACCGTGAGGCTCGGGAACACGCGGCGCCCTTCCGGCGAAATCGCCATGCCCTTGCGCATGATGTCGTGCGTGGGCATGCGCGTGATGTCCTCGCCTTCGAACGTCACTTTCCCGGCCGATGCGCGCGGCATGCCGCACACGGTCATCATGAGCGTGGTCTTGCCGGCGCCGTTGCTGCCGATCAGCGTGACGATCTCGCCCTTGTTCACTTCGATCGACACGCCCGCCAGCGCTTCCACCGCGCCATAGTGGGTATGGACCTTTTCCAGCTTCAGCATCAGTCCTCTCCGAGATAGGCCTTGATCACGCGCGGGTCGTTGCGCACTTCGTCGGGTTTGCCGATCATGATCGGCTTGCCGTGCTCCATCACGAGAATGCGGTCCGACACGCCCATCACGAGGCTCATGTCGTGTTCGATCAGGAGTACGGAGATTCCGAACTCGTTGCGCAAGCCGTCCACCATCTGCTGCAACTCGACCTTCTCCTGCGGATTCAAACCGGCCGCGGGTTCGTCGAGCATCAGCAGACGCGGGTCGGTGATCATGCAGCGCGCGATTTCGAGCCGGCGCTGATGGCCGTATGAAAGCGTGCCCGCCTCGCGATTCGCCACCGGCTTCAGGCCCACGCGTTCGAGCCAGTACGCGGCGCGCTCGAGCGCTGCACGCTCGGCCCGGCGATACGCGGGCGTCGCGAACAGGCCGCTCAGCATGTTGCGGTTCACCTTCAGGTGCTGCGCGACCATGAGGTTTTCGAGCACGGTGAGCTGCTTGAAGAGGCGAATATTCTGGAACGTGCGCACGAGGCCGCGGCGCGCGACCTGGTGGCTCGGCTGGCCAGTGATGGCGTGGCCTTCCAGCACGATGTCGCCAGCGGTCGGCTTGTAGAAACCGCCCACGCAGTTAAACACCGTGGTCTTGCCCGCGCCGTTCGGCCCGATGATCGCGAACACCTCGTTGGGAAGCACGTCGAAGTCGATGCCGTCCACGGCCAGCAGACCGCCGAAGCGCATCTGCAGGCCCGCTACTTTCAACAACGCTTGTGCGCTCATTGCGGCAACTCCACGTGCGGACGGCTTGCGGGCAACAGGCCCTGCGGACGCCACATCATCATCAGCACCATCACCAGACCGAAGATCAGCATGCGGTACTCGGCAAAGCCGCGGGCCACTTCGGGCAGCGCGGTGAGCAGGATCGCGGCGAGCACCACGCCCAGTTGCGAACCCATGCCGCCCAGCACCACCACGGCGAGAATGAGCGCCGACTCGATGAACGTGAACGACTCGGGCGTGACGAGCCCCTGGCGCGCCGCGAAGAACGCGCCCGCGAGACCCGCGAACGAAGCGCCCAGCGTGAACGCCGAGAGCTTGATGCGCGTTGGGTTCAAACCCAGCGAGCGGCAGGCGATCTCATCTTCGCGCAGCGCTTCCCAGGCACGGCCCATCGGCATGCGCAGCAGGCGGCTCGTGACGAACAGCGTGAACGCCACCAGCACGAGCGCGAGCAGGTACAGGAAGATCACCATGTGCTCGCCGCTGTACTCGATGCCGATCAATTCGTTGAACGTCTTCGCGCCTTCCACACTGGCGTGGCGGGCCATTTCGAAGCCGAACACGGTGGGCTTGGGAATGCTGGAAATGCCGTCCGGGCCGCCCGTGATGCTCGTGAGGTTATTGAGCAGCAGGCGAATGATCTCGCCGAAGCCGAGCGTGACGATGGCGAGATAGTCGCCGCGCAGGCGCAGCACCGGGAAGCCGAGCACGAAGCCGAACGTGGCCGCGGCGAGCGCCGCAAGCGGCAGGCATTCCCAAAACGTGAAGCCGAAGTACTGGTTGAGCAGCGCATACGTATAGCCGCCCACCGCGTAGAAGCCCACGTAGCCCAGGTCGAGCAGACCTGCGAAACCCACCACGATATTGAGGCCGAGACCAAGAATCACGTAGATGAGCGCAAGCGTCGCGACGTCGATCGCGCCGCGCGAACCCATGAACGGGAACACCGCGCCGAACGCGAGCAGCACCCAGATTGCCACGCGCTGCTGGCGCGCGCCGAGCGCCGGCGCCTTCGGCAGGCGCACGTTACTCGTTGCGCGCACAAACATCGGCTTGACGAGCTGGAACACGAACACCACGGCGGCCGCGATCCAGACCGGGCGCCAGTGCTGCTGCAGCACCACCTGATAGCCATCCAGCGTGAGCTGCAGGCCGAGAATGGGCGCCGTGAGGATAATGGTCGCGACAGCGGCGGCAAGCGCGCCCTTCACCGTTTGCGACGAGGACTGACCGTGTGCGCTATTGCTGGCCGCGCGTACCGAAACAGTTTGGCTCATATCGACCTCACACCTTTTCGACGTCCGGCTTGCCGAGCAGGCCGGTGGGACGGAAGAGCAGCACGAGCACGAGCAGGCCGAAGGCCACGACGTCCTTGTACTCCGCGGGCATGTAGCCCGAAGCGAGGGTTTCGGCGAGACCGAGCAGCACGCCGCCGAGCATCGCGCCCGGAATGCTGCCGATACCGCCGAGCACCGCGGCCGTAAACGCCTTGATGCCCGCAATGAAGCCGATATACGGATTGAGCTTGCCGATCGTCAGCCCGATCAGCACGCCGCCCACCGCCGCGAGCATCGCGCCGAGCACGAACGTGAACGAGATCACGCGGTTCGTGTCGATGCCGAGCAGGTTGGCCATCTTCATGTCTTCGGCGCAGGCGCGGCACGCGCGGCCCATGCGCGAGCGCGAAATGAAGAGCGTAAGCGCGATCATCAACACGAGCGTGACGCCGACGATCAACATGCGCGCGTACGGAATCGTCACTTCGAAGTTGCCGCCCATGTTGAAGTCGAGCGCGCCGGAAATGAGCATCGGCACGGACACGTCGCGCGCGCCCTGCCCGATCTGCACGTAGTTCTGCAGAAAGATCGACATGCCGATGGCGGAGATGAGCGGCACGAGGCGAGGGCCGCCGCGCAGCGGCCGATACGCCACGCGCTCGACCGCGAAACCGTAGAGCCCGGTGACGAGCACCGAGACAATGAGCGCCGCGCCCAGCACGAGCGGCAGCGGATAACCCGCCGAGGTGCCGATGGCCGTGAGCGTGACGAGGCCCACATAAGCGCCGATCATGTAGATCTCGCCGTGAGCGAAGTTGATCATGCCGATGATGCCGTAGACCATCGTGTAGCCGATGGCGATCAGCGCATAGATCGCGCCCAGCGTGAGCCCGTTGACGAGCTGCTGGGTGAACTGCGGAAGAAAATCATTCATGCGTAAGCCCCGCGGCTGTGAAGCCGATAAGAGACCTTTGGAGAGACCTTTGAAACCGATCCTGTTGCTTTAGTTGCGCGCGCAACCGCTGCAAAAACGCCCCGCCACCAGGAGCGGGGCGTTTGCTGCGTGCAGCGCCGGGATCAGTTCGCGGCGGTCTTCGTGGCGTCCTTGTGCCACGTGTAGACGACGAAGCGGAACGACTTGAGGTCGCCCTGTGCGTCGTATTCGACCTTGCCGATCGGCGTGCTGAACGCGTTCTTGTGCAGGTAGGCGGCAACCTTGGTCGGGTCCGTGCTCTTCGCACCGGCAATGCCGTCGGCGATCACTTCAACCGCAGCGTACGACGGCATCTGGAACGGGCCGTTCGCGTCGCGCTTGGCGTCGGCGAATGCCTTCACGAGCTTGGCGTTGGCGGGGTCCGAAGCGAAGTCGGCGGGCAGCGTGACGAGCATGCCTTCCGAAGCCGGGCCGGCAATGGCCGTCACGTCCTTGTTGCCCACGCCTTCCGGACCCATGAACGTAGCCTTCACGCCCTGTTCACGCGACTGGCGCATGAGCAGGCCCATTTCCGGGTGGTAACCGCCGAAGTAGACGAAGTCCACGCCTTGCGACTTGAGCTTCGTGACGACTGCGGAGTAGTCCGAATCACCGGCGTTGATGCCTTCGAACACGACAACGGGAATGTGTGCCTTGTCGAGCGCGGCCTTGACCGACGTGGCGATGCCCTGGCCGTACGACTGCTTGTCGTGCAGGATCGCGACCTTCTTCGGCTTGACCTTGTTGATGATGTAGGCGGCGGCTGCCGGACCTTGCTGGTCGTCGCGGCCAATCGTGCGGAAGATGAACTGGCGCTTCTTGCCTTCGGTCAGCTGCGGCGCGGTGGCCGACGGCGTGACCATCACAACGCCTTCGTTCTCGTAGATGTCCGAGGCGGGAATCGTCGAGCCCGAGCAAACGTGGCCAACCACGTACTGGATGTGCTGCGAAACGATCTTGTTGGCGACGGCGACAGCCTGCTTCGGCTCGCACGAGTCGTCCATCAGGACGGCTTCGAGCTTGTTGCCGTTCACACCGCCGGCGGCGTTGATCTGCTCGATGGCAGTCAGCGCGCCCGCCTTGACCATGTCGCCGTACTGGGCGACCGGGCCGCTGAACGGGCCGGCAATGGCGATCTTCACGGTGTCGGCGTTTGCGCTTGCACCAAATGCGAGCAGCGCGGCAGCCACGGAAACAGCGGTAAGACGGGACAACGTCATCAGGAGCTCCTCGATTGTTTTCGGGTCAACCGGTCAGACGGAATGACCTGCGCAAACGAACAGCGCCCCAATGACATTCAATGGGGAACAACCACGACGAGCACCAGAGAAAAAGACGTGACGGGGCCCGGCGTGTATCAGCGCCCTGGTAGGCGGCTGAGTTCGGAGAGACTGCTGAGTTACAGACTCTGTTGCGCAAGCGATCCGCCTGCCCCGTTCGCTGCAATTCGTACCGGTAAGGTGGACCGGCCTGAATCAGCGACCCGCGGATGCTATCAATAATCCATTTTCACGGCAACTAAGGGTTTTTTCGGATATCGACTTGACTTTTGACATCGGTCAATTGAGGGGGATGCCGGAAAGCGCTTGAAAAAGCTCGGGAAAATGCCCTTTCATGCGGGTTGCGGACCACTCTCCGCCCTGAGACGACCGGTTGATGCGGGTGTACGAAATGACAGGATTTCTGATTTTTACAGGGCTTTGTCGGTTATTTTAATTTTCAACGAGATCTGATCGACGAATCGCGCGAATCAATAAAATAAATATCAGTCGATAACCACACAAAAATCATCGAACACATTATCGAGATACCGGGAATACCCTAAATGCAAAACACGCCAAATCGTTGATTTATAAGGATAAATATTACAATAACCTTAAAATGAAATTTTTGAAAAAAATACACAATCCATATCACCCTCCATCTCACCCGCACTTTTCACCCAAACCCCGAAAGCGAGAAACTTTTCGTTAAAGCGCAGCGTTTCCCCATAATCGGATTGTGCAATCTCGAATAAATCTTCACGGCACCGTCGCGCGGCCGCCTCACTGCCCCGCCAACGCGTTCCAGCCCCGCAAGAGTCGGTGGTATCCTCGCTCCCTCGCCGCGCCCGCATGCACCACGACGGCGCATGCCGCGTGCTCCCGCCACGCGTGAAGCCGGCGATGCCGCACCCTGCAGATCCGAAAAAACCGCAAGAACCCAGCACTCGGGGGAGATCAAACCGCATGAAGACCTTCAAGCAGGCAACCGTTGCCGCCACCCTTTCCCTGATCGCCGGCGCCGCCGCGCTCGCGCTGACTTCGGGCGCCGCACGCGCCACCGAAACCGCGACCGTGGAAGTGCTGTCGATCGTCGAGCACCCGGCACTCGATGCGATCCGCGACGGCGTGCGCGACGAACTGAAGGCCGCCGGCTACGACGCCGGCAAGAATCTCAAGTGGGAATACCAGAGCGCGCAAGGCAACACGGGCACCGCCGCGCAGATCGCGCGCAAGTTCGTGGGCGACAACCCGAGCGCGATCGTTGCGATCGCCACGCCTTCTGCGCAGGCCGTTGTGGCCGCAACGAAGTCCGTGCCCGTGGTGTACTCGGGCGTGACGGATCCGGTGGCCGCACAACTCGTCAAGACGTGGACGCCGAGCGGCACGAACGTGACCGGCGTGTCCGACAAGCTGCCGCTCGACAAGCAGGTCGCGCTCATCAAGCGCGTCGTGCCCAACGCGAAAACCGTCGGCATGGTCTACAACCCCGGCGAAGCGAATTCGGTCGTGGTCGTGAAGGCGCTCAAGGAACTGCTCGCGCAACAAGGCATGACGCTGAAGGAAGCCGCCGCGCCGCGCACCGTGGACATCGGTCCGGCTGCGAAGAGCCTGATCGGCAAGGTCGACGTGATCTACACGAACACCGACAACAACGTGGTTTCGGCGTACGAAGCGCTCGTGAAGGTCGCCAACGACGCGAAGATTCCGCTCGTCGCTTCGGATACGGACAGCGTGAAGCGCGGCGCCATCGCGGCGCTCGGTATCGACTACAGCGACCTCGGTCATCAAACGGGCAAGGTCGTCGTGCGTATTCTCAAGGGCGAGAAGCCGGGCGCAATCGCCTCGGAAACCAGCAGCAAGCTGCAACTGTTCGTGAATCCGGCCGCCGCGCAAAAGCAAGGCGTGACGCTCTCGGCCGACCTGCTCAAGGACGCGACCACGGTCGTGAAGTAAGCCGCAGGCGTGGCGCATCGCACGCGCCACACTGCCAGGCCCGATAAAGGCCGCTCATTTGCGTAACGACGATGCACAGCGGCGCGCTGCCCCATCCGGGCGGTGCGCCGCGCATCGACTCCGGTGCACCGCCGCCGCAGACCGCAACAGGATTTCTCCTCATGTCCCTCTACTCGCTTCTGGGCGCACTCGAGATCGGCTTGATCTTCAGTCTCGTGGCCCTCGGGGTGCTGATCTCGTTTCGCATCCTCAACTTCCCCGATCTCACCGTCGACGGCAGCTTTCCGCTGGGCGGCGCCGTGGCGGCCACATTGATCGCCGCGGGCCACGATCCGTTTCTCGCGACCGCCTGTGCGATCGTTGCGGGCGCAATCGCCGGCTTCATTACGGGCTGGCTCAACGTGCGCCTGAAGATCATGGATCTGCTCGCGAGCATCCTCATGATGATCGCGCTCTATTCGATCAACCTGCGTGTGATGGGCGCGCCGAACGTGCCGCTCATTTCCGAAGCCACGGTATTCACGATCATCCAGCCCGCCTGGCTGCCCGACTACGTGCTGCGCCCGCTCGCGCTGCTCGTCGTCGTGCTGGCCGCGAAGTTCGGGCTCGACTGGTTCTTCTCTTCGCAATACGGTCTCGCGCTGCGCGCAACGGGCGCGAATCCGCGCATGGCGCGCGCGCAGGGCATCGCCACGGGCCGCGCAACGCTCGCCGGCATGGCGCTGTCCAACGCGCTCGTCGCACTGGCCGGCGCCCTTTTCGCGCAAACCCAGGGCGGCTCGGACATTTCGATGGGCATCGGCACCATCGTGATCGGGCTTGCAGCCGTGATCATCGGCGAGAGCGTCCTGCCCGCGCGACGGCTCGGGCTCACCACGCTCGCCGCCGTGCTCGGCGCAATCCTGTATCGCTTCTTCATTGCGCTCGCGCTCAACAGCGACTTCATCGGCCTCAAGGCGCAGGACCTGAATCTCGTCACCGCCGTGCTCGTGACGATCGCGCTCGTGCTCCCCGCCACGCGCAAGAAGCTGTTCGGCCGCAAGAACGGGAGGGCATGAAATGCTCAGCGCCAAAGACCTCAAACTGACTTTCAACCCCGGCACGCCGATCGAAACGCGCGCGCTGCGCGGGCTCACGCTCGAGATTCCGAGCGGCCAGTTCGTGGCCGTGATCGGTTCGAACGGCGCGGGCAAGTCCACTTTCCTCAACGCGATCAGCGGCGACCAGCGCGTGGATAGCGGCACGATCACCATCGACGGCCACGACGTCACGAAGCAACAGGCCTGGGACCGCGCGCCTCTCGTCGCCCGCGTGTTTCAGGACCCGATGGCCGGCACCTGCGAAGCGCTCACCATCGAAGAGAACATGGCGCTTGCGATGGCGCGCGGCAAGCGCCGCGGCTTCGGTCCCGCCCTGAAAAAGCAGGACCGCGAACTGTTTCGCGCGAAGCTGCGACTCCTGAACCTGGGCCTGGAAAATCGTCTGACCGATCGCATCGGTTTGCTGTCGGGCGGCCAGCGCCAGGCGGTCAGTCTGCTGATGGCGTCGCTGCAGCCTTCGCGCATCCTGCTGCTCGACGAGCACACGGCCGCGCTCGATCCGAAAACGGCCGCGTTCGTGCTGGAGTTGACCGCGCGTATCGTGGAAGAGGCGAAGCTCACGACCATGATGGTCACGCACAGCATGCGCCAGGCGCTCGACTACGGCCAGCGCACGGTGATGCTGCACCAGGGTCAGGTGGTGCTCGACGTTTCGGGCGATGCTCGCCGCGGACTCGACGTGCCGGACCTTCTGCGCATGTTCGAGCAGAATCGCCACGAGAAGCTCGACGACGACGCGCTGCTGCTGGGATAACGCGCTTCCGGCCAAAACCGCCGCTCACGCCAGGCCCGCCCCTCGATCGAGACGGCGGGCTTTTTCAACCCGGCACGACGACCGTTCAAGCCTTCTTCGGATACGAATACTTGAACGTCCCCTGCGCGCTCGCAATCAGCAGTTGATCGTCCACCCATGCCTCGGCGCGCGCAAAGAAGATCGAGCGGCCGCCGCGCTCCAGAAATCCCTTCGCGCGCACGAACTGGCCAAGGCCTTTGTCGAGGTAGTTGGTCGTGAGCGAGAGCGTGAAACCATGGCGCGGTGCGTCGCCAACCGGCGCGAACAACCCCGCATAGCCAGCCGCCGCGTCGAGCAGCGTGGCAATCGCGCCGCCTTGCAGCACGCCCTGGCGATTGAGCTTCGAAGCGTCGATAGGCATGACAAGCTCCGCATAACCCTCGCGCCACTGCGCGACGCTCACGCCGAGCGTTTCAAGAAATGGATTGTCCACGGCGAATTGCGACATACGCTGTCTTCCTTGCATTATCGGGCGATGCGATCGATTATAGGGTGGCTGTACAAAGGCCGCAGCGCAGCAATGCCGCCCAAACGACTGTTCAGCGAAATTCCGCGCAACTGTACATGGCCAGCACTGCCGCGCCGCACAACACTGCCTGAAGGCGCACGATCCGCGCCTCCCACGCAACCCACTTCCCGGTCAATCAAGGTACCCAAGATGAACGACAACGCGCTCCACTCCGATCCGCTGACCCCTTCGCGCGCTGCCGCGGCGGCGGCGGCCGGGGCCGCGCCCGTGCCTTGCCCCACTGTCGATACGCTCGACCGCATCCTGCCCGAGGAGCCGCTCCTCATGATGGGTGCGGGCCCTGTGCCGATTCCCGACGCCGTGGCCAAGGCCAACACCGTCGTCATCAATCACCTCGGCGACACCATGGCGCGCGTCATTCACCAGGTGAAGGCGATGGCGCGCTACGTGTTCCAGACGCACTCGAACTGGGTGCTCGGCGTAGCCGGACCGGGCTCGGCGGCCATGGAAATGGCGATCTCGAACCTCGCGTGGCCCGGCACCCGCGTGCTCTCCATCGTCAACGGCTTCTTCAGCCAGCGCATGGCCGAAATGGCGGGCCGCGTGGGCGCCGAAGTCACCACGCTCGACGTGGCCAACCGCGAGATCGCCTCGCTCGAAGCCGTCGCGCAGGCCATCGAGCGCACGCGCCCGGCAGTCGTCACGATCGTCCATGGCGAAACGTCCAACACGGTCTGGAATCGTGAGCTCAAGGAAATCGTGCAGCTTGCCAAGGCCGCCGGCGCGCTCGTGGTGGTCGACGCCGTGTGCACGCTGAGCACCATGCCGCTGGAAATGGACGCCTGGGGCATCGACGTCGTGATCACGGGCGGCCAAAAGGGCCTCTCGTCGATCCCCGGCGTGTCGCTCATTGCCTTCTCGGACGCCGCATGGGAGCGCGTGCGCACGCGCACCGCGCCGAACACGCACTGGTGCCTCGACGCCATGCTCGCCGAAAACTTCTGGCACAACGCCGGTTACCACTACACCGCGCCCGTTTCGGGCGTGCTGGCGCTGCACGAGGCGCTGCGCCTCGTGTGCACGGAAACGCTTGAAAAGCGCTTTGCGCGCCACCTGCGCTGCTCGCTCGCGCTGCAAAGCGGCGTGAGCGCGCTGGGCCTCGCGCTCTATACGCCGCCAACGTGCCGCCTGAATTCCGTGGTCGGCATCGAGCTGCCCGAAGGCGCGACCGCGCGCGAGGTGTGCAACCACATCTCGCAGCAATATCAGGTTGAGATTGCCGGATCGTTCGGTCTCCCGATCGTTCGCATCGGGCAAATGGGCGAGCAGTGCCGCGAGCACAATCTCTTCCGCACCGTGCACGCGCTTGGCCGCACGATGAGCGACCTCGGCGTGAAGGTCGATCTGCCTGCCGGTGTTGCCGCGCTCGAAGAGTCGCTTTCGGCCGGCTCGCGCGAAACACGCCGTTAAGCGCTCATTGCGCCGCACGGCCGCTCAAACACTCAAACACGCCGCGCGCGAACGCAGATGAACGCCGGCGACTGCACGAGTTCTGCGTGCAGCGCCGGCGATACCGCCTTCATTTCCGCTTGCGGCACGGGTTCGAGCACGCGGTCGATGGCCCAACCCGTTTCCATGAGCGCGTTGAAGATATCGGCAAGCGGGCGCCTGAATGCTTCCACCCAAGGCTTCGGCTCGCCAAAGCCGCCCCAATGCAGGCCGAAGCGCGTCGTCTCGAAGTAGGTGCGCGAACCGCGCGTGCGCGTGTCGATCCAGTCGCGCATGGGATGGGACATCGAAAACACCAGCAGTGCGCCTGGGCGCGCCACGCGGTGAAACTCCTGAAACGTCGGCGTGAGGTGCTCGACATAATCGAGTGCGAGCGAGCACACGATACGGTCGACCGAAGCGCTCGCGAGCCATTCAAGCGGCTGCGCGAGATCGCCCTGCGTGAGCTCGACGGCAAGGCCCGCGCAACGCGTCTTCGCCAGTTCGACCATCGCTGGCGTAACGTCGAAGGCCTGCACGCGCGCACCCTCGCCCGCCAGCTCCGCGCTCACGATGCCGGGCCCGCAGCCCGCGTCGAGCACGTCGAGTCCCTCCACCGCGCCCAGCAGGGAGCGCGTGGCGGGACGCTCGTAGAGCGCGTTGTGCGGCTTGACGGGGGCCTGCTCGGCGTAGCGATCGGCGAACTGCGTGTAGCTGGCGCGGCCGGGCGGTTCGTTGGGCGCTGGGGTGGTGTTCTTGTCGTCGGTGGACATGAGAGCGGTTGGATGGCGATTGGGTACGCTATTGTCCATCGTTTCACGCCTGCGGACCAACGCCGCATCAGGCTACACCTACCCAGCCGGACCTACCTGGCCGGGTAGGTCCGGCCGGACTAGAACAGCACCGAAATCCCCGCCATGCCGACAAACTGCGCGTTCGTCGACGAAGGCGTTGCGTTCTGCGAGTCCCCCACTGTCGCCACGGCGCCGGTGATAGCGCCTGTGGCGCCGAGCGTCTGACCGTTCGCGCGCTGATACGCCTGCAGCGCATAGAGCGTGGTGCGCTTCGAAAGATGCCACGACTCGCGCAGCGAGTATTGCTGGTAGCGCGCTGCGTTCGCGATGCCGTTCGCCTTCGCCGCCATGGTGTACGAGAACGCGCCCGCGAGATCGAACGCCGGTGTCGCGCGCCATGCGGCCAGTGCGCCGTACGTGTTGAACACGGCCGTGTTCGCGAACGCCGCGCTGCCGCCCGCCAGATATTGCACGTTGGTGTAATTCAAGCCGAAAGTGAAATCGCCCAGCGTGTAGTTGCCGGCGGCGGCGATGTTCTGCACCGCGCGCGCCGACGCATAGCCGCGATTCACCGCCGAAACGGCAAACGAGCCCGACGCGTTCGGATCGAAGTTCAGCGTGCGGCCCGTGTTATTCAAGCGCAGATAACCGGCCGCGAGGCTCAGCGGGCCTGCCGTGTAGCGCAGCGCGGCGCTGAGGCTCTGCCCCGCGCCCGGACTGCCGGCTATGCCGCTGAATCCGTACAGCACGCTCGCGCTCACGCCCTTGAAAACGGGTGACGTATAGGTGAGCGCATTGTTGATGCGCACCGTCGTGTCGAGGCTGTCGTAATCGCCGGGGTGCGCGCCGGTCGCGCCCGTGAGCCAGCTGCTGGACGCAAGCGGCCCGACGAAGAGCATATAGGGCGTGTACTGGCGGCCCAGGGTCACGGTGCCGTAGGTGTCGTTGGCGAGGCCCACGTAGGCCTGGCGGTTGAAAAGCAATCCGGCCGACGACGCCGCGCCCGTGTTCGCGTCGAAGCCTGCCTGGAGATCGAAGATCGCACGTGTTCCCCCGCCCAGGTCTTCGTTACCGCGAAGCCCGAACTTGGAGGCGTAAAGGTTGCCCTGCCGCAGGTATACGTTCGAGCTGCCGTTCTGGTTGTTGACGTAGCTGATCGCGTCGTCCACGACGCCGTATAGCGTCACGTTCGATTGCGCTTGAACGGGTGCCACCTCGCAGATTGCTGCCGCAAGCAGAAAGGCACGCAGCGTAGCGTGTTTTTTCATCAGGTCTCCTTATGTTATTGAACGCACCGGCTAGCCGAACGAAGCGGGCGATAGCCATGTCATACGACAACCGATATCATGAAAAGTCGGAGCCATCGTAGATTTGCACCCGGACGCCGTCAAGCACCCCTCCCGCGATACGCCGGCCTTTATCGCAAAGGTGTGATTTCGCTCAAACCGGCGAAATATAAAGCACCAAACACGCGTACTGGCGTCGCCTGCCTGGCCCTGCGTATCTTGACACCTGCTAGCCGCAAAACTTAGCATCAGCGAAAACACAGATGTGCGTTGTCGTATAACTTGTAGCGGTCACGACCCGGCACGCACGACACGGAGCGCCTACACGAAAAGCCCCATTTAATTAGTACAGTGAACTGTTCTCCAGGCGCAACACGTCACCGCGCGCGGAAACAGGAGGAGACAAAACTTGAAAACAGTCAAAGGCCTGCGCTGGTGGATCATTGCCCTCGTTTGCGTGGGCACCATTCTGAACTACCTGGCGCGCAACTCGCTGGCGGTGCTCGCGCCCGAACTCCGGCACGTGCTGAGCTTCAGCACGCAGCAATATTCGTATATCGTCGCCGCCTTTCAAATCGGCTACACCATCATGCAGCCGGTGTGCGGCATCATCGTCGACCTGCTCGGACTGCGCATCGGCTTCACGCTGTTCGCCGCGTTGTGGTCCGCAGCGGGCGTCATGCACGGCTTCGCCACGGGCTGGCTGTCGCTCGGCGCCATGCGCGGCTTGCTCGGTCTTTTCGAAGCCGCGGCCATTCCCTCGGGCATGAAGGCCGTTGCGGAATGGTTTCCCGACCGGCAAAAGTCGGTGGCAGTCGGGTACTTCAACGCGGGCACGTCGCTGGGCGCCGTGCTCGCGCCGCCCGTCGTCATTTTCTTTTCACTGCGCTTTGGCTGGCAAACGGCCTTCATCGTGACGGGCGCGGTCGGTTTCATCTGGGCCGCCGCCTGGTACGCGCTCTATCGCGCGCCCAGCGCTCACCCGCGCATTAGCGAAGGCGAGCGCGCGTTCATCATGGAAGGGCAGCACCGGCCGGCGGCGCAGGGCAAGGCGAGCACGCGTGAGGTCGTCACATCGCGGCGCTTCTGGGCGATTGCATTGCCGCGCTTCTTCGCGGAACCGGCCTGGCAAACCTTCAGCTTCTGGATCCCGCTCTATCTGGCCACTGAACGCCACATGGACCTCAAGCAAATTGCCGCGTTCGCATGGCTGCCCTTCGTCGCCGCGGACCTGGGCGGCATTCTGGGCGGCTATCTCTCGCCCTTCCTGATGCGCCATTTCCGAATGCCGCTGCTGTGGTCGCGCGTGGCGGGCGTGGTGCTCGGCGCATTCATGATGATCGGGCCCGCGTGCATCGGGCTCGTCGCTTCGCCGTATATGGCCATCGCGCTCTTTTGCGTCGGCGGCTTCGCCCACCAGATGATCTCCGCGCTCGTCAACACGCTCGCCGCCGACGTGTTCGACCCGCGCGAAGTCGGCACGGCAAGCGGCTTCGCGGGCATGGCTGCGTGGATCGGCGGACTGAGCTTCTCGCTCGTGGTCGGCGCGCTCGCCGACAAGGTGGGCTACGGCCCGCTGTTCGCGAGCCTCGGCGCGTTCGACCTGATCGGCGCCGCGCTGCTCGTGTGGCTCATCCGCGGGCAATCGCGCAGCGAATACAAGCTGGCGCGTGCATGACAGCGCCCGGCAAGACCAACAAGGAACACCCATGACGACGCTCCTCCATCCCCCCAGGTTCACGCTCGCGCAGCACGACGGGCACCACCTGTGCCTCGAAAGCGCACAAGGCGCCACGATCGATGTGTTCGTGCTCGAAGAAGATATCGTGCGCGTACGCGTACTGCCCGATGGCCGCGCGCATGGGCCGCGCACGTGGGCCATTGCGCCAGGGCTAGAAGACGTTCCGTACGAGGGCCGCGACCGGCTCGACGCGACCGGCTTCGCGCTGCCTTCGTTCGGCATCCTTTCCAATCCGGATGAGATCTGCGTCGAGACCTCGCAGATCCGGCTCACCATCGCGCTGGCAGGCGGCCACTGCACATGGGAAATGCGCGACCGCGACGGCTGGCTCTGCGTGCTGCAGGACCGCGCGACGCAGGCCTACAACTTCGGCTGGTGGGACGAGCGCGTCTACCATTACGTGCGCCGCCAGCCCGGCGAGATGTATCTGGGTCTCGGCGAACGCGCCGGCTCGCTCGACCGCGCGAACCAAAGCTACCGCATGACCAATGTCGACGCGATGGGCTACAACGCGAGAACAACCGACCCGCTCTACAAGCACATTCCGTTCTATTTGACCTGGCAACGCGATGCGCGGCTCGGCTTCGGCCTCTTTTACGACACGCTCGCCGACTGCACCTTCGACATGGGCCGCGAGCTGGACAACTATCACGGCCCCTACCGCCACTTCGTCGCCGACCACGGCGACCTCGACTACTACTTCATCGCCTCGCCGCAAACGCCGCTTGCGGCCGTGCGGCGCTTCACATGGCTCACCGGCCGCCCGGCGCTCATGCCGAAGTGGGGCCTCGGCTACTCGGGCTCGACCATGAGCTACACCGATGCGCCCGACGCGCAGCGCCGCATGGGCGAATTCCTCGAGCGCTGCCGCGAGCACGATATGCTTTGCGACTCGTTTCATCTGTCGTCGGGCTATACGTCGATCGGCGCGAAGCGCTATGTGTTCAACTGGAATCACGAGAAGTTTCCCGACATCGCGCGCTTCGTTCAGGATTACCTGGAAAATGGCGTGAAGCTATGCGCGAATATCAAGCCATGCATGTTGCGCGATCATCCGGAGTTCGAACAAACCGCGCGAGAAGGCTTGCTGATCGAGGACCGCAACGGCGAACCGGCGTGGGTGCAGTTCTGGGACGACGTAGGCGCGTATCTCGACTTCACGAACCCCGCCGCCGCGCTCTGGTGGAAGGCGCACGTGAAAGACGCGCTGCTGCGCTACGGCATCGCCGCCACGTGGAACGACAACAACGAGTTCGAGATCTGGTCGCCCCACGCTATGGCCCATGGCTTCGGCACGCCGTGGCCCGCGCGTGAAGCCAAGGTTCTGCAAACGCTGCTGATGATGCGCGCCTCGCGCGACGCGCAGCGCGAGCACGCGCCCACTACGCGTCCCTTCCTCGTTTCGCGCGCGGGAGGTGTGGGCATGCATCGCTACGTGCAGACCTGGTCGGGCGACAACTGCACCTCGTGGGAAACGCTGCGCTACAACCTGAAAATGGGCTTGGGGCTGGCGCTTTCGGGCGTGTCGAACATCGGCCACGATATTGGTGGCTTTGCGGGTCCCGCACCTGAGCCGGAACTGTTCATGCGCTGGATACAGTTCGGCGTGTGGATGCCGCGCTTTTCCATTCACTCCTGGAACGACGACGGCACGGTCAACGAACCGTGGATGTACCCACAGCTCACGCCCCAGGTTTCGGCGCTGCTCAAACTGCGCTACCGGCTGCTGCCTTATCTGTATCAGTTGCTCTGGGATTCGACGACGCACTACGAGCCCGTACTGCGCCCGACCTTCGCTGAGTTTCCCGACGACGCGCGCTGCTACGCCGAATCCGACGACATGATGGTCGGCGCTTCGCTGCTCGCGGCGCCCGTGGTCGAGCCGGGGCAAACGGAGCGCGAAGTCTGGCTTCCAACCGGGGCGCGCTGGACCTGCTACTGGAGCGGCGAGCCGTTCGAGGGCGGCCAGAGCGTGACGCTGCCCGCGCCGTGGGACCGGCCCGTCATGCTGGTGCGCGAGGGCAGCGTGATTGCGCTGAACGTCGCCGAGCAGCAGTTCGGGCATCGCGCCGACCAGCGCGCATTCATCGTGGTGCCGTTCGCGGGCGGCGAACGCGTGTGCCGCCGCTATGTGGAGGACGACGGCGAATCCGAGGCGTGGCGGCATGGGGCGTTCGGCGAGTGGATTGTGTGCGCGCAAGGCGACGCAACCACCCTCACGCTCGCCGTCGAAGCGACCGGGGCGATGCCTCATGCGCCTATGTCGGCGGAGATCCACTTGCCCGCAAGCGAAGCGCGCGGCGTGGCCGTGGCCGCGGGGCGCATCGTCACGGACGAGCGCATGGGCGGCTGGCGCCGTATCGTCATCGAACTCGGTTGATGTAGCGGGACACCGGGCGCTGGCCAGTCCCGCTGATACCGCACCCCGTATGGCGGGCCGCCCTGGCCCGCCCCCACTTCAGTGAATTGCCCGCGAAAAGCCCACACAAACGCGACCCCGGTTATCATCGCGCTCTTGCGTGCGCGATCCCGATGCGCACGGCATAACGCAACCGCAGGCAAACGATGTCCCCCATCCCTTTCGACGCCATCCTCTTCGACTGTGACGGCGTTCTCGTCGACTCAGAGCGCATTACGCACGTGGTCCTCACGCAGATGCTGGGCGAACTCGGCTGGACGCTCTCGGTGGACGAAGCCATGGGCATCTTCGTGGGCAAGGCCGTGAAAGACGAAGCGGCGCGTATCGAGGCGCACACCGGCTTCGCGATCACGCATGCCTGGCTCGAAGGCTTTCGCGCGCGCCGCAACGAGGCGCTCGAGCGCGATCTCGTCGAGATTCCGGGCGCGCCCGCGGCCGTTCGCGCGGTGCACGCGGCAATGGACGGGCGCATCGCCGTGGCCTCGGGTGCGGACCGGCGCAAGGTCGAGCTGCAACTGCGCAAGGTGAACCTGCTCGACTGCTTCGAAGGGCACATCTACAGCGGCCACGAAACGCCGCGCAGCAAGCCGCATCCCGATGTCTATCTCGCGGCGGCGGCCGGTCTGGGCGTGGCGGCCGGGCGCTGCGCCGTGGTCGAGGACACGGTCACGGGCGCGCGCGCGGGCCTCGCCGCGGGCGCCACCGTATTCGGCTACAGCCCGCCCGAGCCCGGCCACAGCAGCGCGCAAGCGTTGCTCGAGGCGGGCGTCGCGCACGTTTTCACCGACATGGTGCAGCTCCCCGCCCTGCTTGCCGGCTGGTCAAATCGTTAAGCGCCTATAAAAAACGGCCAACAGCCGCGCTCCCCGCGTATTGTTGGCCCCACGCATCACCGCGCACCACATAGAAAGCAGCCCGCTCCCGACTCGCATACCATCCGAGTCGTGGCGCTGCGAAAGAAAAAGATAGTTTGCTATCGAATCGCTTTGGGCTATTATCCGCCGATGTCGAATCTTCATACTTTACGCCTTGCGGTTAGCAGCACGCTCGTGGTGGCGGCACGCAAATGGCGGCGCACGACGCACGGCGCGCTCACCGCATACAACGTCTCCGAAGCGTGCGCCGCGCCGCTTCTCACCGCCGGGCGTCTCGGTGAAGCCGTGCGCCAGGTCACGCTCGCGGAGCACGTGGGCATTGAAGGCCCTTCGCTCGTGCGGCTGCTCGACCAGCTGTGCGCCGCCGGGCTCGTACGCCGCGACGAGGACCCCGACGACCGCCGAGCCAAAACGATCTCGCTAACGAGCGAAGGCCGCGCCGTGACCGAGCGCATGGAGGACGAACTGCGCTCGCTGCGTGCGCGCGTGCTCAAGGGCGTGAGCCGCGCCGACCTCGAAGCGACGCTGCGCGTGCTCAACGCGTTCAATGCGGCGCCCTCCGCTGACCAGGCTGACCGGGCCTTACACGACTGAAAGCAGAAAGCGGACCCATGACCTACCCCTCCATCCGCGACTGGCTCTTTTCGGTCAAGACCTTCGCCGCGTCGATGCTTGCGCTCTATATCGCGCTCGTATTCCAGCTGCCGCGTCCCTACTGGGCGATGGCAAGCGTGTACATCGTCTCGAACCCCTTCGTGGGCGCCACGCGCTCGAAGGCACTGTATCGCGCGCTCGGCACGGCGCTCGGCGCGGCCGCTGCCATCCTGCTCGTGCCGCCCTTCGTCGAAACTCCGCTGCTTTTCAGCGTGATCGTCGCCGCGTGGACCGGCACGCTGCTCTTTCTGGCGATCTCGGACCGAACCGCGCGCAGTTATGTGTTCATGCTCGCGGGCTACACCATGCCGCTCATCGCGCTGCCCACGGTGACCGATCCCACCACGATCTTCGACGTGGCCATCGCGCGTACCGAGGAAATCACGCTCGGCATCATTTGCGCGAGCGTGGTGGGCAGCAACATTTTGCCGAGCCGCCTCGCGCCCACGCTGATCGAACGCGCCGACGCGTGGTTCCGCGACGCCGCCTGGTACGGCAGCGAAACGCTCTCGGGCCATATTGTGGGCAACGCGCTTTCGGCCTGCCGCCAGCGCCTGGCGGCCACTGTGAACCAGCTCGAATTCCTGCTGAGCCAGCTGAGCTACGACCACACGCACCCGGAAATCCTTTCGCGCGCCGAATCGCTGCGCGGGCGCATGCTGCTCTTTCTGCCGATGATTTCCGCGCTCGCCGACCCGCTCATCGCGCTGCGCCGCGATTTGCATGTGTGGCCCGAGGGCCTCGACAGTCTGCTCGACGACGCGGCCCGCTGGTTCAGCGAGCCGCTGCCCACGCGCGCCGCCGACATGCACGACGATGCGGGCGACGCGACCGCGGAAAGCCTGCGCAGACGCGTCGCCGCGCTGCAGCCCGCGCGCGACGCGCTGGGGAGCTGGGAAGGCGCACTGCTCTCCAACGCGCTCTGGCGCCTCGGCCAGGTGATCGACGTGTGGCAGGACTGCCGCGCGCTGCGCGCGCTCATCGCGCACGACGGGGGCGGCACATGGCGCGCGCGCTATCGGCACTGGCGGCTCGGCGGCACCGAGCGCTTCTACGACCGCGGCCTCATGCTGTTCTCGTGCTTCGTGCCCATGAGCGCGATCCTCGTGGCCTGCTGGCTGTGGGTGAGTTCGGGCTGGCACGACGGCGCGGGCGCGGTGACACTCGCGGCCGTGGCCTGCTGCTTCTTCGCGGCGTCCGACGAGCCCGCGCCGCTCGTGTTCCGCTTCTTCCTCGCCACGGCGGCAAGCGTGGTGTTTGCGGGCCTGTACCTGTTCGTCGTGCTGCCCAAGGTGCACGACTTCGCCATGCTCGTGCTGCTGTTCGCGGGGCCGTTCATCCTGATCGGCACGCTCATTCCACGCCCCGCTTTCAATATGGTGACGATGCTCGTGGCCGTGAACACGGCGACTTTCATCAGTGTGCAAAGCGCCTACGAGGCCGACTTCCTCGTGTTCCTCAACAGCAATATCGCCGGCGTGGCGGGCCTGCTGTTCGCGTACCTGTGGACGCGCGCAACGCGCCCGTTCGGCGCCGAACTCGCGGCGAAGCGCTTGCTGCGCTCGAGCTGGAGCGACGTCGCGCTCTCGGCCTCGCCCACGCCCATCGCGGACCAGCGCAACCTCACCTCGCGCATGCTAGACCGGCTCATGCAGATCATTCCGCGTCTGGCCGCATCCGACGACCATCGCCATCCGTCGGTCGAGAGCTTTCGCGATCTGCGCATCGCGCTCTCGGCGCTCGATTTGCGCCGCTCGCTGCGCAAGCTCGACAGCGAAGTGATCGACGCGATCGACCGCGTGCTCAGCGGCGTGAGCGACCACTATGCGCGCTGCGCGCGCGAAAGCGAGCGCCAGAGCGCGCCGCCCGCGCTGCTCGAGAACATCGACGACGCCATGCGCCGCGTCGCGGCCCACGCCCGCGCGCAACTGCCGCCCGCCACCGCAGGCGACGCCGAGGCGCAGAGCGCGCCGCGCGCGCTCGTTTCGCAGCGCTCGTTGAGCAACACGCTGCACGCGCTCGTGGGCATGCGCCTCGCGCTGTACCCCGCTTTGTCGGCGCAGTCGCCTTCCCACCCGGACGCCACGGTATGAGCGCGCATTCCTCTTATCCTTTTTCGAAACCCGCATCATGATCGGCGAAATCGATATTTTTGGTGTGTTCGTGCCCACCGTGCTTGTGTTGATGCTGATCGCGTACCTCATCAATGTCGTGATCGGCAAGGTGCTCACGCGCGTCGGCTTCTATCGGCTCGTGTGGCATCGTTCCATTTTCGATCTCGGCATTTATGTGTTTGTGCTGGCTGCCGTCGTCATCGTGTCGCATCGCTTCGTGAAATAACGTTAACGTGAAAAAAACCTGGTTCTCCGCAGGACAGATCCTGCTGACGCTCATCGTCGTCGTGGTCGCCGCCCTCGTGCTGTGGCGCATCGTCAACTACTACATGTTCTCGCCGTGGACGCGCGACGGCCGCGTGCGCGCTGACGTGATCCAGGTCGCGCCGGACGTAGGCGGCCTCATCACCGGCGTCGACGTCGTCGACAACCAGCAGGTCAAGCAAGGCCAGGTGCTGTTCGTGATCGACCAGGCGCGCTACGCACTCGCGCTGCGCCTGGCACAGGCCACGCTCGAGCAGCGCAAGGCCACGCTCGCCCAGGCGAAGCGCGAATACGCGCGCAACATCGCGCTCGGCAATCTCGTGGCAGCGGAAACGCTCGAAGAAAGCCGCACGCGCGTCGACCAGGGCGAAGCCGCGGCGGCCGACGCCCAGGTCCAGGTCGATACCGCCAAGCTCAATCTGCAGCGCACGACGATCGTGAGCCCCGTGGACGGCTATTTGAACGACCGCGCACCGCGCGTTGGCGAGTACGTCACCGCGGGCCGCGCCGTGGTCGCCGTGGTGGACATGCATTCGTTCCGCGTGGATGGCTACTTCGAGGAAACGCGCCTGCACGGCATTCAGATCGGCCAGCCCGTGGAGATCACGGTGATGGGCGAGTCGCGCCCGCTGCGCGGTCATGTGCAAAGCATCGTCGCGGCGATCGAGGACCGCGACCGCCAGGCGGCCCCGAACCTGCTGCCCAACGTGAATCCGGCGTTCAGCTGGGTGCGTCTCGCGCAGCGCATTCCGGTGCGCGTGGCGCTCGACGAAGTGCCCGCCGATTTCCGTATGATCGCGGGCCGCACGGCAACGGTGGCCGTGCGCACGGAGGCGGGCAACGACCGCCAGGCCGCAGGCGCGAATAACGCGAGCGGCGCCGTCGCCTCGCAGCCCGCTACGGCTGCGAGCGCGCCTGCCGCTTCGCACGCCGCCGGAGCTTCGCAATGACACGCCGCAGTCTCTGGCGCCGCCGCTCCTGGTCCAACCTCGCGCTTGCGCCGCTCACGCTCGCGCTCGGCGCGTGCATCACGCTCGGTCCCAACTACCACGTGCCGCAGGAAGCCATGGTCAATGCGCCGTTCGCGCAAGGGCCGATCGAAGGCGCGGACCATGCGCCCGTTTCGCAACTGGGCGTGCCCGCCAACTGGTGGCAGCTTTACGACGACCCCACGCTCAACGAGCTCGTGCAGGAAGCGCTGAAGTCGAACACGGACCTGCGCGTGGCGGCGGCGAACCTCGCGCGCTCGCGCGCGGCGGTCGATATCGCCAACGCGCAAGGCGGTTTCTCGGGCAACGCGCATGCTGCCGTCGAGCGCGCGCAGGTGTCGGGCGAGCAGTTCCTCCTGTTCGAAAAGGTGCCCGTTGCGACGCTGGGCGACCTCGGCCTCAACGTGTCGTACGAATTCGATCTGTTCGGCAAGCTCAGGCGCGGCGTGGAAGCCGCGCGCGCCGACGACGCAGCCGTGGAAGCCGCCGCCGATCTCGCGCGCATTACCGTGGTCGCGAGCGTAGCGCAGGCTTACGTAGAATCGTGCTCGGCAGCCGAGGAACTGGAGATCGCGCAGGAATCGCTCAAGCTGCAGAAAGAGCGCGTCGCGCTCACGAAGCGCCTGCGCGACGCGGGCCGCGGCAACCAGCCCGACGTGACGCGCGGGCAGACCCAGGCCAACACGATCGCCGCCGATATCCCGCGCTTCGAGGGACGCCGCCGCGTGGCCCAGTACCAGCTCGCCATGCTGCTCGCGCGCGCACCCAAGGACCTGCCGCCCGCCGCGCTTGCGTGCAAGCGCCTGCCCAAACTCAAGCAGCCGATTCCCGTGGGCGACGGCGCCACGCTCCTCAAGCGCCGGCCCGACGTGCGCGAGGCCGAGCGCCAGCTTGCGGCGTCCACCGCGCGCATTGGCGTGGCGATCGCGCAGATGTACCCCGACATCACGTTCGGTGCGGGCGTGGGCACGATCGGCCTGACGAGCGATCTGTTCACCCCCGCGACCAACGCGTGGTCATTCGGACCCCTGATCAGCTGGACCTTCCCGGTCAACGGCCAGCGCGACCGCGTGCATGCGGCGGAAGCGGCCACGGGCGGCGCGCTCGCGCACTTCGACGGCGTGGTGCTCAACGCGCTGCGCGAAACGCAGTCGAGCCTCGCCACCTACGCCGCCGACGACCAGCGCGCCGATGCGCTGCGCACGGCCTACACGTCCGCGCAGCAGTCGGCGGACGAAACGCATCGCCTCTATGCGGCGGGCCGCGAACCGTTCCTCTCCGATCTGGACGCCACGCGCACGCTGACCAGCGTGCATGCGCAGGTCGCGGCCGCCGAAGGCCAGGTTGCGCTCGACCAGGTACGGTTGTTCCTCGCGTTGGGCGGCGGCTGGGAAGGCAATCAGCAAACGCTGCAGCAGCAAGGCGCTCAAAGCGCGCCGGCAGCAGCCGGTGCAACGTCGCCAGCGCCGGCGAACTAAAGACGCCGGCCCCCCTCAGCGCGCCACGCCGCCTTGCGCGGCGTCGGCGCGCATCAACTTCTGCGGCTTCGCAAGCGCGCCGCGCACCTCGAAGCGCACGGTGTCGATCACCTGCCCTCGCGCATCGACGAGTTCGAGCGTGTGCTTGCCGGGCCACGGCAGCCACGCCACACGCGCGGCGCCGCCCAACACCTTGCCGTCGAGGCGCCAGTTCACACGCGCGCTCGAGCCCGTCGCGCGCTCGAACCAAACGCGCTGACGCTGCGCGGGAATATCGGGATCGAGCGCGAAGATCGTACCGTCAACAGGACTGCCGATCTGCGCCGGGCCGCGCGCGAGATCGGCGGCGTTCGAGGCGAGGCCCACCAGCGGAGTCGACGTGCCCGCGATGAACCACTCGTTGCGCGCGGGCTCCACGGCGTCGGCGAACTGCACGCGCACGCGTTCGACGCCAGGCGGCGCAGCCGGCGCGACGCTCGGCACGCGCCGATGCAGATAGCCGACGATGGCGGCCCACACCGGCGCCGCGCCGGTCACGCCGGAAACGTCCCACATGGGCGAGCCGTCCGCGTTGCCGACCCACACGCCCACCGTATAGCGCGACGTGAAGCCCACGGTCCAGTTGTCGCGCATGTCCTTGCTCGTGCCCGTCTTGACTGCGGAAAACATGCGCGTATCGAGCGGGCTGTCGAAATCGAAGGTACGCGTGCGCGCGTTGTTGTCCGCGAGGACGTCGGTGACGATGAACGCGGACTCGCGGCTGAATACGCGCTTTGACGCGTTATTCGGCACCGCCTTCGCAGGCACGGGCAATTCGGCGATCGGGCTCACGACGCCGCCATTGGCCAGCGCGCGATACGCATTCGTGAGCGTGACGAGGCTCACGTCCGCGCTGCCCAGCGCGAGGCTGAAGCCGTAGTAGTCGCCCGCTTGCGTGAGCGGCAGGCCGAGCGCCGTGAGCGTTTTCGCGAAGCGGTGCGGCGTGACCATCACGAGCGTGCGCACAGCCGGCACGTTCAGCGAAGAACCGAGCGCGGTGCGCACGCTCACCCAGCCCTTGAAACCCTTGTCGTAGTTCTGCGGCATGTAGAGACCGCCGCCCGCGGCAAGATCGAGCGGCGCGTCGTCGAGCAGCGATGCGGTCGTCACGCGGCGCTCGTCGATGGCCTCGGCGTAGAGAAAAGGCTTGAGCGTCGAGCCCGCCTGGCGCAGCGCAAGCGCCGCGTCGACCTCGCGCGCTTTCGACAGGCCTCCCGATGAACCGACCCAGGCGAGCACTTCGCCCGTTGCGTTGTCGAGCACGACCACCGCGCCGTCCTGAACGTTGCGCGGATGCGCTCGCGCGTTGAGTTCGATGAGCGTGCGCGTGAGCGTGTCGCGCGCGTAGCGTTGCAGGCTCGCGTCGAGCGTCGAGCGCACGCGCATGCCGGGCGCGGGGTGCACGGCGTTCGCGATCTGGCGCGCGAAGTGCGGCGCAAGCTGCGGCGAGGTTTCGCTGCGGCCGTCGAGCGAAGGATCGTCGGCGGCGATGGACGGGCGCGCGAAAGCCATCTGCACGAAGGCATCGAGATTGGGGCAGCTGCTATCGACGTTCGCGGCGCGCATGTCGCGCAGAATGCGGCACGCACGCGTGGCGACCTTCATATAAGGCGCATTCGGTGCGCGGATCAGCGCGGCGGCGACGGCCGATTCGCGCTCGTCGAGGCCCGATGGCGCCTTGCCGAACAGCGTTTGCGAAAGCGCGGAAAGCCCCACCGACTCGCCGCGAAACGGCACGAGGTTCAAATATGCTTCGAGAATCTGGTCCTTGCGCCAGTTATGCTCGAGCCGCAACGCGTCCACCGCCTGCACGGCCTTTTGCGCGAGCGAGCGCTGGCCCGAGTGCTTCGGGTCGTCGTCGAGCAGGCCGGTAAGCTGCATCGTGACCGTGGAGGCCCCGCGCGTGCGCGTATTCCACAGGTTCGCCCACGCGGCGGCCGCCGCGCCGCGCCAGTCCACGCCGCTATGCTCGTAGAATCGTTTGTCCTCCGAAACGACGATCGCTTCGCGCAGCGCCGGCGAAACGTCGGCGAGCGCCACCCAGTCGCCGCGCCTCGCGGTGTGTTCCACGCGCGTGCGCTGCAGCGGCGTGCCGTCGCGCGCGAGCAGCACCCAGTCGGAGCTTTGCCACTGGCCGCGCACGTCATCGAACGTCGGCAATGCAAATGCGGGCAACGGCAGCAACATGAGGCATAGCGTGGCAACGCCAAGTGCCCTCGTGCAGCGATGCCGTTGCGCGACCAGGCGGCTCATTGCGCTGCCTTCACGACCACCGGCGCATTCGGCGCGACGCCGAACGTAGCCGGCGCATAAAGCGCCTCGACGCGCGTGGGCGGCAGCCCGAACGTGCCGGCGTTGTTGAGCCGCACCGTGTACTCCACCGAGACCTTGCCCTTCGGCAGAAACTCGTAATACGCACGATAGCCGTCGAAGCCGCGCTCGATGAATGCGGGCCACGGACCGTTCTCGTCCTGCTTCTCGCCCTGCGTCGCCACGGCCGAATCGCGCCCGAGCCCGGAGCCAAGAATCGTCGCACCTGCGGGAATCGGGTCGTTCACGACGACCCACGTCATGTCGGTTTGCGCGTCGATGTCGAGGCGCACGCGCACGATGTCGCCGCGCGTGTACACGCCCTTCACCGCGGCGCTCACCGGCGTGACGGTCTTCGTGATGCGATAGCCTGCCGCGAACGGCGCGCGCAACGCGAGCGCCGCGAGGCTTTCCACTGTGGCCCACGGCTTGCCGCTTCCCTCCTGTGTCAGCGTGAGGGTCCCGCTCTGCTTTGGCCATGCGAGAAGCGTGCTGCGCGCGGGCGCATTGCGCGTCGCCGCCGTGGCTCCACTCGCGCTCGATGCCGCTTGCGCCGCCACGTTCCAGGCGACGACGCGAGACGTGTCGCCGAGCTGGATCTTCGTCGCGCCCGTTACCGGATCGCGCTCGAACACGCGCGAGAAGCGCTCGACCGCAAGCGAGCCGTACGCGTTCGCGGTCGTCGTGCTCCATGCGCCGTTGCGTTGCATCGCGAGCAGGCCCGCCACGAGCCGCGGCATTTCATCCTTCCACGCCGGGTTATCGACGAACGCAAGCGCGAGGCGCGCCGCGTTGACTTCGGTGCCCGTCATGAGCCACCACAGATCGTCTTCGGCGGCAGTAGAGAACGTAAGCTGCGTGCCCTGCCACGTAAGACGCGAGCGCAGGATCTGATCGAGCTGTGCCAGTTTTTCCGCGCGCTGCGGCACGTCGCGCATGCGCGCGAGACTTTCCGCATAGTCGATGACCGCCGACGTAGGCCACTGGTTCGGCGCGATCTCGATCGAGCCGAACTGGCGTGCGTTCGCCGCGCCGTAGCGCGAGAGCGCATCGATGGCCGCAAGCTTGCGCAGATCGAGGTCGCGGCGCGGCGCCCACGAATTGCGCTCGATGCGGCCTTCCACGAAGCGCGTGAGGCCCTCGACCATCTTGCTGCGCAAGGCGTCGGGAAGCGCGAAGCGCGGGTCGAGCTTCGACGCCTCGTCGCTCACCGTGAGCAGATACGCGGTGAGCGCGGTGCTGCCGTGGCTTGCGCTGCCGTCGGAGGGCGGGAAGTAGTTCGCGAGGCCGTCGCGATCCAGGTACACCGGCATGCGCGCAAGCTCCGCCTGCCAGCGCGCGGGGTCCCGCAGACCGATCGCGATCGACGTTTGCTGCTCGAGGCAGGAATACGGATAGCGCGTGAACCAGCGGCGCACGCCGGGCAAGCCATCCGCGAGCTTCGGCTGCAGCGACACCGCGATGCCGCCTCGCACCACGCCTGCGCGCGTTACGCTCGCATTGGCCGGCGGCGCAACGGGAATCGAGAGCGTACCGTCCACTTGCGCGAGCGTGGCCTGCTGCACCGTCACGGGTATCGCCGCGCTCACCTGCTGCGCGAGCTTCACCGCGTCCGCCGCGTGCGCGCCACCCTGCTCCGCCGCGCTTACGTTCCACACGAGCGCGGGCCGCTCCGCCTCGGCGAGATCGTCGGGAACCGCGACCGTCCAAGCAATCTCCCGCGAGGCATTGGGCGCGAGGTCCACAGTCTGCGCGTCGAGCGCGAGCGGCGGCACGTTCGGCGTGACCCGCACTTTCATCGCGCGCGCAGTCGTATTGCGCAGGGTGAATTGCGCGCGGAAGGTATCGCCTTCGCGCACTTGCGGCGGCAGGCCCGAAATCAGCTGCAGGTCTTGCGTGCTCTCGATACTCGCGCTGCCGGTGCCGAAACGCACCGCCCCGCTCGCCGCGACAGCGACAATGCGAAAACGCGTGATCGAGTCGTTCAGCGGCACGTCCACTTGCGCCGTCCCCTTCGCGTCGAGCGTGACGCGCGGGTTCCAGTAGAGCAGCGTGTCGAAGAGTTCGCGCGTCGCGCCATGGCCGCCGCCGCCGCCCGCCGGCACCGCCTTGCGCCCGAAGTGACGACGCCCGACGATCTCCATCTGCGCCGTAGCAGTGTCCACGCCGTAGGCGCGTTGCTGCAGCATGGCGTCGAGCAGGTCCCAGCTGCGGTTCGGCATGAGTTCGAGCAACGCCTCGTCCACGGCCGCCACGGCGATCTGCGTGCCCGCCGGCACCGGCTGGCCGCCTGGTAGTTGCACGCGCAACTGTACGTGCGACGTTGCGCGTACCGCGTAGCGTTTCGCATCGGGCGTCACGTTCACCGCCAGCCGGTGCGCCGCGTCGCCCACGCGGATCTGCGCGAGGCCGTAGCGGAAGGCGGGCTTCGACAGATCGACGAGCGGCGTGGGCGCCTCGTACTGGCGGCCTTCATACCAGAACGCTCGCGCCCATTCGAGCGGCGCCTTCCAGCCCCAGGTGAAGAACGAGTACCACGGCACTTCGTGAATACGCCCACGCAGCGCAAGCACCGAAACGTAGACGTTCGGCCCCCACGTGTCGCTCACCTTCAGCTCGACGGTCGGGTCGCGCCCGTCGAGCTGCACCACGTGCGTTTCGATGATGCCCTCGCGCTCCACGGCCACGAGCGCCGTGGCGAAGCGAAACGGCATGCGCACCTGGAAGCGCGCGGTCTCGCCGGGCTCGTAGCTCGTCTTTTCGGGCAACACGTCGATGCGGTCCGTGTTTTCGCTGCCGAACCAGAGTTCTTCCTCGCGCGTGACCCAGACCGAAGTCGTTGCCGTGGACGCATGGCCGTCGCCGTCGCGCGCCGTGGCCACCAGCTGGATGTTGCCCGCTTCCTTGAGCTTGGCGTTGCACGTGAGCAAGCCGTGATCGTCGCTCGTGCCGCTGCACAGCGTGCCGAGGTCGCGCGTTTCGGTGTGGTTGTCGTAGGCGTAGAAGCCGCCCACCATGCGCTTGCGCGACGTGGTCGTGATCTTCGCGACGCCCCGCACTTCGAGCTTCACGCCCGCGTGCGGCTTGCCCTGCAAGTCGAGCGCAATCGCAGTGACCGGCACCGTATTGCCCACGGAAACCCAATGCCCCGACTTGATGCCCGCCACCACGGCCGCTGGCCAGAGCGTGGCCGCGCCGCTGATGGTCTGCACCTCGCCGTTCGGGTCCGCGAAGGTCGCTTCTAGCGCCAGGCGCTTCGGTCCCTCCACGCTCGGCAGGTTTTTCAGCACGAGCGTACCCGCGCCGTTGCGGTCGAGCGTGAGCGGCTCCTTGTCGGCCACGAGCTTCGCGACCTCGTTATCCTCCTGTGGGCCGCTCTCGTCGTCCTCGGATGTGTTGTCGGCCTGGCTCTTGCTCACGTACGGCGTGAAACTGAAATCGCTGTACGTGCTGGCGAATGACGGCGTCGTCTCCTTCACGAGCGCCGAAACCTGCACGGGAAGATTCGACGCCGCGCCGCCCGACACGTAATCGATCTGCACCGCGACGCTCGCTTGCGTCGCCGCGACGAGCGGCGATGTTTTCTCGTTCTGCACGGCTATCGTGCCCTTGAGCACCGGCAAGCGGAACGCCTCCACGCGGAAGCTGCCGCTGTCGTAGCTCATGTGTATCGCGTCGGCGCTGTTGTCGGCTTCGTCGCTGCCTTCGCCCGCCGTGCTCGCGTTCGCGTCGCCGTCGTCGAGCGAGACATCGTATTCGCCAAGCTTCGCTTCGGGCGGCAACGCAAAGGTCGAATCGGCCGTATGGTCGGCGGCCCATTTGAGCGGCAGGTGCCACGTCTGCCCGCTGCCCGCATGGCGTATCGTCACGCGCGTGGGGT
Organism: Paraburkholderia sp. J10-1; assembly: GCF_905220165.1. Taxonomy (NCBI): domain Bacteria; kingdom Pseudomonadati; phylum Pseudomonadota; class Betaproteobacteria; order Burkholderiales; family Burkholderiaceae; genus Paraburkholderia; species Paraburkholderia sp. J10-1. The sequence goes on along the minus strand of NZ_CAJMYW010000002.1, from coordinate 895,360 downwards.
ACTGCTGCGGGAACGCGAAGCCATGCATCGTCTGCGCGCGGATGAAGTGTTTCATCGACACCGTCTCGCCCGCGCGCAGCAGCGTACGGTCGAACACGGTATGCGCGCGCACCGTGGGCGCCACGCTCGTATCGGTCGGCACATTGAAGCGCCACGACTCGATGCCGCGATTCCAGTCCGACTGCACGAATGCCATATCGGGGCCCGTTTTCGGGTCGTCGATGCGCGCTGAGACAAATAGCCCGCTGAAACTGTTTTCGCCGCAGTCACGGTGGTTCGAAAGCGGGCCGTCGATCGTCAGCAGTCCGTGAGAATCGGTTTTTCCCGTGGCGAGCGTCTCGCCATTGCAATCCGATACGTGCACGTCCGCGCCCGCTACCGGCTCGCCCTTGTCGAGCGATGTGACCCACACCACGCTGTTCTCGCGGCCCTGCTTGAAATGCACGCCGAGATTGGTGACGAGCACGGTCGTGCGCACGTACATGGGCGCGGGCTTGCCGAGCAAGGATGCCCCTAGCGATGGCGAAGCGAGTTCGATCACATAGAAGCCTGGCTTCGGCACGGGTATGCCGACCACTTCGAACGGCCGCAGCGCCTTGGGATCGGCCTTGGGCAGCGTGAGCGTCTGCACGCCCGGCTGGCCGTCGAGCAATGAGAGCGAGCGCACGTCGATAGTGCGCTCCTTCGCGTCGTCGTCCCCATCACCCGTCGTGCGCGGAATCACCACCGGCGACTTTGCTCGCGCGAGCAACCCCGGCATCAGCTTGTCGATCGACGTTTCGCTCATGCCGAAGTTGTCGAATTGATCGACGAGACGCATCCAGCGGCGCATGTCTATGTCGGACTGCACCGCGAGTTTTGCGAACTTCGCTTCGCCCGCGTTGAGCCCCTGCACGTGCAGGTCGGCCTCGACGTTGCGCAGTGTGACCGGCACGAGCGGCGGCGTGCCCGGCTCCGCATAGCGCTCGATGATGCCGAAAGTCGAGGACGGAAATTTCGCGAGCGGCGGCATCGGCGCGGTTGCCGTGTGCAGCGGGAACAGGTCGGCGTTCGCGAGCGCCCGGCCGCTGACGTCCTTGAGGCCCGCGGGCGCGGTGAGCGTGAGCGTTGCGTGATCGGGCAAGGGCGCGGCGAACGAGATCGAGCTGACTTCGTTATCCTTGTCGTCCGCACGGAAGCTCGGAGCGATTTCGCCCTTCGGCCCTTGCAGGCGGAACTTCTGCGCGTCGGCGCGCGTGATGGGCGCGCTCAGGTCGATGCGCAAGGGCCGCAGCGGCGTGCATGGCGCCTTCGCATTCTCGCGCTCGCAACTCATGCTCGCGGTGAAGGGCGCGCGCACCGTGAAGTCGAAGCGGCGCTCCACGTCGTTGGGCGTGCCGTTCGGTCCCAGCACGCCCTTGCCGTACACGAGTTGCATCTTCGCGCTGGAGGGCAGCGTTTGCTGGCAGGCGAGCGTGAGCACGCTGGCGCCGTCCTTCTCGAGCCGGAAATGTTTGAGCAGCGCCGCGCGCGTTGATGTATCGGCAAGCTGCACCGGAATGCGGTTGCCGAGCCCACCCGACTCGCACCATACGTGTTCGCGCACGGAAGCCGGCGTGGCGGGGCCATTGAGCTTCAGCACGAATACCTGGTTTTCCTCTATTTCGCCCCCGTAGGGTCGCACGCTCACCGGAAACGGGCCGCCCGTCAAGAACGTGAAGCGGCGCGCGCCCGTCACGGCGTTGCCGGCCTGCGACTTGAGCCCGTCGGCGAGCGTGACGCTGCATTGCACGTCGGGCGGCAGATCGGCGGCGAAATCGTAGGCCCACGTCTTGCCGTCGATCCAGCGGCCCTGGCCCGCACTGGCCGCCGCATGGCTGCATTGCAGGCGCGCCGGGTCCTTCGCGTCGGGCGCGCCGAACGCCACCATGGGCTCGTCGAACTTTACGACCGCCTGGCGCACTTGTGCCACAGTCCCCTGGGGCGACACGCTCACCACGCGCGCGGCATAGGCGCGCCACGCCCAGACCATGCATAGGCCCAGCACCAGCGCTAGCGCCAACGTCCACCACCCGCCAGTTTTTTGTGTTGTTCGTTGCATCGACCGGTCCTCGTTTGCGCGCACGACGCGCGGCCAGTGCCGGGCGGCGTGCGGTGAATGGTACAGGGCGCCGCACGCTTACGCGCCAGGAATGGCCGGCCGCGCGCTTGCGCAAGCGGCTCGCGCCGAACGCGCAGCATGCCGCGACCTGCCAACCGGCGATATCGGAAACCGCTGAATTTTCGAAGGGGCTACGGCGGAGGGAGGACCGCGTGAAATACGCTAGCCCTGGCTTGCGAACGCGAGCCGGCGGGAGATGGGGCGAATGTGTGGCGATGATGCGCAGAGAAGGCGCGCCGAGGAGATTACCGCGCCCCGCAGCCGCGCCGTGAAACGCGAGCGGCCGGTGGCCGCTCGCAATACATCGGACTACATGGCTTCGCGATAGCGCGACGCCGGCTTCGACTGGCCAAAGTTTGCGAACATCGCAGACCGGGCGGCTTCGTAGTCGTCCCACTGCTGCGCATCGGGCAGCGGCGGGATCGTCACCGTCTCGCGCCGGTCATAGCCCACGAGCGCCGCGTCGACGAGATCGCCCACTTCCATCACGGCCGGCAATGCGTTGACGTCCTTGCCGGAGCGCTCCCAGATTTCGGTGCGGGTGGCGCCAGGCACGACGGCCTGAACGTACACGCCTTTCGCGCCAAGTTCCAGATTCAACGACTGCGAAAAATACAGCACGAATGCCTTCGTCGCGCCATACACGCTCGAACGAAACTCGGGCGCAAGACCGATGACCGAACCGACGTTCACGATCGCCCCCTTGCCTTCGCGCGCAAAACGCGGCGCGACCGCCGATGCGAGGCGTGCAACCGCCGTGACGTTCAGGCCGATGAGGCCGCCCACTGCTTCCGGGCCCTGCTCGACGAACGTGCCCGGCAGGCTCGCACCTGCGTTATTGATCAGCACGCCGATGCGTGAGTCTTCCACGAGGCGCGCCTCCAGCAGTGCAAGGTCCGCATGCGAGGCCAGATCGGCGCGAACGATTTCCACGTTCACGCCATCGCGCTCGCGCAGGCGCGCCGCGAGGTCTTCCATGCGGGCGCGATCGCGCGCCACCAGCACGAGGTCATGACCGCGCTTGGCGAAACGGTCGGCGTACACGGCGCCGATGCCCGTGGATGCGCCAGTGATCAGGACAGCAGGTTTAGCAGACATCGAAACTTCTCCTTGGGGATTCCGTTTACATGATGAACGTCATGTAAACGGAATCATGATGACCATCATGTATAATGTCAAGCGTCGATCGAAGGAAAGCGGAGAGAACAATGAGGGTCAGTCGCGAACAGGTGGAGATCAATCGCCAGCAGATCCTGGAAGCTGCCGGCCGGCTCTTTCGCGAGCACGGCTACGATGCGGTGACCGTCGCGGACGTGATGAGCGCCGCCGGGCTCACGCACGGCGGGTTCTACGGCTACTTCAAGTCGAAGGACGAATTGATCGCGCAAACGCTCGCCCACGTCTTCGCACAGGGCGAAGGCGGCGATACCGATCTGGCGCGCTATGCGTCGCGCTATCTCTCGGCCCAGCATCGCGACAACGTAGCGGGCGGCTGTCCGACTGCGGCGCTCGCCGCTGAAACGGCACGGCAAACGCCCGAGGCGCGCGCCGTCATGGCGGCAGGACTCGAGCGTCAAATTGAGCGCTTGAGCGCGGGCGTGAATGGCGTGGATGCCGCAGCGGCGCGCCAGGCGGCGATAGGCGGCTGGGCCGCGATGGTGGGCGCGGTGGTGCTTGCGCGCTTGTGCGACGATCCCGCGCTATCGAACGAGATCCTCAAGTCCACGCGCGCCTGGATTGGCGAGCGTGAAGCACCGCGTGACTGAAAGGGGCCCCTGCCGGTGTTGTGCAGGCAGGCGAGAAGTGAATCAGCCCGCCGTGCGCGTTCGCGCCGTTGCGGGCCGACAGTCGCTATGCGGCACGAATCGGCTTCGTCCCGCAGTCAAACTCAATGCGCGTTATACACCGGCGGCGAATAGCTGCTCACTGCGCCATCGGTACGCGAGCCGCTTTCCGAAGAGCCGCTCGTCGCCGGACCGTAACCGGTTGCCTGCGCAACGGCTGCGCCGTTTTGCGCGTTCACGCGCGCCTGGGCGCGTTGCAGATCATTGGGGTAATTCAGATCGTTCGTCGAAGGACGATAACCCGCCGCTTCGAGTTGCACGAGCTCACTGCGCACCTGGGCGCGCGTCACAGGGCCATTGGTGCCTTGCGACTGCGCAAATGAAATGGCCGGCGCTGCAAGCACAGCAGCGATCGCAACGGCCTTGATTAGCGTTCTCATGACTCACCTCCAGTAACTTGGTCGAATCGGCGCAGCAGCTTGTCTGCATCCGTTGAGTACAAGTCTAGGAACGTTGGCCTTGCGAATAAATGCCGCAAACGCGAATTTACTATTCTCTCAGGGCAGATAATCCACTCTCATTGCTCAAATGCATAAGCTTCTATTCGTTTGGAATATGGAGCACGTGTGCAACGCACTGTTCCACTCTGATGCATGATAGGGACTCTTCCGAATCTTCGATGAGGAGGCAGCAATGGCGACATGGCAACCGGACCCGACCTTCTACCCGTCTGCGCGCATGGCTGGCGACGCCCCACCGGAGACACTGGCGTATGTCGCCAGCTTCGACCCCACGCGCAGCGTGCCCGATTCGCTCGATGTGGTCGATCTGGACCCGCGTTCACCGGAATTCGGGCGCATCGTGCACCGGCTGCCGATGCCCAATGTCGGCGACGAGCTCCATCACTTCGGCTGGAATGCCTGCAGTTCGTGTCTGTGCCCCAACGCCCCTCACGCGCATACCGAGCGCCGCTATCTCATCGTGCCTGGGATACGCTCCTCGCGCATTCATATTGTCGACACGAAGCCCGATGCACGTCGCCCCCATATCGCACGCGTGCACGAACCCGAGAGCGTCGCGCAGCGCGCGGGCTATACACGGCCCCACACCGTGCATTGCGGGCCGGAAGGCATTTATGTGACGTCGCTTGCGAACGCGCAGGGCGAGGCGCCCGGCGGCGTCTTTCTGATGGACCATGAGAGCTTCGACATTCTCGGCCAGTGGGAGATCGACCGCGGCCCGCAACAGCTCGCCTACGACGGCTGGTGGCACCTCGGTTATGACACGCTCGTGACGAGCGAATGGGGCCTGCCTGCGGACTTCGAGAACGGCCTCGTGCCCGAAGTGCTGCTCGGCGGCCAGTATGGCCATCGCCTGCACTTCTGGGATCTGCACACGCGCCAGCACAAGCAGGTGCTCGACTTCGGCGCAGAAAACCAGCTCGTGTTCGAGCTGCGCCCCGCGCACAACCCCACGCGACCCTACGGCTTCGTGAATTCCGTGATCAGCCTGAAGGACCTCTCGGCCTCGATCTGGCAGTGGTATCTCGACGGCGACCAGTGGGCCGCACGCAAGATCATCGAAATTCCGGCCGAGCCGGCCGATCCCGAACATCTGCCGCCCATGCTCAAGGGCTTTGCGGCGGTGCCGCCGCTCGTCACCGATATCGCGCTCTCGCTCGACGACCGCTTTCTCTACGCGTCATGCTGGGGAACGGGGGATTTGCGGCAATACGATGTGTCGGACCCGGAGAATGCGCGTCTGACGGGGTGCGTGCGCATCGGCGGCATTGCGGCGCACGCGGCGCATCCCTTCGCGCCCGGGCGCAAGCTCAACGGCGGACCGCAAATGGTGGAAGCGAGCCGCGACGGCCGGCGCGTCTATTTCAGCAACTCGTTGTATGGTGCGATCGACGGGCAGTTCTATCCCGAAGGCATCGACGGCTGGATGGTGAAACTCGACGCCGCGCCCGACGGCGGCCTCGAGTTCGACGAGCGCTTCTTTGTCGAATGGCCGAAGTCGCACCGGCCGCACCAGATGCGGCTCGAAGGCGGCGATTGCTCATCTGATTCGTACTGCTACCCATAAGCGCGGAGCGTCGTATGGAGGAAGTCTTTGGCACACACTGGGGCGCCTGGGCAGCCGTAGTGGGCAGCGGCGTCTTTCACGGTGTGAACCCGGCGATGGGTTGGCTCTTCGCAACCGCGCTCGGTCTGCAGCGCGGAAGCCGCGCGGCGCTGCTGTTCGCGTTGCCGCCTATCGCGCTCGGTCATGCGGCATCCATTCTGCTGTTCACGAGTTCCACGGCAGCGCTGGGCGCGCACCTGCCGGTTGCCGCGCTGCATTGGGGGCTCGGTGCGCTACTCATCGCATGGGCCGCCTGGCAGCACGCGTATGGGCACCGGCACCGCGTGCGCGTGGGGATGACCGTGGGCTTTGCCGGGCTTGCGGCATGGTCCGCGTTGATGGCCACGCTGCACGGCGCGGGACTCATGCTGATGCCCGCCATGCTGCCGCTGTGCGCAGGCACGGGCGCGGGCGGCACAGCGGGCCTTGCGAACCCGCTCGCGCTTTCGTTTGCGTTCACCGCACTGCATACGGTCACGACGCTCGCCACTACGGCGACCATCGCGCTGCTTGCCTACGAGTATCTCGGCCTTGGCGTGTTGCGGCGGGGCTGGATCAATTTCGACTGGCTCTGGCGCGGAGCGCTCGTGGCGACTGGCACGTTGATGATCGCGACGGCGTGAGTCGTTGATTCAAACTCCCGGGGCGGCATCGTCTGTTTGCGGTTGGACAGCGCCCGCACATCCTTGACCTTTCCTGAAACTGTGCCTGCGCGAACTGCGCGATACTTGCCGGCAGGTCGCTGCGCGATTCGCGTGGGTGCCTTGTTTGCCAACACGCCAACCCCTGAACCAAAGGAGAGAGAAATGAGTATCTTCGGTGACATCGTCAACAAGCTGTTTCACAAGGCCAAACCCGATGCGGCCCCGCCCGCTGCCGAGCCGACTCCTGATCCGGCGGCGGCTCAGGCCGCCACTCCGGAAGCAGCACCGGCGCCCGCGCCGCTGGCCGATGTCGACGTTGCGGCGGTGATGGATCAACTCGTTGCGGAAAGCGGGCAGACGCTCAACTGGCGCACGTCCATCGTGGACACGATGAAAGCGTTGGGTGTGGACAGCAGCCTTGAGCATCGCAAGCAACTGGCGCAGGAACTCAAGTACACCGGGGACATGAACGACTCGGCCAGCATGAACGTATGGCTGCATGGGCAAGTCATGGCAGCGCTGGCCGCAAATGGCGGCAAGCTGCCGGCGGATCTGGGCGGCTAATGCCATACCGGCAGGCCTGGGCGTGATGACTCACGCCGGGCCTGCCCGCATGAACCGGCGTAGTTGCTGCGAACGCTGAGCGATCGCGTCGCTGCCATGCGGGCCGTTGTGAACCCCGAGCGCCTCAACTGCCCGCCGGAAAATCCGTGCCAAGGCTCAAGTCGCGCCATGCCTCGATATCGGCAAGCGCCGCGCGCAAGCGGTTCGCCACCGCATCCACGCCGAATGCGCCCAGCACGAGATGCCGCGGCGGCTTTTCGACTTCTGTGATGCGTATCATCGCCTGCGCCGCGCGCACCGGATCGCCGGGCTGATGCCCGCTGCCTTCCGCCGTGCGCTTCATGCGCGCGCCTGCCGTTTCGGCATAGTCGTCGATACGGTTCGGCGTCTGCACGAGCGAGCGGCCTGCCCAGTCCGTGCGAAACGGCCCCGGCTCCACGCAGGTCACCTTGATGCCAAGCGGCCCGGCTTCCGCCAGCAGCGAATCGGAGAACCCTTCCACGGCGTGCTTTGAGGCCGCGTAGTATCCGGAACCCGGAAAGCCCGCGAGCCCCGCCACCGACGTAATGTTGATGACGTGTCCCTTGCGGCGCGCGCGCATGCCCGGCAGCACCGCGCGCGTGAGTGCGAACAGGCCGTACACGTTGGCGTCGAATTGCGCGCGGATCGCGTGCTCCTCGCCCTCTTCGATCGAACTCTGGTAGCCGTAGCCCGCGTTGTTGACGAGCACATCGACCGCGCCGAACTGCTTGTGCGCGGCCGCGACGGCGGCGTCGATTTGCGCGGCGTCGGTCACGTCGAGCGAAACGGGCAGCAGGCGATCGCCGGCCTCGGGCGCGAGATCGTCGAGCGAGGCCTTGTTGCGCGCGCTCGCCACGCAGCGCCAGCCGCGCGCGAGCACGGCACGCGCAAGCTCGCGGCCAAAGCCGGTCGAACAGCCGGTCACGAACCAGACGGGCGTTGCATTCTGGGAATCAACGGACATGGGATAGCCTCCCGGAAGAAGGGGCAGACAAGGCTGCCGAAGACAGGGGGAAAGCAGAAGATGGCGGCCGCCGCCCTGGGCGAGCGCATGCGCAGATCCAGATGATACCGGTCACGCGCGAACTCTGCTGGCGCGCCCCAGCGCTTGGGAGCGTGCCGGTGAACGCCTGCGCCAATCGCGCGAGCCATGTACCATACGGCGCTTGGCGCCGCGATCGATCGCAGCGGTCGATTACAGCGCATTACAGCGCGCCCGATTCAACCGTCACCTGCCGGAGAAGAAACCCGATGTCCACCGTCACCACGCCCGCGCACCCCACTGCCGAAATCGCCGATGCCATGCGCGCCCTCGAAGCGCGCTACGGCACGCCGTGGTCCGCGCCGCTGCCGGACTGGAACGCTACGCTCGACACGCTGCTCGCGCATCGCTCGGTGCGCAATTACGCGGACCGTCCGCTGCCTGAAGGCACGCTCGAAACGTTGATCGCAGCGGCACAATCGGCCTCGACCTCGTCGAACCTGCAGACGTGGAGCGTGGTTGCCATCGAGAACCCCGAGCGCAAGGCGCGCCTCGCCGAGCTTGCGGGCGGCCAGTCGCATGTTCGCGCAGCACCGCTCTTTCTCGTGTGGCTCGCCGACCTCTCGCGCCTCGAAGCGGCGGGCGCGCGCGGCGGGGCTAGCGTCGAAGGTCTGCACTACATGGAGACGCTGGTCGTCGGCATGATCGATGCGGCGCTTGCCGCGCAAAACGCCGTGGTCGCGCTCGAATCGCTCGGCATGAGCGCGGTGTATATCGGCGGCATCCGCAATCAGCCTGAGCAGGTGGCTGCGGAACTGGGCCTGCCACCGCGCGTGCTCCCGGTGTTCGGCCTGTGCGTGGGCTATCCCGACGAAACGCGCCCCGCGGATGTGAAACCGCGCTTGCCGCAGGAGGTCGTACTCCACCGCGAACAATACGACGCGCCCTCGCAAGCAGCGGCCATTGCACAGTACGACGAAGTCATGGGCGGCTTCCAGACCGCCCAGGGACTGAGCGCGGCGGGCTGGACCGTGCGCTCGCTCGCGCGCTGGCGCAGCCGCGAGTCGCTGCACGGCCGCGACCGCTTGCGCGACGCGCTCAACGCGCTCGGCTTCGAGCTGCGCTGAACATCACAGACGACGTAGTCCGTACGCCACACAGGAGAAACGCAAATGAAAGTCGCCGTCATGGGCGCGGGCGCAGTAGGCTGCTTTTTCGGCGGCATGCTCGCGCGCGCGGGACACGATGTGGTCTTGATCGGCCGGCCCCAGCACGTCGAGGCCGTGACGCGCGACGGGCTACGCGTCGAAGCGCAGCAGTTCGACGAGCGCATCGGCGCGCCGCATCTCACGGCCAGTACCGAAGCCTCCGCGGTGGCGGGCGCCGACCTCGTGCTGTTCTGCGTAAAGTCGACCGACACCGAGAACGCAGGCGCGGCGATCAAACCGCATTTGCGCGCCGACACGCTCGTGCTCACGCTGCAGAACGGCGCGGATAACGCGGAGCGCCTGCGCACCGTGATCCCGCAGGACGTGGCGGCCGCGGTGGTCTATGTCGCCACGGAGATGGCGGGGCCCGGCCACGTGCGCCATCACGGGCGCGGCGAACTGGTGATCGAACCTTCACGCGCGAGCGACGCCACCGCGCGCACGCTCATCGACGCAGGCGTGCCCACCGAAATCTCGCCCAATGTACGCGGCGCGCTGTGGGCGAAGCTAATCGTGAACTGCGCGTACAACGCGCTCTCGGCGATTACGCAATTGCCCTATGGGCGTCTCGTGAAAGGCGCGGGCGTGAGCGAGACGATGCACGACATCGTCGGCGAATGCGTGGCCGTTGCTCAGGCCGACGGCGTGACGCTGCCGCCGGACATCGACAGCGCAGTGCCGCGCATCGCGCAGACCATGCCCGGCCAGTACTCGTCCACGGCGCAGGATCTCGCACGCGGCAAGCTCAGCGAGATCGATCACCTCAATGGCTACGTCGTGAAGCGCGGCGCGGCGCTTGGCGTGCCTACGCCTGCGAACCGTATGCTGCAAACGCTCGTACGACTCATCGAGGACAAGGCGCGCGCGGCGATCTAGCCCCCGTGCGCCGGTCGTCATGCTCGTCATGCGTTAGCGGTCGAACACGAGCAAGGTGGAAGTCGCGGATGCGTAGAGCTTGCCCTGCGCATCCGTGATGCTGGCCTCTGTGAAGGCGGCGCGGCGGCCAATGCTCAGCACACGCCCTTCCGCACGCACCGGGCCGGTATCGGCGGTCATGGGCCGGTGGTACGCGACCTTCAACTCGAGCGTGGTGTAGCCCTGATTCGTGCCGAGCCGCGAGTGCGCGGCGCAACCGCACGCGGAATCGAGCAGCGTGGCGGCATAGCCGCCGTGCACCGTGCCGATGGGGTTGTACACGTGCAGACCGGGCGTGCCTTCGAACACTACGCGGCCCTCTTCGACTTCGACCAGCCTGAAGCCAAGCGTTTCGCCAATGGCCGGGCCACGGCTTCCATGCAGCATGTGCTGCAACTGTTCGACGCCGGTCAGGCCGGCAGGCATTTCAGCAACGAGGTTCATTCAGGCGTCTCCAACGATGGCGCGCGAGTGCGCGCGCCTTTGCGATTCGCCATCGTAACGCTTTTCGAACGACCGTGCTTAAACTATCGCTGGCTCTTTACGTGTTTCGATTCAGGCCTCGATTCATTGCATTCGAACGTTTCAATACGTCTCGAGATGCAGCCGCCCTTCGCGTTTGAGACGGTCCCACAAGGCCTCCCAGCCCATGCCGTGCGTCTCGGCAATCTCCTGAAGCGCCTGCAGCACGCCGTCCTCCATGCCCTTCAACCCGCAGACATAAACATGCGTGTTGCCGTCCTTGAGCAACTGCGCAACATCCACGGCGCGCTCGCGCATGGCGTCCTGCACATAGCGCCTGGGCTGGCCCGGCGTGCGTGAAAAGGCGAGATTCGTGTCGATGAAATCTTTCGGCAGATTCATCAGGGGTCCGAAATACGGCAATTCCTGCTGCGTGCGCGCGCCGAAAAAGAGCATGAGCTTGCCAGTCGCGCCCTTGAGCCTGCGGCGGCGGCGATATTCGGTCATCGCGCGCATGGGCGCGGAGCCGGTGCCCGTGCAGATCATCAACAGATGCGAATTCGGATGGTTCGGCATCAGGAAGGTATTGCCGAACGGCCCGATCACGGTCACCACGTCGCCCTTCTTCAGGTCGCAGAGATAGTTCGAGCACACGCCATCGGTTGCGTTGCCACTGTGATCGCGCGTCACGCGCTTCACCGTGAGCGAGACGTTGTTATAACCAGGACGCTCGCCGTCGCGCGGACTCGCAATCGAATACTGGCGCGCATGATGGGTCCGGCCTTCCAGGGTCGCGCCCGGCGGCAAGATGCCGATAGACTGGCCTTCCAGCACCGGGAACGGCATGGCGCCGAAATCGAGCACGATGTGATGGATGTCGCTTTCGGTCGCGTCGTCGGTGAGGCGATAGTTGCCGACCACGGTCGCCGTGGTCGGCGCCTTGTGCGTGTAGAGCTGGACATAGGGGCGCGCCGCCGACCACGGCGGCACGGTCGAGCCGCGCACCATGTCGGAGCCGCCGACGGGCACATCGGCGGCATTCGGCGCCGCTTGTGCAACGCTTGCCGCATCGCCTGATTCTTGTGCTGCGGCCGGCGCACCGACCGATGGATTCTGCGCAGGCAGTTCGTCCCACGTGAACTGCTCGTCAATGGAGTACGCCTCGGCCTTGAGCACGTTGCGCCAGTTGTCGATCGCGCCGGTCGGACATGGCGGCACGCAGGCCATGCAGGCGTTGCAGACGTCGGCCTTCACCACATAGTTGGTGCCGTCGTGCGTGATCGCGTCGATGGGACACGTTTCCTCGCACGTATTGCAGCGTATGCAGATCTCAGGATCGATCAGATGTTGCCTGAGAATTTCCACGGGTAGCGGACCGTTCATGATTGTCTCCCATCGCGGCGCGCGAATGCGTCGCTACGCGCCGCCGCGCTCCTCAGTTAAAGCGCACGTATTCGAAATCGATGGGCTGCCGGTTGATGCCCATGGCCGGCGGCGCGATCCAGTTGGCGAACTTGCCGGGCTCGGTCACGCGGCCCATGAGCGAGGCGACATAGGCGCGGTCTTCCGCGGTGGGCAGCCATTTCGCTTCGTTCGCAGCCCATTCGGCCTCGCCAATCACGCGGCCGTCCGGCGAAACACGCACGCCCGCAAAGGTGCCGATCTGGCGGTTGAACGCCTTGTGCGGCACCGTGAGCCGGGCGTCGATGCCCGCCTTTTCCAGCACCTTGTTCCAGCGGTTCACGCCCGCAATCGAGTCCTTGATGTAGTCGTCGCGCAGCACTTCGTTCATCGCATTGAGCATCGGCACCTCGCGCTCCACGAGCTTGCCGTCCTGCACGTCGAGCAGGCGGTATTGCTGGCCTTCGAGCTGGTGGTCGTCGTCTCGCTTGGTCTCTTCGTAGCGGCCCTTCAGGCCCGAGCTGTAGAACGTCGCGGCGTTCGACGAGTGGTCGGCGCCGAACAGATCGATCGTCACCGAATAGTGGAAATTCAGGTAGCGCTGAATCGTTTCGAGGTCGATCACGCCCGCGGCGCGCAGGCGCTTCACGTCGTCGGTCTTCAGTTCGTTCATGACCTGAGCGGTGCGTTGCACGACACGCGAGATGCCCGATTCGCCGACGAACATGTGATGCGCTTCTTCGGTCAGCATGAATTTCGTCGTGCGCGCGAGCGGGTCGAAGCCGGATTCGGAAAGCGCAGAAAGCTGGAACTTGCCGTCGCGGTCGGTGAAATACGTGAACATGAAAAACGCCAGCCAGTCAGGCGTTTTCTCGTTGAACGCGCCGAGGATGCGCGGGTTGTCGTCGTCGCCCGAACGGCGATCGAGCAACGCTTCGGCTTCCTCACGACCATCGCGTCCGAAGTAGCGATGCAGCAGATACACCATCGCCCACAGGTGCCGGCCTTCTTCCACGTTCACCTGGAACAGGTTGCGAAGGTCGTACATGGAAGGCGCCGTGAGGCCGAGATGACGCTGCTGCTCGACGGAGGCGGGCTCCGTGTCGCCTTGCGTAACGATGATGCGGCGCAGATTCGCGCGGTGCTCGCCCGGCACGTCCTGCCACGCGGCCTCGCCCTTGTGCGCGCCGAAATGGATCTTGCGATCCGCTTCGCCCGGCGTGAGGAAGATGCCCCAGCGGTAATCGGGCATTTTCACATGGTCGAAGTGCGCCCAGCCGCCCGCGTCGACGCTCACCGCCGTGCGCAGATAGACGTCGTAGCCGTGCGAACCGTCGGGGCCCATGTCGCCCCACCACGAGAGGAAGTTCGGCTGCCATTGCTCGAGGGCGCGCTGCAGCGCGCGATCGTCGGCCAGGTTGACGTTGTTCGGAATCTTTTCGCTGTAATTGATCGTGGACATTGCGGTTCCTTCCAGCAAATTCGACGGACGCGGCAAACGCGGCGGCGGATGCGGATCTTAGACGCGGGCGACGTCGAACTGCGCCTTGCTGCCCTTGCCGTACACCTTGAGCGCGCCCTTCTCGCCCACGGCGTTGGGCCGGTTGAAGATCCAGTTCTGCCACGCGGAGAGCCGCCCGAAGATGCGCGTTTCCATCGTCTCCGGGCCGTTGAAGCGCAGGTTCGCTTCGAGACCCGTGAGCGCGTCAGGCGACATGACCGCGCGCTCTTCCAGCGCGAGACGGATTTCGTCGGGCCAGTCGATGTCGTCGGGCGAGGCCGTCACGAGGCCAAGGCGCTCCGCCTCGACCGGCTTGACCGCTTCGCCAATCTTTTCGCGCACGGCATCGAGCGGTTCGGTTTCCTCATAGAAACGCCGCGCGAGACGCGATTGATGCGTGACCATGGGATAAAGGCCAAAATTCGCTTCCGAGAGCGTGATGGCCGGTTCTTCGTCTTCGTTCGCGGGCAGCGCGGCCATGTACGTACGGTCGGCGGCGAATGCGAGTTCGGCAAAGGTGCCGGCGAAACACGAGCCAGGTTCGATCAACGCGAACAGCGAACGCGAAGACACATCGATGCGCGCCAGCGTGCGGCGCAACATGCCGATGGTCTCGCGCACTAACCAGTGGTCGCGGTGCGCGAGCAGCGCGGCGTCGGCGGCGAGCACGGTGCGCGCGTCGCCTTCGGTCTTGAGGATCCACGTGCCGATGTCGAGTTCGTTCGTGCGCATGCAGAGAATCGCGTCGTCCAGTTCACGCGCGAACTGCAGTGGCCACCACTTCGCGCCGGCCTCGACGATTGATTCGATGTCCGAAGCAGGTGCTGTGACGGGCGCTTTCGCGGTAAACGTCGCGGTGCGCTTCGCGCGGTCGATCGTAATTTCGACGGTTGCGTAGCTCAGCCCACTATCGTGCTCCACACGTTCGATACGCGTAAGCGCAATGCCTTGCGCACCCGCTGGCCGGTCACTCGCAGCCGCAAGTTCGAGCGCGCGCGCCTGCACGGCCTGGCCGAACTGGTTCGGCTTCACGACTTCATCCACGAGGCGCCAGGCTTTCGCGCGTTCGCCGCGTATGCCTTCCACCACGGTGCAGAAGATGTCGGCACGGTCGTGGCGCACCTTGCGCTTGTCGGTCAGACGCGTGAGGCCGCCCGTGCCGGGCAGCACGCCAAGCAGCGGCACTTCCGGCAGCGCAACCGAGGAGGACCGGTCGTCCACGAGCATGATCTCGTCGCAGGCGAGCGCCAACTCATAGCCGCCGCCGGCGCAGGCGCCGTTCACCGCCGCAATGAACTTCAGGCCCGAATGGCGCGACGAATCTTCCATGCCGTTGCGCGTTTCGTTGGTGAACTTGCAGAAGTTGACCTTCCACGCATGGGTGGAAAGGCCGAGCATGAAGATATTGGCGCCCGAGCAGAACACGCGGTCTTTCAGGCTGGTCAGCACGACCGTACGCACTTCCGGATGCTCGAAGCGGATGCGCTGGAGTGCATCGTGCAGTTCGATATCGACGCCGAGGTCGTATGAATTCAGCTTCAGCTTGTAGCCGTCGCGAATGCCGCCATCCTCGGCGATGTCCATGCCAAGCGTCGCCACGGCGCCGTCGAACGTCAGCTTCCAGTGCCGGTACTGCGAAGGCTCGGTGCGGTAATCGACCCGTTGCGGGGCGACGGCGGTTTCGACTGCGGCCATGAGCGTCTCCTTTCTGCACTTCGTTTCAATCAACGATAGTGCAATGGAATGCTCATGTAAAGCACATCAATGCATTTTAATGCATGTTAAGGGGTTAACCCGCAACATCGCAGTGCGCGGCCGCCAGTTACTCGATGCGCGGCGCCTCGGCGGCCAGGCGGGCGGCGAGCCGGTCACGCAGTTGCAGGTAGGCGTCGGCGAGCGTCTTTTCGCTGGTGTCGAAGCTCATGTCGGCGCGGCCATACAGTTCGCTGCGGCCCGCCAGGATGCGTTTGAGGTCGTCCATCGCCTCGCTGTTGCCCGAATTGCCCGACATGGGGCGCAGGTCGCCCTGCGCCACGACGCGGCGCATGTGCTCTTCGGGCGCGGCCTGCAGCCAGACGGTGAAGCAATGCGCGAGCAGCACATTGAACGTGGCCGGCTCGGAAACGAGACCGCCCGGCGAGGCGATCACGGCGCGCGGGTGCTCCGCGACCACGGCCTCCAGCGCCCGATGCTCGTAGCGGCGATAGGCGCTTGCGCCATACAGCGAATGGATCTCCGACGGCGGACAGCCCGCCAGCTGTTCGATCACCCGCGTCAGTTCGACGAACGGCACTTTCAGCTCCTGCGCGAGCATGCGCCCCAAGGTGGACTTGCCCGCGCCGCGCAGGCCGATGAGCGCGATACGCTCGTTGCGATGCGGATCGGCGCTGGTTTGCGAGAACATCTCGGCGAGCGCCACGCGCGCGCGCTGCAAGGCAGCCGGGTCGCGCCCCTGCAGCAGTTCGCGGATCAGGAGCCATTCCGCCGACGAGGTCGTGACGTCGCCGATGACCTCGGCGAGCGGGCAGTTCAGCGTGTTCGCGATCTGCCGCAGCACCAGCACGGAGGCATTCCCCACCCCGGACTCCAGATTCGCCAGATGCCGCTCCGAGAGCCCGGTTTCCGCCGCCAGCGTCTTGCGCGTCATGCCGCGCCGCGCGCGCAGCATGCGCACGCGCTCACCCATGGCAGTGAGGAACGGATCGCGTTCGGCGCGTTCGCCGCGCGCGGCGTCGTCGGCGGCTTCCGCTGGAAGCTCGGCAATGTAAGTTTGCTTCATCTTAGGGAATCTCTTAACCCGCGTTGATGTACTATAGTGCTTGACATGCATTTTGCTAACCGCTAATTTTCCGCGAAAAGGTCGAACGACGACAAATCCGATCGTGGCAGACAGAGCGGAGACACCACCGTGCAAATCCATGCAGCGTCGCCAGAACACGCCGCGGCTGTAGCGCCGCCGGCGCAATTCAACTTCGCCACGCACCTGTTCTCGCTCAATGCGGCGCGCGCCGCGAAGACCGCTTATATCGACGACACGCTCACGCTGAGCTACGGCGAACTCGAAACGCAGGCCCGCCGCTTCGCGTCCGCCATGCGCGCGCTCGGCGTTCACACCGAAGAACGTGTTCTGCTCGTGATGCTCGACACCATCGAGTTGCCCATTGCCTTTCTCGGCGCGCTCTATGCGGGAATCGTCCCGGTGGTCGTCAATACGCTGCTCACGCCGGCCGACTACGTGTATATGCTCACGCACAGCCGCGCGCGCGTGGTCATCGCATCGGGCGCGGTGCTGCCAGCGGTGAGTGCAGCGCTCGCCGAAGCACAATGTGAGGACTGCCAGTTAATCGCTTCGCAGCCCGCTTCACCACCCGCTCCACAGCCCGCTTCAGATGAACCACTAGCGGTCCTCGCCGATCTGATCGCGCGCGCCGAGCCCGCCCCGCGCGCCGCGCAAACGGGCTGCGACGACATCGCGTTCTGGCTCTACTCCTCGGGATCGACGGGAAAGCCCAAAGGCACGGTGCATACGCACGCCAACCTCTACTGGACCGTCGAGACTTACGCGAAGCCCATTCTCGGCATACGCGAAAGCGACATCGTGTTTTCGGCGGCCAAGCTGTTCTTCGCCTATGGACTCGGCAACGGTCTATCGTTTCCCCTGTCGGTTGGCGCGACCACGATCCTGATGGCCGAACGCCCCACCGCCAACGCCGTATTCGCACGCCTCGTGCAGCATCGGCCCACGGTGTTCTACGGCGTGCCCACGCTCTATGCGAGCATGATGGTCTCGCCCAACCTCCCCGCACGCGCCGATGTCGCGCTGCGCGTGTGCACCTCCGCGGGCGAGGCGCTGCCGCGCGAACTGGGCGAGCGCTTCAGGGACCACTTCGGCAGCGACATTCTCGATGGCCTCGGCTCCACGGAAATGCTGCACATCTTCCTCTCGAACCGGCCAGGCGACGTGGAATACGGCACCACGGGCCGCCCCGTGCCCGGCTACGAACTCGAACTGCGCGACGAGACCGGCGCGCTCGTGCCCGACGGCGAGATCGGCGACCTCTTCATCCGCGGGCCGAGCGCGGCCGTGATGTACTGGTGCAATCGCGAAAAGTCGCGCGCGACCTTTCTCGGCGACTGGGTGAGAAGCGGCGACAAGTACCGGCGCCTGCCAGGCGGCGCCTATGTCTACGCGGGCCGCAGCGACGACATGCTCAAGGTGAGCGGCCAGTACGTTTCGCCCATCGAAGTCGAAATGGTGCTCATGCAGCACGACGCCGTGCTCGAAGCCGCCGTGATCGGCGTCGATCAGGGCGGGCTCGTGAAAACCTGCGCGTTCGTCGTCCTCAAGCAGGCGGCAGCGGACACCTCGCATGAAGCACTGGCCGAGCAGTTGAAGGCGTTCGTCAAGACGCGGCTTGCGCCGCACAAGTATCCGCGCGACATTCTGTTCGTCGACGATCTGCCGAAAACGGCGACCGGTAAAATCCAGCGTTTCCGGCTGCGCCAGCAGTTTCAGTCGTGACTGCGACACGTGACAAGCACCATGAACGAAAGCGAATTTGCCGACCTCCCCGCCACGCATACGCACGATGCGCTGCGCATTGAATATCGCTGGATCGGCGCGGCGGATGGCGAAGCGCCGCTCGCCGTGTTCCTGCACGAAGGTCTCGGCTCGATCGCGATGTGGAAGGATTGGCCCGCCGCGCTTTGCGAGCGCCTCGGCATGCGCGGGCTCGTTTATTCGCGTCCGGGTTACGGGCGCTCCACGCCGCGCGCGCCTCACGTGAAATGGCCAGTCGATTTCATGACCCAGCAGGCGCGCGAGGTCTTGCCCGCCCTGCTCGACGCACTCGGCATCAGCGCAGCCGAACGCACGCGCATGTGGCTGATCGGTCATAGCGACGGCGCCTCCATCGCGCTGCTCTATGCCGCCGCTTTTCCCGAGGCGCTCGATGGCGCGGTGGCAATCGCGCCGCACGTCTTCGTCGAAGCGATATCCGTCGAAAGCATAGCCGAGGCGAAGGTTGCGTACGAAACGACCCGCCTGCGCGAAAAGCTCGCGCGCTATCACGACGATGTCGATTCCGCGTTCTACGGCTGGAACGACATCTGGCTCGATCCCGCCTTCCGGGCCTGGAACATCGTCGGCGATCTTGCATCGATTCGTGCACCATTGCTCGCCGTACAGGCCGTAGACGACCACTACGGCACCATGGCGCAGGTCGAAGAGATTGGCGCGGCCGTGCCGCACGCACGCGTGCACGCGCTAGCACACGGTGGCCATTCTCCACATCGCGACGCGCCGCAGCCGCTGGACGACGCAATCGAGCAGTTCATTTCCGCCCAACGCAAGCCAGCGGCCTGAAGGCCGCACAGAGGCGCGCCCGAGCGCCCGTCGAATGCCTCTAAAATGAGGCGAATCGATGCGCAGCGCATAACAAACCTCCTCCGGTACCGCATCGAAGCCCATCCAGGGGCCAAACACGCCTCATCGCTGCAATCCTTTGGTGATATTGTCTTTCTTTGCCGGGTGGAGACGGGGTCCGACCACGCGAGACCTCCGGCGGGAAAGCAGAAGCACGGGGCACCAAAAAAGCGAGACGCAAGAAGACCGGCCGGACCGCGCGCGCCGGCCAGAACGATGAGCGATTCCATTCTGATGAACGTTTCAAGAACCTCGGTGCGACTGAGGCGAGCCTGGGCGTCGATGCGTCCGCGCTTCGTGCGCGCCTTCGCGCCCGCGCTGCGCAACCTGCAATATGTGAAGCGCCGCATGCGCCCGCTCGCCGTCGTGGCTAGCGTGGGCTTTCCGCTTTACTACTACGTCTGGAAAGACCTCTTTCCTCAGCCGTATGAAAATCTCACGCTGCGCCTGATCGGCTCTCTTCTCTTTGTGCCGATTCTGGCGTTCGAGCGCTGGCCTGCCGCGCTGAAAAAGCTGCTGCCGTGGTACTGGTACTTCTGCACGCTCTACGCATTGCCGTTCTTTTTCACGTTCATGCTGCTCAAGAACAACGGCAACGAAGTGTGGGTGGAGAGCGCGCTGATCGCGGCGTTCGTGATGGTGCTGCTGCTCGACTGGCTCATGCTCGTGCTGCAGTTCCTTGTGGGCATCAGCCTCGCGGTGATCGCGTACTGCCTCACCACGTACCCCGTCGTGCTGGGGCCGAACTACCTCACCCATCTGGCGATCTTTTCGTTCGCGGTGGCGATCGGCGCGGTGGCCAATTACGATCAGGACCGCATTCAGATCGAACAGGAGCGCGCCATGCTGGCTACGGCAGGCAGCGTGGCGCACGAACTGCGCACCCCGCTCGTGGCGATCCGCGTGGGCGCCGCAGGCCTCATGCGCTATTTACCCGCGCTGCTCGACACCTATCAGCTCGCCCAGCGCAGCCGCTTGCCCGTGCCCAAAATACGCGTGGCGCATCTGCATTCGCTGCAAGGCGTGGTTGGCCGCATTGAACAGGAAGCCCTGCATTCGAACGCGATCATCGACATGCTGCTCGCCACGGCGCGCTTCACGGGCGGCAACATGCAAAACGCAACAACGTGCTCGATCGTGCATTGCGTGGAAACCGCGCTTGCGCGTTTTCCGTTTCGCGAAGGCGACCGGCGTCGGGTAATCTGCAATCTGCGCCCCGATTTCGAATTCCACGGATCTGAAATGCTTACCGTTCACGTGCTCTTCAATCTGCTCAAAAATGCCTTCCGGCATATGGGCAGCATCGACGGCGCGCAGATTTCTATTCGTCTTGAATCAGGGCAACGGGCCAATCGTTTGATTTTCAGCGATACGGGCACCGGTATTTCCCCTGAGGTATTGCCGCACATCTTCACGCGCTTTTATACTTCGACAACCGCCACCGATGACGTGACGCTCGGAGCAGGAATCGGGCTGGCATTCTGCCGCGATGTCATGCAAGCGATGGGTGGAGCAATTACCTGCTCTTCCGTAAAAGGCGAATATACCGAGTTCGTTTTGACATTCCCTGCGCCATGACGAAAGCCATTCAGCCGTTCTCCTACCCGACCACCGTCGCCTTCGTCGACGACAGCGCCGCGTTCCTTTCGAACCTGAGCCTGCAACTCGACCCCGACCTGGCCTTCCGCCTGTTCAGCTCGCCCAGCGAGGCGCTGAAGTTTCTCAATGGCCGCGCCGGGCCGAACCGGGCCGCTGAGCCCATCTTCAGCCCGTATCTGGACCGCACCGAAGAAAACGATGCGCACCAGGTCATCGCCATGCGCGTCGACGCGATACGTAGTCTCGTACATAACGCGTCGCGCTTCGAGTCGGTATCGGTCGTGGTCGTCGACTACGACATGCCCGAACTCAACGGCATGGAGTTTTGCCGCCGGATTACCGACCCGTCGATCAGGAAAATCGTGCTGACCGGCAAGGCCGACGAGCACGTGGCGGTGAAAAGCTTCAACGAAGGGCTGATCGACCGCTTCATCCGCAAGCATGAAGTCGATGCCGTGGAAACGCTGAACCAGGCGATCGGCGATATGCAGCGCGCGTATTTCGACCGCTGCTGCAGCACGGTGCTCGAAGCACTCGCCGTTTCCGAATATGCCTTCCTCAAGGATCATGCGCTCGCCGCGCACGTGAAAGGCATTGCCGATTCATTGGGCATCGTCGAGCACTATCTCTCGTACCAACCGCACGGACTCCTGATGTTCGACGGGGTCGGCACGGCATACCTGCTCGTCATTCACACCGACGAATCGCTGCGCGGCGTGCGCGAAATCGCGGTCGAACAAGGTGCGCCCGCAAGCTTTCTCGCGGAGCTCGACAGCCGCCGCAGCCTGCCCTATTTCTGGCGCACGGAAGGCTATTACCCGGCGCAGTGTGCGGAATGGCAGCCGTATATGCACCCCGCATCGGAATTTCACGGCGACCGGCGCTATCTCTACGCCGTGGTGAAGAAGCCGGCGGGGCTTGCGCTCGACAACGTGCTGCCCTACGACCGGCATCTCGACCAGCTCGACCGCGAGATCCAGGCGGCGTGGGACTCACCCTGATTTACGGCACCGAATGCGGTAAGTTTTCCGCAGGCCGTAAATCGGGTGCCCCCACGCTATCGCCGCCTCGCTGCACGCATGCTCAGGCCGCCACGGCCACCATCGGCATATTCACCACAGCCTGCGGCACACGCACGCGCGCACGGCCCGCGTTGCGCTCGTTGCGGCGCGTAGACGGCCAGTTCCACATCTGCACCTCATCGCGAATCTCCGCGCACACCTCCACGAGCCGCTCCAGTTCCTCCTCGCACAGCGCCGCATTGAGTGAGAGCCGCACGAGCGAGCGGTTCTGCGCCGTGGCGGGCGCGCAGAACACCGAACCAAAAATGCCGCGCGCTTCGAGCGCGTCGCGCAGCAAGATCGTCTGCGGCTCCGGCCCGGCTTCGAGCGCGATGATCTGCGTTTCGCTGCCGTTCAGGTTGTAGCCGAGTTCGGCAAGCCGCCCGCGTACGTAACGCGCGTTGGCCGCAACGCGCGTGCGCCGCCAATCTTCGCGCTCGATCACGTCGAGTGTCGCCGCGAGGCCCGCCGTCTCATGCGGCAGCAGCGTCGAGCTGAAAATCGCCGGCAGCGCCTCGCACTTGAAATACTCCTGGAAGCGCCGCGAACAACTAATGATGCCCGCGCGCCCGGCAAACGCCTTGGCGAGACTGGCCGTGCGGAAATGCACGCGGTCGATGAGCCCGAGTTCGGCCACCATGCCCGCGCCGTGCGGGCCGTGCGTGCCGAGCGAATGCGACTCGTCGACGACCAGCACGCAGTCGTGCTCGGCGCACACCTCGGCAATGGCAGTGAGCGGCGCCACGCTGCCGTTCGTGCTGTACACGGAGTCGACAATCACGATCCCGGCCCCGTAGCGCTGAATGCGCTGCTCGAGGTGTTCGACATCGTTGTGGAAGAAACTGATCGCGCGCGCACCAGCGCTGCGTATGCCCTCCCACAGCGACATGTGCGCCATCATGTCGACGTACACCGGCGTTTGCGCATTGGCGATCGACTGAATCAGCCCCGTGTTCGCAGCAAAACCCGACTGGCACAACACACTCGCTTCGGCGCCCATGTATGACGCGAAGCGGTCTTCGAGCGTGAGTTGCGGGCAGTCGTCGCCGTGCAGGAACACGCCCGACATCAAGAGCCCGTTGCCCTCCGAGCGGATGCTCGTGCACATTGCATCGAGAATCTCGGGGTGGCGCGCAATCGAAAGGTAGTCGTTACTCGAAAGGTGCAAGGCATCAGCATCGGCAACACGACCCTTCATGATGTGGCCCCCGGCCCAGCTCTCCTGCACGCGCTCGGTGTAGTAACGATCGACACGTGCTGCGAGGAATGCGGGCAATGCCGCGTCGTTGTTATGTGCGTTACGCCAGTTGCTGCCAACTTTCATCTCAGGCTCCTTGTGGTTAAAGCCTGCCCCCGGAAGCGACTTGTCTGGTCAGGATGGATACCGGGAGGCAGGCCCGTAATGTGCCCGCAGCGCAACGACACGCGCGATGAGGCCTGACGTGCGCGTTGCGGCAACGGACTTTTGAATGTGGGTAATGCAATGACTGGCGAGCGCGTGAGTCGCGGCGCGCGGCGGGGAACCAGGGAGTGCCCAGGCCGGCGGCGCCAGAGCGCGCTTGAATGCGGAGCGAAATCGAAAACCAATGCGGGCGCGGGGCGCCAGGAGCAGGCGTTTCATATCCGCAGGAATCCCGCATCGCGTGATCGCCACTGGTTACAAGGGAAGAAACGCCCGCCCGAAAATTTTTGAGGCGCGCCACGCAGGCCACCTGGACCCTGCACGTCATGCAGCGAAAGCGCCTTTACGCTGCACGCAACGTCAGTCGCGCCATTGATAATTATCGTTTAAAAACAGCGCTGTTTAGATCTTCGCGGTGCGCAACTATGCGTAGCGCATGGAGTTTCGATAAGGAATACCCGTCGCGCCGCGAAAGGATTCGGGCATTGATTCACCACGCATAAACTGCCGAGGGAGACCGACAGACTCTTCAGATGGCCACGACGCGGTCGCGCCCGCGTGACTTGGCGACATAGAGCGCGGCGTCGGCGCGCGCCATCAAGGTGGCGAGCGAGTCTTGCATCTGGGCTTCATCCACGCCCGCACTGAACGTGAGGCCGTCGTGCGCCTCCTGCCCGGATTCACGGGCGTGAGCGTCGGCGCTGCGCCGCACGGCGAGGGCCAGCACGCGCAATTCGTCGAGGCGCCTCACGGCGTCGTCGCGGGTCATGCCAACAAAGAGCAACGCGAATTCTTCGCCGCCCAGCCGGCCAAACACGTCCTCTACGCGCACGCCACTCTTCACGACGCGGCAAAACTGCGCGAGCACGCGGTCGCCTGTGGCGTGTCCGTAGCGGTCGTTGATCGACTTGAAGTGATCGATATCGAGAATCGCGAACGTGACCTGCTCGCCCTGCTCGCGCGCGGCTTCGAGCTTCGCGTTGGCCTGGGCCAGAAAGGCGCGGCGCGTGAGCGCGCCGGTCAGCTCGTCCTGATTCGCGAGGCGCTCGAGCCGCTCGGCCATGCGGTCGTGCGCGAGCAGAACCAGGCCGATCGAAAGCGCGGGTAACACGAGAATGCCGAGTGCGAGCCACGCCACGTTGAGCGGCGTGGAGTCGAGCAGCCCGTACTGCCTCACGATGCCGCTGCCGTACATCGCCCCGCGCAGCGCGTGTGCGAATGCGCCCAGCCAGGCCGCCAGCGTCACGAACCGGTAGCTGTAGACAGGGCGCGCGGGCGGCCGGCAACGCCATGCGAGCCAACCGATCGACACGTAAATGGCCGCATGAAACGCAGAGGCGACGGCCACGCGCGCGCCGAGACTGGGCGTCACCCAGTACCACCACGCAATACCCGTTGCGAGCGCAACGATTCCCGCGTAGGCGAGCGGCACGCGCGGCTTGAGCCCGAAGAACTCGCGGCAGCCCTCGAGCATGCGCACCACAGCCAGCGCCAGCAACGTATTCGAAACGAAGACGGTGAGGACAGGCAAGCCAAGGCGTTGCATGCCCGCGAGCAGGATCGCGACGCTTGCCATCAAATAGGCGCCGATCCACCGCCCCACACCGGGAATACCCGCAGGCCGCAGCGAGCCGAGAATGGCGAGGCTCATGATGCTCGAAAGCACCGTGACAAGAAGAATATTGACCGGATCTAGCATGTACGGCGTGGTCTGAAGATATGTCCGAGTTTACGGCATCATCGTGAAAAACATGCGCCTTGGGCCACGCTATCCCCCACCATCCCGACGCTTGACGAACGCCCCGAAACACCGCGACCATGCCTGAAGCGCCACGACGTAACAGGAGGCATGTCATGACCCAGCGTGCGTTGTACGTCGAGCTGCATGCGCAGCCCGGCAAGGAAGAGGAACTGGCGGCATTTCTCGCGGGTGCGAAGCCGCTGGTCGACGCGGAACCCGCCACGCCGGCCTGGTTCGGCGTGCGCTTCGACACGTCGACGTTTGCGATCTTCGATGCCTTCGACGACGAAGCTGGCCGTGAAGCGCATCTGAACGGCAAGGTGGCGGCGGCCTTGATGGCGCATGCGGGCGAACTGCTGGCCACACCGCCGCAAATTCGCCGCGCCGACGTGCTTGCCGACAAACTTCCCGCTTGAACGTCCGCCGGAAGCCGCGCGTAGACAACGAGCAAAAGGCAGGCAAAAGGGTGCCAGGAATGGCGCCTGCGGGAAACATCGGATCTTCGAAGGAGGAGCCGATGAAGCCTGCTTCCGCTTGCGAGGCAACAAGAGCCGACACCCTTGGCGAGGCGCGCTCGAACGCCAAGGCCCTGACCGGGCGCGCGCTGCACGCCCTCGAATGCGTCACCTGGCCTGCGCACCCAGCCACGCTGATCGAAAGCGCCGAAAGCCGCGGCGCACCGCGCGACGTGATCGAAGCCCTTCGCCAGTTGCCCGACGAGGCGTTCGGCAGCTTTCCCGAGGTCGCGGCCTCCATCGTCGCCGCACAACTGCGCTTGCGTGAATCCGCCGCCCAACACGCCCAACAGGGAGCGGCGCCGCGGCGATGACGATCGAAGCCGAAAAGAATCCCGCCCGCGCGACGGCGCGGGAACGGAAATTGCGCGGTATGGGACGGCCGCTGGATAGTTTGGGCCCGCCGCGGCGCGATCGCAAAGAAGATCACGAAGAACAACGGCCCAGCCACCGTAACCGGCTCTGCCGCTCACGCAAGAAACGTATGGCTACCGTATTGCTGGTCGACGACGACATCAACGCACTCGATGCGCTCAAGGAACTGGTCGGGCAGGAGGGTTACCGGGTGCGCACCGCCGCAGACGGCTCGGATGCGCTGCAAAGCGCGCTCGACGACCCTCCCGATGTCGTGATCTCCGACTGCATGATGCCGCGCATGGACGGTCTGTCCCTCATGCGCGAAATGAGGCGCAGCAGCAAGCTCGCGCGCGTGCCGCTCGTGCTCGTGTCCGCGCTCGTCACCCCGCCCCCCGACGCCGACGTCGCGGGCTTCCTGCGCAAGCCCTTCGCGGTTGCGCAATTGCTGGACATCCTCCACCGGGTCGCCACGCCCTGATACGCGCGGGCCTCGTGCGCCGCATGAACGATTTACCGTCGTCGTAGCGCCTTACATGGCGCAGCGGCGCGCAAATCGCCCACTCGCGCGGCCTTGCTTCATTCGGTTTCCTGATCGATAACCTGCGCGATAGCCTGCACCGGCGCGCCACGGCATGACCGATGCTGTGGAACCGGCGTGGCCGGTCCATTTCGGGCGCGCGCGGGAAACACCCGGCGTGCGCGTTTCATCATGAACAAGGAGAACATCATGGCCTATTCGAAAAACCCAGCGCACAACCCAGCACACACCCCAATCGCTTCAACGCCGCGCAGCGGCGAAGGCGCGCGCATTGTCGGCCGCGACCGCGCGACAACGCGTGGCCCCGGCCCCGACGTGATGGCGGCGAGCACGCTGGACAGCGACCGCGTGCTGAGCTCGGACGGCGACGAAGTCGGCAAAGTCAAGGAGATCATGCTCGACGTGGAAAGCGGCCGCATTGCCTACATGGTGATGTCGAGCGGCGGCTTTCTCGGCATTGGCGACAAGCTGCTTGCGGTGCCGTGGAACGCTCTCACGCTCGACGCGTCGCGCAAGTGCTTCGTGATCGCCCTCAACTCCGAGCGCGTGAAGAACGCACCGGGCTTCGACAAGGGCGAGTGGCCTTCGATGGCCGATCGCACCTGGGCCAGCTCCGTGCATCAGTACTACGGCCGCGAGCCGTACTGGAGCGACGACGCCGTGAGCCTGCCGCTCGCCGAGCCAGGGCGTGAGCCGCCGCAAGCGGGGGGTGTGAAGCTCTGACGCACGCGCGCGCGTTCATCGAGCGCCCGCAGCGGCGCCAACGTGTCATGCTAATGGTCGCGAGTACAACGACAACAACGCGAACACAACATGACTTCGATGGACCGCCGTGATTTCCTTCGCGCCGCCGCCGCGGGCGCCACGCTCAGCCTCGCTTCGCCCGCCATCCAGCGGGCGCTGGCCATTCCTGCAAACAATGCGACCGGAACGATTGAAGACGTGCAGCATATCGTCGTCTTCATGCAGGAAAACCGCGCCTTCGACCACTACTTCGGCACGCTGCCCGGTGTGCGCGGCTTCTCGGACCGCTTCACGATTCCGCTACCCGGCGGCGCCAATGTCTGGCAGCAGAGCGATGGCTCACGCACGCTGCTGCCGTTCTACCTGGACAGCCGCAAGGGCAACGCGTTGCTCGCGGGCGGCGCACACAACTGGGCCGACGCCCACGAGGCCTGGGACCATGGCCGCATGACGCACTGGCCCAAGTTCAAGGGCGACGCTTCAATGGGTTACTTTCAGGCCGCCGACCTGCCGTTTCATTTCGCGCTCGCCAACGCCTTCACGATCTGCGACGCCTACTATTGCTCGCTGCACGGCGGCACCAACTCGAACCGGCTCTTTCTGTTCACCGGCACCAATGGCCCCACGGCCTCGCCATACGCGGTGGTCGACAACAACGGCTGGGACAACATCGCCGCGCCGGCCACGGGCCTGAAATGGACCACGTATCCCGAACGCTTGCAGGCCGCAGGCGTGACGTGGAAGGTGTATGAGAATCAGCCCGATAACTACACGGACAATCCGCTCGTCGGGTTCGCGAGCTATCGCAAGGCGCTCGAGGCAATCGACGGTTCGCCCAACGTGCCGTGGACCGAGGCGCTCGACGCGCGCGAACCCTTGTACAAGGGTGTCGGCAATACGATGCCCGATGGCGGCTTCCTGCAGGCGCTCAATGACGATATCGCGGCGAACCGGTTGCCTCAGGTGAGCTGGATCGTCGCGCCGCAGGACTATAGCGAGCACCCAGCCGTATCGACGCCAGGCCAGGGCGCCTACTACCTCCAGAAGCTGCTCGAAGCGCTCACGCGCAACCCGGACATCTGGAGCAAGACTGTGCTCTTCGTGAACTTCGACGAGAACGATTGCTTCTTCGATCACATGCCGCCGCCTTGCCCGCCCTCGCCCATCAAGGATGGCGAGTACGCGGGCAAATCCACCACCAGCACGCGCCACGAATACTTCACCATGCCGAATCCTCCCGGCGACGGCAAGCCGGTCAAGCCAGACGGCCTGCCATTCGGGCCTGGGCCGCGCGTGCCGATGATCGTCGTCTCGCCGTGGAGCACGGGCGGCTATGTGAACTCGGAAGTTTTCGATCACACGTCGGTGCTGCGCTTCATCGAAGCGCGCTTCGGCGTGCGTGAGACGAACATCAGCCCGTGGCGGCGTGCCGTATTCGGCGACCTCACCTCGGCATTCAATTTCAGCACACCGAACGAAAAGCCGGTGCAGACGTTTTCCGCGCCGACGAAAGCCGCCGCCGACGCGTTGAACAAGCAACAGAACGCCCTCAAACCCGTGCCGGTGCCGCAGCCCGACCTGCAGACCATGCCGCAGCAGGCGCGCAAGGCGCGGCCCTCGCGCGCACTGCCGTACCGCCTCAACGTGGATGCGAGCGTCGACGGGCGTCATCACAAGATTCAGCTGGAGTTCGGCAACGAAGGACAGGCCGGCGCCGTATTTCACGTGTACGACCAGCTTCACCTCGACAAGCCGCCGCGCCGCTACACCGTCGAGGCAGGCAAGACATTGCACGACACCTGGACACCCGCTGCCTCCGACAACGGCGCATACCGCCTGTGGGTGCTTGGGCCGAACGGCTTTCATCGCGCATTCGAGGGCAACGTGCGCGCGGCGGTGCACGGGCCGAATCCTGAAGTGCGCGTGCGCCATGACGCCGCGAACAATACGCTCGAGCTTGGCATCGCGAATCGCGCAAGCACGGCTTCGAACGTGACCATAGCGGCCAATGCCTACCGCATCGACGGACCGTGGACTTACGCGTTACGCTCCGGCGAGCAGGTGCAGCCGAACTGGGCGCTCGCGGATTCGGGCGGCTGGTACGACTTCACGCTAAGCGCGGAGAACGGTGTATTGCGGCGCTTTGCGGGCCGTCTGGAAACCGGCAAGGACAGCGTGAGCGATCCGGCTATGGGTGAATGAGGTGAGTGAATCGACTGAGGCGCCCGAGAATACCTCCAACGCCGCTGCGCAGTACACTGCCCGTTCCCTTCACGATGGCCGCGACCGGCGTTGCGCCCCGCACGTTCAACGCGCGTTCAGAAGCGTGGCCTGCCTCCCCCCTCAAGGAGCCCGCATGAAAATCGATCTGACTGGAAAACTCGCGCTCGTCACCGGCTCGGCTGCCGGCATCGGTCTTGCCGCGGCGAAAGGCCTCGCGCTCTCGGGCGCCGACGTGATCGTCAGCAGCCGTCGCACCGAAAGCGTGCGCGAAGCCGAGGCGGCGCTGCGCACCGCGGCGCCCGGTGCGCGGGTGCAAGGCTTCGTCGGCGATCTTTCCAGCGCAGAGGGATGCGACGCACTCGTGAAGGCGCATCCGCAGGTGGACATTCTCGTGAACAATCTCGGCGTGTTTCAGCAGCAGGACTTCTTCGAGATTCCCGATGCCGAATGGCTGCGTTTCTTCGAAACGAATGTGATGTCGGGCGTACGCCTCTCGCGCGCCTATGCGAACGCGATGGTCAAGCGTGGCTGGGGGCGCATTGTGTTCATTTCATCGGAATCGGGGTTGAACATTCCCGCCGACATGATTCATTACGGCATGACGAAAACCGCGCAACTCGCGCTCGCGCGCGGCCTCGCCAAGCGCCTGGCGGGTACCGGCGTCACGGTCAATTCGGTGCTGCCGGGCCCGACGCTTTCGGAAGGCGTGTCGCATATGCTCAAGGACGAAGTGGCCGCTTCGGGCAAAACCGTCGAGGAAGTCGCCGCGCAGTTCGTGCAGACGCATCGTGCCTCTTCCATCATCCGCCGCGCGGCGAGCGTGGAGGAAGTCGCGAACATGATCGTCTACGCGTGTTCGAAGGAAGCATCGGCCACGACGGGCGCGGCGTTGCGCGTGGATGGCGGCGTGGTGGATACCATCGCGTGACGCGCCCGGCCGCGAGGGCACGGATTTGATTCGTTATACGAATCACAACACGCAACAGAGCATTGAACACAAAAAAGTGCAGCCCACGCGGGCGGGCTGCACTTCGACTGCAACAAGCGTAACAAACGTGGCTCGCCGGTTAACCCCTTCTCACGACGCCAAGCAGCAACGTGACGAGGAAAACCACGAGGAAGATGAAGAACAGGATCTTGGCGATCGATGCCGCACCCGCCGCGATGCCGCCGAAACCGAACACGGCCGCGATGATCGCGATGATAAAGAAAATGACAGCGTATTGAAGCATGACGTCCTCCTGCACCCGGTGTGATCCGGCTCAAGGGTGGTCGCCGCGCCCCGGCGCCGCGTGCGGTCGCCCGATGCCCGGCATCTGGTTGAGCGGGACGGATCTACGCGCCCATCCCTGCAGGACCATTGGAGCAAACGCGGTGCCTGAGGTCGGGCACGCGCTGCGGGCAATCGTGTGATGGAAAGATGTTGGCAAACGCGCGCGAGCCGCGACGCGTTACGCCACTTGCGGATGCCAGCCGGCGCGCTGGAATGTCGTGGCGAAGAAGAGCACCTGATAGCGGATCGAGTTCGACCAGTAGGACCACGTATGACCGCCCGGGCGTTCCGCGTAATCGTGAGGCACGCCCAGTTCGACGAGCTTTTCGTGCAGCGTACGGTTCGACTGCACGAAGAAGTCGCTCACGCCGCAGTCGATGGTGAGCGCGATATGCGCATGCTCGAAGTCCTGCGCACTATCCACGATCGCATTGCTGTTCCAGAACGACGCGTGCCGCGCGGGATCGCCGAATACGTGAGCGATGCCCGGTTCGTCGTCGCAATTGCGCGGATCGACGGCGCCGCTAATGCTGCCGGCCGCGCCGAACGTCTCCTGGCGGTCCAGCGCAATGCGCAGTGCGCCGAAACCGCCCATGCTCAAACCCGTGATCGCGCGCCCCTCGCGCGTGGCGATCGTGCGGAAATGCATGTCGATATACGACACGACCTCGTTGCCGACATAGGTTTCATAACGGCTGCTCCGATCGAACGGGCTGTCGATGTACCAGCTTTCGTGGCCGCCGTCCGGCATCACCAGCACCACGTGGTAACGGTCGGCGAGCTTGCCGATGTGGGTGTTCGAGGTCCAGTCGGCATAACTGCCGCCCGAGCCGTGCAGCACGTAGATGACCGGAAAACGCGCGGCGTGGTTGCCGCGCGCGTAGTCGTCGGGCAGGACGACGGTCGCGTCGAACGAGCGCTGCATCGCGGTGCTTGGGATCGAGACGACACGCGTCTGGTATGCCCAGACGGGAGCACTGAGAAGCAGCGCCAGAACGAACCAGCATGTACGGACAATAGCCATGAGAAGTCGCTCTTGTGTTGACTGCCACGAAAGACAACTGCTTTCAGGGACTCTAACAAGGGCCACTTACAACCAAATTTCAACGTGCCATACGATTTATTGCGAATTGTTCACAAACGTGGGGGAGCCCACATGATGGGGGACGCTCAATCGCCATTGCGCCGCCTGCGTCGCAGCCGCCCCTGCGGCTCGCCCTCATGCAGCAAACCCTTTTGGCGCGCCGTGAGCGGATCGGTCAAACACGGCTCCGCGTCGAGGTCCTGCTCGAAACGCTCCCACATGCCTGCCGGCGTATTCGCCGTGCCCACGCGCTTGCCGATCGTCAGCCGGATCTGGTTCGCCCGGCTGATGGTGGAGCGCAGCCGGTGGATTTCCCAAAGCAACCGCAACACGACCGGCAAGGGATTCCGGTCGTAGATTTCAGCCAGTTCCGCTGCCGTGAGCGGAGGGAAGTGACGATGATCGCGTCCCATTATCCGCCCCAAAACACTGTATATTTATACAGCCTATCACATGTCAGAATGAATCTGAAGGACGGGACGGAGAGACGACCATGTGCACGAACTACGCCGCCGCACGCCGCGACTACCTCTTCAGGCACTACGGCGTCCTGCCGCCGGACGACCCTTGGCGCGACGAGATCTACAAGGACTATGCCGCGCCGGTAATCCGCCGGGCGAGCGAGGTGCCGGATGAGCCCGACGCGCGCGAAGCCCTGCTCGCGACCTTTGGCATGGTGCCGCGCAAGCACATTCCGCCCGGCGTGAAAGTGTTCGACACGATGAATGCGCGCGCTGAATCAGTGGGTGAAAAGCGCAGTTTCAGTGGCGCGTGGAAAAAGCTGCAACTTTGTTTGATTCCGTGCGAGGCGTTTTTCGAGCCGAGCTACGAGACCGGCAACGCGGTACGCTGGCGCATTGGTCTTGCCGATGGCGCGCCGTTCGCCATTGCCGGCTTATGGCGCGAGTGGGACGAAGGCGAGGCCGGCCGTGCGTACTCGTTCACGATGCTCACGGTCAATGCAAGCGAGCATCCGCTCATGAACCGCTTTCACAAGCCCGGGGACGAGAAACGTTCGGTGGTGATCGTGCCGCCTTCCGAGTATGAAAACTGGCTTGCTAGCCGCTCGATGGACGAAGCGAGATCGTTTCTCAATCTTTACCCGGCTGACGGGATGGCGGCCGAGCCTCAGCCCATGCCGCCGCGCGCCACGGCGAAGCCCGAAACGAACGACAAGTAAAAAACGACCCGGGCAAGCCGGGTCGTTCAGCACTCCGCATCAACCCGCAGGCAACGCCAATCAGAAGTTGAAGTTATCGATATTCGAAGCGTCGAACGTCGTGGGCGGCCCGAGAATCACTTCGCCGCTCTTGCCGATCGTGCGCTTGCCGAGCTTGCCCGCATCAAAGGACTCGCCTTCCTTGCCCGTGATCGTGCCCGAAGCCAGATTGGCGGCAGCATACGCAGCGAGATAACCGAGTGCACCCGGGTCCCAAAGCTGGAACGCCTTCACGGTGCCGTTCTTCACGAACGCGCGCATCTGGTTAGGCGTACCGAGGCCTGTCACCACCACTTTGCCCTTGCTCGGCGACGAGGAAATGTAACGCGCCGCCGCCGCGATGCCGACCGATGTAGGCGCAACGATCGCCTTCAGGTTCGGATACGCCTGCAGCAAGCCTTGCGTCTCGACGAAGGACTTCTGGTCGTCGTCGTTGCCGTAGGCGATCTTCACGAGCTTCATCTTCGAATACTCGGGCTTCTTCAGCTCTTCCTGCATCCACTTGATCCAGGTGTTCTGGTTCGTCGCGTTGGGCGTGGCCGAGAGAATCGCGAACTCGCCCTCGCCGCCCATCAGCTTCGAAACGAGCTGGATCTGGCCGCGGCCAATGCCCTCTGCATTCGCCTGGTTCACGAAGATCTGCCGCCCCTCGGGCGCCGTGTCCGAGTCGAACGTAACGACCTTGATGCCCTGGTCCATCGCGCGCTTCAAATACGGCACGAGCGCGTTCGCGTCATTGGCCGCGATCACGATCGCGTCCTGGTGCTGCGTGGTGAGCGTGTTGATGTACGAGACCTGCGAGGACGCGCCCGCGTCCGACGGCCCCACCGCCTTGCCTTCGCCCTTGAACTCCTTGATGGCGTCCAGGCCGCCGTTATCGGCGATCACCTCGTAGGGGTTGTTGATCTGCTTGGGCACGAACGCGATCTTCAGCCCTTCCTTGATGCCGGCCGCATGCGCCGCGACACCGCCTCCCACTAGCATCGCGCACAGCAAGGCCGTGCACACGTGACGTACTGGCTTTCTCATGAATCGTCTCCTCGATGGGTACCGGACGCATCCGGTTGATTTGACTACCTCTTGACTTCATTTCCCTCTTTCACACCATGCTCAAGCCGCCCGTGCGAGCGCGCGTTTGTCGCGCAGCGTGCGCCAGCGCGCCGCGAGATTCGGGATCAGCACCGACGCCAGCAGCAGCGCTCCGGTCACGATCGTGAGCGTCTCGCTCGACACGTCGACGAGCGTGAGCGCATTCTTCAGCACACCTACGATCACAAGCGAGAGCAGCACGCCATACATCGACCCGCGCCCGCCGAAAATGCTCACGCCGCCGAACAACACCGCCGCGATCACCGAAAGCTCGAAGCCCTCGCCGTTGTCGCCGCGCGCGCTCGTGAAGCGCAGCGTATAGACAATGCCCGCGAGCGCGCTCATCACGCCCGACATCACGAACAGGCGCAGCTTGATCTTCGGCACGTCGATGCCCGAGAACGATGCGGCCGTACTGTTCGCGCCGATCGCGTAGAGGCTGCGGCCGAAAGCGGTCGCCTGCAACAGGATCGTGAACACGATGGCGCATGCCGCGACGATCAGGAACGGCAGCGGAATGAAGGTGCTGCCCAGGTTGCTCATGCCAAAGAGCGTATAGCCCGGCGGAAAGTCGGCAATCGCCTGGTCGCCGAGCAGCACGTAAGCCAGCCCGCGAAAGAGCGCGAGCGTGCCGATCGTCACTGCGAGCGAAGGCAGATTGAGCTTCACGATCACGAGCCCGTTGAAGAGGCCCGCGAGGCCGCCCGCCACGAGCACGAGCGCCATGGCGAGGGGCATCGGCAAGCCCATGTGCCAAAGCACGCCCAGCAACGCGCTCGATGCGCCGAGCACTGAGGCCACGGAAAGGTCGATTTCGGCGGCGACGATGATGAGCGTCATCGGCAACGCCATGAGCGCGACTTCGGTGAGATCGGCGAGCACGTTGCTGATGTTCGCTCCCGTGAGGAACACAGGCGAGAGCACGCGCCCCACCACCAGCGAGGCAATGAGAATGACGACGAGCAGCGCTTCCCAGCTAAGCGGCAGGCCGGGCTTGCGCGTGAGCAGCGCGGCGTCGGGTTTCGGGTGGTTCTTAGCCATGGTCGCGTTTCCTCATCATGCGTTTTGCCACGGAGCGGGCGAGCAGCGTATCGGCGGCGATGGCGGCCACGATCAGCGCGCCCTGAATCGCCTGTTCCCAGAATGGCGAGACATGCAGCACCACGAGCGCAATGCTGATCACGCCCAGCACGAGCGCACCGAGCGTCGCGCCGAGTATCGTGCCCACGCCGCCCGTGATCGCCACGCTGCCAACCACGGCGGCCGCGACCACCTGCAGTTCGATGCCCTTCGCGGTGCTCGCATCCACGGTGCCGAAGCGGGAGAGCCACAGCGCGCCAGCCAGGCCCGCTATCGCGCCGCTGATCAGAAAGCCCGTCGCGACACGGCGCTCCACATTGATGCCGGCAAGCCGCGCCGCTTCCGGGTTCGAGCCAATCGCGTAGTACTCGCGGCCCGGCCGGAACTGCTTGAGATACACCGAAAGTCCGGCGAGCAATACGAGCGCGATGAGCGCCAGCACCGGAATGCCGAGCACCGAGCCCGTGGCGAGCCGCGAAAACGCATCGGGCAGGCTCGTGGCGTTGATCTGCCCGCCGTGCACCCACGCATAATCGGCGCCGCGGAAAATGTAGAGCGTGGAGAGCGTCGCGACGAGCGACGGCACACGCCCTACTGCCACGAGCAACGCATTGATTGCGCCCGCAACGAGTCCGATGGCAAGCCCCGCGACGAGCGCAACGAGCACCGGCATATGCGGGAACGCCACGTAAAGACTGCCCACGCCATAGGCGCTGATGCCGACCGTCGACCCGATCGAGAGATCGATATGGCGCATCAGGATCACGATCGTCATGCCCGCCGTGAGCAAGCTCACGATGGAGACGTTCAGCAGCACGTCGCGCAGATTCTGCAGATTGAGGAATTGCGGCCGCGCGAGCGCCGTGCCGCCCACGATCAGCAGCAGGACGACGAAGAGCGTGGTCTCGCGGCTGCGCGCCAGCGCTTCGGCCCACGCGCCAGCGTTGCGCCGCTGCGCGCGCGGCTCGCCGCCGTGCAAGGGATGAGGAGAAGTGGAATGGCGCATCATGCGGCGTGCCCCAGATGAATGTTGGTCTCGCCGAGCGCGGCGCTCATGATGCGCTCTTCGTTGGCGTCGGCGCGCGCAATATCGGCCGTAATGCGGCCTTCGTGCATGACGAGCACGCGGTCCGCCATGCCGAGCACTTCGGGCAGTTCGCTCGAAATCATCAGCACGGCCATGCCCTCTTTCACGAGTTCTGCGAGTGCGCCGTAGACTTCCGCCTTCGCGCCCACGTCAATGCCGCGCGTCGGTTCGTCGATGATGAGCACCTTCGGTCCTGTGGCAAGCCACTTGCCGAGCACCACCTTCTGCTGGTTGCCGCCCGAAAGCGTGCCCACCGGTGCGTTCAGATCGCTCGCCTTCAGGCGCAGGCGCGTGCCCCACTGTCCGGCCAGCTGCACTTCGCGCCCCGTGGAGATGAGGCCGAAGCGCACGAGCCGCCCGAGCACCGTGAGCGACGCATTGCGCGCAATGCTCAGTTCGAGGGCAAGGCCTTGCTGACGCCGGTCCTCCGGCACGAGCGCAAGGCCTGCTTTCACAGCAGCGGCGGGCATGCCGGACGCGAGCGGCTTGCCCGCGATCTGGACTTGCCCCGCATCACACGGATCGATGCCGAATATCGCGCGCGCCACTTCGCTGCGCCCCGCGCCCACGAGCCCCGCAAGCGCGACGATCTCGCCTGCGCGCACGTCGAACGATATGTCCTTGAATACTCCGCGGCGCGTGAGGCCGCGCACCCGCAGCATCACGTCGCCTGGCTGCACTTCGGCCTTCGGGTAGAACGTGGCGAGGTCGCGCCCCACCATCTTCGCGACGATGTCCTGAGTCTTGAGCGTGGCCGTGGGTGCGTCGAACACCTTGGCGCCGTCACGCATGATCGTCACGTGCTGCGTGAGCGCGAACACTTCTTCGAGCCGGTGCGTGATGAAGAGAATCGCCACGCCCCGGTCGCGCAACGTGCGGGCTATCGTAAAGAGCCGCTCGACTTCGGGCAGCGAAAGCGCGGCAGTCGGCTCGTCCATGATGAGCACGTTCGCGTTGAGCGACAGCGCCTTCGCAATCTCGATCACCTGCTGGTCCGCAATCGAAAGGCCGCGCACGAGCCGCTCTGCCTTCAGTTCGACACCGAGCGATTCGAGCAGCGCCGCCACTTCGCGATGCATCGTGTCGTAGTCGATGCGGCCCACGCGATCCACGGGCTGACGGCCCATATAGATGTTCTCCGCAATCGAAAGATCGAAGAACAGCGTGGGCTCCTGATAGATCACCGCGATGCCGGCGTCGCGGGCCTGCGCAGGCGTCGCGAACGCGCGCGCCACGCCGTCGATACGCATTTCGCCGCCATCGGGCTGGTGCACGCCCGCGAGAATCTTCACGAGCGTCGACTTGCCCGCGCCGTTTTCGCCGAGCAGCGCGTGCACCTCGCCCGCCATGAGCCTCAAGCTGCCGTCGATGAGCGCGCGCACGCGCCCGAACGACTTGCTCGCGTTACGCAACTCGAGCCGCGGAGTGCCGCCGGCCGTGACTTTTTCTGCTTCCACACCTGTCTCCATGTCGTTGCGCGCACACTCAAATGCGGTAGATACGTTCAGCGTTGCCGCGAAATAGCGCCGCGTGCTCGCTCTCGCTCGCGCCGCTCACGATCGACGCATACGCATGCCATAGCTTCGAATAGCCGCCGAACAGGCGGTCCACCGGAAAGTTCGAGGCGAACATTGCGTGATCCGCACCGAACGCGTCGATCGTTTCCAGCACATAAGGCCGCAGGCTTTCGACGCTCCATTCATGATCGAACATTGCCAGCCCACTGATTTTCACGGCTACGTTCGGGCACGCCGCGAGCAGGCGCAGGCCTTCTCGCCACGCACGGTAGCCCGCCACGCTGTTGCGGTCGACGAACATGCCCGCGTGGTTGACTACTAGCTGGATGCCGGGATGCGCTTGCGCGAGTGCGGCCGCCTCCTCCATCTGCGAGGGATAAATCTGCAGGTCGAACGAAAGCCCATGCTTCTCCAGCAGCGCGAAGTTCTCACGCCATGTCGCCTCGCGCATGTAGTGCCGGCCCACGTAGTCGTAGAGCTTGTTTTCGTGGACGTTGAGAATCTGGCGAATGCCGCGCGTGCGAGCGAAGGCGGCGTGCGCTTCGAGTACGGCGGCCGCGTTCGGCGCACTCAGGTCGCATGCGGCCACGATGGCGTCAGGCAATGCGCGTGCTTCACCCGCGTTCGCTGCGTTGTCCGCAATCGACTCCAGCCAGCGCGTTTCCTCCACCGGATCTTCAGGATCGTGATTCGCCTCGACGTGCACGACCTTGAGCACGTCGATGTCGCCCGCCTCGCGCAGCAGGTCGTCAGGCAGATAGTTGTGCTTGAGCTCGCGCGCATCGCCCACGAACGACGTGCCCGGATTCGCGAGCCACGGGTAATGATGCGTATCGAGGTTCCAGAAGTGGACGTGCGGATCGACGACCTGCATGGCATGCTCCTCGCGTGTGCTCAAGGCAAATGGAAAACCTGCACGAGTGGCTGTTGCAGCGGCACGTTGTGCGCGTCCGCTTGCATGATGTCGGCCATGTAATCCCACCATTTGCGCATGACGGGCAACTCGGGCAGCGCGTCCATGGTGTGATCGTCGCGGCGTTCGAGCACGGCGAAGAGATGGTGCGTCGCCTCGTCGAGAAAGATGCGGTAATTTTTCACGCCCGCATCGCGCAGCGCGCTCGCGAGTTCGGGCCAGATTTCGCGGTGACGCCGCTCGTATTCGTCCCGCTTGCCGGGATCGAGCTGCATGCGAAACGCAATTGTCTCCATGATCGTGTCTCCGTCCAGCCTTGTTTCGGCGTGCGCTTCATTGCGCCTCGCGCGCGTTGCCTCGGTGTTTGCCCTGGCTTCGCAGCGCGCAACGGCACGCGTTTTTACGTAGTTAGCCGCGTTGTGATCCGACTATAATTCCCGCATCGATAGCCAACCAATCCGATGTTGGGATCGGGCGATGCACAAACCGGATCGCTCCATGAATCATCAAACTGCCGTCGTCGCACTCGTCAACCGGCTCAGATTCAAACATCTCGCCTTGCTCGTCGCACTCGACGACGCGCGCAACGTTCATCAAGCCGCCGACGCCATCAACGTCGCCCAACCCAGCGCGAGCCGCATGCTGAGCGACATCGAAGAAGCGTTCGGCTTCCGGCTCTTCGAGCGCAATGCGCGCGGCATGCAGCCCACCGCGCTTGGCGTCGTCACGCTCGCCTACGCGCGCCGCGCGCTCGCCGAACTCACGCGCTTTGCCGAAGACCTCGACGTGAAGCGCCGCGGCGGTCACGGCCAGCTCACCGTGGGCGCGATCATGGGCGCCGCGCCGGACCTGCTCGCGCAAGCCGTCGCCACGCTCAAGACCGAACGGCCGCTGCTGCACGTGCGCATCCTCGGCGAAACGAGCGACCAGGTCGTGCAACTGCTGCATCGCCGCGAAGTCGATCTCGCGCTCGGGCGCCTCACCACGCCGCTGCAGCACAACGACTTCAGCTTCGAGCCCATCGCACGCGAAACGCTCGTGCTCGTGGTGCGCGCGCGCCATCCGCTTGCACGGCGCGAACACGTCACGCTCGCGGAGCTGATGGACTGGCCATGGGTGGCACAGCCCATTGCGAGCCCCGCGCGCGAGTTGTTCGAAGGCGAACTTGCGCGTGCCGGTCTTGGCACGCCCGCCAATCTCACTGAGTCGGCCTCGATCTTCGCCACGCTGCAACTGCTCGAAAGCTTCGACGCCGTGGCCATGCTGCCCGAGCCGGTCGTGCGCGACCATGTGCGCGGCAAGCTGCTCGTCGTGCTGCCGCTCGAAATCGGCAAGAGCCTGCCGGGCTACGGCGTGCTCACGCGCAAGAACGAGCCGCTTGCGGAGCCCGCCGAGCATTTCGTCGGCTTGCTGCGGCGCTTTTCGCAGCCCTTCAAGATGGACGATATCGCTCACGGTGGTTCGCACGCAGCCGCGCTCGCTCCTCATTGATGCGTTTTCACTGCAGGTTCACGAAGAGCCCGCCGTCGACGAGCAACGCCGCGCCCGTCACATAGCGCGCGCGGTCCGAGGCGAGAAACACCACGCATTCGGCCACGTCCTCCGGCGCACCCAGGCGCCCGAGGGGAATGCGCTTTTCGAAGTACTCGCGTTTGCTTTCGTCGCTCAAGTCTTCGGCGTTCAGGTCGGTGGCGATCGTGCCCGGCATCACCGAATTGCAGCGTATGCCATAGGGTCCCAGCGCAATCGCGCAAGACTGCATGAGCGAATGCACGCCGGCCTTGGTCGGCGTGTAGTGCGTTTGCATGCCGCCGCCCACGAGCGCGCTGATCGAACTCGTCGCCACGATCGCGCCGCCCGTGCCCTGCTCCTTCATTTGACGCGCAACGGCCTGGGTCACATAGAACGCGCCGTTCAGGTTCACGCCTATTGTGCGTTCGAGCACGGCGGGCGGCATGTCGAGAAACGAGTGGAACGGGCAGATACCCGCATTGCTTGCGAGCACATCGACCTTGCCGAAGCGCTCCACCGTCTGCCTCACGAGGTCCACGCCGGTTTGCGGCGCGGCCACGTTGCCTTCCAGCGCAATCGCGCGGCGCCCTAGCCGCTCGATCTCGCCCACGACCTCGTCGATCGCCGAGCGGCGGCCGTACGAGGCGTCGTTGTCGCCCCAGTAGTTGATCGCGACATCGGCGCCCTCGCGGGCGCTGGCAATCGCAATGGCGCGGCCGATGCCGCGCGAACCGCCGGTGACGATCACCACCTTGTCCTTGAGCAGCACGTGCTTTCTCCTCGTAGCTTTCGATGAGCCTCGATCAGCGCGCTTTCGCTGCGCTTAATGTGTATAAGGACGCGACAGTTTGCAGTCCGGATTAAGCCGCACGCCGAAGCCAGGCGCATCCGGCACCTTGAGGCGGCCCTTCACCGGCACCGGTTCGTCGAGCAGCAGCGGCGTGAACATCGGCACCACCTTGTCGGCCTTCGGCGCCATCATGAGGAATTCCGCGAACGGCGAATTGTGGCGCGTCACGACGAAGTGATAGCTGTACACCGACGAGCCATGCGGAACGACCAGCACATTGTGCGCGTCGGCGAGCGCCGAAATCTTGATGAGTTCGGTCATGCCGCCGCACCAGTTCACGTCAGGCTGGATCAGGTCGCAGCACCCCATTTCCAGCAGCATGCGAAAGCCCCAGCGCGTGGCCTCGTGTTCGCCCGTGGAGACCATCATGCCGCGCGGCACGTTGCGGCGCAGTTCGGCATAGCCCCAGTAGTCGTCGGGCGGCAGGCATTCCTCGATCCACTTGAGGTTGTACTCCTGCGCGGCTTGCGCGAGGCGCGTGGCATAGCGCACGTCGAGGCTCATCCAGCAGTCATACATAAGCCAGAAGTCGTCGCCCACGCGCTCGCGCATCGTAGCGAGCAGTTCGATGTTCTTCCGGAGGCCCTCCTCGCCTTCGGCCGGACCGTGCAGCAACGGCAGCTTGCCGCCGATGAAGCCCATTTCCTTCGCGAGGTCGGGGCGCGCACCGGTCGCGTAGAACATCAGCTCGTCGCGCACCGGGCCGCCGAGCAGTTGATACACAGGCTCCTTGCGAATCTGCCCGAGCAGGTCCCACAGCGCGAGATCGACGCCCGAAATGGTGTTGAGCACAACGCCCTTGCGGCCGTAGTAGAGCGTGGCGTAGTACATCTGATCCCACATCTTCTCGATGTCGGTAACGACCTGCCCTTCGAGAAAGCGCGCGAGATGCTTCTCGACGATGAACGCGCCGATCTCGCCGCCCGTGGTCACGGCAAAGCCCACGGTGCCGTCGCTCGCCTCCACTTCCACGACGAGCGTGCCGAGCACGTCGATGCCGAACGAGCGGCGGCTCTGGCGATACTCGGGATAGCGCGCCATGGGCGTGGAAATGTGGTCGTCGATCCAGTGGCCGTCGGGTTGATCGTGATAGTCGGCGCCGCCGCCGCGCACGGTGAAGGCTCGCACGTGTTTGATGGTTGGCATGGCCATGTGACGTAGCTCCTGTGTAGTGGATTAACGCGCGCGCCGCACGGGCGGCTCGAACGAACGAGCCGCCGGGGTAACGGCGCGCGGCGCGACGATAAGGATGAGCAGCGCGGCGGCAATGCTCGCAAGGCCGAGCAGTTCGAGGCCCGCCGCGTGTGAAGCGAAGTTCCGGTCGGCGGCGGCGCGCAGCATCGGCGCGACGAAACCGCCCAGACCGCCGAGCGAGTTGATGAGCGCAATACCGCTGGCCGAGGCCGCGCCCGCAAGGTCGCGCGCCGGGAAGGTCCAGAAGAGCGGCTGCGCCGCAATGAAGCCGCTTGCAGCGAAACACAGGCCGACCATCGCGACGATCGCGCCCGCCGTGCCGCCAAGACCGCCCGCCAGGCCCGAGACCACAATGCCGGCACCCGACATCACGAGCAGGCGCGCAGCCCACGCACGATGACCGCCCAGGCGGTCCGCGCGGCGCGGCACGATCCACGTGAGCGCCACGGCGCACAGCCAGGGCACCGCCGCGAGCAGGCCCACCTTCAATCCCACGGATGCGCCCACGATCGAGGCCACCTGTTGCGGCAAAAAGAAGATCACGCCGTACACGCTCATCTGGATCAGCGCGTAGATGCCGGCATAGGCGAGCACGCGGCGGTCGAACAACGCAGCGAGCGCATCGCGCGGACCATGCGCGGCGGCCTCGCGCGCATCGAGCTGGATCGCGCTGCAAAGCGCGCGGCGTTCGTCGGCGTTCAGCCAGCGCGCGTCCTCGGGCTTGTCGACGAGATACCAGAAAGCCCACACGCCCACGACCGAGGCAAGGCCGCCCTCTACGAG
Organism: Paraburkholderia sp. J10-1; assembly: GCF_905220165.1. Taxonomy (NCBI): domain Bacteria; kingdom Pseudomonadati; phylum Pseudomonadota; class Betaproteobacteria; order Burkholderiales; family Burkholderiaceae; genus Paraburkholderia; species Paraburkholderia sp. J10-1. The sequence goes on along the minus strand of NZ_CAJMYW010000002.1, from coordinate 852,405 downwards.
AAAGAGCCATTTCCAGCCCGCGAGCCCGAAGGTGCCGTGCATGTCGATCAGAAGTCCTGACAACGGCCCGCCGAAGATGAACGCAAGTGGCGCGCCGAAATAAAACACGCCGATCGCGCGCGCACGCGAGGACTGCGGGAACCACTGCGTGAGGTAATAGATGATCCCGGGGAAGAACCCCGCTTCGGCCACGCCCAGCAGGAATCGCAGCACGTAGAACGAGGTAGGCGACTGCACCCACGCCATGGCCGCGGAAATCAGGCCCCACGTGACCATGATGCGGCACATCCAGATGCGCGCGCCCACGCGGTGCAGCGCGAGATTGCTCGGCACTTCGAACAGCGCGTAGCCGACGAAGAACACGCCGGCGCCGAAGGCAAATGCCGCATCCGACAGGCCCGTATCGTGCTGCAGCGCCTTTTGCGCGAAGCCGATATTCGCGCGGTCGAGAAACGCGAGCACGTACATCAAGAGCAGGAACGGCAAGAGGCGGCGCATGGCCTTGCGGCCAGCGGCTTCTGCCAGGGTGGGTGCCAAGCCAGGTGCCTCGATCGACATCAATGTCTCCTGTCGGCGCTTGTCTGTTACCGCTGCGCCGTTATCGTGTTCCCGCGCGCTCAATCAGACCCATGCGCGCGGGTCATGCTTGCCGCCTCAGTACGTTGCGCGTCCGCCCGAAAGATCGAACACCGAACCGGTGCTAAATGCGCAGTCTTCCGTCGTGAGCCACACGATCATCGAAGCGGCCTCGTCCGGCATCAGGAAGCGGTTCATCGGGATCTTGGCGAGCATGTAGTCGATATGCTGCTGCGACATCGAATCGAAGATCTCGGTCTTGGCCGCCGCCGGCGTCACGGCATTGACGAGCACGCCCTTCGTGGCAAGCTCCTTGCCGAGCGACTTGGTGAGCCCGATCACTCCGGCCTTCGATGCACTGTAGTGCGAAGCATTCGGATTGCCTTCCTTGCCGGCCACGGAGGCGATATTGACGATGCGCCCATACCCCTGCTCGATCATGCGCGGCACCACGGCGCGGCAGGTGAGGTAGCTGCCGATCAGATTCACTTCGATCACGCGGCGCCACACCTCCACGGGCAACTCCCACGTGAGGCCATTGCCGCCCGTAATGCCTGCGCTGTTCACGAGCGCGTGAATCGCGCCGTGCGTCTTCACGGTTTGCTGCGCGGCGGCCTCGACCGACGCTTCATCGGTCAACTCGACTGTCACCACCGAGACATTGCCAAGCTCCGACAACTCGCTGCGCGCGCGCTCGAGCCGCTCGGCGTCGATGTCCCACAACGCGACCGCCGCGCCCGAGCGCAGTGCGCGTTGTGCCACGGCATAACCCAGACCGCGTGCGCCGCCCGTCACCACCATCACGCGATTCTTCAGATCCAGTTGATTCATTGCGCCTGCCCTCCTTGTTCCGCCACGAGGCGTTGCTGTTGTTCGCCGAGCCCGCTCGCGCCGAGGCGCATGGTCTGGCCCGCGCGCAGATAGATCGGCTCGGGCTTCTGCCCCATGCCCACGCCCGGCGGCGTGCCGGTCGAGATCACATCGCCGGGCTGCAGGCTCATGAACTGGCTGATATAGGAAACGAGCGTGGCCACGTCGAAGATCATCGTGCGCGTGTTGCCGTTCTGGTAGCGCTTGCCGTCGACTTCGAGCCACATGTCGAGCGCCTGCGGGTCGGCGACTTCGTCGCGTGTGACGAGCCAGGGGCCGAGCGGCGCGAAAGTGTCGTAGCCCTTGCCCTTGTCCCATTGGCCACCGCGCTCGATCTGCCATTCGCGCTCGGAAACATCGTTGACCACGCAATAACCGGCCACATAATCGAGCGCACGCTCGCGCGGCACATTGCGCGCTTCTTCGCCGATCACAACACCTAGCTCGACTTCCCAGTCGACCTTCTTCGCGCCCGGAGGAATCAGCACGTCGTCGTTGGGGCCGGTGACGGAACTCGTTGCCTTGAGGAAGAGCACCGGCTCCTTGGGCACGGGCATATTCGATTCGGCGGCGTGGTCGGAGTAGTTGAGGCCCACGCAGACGATCTTGCCGACGCCGCCCACGCACGGGCCCAGGCGGGTGTTGGCGGGAACGAGCGGCAAGGCGGTGAGATCGAGTGCCGCGAGTTCGCGCAGCGCAGCCGCGCCGAGGCGCTTGCCGGCCACGTCTGGCGTGACGCCGGAGAGATCACGCACGCGCCCCTCGTTGTCGATCACACCCGGCTTTTCAGCCCCCTTACTGCCCCAGCGGACCAGCTTCATGTGGCGTCTCCTGATATTGGAATGCATCGTTGACAGCCAATATAGGTGCGCCGCGATAGCCGAACAATCCGAAAGCCGCATGAGGCGATAGCGAAACCGGATCGCGCCCTTTCAAACGTTATGCGTTATAGATACGCAGATAAACAAAAGCCCGCGAACGCCTTGACGTTCGCGGGCTTTGTGCACTGCAACGCGCCTGCGAGACAGGCGCGACGGGCATCAGTGCATTGCGTGCAGGTAATGATAGAGACCGGCCGCAGCCGCGCCGCCGGCAAGCGGGCCGAACACCGGAATCCACGCATAGCGCCAGTCGCTGTCGCGCTTGCCCGGAATGGGCAGCAGCGCGTGCATGATGCGCGGCGAGAGATCGCGCGCCGGGCTCATCGCATAGCCGGTCGGGCCGCCGAGCGAAATGCCGATGCCGAGCACGAGCAGGCCCACGGGCAGCGCGTCGAGCGCGCCGAGGCCCACCTGCGGCGAGGCCAGATAGAGCACGCCCAGAATCAGCACGAAGGTGCAGATCGCTTCCGTCAACACGTTGTGCCGCTTGCTGCGAATAGCAGGCGCCGTGCAAAACACCGCGAGCTTGATATCCGGATCGGCTTCGTTTGCGAAGTGCTGGCGATAGGCGAGCCACACGAGCAGTGCGCCCGCCATGCCGCCGAGCATCTGCGCCGCGATATAGCCGCCGACCTTCGACCAGGCGAACTTGCCCGCCAGCGCGAGGCTGATCGTCACGATGGGGTTGAGGTGCGCGCCGCTGAACGAGGCCGTCACGTAGACCGCCACGAACACGGCCATGGCCCAGCCCATCACGATGACGATGAGGTCGGCGCCCTTGCCCTTCGTTTTCGCGAGCAGCACGTTGGCGACAGCGCCGTTGCCTAGCAGCACGAGAATGGCCGTGCCAATGAATTCCGCAAGATAGGGTGACATGATTGTCGAAGTCTCTCTCTGCCCGCGCGGCGCATGCGCATGTAGCGCATGCGAACCCGCTGCGGGTTATGTTAATTAGTTATGCTTGTTTGTTTGAAAGGCGGATTGCGCGGCTCAGTGCGAGTCGTCCGCCCAGGCCTTGGCCGCACGCACCGCGCGCTGCCAGCCCGCGCGGCAGGCGTCGACCTGCGCGGCCGGCATCGACGGCGAGAAACGCCGGTCGAGTTTCCACTGGGTCTGCAACTCGCCCACGTTTTGCCAGTAGCCCGTTGCAAGGCCCGCGAGGTAGGCCGCGCCGAGCGCCGTGGTTTCGGTGATCTTCGGGCGTACCGCATCCACGCCGAGCAGGTCTGCCTGGAATTGCATGAGCAGATTGTTCGCGCTCGCGCCGCCGTCCACGCGCAACTCGCCCACGCTGATACCCGAATCCGCTTCCATCGCAGCCAGCACGTCGAGCGACTGGTACGCGATCGAGTCGAGCGCCGCGCGCGCAAGGTGCGCCGAGGTCGTGCCGCGCGTCACGCCGAACAGCGTGCCGCGTGCGTGCGCGTTCCAGTGCGGCGCGCCGAGGCCCGCGAAGGCCGGCACGAGGTACACGCCATCCGTATGCGGCACGCTCGCGGCGAGCGCCTCGATTTCCGGCGCGCTCTTGATAATGCCCATGCCGTCGCGCAGCCACTGCACCACCGCGCCCGCAATGAAGATGCTGCCTTCGAGCGCGTAGTTGACCTCGTCGCCGATCTGCCAGGCAATCGTCGTCACGAGGTTGTTCTTCGACTCGATGGGCTTCGTGCCCGTGTTCATCATCAGGAAGCAGCCCGTGCCGTAGGTGTTCTTCACCATGCCCGTGCTCGTGCACATCTGGCCGAACATCGCGGCCTGCTGGTCGCCCGCGATGCCGGCCAGCGGAATCTTCGAGGCAAACACCGTGGTCTTGGTCGGGCCATAAATTTCGGATGACGAACGGACTTCGGGCAGCATGCTGCGCGGAATTTCGAGCGCGTCAAGCAGCTCGTCGTCCCATTGGCGCGTGTGAATGTTGAAGAGCATGGTGCGCGACGCGTTCGTCACGTCGGTCACGTGCAGTTCGTGCTTCGTGAAGTTCCACACGAGCCAGCTGTCCACGGTGCCGAACGCCAGCTTGCCTTGACGCGCTTTTTCGCGTGCGCCGGGCACGTTGTCGAGAATCCAGCGGATCTTGGTGCCCGAGAAGTACGAGTCGATCGGCAAGCCGGTCTTCGCGCGCACTTTTTCTTCGAGGCCGCGCTCCTTGAGCGAGTCGCAGAAGTCGGCCGTGCGGCGGTCCTGCCACACAATGGCGTTATAGATGGGATGGCCCGTTTCCCGGTCCCAGACGATGGTCGTCTCGCGCTGGTTCGTAATGCCAATCGCGGCGATATTGGTGCCGTTCAGGCCCGCGCGCGTGACGGCCTCGGCGGCCACGCCGGCCTGCGTCGACCAGATTTCCTGCGGATCGTGCTCGACCCAGCCCGGCTGCGGATAAATCTGCTCGAATTCCTTTTGAGCGACCGAAACGATATTGCCCTGGCGGTCGAACAGCATGGCGCGCGAACTCGTGGTGCCCTGGTCGAGCGCAAGAATGTACTGTTCCTGCATGTCTCTCATCTCCGTGTGTACTAGTTGTGATTGTGCGCCGTGGGGGACGGCGCGGGGGGTACGTGCCTGGTATTACGTAAAAACGCTTGCGTGGTGCCGGCGAACTTCAGTGCTGCGCGGTCGCCGTCGCGCTTGATGCGGCAAACCAGTGATCGATTGCGGCGGTCACGCCATTGAGCGTGCCCGGTTCGACATGCAGGCCCAGCTTCGAGCGGCGCCACAGCACATCTTCGGCGCGCGTGGCCCATTCGGCGGCGCGCAAATAGCGCAATTCGGCCTCGTAGATGCCCGGCGCGACTTCGGCGCCGAGGTCTGCGAGCGATTTCGCGTTGCCCAGAAGACGCTCGGCGCGCGTGCCGTACGCACGCGCGTAGCGGCGCGCAAGCGCGGCAGGCAGCCACGCGTGGCGCTTCGCGAATGCCTGCGCAAAGGGCTCGAAACGCGCGTTCGCGATATCGCCGCCGGGCAACGGCGCGCCCGCCGTCCACGAAGGCGCGGCGTGGCCGAGCGCGCGGCACAGCATGTCCGAAGCTTCTTCCGCGAGCTTGCGGAAGGTCGTGATCTTGCCGCCGAACACCGAAAGCAGCGGCGCGCCAGCGGTTTCGTCGAGTTCGAGCTTGTAGTCGCGCGTGACGGCGGACGCATTTTCCGCGCCTTCTTCCTCGAGCAGGGGACGCACGCCCGAGTAGGTCCATTGCACGTCGGCGGGCGAGATCTTGCGCTTGAAATAGCGGTTGATCGACTCGCACAGATAGCGCGTTTCGTCGCCGTCGATCGACACCTTCGCGGGGTCGTTGTGATACTCCACGTCGGTCGTGCCGATGAGCGTGAAGTCATGCTCGTACGGAATCGCGAAGATGATGCGCTTGTCGGGGTTCTGGAAGATGTACGCGTGGTCGTGATCGAACAGGCGCTTCGTCACGATATGGCTGCCCTTCACGAGCCGCACGCTGTGCTGCGCGCCACGCCCGAGCGCGCCGTGCAGCACCTCGCCCACCCACGGGCCGGCCGCGTTGGCGATGGCGCGCGCACGCACGTCGAAGGTGCTGCCATCGGGGCGGCGCAGCAACGCCTGCCATTCACCGTCCGCGCCGTTCGAGACATTCGTGCGCACGGCCGAAACCAGCTTCGTGCGCGTGAGGATTTGCGCGCCGCGCTCTTGCGCGTCGAGTGCGTTGAGCACGACGAGGCGTGCGTCGTCGACCCAGCCGTCCGAATAGACGAAACCGCGCTGGATCGAATCGATGAGCGGCTCGCCCGCCGCATGGCGGCGCATGTCGATGCCGCGCGAGCCCGGCAGCAGCTCGCGCTTCGCCAGATGATCGTAGAGGAACAAGCCCATGCGAATGAGCCATGCGGGGCGCAGGTTCGGCATGTGCGGCATGACGAAACGCAGCGGCCACATGATGTGGGGCGCCGCGCGCAAGAGCGTTTCGCGCTCCTGCAGCGCCTTGCGCACGAGCCCGAATTCCTTGTACTCGAGATAGCGCAGCCCGCCGTGAATCAGCTTGGTGCTGGACGACGAGGTATGCGAGGCGAGGTCGTCCTGCTCGCAAAGGAGCACCGACAATCCGCGGCCGGCCGCGTCGCGCGCGATACCCGCGCCGTTGATCCCGCCGCCCACAACGAGCAGATCGTACCGGTTCTGTTGAGTCACCCTGCTGTGTCCCTGAAAGAAAAACGAACCTCGGAATGTTCGAATTCGAAATTTATCGAACATGAACGAAAAAGTAAAGGTTCGATTTAGCAGAGAAAGGATGGAAAGGCGCGCGTAAACGAACATGGTTCGAACATGTTTCGAACGTTCGTCATGCGCGAATGAAAACGGGGTGCCAACACGTTCCCGAGAGGCAACGCGCCGGATTTCAGATCGGAAAGGAAGAAAACACGCGGACTGCGCGCGCCTCAGATAAAGCGCGTACGCAAATCCCGCGGCTTACGCTGCGACGTGAACCTGCGTGCCCGCCGCGAGCACCGCCTCGTTCATTTCCTCGGGCAGCGGCTGGTCGGTGAAGAGCGCGTGAACCTGGCTCAGATGCCCCTGGCGCACGAGCGCGGGGCGGCCGACCTTCGAATGATCGGCGACGAGGTAGACCGTACGCGCATGCTCGATGATGGCCTGCGCCACGCGCACCTCGCGCGTGTCGAAGTCGCGCAGCGTGCCGTCGGTTTCGATGGCCGAGGTGCCGATGATCGCGTAATCCACCTTGAACTGGCGGATGAAGTCGATGGTGTGCTCGCCGACGATGCCTTTGTCCCAAGGCCGCACCACGCCGCCGGTGATCATGACTTCGCAGTCGGGATAGCCGCTCATCACGCTCGCCACGTTCAGGTTGTTCGTGACGACGCGCAGGCCCTGATGATGATTGAGCGCGCGCGCGACTTCCTCGGTCGTGGTGCCGAGGTTGATGAACAGCGAAGCCTGATCGGGAATGTGCTGGGCCGCGAGCGCCGCGATACGGCGCTTCTCCTCATGAAACATGTGTTGCCGCGCGCTGTACGAGACGTTTTCCGCGCTCGTGGGCAGGCTCGCGCCGCCGTGATAGCGGCGCAGCAGATTCATGTCGGCGAGCCAGTTCACGTCGCGGCGAATGGTCTGCGGCGTGACGTCGAAATGCGAGGCGAGATCGTCGACCGTGACGAAGCCGTCGCGTTGCACCCATTCGAGCATTTCCTGCTGGCGCGCGTTCAGGGTGAGGCGAGGATCTCGTGTCATTGGCTCTTTAGGCAGACGTATGAGGACTTGGCCTATTGTAAAGGCTCGCCCACCTGATTCAGGAGAAAGCCGGTTAATCGGGACTGCGAGCGCGCCCAGGGTTCCCCCTGCGCTTCCGTTAAAATGCTGCGCTTTCTCCGCTCACCCGCCGCTCCCGATGCAATCCGCCTCATCGACCCCGCGCGCCGCCTCCCACGGCGCCGACGAAAACGAAACCACCCACGACCTCGTCTACGGCCCGAACGATCGCCCCGCGCCGACCATCGCCTTCGTGGCCGCGCTCCAGCATCTGCTCGCGATCCTCGTGCCTATCGTCACGCCGGGCCTCCTGATCTGCCAGGCGCTGGGCGTTTCCAGCCGCGACACTACGCTGATCGTCTCGATGTCGCTGGTCATTTCCGGCATCGCCACGTTCCTGCAATGCAAGCGCGTCGGGCCGCTCGGCGCGGGCCTGCTCATCGTCCAGGGCACGAGCTTCAACTTCGTCGGCCCGCTCATCGCGGGCGGCAGCCTCATGGTCAAACAGGGCACGCCGGTCGAAACGGTAATGGCCGCGATATTCGGCGTCGTCATCGCCGGCTCGTTTGTCGAAATGGCGGTGTCGCGCATCCTGCCCTTCATCAAGCGGCTCATCACGCCGCTCGTCACCGGCATCGTCGTGCTGCTGATCGGCCTCACGCTCATCAAGGTCGGCCTCATCAGCATGGGTGGCGGCTATGGCGCCATCGCCAAGGGCAATTTCGCGAGCGTCCAGAACCTCACGCTCTCGGGGCTCGTGCTCGGCGCCATCATCGTGCTCAACCGCGTGCCCATCGTCTGGGTGCGCAGCACGGCGCTCGTCATCGCCCTCGCCATCGGCTATATCGTTGCGGGCGCAATGGGTCGGCTCGACTTCACCGGCGCGCGCGAAGCCGCGTTGTTCCAGATTCCGACCCCGTTGCATTTCGGCCTCGGCTTCTCGTGGTCGCTCTTCGTGCCCATGCTGATCATCTACCTCGTGACCTCGCTTGAAGCGATCGGCGACGTCACCGCCACCAGCAAGGTGTCGAAAGAGCCGGTGGAAGGTCCGGTGTGGATGCAGCGCATCAAGGGCGGCGTGCTCGTGAACGGCTTCAATTCGCTGATCGCCGGTTTCTTCAACACGTTCCCCAGCTCCGTGTTCGCGCAGAACAACGGCGTGATCCAGCTCACCGGCATCGCCAGCCGCCACGTGGGCCTGTGGATCGCGGGCATGCTCGTCGTGCTGGGCCTCTTCCCGAGCGTGGCGGGCGTGCTGCAGGCCGTGCCCGAGCCCGTGCTGGGCGGCGCGGCCATGGTGATGTTCGGCGCGGTGGCCGCTTCGGGCATCAACATCCTCGCGGGCACGCACCTCGATCGCCGCGCCCTGCTCATCATCGCGGTGTCGCTCGCGCTGGGCCTTGGCGTCTCGCAGGTGCCGGAGATCCTGACGAGCCTCCCGCATGCGCTCAAGAACGTGCTGGAGTCGGGCGTTGCCACGGGCGGCATCTGCGCGCTCGTGATGAACTGGTTCCTGCCGGAAAAGCGCTAACGCGCCGGGCGCACGGCCGCGATACCGGGCCGTGCGCTTTTTTATTGACCGCAATTTCCAATTTACTGGATAATGACTCCATCATCTTGGAATCAAACCCAATGGACAGCCCGACCGACGCCGGAATCAACGAGCGTATCGCCCGCTGCGTGCGCGACTTGCGCGCCACGCGCGGCCTGACGCTGGACGCGCTCGCCACGCGCAGCGGCGTAAGCCGCTCGATGATCTCGATGATCGAGCGCGGCGCCGCCAGCCCCACGGCAGTGGTGCTCGAAAAGCTCGCGGCGGGGCTGTCGGTCTCGATGGCGAGCCTCTTCGGCGCAAGCGGCGAGAGCACGCCCGCCGAGCCCCTGGTGCGCCGCGAACAGCAGGCGCAGTGGCGCGACCCGCAGTCGGGCTATATGCGCCGGAGCGTGTCGCCGCCCAACTGGCCTTCGCCGATCCAGCTGGTCGAAGTGGATTTCCCCGCCGGCGCGCGCGTCGCCTATGAAACGGGCGGCCGCGAGAATGTGATTCACCAGCAGGTCTGGGTGATGGAAGGCAGCATCGACGTGGAATTGGGCAATGAGCGGCATTCGCTGCATGCGGGCGACTGCCTCGCCATGCGGCTCGATCAGCCGCTGATCTTCAGCAATCCAGGCTCGCACGCCGCGCACTATGTCGTTGCCATTTGCGACGTCAACGGTATCTGAATGCGCCTGATGCGTCTGAATCTGCCACCCTTTTCATTTAAAGAGGATTCCCTATGAATTCGAACCCACAGAGCGATGGCGTGCGCTTCATCGATTGCAACGAAGCGGACCATGCGTCGGCGATTCTCGAGATCCTCAACGACGCGATCGTCAACTCAACCGCGCTCTACGACTACAAGCCGCGCGCGCCCGAGGCTATGGCCACATGGTTCGGCACCAAGCGCGCGAACGGCTTTCCGGTAGTGGGCGCCGTGGATGAAGCCGGCACGCTGCTCGGCTTCGCGAGCTGGGGCACATTCCGCGCGTTTCCCGCCAACAAGTACACGGTCGAGCACAGCGTCTACGTGCACCGCGACCAGCGCGGCCGCGGCCTCGGCGAACGCCTGCTGCTGGAGTTGATCCGCCGCGCCCGTGGCGAACAGATTCACGTGCTCGTGGGCTGCATCGACGCCACCAATGCCGGCAGCATTGCGCTGCACGCCAAGCTGGGATTCACGCACTCGGGCACGATCAAGGAAGCGGGATTCAAGTTCGGACGCTGGCTCGACGCCGCTTTTTACCAGCTCAACCTCGAGATGCCCGCCCCGCCCGTGGATGGCTGAACTTCGCGCGCAATGCCTGCGATAAGCGCGTTACCGTGCGATCGACCGGGCCGCAGCCGCGGTCATGGCATTGCGGAGATGGCGTGCGCGCAGCGGCGCGCGAGCCGCGCGCTTTGAAGCGCACGCCGCGCGCGTAGCACGTAGCTTCGCCTGGCTGCGGTTGCGGGACTCGGCTTCGCGCGTGGCACGCCGCGATTGCCCGCGCACGAAAAGGCGCACGGCGAGCAGCACGCAGCCTGTCACCGCAAGCACGGCCACGCGAAACGGCGACGACTCGAAGGCGCGTTCGGGCACGTGCAGCAGCAGGATCGAGATGAACACGGCGACCTGAATCAGGATCGCCGAAAGCGAAGCGACGAACAGGTACGCGTGCAGGCGATCGGTCGGCGGCTTCATGGGGGCTGCACTCAAGAAAGTTGCGCTGACAACGATATCCAGTCTGGCTGGTTCCACACTACGCCTCGCGAATGTCACACGCATGGCAACGTACGATGCGGGGCGGAGTTTTGAGATCGTGCCTGCTCGAAGCTGAAGAGAACCTTAAGGAAAGGCGCCTGTGCATGCGCTTTTTTCATCGGAAGATAATCCTTTGCGCACCTTACTAACCAGCGCCTTTCATCGCCTTTCGACTTACCCCCTGGCGTCTCATTCAGCGCTTACGTAAGGTTGACTTAAGCTCGCATGCCGTACCCTTGCACGCTGTAATCTGTACGGCAATGCAGTCATGAATCGCACCTATGAATATCGCGGCTACGCAATCCGCGTTGGCGTCGAAGCGAACGGCACAGTCCCGCGCGAACGACCCGAAATCGAACGTCCTCGCTACGCGGCCGTGGTGAGCATCGCGGCCAACGACAAGTGCGCGTTGCCCTCGCCCCTGAAAATCGAGAATGCCGCCGGCCTTCCCTTCAGCTCCGATATCGACGCCTTGATGGGCGGCTACAGCGCGGCCTGCCGCCTGATCGACGAACGGCTGGCCGAAAGCGCGGCCTGATCCGCCAAAGAAAAAACGCGCGGTGGCTTCAAGCCATCGCGCGTTTTTTAATCAGGACGCAGGTCGTGCGTCCTCTGTCTACGCTCAGTCGCGGTTCGCCTGCAACACGGTCAGCGCGGCCATGTTGATGATGCGTCGCACCGTCGAGCTCGACGTCAGCACGTTCACCGGCGCATTCACACCCAGCAGGAACGGGCCGACCGCCACGTTGCTGCCCGCACCCGTCTTGAGCAGGTTGTAGGCGATGTTGCCCGAGTCCACGTTCGGGCACACGAGCAAGTTCGCCGCGCCCTTGAGCTTCGAATGCGGCAGGATGCGCAAGCGCAGTGCTTCGTCCAGTGCGCAGTCGCCGTGCATTTCCCCGTCGATTTCCAGATCGGGATTCTTCTCGGTCACGAGCTTGAGCACTTCACGCATCTTCGTGCCCGAAGCCGAGCTGCCCGAACCGAAGTTCGAACGCGAGAGCAGCGCAACCTTAGGCTGCAGATTCAGCCATTCCATCTGGCGCGCAGCCGCCAGCGTGAACTCGGCGATCTGCTCCGCGTTCGGGTTGTCGTTCACGTGCGTGTCGACGATCGCGACCGTACGCTTGTCGAGCAGCAGGATGTTCATCGCCGCGTACGTTTTCGCGTTCGGATGCATGCCGATCGCTTCGTCGACGAAGCGCAAGTGGTCGTGATACGCCCCCACCGTGCCGCACACCATGCCGTCCGCGTCGCCCAGGCGCACCATCATCGCGCCGATCAGCGTGAGACGGCGGCGCATTTCCACGCGCGCCATTTCCTTCGAAATGCCGTCGCGGCAGCGCAGTTCCCAATACGTCGTCCAATACTGGTGGAAGCGCTCGTCGTACTCGGGGTTCGTGACTTCCACGTCTTCGCCGAGCTTCAGGCGCAGGCCGAACTTCTCGATGCGGGCGAGCAGCACTTCCGGGCGGCCAATCAGGATCGGACGCGCGAGCTTCTCGTCGACGATCACCTGCACCGCGCGCAGCACGCGCTCTTCCTCGCCTTCGGCGAACACGATGCGCGACTTGCCGCCGTCACGCACGAACTGCTTCGCGGCCGCGAAAATCGGCTTCATGAACGCGCCCGAGTGGTACACGAACTGCTGCAGCTCGTTCGTGTACGCACCAAAGTCGTCGATGGGACGCGTGGCCACGCCGTCTTCCATCGCGGCCTTCGCCACGGCCGGTGCGATACGCACGATCAGGCGCGAATCGAACGGCTTCGGAATCAGGTACTTCGGGCCGAAGCGCAGATCGTAGGCGCCGTACGCGGCAGCCACCGAGTCGTTCAGTTCTTCTTCCGCGAGCTTGGCGATCGCGTGCACAGCCGCGATTTCCATGTTTCGCGTAATGGTCGTAGCGCCCACATCGAGTGCGCCGCGGAAGATGTACGGGAAGCACAGCACGTTGTTGACCTGGTTCGGGAAGTCCGAACGGCCCGTGGCGATCACCGCGTCCGGGCGCGCTTCGAGCGCGACCTCGGGGAAGATTTCCGGCGTGGGGTTGGCCAGCGCGAGAATCAGCGGCTTGTCGGCCATCTTCTTGACCATCTCCGCCTTGAGCACGCCGCCCGCGGAAAGGCCGAGGAACACGTCCGCGTCTTCGATCACTTCGGACAGCGAGCGCGCGGAGGTGTCCTGCGCGAAGCGTTCCTTGTCCGGGTCCATCAGCGTCGTGCGGCCCTGGTAGACCACGCCGTCGATGTCGGTCACCCAGATGTTCTTGAGCGGCAGGCCCAGATCGACCATGAGGTCCAGACACGCCAGCGCCGCCGCGCCCGCGCCCGAGGTCACGACCTTGACCTTCGTAATGTCCTTGCCGATCACTTTCAGGCCGTTCATGAACGCGGCCGAAACGGTAATGGCGGTGCCGTGCTGATCGTCGTGGAAGACCGGAATCTTCATGCGCTCGCGCAGTTTGCGCTCGACCGTGAAGCAGTCGGGGGCCTTGATGTCTTCCAGATTGATGCCGCCGAACGTGGCTTCGAGGCTCGCGATGATGTCCACGAGCTTGTCCGGATCGCTTTCAGTCACTTCGATGTCGAACACGTCGATGCCGGCGAACTTCTTGAACAACACCGCCTTGCCTTCCATGACCGGCTTGGAGGCCAGCGCGCCGATGTTGCCGAGACCCAGCACGGCCGTACCGTTCGTGATCACGCCCACCAGATTGCCGCGAGCGGTGTAGCGGAACGAGTTCTGCGGATCGGCGACGATCTCCTCGCAGGCCACGGCCACGCCCGGCGTATAGGCGAGCGCGAGGTCGCGCTGGGTGACGAGCGGCTTGCTGGCCGTCACCGAGATCTTGCCCGGGGTGGGAAATTCGTGGTATTCCAGCGCGGCCTGACGATCGGTCTTGTTCATGTTCCTCACTCGCTATGGACGGGGCCCGGCTCGCGCTGGCCAGCCTGGATCGGGGCTGGCGCGGCCTGGCGTGTTCGAATGAGGCGATTCTAGAGAGCCCTCATAACGTGTCCATTTTGATTTAGTATGGGGCCATCATTTTTTCGTAATACCCTGGGGAATCGTGTCTTTCAGCATTGACGACGTGACGAGGCGGTTGAATACGCGCCTGAAAATGCGCCATCTGGTCCTGCTCCTGCAGATCCGCCAGCACGGTTCGCTCACGCGCGTGGCGGAACACATGGCGACGAGCCAGCCCGCCGTCACCAACGCGCTGGCCGAAATGGAGAGCATGTTCGGCGCGCCGCTCTTCGACCGCACGCCGCGCGGCATGACACCCACGGCGCTCGGCAACGTGGTGCTCGCGCGCGCCCAGGCCATGCTGCACGACCTCGACCACCTCGCGCGCGATATCGAAGCCGTGGTGGCCGGCCACGCCACGCGCGTGCACGTGGGCGTGATTCCGTTCATCTCGGGGCGCACGCTTGCCGCGGCCATTCGCCTTACGCAGTCACGGCTGCCGCAACGCGTCACCATGACGATTCACGAAGGCACGAGCGACGCGCTCTTGCCGCAGCTTCGCGACCATACGCTCGATATCGTGATCGGCCGCGCGTCTTCCGCCGTCGATGTCTCGCAGTTGCGCTTCGAGGTGCTGCATCAGCAAAAGCCGCGGCTCATCGCGAGCCGGCGACTCGCGGCGCGGCTTGCGCGCGGCAAGCTGGACTGGGAAAAGCTGGTCGAACTCGACTGGATACTGGGCGCGCCGCACACGCCCATTCGCGAGCAGATTTCCGACCTCTTCCTGCACGCGGGCGTGGCGCCGCCCGTGCCGATCGTGGAGAGCTACACGTCGCGGCTGATCGGCGAAATGATCAGCACGAACGAGAACGCCGTGTCGATCGTGCCCGCCGATATTGCCGAGGAACTCGTGCACTTCGCGGGCGTGGCCATCGTGCCGTACACGCTCGACTGGACGCTGCCGCCGGTCGCGATGTTCACGCGCGCGGGCGTGCTGCGCGACGTCGACGCCACCTTTGGGCAGTCGCTGCGCGAGTTGTATCAGGAGGCGGAGAAGGCGCGGGGGTGAGCGGTTAAGGCTGAACGCAAACAGGGCGCGGACCCAATCGCCCGCGCCCCGTCTGTCACGCATCACAGGTATTCAGCAGATCAAACCCGCGCCGTCACCGCGCTCTGCGTCTCCAGCGTGCCTTCGCCCTGCATGCGCGCCACCAGCATCAGCGCGCAAACCAGCGTGATGAGCACATGCACCACGCCCAGCGCCACCACCGAAAGAATGCTGCCCGTGGCGCTCAACAGGTACTGGCCGAGAATCGGCGTCGTGCCCGCGAACACCATGCCGCAAATCTGGTAAGCGAGCGAAATGCCGGTGTAGCGCACCTGCGCGGGGAAAGCCTTCGCCAGCATGCCCGCCATGGCCGCGTAGTAAAGCGAATGCGGAATCGAGGCGAGCGCCATGCCGATCATCGCGAGCTTCGTCGACCCGGTGGCGATCATCGAGAACATCAGGGGCAGCGCAACGATCTCGGGCACGAGCATGTAGATGATGGCCTTCTTGAGGTCCATCTTCGTGGCGAGCACCGCGCCGAACGGTTGCACGATCAACTGCACGACAATCGCGAACGTGATGACGCTCAGGAACTGCGTGCGGTCGAAACCGATCGAGGTCACGGCCCACGAAAGTGCGAACGTCGTCTTGAAGTATGTGGCCGAGAGCGCGATCACGCAGGCGCCCACGCCCATCGCCACCAGGCCCTTGTGATGACGCAGCACTTCGGCGATCGGCAGCTTCGCCACCTTGTTCTTTGCCTGCAACTCCTTCATGGCGGGCGACTCGTCCACGCTCATGCGGATAAAGAGCCCCACGGCCACGAGCGCCGCCGACATCAGGAACGGCACGCGCCAGCCCCAGGTCATGAACTGGTGATCAGGCAGCATGGAAATCACGAGAAACGCGACCGTGGCGAGCAGATTGCCCGCGGGCGAGCCCTGCTGCGCGAACGCCGAATAGAAAATTTCCTTGCCCTTGGGCGCATGTTCCGAGGAAAGCACGACCGCGCCGCCCCATTCGCCGCCCATGGCGATGCCCTGCGTGAGACGCAGCAGGATCAGCAGCACCGGCGCGAGCACGCCCACCTGGTTGTACGTGGGCAAAAGGCCCATGAGCGTGGTGCAGCCGCCCATCAGCATGAGCGTGACGATCAGCGTTTTCTTGCGGCCCACCTTGTCGCCGAGGTGGCCGAACACGATGCCGCCAATCGGGCGCGCGAGAAAGCCAACCCAAAACGAGGCGAACGCGGCCAGCGTGCCGATCAGCGCATTCGTCGATGGGAAAAACAGCTTACCGAGCACGAGCGCGGCCGCGGTGCTGTACGCGTAAAAGTCGTACCACTCGATCGTCGTGCCGACGAACGATGCGATGCCCGCCTTGCGAGCCTGGCGATGCTGGGTGTCGAGGGAGGTTGCTGCCAAGAGACGTCTCCAGATTTCGATTTCGAGCGGCGGTTTCCAGAGCGAAACGCGCCGTTTCCCGGGCTTTTTCGATTCGAAAGTGCCTTGCGATCACGTTCGCCTTTCGAACTACCTTTCATTTATCGAACAAAGCGCCAGAAGGTGCGGACTATGAAACGGTCGTTCGCTAGCGTCAACCAAGGGATAACCCTCAGCCCTCCCGCCGCCCGAGCGGGCCGTGATTGCGGCGACTTAGGTGTTTACCCGTAACCGTATTGTCAGCTGGTTATCGGTATGCCGATAATGCTCTCATGGATGTGAAAACTGCAGTGCGCGTCTTCGACGTGATCAACCTCTTTGCCGAAGTCCGGCAGCCGATGATCTACAGCGAAATTGCGCGTCGAACCGAGATCCCGCTGTCGAGCTGCCACGCGCTGTTGCAGACGATGGTGGCCAAAGGCTATCTGTACGCGCCGGGCGTGAAGGCGGGCTACTACCCCACGCAGCGTCTGCTGCACGTGGCGCGCGACATCTGCAGTGAGGACCCGCTCACGCTGATGTTCCAGCCGCTGCTTTCCGCGTTGCGCGACGCCACCGGCGAAACCGCCGCACTCGCCACGCTTGCGGGCAACCGCGTGGTCTATCTCGACGTGATGGAGTCACGCCAGAAGATCCGCTACAGCGACGAGCCGGGCGGCTTCATGACCATCGCGAGCGCTGCGGGCAAGGCGCTGCTCGGCGCGCTTGCGCCCGCAGCGCGCCGCAAACTGCTCGACAGTGTCGAGCCGCAGTTGCACTCGGCCAGTGGAGCAGCGATTGACCGCGCCGCGTTCGAGCGCGATGTCGAACAGGGCGTGACGGAAGGCTGGCACCGCTCGACGGGCGAGAGCGTGGAGGACGTAGCCGGCCTCGCGCGCGGCTTCCTGATTCACGGCGAGGCGTTTGCGCTCGTCATCGGCGCGCCCAAGGCGCGTCTTCTGAACAACGAGCAGAACGCCGTGAAGGCGCTGCTCGAGGTGTACGCGCAAATCCCGCCGTCGCTCCTCGCCGCCTGAGACCCCTCGGGCACCCGATGTAGCGTCGCGCGAGCGCGGAAATCCCGAAGTGGAGGCAAAAGCATGCGTTGGAAGAACCGGCCGGAAGGCTCGAACTGGGGCGATTTCGGTCCCGACGATCAATTGGGCCGCCCCAATCTCATCGGCGCGCAGCAGGTGCTCAAGGGCGCGCAGGAAATTCGGGCCGGGCTCACGTTCACGCTCTCCCTGCCGCTCGACTTTCCCGGTGACAGCAAGCTCAACGTGCGCCGCCATCCGCCGGTGCTGCGCCCCACCTTTCGCGACGGCCTCCCGTATGTGAACTTCCCGTTCGCGCGGAACGTTGCGGGCGCAACCGACGTGGTGAGCGACGATCAGGTGCTGCTCTCGCTCCAGTACTCCACGCAGTGGGATTCGCTCGCCCATGTGGGCGCGCGCTTCGACGCCAACGGCGACGGTATGGCCGAGAGCGTCTACTACAACGGCTATCGCGCGAACGTGGACGTGGTCGGCCCGATGGAATATCGCGCCGAAGACAACTTCGCGCCCCACGCCTGTGGCGGCGAGCATAGCCATGCCGATGTGCTCGGCATCGAGCATCTTGCGGTGAAGGGCATGCAAGGCCGCGGCGTGCTGATCGATTTCGCCGCGCATTTTGGCCGCGAGTTTCGCACCGTCGGCTACGACGATTTGATGCGCGTGATCGAGGCGGACGGCGTGGAAGTCGAGCGCGGCGACATGCTCGTGCTGCGCACCGGCTTCGCGGAGATGGTGCTCGAAATGAACCGCCAGCCCGACGAGGCCGTTCTGTCGAGCCACTGCAGCGCACTCGACGGACGCGACGAACGCCTGCTGCAATGGATCACCGACTCAGGCATCGCCGCGCTCGCCGCCGACAACTACGCCGTCGAACGGTATCCCGCGCGCGCGCCGGCCACGCCTGGCGACCACCCGCTCATGCCGCTGCATCACCACTGCCTCTTCAAGCTCGGCCTGCCGCTGGGCGAACTTTGGTATTTGCGCGATCTCGCTTTGTGGCTGCGCGAACACAAGCGCTCGCGGTTCATGCTCACTGCGCCGCCGCTGCGGTTGCCGGGTGCAATGGGCTCGCCCGTCACGCCGGTTGCAACGGTTTGACGAACTAATTCGCAATCCTTTGTTTTATCCGAATTCCCGAGAAAACATGGCTAAAGAAAGAGTCCTGATTACCGGCGCCGCCGCCGGCATCGGCGCCGCGTGCGCTGCGCGCTGCGAGGCCGACGGTTACGAAGCCGTCGTCATCGACCGCGTGGGCGACGGCATCATCGCCGACCTCTCCGACACCCAGGCAACGGCGGCCGCGCTCGAGCGCGCGCTGGAAGGCGGCCCGATCACGCGCCTCATCAACAACGTGGGCGTGGTCGTGCCCAACGACGCCGAGCACCAGACGCTCGAAGAACTCGAACGCGCCTGGGCCCTGAACGTGCGCTGCGCCCAGCAGTGCATGCAGGCGCTGTTGCCCGGCATGAAGGCCGCGGGCTTTGGACGCATCGTCAACATGTCGTCGCGCGCCGCGCTCGGCAAAGAGTTGCGCACGGCCTATTCGGCCACCAAGGCCGCGTTGATCGGCATGACGCGCGTGTGGGCGCTCGAACTGGGCGCGTTCGGCGTGACCGCGAACGCCATTGGCCCAGGCCCCATCCGCACCGAACTGTTCGACCGCGCCAATCCGCCCGGCGCCCCGCGCACCGAGGCGATCATCAATGCCGTACCGGTGAAGCGCGTCGGCACGCCCGACGACGTCGCGCACGCCGCTTCGTATCTGCTCGATGCGCGCAGCGGCTTCGTGACCGGCCAGGTGCTCTACGTATGCGGCGGCATGACCGTTGGCGTCGCGGGGGTTTGACGATGACGGCCCCAGATACGCCCACGCAGCGGCGCGCCGGCATTGTCGGCGCGGGCAGCATTGGCGTGGCGTTCGCGATTTGCTTCGCGCGGGCCGGCTGGCGCGTGCGTCTCTACGATCCCGACGCTGCGCGCCGCGCCGCCGCGCCTGAAGAGATTGCACTTCGCCTTGGCGATCTCACGCACTACGCCCTGCTCGACGAAAGCGCGAGCGAGATCGCCGCGCGCGTAGCGATTGTCGACACGCTCGAAGCCGCCGTGGCTGAAGCCGATCTCGTGCAGGAATGCGCGCCCGAGCGCGCCGAACTCAAGCGCGAGATCTTCGCGCAGCTCGACCGCGCAGCGCCTCCCGAAGCGATCCTCGCGAGCGCTTCGTCGTTTCTCGCGGCTTCGAAATTCGTGGACGAAACGCTGCCGGGCCGCGCGCGCTGCCTGGTCGCTCACCCCGGCAACCCGCCCTACCTCGTGCCCGTGATCGAGGTCGTGCCCGCCCCCTTCACGTCCGAAGCCGCAGCCACGCGCGCCATCGCGCTTTACGCCGAAGCGGGCATGAAGCCCGTGCGCGTGAAGCACGAGGTGGAAGGCTTCATCTTCAACCGCCTGCAAGGCGCGGTGCTGCGCGAGGCGTATTGCCTCGTGCGCGACGGCGTGGCATCGGTGGAAGACATCGACACCGTGATGCGCGAAGGCCTCGGCCCGCGCTGGTCGGTGATCGGCCCGTTCGAGACCGTCGATCTGAACACGCGCGGCGGCATCGCCTCGCATGCGCAAAAGATGGGCCCATCGTACGCACGCATGGGCGCCGAACGCGGCCAGCACGACCCGTGGACGCCTGAACTCGTCGCACAGGTCGAGGCCGCAAGACGCGCGGCGCTGCCGCTCGATCAATGGGACGAGCGTGTGGGCTGGCGTGACCGCCAGCTCATGCATCTCGCCCGCCATCGCAAGACCCGAAGCCACGACGACTCATAAGCGCCTCGAACGCACGCGCCGAGAGCCGAAGAGACCCGACAACTATTACGATTCAGACAGAGACACTTCCATGCAGAAAGTCACCGCTTTCTTTACCGAGCTGATGCGCCGGTACTTGCCCGATCCCTTCGTGTTCGCGATCGGCCTCACGCTGCTGACGATGGCGCTTGCCGTGATCGTGCAAGGGCAAGCCGTCACGGCCCTCACCACGAGCTGGGGCAAGGGCTTCTGGGCGCTGCTCGCGTTCACCACGCAAATGGCGGTAATTCTCGCAATGGGCTACGTGCTCGCCACAGCGCCGCTCACCGACCGCTTCCTGAACCGAGTCGTTGCACGCGTGAACGACCCGCGCATGGCGATCATTGTCGCGACGCTGGTGGGCGGCATCGGCAGCTATCTGAACTGGGGCTTCGGCCTCGTGGTGGGCGGAATCGTCGCGCGCAAACTCGCGCTGCGTGTGAAAGGCGTGCACTATCCGCTCATCATCGCTTCGGCCTATAGCGGCTTTACGCTCTACGGCCTCGGGCTTTCGGCGAGCATTCCCGTGCTGATTTCGACGAAGGGGCATCCGCTCGAAGCGCAAATGGGCGTCATTCCGCTCTCCGAAACGATTTTCTCGCCCACCATGCTCATCACGAGCCTCGTGACCATCATCACGCTGCCGCTCCTGAACGCATGGCTGCACCCGAAGCCCGGCCAGCCGATCAAGGAGATCGACCGCGCCCTGGAAGAGAAGCAGCAGAAGGCAGCCGCGCTCGGCGTGGATCTCGACGAAGGCAACACGCTCGCCAACCGCCTGAACAACAGCCGCATTCTGAGCTATGTGATCGGCCTGATCGGCATGGGTTATGTCGCGCTGCACTTCGTGCAGGGCGGCTCGATCGACCTGAACCTCATCAACTTCTTCATTCTGTTCCTCGGCATCCTGTTGCTCGGCACGCCGATCCGTTATGTGGAGAAGCTCAACGAAGGCATTCGGACGATCAGCGGCATCATTCTGCAGTACCCGTTCTACGCCGGCATCATGGCGATCATGGCGTCGTCGGGTCTCGTGAATACGCTTTCCGAAGCGTTCGTGAAGGTCGCCACACCGGCCACGCTGCCGTTCTGGGGCTTGATCAGCTCGTTCGTCATCAACTTCTTCGCGCCTTCGGGCGGCGGCCACTGGGTCATTCAAGGACCATTCATGATCGAAGCGGCGAAGACGATCGGCGCCTCCGTGGGCCATACGTCGACGGCCGTGATGCTCGGTAACGCATGGAACGATCTCGTGCAGCCGTTCTGGATCTTGCCGGCCCTCGCGCTCTCGAAGCTCAAACTCAAGGACATCATGGGCTACACGGTCATCATGATGTTCTGGATCGGCATCGTTTATTCGGTTGCGATTCTCGCCTGGGGCTGACGGGACCTGAAACGAGCCCGCCCTGAACCCATACCTTTAACGGAGACCATTCATGCTGTATCTCGTGCACATGCAGGTGCAGATTCCGCACGGCACCGACGCCGCCTTCGCCGACGCCCTGAAGGCCGAAGAAAAAGCGTTCTCGCAGAAGCTGCAACGAGAAGGCAAATGGCGCCACTTGTGGCGCGTGGCCGGCGAATACGCCAACTACAGCGTGTTCGATGTCGAATCGAACGACGAACTCCATACGCTGCTTTCCGCGCTGCCACTCTTCCCGTTCATGAAGATCAGCGTGACGCCGCTCGCCCAACACCCGTCGGCCATCGTGCCCAATTAAGAGGAACGCGCCATGCCCTTTCTCATCGAAACGTTCGACAAGCCCGGCCACGCCGAGGTGCGCGTGCGCGAGCGCGACGCGCACCTGGAATTTCTCGCGCAAAACAAGGCGCTGTTGCTCGCCTGCGGTGCGAAACTCAACGACGACGGCAGCAGCGCGGGCGGCGGCATCTATATCGTCGACCTCGAAACCCGCGAAGAAGCCGAGCGCTTTATCGCGCAGGATCCGTTCACGCATGCCGGGCTGTTCGAAAGCGTGAAGATCGTTCGCTGGCGCAAGGCCTATATCGACGGAACCTCCTACCTGTAAGCGCGACGCGCAGTTCCTCGCGAACGCGAAGTTCGCTATCGACCCTCGACGGCGCTGTGCTCCCCTGTGCAGCGCCGTTTTTGGCTCGGCGTGCACCTCCACACGCCGGGCCGTTTTTCATTCGCCATCCGGCTCGGGCACATCGATTGCTGCGCAGGTGCGCCGTCAGTCCATCCAGCAGCACAGCCTACACGGCTGCGCTCTCACGCAAGGAGGAAATCGACCATGCTCAAGCTGGCCCTGTTCTTTGCCGTGATCGCCGTGATCGCGGCCTTGTTCGGCTTCACAGGCTTGGCGGCCGGCGCAGCCGCCATTGCCAAGATCCTGTTCTTTATCTTCGTCGTGCTGTGCGTGGTATTCCTCGTGATCGCGCTCGTGGTCACGAAGAAAATAGTCGATTGATCAGAGCGTGAACGCGTACCGGGGCATCGGCGGTGCCGATGCCCTCTTGCCCCATCAGGCCGCACGCTGGTAATACAGGTTCTGCGGGTGACGCGCCTGCGCGAAGAAAAACCAGCGCTCCGCAACGAGTCCCGCGTACTGAATAACGCACGCCGCGACGAACAACGTTGCGGAAGACGTATGCAGCGCCAGTAAAAGCAACGCCAGCGGCACGACAAATGCGCCCGCGAGAAAGCCCCACTTGACCCATTGCATCACGGCGTCGGACTGGCCATGAAAGAACTCGCGCAAGTTGAAGGCGCTTGCCGTAAAGCCGCGCGAAATCTGCCTGATTTTCTCAGCCTTGATGCCCGTGGCGCTTTGCAACGTAGAACGCGGATGCAAACGTTGATTGCGTGCGAGCGCGGCAACGCGAGCCACGCAAGCGGCCACAATCAACCCACCTGCCGCGAACCCGAGGCCCGGCACGACGCCGGGCGCAAGCCACGCGGCACTGGCCGTTGCGATCGTGAAGCCGGAGGCACAGCCGAGCAGCACGAAATTCACCAGCGTAAGCGGCGTGGCCCACTCCTGCAGAAAGCGCAGGCACGCATAGATCATGGCCGTGCAGACAAAAAGGCTGACGCTCGCAAGCGCGGCAATCGCGCCGATGGTGAACGACCACGGTGCATGCATCCAGTGCGCCAGACCATAGAGGAACGTCGTTGCGAGGAACACGGGCAGCGCGAGACATTCACGCGAAAGCCACGAAGTGCGCCACATGGCGATCGCGCGCCACGCGCGCTCCGGGTGCCCAAGATGGAAGACCGAAGCGAAGAGCCCCAGCGCACCGAGCGCAACCGCGAGCCCCGCACCGCAGATATAGAACGGCTGAGGGATTCCCTGCAACGCCGTCCACTCGGGATGCATCCGCGCAAGCCACTCGACGCCAAAGAGCGCGATCAACAGACCTTGCCCCGCACCTGAAAGCGTGGTCAGGAAAACAACCGAAAATGCGGGTCTCATTCAAATCTCCTTCGTCGCGACCGGCCGCGCACGCGTGAATAGCGACTTCACTCGCGTTGCAAAGGCGGCCAGATTCAGCTTGCCCGAATCCAGTTGAGCGTCGAGTCGCTTATCGCGCGACATGGCCGGTGTGCCGCGCCGGATCGCCAGGCTCGCGAGGTTGATCGGCTCGCCGGCTTCGAGCATGTTCACCGGCGACGCCGCCGATGCGCCACCGCCGCACCCGCACGAACCGCTGCCACAACTGCTTTCGGTCTTCACACGCGGCAGATAATGGTTCGAGGGCTTCGTCCCCCACTCGGGCATCAACTGATAGCCGCCGCGCGCCTGAATCGCCTTGGACGCATCCGACTCGGGGTCGTGAATGTCGCCGAAAATACGCGCCGATGTCGGGCACGCGAGCACGCAAGCGGGCTTGCGGTCGCGCTCGGGCAGCGCCTCGTTATAGATGCGGTCCGCGCACAGCGTGCACTTGGTCATCTCCTTGCGCTCCTCGTCCAGTTCGCGCGCGCCATACGGGCAGGCCCAGGAGCAATACTTGCAGCCAATACACTTGTCGTAGTCGACGAGCACGAGCCCGTCTTCCTTGCGCTTGAAGCTCGCGCCCGTGGGGCAAACCGGCACGCACGGCGGGTCCTCGCAGTGCAGGCACGATTTCGGGAAGTGAATGGTGTCCGAATTCGGAAACTCCCCGGCTTCATAGGTCTGCACGCGGTTGAAGAAGGTGCCGGACGGATCGGCGTCGTAGGGGCGCACGTCCGAAAGACTCCCCGCCTGCCCCGAGGTATTCCATTCCTTGCAGCTCGTCACGCACGCGTGGCACCCCACACAGACGTTCAGGTCGATCACCAACGCCATTTGCGTCATTTCGGATTCCTCCTTACTTGCCTGTCACAACATTGCGCAAGCGCGCGGCAAACTTGCCACCGCCCGCAAAATACGCCTGAATCCGGCCAACCGTGCCGGTCGAACCCGGCAGCGGTTGCATCGGCGCGAACTGCGGCAGTGTGTGATCGGCATCGGCCTCCGCCGGATAGACACGCACACGCACGTCGTACCACGCGGCCTGCCCAGTGATCGGGTCCGAGTTCGAAACGCGCCGGCCGTCGCCGAAGGGCAGTTCTTCGGTAATCAGGTGATTGAGCAGGAAACCGCGTTGCGACTCATTGGCGTCCGGGCCAAGATTCCACGCGCCGGCGGCCTTGCCAATGGCGTTCCACGTCCACACCGTGCCCGGCTCGACCGCCTCGCTGTAGCGCGCCATGCAGCGCACCTTGCCCCACTGCGATTCGACGTAGATCCATCCACCGTCCTCGATGCCGTTTTCCTGCGCCATACGCGGATTCACGTACAGGTAGTTCTCGCCATGAATCTGCCGCAGCCACGCATTTTGCGAGTCCCACGAGTGATACATCGCCATGGGGCGCTGCGTGACCGCCGCGAGCGGGTAGCGTTCGAGATCGGTTGTCGCGAGCTCCAGCGGCGCATACCAGAAAGGCAGCGGATCGAAATAGCGCTCGACGCGCTCGCGCAAATGTTCGGGCGGCTGGCGCGCATCCGTCTTGCCCTGCGCGGCGAGGCGAAACTTCTGCATGACATCCGAATAGAGCTGGATAAGGATGGGTTCTGCGAACTTCCGGAATCCCTTCTCCACGGCGAATTGCAGGTAAGGCCCATTGACGCCGCGCATGTACTGAAGTTCTTCCGGCAGCGTGTAATGGAACACGCAGTTGTGCTTCGCGTATTCCTCCCACTGGCGTGGATTGGGTTCGCCCACGAGCGCCTTGTCGCCGTCCTTGCCGCGCCAGCCAATCAAAAAGCCCACGCCGGAATCAGGCGCGGTCTGGAAGTTGACGATGAAGTCCGGATAGTCCTTGTACTTGCGCTTGCCTTCGGCCGTCGTGAATGCGGGCAGCTTCAGGCGGCTGCCCAACTCGACGAGCACTTCCTGGAACGGGCGGCACTCGCCGGTGCGCTCGAGCACCGGCACGCGCACGGAATCCACCGGCCCGTCGAACTCCGAAATCGGCCGGTCGAGCATCGACATCGCATCGTGCCGCTCGAGGTAGGTCGTGTCGGGCAGGATCAGATCGGCGAACGCCGTCATTTCCGACTGGAACGCGTCGCACACTACGAGGAACGGAATCTTGTACTCGCCGTCCGGCCCGCGGTCGGTCAGCATCTTGCGGACCTCGCTCGTGTTCATCGACGAGTTCCACGCCATGTTGGCCATGAAGATCAACAAGGTGTCGATGGGGTACGGGTCGCCTCGCCATGCGTTCGTGATGACGTTGTGCATCAGGCCGTGCACCGCGAGCGGATACTCCCACGAGAAGGCTTTATCGATGCGCACCGGCTCGCCCGCTTCGTCGATAAAGAGGTCGCCCGGCGCCGCGGGCCAGCCGAGCGGCCCGGCCGGCAGCGGCGTATTCGGCTTGACATCGTTCGGACTGCTTGGCGGCTTGGCCGATGGCGGCACCGCGCGCGGATACGGCGACTTGTGACGAAAGCCGCCGGGCCGGTCGATCGTGCCGAGCAGCGACATCAGCACGGCGAGCGCGCGGATCGACTGAAAGCCGTTCGAATGCGCGGCCAGCCCCCGCATGGCGTGAAAAGCGATGGGGTTGCCCGTCACGCTTTCGTGCTTCACGCCCCAGGCGTCCGTCCACTCAATCGGCAGTGTGATCTTGTGGTCGCGCGCCGTTTGCGCCATCTCGCTCGCGAGGCGGCGGATCGTGTCGGCCGAGATGCCTGTGATTTCCTGCGCCCATTCGGGCGTCGTCTCCTTGAAGCGCTCGCGCAGCAGCGCAAAAGACGGCGCCACCGGCGTGCCGTCGTCGAGCACATAGCGGCCGTCGAGCGCGGGTTGCGCGCCGGGCGTGTGATGCTGCACCGCACGGCCGGTGTTCTCGTCCCACCACAGATGGTTTTGCGGGAACAGCGGATTGCCCTCTGGGAGGTTCGCGTCCTTCACGAACAGGCCGAACGTGTGGCTCTGCGTGCGCATGTCCAGCAGTTCGCCCGCGTTGGTGAAGCGCTTGACGAATTCGTGATCGTACGCGTCGGCCTCGATCAGTTCGTGGATCAGCGCCATGAACAGCGCGCCGTCCGTACCGGGACGAATGGGCACCCATTCGTCGGCAATGGCCGCGTAGCCGGTGCGGATCGGGTTGATCGCAATGAAGCGGCCGCCCGCACGCTTGAACTTCGAAATGGCGATCTTGAGCGGATTGGAGTGGTGATCCTCCGCCGTGCCGATCATGATGAAAAGTTTCGCGCGGTCGAGGTCCGGGCCGCCGAATTCCCAGAACGAACCGCCCATGGTGTAGATCATGCCCGCGGCCATGTTCGCGGAGCAAAAGCCGCCGTGGGCGGCGTAGTTCGGCGTGCCGAACTGCCTCGCGAAAAGGCCGGTGAGCGCCTGCATCTGGTCGCGGCCGGTGAACAGCGCGAACTTTTTGGGGTCGGTTGCCCGCAGATGGGCGAGACGCTTCTCGATCGTTTCGAGCGCCACGTCCCACGAAACGGGCTCGAACTGCGCCTGGCCGCGCTCGGCGCCCTGCTTGCGCATGAGCGGCTGCGTGAGGCGGGCCGGCGAATACTGCTTCATGATGCCCGACGAACCTTTCGCGCAGATCACCCCCTGGTTCAAGGGATGCTCGGGGTTGCCGTCGATATAACGGACTTCCCCTTCGCGCAGATGCACGCGAATGCCACAGCGGCACGCGCACATGTAGCAGGTCGTGGTCTTGATTTCCAGCTTTTCGTCTTGAGTTCGGGCGCCGTGGTCCACTAGAGGCCTCCAATAACGACTGACGGGTGTCCGGGAACCGCCACGGCACGCCATCTATGCGCTAGAGATGGTAGGCCTGTGTGATTGACTACTCAACTTTGCATTCCGGATACCAGCCATCACGAAATCCGATAGTTTCGATAAGCTTACCCTGCTGCGGGAAACCCTGATTTCCTGAAAGCCACGCAGCGCGGTATGGTCCAGCGCTTCGCCACCCAACCTCCATACGTTTGCGAATCATGGATATTCCAGCGCCCCGCGTTCGCAACCAGTTTCCCGGCCGAATCGTCGGCATCATCAGAGGAGCGGAGCAATCGGAGGTCGATGTCGCCACGGCGGCGGGCATCTTCACCTCCGTCATCGAAACCCGGACTCTGGACCAGCTCGGCCTGAAAGCCGGCGCGATGGTCGTTGCCATCGTCAAATCGTCTGACGTCAGCCTTTCAGTGCCTTGACGCGTCATTTCGACCGGCTGCCTGTCAGCGTCGGCTCCCTGCTATTTGGTTGAATTATCAACCATCATTTGAAACCTAACGCGTCCCATGAACTGAAGGCATCAAGAACCTAAACGAAGTTTCATTTTAAGGGCCATTTTCGACACGTTTGCGTCATTGCCCGCGCATAAATTTCCGGTTCCGCCACACACGAAGATCTCTCCTTCTCTACGGAACTGAAATGAAAAAAGCGTTGTTGAACATCCTCGCGCTCGCGGCGGCCGCCGCCTGCACGAGCGCTCACGCACAAAGCAGCGTTACGCTGTACGGCACGGTCGATGCGGGCCTCGACTACGTCAGCAATCAGAAGTCGTCCACGGGTCATGGCACGACCTGGGGCATGCAGTCCGGCAACGTGAGCACGAGCCGCTGGGGCCTGCGCGGCACGGAAGACCTGGGCGGCGGGCTCAAGGCGATCTTCGACCTCGAGAACGGCTTCTCGGTCGTCAACGGCAAGGGCTCCAACGGCGGCTATATGTTCGGCCGGCAAGCGTGGGTGGGACTAGGCAGCGACCAGTACGGCACGCTCACGCTCGGGCGCCAGTACGACGCGCTCGTGGACATGATCGCGCCCATGTCGGCCACGGGCTCCGGCTTCGGCGGCAACCTCGCGATGCACCCGTTCG
The DNA here is from genome assembly GCF_905220165.1 of Paraburkholderia sp. J10-1. Taxonomy (NCBI): domain Bacteria; kingdom Pseudomonadati; phylum Pseudomonadota; class Betaproteobacteria; order Burkholderiales; family Burkholderiaceae; genus Paraburkholderia; species Paraburkholderia sp. J10-1. The sequence goes on along the minus strand of NZ_CAJMYW010000002.1, from coordinate 823,893 downwards.
ACAACGACAACCTCAACAACGACGTGCGCATGAACAACGCCGTCAAGTTCCGCAGTGCAACCTACGCGGGCTTCCAGGTGGAAGGCGCCTACGCGTTCAGCAACCAGGGCGGCGGCTTCTCGAACAATAACGCCTACACGATGGGCGCTTCGTGGAACGGCGGCCCGATCAACCTGGCCGTGGCCTACTTCCAGGGCAACGAGCCCGGCTCGACCACCAACGGCGCGCTGAGCGCCGGCAGCGGCACCGACAACGATCCGATGTTCGTGGCCGCGCGCACCCGCACGCTTGGCGCGGGCGGCAGCTATACGATCGGGCCGGCCAAGGTGGGTCTCGTGTTCACGCGCACGATGGTTGCCGAACCCACGCAGATCGCCCAGGGCGGCTCGCTCAACGCGTTCGACGCCGACTACCTGACGTTCAATAACTTCGAACTGAACGGCCGTTACGCGCTCACGCCGCAACTGAGCCTGGGCGGGTCCTATACCTATACGGACGGTTCGGTCAGTCGCGCAGAGGGCAACGCGTCGCCGCACTGGAACCAGTTCATGCTCCAGGCCGACTATGCGCTGAGCCGCCGTACCGATGTGTATCTGGAGGGCGTGTATCAGCGCGTTTCCGGAGCGCAAGGCATTCCGGTGCTCGGCAATGCGTCGATTTATAACCTCGCGGCTTCGTCGAGCAATACACAAGCCGTCGTCGCGGCGGGGATGCGCCTGAAGTTCTAAGCTCATGCTTAACGGCTAACCGAGAAGTCGCAGCGGGCCGCGCGGGAAAAGCGCGGCCCGCTGTGCTGCGTAGAATAAGGGCGGTGTCATCGCCAGGTCATGCAAGCGCGCCATCGTTGCGCAGACACTCACCCTGCGATGCTTGCGCCCGCGCGCGTCAGTCATGCAAGTCCGTTAGCGCAGGCTTCGCCTTCTGCTCCCAAGGCGAGACGACATGACGAAAAAAGACATCCCCGAGAATGCATCCACCGAAAGCGGCGCCAGTGTCTCGCGCCGCGGCTTCCTGAAGCTTGCCGGCGCTTCCGGCTTTGCGAGCGCCGCCAGCGCGTTTGCGGGCAGCGCGAAGGCCGACGCCTCCACACCCGACGGCACACCTGAGCAGATCCACCTCACCTGGGGCGAAGACCCGACGCGCGAAGTCGTCGTTTCGTGGGCATCGCTCGCCTCCTCCACGAATCCGCGCGTGATCTACAGCGCCGATCGCGGCAAGCGCGAGACCGTGCACGCCATTCAGCGCACCTATACCGACGGGCTCACGGGCAATGTCGTGTTCACCTATCACGCGCGGCTGCGCGGGTTGGAGCCGGCCACGACCTACCGCTACGAAGTCACTGCCGATAACGACAGCCGCACGAGCAGCCCGTTCAGTTCGAGCTTCGCCACCGCGCCGCGCGCTCGCGCGCCGTTTCGCTTCACGAGCTACGGCGACCTCGCCACGCCGAACACGGGCTGGGTGCTGTCGTCGCCGCAAAGCCGCTTCGCCGTGGAAGCCGTGGAGCGCTTCCAGCCGCTCTTTCATCTGCTCAATGGCGACCTCTGCTACGCGAACCTGAATCCCGCGCACCAGACCGACGTGTGGCGCGACTTCGGCAACAACAACCAGACGTCGGCGGCGAACCGTCCGTGGATGCCGTGCCCCGGCAATCACGAGATCGAGTTCTACAACGGTGCGCAGGGCCTGAATTCGTATCTCACCCGTTATACGCTGCCCGATAACGGCACGCATTTTCCGGGCCGCTGGTACAGCTTCCGCGTGAGCAACGTGCTGTTCGTTTCGCTCGACGCCGACGACGTGGTCTACCAGGACGCCGCCGCCTTCGTGGCCGGCCCCTCGCCGCTCGTGCCCGCCGCGAGCACGGGCAACGCGCCCATCCAGCCCGGCTCGTCGTTCTACGTGCGCGGCTACAGCAACGGCGTGCAAACGCGCTGGCTCGAAGAAACCCTGAAGCAAGCGAAGAACGACGACGATATCGACTGGATCGTGGTGCAGATGCACCAGGACGCGCTCAGCTCGTCGAAAACCGGCAATGGCTCGGACAAGGGCATACGCGAAGCGTGGCTGCCCCTCTTCGACCGCTATGGCGTGGATCTCGTGGTGTGCGGCCACGATCACGACTACGAGCGCAGCTACCCGGTGCGCGGCTGCAATCATCACGCGGGCGTCGACGCGAAAACCGGCGTGAGCGTCGACACGCTGCAGCCGCGTCCCGTCACGCATGCCCAGGGCACGGGCAACACCTTCGACACGAGCCACGGCACGATCCACCTGATCCTCGGCGGTGGCGGCACGAGCGCACCGCTCGACGTGTATGGCGTGGATGCCGGCAACGGCAATCCGCAGGCACAGGTGTTCACGAAGCCCAACCACCCGGCGCCGGGCGCGACCGCGGGAACCTTCGCGCGCCCGACTGCCGATGCGCTCGAAGACGCGATCTGGTCGGCGCAGCGCGATACGGGCACGGGTTATGGCATTGCGGTGTTCGACGTCGATCCCGGCACACATGGCGGCAAGACGACGATCACGATGAACTACTATCACGCGCCGGGCGCCGATCAAACGCCGACCGGAAATTATGAGTTGTTCGAAACGATTACGCTGGCGAAGTCACGCTAAGCCAGCAATGCGGGGCGCTTGCGCCCCGCGTCGAATGCACTATGCGAGTGCGGCCTCTTCCACTTCGCGCACTTCGACAGCACTGCCCGCCAGCCGCCGGTAACGCGACAGCGCCCACAGCGGGAAATACGCCGTGTAGCCGTGATACTTGAGGTAGTAAATACGCGGGAAGCCCGGCGCATTATGCGAGCGATGCCACCAGAACCCGTCCTCCTGCTGCACGGATAGCAAATACGCCACGCCGCGCCGCACCGATTCGGATTCCCAGTCGCCGAACGCCATTTGCGCGAGCAGTGCCCACGCCGTGAAATTCGACGTGCTTTCGCCGCCATTGGTGCCGGCCAGGCGCGGGTCGATATAGCTGTCGTTGGTCTCGCCCCAGCCGCCGTCCGCGTGCTGGCGCGCGCGCAGCCACGCGAGCGCGCGCGCGATGTACGGCTGACTCGGGTCCTCGCCTGCGAGCGCGAGACCCGCCAGCACGCTCCACGTGCCGTAGATGTAGTTGGTGCCCCAGCGGCCCCACCAGCTGCCGTCGGCGTGCTGCGTGGCCTTCACGTACTCGATGGCGCGCGCGAGCGCCGCCTTGTCTTCGGTGCGGCCCGTCACGCCGAAGCACAGCAGTACGCGGCCCGATACGTCTTCGGTTGGCGGGTCGAGCAACGCGCCGTGGTCCGCGAACGGAATCGCATTCAGATAGAGGCGGTCGCAATCGGCGTCGAAAGCGGCGAAGCCGCCGTTGCGCGATTGCAGGCCGCGCATCCAGTCGAGCGCTCGCGTCACGCGCGCCGCGTAGGGGTCCACGCCCGTTTTGCGGGCCTCCGTGCGGCCACGACGATGGAGCATGGCGACGACCACGGCCGTGTCGTCGATGTCGGGATAGTACGGGTTCTCATACTGGAAGGCCCAACCGCCAACCGGCGTGTCCGGCTGCGCGTTCTCGATCCAGTCGCCGCGCACGTCGTCCACCTGGCGCGCCGCGAGCCACTCGTACGCGCGCGCAATGCGCTGCTCAAGTTCGTGCCCGGTGATCGTTGCCGACGCCGGATCGGCGGGCACGACCGTACGCGCCTGCTCGAGCGCCATCGTGCTCCACGCCGTGTCCCAGACCGGCGAAAGGCACGGCTGGCAATACACGCTGCCGTCCGGGCGCTCGACGAGCAGCTTTTCCAGCGCATTCTCGCAATCGCGGCGCAGCGGATGATCTTCAGGATACCCAAGCACCTGCATCATCTGGTAGCTGTAGACGATCGGCGGAAAGATGCCGCCCATGCCGTCCTCGCCGTTCATGCGCTCGGCGCACCAGGCCTCGGCGTGCTTCATGGCGCGCTGGCGCAGCGCGCGCGGCAGCAGCGGCTCAATATGGCGCAGCGCCCGGTCAGCCGCGAGAAAGAACCGGCGGATGCCCTTGCCGCGCGCAAAGTATTCGCGCTCCTCTTCGGGCGGCGTGACGAACAGTTCGGCAATCGATACATCATGAGGATTGGCCGCGCGCGCCTTCAGCGAGCAGAGCGCGAGCAGCGGCACCATGGTCGTGCGCGCCCAGTAGGCGACCTTGTACATCGAAATGGGCACCCACTTCGGGAACAGCACGAATTCGATCGGCATGAACGGCGTGGCGCGCCACGGCACCTGACCGAAGGTGGCGAGGAGAATGCGCGTGAACACGTTCGACTTCGCCGCGCCGCCGAGCTTCAAAATGGCTTCCCGCGCGCGCACCATGTGCGGCGCGTTCGCCGGGTCCCCCGCCGCCTTCAACGCGAAATACGCCTTCACGCTGCACGAGACATCAGGCGCACCATCCACATAGAGGTCCCATGCGCCGTGCGTTTGCAAGCGCTGAATGTCGCGCAGATAGCGCGCCATCTTCTCCTGGCGTACCGCGTCGATCTTGCCCATGAAATGCATCATGAGGATGTATTCGGCGGTGATCGTGGCGTCCGATTCGAGTTCGAAACACCAGCTTCCATCGGCATCCTGCTGTCGCACGAGCGCTTCGCGGCCGCGAATGATCGAGGCGTCGAGCGCCGCCATGGCGGCTGCGGAAGCGGTAAAAGGCGGGGGGATTTTTTTCATCGGCGGATCATACCATCCGTACGGAATGTTTAGCCGCGAAGCCTGCAATGGTATGATCGGCGCCATGAAAGACTCCTCCGTCAAGGCGCCCGCGCGCGCGACAAGGCGCAGCGCGAAGGCGGCTGACGCAGCGGCTCCCTCTGCCCCGGCGGTCTCGAAGCCTGCTTCCCCACGCGAGGACACGGCTCCAGCCGCCGGCACGCGCCGCAAGAAAGCCCCGGCCCAGGTGCGCGCGCAATTGCTGCAGGCGGCTTCCGATATCGCCACCGACCAGGGCGTACCCGCCGTCACGCTCGATGCGGTAGCCGAACGCGCGGGCGTGACCAAGGGCGCGTTGCAATATCACTTCGCCAACAAGCAGGGCTTGCTCGATGCGCTCTTCGAGCAGACGCTGGAGCGATTCGAGCAGCAGATGCATGCGCGCATCGAAGAAGGCGAGGCAAAGGGCGCGCCCAAACACGGCGCGGCCGCGCGCGCCTACTTGCACACGACCATCGACGAAACAAGCCCCGCCGCCAGCACCAACGTGCTGCGCGTGCTGGTGGCCGCGATGATGACCGATCCCGCGATTCGCGAGCGCTACGCCGCGCCCATGCGCAAGTGGACGCGCCCCGACCCGCTGCCGCTCGAAGCCGCCGCCCGCCTGATGATCTGCCGGCTCGCCGCGGACGGCCTGTGGATCTCCGACCTGCTCGGCTACCAGAACATGCCGCCGCGCCTGCGCGCCGAAGTGGTGCGCCAGCTGGAGCAACTGGCGCTCGTGAAAGACTAAAGAAAGCATGCGCCAGGGATCACCCTGAGCGCCGCGCATTCACACGCGGCGCACTATGCCGAAATCGTCACCGCGCAAGGGCCGTTCGAGCAAGACGGCCAAAATGGCGCGACCTACGATTGTCGGCATGAAAACCCTGACCGTTATCGACTCCCACACGGGCGGCGAGCCTACGCGCCTCGTGATCGCAGGCGGCCCCGAGTTGGGCCACGGCCCGCTCGCCGAACGCCTCGCCGTTTTCCGTCGCGACTTCGACCGCGTGCGCGCGGGCGTCGTCAACGAGCCGCGCGGCTCGGACGTGATGGTCGGCGCGTTGCTGTGCGAGCCGCATGATCCGTCCTGCTCCGCCGGCGTGATCTTCTTCAACAACGTCGGCTTTCTCGGCATGTGCGGGCACGGCACCATCGGCCTCATCGCGTCGCTCGCGCATCTCGGGCGCATCGCGCCCGGCGTGCATCGCATCGAAACGCCGGTGGGCAACGTCGAGGCCGAACTGCACGCCGACGGCAGCGTCACCGTGCACAACGTGCCCGCGTATCGCTACCGCCAGGCCGTGCCGCTCGACGTGCCGGGCTACGGCCGCGTGCATGGCGACATCGCCTGGGGCGGCAACTGGTTCTTCCTCGTCGCCGATCACAACCTCACGCTCGAGGCGGGCAACGTCGAAGCGCTCACCGAAGCCACGTGGGCCATGCGCCAGGCGCTCGAAGCGAACGGCATCACCGGCGCGGACGGCGCGTTGATCGACCATATCGAACTCTTCGCGCACTCCGACGTTGCGGGCATCGACAGCCGCAATTTCGTGCTATGTCCCGGCAAGGCCTACGACCGTTCGCCGTGCGGCACCGGCACGAGCGCGAAGGTCGCCTGCCTCGCCGCAGACGGCGCGCTCGCGCCCGGCGCGCAGTGGCGGCAGGAAAGCATTATCGGCAGCGTGTTCGAGGCGAGCTATGAAACCGCGCCCGAACTCCCCGCAGGCTACGTGCGCCCGAGCATACGCGGCAGCGCGCATATTAGCGCGGAGTCCAAACTGATTTTCGCCGACGACGATCCGTTCGCGTGGGGCATTCCCGCGTGATGCAAGGTTCGAGCGGTCAACACGATGTTGCCGTCGATGTTGTCGTAATCGGCGCGGGCATCGTGGGCGCGGCATGCGCGCATGAACTCGCGGCGCAGGGCCTGAATGTGCTGGTGATCGAGCGCGCGGGCGTGGGCGGCGGCGTGACAGCAGCCGGTATGGGCCACCTCGTCGTAATGGACGACACGCCCGCCGAATTCGCCCTGAGCGCGTGGTCGCTGGCGCTGTGGCACGCGCTCGCTCCGCGGCTCGACGAACGCCATGCGTTCTTGCGCTGCGGCACGCTCTGGGTCGCTGCCGACGACGAGGAACTGGCGCTCGCGCAAGCGCGCCAGCAGGCGTTGCATCAGCAAGGCGTGGCGTGCTCGATGCTCGACGTGCACCAGTTGCGCGAAGCCGAACCGGGCCTGCGCCATGGCCTGGTAGGCGGCATGATCGTCGATAACGACGCTGTGGTGTACGCGCCTGCCGTAGCAACATGGTTGCTCGAACAACCGGTTAGCGGACGCATTACCTGCCGCACGCAAACGCAAGTCACGCGTATCGACCGCGCGGGCGTGCATCTCGCCGATGGCGAGGTCATCGGCGCGGGTGCGGTTCTCGTCGCGAACGGCCTGCAAGCGCTCGATTTACTGCCGCGCCTGCCGCTACAGGCCAAGAAGGGCCACCTGCTCATTACCGACCGCTACCCCGGCACGATTCGCCATCAGATTCTCGAACTCGGCTATATCAAGAGCGCGCACAACGCGAGCGGAACCTCCGTTGCGTTCAACGTGCAGCCGCGGCCAACCGGGCAATTGCTGATCGGCTCGTCGCGCCAGTTCGACAGCACGGACCCCGCCGTCGAGCCTGCGATTCTCGCGCGCATGCTGCGCCGCGCCGCCGAATATCTGCCGCAATTGCCCACGCTCAACGCGATTCGTGCATGGACGGGCTTTCGCCCCGCATCGAGCGACGGCATGCCGCTGATCGGCCCCGCTGCCTCGTTCGCCGATGATGACAGCCATCCGTCCACGTGGCTCGCCACCGGACACGAGGGCCTTGGCGTCACCACAGCGCTCGGCACCGCAAAGCTGATTGCCGCGCAAATACTCGGACGCCCCGCCGAGATCGACGCGACGCCGTATCTCCCCGCGCGCTTCGCTGCCCAAGGGGCTGTGCATGTCTGAAACCAGCACGACGTTGACGATTGACGAATACCAGGTGAGCGTCGCGCCAGGCAGTTCGGTGGCAGCAGCCATCGCCATCGCTGCACAGGCACGGCACGCTGCGCTCGTCACGCGGCGTTCGGTAACCGGCGCGCTGCGCGGGCCGTTGTGCGGCATGGGTATCTGCCAGGAATGCCGCGTCACCATCGACGGCGTGCCGCATCGGCTCGCATGCCAGACGGTTTGCCTCGCGGGCATGAACGTCGTTACCGGGAATGCAGCGCCATGAAGTTCGATATCCTGATCATCGGCGCCGGACCGGCTGGATTGAACGCCGCGCGTATCGCCGCAGAGGCGGGCGCGAGCGTAGGCATCGTCGATGACAATGCGCTGCCTGGCGGCCAGATCTGGCGTCAGGGTCCCAGCCATCGCGCCACGGGCCCCGCACGCGCCTTGCTCGATGCCCTCGCCGCACGAGCGAACGTCACGCTGCTAAGCGGAACCCGCATCGTGCAAGCGCTGCCAGGGCGACAACTGCTCGCGGAAAGCCCCGACCGGGCGCTCACGCTCGCTTACGACAAGCTCATCGTCGCTTCGGGCGCGCGCGAACGCTTCCTGCCCTATCCCGGCTGGACTTTGCCGGGCGTCACCGGCGCGGGCGGCTTGCAGGCGCTCATCAAGGGGGGCATGCCCGTGCGCGGCGAGCGGATCGTGATCGCGGGCAGCGGGCCGCTGCTCTGGGCCGCCGCCTTGACCGCGCGCCAGCATGGCGCGACGATCGCCGCCATCGTCGAACAGGCGCCGCCGCAAGCGGTGCGCCGCTTCGCGGCGGGCCTCGTCCATACGCCCGCGAAACTCGCTCAGGCGCTGCGCATGCGCTTCGATCTGCGCGCCACGCCTTACTGGTGCGATGCCTACGTGAGCGAGGCAATCGGCACTACGCGCGTGACGCAGGTGCGCGTGCGCCGCGGCAACAACGAAATACTGGTCGATTGCGACCGGCTCGCGTGCGCCTATGGCCTCGTGCCCAATACGGGCGTCGGCGCAGCGCTCGGTTGCAAGTTGGACACCCACGCCAACGCTCCCGCCATCGCCGTGAACGAATGGCAACAGACCTGCGCCGAAGCCATCTACGCGGCTGGCGAATGCACGGGCGTGGGCGGCATGGAACTCGCGGCGGTGGAAGGCCGCATCGCCGCATACGCCGCGCTCGGGGACAACACGAACGCCCGGCAGCTGTTCGCCGGGCGTGAACGCTACCGCCGTTTCGCCGAGCGCCTGCACGCGGCGTTCGAACTCGCTCCCGCGTTGCGCGCGCTCCCGCAGCCCGACACCGTGTTTTGCCGGTGCGAGGACGTCGCGTATCGCGACGTTGCCCGCCATGCGTCGTGGCGCGACGCCAAGCTGCAGACGCGCTGCGGCATGGGCCCCTGCCAGGGCAAGATTTGCGGCGAAGCGGCGGCGTTCTGCTTCGGCTGGCCGCAAAACAGCCAGCGCCCGCCCTTCTCGCCCGCGCGCATCGACACGTTGCTGCACGCGGAAACGACGCCTTAGCGCGGAAAAAGCACCGCACACGTTTTTTGTTGCAGATGCGCGGGCGCGCGCAAATCGGCACAATGGAGTTTTCTGCCGATCCCGCCCCAAGCGCCACGCGATGCCCGAACTGGTCCTGCCCGCCGCCCTCGAAAACGCCACGTTTGCGCAGATGGTCGCGCATTTCACCATGCTCGAGCCGCTGTTCGACGCCATGCCCGACGTGGTGTTCTTCGTGAAGGACGACGAGGCGCGCTACGTGATCGCGAACACCACGCTCGCCGCGCGCTGCGGCTTCAAGGACAAACGCGCGCTGCTCGGCAAGACGGCCGAGCAGGTTTTCCCGTCCCGCTTCGGCCACAGCTACACCGCGCAGGACCAGGCCGTGGTGCGGCTGGACAGCAGTCTCATCGACCAGCTCGAACTGCACCTGTATCCGGGCCGGCAACCGGGCTGGTGCCTCACCTCGAAAGTCCCGCTGCACGACGCGCGCGGCCGCGTGCTGGGCGTGGCGGGCATTTCGCGCGACCTGCAGGCCGCCGAGGGCACGCATCCCGCTTACCAGCGGCTCGCGGTCGCCGCCAAGTACATCCAGGACAACTATGCGCAACCGCTCAAGCTCGCGCACCTGGCGAAGCTCATCAACATGTCGGTGGCGCAGATCGAGCGCTACTTTCACAAGATCTTTCACCTCACGCCGCGCCAGATGCTGCTGAAAACGCGCCTGGACGCGGCCTCCGTGCTGCTTGCGAGCGACCTGAGTATCACCGACATCGCCACGCAATGCGGCTATAACGATCACAGCGCGTTTACGCGGCAATTCAAGGCCACCGTGGGCGTGACGCCAAGCCAGTATCGCGCGTTGCTGCAAGCGCCCGCCAGCGCGCAGACGCCCGGCGCCTAAGCGTCGCGTGTGCAGGCCAGGGTTCTCCCCAGGCCACGCCCGACTATGCAGATTTCGTCTTTTTGAAGCACGAAAGGCCCCAAGCGCCAAACGATTTGGACAGCGATACTGCACTCACATTCAACACGTACCGCGGCGCGAGCCGCTACGCATTCAAGGAGTGAGTCACAGTGAGCGCTATCCAGTGGAGCGGGGTGTTTCCCGCCGTCAGCACGCAGTTCAAGGCGGACTTCTCGGTCGATATCGACGCCACGCACCGGGTGGTGAGCAATCTCGTCAAGGACGGCGTGTCGGGCCTCGTGGTGTGCGGCACCGTCGGCGAGAACACCTCGCTCGCGACGCATGAAAAGATTGCCGTGATCGAAGCCGCGCGCGACGCCGCCGGCGGCAAGGTGCCGGTGATCGCGGGCATTGCCGAATTCACCACCGAGTTCGCGCGTCAAACCGTGAAGGAAGCGGCACGCGTGGGCGTGGACGGCGTGATGGTCATGCCGGCGCTCGTGTATTCCTCCAAGCCGCACGAAACGGCCGCGCATTTCCGCGCCGTAGCCTCCAGCACCGACGTGCCGGTGATGGTCTACAACAATCCGCCGATCTACAAGAACGACGTCACGCCCGACATCCTGATCGCTCTTCAGGATTGCGAAAATATCGTCTGCTTCAAGGATTCGTCGGGCGATACGCGCCGCTTCATCGATCTACGCAATGCCGTGGGCGACCGCTTCGTGCTGTTCGCGGGCCTCGACGACGTGGTGGTCGAAAGCGTGGCCGTGGGCGCGCAAGGCTGGGTTTCGGGCATGTCGAACGTGTTCCCGAAGGAAGGCGAAACGCTTTTCCGTCTTGCGAAGCAAAAACGCTTTGACGAAGCGCTCGCGCTGTATCGCTGGTTCATGCCGCTGCTGCACCTCGACGCACGTCCCGACCTCGTGCAGTGCATCAAGCTGTGCGAAGAGCTGGTCGGCCGCGGCAGCGCAGTCACGCGTCCCCCGCGCCTGCCGCTCGAAGGCGAGGCGCTCGCGCACGTGAAGGCCGTGGTCGAGAAGGCGCTCGCTACGCGTCCCGCCCTGCCGGACGTCGGTCTATAAACTGATGTAAGCACGCCTCTCTCCAGCGCTTTTTCCAGATCACCGAAACCGGGCCACATTGGCCCGGTTTGTCTTTTTACACGGGATGCCATGTCCAGCACCGTCACGAACGACGCACCCGAACCGGTCGTCCTCACACTCGACGAAGTCTTCACGCTCTCGCGCAACGTGCTGCTGCGGCACGGCATGTCCGAGGCGCATGCCGATGCGATCGCGCGCGTCATCACGCAAGGCCAGCGCGACGAATGCCACTCGCATGGCATTTATCGCCTGCTCGTTTGCGCGCGTTCGCTCAAGAGCGGCAAGGTCGATGCGCGCGCCGAGCCCACGCTGCGCGATATTGCGCCCGGCGTGCTGGCCGTGGACGCGCACTATGGCTTCTCGCTGCTCGCATTCGAAACCGGCCTGCCCGCGCTCGCGCAGAAAGCGCGCAGCCAGGGCATCGCGGCGATGACCATCAACCACTGCTTTCACTTCTCGGCGCTGTGGCCCGAGGTCGAAGCCATCGCAGCGCAAGGGCTCGTGGGCATCGCGATGAACCCGAGCCATAGCTGGGTTGCACCGGCGGGCGGCACGACCGGCGTGTTCGGCACGAATCCGCTCGCGTTTGCGTGGCCGCGCGAAGGCGGTCTGCCGTTCGTGTTCGACTTCGCCACGAGCGCCATTGCGCGCGGCGACATCGAACTGCACGCGCGCGAGGGCAAACCCATTCCGCCGCACTGGGCGGTCGATTCCGACGGCCAGCCCACCACCGACGCGCGCGCCGCGCTGGACGGCGCGATGCAAACGTTCGGCGGCCACAAGGGCTCGGCGCTCGCGGCCATGATCGAGCTGCTTGCGGGCGCGCTGATCGGCGACCTCACGAGCATGGAGTCGCAGGCCTTCGACGGCGGCGCGGGTGCGAGCCCTTGCCACGGCGAGCTCGTCATTGCGATCGACCCCAGGCGCTTTGGCGGCGACGGCTATGCAGCCGGCCAGGCGCGTGCAGAGCGGCTCTTCGCCGCCATCACGGCGCAGGGCGCGCGCTTGCCGTCGCAGCGCCGGTTCGAGGCGCGCGGGCGCAGCGAACGCCACGGCGTGAAGGTGCCGCGCGCGCTCTACGACGATGTGCTGAAACTCCTCGACTGATTGCCGGGCGCTCCCCTCGCGTGACGCTTAAGCACCGGTTAAGCCGGGATGAGCGACAATGTAAGGCTGGAATAAGGGGAGCGAGCGATGCGCCTGTTGCTGGTGGAAGACGATGAAATGATTGCCGAAACGGTGCTCGACTCGATGCGCCGCGAGGGTCATGCCGTCGACTGGGCGCGCGACGGGCGGGAAGCCGAGCTTTCGCTCGACAACGACGTGTATGACCTCGTGCTGCTCGATCTCGGTCTGCCGAAGAAAGACGGCATCGAGGTCCTCAACGGCTATCGCCGCAAGGGCGGCGAAGCGGCCGTGCTGATCCTGACCGCGCGCGACTCGGTCACGGACCGCATCGCCGGGCTCGACGCCGGCGCCGACGACTACCTGATCAAGCCCTTCGATCTCGACGAACTGGCCGCCCGCACGCGCGCCATGCTACGCCGCCGCACGGGCCAGAAGCAGCCGGTCTACACGCACAGCGGCCTCTCGCTCGACCCCGCCGCGCACGAAGTGACGAAAGACGGCGAGAGCGTCGCGCTCGTGCCGCGCGAATTCGCGCTGCTGCGCGTGCTCATCGAACAGCCCGCGCGCGTATTCACGAAGGCCGAACTCGAAGAGCGCATGTACGGCTGGGGCGAGGAAGTCGGCAGCAACGCGATCGAGGTGCATGTGCACAGCTTGCGCCGCAAGATCGGCACCGACCAGATCGTGACCGTGCGCGGCGTGGGCTATCGGCTCAAGAGACCGGAATGAATTCCATCCGCCGCCGCCTGCTGGGCTGGCTCATCTGCGGCTTCGCGGCCGCTTCCTTGGTGGCGGGCTACGGCATTTTTCACACGGCGCGCGACGAAGCGGGCGAGTTGTTCGATTACGAGCTGCATGCCGTGGCGCTTTCCATGCCCGCGAACGTCGCAACGGCGCGCGAGGTCGAGCAGTCCAGCCCCGGCTTCGACGAGATCGCCGACGACCGCATTCTCATCCAGATCTGGGACCGCGAAGGCAAGCTGATTTACCGCTCGCAGGAAACGCCTGTCCTGCCGCGCCAGTCCACGGGCTTTCGTACGATCGAAGACGACGAAGTGCATTGGCGCGTGTACGGCATCGAGCAGCCGGAACGCTTCGTTCAGGTCGCACAGCCCATTTCCGTGCGCGATTCGCTGGCGCTGCACCTCGCGCTGCATACGTTGTGGCCGCTCGCGCTGCTCGTGCCGGTGGCGATCGTGCTCGTGCTGTTCGTGGTGACGCGCGGGCTCGCACCGGTGCGCGCGCTGTCGGCGCTGCTCGCTGCGCGCTCGGCGCATGCGCTGGAGCCGTTGCGCCTCGACGGTTCGGTGCCCGTCGAGCTGCGCCCGCTCGTCGTCGCGCTCAACGATCTGCTGGACCGCTTGAACGCGGCCTCGCAGGCGCAGCGCACCTTCATCGCCGACGCTGCGCACGAGCTGCGCTCGCCGCTCGCCGCGCTCAAGCTGCAATGGCAGGCGGCGCTGCACGACGGCACGCTGAACGGCGAGCCGCGCACGCTCGAGCGCATGCAAACCCGCCTGAACCGGACGATACGCCTCGTGCAGCAACTGCTCACGCTCGCGCGCGAAGATGCGCAGGCGAGCGCGCCCGCCACGATCGTGAGCCTGCGGCGGCTGGGCGAGCAGGCCATCGGCGACTTCTCGCTGCTCGCGGAGGAAAAAGGCATCGACCTCGGCCTCGAATCGCGGCCGCCCGTGACACCCGAGTCCATCTGCAACGTGAGCGCCGACGCGCACGGACTGAACACGCTGCTGAACAACCTGCTCGACAACGCGATCCGCTACACGCCAGCCGGCGGCAAGATCGATCTCCTGCTCACGCGCTCGCAGGACACGCTCGGCTTCGAAGTCATCGATAACGGGCCCGGAATTCCCGAAGGCGATCTCGAACGCGTGCTCGACCGCTTCTTTCGCGGCGATCATGCCCAGGGCACCGGCAGCGGGCTTGGCCTGTCGATCGTGGCGCGCATCGCGCAGCGTCAGGGCCTGACGTTCACGCTGCGCAACAACCCGGGCGGTCGCGGGCTCACGGCGGCGGTGAGCGGGCTGCCCGCAAACGACGAGCCCGTGACCAGCACGAATGCGCCCGCCAGCCGAGCCGCCCGGGCGACGAGCGATTCGGCCTGAGGCCGCACGCGCGCTCGCTCACCGCGGATCACTGCGGATCACTGCGCAGACGCGCCCTGCACCAGTTCCAGCACGCGGTACGCAAACCGCACACGCGATTCGGTGGGGTGATTGCGGTTGGCAAGAATGACGATGGCCGTCTTGCGCGCGGGCTCGAACGCGAGATAGCCGCCGAATCCGTTGGTCGCGCCCGTCTTGTCGAGCAACACATCGGCCTGCGGCGGCAGCGGCGGGATCAACGCCGTGGCCGGATTGTCCTCCAGCACCATGAAGTTCGCGTTGCCCTGCACGAGATCATTCAGGCTCACCGGCTGCGCGTACTGCTCCCATACGAGGTCCTGAACGTACGGGCCCGTGCGGAAATAGCCCACATGCGTGGCCTCCAGCGCGCGCTGCAATTCCGGCTCCACTTCGAGCTCGCCCATGTTCGCTTCGAGAAAGCGCAGCATGTCGCGCGTATCCGATTTCACGCCGTAGGCTTCGTCGGCGAGCACGCCGGGGTTCAGGCGCACAGGCGTATCCTTGCTGTTGTAGCCCTGCGCATAGGCGGCACGCTCCCCGTCGGGCACGCGAATGAACGTGTGCGCCAGCCCCAGCTTCGGAAAGAGTGTTTTCTCCACGGCGTCTGCGTAGCTCATGCCGAGCTGCTGCGCCGTGATGCGCGCGAACATGCCGATGCTCGGGTTCGCATAGGTGCGCTGCGTGCCCGCCGGATAGCGCGGGCGCCATGCCTTGAGCCACGCCATCAGCTGCGCGTCGTTTGTGACTTCTTCGGGCACCTGCAGCGGGAAGCCGCCACCGGTGTGCGTGCCGAGATTGATCAGCGTAAGCGCGCCAAACGGCGTGCCACGCATGTCGGGCAAATACGTGCTCACTGGCGCATCGAGCGCGAGCTTGCCGTTCACCTGCGCCCAACCGGCAAGCGTTGCGGCGAAGGTCTTGCTGATCGACCCGAGTTCGAAGAGCGTTTCGTTCGTGACGGGCGCGCCGGTTTCCTTCGACGCGACGCCAAAGTTGTAGAAGCGCGCCGCGCCGTTCACGGCGACCCCGATCGCGAGACCGGGAATACCGTTCTCGCGCATGAACGCGAGCGCGGCTTCGCGTATTCGAGCGTCGCTGCCGGTCGCGATTTCGGCTTCTGCGCCAATGGCGGGACGGTTCAGCGCGACGGCGACGAGCACTGCGCCGGCACAGACCCTTGCGAGTGAACGAAGCAAGATCGTCTCCTTGCACGATGTGCAAAAGCCGTGATCTTACCCGGTCTGCGCGCACGGGCCGCCAGCGAAGCGGCCCGTGCTTCCCGACTTACTCGGCGTACTCCGGGCTGCGCTGCAGTTCGCGCACCGCGCTGGCAGTCTGCGCTTCGTGCCTGCGTGGCGCATGAACCGGCGCAGCGGCATGAGCGCGCGCGCCGCCGCGCACGAAGCGCCGCCCTTCCCGGCCATACACGGCGTCCGGCTCGGGGAAGATCGTGAGCAGTACGACGTAGATCATGCCGCCCACCGCGAGCGAAACCGGCACGCTCAGATCGAGCCCACCCGCCAGCGAGCCGAGCGGACCGATGAATTGCCCCGGCAGATTCACGAACGAAAGACCGAGGAACGCCGCCGGCAACCAGGCGCCCATCGCGCGCAGATTCCAGCCGTGCGTGAACCAGTAGTGCCCGCCGCGGCCGCCGCGATTGAAGACCTGAAGGTCGTCTGCGAGATAGTGCCCGCGGCGCGTGAGGAAGCCGATCACCATGATCGCCATCCACGGGCAGCTGAACGTGCAGATCAGCGTGGAGAACGTCGAGACGCTTTCCACGAGATTGAACGCGAAGCGTCCGACGAAGATGAAGCCGATAGCGAGCGTGCCGATCAGCATGGTCGCACGCACGCGGTTCAGCAGCTTCGGGAACATGCTGGACATGTCGAGGCCGGTGCCGTACAGCGCGGTCGTGCCCGTCGACATGCCGCCGATGATCGCAATAAGGCAGGTAGGCAACAGGAACCAGCGTGGCGACACAGCCAGCAGCCCGCCCACATAATCGTTCGAGGCGATATAGCTCGGCGCCTTCGTCGCAATGAGCGTGGCCGTGACGAGGCCGAAGAAGAACGGCACGAATGTGGCGATCTGCGCGGCAAATACAGCGCCCATGATGCGGCGGCGCGGCGTGTGCTGCGGAATGTAGCGCGCCCAGTCGCCGAGCGTCGAGGCGAACGACACCGGATTGCTCAACGCAACGAGCACCGCGCTCACGAACGCCACCCAGAAGCCCGCGCCGCCCTCGTGCAGCGTGCCGGCGTAGCCCGGATCGAACGCGCCCGCGAACGCGAAGGCGCCCACCACGAACATGAGGCTCGCGGCCCACACGGCAATCTTGTTCACCCACAGCATGAAGCGAAAGCCGTAGATGCACACGACCACCACGAGCACGGCGAACACCATGTAGGCCGAGCCGAGCGTCCAGGTGTTGACCGGCACGCCGACCATGTTGTGCGCGCCGCCGACCAGTGCATCGCCCGAACTCCAGACGGCGAGCGCGAAGAACGCAATCGACGTAAGCAGCGCGAGGAACGAGCCCACGATGCGCCCGTGTATGCCGAAGTGCGCCCCCGACGAAACCGGATCGCTCGTGCCGTTGCGCGGGCCAAACAGGCTCATGGGCGCGAGAATGCAGGTGCCGGCCAGCACGCCAAGCAAGATGGACCACACGCCTGCCTTGAACGAAAGGCCCACTAGCACCGGGAAACTGCCCAGCACCGAGGTGGAGAAGGTATTGCAGCCGCCGAACAGCAGCCTGAAAAGATCGATGGGCCGCGCGTAACGCGACGCATCGGGAATACGCTCGAAACCGAATGTTTCGATCTGGGTAATGCTGTTGTCGCTCATTGTCTCACTCCTTGCCACGCCGATCCGGTTGTGTATGCAAGCAACCGGTCAACGCACTATCAACGTCTCTCGCCCACTTTAATCGATCAGAGCAGGCTAATTATTCTGCATTCCATACGTTTACATCATGCGCGGCCAATGTATGGCGCGCACCGCATCTCTCATTCAACCAGCGATTCGGGCACGGCGGCATGCTGACCATAGACGTTCAGCAGATCGTCGCAGAACGCGCGCACGATGGGCTTTTCCGCGGCGCTGCGCTTGACGGCCAGATGCATCGGCACGTCGAAGCCGAACGTGGCGCGCCCAAGCGCCCGGATGAGGCCACGCTGCTCGAACGGCTCGGCGTGATGCGCGGGCAGATAGCCGATATGGCTGCCCGAGAGGATCAGGACCGTGGCCGCGTCGATGCTGTCGGCAATCGCCGTCACCTGCCGGTCGCCAATACCTGCAAGCTCTTCCGGTATCGGATAGCTGCGCCAGACCCAGTCGTGCGCGCGCAGGTCGTCCACGTTCACATGCGGTGCGCTGTGGAACAGCGCATGCCCGCGCCCGCAGCACAGCACCTGGCGCTCGCTGAACAGCTCGGTGTAGTCGAGCCCCGCCACGCGATGCCAGAAGTAGCCAATCGCAATGTCGAGCTGGTTGTTGACGAGACTTTCCTCGAGCTCCTGGGGCGCCGCGACCTTCATCGTGAAGCGCACAGCCTGATCGCGTTTGCGAAACGCGCCGATCGCCTCCGCAAGCCGCGCATTCTCGACATGCGAAGCCTGGCCGATCAGGCCAATGCCGAGCGTGCCCACGAGCTTGCGGTCGATATCGCGCACGCGCGCCACGAAATCGGTTGTGGCCGCAACGAGCGCGCGCGCCGAAGGCACGAAGCGTTCGCCCTTTGAAGTGAGGCGAAAGCCGCCGCGCCCGCGCTCGCAGAGCTTGAAGCCCACGCGCGCTTCGAGCGCGGAGAGTTGCGTGCTGATGGTGGATTGCCGCACGCCTAGCGTGGCTTCGGCCGCCGTGATGCCGCGCGCGTCCACCACGGCGAGAAACACGCGGATCAGGCGCAGGTCGAGATCGGAGGTATTGGAGAACATGGCGCTACACACTCACATGGGAAAGCCCATCGCCTTGATGCCCTTGATCCACGCGCGCTTCCAGCCGCCTTCGGCGTCGGCGCCGTCGAACGCATGGAACGTGACCTTGGCGGCCAGCCAGCGCACCGGCTCTGGCGGAATATAAGTGGGGCTCTGGTTGGCGATATCGAGCGCACGTTCCGGGCTGTTGCGATCGAACAGGATATTCAGGCCCATGAAGGCGCCGAAGCGGCTCGCCGCCACGCCAAAGCCCGTGTAACCCGCCACGAAAACGGCCTTGTCGTTCAGATAGCGCTTTGCGAACACGGAGCCGCGCGAGCAGTAGTCGATCGGGCCGCCCCACGCATGCGAGAAGCGCACGTCAGCAAGCTGCGGGAAGGTGCGGTAAAACGCCTGCGCGAGCCGGTAGTAGGTCTCGGCCTTCTCGTCCTGCGGGGGATTCGGATCGCCGTCGAAGTGATAGCTCACGAGACCGCCGAAGATGATGTTGTTGTTCTTCGTGAGGCGGAAGTAATTGAGCTGCGTGCGCGTGTCGTAAATGCCCTGGCGATTCTTCCAGCCGATGCGCGCGAGTTGCTCGTCGGTGAGCGGCTCGGTGGCGAGCACGTGGTCGCGCACCTGCAGCACGCGCCGGTTGATATCGGGAATGCCGACCTTCGCCGTGCCGCTGCCGAACACCACGCGCGGCGCGCGCACGCTGCCCTCGGGCGTCTTCACGTACACGGTCTGGCCTTCGTCGATCACGTCGATGAGCGGCGTGTGCTCGTAAAGCTTCACGCCGAGCGAAAGCGCCGCGCGCTTCAGACCCCATGCCAGCTTGGCCGGATGCACGATACCGCTGCGATTGCGCGACCACAGCGCGCCCGCGAACAACGGCGAATCGAGTTGCTCGCGCGTCGCTTCGCTATCGAGCAGCACGACATCGTGCCCGTAGCGTTTGTGGAGGTCGTAGTCGCCCTGCAAATGCTCGATATGCTCGGGATCGACTGCAACGGTCATTTCGCCGTTCCATTCGATGTCGGCGTCGATGCCGTAGCGCTTGAGCGTTTCCTCGAAACCATCGAGATTGTGATGGCCGAATTCTTCGAGCTGCGCAATGTCGTTGGGGAATACCCGTACGGCATTGGGCAAGCCATGCATCACCGAAGTCGAAATGATGCCGCCCGCGCGGCCCGACGCACCGTGCGCGACCTTGCCCGCCTCGATCAGCACGACGTTCAGATGCGGCATCTGCTCCTTGGCCTGCACCGCGGCCCAGAGCCCCGTGAAGCCGCCGCCGACGATCAGCAGGTCGGCCTCCACGTTGGCGGTGAGCTTCGGTTCCGTCGGCGGTTCGGCGGGGTTGTCGAGCCAGTACGGAAAGAACCGCGTGCGCGAAAGCGCCTCTTGCACGCTGAGCGTGACGGGCGGGGGCGATGCGACTTCAACTTCTGCAGGGGTACTCATGATGGTCTTCACTGCACGGATCGGGATAAAGGATCGGGTAAACTGCGCCGCCTCGCGCGGGAGGCGGCTCGCCTGGTTCCT
Organism: Paraburkholderia sp. J10-1; assembly: GCF_905220165.1. NCBI lineage: Bacteria > Pseudomonadati > Pseudomonadota > Betaproteobacteria > Burkholderiales > Burkholderiaceae > Paraburkholderia > Paraburkholderia sp. J10-1. The sequence goes on along the minus strand of NZ_CAJMYW010000002.1, from coordinate 803,911 downwards.
TAGGCTTGTTCGAGCACGACGTAGAACTTCTTCGCGTCTTCGATCGTTTCCCAGCGGCCTGCAAAGCCTGCGGGCAGGAGATAGCCCTGGCCCGCCGCAAATTCCTTGCGGCCGCCGTTCGCGTCGGTCAGGGCGATCTTGCCTTCCACGAGCCATACCGCTTCGTCTGCGGTCGTGGCCGGGAAATCCACGGCGCCGACCTTGCCTTCCCACCAGCCGATCACGTAGTTATTGTTCTTGCCGACGGTTGCGCGCCAGTCGCTTTCGTCCATGCCGTATTCCAGCTTGGTGAATTCGCCGATGCCAGCGCCCAGCGGCACGATGTCCTGAATCAGTTTGCTCATTTGCGTCACTTCCGGTTGTTTTGATTGAGTGCTGCCAAAGTTACCGACTGGCGCGGCGGCGGTATGCCCCCCCTCAGGGGGGGCAAGCGGTGTTTTGCTGCCCGAGCCCCGCATTTTTGGCGGCCTAACCCCTTCAGCTATAATGATTCAGCCTTCACGAAGGGGCGCGCCATGCTGCTCAACGTACCCCCGCTCAACCGCGATCAACCGAATTTTCCGCTCTCGTTCAAGACCCTCGGCAATGTGATCGAGGCCGTCGGCACGCCCGATTTCGTGCCGCGCCTCACGCTGCTCGTGAACGAGGTCGTGCCCGTCAACGTCGTGCATATCGAGCGTTCGCGCGCGGACAGCACGATGCCAACGGGCTATCGCTGCGAATGGATCGGCAGTGGCGGGGTCGGAATGGATTCCGGCGCGATTTCCGACGTGATGACGCTCTATTACGACCGCTTCTACGAAAGCGATCCGCTTTTCGCGGGCATTCGCGGCAAGCTCGGCACCATGCTGGTCGTGCGCGACATCGGCGCGATCCCGCCGGGCGAGTTCCGCCAGCGGCTCTTCGACGAAGCGCGCATTGCCCACGAATGCGTGCTCGCACGCGGCACGCGCCACGCTCAGGACTCCATCGCGCTCGAACGCGGGCTGCGCGAACCGCCGTTTACGCTCGTGGAAATGAACCGCTTTCGCAGCGTGAGCGAGTTTCTGTTTCCGCTGCTCGAACTGCACGCCTCCACGAGCGCTGCCCGGCTCATTGCCCATGCGGCGCCATTCATGCATCCGCTCGCGCAGTTCGACGCGCGTATTGCGGCAGACCATGTGCGCCTCTCCAAACGCGAATACGAAACCTGTGCGCACCTCATCACGGGCAAGACCGTGCCCGAGGCCGCGCAAATCCTGGGCGTGCAGGTGGCCACCGCCGAGTCGTACGTGAAGCGCGCCTTCGCGAAACTGGGCGTGCGCACCAAGCGCGAGTTGATCGCGTGGGGCCATGCCGCGGTGTAGCCGCCGCTTCCAGTCCCAGGATTTACCCGCAGCGTTTGCCTGATTAAGGGCTTGCATACATCGACCTCCATCGATGTAAACATCTCAACTTCAATATTTGGCGGCGCGGGATCTCCCCTACCATCGTCCGATCGATTTGACTCTAACGATCGGAGACACACCAGATGGAGCGCCAGTTCAACCAGCCGCTCGGCGGCAACGAGATGCCCCGATTCGGCGGCATCGCCACGATGATGCGCCTGCCGCAGGCCGAAACCACGGAGGGCCTCGACGTCTGCTTCGTGGGCGTGCCGCTCGATATCGGCACCTCGAACCGTTCCGGCGCGCGCTTCGGGCCGCGCCAGATCCGTTCGGAATCCGTGCTGCTGCGGCCGTACAACATGGCCACACGCGCGGCGCCGTTCGATTCGCTGCAGGTGGCCGATATCGGTGACGTCGCAACGAACCCGTACGACCTGAAGGATTCGATTCGTCTGATTGAAGCCGCCTACGACCGCATTGTCGAGACCGGCTGTCGCCCGATCACGCTCGGCGGCGACCACACGATCGCATGGCCGATCCTGCGCGCGCTGCACAAGAAGTACGGCAAGGTTGCCGTCGTTCATATCGACGCTCACGCCGACGTGAACGACACCATGTTCGGCGAGAAGATCGCGCACGGCACGCCGTTTCGCCGCGCCGTTGAAGATGGCCTCCTGCAATGCGACAAGGTCACGCAAATCGGCCTGCGCGGCACCGGCTATCACGCCGAAGATTTCGACTGGTGCCGCAAGCAGGGCTTTACCGTCGTGCAGGCCGAGGCCTGCTGGAACCGCTCGCTTGCGCCGCTCATGGAAGAAGTGCGCGCACGCGTGGGCGACACGCCCGTGTACCTGAGCTTCGATATCGACGGACTCGATCCCGCTTTCGCGCCCGGCACCGGCACGCCCGAAGTGGGCGGCCTCACCGTGCAGCAGGGCCTCGAAATCGTGCGCGGCATGAAGGGGCTCAACGTGGTGGGCGCCGATCTCGTCGAAGTCTCGCCGCCGTACGACCAGGCCGGCACGACCGCGCTCGTGGGCGCGAATCTCGCCTACGAAATGCTTTGCATCATGCCCGGTGTGGCTTACCGCTAGGGCGCGAGGAGAAACATCATGGCTACGAATACCGAACGTCAGATCGACGGCGAGGCCTTTGTGCTGCCCGCCGCGATGATTGCGGGCACAACCTTCTGCGCGACGGACCGCGAAGTGTGCTCGCGCATCTGCAACGCGGCCACGGGCGAAACCATCGGCTGGCAGGAGCACGCCACGGCCGAAATGGTCGATCGCGCCGTGCACGCCGCGCACGATGCGCTGATCGCCTGGCGCCACACGACGCCCGCCGCGCGCGGCAAGCTGCTGCGCAAGATCGCCGAATTGCTGGAGGCCGACCGCGCGCGCCTCGCCGCCATGCAGATGCAGGTGAGCGGCAAGCCGCCGTTCGAAGCGGACCTCGACGTGAGCGACGCCATCGCGACGTTCAACTACTACGCGGGCCTGTGCGAAGACGCGTCGATGTTCGCGGCCGAACCGGTCGCGCTGCCGGACGACGCGCTCCTCGCTGAACGCATGCACGAACCGGTTGGCGTTGCGGCGCTGATCGTGCCGTGGAATTTCCCGATGGTCACGACCGCATGGAAACTCGCACCGGCGCTGGCCGCGGGCTGTACGGTCGTCATCAAGCCTTCGGAACTCACCTCGCCCACCGAGCATATGCTCGCCGAGATCGTGAACGAAGCGGGCGTGCCCGATGGGGTCGTGAACGTGGTCAACGGTGGCGGCGAAGTCGGCGCATGGCTGACGACGCACCCGCTCGTCGACAAGATCTCGTTCACGGGCAGCACGGCGTCGGGCCGCAAGGTCATGCAGGCCGCCGCGCAGGACATGAAGCGCCTCACGCTCGAACTGGGCGGCAAGTCCGCGCTGATCGTGCGCGAAGACGCGGACGTGGTGCAAGCCGTCTCGCTCGCGGTGGGTGGCGCGTTCGCGAACGCAGGGCAAATGTGCTCGGCAACGGCGCGCATACTCGTGCACGACAATGTGTATCGCAAGTTCATGGCCGCGTTCGAGACAGCGGTGCGAGCGGTTGTCGTCGCGCCGCCGCAGGGCGCCGACGTGGCGATGGGGCCGCTCATCAGCGCCGCGCAACACGCGCGCGTGGCAGCGCTCGTGGCGCAAGGCGTCGAAACCGGCGCACAGATCGCGTTCGCAGGTCAGCTCGATGCCGCTTGCGCCGATGGTTTCTTCATGGCGCCGGTCGTCATCGCTGAACCCGCGGCGGACAACGTGCTGTGGACCGACGAGATCTTCGGCCCCGTGGCCTGCGTGAAATCATTCCGTTCGGATGACGAAGCAATTGCCCTCGCCAACGATACGCGCTACGGACTGGTCGCCACTGTCGTGACGAAGGACGAAAAGGCCGCGCGACGCTACAAGGCGCAGCTTCGCGCCGGGCTCGTATGGGTCAACACCCCGCAACTGATCTTCCCGCAAGTGTGCTGGGGCGGCTTCGGCCTGAGTGGCATTGGCCGCGAGCTGGGCGTTGCGGGTTTGCGCAGCTACCAGGAATTGCGTCACACGGTCGGTCTGAGCGCTTAATCGCGGCATCCGGCTTGACTCTGGCTTCCTCGCGGCCTCGCACGCAACGTGCGAGGCCGCGACGCTTTGACAGGCAGCGCGCCGGGAGTGGCGGCTCGCGTGGCATAATCCACGCACTATTCCTGCCACTTCCATTCGCCGTGCGCCGATTCCATCTCAGGCTGGGCAGTCTACTGGGGACGCTTGCGCTCCTCATGGCGACGCTCGCGCCCGTGGTTTCGCACCTGCTTGCCGCCCAGGCCATGCAGATGGCGCCAGGCACGGTGGAACGCGCCCCCTGCGGCATGCCGTCGATGGAGCGCCACATTCACGGCGCAAGCGGCGAAGCCGGCATGCACGCCACGCCGGGCGACATGCAGGACTGCGGCTATTGCAGCTTCTTCGCACACCTGCCTGTCGTCTCGGGCGTACCTGTCGCCCTGTTTGTCGTTGGCAAACTCGTGCAGGCCCGCATCGAGGCGCAGTTCGAAAGCGTTCGCCTCGCCGCGCCTGCGAGCCACATCCACGCCCGCGCCCCACCCCTGTCCTGACCGGATCGATCATGCCAATCCCGGACGACACGCCCAGCGTGTCACCGGGCCAGCACGCGAGCCCCTTTAACTTGCGTGCGTGCGTCGCTCCTCGACAGGACACCTCATGTCTGACCAATCGCCGTCCAGCCGCCTGGCGCTGGGCGAGCTTGCACACATTCGCGCGTTCAATCGGACCAACCTCGAAATCAACCGCATGATCGCCCGCGTGATCGGCTGCGCGTTGCTGCTCGGACCGTGCGCGGCCCATGCGCACGCTATCGCGGGCGACCGCGTCTTTCCCTCCACGCTTTCCGTCGACGACCCCGGCGTAGGCGACGAAGCCAACCTCGAATTCGGGCACCAGCGCGTGCCGGGCGATGCCGGCGACCAAAGCATCAACACCTTCAGCTTCGAGTACGACAAGCTCATCACGCCGCGGCTCGCCTTCTCCGTGGACGGCGGCTACGTCATGCAGAACAACCCGAGCGAGCGCGGCTTCGACAACTTCGGCGTGGGGCTCAAGTACCTGCTCTATGTGAACGACGCGCATGAATTCATGACGTCGGTGGGCGTGAACGCCGAGTTCGGCGGCACCGGCAGCCGCGCGATTGCCGACAACTTCTCGACGATCTCGCCCACGATCTTCGCCGGCAAGGGCATGGGCGACCTGCCCGACTCGCTCGCGTGGCTGCGGCCCATCGCGATCACCGGCGAAGCGGGCCCGTCGTTCACGACAGGCGGCGGCCAGCCAAATTCGTTCGACTACGGCTTCACGTTCCAGTACAGCCTGCCCTACCTGCAACAGCACGTGCACGATCTCGGCTTGCCGCAGCCGTTTTCGAACCTCATCCCCCTCGTCGAAGTGCCCCTCTCGCGCAGCCAGGGACAAACGACCGGGACCGTCAACCCCGGCTTCATCTGGATGAACCGCTACGGTCAGCTCGGCATCGAAGCGCAGATACCGATCAACCGGGCGAGCGGCTCGCACGTCGGCGTTCTCGCGCAGGTGCACATCTTCTTCGACGATGTCGCGCCGCGCACGATCGGCAAGCCGCTTTTCCAGTAAGCCCATTCATTCACACAGGAATCTCGCCATGAAACTCACTACATTGCGCACGGCTGTCGCCACGATCGCGCTGCTCGCCGCCCATCTCGCTTGGGCGCACGCTTATCCGAAGCATCAGGAACCGCCCGCGGGGTCGACCGCACCGGCCACGCTCGACGCCGTCGTGATCGACTTCGACGATGGGCTCGAGCCCGCGTTCAGTTCCATCGACGTGACAAACGCGCAGGGCAAGTCCGTGATTCGCGAAAAGGCCAAGGTCGACGCGAACAACAACAAGCGCATGTCGGTCGCGCTGAATGCGTTGACGCCTGGGAAGTATTCGGTGGTGTGGGTCGCGGTTGCCGCCGACGGGCATCGCACGACCGGTCATTACGCGTTCGACGTGAAGTGAACGTGTAACGATGAAATGCGGCCACGCTGCGATTTCGTGCGAGATTGCAGCATGGCCCGTTCGTGATGGCGGGTTGGCTCGCCAGCTTACTGCGGCAGGGTTGCCGTAAAGGCTTCGGGCGAACCGTTCAACGCGTCGTACAGCTCGCCAACGGGCAAGTCGCCGATTTCGTTGTGGATATAGGCGTTAAACGTGCGTTCGTAGAGCGCGCGCCCGGCGTCGGTTTCCATCGTCATGTCGAAGCCGTTGAGAACCAGGCCGGCGATCTCGTCGGCTTCGAGCAGGATGTGTTCAGCTTTTTTTCGTTCCATGGTGGTGCTCCGGTACGGCAGTGTCATGGAATTTTAGAGGCAACGGCGCAGAAGTGGTGGCGAAATAAACGGGGGGCGATTCGGCTTTGAGTCAATGCGGAACGGGTCTTGCCTCTGAGCGCTTAGGCAGGCGTGATACGGTGGTGCCTCTTATGGAGGCACGCTCTATGCGTCAAATCATCTCTCCCGCGTTTCTGACCGCGGTTGCCATGGCAAGTGCGCTTGCCGCCTGCGCTAATCCTTCATCCAATACGGCATCGAATAGGCCCGGCGCCGATCGCGATGCGCATGGGTGCATCGGTTCGGCCGGATATTCGTGGTGTGAGGCGACGCAACGTTGCGAACGGCCCTGGGAACTGGCGAAACAGAAGGGATTCGCCGTGTCCGAAGAACAGTTCACGCGATATTGTTCGAGTCGAACGCCCGACTAGCGTGGAGCAAAGCGCCGCTTGATGAATCGCCGCTACACGCGCCGTGTCGAGTCCACGACATCGGAAGCCAGCATGGCAACGAGTTCGCGGGTGAACAGCGGGAGGTCTGCCACACTGCGCACGCAGATGTTCAGGCGCCGCTGCGCCCACTCGTCCTTGAGCGTGACCATGACGATATCCTTCACGCGTGCATGCTTCCACGCCACCGAGGCCGGCACGATCCCTATGCCCGCGCCTGCGGCGATCATCCTGCATGCCGCGTCGAACGAACCCACCTCGATGCGTATTCTGAGCGCCCTGCCAAGCGCGGCCGCGGCGCGGTGAACGAAGGCGTGAATGGCGCTCGAGGCCGGCAGGTCGACAAAATCGTTGTCCAGCGTTTCGGCAAAGTTCACCGCGTCACGTTGGGCAAGCGGATGATCCGGCTGGGTCACCAGCACCAGTCTTTCGTTCTGGTAGGGCAGCATCTCGAGCTGCCCCGCGTCGATATTGCCGGCAACGATGCCGATATCGGCCAGGTTGCCGGTCACGCCTCGCACGATATCGTCGCTGGGCGCTTCGCGCAGTTCGATGTTCACATGGGCGTGCTCGCAAAGAAAACGGCCTAGCGTGTCGGGCAGCGCGCCGGTAATGGCAGTCGTGTTGGTCCAGACCCGGATGTGCCCGGTCATCCCGCTGCCGAACTGCTCGATGTCTCCGGCGAGCCGCTCCACCTGTTCACGCATCAACAGTGCATGACGGATAAAGCACTCGCCGGCCGGCGTCGGAATCATGCCCTGACTCGTTCTGTACAACAGCCGCACGCCCAGAAAGTCCTCGAGATTTCTCAGGCGGCTGCTGGCTGCCGGGGCCGACATGTGACACAGGCTCGCGGCGCGTGCAAGATTGGCTGTCTCGCCAAGCGCCGTGAGCAAGCGCAGATCGACGAAATCAAAATGCATGGTGGCTGTCGGGTTGTTTGATCGCTTCTTCCTGCAAGCCTGGTGCGGACACGGCTTCGAGCGTCTGACCGCTCGCCTCGACGCGAAGGAAGAGCAACGCGACACACAGTGCAACGAGCACGCAGGCAACCATCGCTACCACACCCGATACCCCGAAGTTCGAATAGAGCAGGACGGCGAGATAAGGCGTGCACATCGACGCAGCCCGCCCGCACGTGCCTGCCACGCCGGTGCCGCGCAGACGGTGCGTGGTCGGAAACAGCTCCGGGATATAGACGAACAGACCGAGCGTGCAGACCGTATAGAGCGCGGTCACCAACGCGAAGCCCATCACAGAGATGGCAACGGGGTCGCGCATCTGCACGTAGAAGTATCCGAGCACGATCGAAACCAGCGCGCTGGCGATCAGCGCCCTGCGGCGGCCGAGACGGTCAGCGATCGCGAAGCCAACGACGGCCCCCATCGGTGCGCCGAACGACATGAGGAACACGAACCCGAGCGAGCGCGTGATGCTCAGCCCTTCATTGACGAAGAACGCCGGCAGCCATGCAACGAAACCGTAAAGGGACACGTTCACCGCAATGGCGGTGAGCGCCGCCACGAAAGTCCGGCCTTTCATGCCGGGCGCGAAAAGCGCAGAGAACGGCGCGGCCAACGCCTCGTGGCTCGTCACTCGGGTGACAGCCGGCAGGACGCCGCCCGTGTGGCGCTCGACCTCCTGCTCGATGGCGGCCACCGTTCGCTCGGCTTCCTCCAGCCGGCCCACGGTCTCCAGCCAGCGCGGCGACTCCGGCATGCGATGACGCAGCGCCCAAACGACGATGGCGCCCACGCCCGCGATCGCGAACATATAACGCCAGCCAAGATGCGGAATGACCCAGTAGCCCACGGCGGTGGCCGCGAGCAGCCCCGAATTGGTGATAAGCGCCAGCAACGAAGTCCAGCGGCCGCGGCTTGCCGGCGGCACGAACTCGCACAGCGTGCCGGCCGCGACCACCAGTTCGGCGCCGAGGCCGACGCCCATGATGAAGCGCAGCAGGATCAGCCAGTAGATATTGGGCGCGAACGCGGCAATGAACGACGCGCCGCCGAAAATGGCGAGGTTGGCCTGGTACGAAAAGCGGCGTCCGAAGCGGTCGCCCAGATAGCCCGAAAGGCCCGCGCCGATCATCATGCCAAGGAAGGTCGCCGACAAAAAGAACGAGCCGACGCGCAGGTCGGCGAAGCCTGTCTTGACCATGGCCGCCAGCGCGCCATTGGCAAGATAGATGTCGAACGCATCGAGAAATGCGCCCGCACTGATCAAGCCAAGAATTTTCCAGTGAAACCGGCTGATGGGTAGCCGGTCGAGGCGGGCGCCGGAATTGACGATTGCCATGCTGTCTCCTGTGTTGGGTCTGGCCCGGCGCAACGCCGATCGATGCGTCTGGCATCGCCATAGGACGCGTCGGCTTGCGCAGCCTGAGTTGGCTGCCAGACTGCTCGCAATACAGGGAGAGGGGAATTCGTTTTTCTGGAACGGGGAATTTCAGCCAGACTAACGGCTGCCCGAATCAAGGCGAACGTGGCGAGGTCGCAGCACGTGCACGCCGCTGTCTGGGCGCGCCTTTCGCACCGATTTGAATCATGTCGCGCTCGAGCGCGCCCGGCAATTCCGCTTTCAGCAACTCGACCCATGCGCGCGTCTTGGCTTCGAGAAACTTCCTCGAGGGCATCAGCACATACACACCGACGTCGGGCGAGCGCCATTGAGGCAGAACGTGTACGAGTTCTCCGCTGCGTATGCGGTCCACCGCAGCGAAGCCGGGCAGCAGCGCAATGCCGAGGCCGCTGCACGCCGCCTGCACGACGGCTTCGGGCTTGTCCGCCACCAGCGGGCCCTCGGGCTGCATCGAATGGGTCGTCTTGCCGTCGGTCAGCTCCCAATGCAACGTGGTCGACGGATTCACGAGACGCAGGCAGGCATGCCCCGCGAGATCCGCTACGGTTCCCGGCGCGCCATGCCGCTTGAGGTAGCCTGGCGTCGCGCATAACACGCCGTGGACCTCGCCAAGCCGCTGCGCAACCAGACTCGAATCCGGCAGGCTGCTCGTCAGATACACGCTCACGTCCACGCCTTCGGCCAGCAGATTCGGTACGTACTGCGAAGCACTGTATTCCACGCTCACCGCCGGGTACTGCGCGCAATATTTCGTCACGAGCGGCACCACGTAGCGGTCGCCGAAGCTTGCCATGCACAGCACCCGCAGCCTCCCGCTCGGCGCCATGCGCGCGCCGCTCGCCTCCCCTTCGGCTTCCGTCACCAGGTCGAGGATCGTGCGGCACTGGTTCGCGTAGCGCTCGCCCGCGCTCGTGACCGACATGCGCCGTGTGGTTCGCTGCAGCAGCTTCGTTTGCAAACGATTCTCAAGCTCCGATACGAGCCGCGAGACCTGCGCCGTGGTCAGCCCCATGTGCTCCGAGGCCGCCGTGAAGCTCCCGGCATCCACCACGCGCACGAAGGCGGTCATCGCGTGCAGCAAACCGTAGTCGAGATTCTTGCGCATGACGTAATAAATTTTCAGATCAGACTGTATTTTTGCATGGTAGCCGGGTAGTTAGGATCAGGGCGTACGTCAATGCACGACGTCTGGGCCCCACGGCAACCGAAGGGGCGAAGCTTCTTACAGGTTTGTTACTGAGGTGATCCAAAATGAATGGCGCTGAAAGTTTGTTGCGTTCGCTGGTCGCAAGTGGTGTGGACGTGTGTTTCGGAAACCCCGGCACGTCGGAGATGCATTTCGTGGCGGCGCTCGATTCCGTTGAAGGCATGCGGCCGATACTCGGCCTTTTCGAAGGCGTTGTCACCGGCGCCGCCGACGGCTACGGCCGCATGGCCGGCAAGCCCGCCGCCACGCTGCTGCATCTCGGCCCGGGCCTCGCCAACGGACTGGCCAACCTTCACAACGCGCGCCGCGCGTCGAGCCCGGTCGTCAACATCGTCGGCGATCATGCTTCGACGCATGCGCGTTACGAAGCGCCGCTCACGTCCGACATCAAAGGCTTTGCTCGCCCGGTTTCGAGCTGGATTCACTCGTCGAGCAGCGCGTTGACGGTGGGTGCCGACGCCGCGCGCGCCGTGCAGGCCTCCATGGCCGACGGCGGCCAGATCGCCACGCTGATCCTGCCCGCCGACACCGCCTGGTCGCAAGCCGACGGCGTGGCCGCACCGCTGCCCGTGCAGGCACCCGCGCTCGTGAGCGCCGACACCATCGAGCGGATTGCGGCCCTCGCCCAAAGCGGCGTGCGGACCGCCTTCCTGCTCCGAGGTCAGGCATTGCAGGAGCGCGGTCTGCGCGCCGCCGGAAGGATCGCCGCGAAAACGGGTGCCCGCCTGCTGTGCGACACGTTCGCGCCGCGTGTGGCGCGCGGTGCGGGACGTGAAGTGGTCGAGCGTCTGCCGTATTTCGCCGAGCAGGTGGTCGAATTCCTCGCCGGGACTGAGCTGATCGTGCTTGTCGGCGCGCAGCCGCCGGTGAGCTTTTTCGCCTACCCGGACAAGCCGAGCTGGCTCACGCCGGAGGGTTGCCGCATCGCCGTGCTTTCGCATCCGCATGAAGACGGCCCGGCCGCGCTCGAAGCCCTTGTCGAGGCGCTGGGCGCACAGCATGCGATCGCCCGAATCAACGCCCGCGCCGCGGTCGAGTTCTCGCCCGAGGGCGCGCTCGATGGCGAGTCGATCATGCGCAGCGTCGCGAAGCATCTGCCCGACAACGCCATCATTACCGAAGAGTCGTCGCTCGCGATGGCGTACTCGGGCCTGCTCGAGACCGCCGCGCCGCACGACCTGCTGGCGCTCACCGGCGGCGCGATCGGTTGCCTGATGCCCGTTTCGATCGGCGCGAGCGTGGCATGCCCGGACCGCAAAGTCGTCAACCTTCAGGGCGACGGCAGCGCCATGTACACGCTTCAGTCGCTCTGGACGCAAGCGCGGGAAAAGCTCGACGTCGTGACGGTGATCTACGCGAACCGCGGCTACAAGATCCTCGCGAACGAGCTCAAGCGTGTGGGCGCACGCACGGACGGCGCGCACGCCGCTTCCATGTTCGATCTGCAGGACCCGTCGCTCGACTGGGTTGCTCTGGCTCGCGGCATGGGTGTGGAAGCCGTACGCGCCGAGTCGCGCACCGACTTCGACGCCGCGTTCGCCGCAGCAATGAAGCGCCGCGGCCCGATGCTGATCGAAGCCGTGATCTAAGCGCACCGTTTGCGTCCCACGCGTTCAACGAGCGATTTCATTTTCTGATGAGGTTTAGGATGTCAAAGCCATTCATGCTGCCCGCCGAAGCGACGGCCGCGCAGATCCGCGCGCAACTCGATGCAATGAAAACGGCACAACTGAAGGAGGGGCCGCCACCGCTGGCCGTTCGCCGCGACCGTATCGATCGCGCAATCGACCTGCTGCGTTCGAACAAGGACGCGCTGGTCGAGGCCATCAACGCGGACTATAGCTGCCGCGGCAAACAGCAAACGCTGCTCGCCGATATCCTCGCCTCGATCGAAGGCCTGCGCTTCAATCGCGAACATCTCGAGGCGTGGATGGCGCAGCCGGCGACGGCCGAGCCGTTTCCGGGCGTGAAGGCCCGCGTCGAGTATCAGCCGCTCGGCGTCGTGGGGATCATCAGCCCGTGGAATTTTCCCGTCGTGCTGGCGTTCGGACCGCTTGGCGGCGCGTTCGCTGCGGGCAACCGGGCCATTCTCAAGCCGTCGGAGATGACGCCGCAAACGTCCGAGCTGCTAGCTGAACTGATCGCCCGCAATTTCGACAGCGACGAACTCACCACCGTGCTTGGCGGAGCCGAAACCGGCGCGGCGTTCAGCGCGCAGCCGTTCGACCATCTCGTGTTCACGGGCAGCACGCAAGTCGCGCACCATGTCATGCGGGCGGCGTCGGATAACCTGGTGCCCGTGACGCTCGAACTGGGCGGCAAGTCGCCGGTCCTCGTGGGCAACGACGCCGATCTCGCCCTCGCGGCGCAGCGCGTGCTCACGGTGAAAACCTTCAACGCCGGTCAGATCTGCCTTTCGCCGGACTATGTGCTGGTTCCGGCGAACCGCGCCGATGCCTTCGTGCAGCACGCAAAAGCGGCGGTTGCGCAAATGTATCCGACCATGCGCGAGAACCCCGACTACACCGCGATGATCAACGTACGCGGTTTCGAACGGCAACTGGCGCTTGTCGAGGATGCGCGTCAGAAAGGCGCGAACGTGGTGAACCTCGGCCCCGCAAGCGAAGACCTCTCTGATCCGGCGGTACGCAAGATGGCGCCGACGATCGTTCGGAATGCAAACGACACGATGCGCGTGATGCAGGAGGAAATCTTCGGCCCCGTTCTGCCCGTGGTGACCTACGAAACGCTCGATGAAGCGCTTGCATATATCAATGCGCGGCCGAGGCCGCTCGCGCTTTATCACTTCGGCAATGACGCCCTGGAGCAACACGAGGTGGCGAGCCGAACCACTTCGGGGGCGCTGGTCGTCAACGATGCGATGACGCATGTGTTCTTCGACTCGCTGCCTTTCGGGGGCGTCGGGGCATCCGGCATGGGCCATTACCACGGCGAATATGGCTACCGCACGTTCAGCCATGCGAAGCCGGTTGTCGTTCAAAGCGCCGGCGGCGAGTCGAATCTCCTGATGCGCGCGCCTTATCTGGCGGCTACGGAAGCCGCCGTCAAAGGCATGATCGACTCCTGACGCATTGGCCGTGGCTGGCCGCGTGCGAAACGCGGCCAGCTCGCGCGATGATGCATCGCATCATCAACGCCTCGCGCACTGACCCGCATGACCCATCATGCCTTGCCGCAGTTGTCGTATGATGGATTGAACGTTCCGGTTGGCAGCGCGCCAACCCTCGCCAATCCCTCATGGGCCCTCCTCTGAGCCGTTCAGCCGTGACTGAAGTGACAGAAGCGACGACCGTGGCGAGGCCACCTCTCCTGCTGACCACCAAGGTCATTGCGCCCCGCTTGCCCGCGGGTTTGGTCGATCGCCCACGGCTGAAGGCCTTGAGCGCACAGGTGGAGATACGGCGCATCACCGTCATCAAGGCGCCTGCCGGTTTCGGCAAGACGTCCCTCGCGCTCACCTGGCTCGACGCGCTGCGCGCGAACGGCGCGCAGGTAGCGTGGCTCTCGCTCGACGCGGACGACGACGAGCCGGCCCGTTATTTTCATCACCTTGCACATGCCTTGCAGCGCGCGTGCCGCAGCGTTGGCACATCCGCCATCGGGCTGACCGCCGAGTCGTCGTTCGTCCCGGCGAATTCGCTTGTCGCAACGCTCATCAACGAGTTGGCCGAAGTCGACGACGAACTGCACGTCTTCATCGACGACTATCATCTGATCCACTCAGCGGCCATTCACGAAGCGATGTCGCTATTCATCGCCAATGTGCCTTCTAATGTGCACGTCGTGATCTGCACACGTACCGATCCGCCGCTGCCGCTCGCGAAGCTGCGCGCCGGCAACAATCTCTGCGAGATCGATGCGGCCGCGCTGCGATTCAATTTCGACGAGACGCGCCGTTTCGTCGAACACGAGTGCCCCGGCAAGCTCGGCTTTGGCGATCTGAAGTCGCTCTATGCCACGACCGAAGGATGGGCGGCCGCCTTGCGCATTTCGGCGTCGGCGTTGGCGCGGCAGGATCGCCCGCAGGGCTGGCAATCGAACATGCAAGCGGGCATACCGCCGGGCACGAAACCGGGCGGCGTGTCGAAGCCTGTGTCCGACTACCTCGAAGACCTGCTTCAGCATCTGCCACCGCAAACGCAGGCCTTCATGCTGCGAACCGCGATTCTCGAGCGGCTGAGCGCGCCGTTGTGCGAAGCGGTGACGGGCGTCGCATCCAGCCAGGCCATGCTCGACGACATCGTTGCGCGCCAGTTGCTGCTCGAGCCGATAGACCTCGAAGGACGCTGGTTCCGCTATCACCGGTTGATGGCCGACTATCTGCAGCGGCGTCTGGCAGCCACGCACCCTGGCGAAGTCACCGAGTTGCACCGTCGCGCGTGGCATTGGCACGCCGCCCAACAGCATTGGACCGATGCGATAAAGCACGCGATAGCCGCTGGCGCCACCGACGAAGCCATCGCCATGATGGAGCGCTGCGCGAAGGCGCTTCTAAAGAGCGGAGACCTGCTCACGCTGGTCGGCTGGCAACGCCAGTTTCCCGCCGACCTCATGCGCGCGCAAACGGCGGTCACCGTTGCGACCGCGTGGGGCATGGCACTCGCCATGCGCTTCGGCGAGGTCAACGCGATGCTCGATTCGATCGAGCGCGGCGACGGCCAAACCGAGTCGGCCGACACGATTCAATGGGACTGCCTCGCCATTCGTTCTGCGCTCGCGGCCTTGCAGGACGATCCGCATCGCGCGCTGGAACTCGCGCGCCAATACCTGGGCCGCCCGTCAACGGACGCATGGACGACCAATGCGGTTTCCAACGTCGCGCGCTTTAGCTACTGGAAAACCGGCAATCTCGACGCGCTTTACGCCACGCCATGGATTCCCGATTCACTGGAAGAAGACCAGCGCAGTGTCTTTTCGTCGGTCTACCGCCTGTGCCTGCTCGGTCATGTGGAGTTGCAGCAGCTCCACGTTTCGATTGCGGAGCGCCGCTTCAACGAAGCGATGCAACTCGCCGAACGCTACGCGGGACCTCATTCCGTATCGGCTGCGTTGTGCGCGCCCATGATCGCGCAAATCCGCTATGAGCAAGGCCGCCTCGACGAAGCCGAAGCCCTGCTGCTCGAACTCATGCCCGTCATCGACCGTGCCGTTCTGCTCGATAGCGTTCTGATTGCCTACCGCATTCTGGTTCGCATTGCCGTCGCGCGCGAAGACTATGCGGGCGCGCATGTGCTGATCGATCAGGCGCAAATACTCGGCCAGGCGCGCGGCTGGAACCGGCTGCTTGCGGCAGCGCTGGTCGAGCGCACGCGGCTCTATCTCGCCGAAAATCGTGTTCCTGAAGCCGCTGCATGCGTGGCAGACCTTCGCGAACTCGCCGCTCCGCGTGAGCCGACCGCTACGCCTGTTTCACCCGAAATCGAGAACTACCGCGACCTCGCAGCGGCCTGCCTCGCCCTGCAACGACACCTCGTGCCCGAAGCCATCGAGTCCCTGCGCATGGCGCTCGCGCGTTGCGAACGCATGCAGGGCAACTATCTGGCGCTGCGCCTTCGAACCCTGCTCGCCGTGGCCTGGCTCAGCGCGGGAGAACCCAGCCGCGCGCTCGAGACATTTCGCGAAGTCGCAGATATTGCGGCGCCTACCGGCATTTATCGATCCATCCTCGATCAGGGGGCCGCAGTCGGACCGCTCCTGCGCATGGCGCACGAACGCATGCGCAGCGCAGCGCGCACGCCGGAGGTGACGGCATGGCTCGACCGTTTAATCGAAGGCTGGCGCGCGATGTATGAGCCGCAGAGCAAGCCGCGCCGCGAGGGCGAGCGCGAGCCGCTCAGTTCGCGGGAGCGCAATATCGTCGAGTTGATCGCGCAGGGGCAATCCAACAAGGAAATTGCCCGCACGCTGGGCATCACGCCCGAAACGGTCAAATCGCACCTGAAGAATATCTTCGCGAAGCTCGCGGTGGACAAGCGGGCTCAGGCTGTTTCGCGCGCGCAGGCGCTTGGGCTTGTCAAGCATAGTTAGACGTCGCGTCATCACATTGCGACGAGTACGCACGCGTGTATCAGCACGCCCACGAGCCCGCCTACGAACGTGCCGTTGATCCGGATGAACTGCAGATCGCGGCCGATTTCCGCTTCGAACTTGCCGCTGACCTCTTGCGCGTCCCATCCCTTCACGACGTCGGTGATCAATCCCGAAAGCTGATGCCGATAGCGCAACACCAGCATCCGCGCAATCTCCAGCCACCACGCATTGAGCTTGTTCTGCATTGCGCTAGCGCTGACCATGGTCTTGCCAAAGGAGGTCAACGCGCCGGCGATCATGTCGCGCGCGACCGACTGCTCGCTCGCGGCGTCGGCGGCAACGCGCGCGCGAACGCGGTCGAGCAGGAGGCGATAATAGTCGCCCGCTTTGAAGTGGCGAATGCAGTCGCGCAGCAAGAGTCTGCCGAATCTGCGGTATTGAGCCGCCGTTTGCAGGTCGCGCGACAACTCAGCCACGGCCGCATCGAATTGACGGCGCAGTTCGTGATCGGGATTCGCCGCCACTTCGTGGACCAGCGCGACCACGCCCTCGACGAACTTGTTGACGATATAGGTGTCGAGCGGCGCGGGCGTGAACCGCGATGCCTCGTTGAATTTCGCCTTGATCATGCCGACGTTGGCCGTAAGCCACCGTTCGACAGCGTCCAGCCCTCGATCGAGCAGCGGCTGATGGCGATTGCCTTCAGTCAGGACACCCAGGATCTGCCCTGCTACGCGCGACACATCGAGTGCGCGCAATTGTGGCAGGAGCAGTCGATCGAACAGATCTTCGACGTCCGACTCGTCGATACGCTCCAGCAAGCGCGGAAGCGACTCGACCACGACATCGGCAATCGTCGAACTGTTCTCCTTTTCGGCAAGCCACATGGCCAGCGCGCGTGCCGCGTTGTATTCACTCAAGCGCCCCACCACGAGTTCCGTGGTCAGGAAATTCTGCTCGACGAAGTTTCCCAGGCTTTCCGCAATGCGCGCCTGGTTTCGGGGAATGATGGCGGTATGCGGCATGGCGATGCCAAGCGGATGGCGGAACAACGCGACCACCGCATACCAGTCCGCGACCGCGCCTACGGTGCCCGCTTCGGCAAACGCGCGCACCCATGCAAGCCACGGATGGCTCGCCTGCCAGGCAATACTCACAACGAGCAAGGCGATCATCGCCGCGAGCAAACAGGTGGCCGTCGTGCGCATGCGCTTGAGCCGAGCCACTTTGATGCTCACGGGCGCGCGCACGTTCACACCATCAACGCGCTCGCTATCGTCGGTCACCGAACTCAACTCGCCTCCTGCTCGAGAAACGCTTTCACCAGCGGAGCGATTTCCTTTGCGCGCGTAATCAGAAACAGGTGACCGTCGTCGATCACATGGAGCGTCGCGTCGCGAATGCGCGCGGCGAGAATCTTTGCATTGGTGAGCGGCACGATCGGGTCGTCGTTGCCATGTATCACCAGGGTTTTTTGGCGCAGCGCGCCGAGCCACGGCAGGCTCGTCCAGCCCGACGCGGCCAGCAGTTGATACAGATAACCACGGCCGCGCGGCGCCTGGATATGGCGGCTGTGTTCTTCGAGCAGCGCGGCATCGCGCCGGTAGGCGCCGCCGTATATCTCGGCGCCAACCTGCTTCAGATAAGCCGGGTCTGTATATCGCCGCGGCCCAACCAGCTTCGACAGCACCGAAAGCCGCGCGGGCACCATGATCACCCCCGGCGACGTCGCGGCGAGTATCAGCCGGCGGCACCGCCTTGGGTAAAGGTGCGCGAACTGCTGCGCGAGCGCCCCGCCCCACGACACGCCCAGCACATCGACAGGACCCGCATAGCCGAGCCGCGTGAGCAGCTTGTCGGACAATACGGCGAGCGTCGAGAAGCGGTACGGAATGAGGGGCGCGGGCGAGCCGCCAACGCCCGGCACGTCGAAAACGATCACGGTGATGTCTTCGAGCGCATCAACGAAAGGCTCGACCAGTTCGAGATTGGCGCCAATGCCATTGAACAACAGCAGCGGCGGGCACGCATCGCGGCCGCGACGCACACCGACGCGCAACCACTGACCATCCAGATCGATCATCTGAATTTGCATGGCGTCGACTACCTCTGGGCTCGTTCGTGTATCGGTCATCCGGTTTTTCCCCTGGCTCGGCAATTCGTTTTCGTTGTGGATCGTGGCGGCTCGCTATATCACTTCTTCGGCTGCATCAGCGCCTTGATCTCCTCTACATGCTCCGCAAGGCGCTTCGTGACGACCGCGATGCTGTCGGTCTGGGCGCGATACGCCGCATCCGCGAGTTCCTGCATGTCGATGAACGCCTTTTGCAGCGCGTCCTTCACGCCCTCGCCAGCGCTTGCGACGCTTTCGCTTCCAGGCGTCGACAAACGCGTCACCAGCGACTGCAGTTCGGTCATCTTCGAGCGGAGAATCTCCACCTGCTTTTGACCGAGTTGCTGCACGCCGGCGAGCGCGGTCATGTTGGCCTCGGTGAGCGCCTCGACGTCCTTGCGACGCGATTCGAGGAACGCGCTCACATCCACGCCCGGCAGCTTGAACTGCGAGATGAGCTTCGTATATTCAGCGAAAATGCCGTTGGTGTTGGTCGTTGCCATGATTGAATCTCCTGATTGAATCGAATAAACGCTTAAGTAGCGGGTTGAAAATCGTTAGTCTTGCAAAACATACTTGCCGGGCGCACTTGCCGTTGCTGGGTGCTTTTTGCTGCCGTTCGCTGCCGGCGCGGCGCGCTTCTCGCCTGAGCGGGCCACGAGCCAGTCGCGCCAGTTGTTCCACCACGAATCCTTCTCGGCCTGTGCGTTGTCGAGCCACGCATCGGAATTGGCGGGCAACGAAGGATTGAGGAAATACTTCGCTTTCGGATTGCCGGGCGGATTGATCAGGCTTTGAATATGCCCGCTCGAACTCAGCACAAAGCGGGTCTCGCCGCCAAAGCGCCGGGCGGTGTTATAAACGCCCTTCCACGGCGTGATATGGTCGGTCATACCCGCCACCACGTACTTGTCGCAATTCACCTCGGACAAGTCGATAGGCGTGCCCAACACCGTCAGCGCGCCGGGCTTGCTGAACAGATTCCCGGTGAAAATGTCGAGCAGTTCGCCGTGGAATTTCGCCGGTAAGCGCGTCGTGTCGTTGTTCCAGTAAAGGATGTCGAACGCCGGCGGCGCGTTACCGAGCAGGTAGTTGTTGACCCAGTAGTTCCACACCAGATCGTTGGGGCGCATCCACGCGAACACGCGGCCCATTTCTTCGCCGGCCAGCACGCCGCGCGAAATGCTGTGCTGCTTGGCGGCCGCCACGGCCTCGGGCGTCGCAAAGAGGCCAAGCTGGGAATCGGCCGTGTTGTCGAGCACGGCAACCATCAGCGTGGTGGCGTTGACTGTCTTCTCGCCGCGGGCCGCCAGGTGGCCGAGCAAGGCCGAAATCGTCATCGCGCCAGAGCACGCGCCGTGCAGATTGATATCTTCGCTGCCGGTGATTTCACGCACGGCCGTAATGGCCTCGATCAGCGCAGTGACGTATGTGTCGAGGTCCCAATGGCTTTGCGCCGCGGTCGGGTTGCGCCAGCTGACCACGAACACCTGCAGTTCGTTGTCGAGCAGATAGTTGACGATGCTCTTACCTTCGGACAGATCGAAAATATAGAACTTGTTGATCTGCGGAGGCACGATCAGCTGCGGCCGGCTATAGACCTGCTGCGTCGTGGGCGAGTATTGAATCAGTTCCAGCAATTCATTGCGAAACACCACCGAACCTTTCGAAGTCCCGAGGTTCTTCCCCACTTCGAATGCTGTCTTGTTTACCTGCGCCGGCATGCCCTGATTCTTGAGCATGTCCGTCACGGCATTGTTGAAGCCGTCCAGCAAGCTGATTCCGCCCGAATCGACCACCTTCTTGAGCGCAGCCGGGTTGCCCAGCAGCGTGTTGGTCGGCGAGGCCGCATCGGTAATGAGCGAGACCACGAACTTCGCGCGCTCCCGGCTGTTCGCGTCGAGCCCCGAGCGCTCCACGAAACCGGCAAGCGAGTCGCGCCACGCGAGATAGCCTTGCAGCGTCATGCGATACATCGGGTTGTCCTGCCACGCCGTATCCGTAAAGCGTTTGTCGCCTTGTGGCGACGCAGCCTTGGAGCTGCCCGAAACGATGCTGAATATCTCGCGCGCCAGCGCCATTTCCTGCTCCATCACGAGCGCCGGCTGTCGCATTGCCTGAGCACCGATCTGCTGCACGGCCGCGAAGATATCGCAGGGGCGCAGCCCGACGAACGGATTGGGGCCCGGCAGGGCTTGCTCGACCGAAGCGGCCAAAGCCTTCGCGTTCTCGCTTTGCTGGGGCATTTCACGGGTTACCGCCATTTTCGACTCCTCAATAGTCTCTTTTCGTCGCGTATCACGCAATCAGCATTGCGAGGGTTTGCGCGACCAACGCGGGCTTGTCTTCGCCCTCGATCTCCAGCGTGTTCATCGTCTTGACGAGCACGCGGCCTCCTCCCTTGTTCTCCGCCGACTCGAGCGTGACGCGGTTGCGCACGCGCGCCCCAGCCTTAACGGGCGTCATGAAGCGCACCTTGTCGAGCCCGTAGTTCAGTCCCGCCGCCGCATCCTTGGGGACGATGCCGATTTCCATCGCAAGGCTCGCCAGCAGCGACAACGTCAGGTAGCCGTGGGCGATGGTTCCGCCGAAAGGGCTCTCGCGCCTCGCACGCTCCACATCCACATGGATCCACTGCCGGTCGCCGGTGCACGCTGCGAACGCGTCGATACGTTCCTGATCGACGAGAACCCAATCCGATACGCCCAGTTCCTGGCCCACAAAGTCGCCGAGCGTCTCGACGCGGTAATTTTCCAGACTCATCGCTTCCACTCCTCGCATGTTCCCGACCATTCAGGCGATCTGCTCGCGCAGCGCTTTCTTGTTGACCTTGCCGACGCTCGTTCGCGCCAGCGTCTCGACGAACTTGACGGTCTGCGGCACCGCATACTTCGAGATCCGTCCTGATGTCGTGAACGACAGCACGTGCTGCTTGATGTCTTCCTCCGTCACCGCCGCGCCTTCCTTGAGCACCACGAGCGCGACTGGCCGTTCTCCCCACTTCTCATCCTTGATGCCGATAACGGCGACTTCCGAAACGCCGTCGTACTGCGAAATCAGGTTTTCGATTTCCAGCGACGACACCCACTCGCCGCCCGACTTGATGACGTCCTTCAAGCGATCGGTAATCTGCACGTTGCCGGTCGGGTCGATATTGGCGATATCCTGCGTATGCAGATAACCGCCCGCCCAAAGTTGCTCGCTCGCCTCGGGATTCTTCAGATAGCCTTGCGTGAGCCACGGCGCACGCGCGACGATCTCGCCCGTGGATTTCCCGTCATGCGCAAGATCGGTCATCTCGTCGTCCACCACGCGCAGATCGACGAGCGGCACCGGCAGCCCGGTTTTGCACCGCAGGCGAATCTGCTCGTCGGCATCCAGCTTTTCGGCGCCCGGCGGCAATTGCGCGAGGCTCAGCACCGGACAGGTTTCGGACATGCCATAACCGGCGAACACGTCGATGCCGCGCGCCACTGCCGAAGCGGCCAGGCCCTGCGGCAACGCGCTGCCGCCAATAATCACTTTCCACTTGCTGAAGTCGGTTGCCTTCGCCTCGGCGCACGTAAGCAGCATGTGCAGGATCGTGCCCACGCAATGCGAGAAGGTCACGCCTTCGTCCTCGATGAGTCTCGCAAGACGCTCCGGCACATAGCGGCCCGGATAAACCTGCTTCACGCCCATTACCGTGGCGATATAAGGCATGCCCCATGCGTGGACATGAAACATGGGGGTGAGCGGCATATACACGTCGCCGCGATGAAAGCGTTGACCGGCAATCGGCGCTGCGAGCGCCGCCATGAGCGAGATGGTGTGCAACACCAGCTGCCGATGCGTGAAGTAGACGCCCTTCGGCAAACCGGTCGTGCCGGTCGTATAGAACGTCGTGGCGCGCGTGTTTTCGTCGAACTCCGGGAAGTCGTAGCTCGTGCTGTTTGCGGCCAGCATCGCCTCGTATTCGTTCGAGAACGCAATCGTATGGGCCGGCGCTTCGCTGCCCGGCTCGTCGATCCACACAAACTTGCGCACGGTTTCGAGCTGATCCTTGATGGACTCGACTACGGGAATGAAATCAGTGTGTACGAACAGGACTTCAGCGCCAGCGTGATTGATCGTATAAGCGATCTCCGCCGGAGACAGACGCACGTTCACGGTCTGCAGCACCGCACCCATCATCGGGATAGCGAAGTAACTCTCGAGATAACGGTGACTGTCCCAGTCCATCACCGCGACCGTGCTGCCGTATTCCACGCCGAGCTGGGCAAGACCGTTGGCGAGGCGCGCAATGCGCTCGCGAAGGGTCGCATAGCTCATGCGCACCTGGCCGCGATAGACGATCTCCTGCTCCTGTGCCTGAGCAAAGGGCGTATGCAGCAGTTGCTTGATTAACAGCGGATAAGCGTAGGCATTGCTGGCGTGAGCCGTCTTCACGTCGTCCGACATTGATATCTCCTGGGTTCCTGAACATGGATCGCATGAACGCCGATGCTTTGTTTTTCGTTCTGATCGGAGCGACGTTCCGTTGAAGCAATGATCCCGGCATCGGGACGCCCGCAATATCCCCCGGATGGGGGAGCGCAGCAAATACCCCGAGATAGCCCGATAAAACGCGATTCGATGATTTGAAAATCTCATCACAGCAATTCGCTGTGATTGTTGGATGTGATCGGATGCACGCCTAAGATTTGGCGCAGCAGTCGCCAAACGGAGCTTTCCATGCCAATGACCCATGTTTCGATGCGCGCCGGCCGGCCCGCGCCATTTCGCACCGCAGTCCTGAAGAGTATTCACGAGTCGCTGCACGAGGCGCTCAGCGTTCACCCGCAAGCGTTCTTCATGACAATCACCGAGCACGAAGACGCCGACTTCCTCGCGAACACGACGTTCCCGTTCAAGCGCAGCGCGGACCTGCTGCTGGTTCAGATCACGCTGACCGCCGGCCGCAGCCCCGACGACAAGAAACGCTTCTACGAGCACCTCGTCAGCAAACTGCAAGCAACGCTCGGCGTGGACCCCGCCGATGTCTTCATCAACATCATCGAAGTGGCCAGCGAAAACTGGTCGCCCGGTAACGGGATTGCCGGCCGCAATGCGGTCATTCCCGCTGCGAATTCGTCCGCCGCTTCCACCGCCAGCTGACAGCGACGTTAGATAACCTGAAAGCCATTCTCTGGCCGCAAACCCAATCAATCTGGAGTCTTCATCATGACCAGGCCTTACGCTGTTCCTCTCTCGCCCCGTGGACTTTCGAGCATCGCGCCCCCGCCGCCGTGGCACTATTCCGGCGACTTCATCCTCGTCGAATTCTGGGCCGATCCCGCTGCGGTCGCCGCCGTGCTCCCCAAAGGTTTGAGCGCCGATCCGGCGTCGCCGGGGCATGCCACGGCCCTCTTCATCGACTGGCAATTCACCGGCAGCAACGACGAGATGCTCGACCCGGCGCGCTATCAGTACCGCGAATTTTTCATCCTCGTGGACGCGCTGCACGACGGCAAGCCGGTTTCGTATTGCCCGTACATCTTCGTGGACAACGACTCCGCGATGATGCGCGGTCTGATTCAAGGCTTCCCGAAGCGCTATGGCCAGGTGCATCAAACGCGTTCGTTCGCGGCGCCGAGCCCCGCCGCCGCACCTGTTGCCGCAGGCACGCGCTTCGCCGCCTCGGCGAGCGCCGCCGGACAGCGTCTTGCCCGCGCCGAGGTCAAGCTGGAGAAGGCCGTTGAAGACGTTTCGAAACTGGGCATTGCGGGCCGACCGGTTGTGAACCTGCGCTATTTCCCGCGCCTCGCCGCTGGCCAGCATGAAACGCCGGCCGTGAACGAACTCGTGCTCTCCGTCATGAACAACGCGCAGATCGCCGGCGTGTGGACGGGTGAAGGCAAGCTCTCGTTCCCGGTCGCCGAAGGCGAAGAGATTTCGGATCTCCAGCCTGTGCGTGTGGGCGCTGGTTTCCGCGGTTCCATGGCTTATAGCGTGACGGACCTGAAAACGCTGAGCGACAACACGAAGTAAGCGCACTAAAACAATGAGGGCCGCGGCGTGACTCCCCCGTTTGAGGGAGGTCACGCCATCTTTCGACGAATAAAATGCGGTGCATGTAAGCGGCCAGCGCCGCGCTCGAACATTGATCTGCATATTGACTGCTTCACATGGCCCTCATGATCGACACGTCCGACGAAATGCGGACCAACCAGTGGTTCAGCGCGTTACCCGCCGAAGAACAGGAAGCGCTGATCGGCAGCAGCGAACTCATGACGCTCGGCCCGGGCGAATATCTTTTCCATCGCGGCGACGCACCAAGTGCGTTCTATGGCGTCAAGAGCGGACGCCTCAAAGCCTCTACCGTTCGCGAAGACGGCAAGGAAGCGATCCTTGCCGTGATCGAACCGGGCAACTGGTTTGGGCAGACCTCGTTGACTAGCCGCCAACCGCGTCCGCGTGACGTCATTGCACTCGACCGGTCGAGCCTCTTTGTCGTGAAGGCCGCTGCCTTCGAGGAACTGATGCAGCGCAGCCACGCGTTCGTGCGCGCGATTGCGGAGTTGCAGTCGCTCCATATGAACTGGCTTTACCGCATGGTCGAAGACGCGACGCTACATTCCACGCGTGCGCGCATTGCCCGCCGCCTGCTCTCGCTCGCTGCGGGCGATGTGACACTCGCGCCGCAGTGCCGCCAGGACGTGAGCCTTTCGCAGGACACGCTCGCCATGATGCTGGGCATCACGCGCCAGACGCTTTCGCTGGAACTCAAGGCGATGGCGGAAAAAGGTGCGATCACGCTTCGGTATGGCCGCATCGAAATCTTGTCGAAAGACCTCCTCTCGTCCTTTCAGGATTACCAATGATTTCGTCCACGAGCGCC
The DNA here is from genome assembly GCF_905220165.1 of Paraburkholderia sp. J10-1. Lineage (NCBI taxonomy): Bacteria > Pseudomonadati > Pseudomonadota > Betaproteobacteria > Burkholderiales > Burkholderiaceae > Paraburkholderia > Paraburkholderia sp. J10-1. Next base: position 778,624 of record NZ_CAJMYW010000002.1, on the reverse strand, counting down.
CGCTGGATTCGCGGGCGCTCATTTGGCCCGCCTAGAACAGATGCCGCAAGCCTGCCGTCACGCCAAGCTGGGTGCTGCCGAAAGCCGAACTCACTGCGTTGATGCCCTGGAACTGCGCGCCAATCATGCCGCCCCGGTACAGCGAGTAATCGACTTCGACGTACGTATCCGTGCGCTTGGACCAGTTGTAGTCGGCAAGCAGCTGGAACTGCGTCGCGTTGCCGTCACCGGACTGAGCCTTGCCGGTCTGGATCGTGCGCCACACGTTCGCCGAGAGATGCGTGGCAAAGCCGATCTGCTGGCTCACGCCACCAAAGAACATCTCTCGTGCGCTGAACGTATTGAATTTCAGCGCGGTCAATGCGGGCACGGAGAACGGGCCGTTAGGGAAATTGCCGACGAAGCCCGAGTCCTGCCGGTTGACCATCCAGCCTGCATTCACGGTGGTCGAGGCGAACGTGTACGAACCGCCCACGGCCCAAGATTTGAAGTGCTGGGACCCATTCACAGCGTCGCGCGAGTCGAGATAGGCGGCGGAAAAGGTCAGCGGCGCAGCGGGCAGATACAGAATGGACGCGCCAATCTGGCTACCCGCACCGAACTGCCCCGCCTGGCCGCCAAACGCGTACGAGACCTCGGCGGTCAGGTACTGATAGCGCACGGCGTACTTGACCATGTTGCTCGTCCATACGCCCTGGGCCATCGTGACTTCCGGCCGGAACTGATAGAACGACGGTAGCCAGCGGTTCGATATGAACGACCCCAGCACGGCGTCGGCGAACGGATTGATCTGGCGACCCATTGTCAGCTTGCCGAACGTGTTCGATTGCAGGCCGACAAACGCCGTATTGAAGAACGGATAGGCCGGGTCCATTTGCCCGTTGTTCGGAAAGAAGCGATTTTCCAGGGTGAAAATAACCTTCGTCCCGCCGCCAATGTCTTCCGCACCCTTGATGCCAAAGTGGCTTTCGCTCGCGCCGCTCAACATCTGAAACTGCGAATCGCCTGCCGGGTTCGCGTGTGTCGTATAGCGCAGGCCGGCATCGACCAGACCGTAGAGGGTCACCGACGATTGCGCAGCCGCCGATGCCGAATACAACGTAGCCGCAGAAATGGCGCCGGCCAGCACGCCCGCCGTGCGGCCTCGCGGTCTCCTTCCAACCCGGCTACTCGCCACCGAAGCGACGTTGACGGGCAATCTCCTTACCTTCCTCATTCCATGACTCCAATCTTATGTTTATGTTGTACTACGAATTAATTTGACCAGATCGACACGCGCTTTTTGCGCGAAGATGCTGGAGGTCTCCCCCGCTCAAATTCTGTTATGCCTTGTGGCGCTTTTTATCGCCTTGTCGAGGCATCGTGCCCAAGACGATAAGTTGCCCGAGAAGGCGTCGCCAAACCGTCAGAAACTTTACATTTCCGGGCGCGCGTCAATTGCAAGGAATCTTGCAGTTGGATCACGACGATTCTGGTAGGCCTTTGCGCCGGTTTTCCGCCTCCTGCAACACGCGCCACTGAACCTTGCCGCTCGCCGTGCGCGGCAAGCTATCGGCAAACGCGATCACGCGCGGAACCTTGTAGGCCGCCATGCGTTCGCGAGCCCACGCGACAATGTCGTCTTGCGTCGTACACGCACCACTGCGTAGAACGATAACGGCCTTGACGGATTCGCCCCTGCGCGCGTCGTGAGTCGCGATCACGCAGGCCTCCTGCACGGCAGGATGTTCGAACAGCATGGCCTCGACCTCGGCGGGCCACACCTTGTAGCCCGATGCGTTGATCATGCGCTTGAGCCGGTCGACAACGAAGAAGTAGCCCTCCTGATCGACATAGCCGAGATCGCCCGTGCGCAGATAGCGCCGCCCATCGATCGAAGCGAACGCGTCACGCGACGCCTGCGGCGCGTTCCAGTAGCCGTCGAACACTTGCGGCCCGCTCACGAGGATTTCGCCCGTCTCGCCTTCTCCAAGGGTCTGCAGCGAATCGGGGTCGACTACGAGCGCATAAGTGTTGAAAACGGGCACGCCCATGCATTGCGGCTTGCTGCGCGTGCGTGGGTTGATGTGCGTTGCCGCCATCGTTTCGGTGAGCCCGTAGCCCTCCACGTAGGCAATGCCCCAGCGCTTCTCGATCTCCTGCGCAACCGCCTGGGGCATCGCGGCTCCGCCTCCACTCAGATAGGTGATCGAGCCGAGGTCGAAGCTCGCGATGTCTGCGAGATTCAGCAGATCGATCACCATCGTCGGCACGGTGACCCATGTGCTCACGCGGTGGCGTTCGATCAGGTGCGCTGCGCATCTCGCGTCCCAGCGGGTCATGATCACCATCGTCGCGCCGATGAAGACCGGCATGTTCATGCAGTTCTGCATGCCCGTTACATGAAAAAGCGGCACGGAGCACAGCATCACGCTCTCACCGGGGAGTTCGGGCCACGCGCCGCAAGAAACGGTCGAATGCATCACACTGCGGTGCGTATGGATGCATCCCTTCGGGTGCCCCGTGGTGCCGGACGTATACGGAATCACCGCCAGGTCATCGGGTCCCGCTTCGTGGGCGCGCGCAACGTACGCATGAAGTAGCGCGTCGTACCAGCCGGTAATGCTGGCATCGCTTTCGGACGGCAGTGCGTTGAGCTGCGGCTCGGGGACAGTCAGGATATCGGGCAGCGGCAGATCCGTCTGCAGGTCTAAATAGTCGGCATAGCGCGCCGTCACGACATGGCCCACCTGGCGCCCCATGAGCGGCCGCACGTGCTCCAACAACTCTTCGCCAACAAACGCGACTCGCGCGCCACTGTCTTCGAAGATATGTTGCAGCTCGGCGGTCCGGTTCATCGGATTGACGGGCACGACGACCGCGTCCGCGCGCAGCACCGCGTAGAACGCGATGACGAACTGCGGACTGTTCTGCATGAAGAGCACGACGCGCTCGCCACGACGGACTCCACAATGCTGTTGCAGGAATCCCGCCATCGTCTCCACTTCGTCGCGTAATTTCCCGTAGCTCAGGGCACTGCCGTAGTAGAGAATGGCGTCCTTCTCGGGATGACGATTCGCGCAGACTTCGAGATTCGCGTAGAGCGAGGTCTGCGGTGTAGCGAGTTGACGCAATGATGTTGCCGTCATAGGCACTCCAGACATGAAACAGGATGCCTCCGCACCTGGCGCAGTGCCCGGCGCAGAGGTTTTTCTTCACTGCGGCAGCAGTTTGCGGCTCCACTGGGCGATCGCTTCGAGCGTTTCGGCGGTCTCGGGCAAGAACGGGAACAGCGTGAAGACGTGAACGGAGTCGTCCACCATCTTTAGCGTCACGTTCGCCCCGGCGGCTTTCGCGCGCTCGGCAAAGCGCGTCGTGTCGCTTTCCAGCACTTCGCCATGCACGGCCGCGAGATACACCGGCGGAAGATCCGTGAGATCGGCGAACAGCGGCGACACCATCGGGTCGGTCGGCTCGTGGCCCTGGAAGTAGCCCGCGACGAGATTGGTCAGCGTCTCGCGATTCGCGGCCGGGTCGTCGCCCGAGTTCGCTTGCACGGAAGGGCCGCTCAGCGTGAGATCCGTCATCGGGCAGACGGCGATCACGCCGGCCGGCAGCGGCAGCCCCGCGCGGCGCAGCGCCGCCGCCAGCGCGAGTGCGAGACCACCACCGGACGACTCGCCGCTCAGGAAGAGCGTGGCGGGATCGACGCCCGTGGCGAGCAGGCCGCGATACGCGCTGAATGCATCATCGATGGCCGCCGGATACGGATGCTCGGGCGCGAGGCGATAGTCGACCGTGTAGCACGGGCCGTTCAGCGCATGCGAAAGACGGCTTGCGTATTCCACGGAACTATTAGCAGAACCAAGCACATAGCCGCCGCCGTGAAAATGCAGCACGGTCGCCTGCTTCCCCGCGCCTTCCGCTGTTACGCGCAGCGAGCGCACGCCATCGAGATCGACTTCCTTCACATGGGTGCTCGCCGGTGCGGGGAATTGCCCCAGCAGGAAGCGCTCGTATGCGGCGTGCTGGCCGCGGTCGCCGCGCGCCACGTCGTCGGGCGTGAAGACGCCCTTCCAGAGATCGAATGCACGCTGGCTCTCGGCGCGCTCCATGCGCTTGCCTTCACGCGCCGCGCTCAGGCCCACCACCTCGCCCGGCGGCAATTTGGCCGCCGCGATGATGTCGTGCCCCCAGGCGAACGACCACGAAATCTCGCCCAGCGGATCGATGCGCGAAAGCCCCTTGAGCCGCCCGTTGCGCTGACGCACGCGCGCCGCGTCGGGCTCGTGCGCCCAGTCGACCACGTAGCGCGCGCCCGCCTGAATGCGCTTCGTGCGCGGCTGGCGACGCCGTTCGTATTCGAGCAGCGCATCCTGCACACCGGCGCTGCCGTGATTCTTGAGGCAAGTGGCGAGCACCCATGCGTCCTCGATCGACTGGCAGGCGCCTTGTGCGAGATACGGCACCATCGCGTGCGCGGCGTCGCCGAGCAGCGCGATGCGGCCCGTCGTCCAGCTCTCGATCGGATCGCGGTGATACATGCCGGTGATGAACGTGTTGTCCACCTGCGCCAGCATCTTCTGCACCGTCGGCTCGCAGCCCTCGAACGAGCGTCGCAGTTGCTCGACATCGCCCGACTGCGTCCACGACTCGCGGCTCACTTCGGTTGCCGGCACGGAGGCGAGAATGCTGTACAGATCCTTGCGAACCCAGTACGACACGATATTGCGGCCCACGCCAAACCAGTTGTTGCCCGCCACGGGAAGGCTCAGCCCTTCGAGCCGGTCGGCCGGGATCAGCGAGCGCCACATCAGGATATTGGCGAACTGCTTCTCCTCCGGCCCGCGCAAGGCCGTGCGTACGGCCGAATGAATGCCGTCCGCGCCGATCACCACGTCGCCGCGGATCACCTCGCCGTTCTTCAGCGTGACCCAGGCGCTGTCCTCGTCCTGCGAAACCGATTCGCACTCCGCACCAAGACGCACCACGCCCGGCGGCAACGCCTTCGCGAGCAGGTCGATCAAGTCGGCGCGGTGAATGTTGTAGAGCAACGCGCCGTAGCGCGCCTCGGCTTCCTTGCCGAGCGGCGCGTAGTAGAGGCGCCGGCCCGTCGACAACTCGAGGTAATCGAAGCCTGCCGGCACCGTCGCGACGCTCGCCACGGCGCGTTCAAGCCCCAGTTCACGCAGCACGATCGTGCCGTTGGCGGCGATCTGCACGCCCGCTCCGACCTCGGTCAGCTGCGGAGCACGCTCCAGTACAATCGGCTCGATTCCTTGATGCAACAAGGCCAGCGCCGTGGTGAGGCCGCCGATGCCGCCTCCTGCAATTACGACTTTCATGCTAAGTTTCTCCTACCGGGTTAATTAACCCAGTGTAGTTAGTTATATCGATACGGTAAAGTAATGACGACACCAGGAAAACCCCTTAGATCGGACGGCGCCGAGACGCGAACGCGCCTGAAAGAGGAGGCGCAGCGGCTGTTCGCGCTGCGCGGGCTGGAGGGGGTGTCCGTGCAGGACATCATTTCGGCGGCGGGTCAGCGCAATAGCGCCTCGCTGCGCTACTACTTCGGGAACAAGCTCGAACTGGCGCGCGAACTGGTCGTAGATGGCGCGCGCCTGATCGACGAGGACCGCCAGGCGCGGGTGGACAAGCTGGAAGCGCAAGGCGCGCCAAGCGTGCGCGCGGTATTGGGGGCGTTGCTCTTTCCCATGCTCGAACTGGCCGATCGAACGGGCCAGCCGACGTACATCCGCATGATCGCCAACCTGCAGCTGAACGATCGCGCGTTCCTGCGCGAGGCGCTGGAGAACAAGTGGAATGCGGGCTATCAGCGCTGCAATGCGCTGCTGCGGGACCTGCTGCCCGAGATCGATCCGGCGATTGTCGACCACCGGCTGTCGCTCGTCGGCATCTATGGCAATGCCGCGCTGGCCGCCTGGGAGGCAAGCCGGGACAGCGGCGAGCCGGGGCGGCTCTGGGCCCCCGGCTACGCCGTGTCGAACTTGATGGATACCTTCGAAGGCATGCTCGTTGCGCGGCCTTCGGAGGAAACGCAATCGCTGTTGGGCGAGTCCAAAAGCAATCGCGAGACAGCTCGTTAGCGCGTCAGATACGGGCTTTCTTGGCCCGGTTCATAGGGCCGCGCCTTGACCTCCATGCGCGCAATGCTCTGAAGATGCACCTCGTCCGGGCCATCGGCGAACTTCAGTGCACGCCCCCACGTCCAGCTGTCCGCGAGCGGCGTGTCGGGGCTCAGGCCCATCGCGCCGAAGGTCTGGATCGCCCGCTCGCAGACGGCGGTGTGCACGCTCGGCACGAGCGCCTTGATCATCGAGATTTCCTTGCGCGCTTCCTTCGCGCCCACGTTGTCGATCATCCACGCGGCCTTCAGCACGAAGAGCCTCGCCTGATCGATTTCGATACGCGACTTCGCGATCCATTCACCCACCGTGCCCTGCTGATAAAGCTTCTTGCCGAACGCCGTGCGCGCCTGCGCGCGTTCGATCATCAGTTCGAGCGCCAGTTCGGCGGCGCCGATCGAACGCATGCAGTGGTGAATGCGTCCCGGCCCCAAGCGCGCCTGGGCGAGCGCGAAGCCGCTGCCCTCTTCGCCAAGCAGATTCGAGCGCGGCACGCGCACGCCCTTGAATTCGATCTCACAGTGGCCTTCCGGCGCCGTGTGATTGACCACCGTGATATTGCGGATGATCGTCACGCCCGGCGTGTCGCGCGGCACGAGAACCATGCTTTGCTGACGGTGCGCGGGCGCGTCCGGGTCCGTCTTGCCCATGACGATGAAGATCTGGCAATTCGGGTGCGCGGCGTTCGTGATGAACCACTTGCGGCCATCGATCACATAGTCGTCGCCATCGAGGCGAATGGACGTGGTGATGTTGGTCGCGTCCGAGGAGGCGACCGCCGGTTCCGTCATCGCAAACGCCGAGCGGATCTTGCCGTCGAGCAGTGGCTCGAGCCACTTCTTGCGTTGCGCCGGCGTGGCGAACATGTGCAGCAACTCCATGTTGCCCGTGTCCGGCGCGTTGCAGTTGAATACTTCGGAGGCCCAGGAAACGCGCCCCATGATTTCGGCAAGCGGAGCGTACTCGAGATTGGTTAGCCGCGTGCCCGGTTCGTCGTCGCGCAGATGCGGCAGGAACAGGTTCCAGAGACCTTCCGCACGCGCCTTTTCCTTCAGTTCCTCCATGAAGGAGACGGGATATTGTCCCGCGCTCACTTCTTCATGCCATTGGTGAATGCGCGGCACGATATGCGTGTCCATGAACGCGCGCACCTGCGTGCACAGCGCTTCGACTTTCGGGCTATAGGCAAAGTCCATTTTGCTCTTCCTTCAATACGGGTGTATGTCGTGCGGCGCGAGCGTCAGTGACGCGCGCCGCTCCATGGTCAGATCGTCAGGCCGCCGTCGACGACGATGCACTCGCCGTTGGTGTAGCTCGCCGCATCGGAGACGAGATACAGCACGGTGCCGGCCATTTCGCGAGGCTCCGCATGGCGGCGCAGCGGAATCTTCGCCATCCAGCTCTCGTACAGGGCCTCGTCCGCGAACAGGGCGCCTGCGAATTTCGTTTTGGTGAGGCCGGGCAGCAAGGCGTTCACGCGAATGCCGAGCGGGCCGCACTCCTTGGCGAACGCGCGCGTCATGTTGACCACGGCGGCCTTCGTGATCGAATAGATGCCTTGCTTGTCGCCAGGTTGCAGCGCATTGACGGAAGCCGTGTTGACGATCGCGCCGCCGCCGTGCTCGCGCATCAGCTTGCCCGCTTCGACCGACATGAAGAAGTAGCCACGCAAGTTGACCTCCACCGTCTTTTCGAAAGACGAAAGATCGGTGTCGAGAATGTGGCCGAAATACGGATTCGCCGCCGCGTTGTTCACGAGTATGTCCAGCCGGCCATGTTTCGCGCGAATATGCTGGAACACGCCTTGAATGTCGTCGAGACGCCCAACGTGGCACGGATACGCCTCGGCGCTGCCGCCCGTCTCCCTGATCTCGCGCGCCACGCTCTCGCAGTCATCGAGCTTGCGGCTCGAGACGATCACATGAGCGCCCTGTTCTGCAAGCAGCTTCGCGATTTCTTCGCCAATGCCACGGCTCGCGCCCGTGACCAGTGCAATCTTGCCGGTCAGATCGAACAAATTAGTAGTCACAACTGTCTCCTCAATGTATCCGCGCGTACGCGCCTAACGCCAGCCGTCAGATGACGTCGACGCCCATCCTCGCCAGCGAGCCGGCCATTTCACCGACCTGGCGCGCCTTCTCGTTCGATGCGTTGCCGCCCAGCGCACGCTTTTTCACGCCCTGCGCGATGGCGGCGAGCCGGAAGAAGCTGAACGCGAGGTAAAAATTCCACTTCTCGATCGACGCAATGCGCCGCAAGCTGCAATACCGCTCGACGATCGCGGCCTCGTCCGGCACGCCAAGCGCTGCCCGGTCCAGCCCCGCGAGACCGCCGATATGCCCTTTCGGCGGGAGCCGCAGGCACATGCAGAAGTACGCGAGGTCGGCGAGCGGATTGCCGAGCGTGGAGAGTTCCCAGTCGAGCACGGCGCGAACTTTTGGCGTGCCGCGGTGGAAAATCAGGTTGTCGATGCGAAAGTCGCCGTGCACGAGCGCGGGCTTGCCCGCTTCGGCCGGACAGTGCGCGGGCAGCCAGTCGATCAGCGCTTCCATGGCGTCGAGTTCATCGGTCTGCGCCGCGCGATACTGTTTGGTCCACACATCGACCTGACGCGAGAAGTAGTTGCCCGCGCGGCCATAATCGGCGAGTCCAACGGTCTCGACATCCACGTCGTGCAGGGCCGCCATCGTGCCGATCAGCGCGTCGTAGACGGCGCCGCGTGCTCCTGCGGCCAATGCGGGCAGGGACGGGTCCCAGTAGATTTCGCCGTCTTCGAAACTCATCACGTAGAACAGGCTGCCGATCACATCGCGGTCCTCGCACAGGTGCAAGGCCCGCGCGACGGGAACCGGCGTATCGCCAAGCGCACTCAGCACGCGGAATTCGCGGTCCACCGCATGCGCCGACTTGAGCAGTTCACCCGGCGGCTGACGCCGCAGCACATAGCGGCCGCTTTGCGCTTCGAGAAGAAACGTGGGGTTCGACTGTCCGCCAGCGAACTTCTCGACGGTCATGGGCCCCTGAAAGCCGGGCACGTGCGCGGCCAGATAGCGCGTGAGCGCGTCGACATCGAACTGAAGACTTGCATTCATCATGGAGCGGGCATCCGGATTCGAGTCAACCATAGGTGACGAGTTCGCGCCGCTCAGCCTGGTCGAGGTGCGGCAAGGTGTTGAAGGTGACCAGCGACACGGCGCTGTCGTTGAAGACGTACTGGCTCACGCTGCTGTTGCGGATCTGCATGTTGAGCGCGATGGCGGCCGCGGCGCTCGCCTGCAGAATCTGCTGCGTGAAGACGGCGATCGGGCCGCCCGAACTCACCACCAGCACGCGCTTGCCGCCCGCGCGCTGAATGGCAAGACGCGCGCGCTCGACGCGTGCCTGGAACTGCCCCCAGGTCTCGGGAACCCTCCCGGGCAGCTTATCCTCGGACCAAAGCTGCAAGACCTGCTTGAGCCCTTTGTAGAAGTCCTTCTTCGAGCCTTCGGCCTGCAGGCCGGGCGCGAGGCCGCTCTCGCCGAGCGCGGCAAAGAGGGCGCCAAAATCGTACTCGTTCAGATCCGCGTCCTGCACGATCTCCACGGGCGCGCCGCGCATCGCCGTGAGCAACGCGTCGGCCGTTTGCGCGTGCCGCCGCATCGTGCCGGTGACAACGCGATCGAACGTCAGGCCTGCCTGCGCGTAGTATTCGCCCAGCCAGCGCGACTGGGTGCCGCCAGCCGATGAAAGCTCGTCATAGTTTTCAGCGCCGAAAGACGCCTGCCCATGCCGTACCAGATAGAGTTCCGCCATGCCAACCTCGCTTGAACATGACTGCAACCATACCGGGGCGCGAAGTATTCAGGAAATTTATTCTTGTGATACTGCGGCATAACGATTCGTGACACCCCGGCTACTGCCGCTGCTTGCGCATGAGACGGCCGATCTGCTCGCGCAGCCAGCGATGCGCGGGGTCCGCCGTCACGCTGCGGTGCCAGTAGCCATGCGTCTCGAGATCGGGAAGATCGAACGGCAGCGCCAGGATGCGCGCGTCATAGCGCTTGAGCAGCATGAGCGGCGCGGTCAGCACGAGGTCGGTGCGCATCGCGATCAGGGGCGCGACGAGGTAGTGCTGGACGCGGGTCTGGATCGTGCGCCTCACGCCGAGCTTGTTGAGTTCCGTGTCGACGAGACCGGGCCCCTGCCGGCGGCTCGACACGTGAATATGGCCAAAGCGCAGGTAGTCGTCGATCGTCAGCTTCTTCTTCGCGAACGGATGCTCGTTGCGCACCATGCACGCGTAACGGTCGCTGCCGAGCGGCTCCTGTTCGAGATACGGGTCGTCGATGAGGGGCGCGTCGATCGCCAGATGGACTGCGCCGCTCGCGAGCGCTTCGGGCACGTCGCGGCGGGTCGTGAAGTAGCTTTCGATGCGGATGCCGGGCGCGAGGCGCTGCAGCACGTCTTCGAGCGCGGGCAGCAGCAACGCCTCGGTCAGGTCGTTCATGCTGAGCCGGAAGGTCCGCTGCGACGAAGCCGGATCGAAGCGTTCGCCGGCATGGGTGCTCGAATCGAGCAGTTGAAGCGCCTCGCGCACGCGGCCGATGATGTTCTCGGAAACCGGCGTGGGCATCATGCCGGCCGGCGTGCTGACAAAGAGCGGATCGTCGAATGCCTTGCGCATGCGCGCGAGCGCGTTGCTCACGGCGGGCTGCGTGATGAAAAGCAGTTCCGCTGCGCGCGTGAGGTTGCGCGTTCGATAGACGGCTTCGAAAACGACGAAGAGATTTAAATCGACTTTGGATGGGCGCATAGCCCGAGCCTAACCGCCCGGTCGCAATGCCGTCAATCGAGGGCGTGATCGGGAACCCCGCATCGCATGGCGTCGTGACCGCGAGCGGCAAGCCCCTCGCGGCTGCCCGAGTTGGACGTGGCTGAGCCGCCTGGCAAGTTCGTCGTCCCCCTGCGAATCGCTCCTGTTCAGTCGGCAAGCCGCCACGCGCAACCCCGGCGTATGATTTCCTCCAATGATGCTTGAGGGCCCTTCGCCATGAGCACGGGATATCAACACACCGGCCGCCTGCTCGATCTCGACGCCGTGCAGGCCTTCGTGCTGGTGGCCGACCTCAGCAGCTTCACGCGGGCGGCCGAGGTGCAGGACACCACGCAGTCGGCCATCAGCCTGAAAATCAAGCGGCTCGAGGAACGGCTCGGCAAGCGCTTGCTGGAACGAACGCCCCGGCACATTCAACTGCTGCCCGAAGGCGTGGCGTTTCTCTCTGCCGCGCGCGAGTTGCTGAGCGCACATGACCGCGCGTTGGCCAGCGACGTTCGCGAGCAGCGCAGCCTGCGCCTTGGCATCATCGATCACACCGCTGCGGAAGAGTTGATTCCCCTGCTTGCGCGCGTATCGAGCCACGACCCGACCTTGCGTGTGGAAGTGCGCATCGGCGCTTCGAGCGAGATGCTCGAAGCGTACGACGCCGGCGAACTCGACGCTGCCTACGCGCGGCGCGACCCGGCACGGCGCGATGCGGAGCGCCTCTTCGTCGAGCACTGCGCATGGTTCGCGGCGCCGCAGTGGTCGCCCAACCCGGACGAGCCGTTGCGCGTGGCTTCGCTATCCGCACCGTGCGGGGTGCGCGCCAACGCGCTCAAGGCGCTGGACGAAGCCGGCATCCCGTGGACCGAGGTGTTTGTCGGCGGCGGTATCGGCACGGTTGGCGCGGCCGTCATGGCAGGACTCGCCGTGGCGCCGTTGACGAGACGAGGACGGCCGCCGCGCGCGGTGGACGTGGGCAGCCGCTTCGGATTGCCGCCGCTCGCACCGATCGAAATCGCGGTCTACACGCGCGTACGCGACGCGTCCTTGAAAGAAGCCATTCGCATTTTTGGCGCCGCGCTGCGCAATGCGAATACGCGCTTCTGAAGGCAGGGGTCAGAACTTCTGCTGCAAGCCGACCATCACGCCAAGCTGGTTCATGCCGGTCGCGACCGTACCGCCAGCCGCGACCGCGTTCGCGGCCTGTGCACTGTTGAACATGTAACCCACCGACGTGTACACCATGGTGCGCTTCGAGAACAGGTAATTCACGCGCCCGATGAGTAGCGTCGAGTTGGCGTCCTTCGCGCCCTGAGAGCCGCGCTGAAGATAGCGCACGCCCTGCGTGTCGAAGAAGAACGCGGGCGTGACATAGTACGTGGCCCCCGCAAAGAAGATATCGGTCTGCAAATGGGTGGCGGCCGCGAGGTTGTTCCTGATCCACCCAAAACCGATCTTCGCCGAGCCCAATATCACGTAACCATCGACGATGTTGTGCGTATCCGTGTAGCGGCTGTTGTTCAGCGGCGCCGTGGCGCCCGCGCCGCCGCGCAATACGTCATACGAGGCCGCCACGCCAAAGCTCGCCGAATCGTATGCGAGGAGCGCCGTATATTGACGGCACGCCAGCATATTGCCTGGAACCTGCCCGGGGCAGTTGGTTGCACTGGGTCCGGCTGGGCCCGCGGCGTCGCGGCCGAAGCTGTAAGTGCCGCCAATCGTGACGCCGTGGAATTTGCCCATATAGCCAATCGCGTTATCGCTGCGGGCGTTCGGCAGATAGGAATCGAAGACGCTCAGCGAATGAATCGACGGGCCAATCACATCCGCGTTGAACAGCGCGTACATCGTCATGCCCATCTGCCTGCCGAGCGTGATCGAGCCGTAATCGCTGCTGATACCCACGTTCGACTGAATGCCGAAGAGCCGGCCGCCGTAATTCAACGTGCCGTTGGTGGGCTGAAAGCCATTCTCCAGCACGAAGAAGGTCTTGAATCCGCCGCCCAGGTCCTCAGTGCCCTTCAGGCCCCAGCGCGAAGGCAGCCGCCCGGTCAGCGAAGCCATGCCGACGAACGTCCCGCCGCTGGCCGTCGCATGGTTATAGTACGAGAGGCCCGTATCGATAATTCCATAAAGCGTGACGCTGCTCTGGGCGTGCGCGAGCCCTGTCACCGCGACCAGCAACGCGGCACTCCACTTCATCTTCATGACGTTCTTGTCTCCAGGTTCGGCAATGTTTCGCCGTATTTATTTGGATTACTTAGTAATTGCTCGAATATCTTCTCAATGATCTACGACTCATGACGATTGCGAGACGATTGTGCTAGCCTCGGCTCGCAATCGGCGCCAGCACGTCAGTCGAAATACATCAAATCGCCATCATCGCCGTTGAACGCTTTCCACGCCGGCAAGCCCGCGCCATTCGGATTACCGGACTCCACAAAATTCAGAAAGTGACTCTGAATTCGGGCCGACAACGCGCGGCTGTGCGGCTCGTCGATGCCTTCGAGCATGGGTGCCTCAATCCAGTTCTCAAAATTGCCAAAGAAGAACGGCAATTCAAGGCAATGGCAAGCGCCCACATCCGGCTGTGGAGAGGGAAAATCGAACCGATAGGCGAATACGCCGCTTCCCGCTTCGGCCATGCGCTTTGCAAAACGCCGCGTTGGCCCCACGATCAGCTTTTCCGAGCTCAACTCGACCAACGCGGCATAAGGCTTCCGCTCAAACCGGCCTTCGGCCACGCGCTCGTATCGAGCTTCCGCAGCGTCGCCGAATTCGTCCTTGAACTTCTGCAGGGCCTGTTCCTGCGTCGCTCCAAGGAGCGCTGGGCTGCTCGCAAAAAAACTGCCGGACTCATCGCGTGTCCAGCCTATGAAGACCGGTTTGCCTCCGAAGCGCTCCTGAGCATCTGCGCCGGGGTCCGCTGGCACGTTGCCGCTCGCTACCGACATGAACGCGATGGGAACCTCGGCAAACGTCGCCACGGCGCCAGTCAGCCGGGTTTGTGCTTGCAGGATGTCCTCGACAGGCATCGTGAGCAGTTCCTCGCCACTAGTAGCAATGCCAGCGGTTTCGCACAACTGCTCCGCAATCGTCTGTGCTTTAGACGGCGCCATCGGCTGAAGGCCCGGATAGCTGAGCATGGCAATCGCCTTCACCAGCCCATGGGTCGACGGCATCGATGCCAGCAGCTGCGCGAACCAGGCGCCCGCCGACTGGCCCGCTACGACGATGGAATCCGGGTCGCCGCCGAAGCTGGCGATGTTCTTCCTGACCCACTGAAGCGCCAGTTCAAGATCCGAAACGGCAAGATTGCCCGCCGATATGCCCTCCATATAGAGGTTGCCCAGCACGCCGAGCCGATAGTTCATCGTCACGACCACCGCGCGGCCAAGACCGGCGAGCGATTCGCCCGAGTAGCATGGCAGCGCCCCGCCGGTCATGAACCCGCCGCCGTGGATCCAGAACACGACCGGCAATTTTCCAGTGAGGTCGGGCGTAAAAACATTCAGCCTGAAAGCATCTTCGGACTGCTCAACGCCTCGAGCCGTCGGTCCCATGACGAAATCCAGGCGGCTTGGCAATTGAGGAAAGACCGGGCCAGGTCGGGTAGAATTTCGCTGACCGTTCCAGCGCGCTGGTTCTGTGGCGGGCCGAAAGCGCCCGCCATTCGCCGCGTAGGGAATATCGAAGAACGTGTGTACACCATCGTTGGTCACGCCTTCGAGTACGCCCTGCTCGCATTGGGCAAGTACGGTGCCCTTCATGTAGCCTCCTTTGTCTTGCGCACTCGCGCACATAGGTTTATCGCATCCGACAACCACGAGCTTACGGATCGACAGCGGAAAGAAAATGGAATTCTTCGCCGCCCCCCCATGACAAAAGTTCAACCCGGCCCGGATCATGAACTCACTGCAACAACGCCTGAAGCTCCGTCACATCACCGTCGTGGTGGAAATCGCGCGGCTAGGCAGCCTGCAAAAAGCGGCTGAAGCGCAGAACGTCAGTCAGTCCGCGCTTTCCAAGGCGTTGGCCGAGATCGAGGGGATAGTCGGTGCGCAGCTTTTTGAACGCACGCCGAGCGGAATGCGCCCGACCCTTTACGGCGAAACCCTCGTGCGTCACGGCCATCTGATCGCGAGCGACGTTCAGCGAGCGGAGGCCGAACTCGAGGCATTGCTGAATGGGGATATCGGCAACCTGTCGATAGGCATCTTTTCGCCGCTTACCTGGTGGGGGACGCTATCGGATTGCGTGAGCGACTTTCGGATCAAGTGGCCACGCGTGCGACTAGCGCTGCGCGAAGGTTCGATGGAAATGTTGCTGGAGAATCTCGACCAGGACCTTGTGGATATTGTGATCGGGCGGATGGCCAGTGGATTCGGCAGCGAACTCTATAAACTCGAAATGTTGAAGCGTGACATGCCCGTCTTTCTCGCCCAGCGAGGACACGCTTCGACTTTGAAGCCGGTGGCGCTTCACGAGCTTCTGGACTATCCGTGGATACTCCCGCCCCAGCCGAATATCATCAGGCAACAGCTCGAGTTCGCGATTCGGGACATGGGGCTGGCCATGCCGCCGAATGTGTTGTCGTCGCAGGTGTCGCCGCTGGCCTTCCGTCTGGCCAGCCAGAGCGATGCCCTCGTCCTCTCGTCCGAATGCATCGCCGATGAGCTATGCGCCCAATATCGCCTGCAACTCGTGCAATGTGAATTGCCGCTCCATATCGGGCCTCTCGTCGCCATCACGCGTAGCGATAAACCGCTCACGCACGCATCGGCAACTTTTCTAAGGGAGCTTAAAGGGCGATTAGGCCACGCCCAAATGGAGGAGTGAGTTTGACTGCGCGCGACTGAACAGCGGACAACCTAGCGCCTCACCGCACGCTTGAGGGTTTGCGACGGCGTTTCGCCAAAGAGCTGCTTGTAATCGTTGGAAAAGCGGCCGAGATGCGAAAAGCCCCAGTTCATCGCGATGGAAGAAACATTGCGCTCGGAGCAGTCGGAAAGAATTTCGCGCCGCACGGCTTCGAGCCTGTACTTCTTCAGATAGGCCATAGGCGCGTGCCCGAAGTGCTGCCCGAAGCCTTCGAACAGCTTGTAGCGCGAGACGCCCGCTGCGCGCTCGATGTCTTCGAGTGCAATGTTTTCACGAGCGTTGTCGTGGATAAACTGTTTCGCGCGCAACAAATAATGCGGACACGCTGGGCGCATTGCATCGGCAAGCGCCTGCGAGTAGTTGTGCGGCTGCGAGAGCAACAGCCCCTTGATCAGCGCCTGTTCGAGATCGCCCACCATCTGCTGATGATTGAGCAACGGGCCGGCGCTCCCCATTTCGGCCAGCAGGAACTTGACCATGCGCACCACGATGCCTGATCGCCGTCGGCGGCATTCATCTGCGGCTCGAACGTCAACGCGGCCTCGAGCGGCCGCTGCAATAGCCCTTCCAGCACCTGACGCAAGGCCGGGCTCGGAATCGACACGATGATCTTGCGGCAATTGCCCGTGATCGCAAGGTCCTGCGTCTCATGCGGCGACAGCACGAGGCCGCTGTCCTGGTCCGATAACCACAGGCGGCCGTGCGCGGCAAGTTCCTGTTGCCCCGTGAGCGGCAAACTCACGCTATAGCAGTTGAGCGGTGCATCGTTGTGCACGGAGACGGTGACGTCGGTGCCGTACTCGACGTAGCCCAATGTGCTCGCCATGGAGCGCATTACCGTGCCGCTATGATGGAATTGCAGTGCCTTCGGGCTGCGAACCTGCAGCCCATGCGGTCCGCAAATCGACGCCATCCAGTCGCGCGCGCCTTCGAGGTCGTGACGCAGTGCGTCAATACCTCGGCTGTCGTGGGCGGCGGGGGTTGGCATGGTGTATCACTGAGCGATGGGGGAATGCTCAATGGTAAACCACGCCACGCGCGGACAAAATAACGAAACACCCCGAGTGCGTACAACCCCGCAGCGTTACACAGCGGTTTGCGCGCTGTTGCTGTCCCCAAATTTTTCGTAGTAAAGACGGTGGTCGTCGAGGCTTGCGTTCGCGAGCCATGTCTTGATTGCCTCGACCATCGGCGGCGGGCCGCACACATACATGTCGAACGGGTTCGCTTCGAGCATCTCGCGATCAAAGTGTTCGGGAATGAGCCCAGTCTTGCCTTGCCATACTTCAGACGGATTCATCACCACGATATCGCACGCGAAGTTTGCAATGCGCTCCTCGTACGCCTTCAAACGATCGAGTTCGCACAGGTCACGCGCGTTCGTCACGCCATAGTAGAGGTGAACCTTCTGGCCACAGCCGCCCTTGTGCGCGAGATCGTCGAGCATGCCCAAAAAGGCCGAGAGCCCCGTGCCGCCTGCCACCATCACGAGCGGCCGTTCGACCTGCCGCAGATAGAACGTGCCGAGCGGCGCCTCGAATTCGACGCTCTGCCCCGGCTCGCAGCGCTCGCGCATGTAGTTGCTCATTGCGCCATCGGGCAACAGGCGAATCAGGAACTGAAGCTGGTTGTTGTCGTCGGGCCGGTTGGCAAACGAATACGAACGCCACACGTCTGCACCCGGCACTTTCAGGCGCGCATACTGCCCGGGCAGGAAGTCGAGCCGACCTGAGTGAGCACTTGCGTCCAGATGCAGGATCGCCGTTGTTTCGGATACCTGCTTAACGGCCGTGACACGGCCCGTGATCGACGTGGTGCCGCCCGCGCTGCACAGGCTCGAATCGAAGTCGAAGTAAAACGACGCGCCCGATTGCACACGCGTCTGGCAGGACAGGATCTTGCGCGCGGCGAGATCGTCGGCGGACAGGGTTTCTTCGTCGACATAGTCGAGCGTATAGCTGCCCGATTCGCAGCGCCCCTGGCAGGTTCCGCACACGCCCTCACGGCAATCGAGCGGAATGCTCACACCATTGCGCAGCGCGGCGTCGAGCAGGAGTTCGCCCGAGCGGACATCGAAGAACACGGTCTTGCCGTCGGCAAAACTAAAGGCGACCTTGTGGCTCATTTCGTGGCACTCCCGCTTACAGATGGTAGAAGTCGAGCACGGCGTTGATCGTGTCGTTGAGCAGCAGGACATGCTTGCGCGCGATCTTCCAGGTGTCGCCGTCCGGGCGCAACTGATACGTGACGCGTCCGAAGAAGTGTTCGGCAACGCCATGGCGCGCGTAAAACGTGGCCCAGTTGGCCTTCACTTCCAGCTCGCCGTTTTCGCACTCCGCGATACGCACATTGGTGATCTGGTGCAGCGTGCGCGGCAGCGGCGTCGACGCTGCCGACTTGCCCGTGCGCAGGCGGAACACGCGATCTTCGAGACCCGTGCGGTTCGAGTAGTAGATGAGCGACATGCCGCGCTTCGGGTCGGTCGTGTACACGTGCTCGGAGTCCCATTGGGGCACATGAAATTCGCTGTGTTCGTCGAACAGGTCGAGGTACTCGTCCCAGCTCTGCGCGTCGCAAAGCTCGGCCTTGCGATACAAAAACTGCTCGACCGCGTGTTGCTGCGCGTGCGTGATGGCCATGGCTCAAGCCTCCTTCGTGTTGTTCGATTGCTGTGCGAGGCCCTTCAGGAGATACGTCTGCCACGCGCCGTGCTGGTTGACGTAAAGGCCCTCGTGGGTCAGCTCCGTGCCGCACAGCACAGGCTCGATGCCGAGCAGGCGCGCACTCGCCGTCTCGCCCGCCACCCACTTGTGATGACCGCGCGAGATATCGCTCCAGCGCTCTAGACGCGCCTGGAAGCCGCGTTGCTGCTCGCGGAATTCCACGAGATCGTCCGGCGTGCCCATGCCTGAAACATTGAAGAAGTCTTCGAACTGGCGAATGCGGCTTTCGCGGTCCTGATCCGATTCGCCCTTCACGCCGATACACTGGCTGATGACCTCCGTTTTATTCCAGGCGACCGGACGCACGATACGCAACTGCGAGCTGATCTGATCCATGAAAAAGAGGCTCGGATAGACGTTCAGGTTGCGCAGCCGATGCATCATCCATTCGGCCTTCTCTTGACCATATGTCTCGACGAGGCGCGGCATGACGCTCGCATAGCCGGGGCGCACGCTCGGGTTCGGCATGTCGCTGAACAACACGCTATGGCCGTTCTTGAACGCGAACCAGCCGTCGTCGGTCTCGGCATCGCCCGCGCCTAGCTTGCTGTAGTCGAGCGTGCCATTCGCCGCGCCGCCGTTCTGCGCGTTCGCCTCTTGACGGCGCTGCACCGTGGCGACGTAGTTGTAGTGGACCGTGCTCACGTGATAGCCGTCGAGGCCATTCTCGTTCTGCAGTTTCCAGTTACCTTCGAACGTATAGGCCGACTTGCCCGGCAGCACCTCGAGTTCGCCCGTGGGCGATTGCGCGACCATCATGTCGAGGAAGATGCGCGAGTCGCCCAGGTATTCTTCGATCGTATCGGTCCCATCGACGTCGAGGCTGATGAACACGAAGCCCTTGTAACTCGCGATACGCGCCTTCTTGAGGCCGCGCGTGGACTTGTCGAAGTCTTCGCAGTACTCGCCGGGCGCCTTGACCTTGACGAGGCGTCCATCGCTCTTGTAGCACCACGCATGGAACGGGCACGTGAAGGTCGACTGATTGCCCTTGCCCATGCGCGTGAGCGTCGCGCCGCGATGCTGGCACGCGTTGATCATCGCGTTGAGCTGGCCATTGCCGTCGCGCGAAATGATCATCGGCTGGCGACCGGCGCGCATCGTCATGAAGTCATGGGGCTTGGGGATCTCGCTCTCGTGGCACGCGTAGATCCAGTTCTTCTCGAAGATGAACTCCATCTCCAGGTCGAACAGTTGCGGCTCCGTGAACATCTCCCGCGCAATGCGATAGACGCCTTCTGCCGGACGGAAATCTAGGCATCCGCCAACGAAATCCTGCCATTGCGACGCGATTTTCTCTGTGCTCACGATGGGTTCTCCTCCTGCCATTTAGCGGTCTTGCGACCAGGTCCTTGATGAGCTGGATTGAATACCCACGGCGGCGCCGGCGCTATCCGCCTGGTCGGCGTTCGCTATCCGCTTTTTTTGCCGCGCGTTTTCCTCGTGGCCGGACGTGGCTTTGCGACGCCCGGCGGCCGGCCATGCACAGGCCGCTTCAAAGCGGTTTCGCGCCCGCGCCGAAAAAAACGGATAGTGAGTGTCGACCAGGTGGATAGCGCCTGCGCGGGCCCGGATATCTAATGCGCTCAACGCCCCCCTAAAACCAGTTGGAGACAGTCATCATGAGCGTGAAAGTATTCGAAACCAGCGAAGTGCAAGACCTGTTGAAGGCCGCCACGAACGTGGATGGCAACGGCGGCAGTACGCGTTTCAAGCAGATTGCCCACCGCCTGCTGAGCGATCTGTTCAAGGCGATCGACGATCTCGACATCACCCCCGATGAGGTCTGGACCGGCATCAACTATCTGAACAAGCTCGGCCAGGACGGCGAAGCGGCGCTGCTCGCGGCTGGCATCGGACTGGAAAAGTATCTGGACATCCGCATGGACGCCGCCGACGAGCAAGCGGGCATCCGCGGCGGCACGCCGCGCACGATCGAAGGCCCCTTGTACGTTGCGGGCGCGCCAGTGCGCGACAGCGTTTCGCGAATCGACCTCGACGCCGATGAGCAAGCAGGCCCGCTCGTGATTCACGGCACGGTCACGGGCCCGGACGGCAAGCCGGTAGCAGGCGCCGTGGTCGAATGCTGGCATGCCAACTCGAAGGGCTTCTACTCGCACTTCGACCCGACCGGCGCGCAGAGCGACTTCAACCTGCGCGGCGCGGTGAGGACCGGCGCCGACGGCAAATACGCATTCCGCACGCTCATGCCCGTGGGCTACGGCTGCCCGCCGCAAGGCGCCACGCAGCAGTTGTTGAACGCGCTGGACCGTCACGGTGAGCGTCCGGCGCACGTGCACTTCTTCGTCACGAGCGACGCTCACCGCAAGCTGACCACGCAGTTCAACGTCGAGGGCGATCCGCTGATCTGGGACGACTTCGCCTACGCAACGCGTGAAGCGTTGATTCCGCCGGTGACGGAAAAGACCGGCGGCGCCGCGCTCGGGCTGAAGGCCGACGTGTACAAGGACATCGAGTTCAACCTCACGCTGACGCCGTTCGTTCAGGGCAAGGACAACCAGATCGTCAACCGGTTGCGCGCTGCCGCTGTGGCATAACTGGCGTCAAACCGGCGAAGGCGCCGACTCCACCTGTCCCGCACGCCGCCGATACAACCAGAGCGTCGCCGCGAACCCGCACAGCGCGGCAAAGCTGAGCCAGTAGCCCGGCGCAGCTTTGTCGCGCGTGATCTCGATCAGGTACGTCGACACCGCCGGCGTGAAGCCGCCAAACAGCGCCGTCGCCAGACTGAACGCCAGCGAGAAGCCGGCTACGCGCACCTGGGCCGGCATGACTTCGGTGAGCGCGGCGACCATCGCGCCGTTGTACATGCCGAAGAAAAACGAGAACCACAGCAGCACGATCAGCATGCGGCCAAAACTCGGCGCAACGGCAAGCCACGAAAGCGCCGGATACGCCGTGAGTATCGCCAGCGTGGAGATGGCGAGCAGGATCGGCTTGCGGCCTATGCGATCGGAAAGCGCGCCGCCAATGGGAAGCCACGCGAAGTTCGATATGCCCACGAAGAGCGTCACAATCAGCGTGTCGGCCGTGGAGAGCTTGAGTACGGCTTTGCCGAAGGTCGGCGTATAGACGGTGATGAGATAGAACGTCGTGGTCGTCATCGCCGTGAGCAGCATGCCGGCGATCACCGTGCGCCAGTTGACCAGCAGCATCGCGAAGATTTCGCGCGCGCCCGGGTGATGCGGACGCGCTGCGAACGCAGCGGTCTCCTGCAGCGAACGGCGCAGAATGAAGAGAAACGGCACGATCGCGCAGCCGATGAAAAACGGAATGCGCCAGCCCCACGCTCCGATCTGCTGCGCGGAAAGCCACTGATTCAACGCGTAGCCGAGCGCAGCCGCCATGACGATCGCGACCTGCTGGCTCGCCGATTGCCAGCTCGTGTAAAAGCCCTTGTTTCCGGGCGTCGCCATTTCCGCGAGATACACCGAAACCCCGCCGAGCTCCGCGCCCGCCGAAAAGCCCTGCAACAGCCGGCCGAGCAGCACGAGCGCGGGCGCAAGCAGGCCGATGCTCGCGTAGCCCGGCACGCAGGCGATCAGGATCGTGCCGCTCGCCATGATGGAAAGCGTGACGATCAGGCCCATGCGCCGCCCCACTTTGTCGATATAGGCGCCGAGCAAAATCGCGCCGAGCGGACGCATGAGGAAGCCCGCGCCGAATACGGCGAAGGTCAGCATCAACGAGGCATATTCACTCGACGAAGGGAAGAAGATCTTCGAGATCGACGTGGCGTAGAAGCCAAACAGAAAGAAGTCGAACTGTTCGAGGAAGTTGCCGCTCGTGACGCGCAGCACGGCCGCTGCCCGCGAGGCACGCGAGGCTTGCGAGGCGCCGTGTACGCCCGAAATGGCGCTCGGCTCTGTGGGGTTCATGGGACGTCTCCTGTGGTTGTTGATGTCGTGCGGGGGAGCATGACGCTCCCCCGTTTTTGCCCGCTTCCAGCCTTTAGTCAGAACCGAGACTCAGCGTATTGCGCTGCCGCTTTTCTATCGACGATTTGAGCAACGCCGCCGAGCGGAAGATGCCGTGTGCAAACTTCCCGTAAGGCAGCGTCGCGAACAGCGCCATCACGATGCCCAGGTGACTCGCGAGGAGCGACGGCATGGCGGAAGTCGCCCGCAAAACCATGAGCGCGAGGCCCGACGCACTCGTGAGCAGCAGGAGCGCGATGAAACCGCGGTCCATCGGGCGCTGGCGCGTATCGCCCTGCTGCGCATGCCGTTTGAGGTTCAGCCACAGCAGCCCCGCCGGCCCAATGATCAGACCGATGCCGCCCAGCGTGCCCAGCAGCACCGGCACGCTGAAGAAAGGATACGGCGCTTCCAGCCCGAGCACGTAGTGATATGCCGTCGCGACCGCCGTCGCGGCAAAGCACAACATGAAGCCGTAAAACGTCAGATGGTGGAAGCGCCTTCTCGCAAGCGTGAAGGCGTCGTTCGATTCGTTGCAGCCGTCGCCGTGGCCGCCGTCGAGGTACTTGAGCGTCAGCGCGTTTTTCGCGGCTTCGGCGAGTGCAGGCGCGCTCGCGTTCGCCGTTCCTGCCGATACGTCACGCCAGAAGCGCGTCACACCCACGCCGAGCGCCAGCACGGCGAACAGGAACACCGCGCCGAACATCGCAGCAAGCAGGTTGTGCGGGAAGATCGCGTAAAAGCTCGCTGCGGCGGTGTCGCCCGTGAGTCCGCCATACATCGCAGTGCCAAGCAGCAAGAAGAGCGCGAGCCCCGCTGCGAGCGCGACTGAAAGTGTGAGGCCATTGCGCTTGTACAACGCGCCAAATGCGGCCGGAAACGCGTATTCCGTGTAGGTTTCCAGGCGGACCTGCGCCATCGCCTTCGGCACGTTCACGGCGAATTCGTGCGGCGGCGCGTACTGGCAGGCGTGATAGCACGCGCCGCAGTTGTGACACAGGTTCGCGAGGTAGTTCACGTCCGCCTTGCCGAATTCGAGGCGGCGCGTCATGGCCGGAAACACGGCACAAAAACCTTCGCAATAGCGGCAGGCGTTGCAGATCTGCATCTGCCGCGCCACTTCGCTTTCGCTGTCGCTCATCGGCACGATGGGGATCACCCGCGCGCCACCACCTTGCGTCCCGCGAACTGGCATCTTTGCATCGGCTGGCGCGGTGCGCGTGTGTTCGGCCGCGAGGGCGTCAGTGCGCTGCATGGTGAGTCTCCGTCGTCTGAAGTGCGGCGCGCGCAGCCTGCGTGCCGGCAATACGTCCGAACGCGGTGCCGATCGACATGCCGACACCCGCCGTATACCCCTTGCCGAGCACGTTGCCCGCCATCATCTCGCCCGCGACGAACAGGTTCTCGCTCGCCTCGCCGCCGAAATGGACCTGCGCGCGGTCGTTGGTTTTCAGGCCGAGGTACGTGAACGTGATGCCGGGCCGCAGCGCATAGCCGTAGTACGGCGGTGTATCGATGGGGCGCGCCCAGTGCGTCTTGGGCGGCGCAATGCCGTCGGTGTGGCAATCGTCGAGCGCGGTGTGATCGAAGGTGCCGACACGGCACGCCTCGTTGTAACGTGTGAGCGTTTCCATGAAGCGCGCTTCGGGCAGGTTCAACTTGCGCGCGAGTTCAGGCAGCGTGTCGGCTCGTTCGCCGGGAAACACAGGCGGCATGAAACGGCCAATGGCTTTCGAATCGATGATCGAATAGCCAATCTGACCCGGCTGCTGCGCGACGAGCCGCCCCCAGATCGCGTAGCGTTTTGGCCAGAAGTCTTCGCCTTCGTCGTAGAAACGCTCGGCGTCGCGATTCACGACCACGCCGAGCGACACGCAGTCGATGCGCGTGCAGATGCCGCCGTCATAGAGCGGCGCGCGCGCGTCGATCGCGACGCAATGCGACTGCGACGGGTCGCCGATCATGTCCGCGCCCGCGTCGATCATGTGCCGGATGAGCACGCCCATGTTGAAGCGCGTGCCGCGAATGCGGAAGTTGTCGGCGGGCCATTCGCCGCGCTCGTTTTGCCCCCACGCTTCGCGCAGCCATTCGCGGTTCGATTCGAAGCCGCCCGCCGCCAGCACGCAGGCGCGCGCCTCGAAGCGCTGGCTGCCGCTCTTCGCCGCGATGAAGCGGCCGTCTTCCAGTTCCAATGAATCCACCGGCGTGTCGTAGCGAACCTCCACGCCAAGCGCTTGCGCACTGCGGTAGTACGCGTTGACGAGCGCCTTGCCCCCGCCCATGAAGAACGCGTTGGTGCGCGCCACGTGCAGCGCGCCGGAAAGCGGCGGCTGGAAGCGCACGCCGTGCCTTTGCATCCACGGACGGCACGTGGATGAGGCCCGGATCGTCAAACGTGCGAGATGCTCGTTGGTGATCCCGCCCGTGACCTTCAGCAGGTCTTGCCAGAATTCCTCTTCGGGATACGCGTCGACGAGCACGTCCTGCGGCGCGTCGTGCATGCAGCGCAGATTGCGCGTGTGCTGTGAATTGCCGCCGCGCCACTCGCGCGGCGCCGATTCGAGCAGCAGGACCGACGCGCCGGCTTCACGCGCCATCAACGCCGCGCATAGTGCGGCATTGCCTCCTCCGATCACAAGTACATCGACCATCCTGTGTGCCTCCTTTCGGGCACACTCTAATGACCGCGCGCTCGCCTCGCCATCAGCGGGCCGTTAATGGGTCTTCAGTTTTTGTGAAGACCGCCGTCAGGGCGCAGGCGCGCGCCGGGCCAGCGCCCTTCGCGCACCAGTTGGCGGGCCACATCGGCGAGCACGACACGCGCCGCCAGCCCGGCAGGCGACAGTTCGTCGTCGGAAACACTCGCGATCATGTTGGGGCGTGTTGCAAAGCTATCGGCCACGCGCACGCTCGCCAACGTCACGTTCTCCGGGCGCGCGAGCGCTGCGCCGGGCTGAATGGTCGCGCCGAATCCGGCACGGACGTAATCCATCAGCAGCGCCAGGCCGTCCACTTCGGCAATGACATTGGGTTCGTATTTGGCGCGCTTGAACGCTGCACTCAGCAGCGAACGCAGCCCGTGCGTGCCGCTCGGAAGAATCAGCGGCAGCCTGCCGATCTGCGCGAGACGTACCGAAGCGCCGCTGGGCATGCCATCGAGATCGCTCGCGCCGATGACGAATAGCCGCTCCTCGAGCAGCGACGCCACGCTCCAGCGTTGCGCCGGGACCTCGCGAAACAGCACGGCGAGATCGATTTGCCGTGCGCTCAACATGGTGGCGAGATAACCGGAAAGGCTTTCGACCATGCGCAGACGCACATGGGGATAGCGCTCGCGCATGGCCTGCATGAAGGCAACGCCAAGCACGCTCGCCGTGCTCGGCGCCATGCCGACGCTCACGTGCCCGGATAAACGCGCTTCGCGTGCGGCGAGCGCGGCATCGTCGATATGCCGCAGCGCGAGTTGCGCCTGACGCCAGAACGCGAGGCCGGCATCGGTTGGAACGACGCCGCTGGACGTGCGCTGCAGCAAACGTGTGGAAAGCTCGCCTTCCAGGCGGCTAATCTGCTGACTCAGCGCCGATGTCACGACACCGAGTTCCAGCGCGGCTTTGCCCATGCTCCCGTGTTCGACGACACTGAGAAAATAGCGCAGTTGTCTGAGTTCCATTTCATGATCGGCAAGAGCGGAAATTGCGGGCTATTGTCGCAGAATGGAATCGGCTTCCCGCTACGACGGCATCGAATCGAGGAAGACATAGAGCGCGGCGATTTTCTCGTCGCGAACGATGATCACATCCACGCCCGTATACTCGGGCGCCTCGTCCCGCGGCCCCGATCCCCACGACAGACGGCCCGCGTTGTGCAGCGCCTGTGGCTCACCAAGCGGCACGTAGGCGAAATGCGAGTGCGTCGCGCGCAGGGCCCCGGCGAACGTGTCGAGCGCATCGTGGCCGGCGAATACGCCGGGAGGCGCGTAGAGCACACAGTCCTCCGTATAGAGTTCCTCGATCGCCGCGCGGCGACGCTTTGCATCGCCTTCGCCGAAAACCTCTTGCAGGTTGCGATAGAGCAGTTCGTTGATCCGTTCGTTCATGGCATTTCTCCTTATCGATTCAGTCAATCGCACTACTGATTAAATCCGGGCCTTCCCACCGCCGACGACAATCTCCGTACCGGCGTTGTGACGAGACAAATTTAAGGCCGCATGTTATTTTTCGAAATAGAAATGACCGAAAACCATCGTTGCAAAATTGTCGATGTCAAAGCTACCGGACTTCGAAGGATTCGCGATGTTTGCGAAGGTTGCCGAGGAAGGTTCGTTCGCGGCTGCCGCGGCGGCCATGGGCGTATCCGTCGCCACAGTCTCCCGCGCCGTGACCCGGCTCGAGGGGCGGCTAGGCGGCAGGCTGTTCAACCGCACGTCCAGGCGGCTCGCGCTCACGGACTACGGGCATACGCTCGCCGAGCGCGCGGCAAAAATCTACGCCGACGCCGAAGAGGCTGAGGATTTCGCGCGCGAGACCTCGAGCCGGCCGCGCGGCCTGGTCAAGCTCGCGGCACCGCTTTCCTTCGGCGCGCGCTGGGTGGCGCCACTTCTGCCCGAGTTCTTCCGGGCCTATCCCGACATATCTGTGGAGCTTCATCTCACGGATGCCCAAGCCGATCTGATTGGCGAGGGGTTTGACGCCGCCCTGCGTATCGCCATCCTCGAAGATTCCTCGCTCGCGGCACGTCTCATCGCGCCCGTGCGCCGGTTTGTCGTGGCATCGCCCATGTATTTGTCGCGCAATGGCCGGCCGCAGCATCCGCACGACCTCGGCGCGCACCAATGCCTGACCTATGCCAACAGGAGCAGGCGGGACGTTTGGCGTTTTACGCACGAAAATGGCGAGGCATGCACGGCCACGCCAAGCGGCGCGCTGCGAGCCACGACCGTGGAAGCGTTGCTGCCCACGCTCCTCGCCGGACTCGCCGTCGCCGAGCTTCCCGAGTTCGTGGCGACGCAGTATTTCGCGGACAAACAACTCGAACCGGTTTTGACCGACTGGCGCTTGCCCGAAGGCGGCCTGTATTTCGTCACGCCCACCGCCCGCACACGGCCAGCCAAGGTGAGCGCATTGGCCGACTTCTTCATCGCGAGGCTCACAGCGGCGCAATGGAGCGCCGAGACGCTGATGGGTTGGAAGCCGCCGGGAGCGCGCAGCCGGTGATTGCGTGACCTGCTTTATCGGCGAGCGGCGATGCGCTCTGGCGCGATTTTCGCGTGATTGCACTGGCCTCGAACCGAGTCTATAATTGAGTGCGTACTCACTCTACATTGAACCGAAATACGATGGCACGTCCTTTGAGCCCTGAAAAGCGCAATGCCCTGCTGGTTGCGGCAACGCACGCCGTGGCCGAACAGGGCGTGCTGGCCAGCACGGCGAGTATCGCCCGGCGCGCGGGTGTTGCCGAAGGAACGCTGTTCACGTATTTCGAGAACAAGGACGTGCTGTTCCAGGAACTGTATCTGCACCTCAAGCACGAACTGGCTGAAACCATCATGCCTGGCTATCCTTCCGAGGCGGGCTTCCGGCTTCGGCTGGAACATGTCTTCCAGCACTATGTGCGCTGGGGCGTGGCGAACACGGCCGGGCGGCTCGCCATCGCGAGGCTTTCGGCTTCAGGTCAGTTGTGGGATGAGACGCGGACACAAGGCATGGAGCCGTTCATGGCCGTTTCGCAAATGATGGAAGAAGCGGTGCAGCGCGGCGTACTGCTGGACGCACCGATCGCGTTTCTCTACTCCATCATCGAGCGCATTGCCGATACGACGATCGAATTTGTCGAGCGCCAACCCGACGATGCCGAGCGTCACCGCCAGCTGGGTTTCCATGCCGCCTGGCGAGCCATCACGCCGTAAAAATTTTCTTTAATAATTGAGTGCGTACGCACTCAATGTGGAAAAGGAGAAATCAACATGTCCAGTCAAAAGTGGTTCATTACCGGCGCATCCGGCGGTCTCGGGCTTGCCCTTGCCGAAAAGGTCCTGGCCGAAGGGCATCGCGTGGTTGCAGCGGTGCGGCGCGTAGCAGCGTTGGACGCGCTCAAGCAGTCCTGGCCGGATCAGCTCGAAGTGGAGTCGCTCGACGTGACCCGTCCCGAGCAGGTGCAGGCCGTGGCGGCACGCCATCCGGATGCCGATGTCGTCGTCAACAATGCGGGCGGCGCGGTCATCGGCGCGATGGAGGAGTTGAGCGAAGCCGACATCGAGCAGCAGATCGCGCTGAATCTGCTCGCGCCCATCCACGTCACGCGCGCCTTTCTCCCAGCAATGCGCGCGAGAAAGCACGGCACGTTCA
The DNA here is from genome assembly GCF_905220165.1 of Paraburkholderia sp. J10-1. Lineage (NCBI taxonomy): Bacteria > Pseudomonadati > Pseudomonadota > Betaproteobacteria > Burkholderiales > Burkholderiaceae > Paraburkholderia > Paraburkholderia sp. J10-1. The sequence continues at coordinate 749,809 of NZ_CAJMYW010000002.1, read as the reverse complement.
TCCATGTCACGAGCGTCGGGGGACGTGCAGCCTTTCCGAGCGGCTCGATGTATCACGCCGCGAAATACGGTCTCGAAGGCTTTGCCGAAGCGGTGAGCCAGGAAGTGGCCGAGTTCGGCATCAAGACCCTCATCATCGAGCCAGGCTCCATCAAGACGGGGTTCGTCGCGAATATCCGCTGGACCGAGGCGCTTGCGGATTACAAGGACGGTGTCGTCGGCAAGCTGCGCCAGCAGATCAAGGAAGTCGGCGATGAGTATGCCTCGGGCGATCCCGTGAAAATGGCCGGCGCCATCTACGAGGTAAGTCAGTTGCCGCAGCCGCCGCTGCGTACTGTTCTCGGCGGCGACGCCTACGCGGTGCTCGAGGCCGGCTATACGCGCAGTCTCGCCGCGCTGCAGGCTCAAAAGGACCTTGCCAACTCGGTGATGTTCGAAGGCAAGGCAGGATTCAATCCGCAGTGAGCTTTGCGAGTCGCATTTCGCAGGCATTCACCCACCCTTTCATTGCCAAATTGTCGATGCCGCTCGCTCGACGAAGGTTGAAACGATCATGTCAAAAGTCTGGTTGATTACTGGCGCGTCCCGGGGTCTGGGCCGCGCCATTCTCGAAGCCGCGTTGCAGGACGGCGGCAAGGTGCTGGCGAGCGCGCGCGACACGTCGCGTCTCGCCGATTTGCAGGCGCGCTATGGCGAGCGCCTCGCGACGTTCGAACTGGACGTCACGAACGAAGAGCAGGCACAGCAGGCGGTGTCCGAGGCGGCACGGCGATTCGGATGCCTTAACGTTTTGGTCAACAACGCCGGTTACGGACACATTCAGCCGTTCGAATACATGCCTGCCGATGATTTCCGCGCGCAGATCGAAACCAACTTCTTCGGCGTGGTGAACCTCACGCGCGCGGCCATCCCCGTGATGCGCGCCCAGGGCGGCGGCCATATCTTTCAGGTCTCGTCGGCAGGCGGGCGCATCAGCAGCCCGGGGCTCTCCGCTTACCAGGCGGCCAAATGGGCCGTTGGCGGATTCAGCGACGTCGTGGGCAAGGAGGTCGCGCCGTTTGGCATTCGCCTCTGCACGCTGGAACCCGGCGGCATGCGCACCGAATGGGGCAACGAGGCGCGTACGACGCTGCACACTCTTCCTCAGGACTATGAGGCTTCCATGGCCGGATTCAAGGCGCTGATCGACGCCTACGTGGGTCATGAAGTGGGCGACCCCGAGCGCATTGCGAAGCTGATCGTGATGCTCGCCTCGCATGAAGCGGTGCCCGCGCGGCTCGTGCTCGGCTCGGATGCCTGGCAGATCGTGGAAGCCGAGGAGCAGGCCCGCCGCGAATCCATGCAAGCCTGGAAGGGCGTGACGCTCGCGGCCGACTTCGATTCCGCAATGCCCGCGTGGCCGTCGGAGTGACATCATGCGCGTCGTACTGATCGGCGCGACCGGCATGGTCGGCCAGGGCGTGTTGCGTGCGTGCCTATCGGCGGCGGACGTCACCGAAATCATCGTGATCGGCCGGCGCGCGCTGGAGGGCTACGATGATCCGCGACTCAAGCTCTTCACCGTGCCGGATCTTGCAGGCTTTCAGGCCACGGACGAAGCGTTTTCCAGTATCGACGCGTGCTTTTTCTGTGCAGGCGTATCGTCCTTCGGCATGGCCGAAGCGGCTTATCGGGCGATCACCTACGATCTCACGCTCCACATCGCTCAGGAACTGCTTCGCGTGAGCCCCGCGATGACGATGGTCTATGTGTCCGGCGCGGGCGCGGACAGTAGTGAACGAGGCAACAGCATGTGGGCCCGCGTGCGCGGACAAACCGAAAATGCGCTGCAGCGCCTGCCGTTTCGGCAGGTGGCTATTTTCCGGCCGGCGGCGATCTTTCCCGAGGACGGCATACAGTCGCGCACGGCCGCGTATCGATGGATGTACGTCGCCCTCAAGCCGCTACTCGCATTGGTTCGGCGAATCTCGCCAAATAGCGTATTGACTACCCGAATCATTGGCGATGCGATGCTAAACGCGGTGCGCCGCGGTGTACCGCAAGCTATTCTGAAGCCTGCCGATATCCATGGACTCGCCAGTTCGCGAGCGTGATCCAGTTGCGCGCATGCGCGGTCCCTGCGTGTGTCGCTCGATGGCTTATGCGTCCAGCGATTCGTGCGGCGCGCTCGCGGAACAGTCGCGCAGTTGCTCGATCAGCCATCTTCCAGCCGGACCCGGCGGTGCCGCAACGGGGTACACGGCCAGCATCGGAAGCACGAGCCCACCGGCAGGCACGTCTTCGACGTGAAGTTCAACGAGACGTCCTGCCGCAATGTCGTGCTGGATGGCATGCACGGGCATGCCGCCCCAACCTAGCCCGTGCACCAAAAGCGCATGCTTGGCGAACAGATCGGCAACGCGCCAGGTCGCCGCAGACATCACGCCGAATTCGTGGCCTGCCGACAATTCGGTCCGGTCGGTTAGCACCAGTTGCGTATGGCGCGCGAGTTCATCCTTGGGAATCGGCCCACGAATCGCGGCGAGTGGATGCGTACTGGCGGCAACCATCGTAAATGCGACGCCAGCGAGCCGCTCCGACGTCAGTCCTGGCGGCACAAAAGGCAAGGAACCCACGATGCCGACCGCAGCACGTCCGTCGATGACGGGTTGATAAGCACCGCCGAGCGCTTCCGCGTAGAGCCGCAAAGGTACACCCGGAAAGTGCTCGCGAAACGCCTTCGCGGCCTCGACGACAACCTGAAACGGGAAAAAGACGTCCACCACGACGGACAATTCGGGTTCGAGCCCGGCCGCCATGCCCTTGGCACGCGCCTTCATGCCATCCACGCCGGAAACAACATTGCGCGCGTCGGCCAGCAGCACACGCCCTTGCGCGGTCAGAACCGGGTAGCGCCCTCGCCGGTCGAACAGCGCTACGCCGATCTGTCCTTCCAGATTCGACACTAGCTCGCTGACCATCGATTGCGCGCGGCGAAGCTTCCTCGCCGCCCCGGAGAAGCTGCCTTCGTCGACCGCCGTGATGAATGCCCGGAGCTGGTCCAGCGATACGCCATCCAACATTTTGGTTTCCTAAACTCGAAAACTCACCGGGGCGGAAGCGGACAAAGGCCGCCCCGTCGATACTGCACGGGCGGCCCATCGCGCTGCCTCAGCCCGGTGCCTCAGCTCGCACTGGCCGCTGCCAGTCGCGCGCTGAAGCGCCCAAGCCGTTGATCCAGGCTATAAGCACCCGCGCCGAAGTAAGCGATCTGCAGAAGGCCGCCCGCCATCATGACGTTCTTCAGGAAGTGAATCATCTGATTCTGGTCTGCGAAATTGTTGTGGAAGAACGCTGCCGTGACCAGACAGAACACGGCCATCACGACCGACAGGGGACGCACGCGGTAGCCCGAAATCAGCAGCAGGCCGCCGCCCAGCTCGATCACGATCGAAACCAGGTACGCGAGCGGCGGAACGGGCAAACCCATCGCTTTGATATAGCCAACCGTTGCCGCGTAGGCGGCTAGCTTGCTGAGCCCGCTCATCGCAAAGGGCACACCCAGCATGACGCGGCCCAGCAACGGAATAAACTTGAATCGTTCCATGACGATCTCCTCAAAGAAGTTCACTTTGGTGGACCAGGATAGGGATTCGCGCCAGCCTCCACCATCGCCAGTCGCGCACAGACCATTTCAATCAGGATTACGAAACATCACCCCTTCCGATCGACAGATCGCCCGCATCCACCGTGTTGCCCGGACGCTCGAAACCGGCGCGATTCAACTGTTCTGTAGCCGCTGAATAACCCGTCCTCGGTCAGTTGCGCCATACTAAATCCGCAACGATCACGCGCCAATCTCCCGAATTGCAAAGCAACGTTGCGCGTGATAGAACGACGCATCCTCAGCGAGAGCCCGACGATGAACCAGATCACCGACCTCAACGACCTCCGGATCTTTGTAGAAGTTGTCGAGCGCGGGAGCTTCACGGCGGCGGCGCACGCCCTCGGCTCGCAGACATCCAAGCTCAGCCGGCGTGTTCGTGCACTCGAGGAGGAGCTGGGTGTTCGCCTGCTCAATCGCACCAGCCGCAGCCTGTCCTTGACCGAGATTGGGCGGCGCTTTCACCAGCATTGCCTCGCCCTCGTTGCGGAATCGAAAGCCGCCAAGGATATCGTCGACCAGACACGCTCCAAACCGCAGGGCACGATACGGATTAGTTGCCCGCTAGGATTGCTCAGCTCGGGCATTACCCCGATGATCGCGCAATACATTCAGGACAACCCCGAGGTGCAGGTGCTCGTCGATGCCACCAACCGCCGCGTGGACGTCGTGGAAGAAGGGCTCGACTTCGCTATCCGCGTGCGGCTTCCCCCTCTCGAAAGCACCGATCTCGCCGTCCGGCAACTCGGGCTCTCCTCGCAGATCCTCGTTGCCAGTCCGGACCTGGCCGCACGCCATGCCGCGCCCGCGTCGCTGCAGTCACTCGAAGCGTGGCCTACGCTCTCCATGGCGAACAGCAGCGAGAAGTTTGTCTGGAACCTCGTAGACGCCGAAGGCAACGCATCGTCATGGGCACATCGGCCGCGTCTCGCGAGCGATGACCTCGCCAGCCTGCGCATCGCAGCGATGAATGGCGTTGGCGTGGCCTTGCTGCCTCGCGAACTCGTGGATGCCGATATCCGTTCCGGCCAGCTTCTGCACCTGCTGCCTGGGCTTGCCACCGAACCCGGTCTCGTGCACGCGATTTTCGCCTCGCGCCGCGGCATGGTTCCAGCAGTCCGGCAGCTGCTGGACGCGCTAGTCGCGGGCTTCGAAAAGCTGAACAGCAAGCAATAAAGAGAGCCTGAGTGCGCGTTGGCCCTTCAGCGGCCGACGCTTCCATTTATTTCGTTATCCAAATTGATTGCTGAAATGTTGCCTGCAGAGCCCGGTGTCTTCACGCCGACATTTGAAAAGTCACGTCAGTGGCAAAACGGGTTGACACGTCCGTGAGCGCATCCTAACATACAACAATGCTGTACACATTCACTATTGTTGAATGAAAAACACCCAGGAGACTTCATGAATACGCTTTCGTATGAGCGCGGAACACGCTCCACGGCGCTCATCAATCAGACGATTGGCGACTACTTCGATGCAATCGCCCATCGCTTGAATGAACATGCTGCGGTCATCAGCCGGCATGAAAGCATCCGCCTCACCTACGGCGAGCTTCGGCAAAAATCGGACGATCTCGCCGCGGGATTGCTTGCCTCTGGACTCGAGCCCGGCGACCGGATCGGCATCTGGTCGCACACGAACATTGCCTGGCTGCTCATGCAATTGGCCACGGCAAAGGCCGGGCTGATTCTCGTGAACATCAACCCGGCCTACCGGAGCGCTGAACTCGAGCATGCGCTGAACCTGGTGGGGTGCAAGGCGATCGTGACGATGGTCCAGTACCGTTCGAGCGAATACCTGAACATGCTGAGGGAATTGGGCAAGTCGCGCTTGCCGAAGCTCGAGACGATCTGGTGGATCGACGAAAGCGGCGCGCCGGACGAGGCGGGCGCGCAACGCTTCTCCGGCCTGTTCGACCTCGCAGCGGCCGGCCGCACTTTGCTCGACGAGGTTCGCCCAACCGTGCGTCCGGACGACGCCGTCAATATCCAGTTCACGAGCGGCACGACCGGACTGCCCAAGGCAGCGACGCTCAGTCACCGCAATATCCTGAACAACGGGTACTTCGTGGGCGAATGCATGAAGCTCACGCAAATGGATCGCGTCTGCGTGCCCGTGCCGATGTACCACTGCTTCGGCATGGTCATGGGCAATCTGGCATCGCTCACGCACGGTTCGACAATCGTCTACCCCGCCGCAAGATTCGACGCTGAAGCCGTTCTCGAAGCCGTGCAGGCCGAGCGATGCACGGCGCTGCTCGGCGTGCCCACCATGTTCATTGCCGCGTTGAATCACCCGCGCTTTGCGGCATTCGACAAGCGCACGCTACGCACCGGCATCATGGCCGGCTCCCCTTGCCCGATCGAAATCATGCGGCGTGTCGTGGACGAAATGAACCTCTCCGAAATCACCATCGCCTATGGCATGACGGAGACCAGCCCCGTGAGTTGCCAGAGCATGACGGATACTCCGCTCGACAAGCGCGTGACCACGGTTGGTCAGGTACTGCCGCATCTCGAGATCAAGATCGTCGACCAGGTGAGCGGAGAAACCGTGGACCGAGGTCAGCCCGGCGAGCTTTGCACGCGCGGCTATTCGGTCATGCTCGGCTACTGGAACCAGGAGGAAAGGACGAAAGAAGCGATCGACGCCAAAGGCTGGATGCACACAGGCGACCTCGCAACGATGGATGCGGCGGGCTACGTCAACATCGTTGGAAGAATCAAGGACATGGTGATCCGCGGCGGCGAAAACCTCTATCCGCGCGAGATAGAAGAATTCCTGTACACCTGCCCCGGTGTGCTCGACGTTCAGGTGGTGGGCGTACCCGACAAGCATTTTGGCGAAGAACTCTGCGCTTGGATCGTCACCGCGCCCGGCGCCATTCTTGACGAAGGCAGTGTCCGCGAATTCTGCCAGCCACGCATCGCGCATTACAAAGTGCCCAAATACATTCGCTTCGTCGACTCGTTCCCGACTACCGTAACCGGGAAGATCCAGAAGTACCTGATCCGGCAAATCATGAGCGATGAACTCGGTCTGCAAGACCAACAAACGGCCTGACACTCATGAGCGCGTGGCACTCGCCAGGTCCCTCACCTTTCCTCATCACAGTTTGCTGGAGCACTCGCCATGGCAGAAGTTGATATGCAATCGGTCTATATTGTCGCGAAAGATGTTGGCCGGCTTTCCGAGTTCTATATCGCGGCGTTAAATATGCCGGTCCAGTTTCGCGACGCGAACAAGTGGACGCAATTCCGCCTGCAACGCAGTGCGTTTGCGCTGAGTTCCGCAGAGGAAGCCGCACAAGGCGCGGTCGGCGCCGTCCCCGTTTTCCAGATTGCCGGCGAGGCGCGTGCGGAAGTCGAACAGAAGATTCTCAGTTCAGGCGGTCTGCTGCTCGGGCAGCGCGACATGGGAACGCACGGTTTCGTCGCCACCTACAAAGACCCCGAAGACAACATCTTTCAGGTCTTCAGCAAGCCTTCGACGCTTTAATTTCCGCACCCGCGTCAGGCCAAATCTTAGCTAATCCCCAATTACTGGAAAAATCATGAAGTTTGGAATTTTTGACCAAAATGATCGCAATGATCTGCCAATCAATCAGCAGTACGAAGAGAGACTGCAGATCATCGAACTGTACGACAAGCTCGGTTTTCACTGCTATCACATGTCGGAGCACCACGCGACCACGCTGAGCGCGTGTCCGTCACAAAGCGTGTTCCTCGCCGCCGCCGCGCAGCGCACGCGCAAGCTGCGCCTGTCTCCGCTCGTCTACATTCTTCCGATTCATCATCCCGTGCGACTCGCCGAAGAAATCTGCATGCTCGACCATTTGAGCGGCGGCCGATTCGAATACGGCGTGGGACGCGGCGCCTCGCCCCACGAGATCGAAGCGCTCGGCATCGACCCTGCCACGGCTCAAGCCCGATATGTGGAGTCGTATGAAGTCGTGAAGCGGTTCCTCAACTCGGATACGCTCAACTACGAAGGCACGTTCTGGAAGTTCAAGGATATGCCCATCGAGATCAAGCCACTGCAGTCGCCGCCGCCAACGTGGTACGCACTGGCATCGCCTGAGTCGACGGTTTGGCCCGCACAGGAAAAGATGAACATCGTGTGCGCAGGCCCCATTCAGCGCGTCCGGGCAATCACCGACCGCTATCGTGAGGAATTCGCCAAGCGGCATCCGTTTGAAGCAGAACCGCTCATGGGCGTGAATCGCTATATCGTCGTAGCGGAAACCGATCAGGAAGCGATGGAAATCGGCTCGCGGGCATGGTCTGCGTTCTATCCGAATTTCATCAAGCTCTGGAAGAAGCACGGCACCGAACCCGTCAACCAGAAGCTTCCGCCGACGTTCGAACCGCTCGTGGAATCCGGTCTCGCCGTGGTGGGACGGCCGGAAACCGTCCGTGAAAAGCTGCTGGAACAGGCAAGCAACGGCGGTTTCAACTATCTGATCGGCACCTTCATGTTCGGAAATATGTCGATGCAGGAAGCCAAAACGTCGATCGGACTCTTCCACGAATCCGTCATGCCGGCATTCGGTGAACTGGAAGAGGTTCCGTCATGAACGCGATTCCTCTGTCCGAGCACGAACGGTCAGCCATCGGAACGTTCGACAAACGTCAGCTGAGAAACGTTTTGGGCTCCTTTGTAACTGGCGTAACCGTGGTAACCACGCTCGACACCGAAGGAAAAATGCATGGCCTCACCGCCAATTCGTTTTCCTCGGTGTCTCTCGACCCACCGCTTGTGTTGTGGAGTCAGGCGACATCCGCCGGAAGCCACGCGGCCTTCAGGGATTCAGAGCGCTTTGCGATCAACATCCTGGCGGAAGATCAGCATGGCCTGGCCAATCATTTCGCCACGCGATCGCCGGACAAGTTCTCGGGCATCGAATATGACGTCGGGGTCGACGGCCTCCCCGTATTGCGTGATTGCAGTGCCTGGCTCGAATGCAAGGCAGTTGCCTGCTATCCCGGCGGCGACCATGTGATCTTTCTCGGTTCAGTCGAGCGCATTCGCCAAAGCGCGCGGCGGCCGCTGGTCTTTGGCGGCGGCCAGTACCTGGTGGCCGATCCACACGACCTGGGTCACGCTCCGGTCGGAACGCAAGGTACGATGAAATCCCAGCCGCATGCGGTGCGACTGGCGAGCCGCAGTATGTTGCGGCTCGCCAGTACGCTCGACAAATCGCTCGCCCTGGTGGCATGGGGCAATCACGGACCGACTGTGATCGCCTGGCAGGCCGCGGCGACACCTGTAGCCGCGGATCTGCCTTTGGGGCTCGTGCTGCCGGTCACGTCTTCGGCTTCCGGGCTTGCACTCGCGGCCTTTCTTCCGCGTGAAGCGATCGACCGGTTCGTTGTCGCGGAGTTGCGTGAAAACGCTCGGCGCGAATCACAGGATTTGCCCGTTGCCGCAGAGACCTTCTCAGGCATGCTCGAATCGGTCAAAGCTTCGCGCGTAGCGACGAGGCGCCCCGGACCGTTTCATGACGACCGAGTCCTCGCCAACGCAATCAGCGTGCCCATCCTTTCGCCAGACGGCATGGCAGTGCTTGCCTTGACCGCGATTGGCCCCGCGGAGCAATTCGATGCGGCAACCGACGGACCGTGCGCGCAAGCCCTCAAAGCCGCCGCACAGGAGATTTCTCTAGCGCTGCGCGAAGCATGAATGCCCGCTCCGCACATAGCGCACTCGATAGCGACCCCACGAAAGCCATGACTGAAACAGATAGCCGCTTACTCGAAGCCGCCTTGCCTCCCGTAGCACAGATCCGGGTGAACCTCGACTCGCCAAGTGGCAAGCAAACCATCGCCTACCGCGAGGCGGGCGACAAGGCAGCGCCACCTATCGTCCTGCTGCACGGCATTGGATCGAACTCGGCGGGATATCGCGCACAACTCGCAGGACTTGCCGCGCGCCATCGCGTGATCGCCTGGGATGCCCCGGGCTACGGACAAAGCAGCCCGTTTGCGATCGCAACGCCTCGCGCCGCCGACTATGCGGAGGCCGTCATGGCGATGATGACGGCGTTGGGCATCTCGCGTGCGACGGTTGTCGGCAGTTCGTGGGGCAGCGTCATCGCAGCGACCTTTGCGGCGCACTATGCCCACGCAACGCACGCCCTCGTATTGAGCGCGCCCAACGTCGCGCGCGCTCACCTGACGCTTTCCGATCGCGCCGCCGCGCGCGAGGCGCTGATGCGAAGCGGAGCCGCGCAGTCGCCCGAAGCGCGCGCCGCGGTGGTCGACGCCCTGCTCGCCGCCAACGCCACGCCCCAGGTCCGCGCGCTTGTCTCGACACTCCGGGACGCGGTTACGCCAACGGGATGGGAACATGCTGTCGACATGCTCTTCTCGGCCTATACGCCAGTGGTGGTCGCATCAGTCGAGGCGCCGATTTCCATCGTTATCGGCAACGAAGATCGCATCGCGCCTGGCGACGACCACGCGCGGCCTATACACAAGGCTGCGCGTAATTCAACGCTCCATGTGCTCGAAGGTATTGGCCACATGCCGAAGCTTGAAGCGCCGGACAGGTTCAATTCCATCGTATTGGCCGCTGCCGCCGGTGGATACACGTGACGCAGACTTCTACCCGATCTGGCGGGACACCTTGCCCCCGAGTGCAATCGTCGCGCGAACAGCGGTCTCGAGGAGCGCCTTGATTGCCGCGCTGTTGATATCCGTATCGAGCGTGGCCGGCGAGCCGATAAGGCTGATTGCAAACTGAAGATTCCCGTCCCGGTCCCAGATCGGGGCGGCAACCGATACATAGCCAAGATTGCCGCGATGAACCAACGAAAAACCGTTCTTGTGCAATTCCGCGCTCGCTTCTTCCCGCATGGCGGCCGCACTCCAATTCTTCTCGCCAGACATTTCGCGAGCAATGAGTTCGTCGGTGCGGCTGGCCTGCAGGCAGGCGATAAAGAGCTTTCCCGCTGCCGTCGTGACCAGTGGGATCAACCCCGTTCTCAATTCGAGGATGCTGCGCGTCTCCCCCTCCTGCTTGAACAGACTCACTGGCCCGTCGTCGGTCCATGCCGTCACCGCCGCACCGTTGAGCGTGGCGTCGCGCAGCGCAATCACTTCGCGCCGCACGATATCGAAACCGTCGAGCTGGTTGATCGCGCTCATCCCTAGAGCCAGCGAAGCCGGGCCGAGTTTGTAGCATCCCGGCTTTTCATCGGCGCAAACGAGGCCTGTGCGGACGAGGCTGATCATGTAGTTGCTCGTCGCGCTCGGCGTGAGTTCGGACAGCGCGGCAATCTCTTTCAGAGGAAGGGCTCGCACACTCGTTTGCAACGCCGAGAGGATTCGAAACGCTATCTCGACGGATTGAATGCCGCGCCTCGTGCTCACATTGGTCATATCGCTGCCGTATTGAAGTTGTTGAACACACGCCGCCCGGGTTTCCCCGCACGTCAACCTTGTTGACACCCTTCGCCGGCGCCTTCTATAGTATTCAACATAAATTATTGCATTCATTACTGTTGAATGCAACATCATGAGAAGCAGGTGGACCGCAAGGTTACACGAGCCGTTGGACCCTGGTATGGAGCTTTACGAATTGATTGCTTAGTACTGCAATTCTTTTTCTCATCGACACAATCCATCAGAAGAGCAATTACCGCTTCGGAGTCAAAGCAATGGCCTTTCGCAGACGTGCAGTAGCAGGAACGCTCTCCGCATTTTCAATGTTCGGCATCGCCCACGCGCAATCGAGCGTCACCTTGTATGGCATCGCCGACACAGCGGTCCAATACATCAGCAATGTCGGTGGACACTCCCTTGTTCAGCAAGGCAACACGCATTCGCCCGATATCTTCGGCTTGAAGGGTGTGGAAGATCTTGGCGGCGGCTTGCGCACGATCTTCGACCTGCAGGGCGAGTATTTGCTGAACAACGGGCAGTTGCTCGTTCCAGGGACGCTGTTCAACCGGAAGGCCTACGTTGGGCTGCAGTCGGACACGTTTGGCACGCTCACGCTCGGCCGCCAGCCCAGCTTCATGTATGACGTTCTCGCCAACTATCAAACGCCTCTGCTGCTCGGCAATATTCTTTCGCTCCATCAGGGCAACCTCGACGAAGTCGCGAACTTTTTCCAGTTCGCCAACGCCGTCAAGTATGTGAGCCCGACGTTTGCCGGCTTCTCGACCGGTGTGGAATTCGCATTTGGCAATGTGCCGGGCAACTTTAGCGAAGGCCGGAACTACTCGTTCTTTGTCCAGTACAAGAACGGACCGTTGAGCCTCGCAGCCACTTACGCGAACGAGAACAACCGCTTCCTGGAGCTTTCGAGTTTCATCGGCCTCCCCTCGCTGTTTGGCACGCCGTTGCGCGCGTCCGAGGGCGTATTCGCTGAAAAGCTCGTCAACTGGGGCGTGGGCGCAACTTATCAGTTCACTCACGTGCTGCTGCACGCCGCCTTCACGCAGTCGCGCATCACGCTGGCCACAGGCCAGGGCAACGCCAATACCGTCGACGCGGGCGCGAACTGGACGGTCAGGCCCGACGACATCATCGCGATTGGCGGCTGGGTCGAAAATCTCGACGGCGGAAACTGGAAGACGATAACGCTCTCGAACACCTATCTTTTTTCGAAGCGCACTTCCATCTACCAGCAGGTCACCTACCAGCATGCGTCGGGCGCCAACAGTGTGGCGTCGCTTGCGGGCGCCGGCCTGGCATCCGGCCGGTCGACAGCCGGCGTCTCGCTGGGTATCCAGCACTTTTTCTAGGAACATGAAATTGACCATCGCATCAGTGCAGCAACGCTCACGTATCTCCACTGGCGATGGATTGCATCGAGAAATACAGGCTTTTCGTGAGACACGTAAGCGCCTACCCTAGCTCAATGTCATCAACCGGCGCTCGCGCCCGATTATTATGTCGTCCGATACAACCTTGCCGCACGCCGCCTCAAAAGCATCGAGCGCTCAATGCGCCCCTCTTCAAGTACGGCCCGGCCTCGATACCGCCGGGCAGCAAGACACCGCGAGAGCGGTCGTCTTGCGCACGGCGGGGCGGCAGCACGGCTCCATCACGCGACTCGTCAGCCCGGGCGACCTTGGCGACATCCTGAAGCCATTTGTTTTTCTCGACTACTTCGAGAGCAAAAATGCGGCAGCGCTGCAGTTTTCCATGCACCCTCATTCGGGTCTCGCGACCACGACCGTGCTGCTGCAAGGCGAGGTTGAGTATGAGGACACGACCGGTGCATCAGGCGTACTGCCCGTTGGCGGCGTAGAGTGGATGAATGCGGGCGGCGGGGTCTGGCATGGCGGCGGCGCCAGAGGCAACGGCACAGTACGCGGTTATCAATTGTGGACCGCATTGCCGCCCTCGCTCGAATTGGCGGCTCCTCACAGCCAGTACCTGAGCGCGAGCGACATTCCTCGCACCGGTCCAGCAGCTGTCATTCTGGGCCGCTACGGGGAAGCCGAAAGCCCCATTCGTGCTCCCGCGGGCATCAACTATCTGCTCGTGAGACTTCAGGCCGGCGAACAATGGCAGTACACGCCGCCAGCCGGTCACAGCGTTGCCTGGTTGAGCATTCAACGCGGCGCATTGCGAGTGGGCAACGCGCGTGTCGCCGACGAGCTCGTCGTATTCGACGAGTCTGAAGACGCCGTGACCCTCACCGCGAGTGAGGACTGCGAGTTCGTGCTCGGCTCTGCCATCGCCCATCCGCACCCGCTTGTGCTCGGACACTACTCCGTTCATACGTCTGCCGACGCGTTGCGCGCGGGAGAAGCGAGGATCAAGCAGATCGGTGCGCAGCTTCGGCGCGACGGCCATTTCGGCCAGACGCCCACACGTTGATCAGTCGAGCGTCAAGGCATCGAGGACAGGCACATGGCCATCGCGAACCCCACAGGCAACGATCTGCTCGCCATGGCCGGACGGTTCCTGTTCGCTTCCCTTTTCGTTGCGAGCGGCGTGAACAAGCTGCTCTGGCCGCTGGCGACCATTGAATACGCCAGGACGTTCGGGCTGCCCGTGCCGCAGCTATGGTGTATCGGCACAATGTTGCTGGAACTCGCATGCGCAACGTTGCTCATTCTCGGCTACCGAACCCGCGCCGTAGCATGGATGCTGGCCGCCTACTGTGTTTCGACGGCCATCATCTTTCACCATGCGTTCGCAGACCAGAACCAGTTGATCCAATTTCTCACGAATCTGGCCATGGCAGGCGGACTGCTTGCGCTTTCGATTTACGGCGCCGGCCTGTTCAGTATCGATCGACTCGTTGGTAACGGACACGTCGAGACAGCGTCGAATTACGCCCGAATCACGCCGTCCGACAGTTGATTGCCCCGCGCCGTTTGTCCTCCTTTCTCTTTCGGAACTCCCTCATGCGTGACGTTCATGTTGGCGACGCAGCCATACCGGCCATTGGCTTTGGCACCTATGGTCTAAGCGAAGCCGAAGTCCATCGATTGGCGCCCGCGGCCATTGACGCGGGCTTCCGCCATTTCGACACCGCCCAGATCTATGGCAATGAGGCCGCCATTGGCGACTGCGTTGCCGCTTCAAATCGCCCAAGAAGTGAATTCTTTCTCACCACCAAGGTTTGGGTGAGCAATTACGCAGAGAGACATTTCGAAGCGTCCGTGAATGAGAGCCTGCGCAAGCTCCGGACAGACTACATCGATCTATTGCTACTGCACTGGCCGGGGTCGGATATCCCGCTTGCCGAACAAATCGCTGGTTTGAATGCCGTAGTGCGGGCGGGCAAGGTTCGGCATATTGGCGTCAGCAATTTCAACTGTGCCATGATGGCGCAAGCCATTCGCCTTTCCGCCGCACCGCTCGTGACGAATCAGTTCGAATATCATCCGTACCTGAATCAGTCCGTGCTGGCCGAAAGCACGAGGCAAGCCGGTCTTGCCGTCACGGCCTACTGCGCGATGGCGATCGGACGCATATTCGGCGACGATGTGTTGAAAGCAATCGCAGGTCGCAACGGCAAGACGATTGCGCAAATCGTTCTTCGGTGGCTCGTTCAGCAGCCCGGCACGGTTGCCCTTTCCAGAACCACCCGGATCGAACGCCTCGCGGAAAATCTCGCCATCTTCGACTTTGCGCTCGACGACGCGGAGATGTCGGCAATCCACTCGTTGGCAACAGCCGACAGCCGCATCGTCAATCCCCCTGGACTCGCTCCCGTCTGGGATAGCACCGCGCCTTGACCCCAGGCGTCATCAGAAGAAGTGCATGATGCCGAAGTAGCCACCTTGCTGGTTGTGGCCCGGCAGCGGCAGGGAGTCTGTCGCTTCCACCGGGAATGAGGACTGCTTGCCGTTGAACATGGCGCCGATGGTCAGGTAGAGGAACGTCCGTGCAGAGAGGTTGTAAGTCGTGCCTAGAGCGGCGAGATTGCCTGTTCCACCACCATGATTCACGTTACCGTGATACCAGCCGCCCTGAATCGCGAGAGCAGGCGTAGCCTGATACGAGGCGCCAATCCACTCCTGCTGGCTGCGCGTTGCCGCAAACGGATTGAATGTGGTCGCGACCGTATCCTGTCCGGACGACACCAGCTGCTGAAAGCCGGTATAGAACTTCAGTGACCCAAGCGTATAGGTGGCCCCGATCATGTACTCTCGCGAAGCCGCATACAGGTCGGAGAATTGCCCGTTCGCGTCGCGTATTTCTTCATATACGCCGTACGCGGCGAAGCTCGCCCGCGTGTATTGCGCACTCACGCTGAACTGGCGGCCGGACTGGAAGTTGCCCGCCACGCCGCCAAATCCGTTCTGCACGCGGAATGAAAATCCCGCCCAATTCGGCGAATTGTAGGTGACCACGTTCGGCCGCGGACCCCAGGCGCGACCGTACGCGAAATTGCCGACGCCGATCCCGACCTGCTCGCCCAGGGGGTCGATGTACCAGCCGGTCTCGTCGGTCAGGCTCATCGCGCGACCAAACCAGATACTGCCGAAACGGTCGCTCGCGAGGCCTACGTACGCGTCCCGCGTAAAGATGGTGTTCGGCGGTATTTCGCCGGTTCCCGAAGTAAAGAGGCTTTCAAGCTTGAACACCGCGTGTAGACCTCCGCCAAGGTCTTCATCACCTTTGAGCCCAAACCAGCTGTAGCCGTACTGATTGCTGCCAAACCGGAAGTTGTTCTTTGAGCCTTCCGGAGTCGCCACATTCGTCACGTAGTCGAAGCCTGCCGCAATGCGCCCATACAGCGTCACCGAGCTTTGCGCATACGCGTTGCAGATTCCGATGGTCGTTAAAGCTGCAAACAATGCCAATCTTTTCATTTTGTATTCCTCAGCAAAAAATTGTCTCCACTCCATCCTCTGAAAGCCTCTGCGAAGTTCCTACCTCCGCGCTTTGCGAAGTGCTCTGAGTAACTCCGGAAGATGACGCACCGTCGTTGCCAGCAGGATCGCGCACGCCTGTACGAGTAGCTGAACCGCAGCACCCGCACCTAGCGCCAGCACCAGTTGCCCGAGTTGTGCCATGAATAGCGCGGCTACAGCGCTCGCAACGACGCTGCCCCGGCCACCGGTGAATGGCGTGCCGCCCACCACCACCGCTGCGATAGCGGGCAGCAGATAGTCGTTACCGGACGTTTGCGACGCGCTGCCGATAAAGCCGGCGAGCAGCATGCCCGCCGCCGAAAAGCACACGGCCGACGCGAAGTACGCGCCGATCCTGTACTTCAACACGTTGACGCCCGCGGCTTCGGCCGCGCGCGGATTGACGCCCACGGCAATGAACCTGCGCCCTACCGCGGTCTTGCGCGTGATTAGCCAGGCACTCGCAACGAAAACGAGCGCGAACCAGACATTGGCAGGCAGGCCGAGGAACTGCGCATGCGAGATGGTTTGCATGACAGTCGGGACATTGACCGGAACGTTGCCCGTCAGCGAGCGTGCGAGGCCAATCAACAACGCATTGACGGCAAGCGTTGCAACCAGTGGCGTAATCGCAACCTTCGAGACCAAAGCGCCGTTGACGATACCGACGATGCCGCCAACGCAAATGGTGATAACAACGGCAAGCACAATGGAGTCGAACACGAATCCGGTTCTGGCCATGACGATGCCCGCCAGCGAAACCATGCCGATTGCCGACATGTCCAGCCCGCGCTGCTGGATGACCAGCGTTTGCCCCGTCGCGACGATCGCAAGGATGCCGGCAAAAGGGAGCATGGCGAGGATCGAACCGTGCGAAACGGTGCCCGGCGCAACGATAAAGCTGCACGCGAAAAGCAGGATCAACCCCACCCAGATCCACGAGAATTCATCGATCGCGGGGAACCACGCCGGCTTTGCTTTTGATTTCGTTGAGGAGGGTTCGAGAAATTCCGACATGATTTCCGCCTGGTTGTGCATTGCCTTTCTCATTTCGCCACCGCCATTTCTCTGCTTCTGGAATAGAGCGCGACCGAAGCCAGGATCATTGCGCCCAGGAGGTACGATTGCCACGAGTCGCCGATATCGAGAAATGACGTCACCACGTTCACCTGAATGATGAGGAGCGCACCAAGCAGTGCGCCAACGAAGGAGCCGCGCCCGCCAAAAAGGCTCGCTCCGCCGATCACCACCGCCGCAACGCTTCCGAGCGTGTAGTTGATGCCGGCGCTGGCATCGCCGGAACCGACCTGCGCCATCATCGGCACTGCCGCAACAGCCGCAAGCAATGAGCAGCCAAGGTAGGCGGCGAGCGTCGTCAGTTGGGGACGCGCGCCGGCCATCCGAGCGGCTTCGGAACGAGAACCCACACCGCGAAGCGTGAGCCCCGCCCTCGACTTGAACAGCGCGATTTCGAGCACGACTGCCATCACGATCGCGACGATCGCAACGACGGGCATGAAGCCGAACTGCGCGCCGATCGCGTCCACGACGCGATCGGCTATGAGGCCGCCAGGCACCGGGCGCAGAAGCAGCGAGACGGCCTGAAGCGCCATATAGGTCGCGAGTGTCGCCACCATGGGATGCAGCCGGAACGGTCCAACCAGCGTCCAGTTCACCAGCCCGACGGCCAGGGCCACGAGCAGCACGATCACCCAGCCCGAGAGTTGATGGCCCAATGTGGCGCCATCGTTCAGGAAGAACGACTGGATCACCACAACGAGGCCCATGAGCGGCCCCACCGAAAGATCGATGCCCCCGACCAGCATGAGCAACTGCTGCCCATAAGCGGCGATGGCCAGCGTGGCGACGAGCGCCAGCATGCCGCTCAGGTTTCGTGCGGACAGGTAAGCGGGATTGACATGCGCCGCATACAGACCGAGCGTGCACACGGCCACCGCGAGCATCACGATCGGCGCCAGATCCCCCGAAGCCCACTTCCAGAACCGTGCCGTTGTGGACGCGTCTTTCTCCCGCTCGGTCGTCACAGTCAGGACGGCAGATGTGATGGTGTTCTCGCTGACCGCGTCGCCGGCAAGTTCCTTCACGACGTGCCCGCGTGAAAAGATCAGCACGCGGTCACACAGTCCCGCCACTTCGTGCGCATCGGACGAAACGACGATCACAGCCGTGCCCGCGGCAGCCGCTTCTCTCAACACCTTGTAGATTTCCATCCGCGCGCCGATGTCCACACCCTGAGTCGGCTCGTCGACCAGCATCACCTTCGGCTGGCTGGCCAGCACACTCGCCAGCACCAGTTTCTGCTGGTTGCCGCCCGACAGGCTGCGAATCATCGTGTCGATGGACGGCGTCTTGACCGCGAATCGCTTCACTGCGTCTCGCGCGCGCCTCGCTTCGCTGCGCTGGCTGACCCAGCCCCTGATGGAATCGAAGGGCAAACTGCGGATCGAAAAATTCTCACGCACCGACAATTCGCCGAAGATGCCTTCTCGATGACGATCGCCCGGTAGATACCGGATGCCTGACGCGGCCGCGGCCTGCGAATGGTGAAGTCTCGCTTGAGCCCCCGTTACCGTGACGCGGCCGCGGCTTCGCGCGAGGCCCGCAAGCGCCCGCATGAATTCGCGCTGGCCATTGCCATCGATACCCGCGAGACCTACGATCTCGCCTTTGCTGACCCGAAGCGAAACATCGCTGAAGCCTGCGCCACGCAGTCCCGCCACGTCGAGAATGACGCTCGCGTCTTCATCGTTGCCCTTGACCGGAAAGTCGCGATCGAGCGCCCCGCCAACGATCAGTTCAACGATCTGCTGTTCGCTCAGGCCCGCGGCTTGCCAGGTGCCTTGCCCCTGACCGTCGCGAAGCACGGTCAGCCGATTCGCGATCTTCTGCACTTCGCGGATCCGGTGCGAGATGTACACGACCGCACAACCCGAAGCCGTAATCTTGCGGATGCGCTCGAACAGGCGCTCGACGTCTTCCGCCAGCAGATGCTCGGTCGGTTCATCGAGGACCAGAACCTTGGGCTTCGCCGCAAGCGCCTTGACGATCTCGACGATGAACCGTTGCTCCGGATTCAGACTCACCACGCGCTCGTTCGCATCGATGGCGACGTCATCGCTCCATTGCTTCAGGAGCCCTTGCGCCCATTGCGCGACTTGCATGAGCGTTGGACGCTGCTCGATCGGCACGCCGAGATAGAGGTTCTCTGCAACAGTCAGGTCGGGCATGAGCGCTGGCTCCTGCCGCACGATGGCCAACCCCAGGCGGCGTGCCTGCTCGGTATCGCCTCGCGTTTCCACGCCGTCGATCACCACGCACCCGTGCTCCGGAACCAGTGCACCTGATGCGACCGCCATCAGCGTGGACTTGCCAGCGCCGTTCTCACCCACAAGACCGTGCACTTCGCCCTTCACCACCGAGAACGTCACGTTGTCGAGCGCCCGTACACCCGGAAAGATCTTCGTGACACCGTCGACCTGCAGCAGCGTTTTCTGGTCATTCATGATTCGTCTCGAACGTTTTACTGGGCAAAGACTTGCTTGAGCTTGTCGGCGGGCAGCGCGGAGGAAAGATCGGCGTCGGGCGGCGCCGACGGATCACACTTCGGATCGACGCCTTTGGCACTGTCGGCGTACGTGAACGGAAGGATCGACGGCGACTCCTTGTCCTGGGTCCCCTGATAAGCCGCTACTCCCTGGCGCACGGCGAAGCGAACGTAGGACGTCGTGCCATCGACCGTGTAATACGGAAAATGCGTGCCGGCCTTTTTGGCCGCCATGTAGTGGCAGTTCAACTCGTTGTCGCTCGCAATGGTCGCAATCGCCGGAACGGGCAGATGCGCCTGCTCGAATGCCTTGGCCGCCGCGAGTGCCGTTACCCCGAAATCGGTGACGATCGCATCGATCTTCGGATACTGCGCAATGAGGCCGGCCGTGGCCTTTTGTGCATCTACGGGGTTCCAGTTCGTCACGACGAACTGCTCGTTGAGCAGCTTCAGATTCGGGTATGGCTTGAGCCCGGCTTTCAGGCCGTCCAGGAAGTTCTGCGAGGGTGCAGCGCCCGGCGACCCGCCCAGAAACACCACATTCCCCTTCTTCACATTGGCACCTAGCCAGTCGGCCCACAGCACGCCGATCTGCTTCGTGTCTCCAACCACGTTCACGACGTAGTCGCGTCCGGGTACGCCCGCGATCTGCGCGGAGTACGGCACCACCGCAACGCCCGCTTTCATGGCCGCCCGCATGGCGGGAAGCTGCACCGCGCCGAAGTCAGGAAGCAGGATGAGCACGTTGATGCCCTGCGCCACCATGCTGTTGATATCGGAGTTGGCCTTTTGCGGATCGCCATTGGCGTTGCTGTAGATGATCCGCTTGACGTTCTTGCAGCGGCTCAGCTCGTCCTTGACCTCGGCAAGGCCGGTCTTGCGCCATGTATTGCCGCCATAGCCGTCCGACACGCCGACGATCATCGGCTTGGTGCCGCACAACGGCGTGATATCGCCCTGTTGGTTCGTCACCGAGTCGCCAGCCGCGTAAGCCGCCGTGCCAATGACGCTCGCGCCGAGCAACGCCGCGATCTGCGCGAGCATATGGCGGGACCTGGACAGTGCATGCGCTTCTTTCCTCTCGATGGCATGTTGGGTGAGGCCGTGCGAATGGTTGTTTCGCGTGCCATTCGGCCATACGTGAAGCGGGTCGAACATGGTGATCCTCGATGTCGTGTTGAGTGTGATTCGAAGCGTCATGATGCGCCGCTTCATCCGTACTACGAAATATATGGATTGGTCTCCAAGCCTTTCCTGGCCACTTCCTTGTTATTTGTCCACGCTTAGGCCACTCCCAAACTCAATGATGCGATACAGAATCGATTTATGTCGAATGATGTGTTTCGGAATGACCGATGTCAAGATTCCTGGGGAATCTCCCTAGCGCCGCCCCGCGCCGGCTCGGTGCCGCTCCACGTTTGCTGTCATCTGACGCAGTGGCCACGCCCACCCAGGTAATTTCCCTGGGCCCCTTGACTTAATTCATTCCAAACAACATCATTCGATATAAATCGATCTTGCTCGGAATGATCTCTGCGCAAACGATTTTGGTGAGAGGCATCCACCTCCCGCGCCCCGGGCGGGCACGGGCCGTGACGTCACTGGCGCCCCGGCAAAACCTCTCCAGTTTGATTGCCGTCGGTTCGGAAGCTTTGCGGACCAAAATTCACTACCTGTGTCGAGGATCATCATGATCGAGAAATTGCCCCTCTGGGAAGCCGCCAAGCGCGAAATGGAGGAGTACCAATTCATTGCTGGGGCCGAGTTGCAGCCCAAGTGGGACGTGCCTGAGAAAGTCGCCATCAATGCTGCCGTTTCCGGCCGCTTTGAAGACACGACGTCCTTTCAGGCCTACGTGGATGAAGCGACCAGCGTGATCGAAGCCGGGGCCTGCGGCGTTCACATCGACTTCTCGTTCATGACCGACAAAGAAGGCCGCCGCCTCGATCGCGACATCGTGCCGGTCGAGGCCTACAAACAGGTGATCGAGCCGCTGCGCAAGCGCTTCGGCAACGATTTCGTGCCGAACGTGAACGTGCTGCACGGCACGACGTTCGACATGTGCATGGGCCCCGCTCGCGAAGGCCTGACCGAAGTCGCGCCCTGCGCGCCGGGCCACCCTGAGGCCTTTGCGGTGCCGGCCGTCGCCACGCTCGAGGAAGTCGGCGTCAAGCCCGAACTGGCGGTGCACAGCTCCGGCGAAATCGAGCTTGCCAAGCGCAAGCTGATCGACACGGGCATTCTCAAGCCGCCGTACAACTGGCTGATCCTGTACGGCCTGCCGTTCAATGTCGGACGCACGCTGGTCTCGGGCACGTGGGTGAGCGACACCGAGGACATGACGAAACACCTGTTCCTGATGGTCGACCAGATTCGCAAGATCGATCCGACGTCGGTGATCAGCGTCTGCGCGGCGGGACGCGCAACGCTCTACATGACGACCCTCGCCACCATGATGGGGCTGCATATCCGCGTCGGCACGGAAGACACGCCGTGGAAGTACCCGAACAGCGACGAACGTCTCGCGAGCAACCTCGAAATGTTCACCATGGCGCGCGATATCGCGGCCCTGCTCGGACGCAAGCCGGCAACGGCCAATGAGTACCGGCAGCTGATCGGCAAGCCGGCCCGCTGAGAACGGGGCCGCGCGACCGTGGCCTCGTGCGCAACGAGCCACGGTCGCGAGATCGCGCCTATAACGCCTGTAACGGCCCGGTGCCTTCAAGCCCCCAGGAGAATGACAGATGAACGATGAAACGAAAGGCGCGGAGCCCACCGTGCAGTTGTGGACGCGGGACGGGTTTCTCGGTGCGCTTTCGGTCGTGACCCGACCGACGTATGCGCCCGATTACCTTTCTGTCGAAGGGCCGCATGCGCCCCGCAGAGCCGTGCTCGAGCGCCTGATTCCGGGGGACGCGAGCGACCCGCAAGCCCTCCCGACGACTGTCGCAACATCGCGGATCGGCGTGAAAGTGCACCTATCCGCCCGCCGTGCGCCGATGCCGTTCGTGGTGCGCAACGTCGAGGCGGACGAGATTCACTTCATCCAGTCGGGCACGGTGAAGTTCGAAACCGATGTCGGCAGCCTCATCGCCGGGGAGGGCGACTTCGTCTGCATTCCGCGCGCGATTGCCTACCGCTACGGCCCGACGGATGGCGCGATGCGCAGCCTCATCGTGGAGAGCCCCTCGGCGCTCAAGCTCTCGCCGCCCGCGCCATCCGGCATGCTCAACGTCGCGCGGGACCTGAAATACGCCGAAATCGATCCGGACATCGCGCCAGGTGCTCCGACCCGGCTGATCCTGAAGACGCTCGACGGCGAGAACACCGTTTTCGTCATGCCACACGACCCGCTCTCGCTGGGCGTGCGGCTTTCCGATAGCGTGCCGGTGTGGAAGCTCAATCTCACGAAAATCCAGGTTCATACCTATCTTCCGGAGGGCGGCCCGCCGAGCCCCTTCCTTTCGTCGGGCACGGGCGACCTGCTGTTGTTCAACCTCAGCGCGCGCCCGGGAGGCCGGCCGCCCGTCCATATCAATGCCGATTTCGATGAAATGATCTGCTACGTGCGCGGCCCCGGCGCGTGGGGCGGCTGTACGGAACCCGGCACCTTGACCTGGGTGCCGAAAGGCGTGATCCACCACGGGCCGTCCGAGGACGTTCCCGAAGGCTACCAGGCATGGCTGCTCGAAACGCGCGCAACTTTGCGCTGGACGCCAGAGGCCCTTGCCATCTCACAGCTGATGGAAACCGGCAATTACGCGCCTCATCCGGGCGCCGCGAAATGACACGCTGATCGTGGCCCGACTCGCTCGGCACCACGCTCAGGCGAGGCCAATTAGAAAGGAGACCGAAATTGGAAGCGAAACTTCAGCAAATGCTGGACGAAGCCGAGATTCGCCGCGTTCATATCCGCTACTGCCGCGGCATCGACCGGATGGATTGGGACCTCGTGCGCTCGTGCTATCACCCCGACGCAATCGACCGGCACGGTGCGTATAACGGCGACGTAGAAGGCTTCATCGAATGGGCAGCCGAATTGCTGCCGAATTTCGAATCGACGCAGCATTTCACGGGCAACCAGTATGTCGAGGTACACGGCGATCGGGCGTTCGCGGAGCACTATGCGCGCGCCAGCCACCGGACCAGGCCCGAAGACGGCAAGCCCGCAATGGATTGGGTGGTGAACATTCGCTACGTGGACCGTATGGAGCGGCGCAACGGCGAATGGCGCATTGCCGACCGGGTCGTGGTACTCGATTCGCAGCGTTCGGACCCGGTTCCCGAGGGCCAGGCGCCGCTCGGCAATTCGAATGTCGGCCGCCGCGACAGGGAAGATCCCTCGTACCAATACCAGACCGTATGACGGGTGCGCCCGTTATCTGAAGCAAGAGGAACACATGGACAGGAAACTTCGCGTGGGCATTGTCGGCCTGAGCGCAGATCGCGGTTGGGCGGCAATGGCCCATCTTCCCGCCTTGCGGGCGTTGCCCGATGTCTTTGAGCTTGTGGGCGTCGCCAATACGACGCTCGCCAGCGCGCAGGCCGCCAGCGCCGCGTTCGGCATCCCGCGCGCATTCGAAAACGCCGCAGCGCTTGCGGCGTCGCCGGATATCGACGTTATCGTCGTCACCGTCAAGGTCCCGCACCACCGCCAGGTCGTCACCACGGCCTTGCAGGCCGGCAAGAGCGTGTACTGCGAATGGCCGCTCGGCAATGGCCTGGAAGAAACCATCGCACTCGCGGAGCTTGCACGCGAGAAGAAGGCGCTCGCTGTCGTGGGCACGCAGGCGATTGCCTCGCCTGAAGTGCAGTTCCTGCGCAAGCTGGTCGCGCAAGGTGAGATCGGCGACGTCCTCTCGTCGACGTACGTGGGGTCCGGCATCAGCTGGGGCGACGATATCCTGCGGGGCGACGCCTACGCCATGGATGACCGCAACGGCGCCACGCTGCTTTCCGTGATCGGCGGGCACGCTATTGCCGCGCTTCAGGCGGTACTCGGCGAGATCGGCGAGATCGGCGCGGTGCTATCGCAACGCCGCCAGACGGTCCGTGCGATCGAAACGGGCGAAGCCGTGCAGATGAAAACGCCAGATCACGTCATGGCAAACGCCGTTTTGCGCTCCGGTGCACCGCTGTCGCTGGAATTGCGCGGCGGCGTTCCGCGCGGAACGAAGCTGTTGTGGGAAATCAACGGAAGCCAAGGCGATTTGCGTGTCACCGCACGGAACGAATACGTGCCTTGCGTGAATATTTCACCATTACGTGTGGAGTTCGGCCGCAAGGGCGAGGAAGGCTACACGGAACTCGCGATTCCCGATCCCTTCCCCATTGATGCCGAAGACGCGGTTGCCGCACGCAACGTCGCCGGTATTTACCGGTTGATGGGCCAGGACCTGCTTCATGGCACGCGCACCGCCCCCAGTTTCGACCACGCACGCGCGCTTCACGAGGTGCTCGAAGCGATCGAGCAATCGAGTCGAGCCGGCAAACGGGTGAAAGTGGGGTAAAAGCGCGCAAGCACGTCCGGCAGGCCGGGCAGTGGGAGGTGGACGCCTTCGCTTCGAGCAAGGCCGTCCTGCATGTTCTGGTCACGCGACGATTAAGGCGCGCGTGATGAGGAGAAGACAATGGCCAGCGCAGAAAAGTCATTGCGCGCGATGGTCGAGTTCTGGCTCGCCCCGACCTCGATGGACGCGGTTCACGTGGTCGAATTCCGGAACCGGCGCGCGAAGTGTCAATGCTATGTGTGTGTCGAAGCCAGCCGGGCAGCGGGCCCCGCGGCCCTGTTCTTCTTTCGCCACACGGACGGACTTTGGCATATCCTCCCGCCAGGGCGGGAGCGCCCCAGCATGCGGGTGGCCTGAACGCAGCCTGGGCGGCTTGCCGCCGCCCTACCCGCCGCCAGCTAGTCGACGATGGAGTCGCCCTGGGAAATCTGGGTCAGATTGGCTTCTATCTGGCGCATGACTTTCCAGAAAATGTGAAGGTCGTTCGGCGCGATGCCCTCGAACGAACCTGAAACCATCGCCGTAATTTCTGGCAGCAGTTCGTCGACGAGACGTTGCCCCTCCTCCTGCAGACTGACGTAATACTTTCTCCGGTCCTTCGGGTCGCGCGTGCGTCGCACGAGATTGCGCTTTTCCATGCTGTCTAGCGCCGGCACCGCGGTGGTCGAGGCAATGCCTACCCGCTTGCTGAGTTCCAGCTGGTTCATTTCGCCACGCTCGGCAAGCACGCGCAGATAGAGCCAGTGCGCAACCGAAATACCCTCCCTGTCCAGCACCTTTTGCGCCTGGCTGTCGTAAAGCCGGTATAGCGTGCGTGCCATCCACGGAACGGTTCTGCCGCGCACATCGACCGCGACTGAACGCGACGTCGCGCCCTGTTCATCGAGCCCCTCCAGCTCCAGGGCTTCCCTGACTGCATTCGAACTCAGCTTTGACATAAGCCACTCCTCAACATGGGGCCGCGGAAAGATCGGTCATGCCTTCGGTGCAGGGAATTCCCTGGAGCCCTTGACTTTGCCCGTCCCGGAACACATCATTCGATATCAATCTATCTCAATTTGGATGATCTCTCAAGGGATAATCCAGATTGTCACCGGCGGTGATATCCCACGTCACAGCGCCTGGTTCAATTCAGGATCGAGACTGGCATGCAACGACAACTCCTTGTGCTCATACTCTGGCTCATGCCATTCGCCCTTCGCATGGCCGCGCGGCGGTTTCCCAGCGTGCGCAAGCACCTGGGCGCCGGGCGATGGGTCATACAATTGCGGCTGCGGGACAACAGCCTCGCGCGGCAGCTCCATTTCAAGGACGGCACCCTGTCTGCCAGCTGGGGACCGTACGCCGCGCCGGACGCCGAACTCGTGTTCATGGACGTCGCGACTGCCCGCCGCATGCTCGCGCCAACGACCGACCATGCGTTCCTGATCGACGCCCTGAAGAACTTCAAGATCACCCAGGGCGGCAGCGACGAGGCGCTGGTCTGGTTTGGCCAGCTCGTCAACACGATGAAGACGGCCTCGTGGCGCAAGGGCACGCCGATGAAGGACGGCACGACCCGCTATGTCACGCTGACCAACGGCGGCCCCGTATTTGTTTACGTGAAGGACGACAAGATCATCCGGACGACCCCGATCGATCTTGTGGAGGAGGACGGACCGAGCTGGACCATTCGCGCGCGCGGGCGCCAATTTTCGCCCGCCCGGCGCGGCACGGTCAGCCCGCACGCGCTTTCGCTCAAGTCGCTCGTCTACTCCGACAAGCGCATCCTTTACCCGATGAAGCGTGTCGACTTCGACCCCAACGGCGAGCGCAACATCCAGAATCGCGGCATCTCCGGTTACGAGCGGATCAGTTGGGACGAAGCGCTCGATATCGTCGCCGGTGAAATCCGCCGCATGAAGCAGCAATACGGTCCCGGCGCCATCGCCATGGCGACCGGCGCGCACCATCAGTGGGGGAACATCAACTACTACCTGAGCGCAATGCAGCGCTTCGGCAACCTGATCGGCTACACGCGCGTGGAAATGAGCCCGATCAGTTGGGAAGGCTGGTATTGGGGTGCCATGCACCACTATGGCAACAGCTTGCGCCTCGGTACGCCGAGCTTTTACGGCACCGCCGTGGATTGCCTCGAAAACGCCGAACTCATCGTGTTCTGGTCGAGCGATCCCGAGTCGACCAATGGGGTCTACGCCGGCTTCGAAGGCACGGAGCGCCGCCTGTGGGCAAAGCAGCTCGGCGTCGAGTTCGTCCACATCGACCCGTACCTCACGCAATCGGCCCAGCTGCTTGGCGGAAAGTGGCTTCCCATCCGTCCCGGCACCGACTCGGCTTTTGCGATCGCCATCATGCACGAGTGGATGGTGAACGATACCTATGATAAGGAGTACGTTGCGAACCGCACCACGGGCTTCGACGAGTGGCGCGCCTACGTGCTCGGCGAAGAGGATGGCATACCCAAGACCCCCGAATGGCAGGAAGCCGAAACCGGCATTCCGGCAAAGGACGTGCGCAGTCTCGCCCAATTGTGGGCGTCGAAGAAAACTTACCTCGCAGCGGGTGGCCTGGGCGCGGGCTTCGGCGGCGCCTGCCGCACGGAAACCGGCGCCCAGTGGGCGCGCAACGTCGTCATGATGATGGCCATGCAAGGCTGGGGGAAACCAGGCATCAACTTCGGCAATCTGCAGATCGGCGCACCGCAGGACCTGAACTTCTACTTCCCAGGCTACGCCGAGGGCGGAATTTCCGGCGATCTGAACTACACGGCGAGTGCGGCGCACAACTATTGCCGCATGCCGCACATCATCACGATCAACCCCGTCAAGCAGTCTGTCCCCCGTCAGCGCCTTGCCGAAGCCATTACGGAAGGCAAAGCGGATGGCTACCTGTGGGACGGATTTTCGATCGAAGGGCAATTTGCCTACTACTCGTATCCGCGGCCGGGCTATTCGCCCATTCATATGCTGTACCGCTACGGCTCGTCTTCGTTCGGCACGGTCCCCGGATCGAACCGGATGATCGACGCGTACCGCCACTCGTCGCTCGAATTTGTCGTCAACCAGTCAATCTGGATGGAGAACGAAGCGCAGTTCGCCGACATCATCCTGCCCGCGTGCACGGCGCTCGAACGCGACGACATCTCCGAGTGGGGCAATTGCGGCGGTTATATCCAGCACGCGCAGAGCCAGATCAATCACCGGATGATGATCATGCAGCACAAGTGCATCGAGCCGCTGGGCGAATCCCGCTCGGACTACCAGATCTTTCTGGATATCGCCTTGCGGCTCGGTTATGGCGGCATGTACTCCGAAGGCGGCGGGTCTGAGCTTACGTGGTGCGAGCGCATGTTCAACTCGACCGACCTGCCAAAGCAGACAACCTGGAAGAAGTTCCTCAAGAAGGGCTATCACATCGTGCCGCCGCCTGCCGACGACGATCGTCCGCCCGTGGACATGCGCTGGTTCGCCGAAGGCCGCACGAAGGATCTGCCGGAAGCGAATCCGCTGCCCGGCGTCTATTCGAACACGTTCGGCGAAGGACTGCCCACGCAGTCCGGCAAGTTCGAGTTCGTGCCCTCCAGCCTGCGACGTATCGAAGCGATCGATCCCGTGCGTCCGGCCGTCAACCGGTACATCAATCGCGACAGCGCGATCAAGCACCCGTATCCGCTCCAACTCGTGACCAATCATCCGGTCTACAGCTTCCATACCCACGCGGACGGAAAGAACAGCCATATCAGCACGATCAACGAGCACCGGCTCAACGTGGGCGGCTATCGTTACTGGGTACTCCGAATGAGCGTAAAGGATGCCGCCGCACGCGGGCTGCACTCCGGCGATCTCGTACGCGTGCACAACGCGCAGGCCTCGGTCATCTGCGCGCTGGACGTTTCGGAGCTGATCAAGGATGGCGTTGCGCGCGGAAACGAATCGTGCGCCGAACTCGATCTGATCAAGACTGCGGTCGGCATGGTCGACCGCGGAGGTTGTCTGAACCTGCTCACGCCGGGACGGAAAATGAGCACGACCGCAGACGGAATCATGCCCAACACTTGCTGGGTGGAGGTGGAAAAATGGGACGCGACACTGGAGAACGCAGCATGAGCAACTGGGCACTGGTTATCGACGTTTCGCTTTGCATCAACTGCCGCAACTGCGTCATCGCCACGAAAGACGAATACAGCGGCAACGCCTTTCCCGGCTATTCGGCACCGCACCCGCCCGAGGGGCTAGAGACGATACGTGTCGAACGGCATGTGCGGGGAGAAGGCGCGCTCGTCGACGTCACGTATATCCCGAAGGCCTGCAATCATTGCGACAACGCGCCTTGCGTGAAGGCCGCACCGGACGGCGCGATCTACAAGCGCCCGGACGGGATCGTCATGATCGATCCGGAGAAAGCGCGCGGCAGGCGCGATCTGGTGAAAAGCTGCCCGTACGGCATGATCGAATGGAACGAACAGGAACAGGTGCCGCAAAACTGGAACTTCGACGCCCACCTGCTCGACGCCGGATGGAAGGAGCCGCGCTGCGCCCAGGCCTGCCCCACCAAGGCCATTCGCGCGCTGAACGTACCGGAGCCCGAACTCGAGAAGATCGTGAAAGACGACAACCTCACGGTCATTCACCCGGAGTTCGGCACGAAGCCACGCGTCTTCTACCGCCATCTTGAGGACGCGCTGAGCCATCTCGTGGCGGGCAATGTGTGCGAAACCATGGAAGACGGACGCCCGCGCAATCTGGCAGGTGTCGAAGTGGTGCTGCGTGACTCCGCGAGCGGCGAGGAGCGCACGACGCGAACCGATCATTTCGGCGACTTTCGCTTTTCCGGCTTGAATGCGATGACCTCGACGGTCGAAGTGCGCGTGCGCAAGGACGGTCAGGAGAAGGTCATCGCAACGCGGGAGCGCACGGGCAGCGTCAACCTCGGCACCCTGTTGTATTGATCGTTTGTGCGGGGGCGCCTTTGGGCGCGCCCGCCTGCCGCGTTCGAGAACGGACAAGCGGGCGCATTTCAGCGCTCAAATAGCGAAGCTTTCGAGCGTGGCTGGATGAAACAGCTCGCGGGCTTCAAGGCGGCGGCTCGACAGACCCTCTGCATGATGGCGTTCCAGGAAGCGGTTGATGACGTGCTCGTTCTTCGCGAAACCGTACGACCAGAAGTCCTCGCCCATCAGCTTGCGCGCCGCTCGAAGCTGGTCCTCCACGAAGGGCAACGTAATTTTCGTTGCCGACGTGTCGCTCAGGCGCGTTAGCGCGAGCGCCTTCGACTTCTCGAACGCCTTCATCAGCGCGCCGGGCAGCCACGGATGACGCTCCGCGAGCGTCTTGCGCACGCCCAGCGTGTGCATGATCGGGAACAGGCCAGTACGCGTGTACCAGTCGGCGGCTGTCTTGTGCGGATCGTCGAACAGGTACTTCACCTGAGGATGCCCGCGGTCGAAGCACGACGGCGCACGCGGGCCGATCACGGCATCGATTGCTCCATCGGCCAGCAGTTCCGAAATTGTTTTCCCGGTGGGCGCCGTTTCGAGCCTGATATCGTCTGGCAACTGCAGCGTAATCTTCTCGACTCTCGACGCGTCCTCATAGCCGCCGCGCACCCACGTCACGTCCGACGCCTTGACGCCGTAATCTTCCTCGAGAAACAGGCGCACCCAGACGTTGGCGGTGAGCTGGTACTCGGGCACGCCGATACGCTTGCCCTTGAGATCTTCGGGACGCTCGATTCCGCGGTCCGCGCGCACGTAGATGGACGTGTGTCGAAACGCACGCGACGGAAAGACCGGCACGGCAATGTACGGCGACGTACCCGCAGCGGTTTTCACCGAGTAGCTGCTGAGCGAAAGTTCGCAGACGTCGTAGTCTGCATGCCGGAATGCGCGGAAGAATATTTCTTCGGGATCCTGAAGCATGAAAACTGGATCGACGCCCTCGATCTGTACATCACCATCCACCAGTGGGCGAATCCGGTCGTAGTTTCCTACGGCAACGGATAACTGAAGCTTGCTCATTGCCTCTCCTCAATACCTCGAAAATTTCACATGACTCGGAACCGGAAAGGCCGCACCTCGGCACATTCGATTTATATCGAATGATCCTAAATGGGATTGATGTTGTCAAGATCAGTATGTCCTCATGTGGGGCGCTGGCCGGCCTCCCAGGAGAATCCCTGAGTTCCTTGACATCCACAGCACTCCAGCCCATCATTCCGTTTAAATTCATCCCACTTGCGATCATTCTATATAGAATGATTAGGAAGAACAGAGGCACACGCCATGAGCACTGATATGACGAAAGATTGGGACCTGGAAGTCGATGTCATCATTCTGGGAGCGGGCGCAGGTGGTCTTTCGGCGGCGATCGTCGCGAAGCATGAAGGGCTCGAGCCGCTCGTACTCGAAAAGACGGACCAGGTCGGAGGCACCTCCGCCTGGTCGGTCGGCATGATGTGGTTTGTGGACAGCGCGCCCATGCAGCGCGCGGGCTTCAAGGATTCCTTCGATAAAGCGCGCCGATACTTTGCCGCCACGGTCGGCAACAGCGTGGGCAACCCGCTTCAGGAAAGCTACATCACGCAGGGCCGGGTTGCCTTGGACTACCTCGTGCGGCATTCCGAGCTGAAGGTGGCGGCAGTCGACTATCCGGACTATTACCCCGAGTCCGATGGCGGCATGTTCGGACGCGCCCATGCCCCGCTGGATTTCGACGGCCGCAAACTCGGCGCGCACTTCAAGGATTTACGCGCTCCGCTCCGCGCGTTCGCACCCTTTGGCGGCATGATGCTCGACCTCGTGGACTTGAACCACTTCCTTGCCCTCACGCGCTCGTTCAAGTCGTTCTCCCACGTCGCAAAGCGCTTCCTGCGCTATGGCATGGACCGCCTGAGCTATCACCGCGGCACACGACTCGTTGGTGGCAACGCGCTCGTTGCACGCCTCTACAAAACGGTTCTCGATGAACAGATTCCACTTTGGCTGCGCGCCCACGCAACGCGACTCATCACCGCGAATGGCGCCGTAATCGGCGCCGAAGTCACGCGCGACGGCCGCCTGTTGCGCGTGCGTTCACGCCGCGGTGTGGTGATCGCAACCGGGGGCTATAGCGGAAGCGCCGCCATGCGGCGCGAGCATTCGCGTCAGCCAACGGTGGAACTTGGACTGGGCTTGCCGAGCAACATCGGTGAAGGCATTCGGCTAGCCCTTTCCGTGGGCGGCCGGCTCGATCACAATGCGCTCGACACCGGCTACTACGTGCCGGTCTCCGTTTTCAGGAATGGCAACAACGAGACATTGTGGGGCCATTTCATGCTCGATCGGCCCAAGCCCGGTTTCATTGCCGTCAATAAGGAAGGCAAGCGCTTTACGAACGAAGCGGCCTCGTACCACGCATTCACGCA
Source organism: Paraburkholderia sp. J10-1 (assembly GCF_905220165.1). NCBI lineage: Bacteria > Pseudomonadati > Pseudomonadota > Betaproteobacteria > Burkholderiales > Burkholderiaceae > Paraburkholderia > Paraburkholderia sp. J10-1. The sequence goes on along the minus strand of NZ_CAJMYW010000002.1, from coordinate 717,363 downwards.
AGGCATGTTCGACGCCGGCGCGATTCCCGCATTTCTTGTCGCCGATGCAGCCGCCGTGAAAAAGTACGGCATTGGCGTCATTCTTCCGGGCATGTCGCTGCGCCGCTATGAACGGGCAGGCTATCTGCATAGCGGCAACACGCTCGCGGAACTCGCCGCCAAAATCAGCATCGACGCCGATGGCCTCGCACGCAGCGTGCTTCGAAATAATCACTTCGCGCAAACCGGTGTCGACGAAGATTTCGGCAAGGGCGCCTCTGCCTACAACATCTACAAAGGCGACCCGGCCCATGCGCCGAACCCGTGCATCGGGCCAATCGCGCAGGGACCGTTCTATGCCGTCAAGCTGATGCCGGGCGACTTCGGTACGAGCCGCGGCCTCGTCACAGGGCCGAGCGGCGAAGTCCTGGATCACAACAACCAGCCGATTCCCGGCATCTTCGCGTGTGGCAACGACATGAACTCGCCGGTTGGCGGCCACTACATTGGAGCGGGAATTACACTCGGCCCGGCGCTCACGTTCGGCTACCTGGCCGCCATGGCGCTAGCAAAGCGTGATCCGTCACGGGCCACGCTTGCGAGCAAACCCACTTCGCGGGCAGCCCAGAATATCGGTCAGGGCTGACACGCAGGCGGCCGGTTAGCCAAACACCTTGTTCGCCACCTTCGCAATCAATTCGCCCTGGTGGCGTGCGCCATCCAGGTCGATTTTGCTCGGCTGCCGCTGGCCCTGTCCGCCCGCAATCGTCGTCGCGCCGTAGGGGGAACCGCCTGCGATCTCGTCCAGCGTCATCTGAGCTTGATAGCTGTACGGCAACCCGACGACGACCATGCCGAAGTGCAACAGGTTGGCGATGACCGAAAAGAGCGTGGCCTCCTGCCCGCCGTGCTGGGTGGCCGTCGACGTGAAAGCGCCGCCGACCTTGCCATTGAGCGCTCCGCTCATCCACAGGCCGCCGGCCTGGTCGAGAAACGCCGCCATCTGCGACGACATGCGTCCGAAACGGGTCGGCGTTCCGATGACGATGGCATCGTAATTGGCGAGTTCCGCAACAGTCGCGACCGGCGCCTGCTGGTCCAGCTTGAAATGGGCGCCTGCGGCGACTTCCTGCGGCACGGTTTCGGGCACACGCTTGACGTCGGCGGTTGCACCCGCGGCGCGGGCGCCTTCTGCAACGGCCTCTGCCATGGCTTCGACGTGCCCATAGGAGGAGTAGTACAGCACCAGAACTTTCGACATAACAGGCTCCTTTCAACACATACCGGCAGCGCCGGGATCAGGAGGTTTGTGACGCCTGGAGTGACTTGTCACCCAACTGCGCAACTGCGAATGCACGGCAATCGGTAAGCGCCACGCGCCTCGACTAGAAAGAGGAACTCCCGCTAGTTTCCACCAACACGAGTTCGGAGTCTTCGAGAGCGGCTATCTCGCTTGCCGCCACGTTCGTAATTGCCACGCCGTCTAGCGGGCCTACCCTCTCGCCGTCGATTTCGATACAGCCCGACGCCACGACGAGATACGCGCAACCTTCTACGAGGAAGCCCTGCCTGACACGCTCGCCTGCCTTGAGCGTAGCGCCGGAGAGGCGCGCGTCGGCGCGAATGGGAAGCGCGCCTTCATCTTCGGCAAAGCCGCTGGCGAGCACGACGAAACGACCGGAGCGATCGCTCTTCGGAAACGCCCGGGTATCCCAGCGCGGTTCGCCACCCGCCTTGCGCGGCAACAGCCACACTTGATAGAGCTTGAGCGGGACATCGCCCTGGTTGTACTCGGCGTGCCGTATGCCTGTACCCGTGCTCATGACCTGCACGTCGCCAGCGCGAATCGTCCCTTCGGAACCAATGGTGTCGCGATGCCCAAGAACGCCCTCGCGGACGTAAGTGACGATCTCCATGTCCCGGTGCCCATGCATCGGGAAACCGCCGCCAACCGCAATCTCGTCATCGTTCCACACGATCAGAGGCCCCAACGCCGCATGCGCTGAATTGCCTCCGGCATTCACAGCGAAATGGTATTTGGCGCGCAACCAGCCATAATCGGCCCCGTCGAGCGCGGCCCAACGTCTATGTACAAGCATTTCCGCTTCCTTCAGTAAATTGAAGCTGCCGACCGTCGTGAACGACGGCTCAGCCACGGATCAATGCTATATCGGCAAACATGGGCGCGAAATGTCCGGGCACACAAAGCAACGTTGCCTGCAGTAGAACGATGGCGAACGCCGGGGAAGCATGCTTACCACGCAAATCAATCAGGCATCCGAAATAATATATTCGCTCGGCATTCGGGAGCCCCCCGGCAGACCCGGCTTCGCCGAAGTTGAGGTCCGCCGTGATCCTTCTCGCTACCGCTGACGCACGGATCAGTCGACGACCGTTTCGCCCTGCGCCATCTGGAAAAGATTCGCTTCGATCTGGTGCACGACCTTCCAGAACACTTTCATGTCTCTCTGCGAAATGCCGTCGAGTGACGCCGAAATCATTTCAGTGAGTTCGGGAAGCAATTCGTCGACCAGGCGTTTGCCTTCGGGCTGCAGCCTGATGAAATGCTTTCGCCGGTCGTTGGGATCGCGCACTCTTTGCACGAGACCGCGCTTTTCCAGATTGTCGAGCGCCGGAACCGCGGTCGTCGACGCAATGCCAACGCGCTTGCTCAGTTCAAGCTGATTCACCTCGCCGCGCTCGGCCAGCACGCGAAGGTAGTACCAGTAAGCGATAGGCAGCCCTTCCCGGTCGAGGATCTTTTGCGCCTTTGCGTCATAGAGCCGGTGAACCGTTCGCGCCATCCACGGAACGGTCCTGCCTCGATCGTCGAACACATCCGATGACCGTTCTGCCGGCGCCTCAGCAGGCGCTGGAGCAGCCTTGGCGGCTTTCACTGCGGACGAATTTGTCTTGGCCATTCACTTGTTCCTCGGCGCGTGGTCGAGCCAGCGGCCAGAGATCCGGGCGGCGCAAGACGCGTGACAGTTGCGCAGGCCGGCCAATTCCAGAGGTCGCTGATCTCGACTTTCTCACCACATATTATTCGATATGGGTCGAATTCGCCTGGAACTATCTCGTTGAAAACGATCCATTGTCACACGAAATCATACAACACTCTTTCGCGAGACCGGAATCCGCGCGGATCAGGAGCCGACAATGCTGGAAGCCTCCTCTTGCGCCTGGCCTTGCGTGCGCGTGCGCACGAGCGCGCCGGCCAGCGCAGCGGCAAATAACGCCGCAATGGCCCCCACCAGAAACGCCAGGTGATACCCGCCGTTAAGCGCGGCAGCGGCATCGGCTCCCGCCGTGGCCAGTTCATCGGTGCGTGCCGCCGCAAGGCTCGCGAGGATCGCCAGACCCAGTGCCCCGCCCATCATGAACGACGTGTTCACCACCCCCGATGCGAGGCCCGACTCGTCTGGCGCGACATCGCTCATGGCGGCCAGCAGCACGGGGTTGAAGGCCACGCCTGCCCCCAGGCCCATCAGCACCATGCCTGGCAACACGTCCAGCGCATAGCTGCCCCCAACCGGCGCACGCGCGAACAGCGCGAGGCCGGCCGCCGCCAGCAGCAAGCCGAGCGTGAGCGGCGCGCGAATGCCGAAGCGCATGACCAGTCTTGCCGAAAGACCGAGCGAGAACGCCGCCATGATGACGTTGGCCGGCAGGAAGGCCAGCCCCACCTGCATGGCGTTGTAGTTCAGCAAGCGCTGCATGTAGAGCGCCGAGATGAAGAACCACGCGAACAGCGCCGCCGCCCACAGCACGCCCACCACATTCGCCGTGGCCACGTTGCGCAGCGCGAACATGTGTAGCGGCATGAGCGGATGCGACACACGCGATTCGATGACGAGAAATGCGATCAGGAGCGCGATGGCAATTCCCAGCTGGACGAGCGTTTGCGCGGACGTCCAGCCAGCTTCGTTGCCATGCACGACGGCGTACACCGCCAGCATGAGCGACGCGGTCACGGCGATCGCGCCCGCCACATCCAGCCGGGCGCGATCCGCGAGGGGCTTGCCTGCCGGCAGCAGCGCCACGCAGCCGGCATACACCGCCACGCCAATCGGCAAGTTGACGAGGAAGATCCAGTGCCAGTTCAGCGCGCTCGTCAAGACGCCGCCCAGCAACACGCCGATGCTGCCGCCGCCGCCGCCCACGAACCCGTAAATGCCCATCGCCTTTGCGCGGTCCGCCGGCGAGGTGAACAAACTCATGATGAGCGAGAGCGACACGGCCGAGACCACTGCGCCGCCCAGGCCTTGAACCGCACGCGCCGCGATCAGCAGCGCTTGCGAATTCGCGAGCCCACAGGCCGCCGAAGCCAGCGTGAAAACCGTGATACCGAGCAGGAACAGGTGCCGATGACCGAACAGGTCGCCAAGCCGCCCGCCTAGCAGCAGAAAGCCGCCGAAGGTCAGCATATAGGCATTGACGACCCACACGAGGGAGGTCTCGGTGAACCTCAGATCCGCGCGGATGGACGGCAGTGCAACGTTCACGATGGTCGTGTCCAGCACGATCATCAGCACGCCGAGGCACAGCACCATGAGGGCAAGCCAGCGTTTGCGTTCGTCGATTCCATGCGTCATGTCACGGCCCCTGGAAATGACGGTCATCATACGCTCCGGTCAAATGCAATCGGTGAACGGCCGGCGTTAGCTCACGCCGCAAGAGCAGCGGTTTCCTTCCTCGCCGAATCCATCGCCCCGTTGCGCGCCACGTCACCCATCGCCACACCCTCCGCACGAATGAACGTGATATCCGTGATGCCCAGAAATCCGAAAGCCACCTTTAAATAGCTTTCCTGATGATCGAACGCAGCAGCGGGCGACCCATCGCTGTAAATGCCGCCGCGCGACGAGGCGATGACGAGTTTCTTGCCGCCGCACAGTCCGACCGGTCCCTGGTCTCCATAGCGGAACGTCTGCCCGGCAACGGAGATCCGGTCGATCCAGGCCTTCAGCTGAGAAGGCACGCCGAGGTTGTACATGGGTGCGCCGATCACCACTAGATCGGCGGCGAGGAACGCCTCGAGCGCGGCCTGGCCCATGGCGACGTCGAACTTCACCGCGTCATCGACCGGCGCGCCTTGCGCGGCCGCGAGGTGGGCCGCCGTAAGATGGCCGATCGGCGTGGCGGCCAGGTCGAGGCGCGTGACAGTCAAGTCAGGATGAATAGTGCGCAACGTCGCGACGACATTCGCCGACAGCTCGCGGCTGACCGAACCTTGACCGAGGATGCTGGAATCTACGTGTAGCAGCTTCATGAAATTTTCCTTGAGACGTTGGGGTGCCGCTCACGCGGGCAATCAACACGAATCCCAAGTATGGGATCGAAAAAAGCTCTACACTAGCCGGCAGAATCGGATTGCATTCGTCCATTTATGGAGCAATGGCATGCTCGACCTGAATGACCTCGCGTTGTTCGTGGAAGTGGTTCGCGCGGGCAGCTTTTCCGAGGCGGCGCGGCGCCTGCGCATGCCGGCCAATACGCTGAGCCGGCGCATCGACCAGCTCGAAGGACAACTAAGTACTCGTTTGCTGCATCGTTCGACGCGCAAGCTCACGCTCAGTACGGAAGGTCAAACGCTGTTCGAGCGCTATGCGCCGGCGATCGATCAAATTCTCGAAATCGGGCGGTTCCATGGAAATGAGCAAACGCCCTCCGGCTCGGTTCGCGTCACGGCTATGGCCGGCCTGTTCGAGATCTTCCGCATTGAATGGCTGGCCGAGTTCTACGCGCGCTATCCGAACATCAGCATTGAGTTCCTGCTGGACGATACGCCGTCCGACCTGGTCGCCGAGCGTATCGACCTGGCCTTGCGCATGGGCATCGAGACGGGAACCGGCTTCAGGGTGCGCAGGCTGGCGCCCGGTGAAATGATCCTCGCGGCAAGTCCGGCCTATCTCGCACGGCGCGCTGCGCCGCGTACGCTGCGTGAACTCGCCGAACACGACTGCCTGACGATATCGAATCGCCAGGGTCGCAACAGCTGGCGCCTGGAGGGTCCGCGCGGCATTCAGGACGTGTCGATCAAAAGCCGGTTCGCAGTCAACGACATGCGAGTGCTGACGCAGGCGTGTGTCGCCGGTCTTGGTATTGCGCAACTGCCGCAGTTGATCGTCGACTCGATCATTGCAGAGGGGAAACTGGTGCGCGTGCTGCCGACCTGGCGGCGATCGAGCAGCGAACTCGGCCTGCAACTCGTGTACACGAGCCGCCCGCCCGTGCCGCCCGCGGTAGCGGTCTTCGCCGAATATCTTGTGGAGAAACTCGGCGATGCGATGTCACTGCCCTCACACAGCCGTGCGAGCCGATAACATTGGTATCGTAAGTCTGTTTACCATTGCGGGTCGGGGTGCGCCGCGATCCTGTTAGCGATAAAACCCGAAGGGGTCGAGAACGATGCCGAGACACAATCCAACACTGCACCGCAGTCAGAAAGCGCCCATGACCCGGGCGCGGCGACGCCTCTTTTTCATCGGCGTGGTCGTTCTGCTAGCAGCGTTTGGCTGGCTCCTGGCGATCATCGTCCAACCGGCGTTTCAGCGCACCATCGTCATGACGAGTGGCGCGGACGGCGGCATCTATCGTGGATTTGCGGATCGCTATGCGCCCATCCTGAAGCGCGCGGGTATCAAGCTCGTTATTCGCAGTTCCTCGGGCTCGGTGGAAAATTATGAGCGTTTGAGGGACCCGAATAGCGCCTACGAAGTCGGCTTCATTCAGTCGGGCACCACCAGCCCGAAGGAAACCGACAATCTGCAGACGATCGCGGCCGTCTCGTACGAACCGATCTGGGTGTTCTATCGCGGCGACGCCACGGTCGACCGGCTGTCACAACTGCGCGGAAAGAAGATTTCGATGGGCGTGCCCGGCAGTGGCCTGCTCAACGTTGCGCAGGGATTGCTCGGCTATAGCGGCATCACGAGCCAGAACTCCGCACTGCTGCAAATGGACGCGCTTGCCGCTTATCAGGGGCTCGAAAGCGGCCAGATCGACGCGGCTTTTTTCATCGGCAGACCCGACGCCGACATGCAGAAGACATTGCTGAACAGCAACCTGAAGTTGATGAGTTTCGCGCAGGCCGATGCACTGGCACAGAAGTTCCCATCGCTTTCGAAGATCGTCTTGCCGCGCGCGTCGGCGAGTGTCGCCGACGATCTGCCGCGCAGCGACGTGACACTGCTCGCGGCAACCGCACTGCTCGTATCGAAAGACACGATGCATCCGGCTCTCGTCTATCTGCTGCTCGACGCGGCCCACGCCGTTCACGGCGGCGAGGATTATTTCACACCGCTCGGCACGTTTCCCAATCTGAAAACGGAAGAATTTCCAATCTCAGACGAAAGCGCGCGCTACTTCAAGTCCGGACAGCCGTTCCTGTACCGCTATCTGCCGTTCTGGCTTGCGAGTCTGATTGAGCGGCGGCTGTTGATCCTCGTGCCGTTCGCCGCGCTTCTCATCGGTTTGATTCAGGCATTACCACGCCTCATCGAAGCACGGATGAAAAAGCGCTTCATCGTCTGGTATCGCGAGATCAAGGCACTGGAAGACGAGGTGTGGAACAGCCGCGAGCCAACCCATTCACAAATCGCACAATGGCGTGACGAGATTGAAAACATCGACGCGAATGCGAGCCAGATACGGATTCCGTATCGCTATTTTCAGGACGTCTACGCGCTCAAGCAGGCAATTGGTGTCGTGCGGGACAGAATCGCTGATGCTGCGCAGCGAGCGAAGGCATAGCGATCTCTGTCGTTCGTCTGAGCGTCACATCGGCCGCGCGCACGCGCCGTTTTCAGCCTGCGTATCGGCTAACGCAGCGCCCTTCGTAAAATCTTACCCACCGTCGACTTGGGGAGAGCTTGCCTGAACTCGAACTGGCGCGGCACCTTGTAGCTCGTTAGATTCTCGCGACACCACGTTTGCAGCGCGTCGGCAGTCAATCGCGAGTTCCGGGCGACGACGAACACTTTCAAGGCTTCACCGGTCTTCGCGTCCTGCACGCCGATACACGCGCACTCGCTAACGTCGGGATGGCTCGCGACCACTTTCTCGATCTCGTTAGGATAGACATTGAAGCCGGACACGAGAACCAAGTCCTTCTTCCGGTCTACGATGGTGACATAGCCTTGCGCGTCCATTACCGCGATGTCGCCGGTGCGAACGAAACCGTCTGGCGTAAAGGACGATTGGGTTTCTTCCGCGCGGTTCCAGTATCCACCCATCACCTGCGGGCCCTTCACGACGATTTCGCCGGGCGTCCCAGCCTTCACTTCATGCCCCTCGTCGTCGAGCAATTTCACTTCGGTAGACGACACAGGTACCCCGACTGTTTGCTCGCGACCGGTCACGCCAACCGGCGTCATGCAGACGGTAGGCGACGCCTCAGTCAGCCCGTATCCGCCTGAAAGCGCACACCCGGTCAACTTGCGCCATTTTTCCGCAACGATCGGCTGGACGGCTGCGCCCGCGCCACACGTATACGCGAGGCCTTCGAAATCGAGTCTTCCAAAAGGCTCGAAATCCATCAACGCGTTGAACAGCGTGTTGACACCTACGAAAAACGAAAAGCGATGCTTACGCCACTGCTCGACAAGGGTAGAAAGATCGCGCGGGTCGGGAATGAGAACGTTCTTCCAGCCACGCGCAGCCGAGAGCAGACAGTTACCGGTCAACGCCATGATGTGATACATCGGCAGCACGGTCACGACGCAAACGTCCGCGCCATCCAATGCGGGCCGCAGCCACGCCGACAACTGCAGAACATTCGCCATGGCGTTCCGGTGAGTCAACACTGCGGCTTTGGGATTTCCCGTTGTCCCGCCTGTGTACTGAAGAAATGCAATGGCATCGGGTGACACCGGCGACTGCGGCCTCGATCGATGACGTCCAGCTTCGAGCGCTGCGATGAAGGTCGTTTGCGCCGCCTCTGCATTTCCGTGCGTTCGCGGCGGAGCGCTTCGCAGGGACGGGAGCTTGGCAAGCTCATCTGCCGTCGCCAGAATCAATCGGCAATTCAACTCGCTTGCTGCCGCACGGGCCACCGCTTCCGCGCCCTCCCACGCGATGAGGATCGTCGCTCCGCTGTCTTCCAGGTGAAAACGAACTTCCCGCTCGGTGTAGTGCGGATTCAGGTTGACCACAACCATGCCCGCGCTGAGCACTCCGAATAGCGCCAGGGAATATTGCGCAACATTGGGCATCATGAGCGCGACGCGGCTGCCACGCGGCAGACGTTCGATGACCTGCAGGTAGGCTGCGAACGCTTCGCTCAACTCGGCCATCGTGGCGAAATCGAGTTCGACATCTGCGCAACATAGTGCTGTTCGGGCCGGATATGCCGCGGCCGTTCTGGTCAGGAAATCCGCTATCGATCCGTAGTCCTCAAGTTCGATATCGGCAGGCACACCGATTGGGTACTGCTCAAGCCATTTCCGTTGCACGCTCGCCTCCTTCTCATGTTCCGTGATCTGTGCCGATTCAGTGTGCCTGGCTAGCGCAATGCTTCCTTGACGAAATCGAGTCGATCTTGCCCGAAGAACATCTCGTCGCCCACGAACATCGTCGGCGCGCCAAAGAGACCTCGTGCAACGGCCGCCTCGGTTTCCCGCTTCAACCGCTCCTTCACTGCGGGATCCTCTGCGAACTGGAACAGGCGTGCGCTATCGAGATCGGCACCCTCGAGAACGGCGTGCACGGTGGGGAGGTCAGCCATGTTGCGGGGGTGTTCCCACATCGCACGAAACACCGTGCTGACATAGCGCTGGAACAGTGGCTCGTCATGCATCTGCGCACCGGTCGCGGCGCGCATGAGCATCAGCGTGTTGATCGGAAAATGCGGATTATGGGTGTACTGGACGCCATATCGCCGGGCAAAGCGCGCGAGATCGATCTGCATCCATGCGCCTTTTGCAGGTATGGCCGCCGGCGACGCATTGTTCGTCGCCTTGTGAATACCGCCCAGCAGGACTGGCTTATACACAAGCTCAGCGCCGCTTTGAGCAGCAATGGCCGGCAGTTGCGTCCAGGCGAGATAGCTCGCCGGGCTTCCGAAGTCAAAGTAGAACTCTACTGTTTTCACCATCTCTCCCCCTGACACCCTTTGCGGACCCTGATGCAATGCGTATCGGACGCCCCGTAAAGGTCTTTGATAAATGAACGTTAACTAAACGACGGTTATGCTATTCTGATTCGATATCCTGACTAGACCTTGACCATGCGCTATTCAAGCTCGCACAAAGAGGAAACGCGCCGCAAACTTATCGAAAGCAGCCGCGCCATTGCGAAGGAAGGCGGTTTTGCTTCCACGGGCATCGATGCGCTGATGGCGTCGATCGGGCTGACAGGCGCCGCGTTCTACAATCATTTTCCTTCCAAGCAGGCGCTCTTCGACGCCCTCGTAGGCGAGGAGGCGTCCAACAGCGCCGATCTGCTAGCGGTAGACGACAGCGCACCCGAAGCGGATCTAGGCAAACGCCTGAGAAGCTACCTGAGCACGTACCACGTTCTGCATCCTGAATCGGGTTGTGCGCTACCCGCGATCGGCCCGGAAATCGCTCGAGGCACGCCCACCGCGCGCGCGGAAGTCGAAAAGGCGCTCAAGCGAATCCAGAAAAGCTGGAGTGCTCACCTCGACGACAAGGACACCGCCTGGGCAGTCATGGCGCAATGTGTCGGCGCCCTTCTGCTTGCGCGCACCGTGGAAAGCGAGCGCACAAGGCGCGACATCCTCGCGTCCAGCCGGCGGCTGCTGGGTGAAGCGCTCGACATCGATACCCTGAAGTAGCCCTCGCATTTCGGCAGCGCTTTCGGCAGTCCGCGCTTACCAACGCTCCATGTAGGGGCGCAGATCCAGCTCGAACGTCCAGGCGTCGCGGGGCTGCTGGTGCAAATACCAGTAGTTCTCGGCGATGTGTTCCGGATTCAGGATGCCGTCCTTTTCCTTCAGGGCGTAGCGCTCAGGGAAGTTCGTGCGAATAAAGTCGGTGTCGATGGCGCCGTCGACAATAATGTGGGCGACGTGAACGTTACGCGGCCCCAGTTCGCGGGCCATGCTTTGCGCTAGCGCCCGAAGCGCATGCTTGGCGCCCGCAAATGCGCCGAAATCTGCCGCGCCCCTAACGCTTGCCGTCGCGCCCGTAAAGAGAATCGTCCCGCGCCCTCGCGCAACCATCCGCTTCGCTACCTCGCGGCCGTTCAGGAATGCGCTAAAACAGGCCATCTCCCAGATCTTGAAGTACTTGCGCGCCGTCTCTTCGAGAATGCTGCAAGGCACGTTTGCGCCAATGTTGAACACCATGGCCTCGATCGGACCGTGCTCGGCTTCGACGCGCTCGATCAATGCGATGACATCCTCTTCCTTACGCGCGTCGCTGCCGTACCCGTAGGCCTCACCGCCGGCCTCGCGAATACGTGCAACCAGCGGCTCCAGCTTGTCTGCCGAGCGGCGGCTCACACAGGCGATGTAACCCTCGCGGGCGAATCGCGACGCGATCGCTCCCCCGGTGGCATCTCCTGCCCCAATCACGAGCACGACTTTGGGTTGTACTTTATCGGACTGCATGCCGCCTCCTGTTATCGAACGATCGTTTAGTTAACGTACGTTAATTAAACGATCGAGTGTTGTCAACCAGGGTTTTGGCTTCAGCGGCGTGAACGTTCTTTGAGGATGGTGCGTAGAAAAGCGAAGCTCAGTCAGTCTCGCTCTTTTGCCAGGTCAAGAGAATATGCTGCTTTGCGGTGGTCAGGGTTGCCACGTGCTCGTTCAGTTGCTCGCGAATCCGTTCGGTCGGGCCGCCAATCGAGAGTCCGTACAGGTCGCCGCCGAAATCGAGGGCAACGGCAACCGCCGAAAGTTCAGGCGCACTCTCTCCGATGTTCGCATACCAGCCGCGCTCATGCGCGGCGTTGACCTGATCGATGAACGTGGCGAGATCGGTGACAGTCGCGCCGGTGAACCGCTCGAACTGAAGCCTTGCGAAAAGCGCATCGCGCGCCGGCGCGTCGAGTTCGCCGCAAATCACCTTGCCGATCGAGTTCGCATGCAACGGGCGCAGCGAGCCGGGTGCGCATGCGTAGCGTACTGCCTTCTCCGATTCGACCACGTCGAGATAGACGACCTGCGTGCCATGGATCTTGCCAAGCACGACGGTTTCGCCTGTTGCGTCGCGCAACTCGACAAGGCGGGGGTGCAACATCTGGACCACAGGATCGACGGCATTGATCGCGTTGGCGAGCAGTTGCAAACGCCGCGTGGGATAGTAGCCGCCGCGCTTGCGCACCTCGTACAGATAGCCGCGGCTCACAAGCGTGCGGGCAAGCGCGAGGCAACTCGATGCGGGCACCTCCAGCAGCCGCGCCAATTCGGCGAGCGCCAATGGTCTTTGTTCGGCGGCGAAGAGTTCGAACAGGTCGAGCGTGCGGGCAACGAGTTTGACGTCCATGGGTCGGGCAGTGGGTCGCAAGGCGGCGCGCGCGCCCCTTGCGGTGGTCAGTAAGACTTCGGCAGCCCGAGCACCTTTTCCGCAATGAAGCACATGATCATTTGCGGGCTGACGGGCGCGAGCCTTGGAATCATACACTCCCTCAGATAGCGTTCGACGTGGTATTCCTTCGCATAACCCATGCCGCCCAGCGTAGCAATGGCCGTCTGGCACGCCTGAAACGCCGCTTCGGCAGCCAGGTATTTTCCGGCGTTGGCTTCGGCGCCGCACGGCTCGCCCGCGTCGTACAGCGTGGCCGCTTTCATCACCATCAGGTTCGCGGCTTCGAGCGCCATCCACGCCTGCGCGAGCGGATGCTGGATAGCCTGGTTCTGCCCAATGGGACGTCCGAACACGACACGGTCTTTCGCGTACTGCGTTGCGTGGCGCAGCGCCGCCTGGCCGAGCCCCACCGCCTCCGAGGCGATCAGGATGCGCTCCGGATTCAGGCCATGCAGCAAATAGTGAAAGCCCTTGCCCTCCTCCCCAATGCGTTCTTCCATCGGCACGCGCAGGCCGTCGATGAAGAGCATGTTCGAATCGACGGCCTTGCGGCCCATCTTCTCGATCTCGCGGACTTCGACTCGCGTGCGGTCCAGGTCGGTATAGAAAAGACTCAGGCCATCGGTAGGCTTCGCCACCTGGTCCAGCGGCGTCGTGCGCGCGATGATGAGCATCTTGTTCGCGACCTGCGCCGTCGAAATCCAGATCTTGCGGCCGGTGAGCACATAGTGATCGCCGTCGCGCACGGCCTGGGTTTTCAGGTGCGTCGTGTCGAGGCCGGCGTCGGGTTCGGTCACGGCGAAACAAGCCTTGTCGCGGCCCTCGATGAGCGGCGGCAGGAATCGCTGCTTCTGCGCCTCGCTGCCGAACACCTGCACCGGATTGAGTCCGAAGATGTTCATATGCACAGCCGACGCGCCCGAGAGCCCCGCACCGGAAGCACTGATCGTGCGCATCATCAGCGCCGCCTCGGTCATGCCGAGCCCGGAACCGCCGTAGTCCGGCGACATCGCAATGCCAAGCCAGCCCGCATCGGCGAGTGCCCGGTGAAAATCGTGCGGAAAGCCGCCTTCGCGGTCGCGTTCGAGCCAGTAGCCGTCGTCGAAACGTTCGCAGATCTTTTCAATTGCAGCGACGATCGACTGCTGGTCTTCATTGAGGTTGAAATTCATACGGACTTCCTCTCAAGGCATAAACAAAAGCGGTATTAGAGCGGGAACACACCGACCAGCACCGCGGTGAACACCATCAGCACCGTGGCGGCAAACAGGAAGGGAATCGTGAACTTCTGATGCTCGGCAAGTTCCACACCCGTCAGGCCAACAATCAGGAACGTTGCCGGCGTGAGCGGGCTAACGGGGAAGCCGGTCGTCATCTGCCCGAGGAGCGCCGCCTGTGCCATCTGCACGGTTGGTACGCCTAGCAGTTCCCCGCTTTTCGCCAAAACAGGCAGGATACCGAAGTAAAACGAATCGGGATCGAAAAGCAAACTGAGCGGCATGGAAACGAGTCCCAGCGTGAATGGCATATGGCGCGCGTGATCGGCCGGCACATGGCGCACAACCACTTCAGCCATGGCATTGAGCATGCCGGTTCCGGTCATGATGCCGGTGAAAGCACCCGCAGCCAGCAGCACGCTCGCCATCATCAGGGCGGCCTTCGCATGGGCGTCGACCCGTTCGCGCTGCTGGTTCACATCGGGGTAATTGATGACGAGCGCCAGCACAGTGCCGATCATGAACATGACCATGGGATCGACGATGCCCGACACTAGCGTCACGAGCACGACGAGCGTCAGCACGAGATTGATCGAGAAGCGCTGAGGCCGGCGCAGCGCCAGTTCCTCAGGCGTAAGCACGCGTGGAGTGGCGGCAATACTGGCGGCATGCTCGCGCGTGAGACCGAGGCGCTTTTCCTCGCGCTTTCCGAGCACGTATGCCGTACCGAATACGAAAACCAGGCCGACAATCTGCACGGGAATCATTGGATAGAAAATGACGGTGCCCGGAATATGCAGGGCCGCGGAAGCGCGCAGCATGGGCCCGACCCAAGGGAGAAAGTTGACGCCCGCCGCCATCGAGGCGACGCACGCGAGAATGCGACGGTCGAGCCCGAGGCGGGTATAGAGCGGCATCATCGCGGGCAGCGTGACAAGGAACGTGACCGCGCCCGAACCATCGAGGTGAATCAGCAGTGCAAGCAGTGCCGAGCCCATGACAATTCGCGGCGGATGACAACCCACCACGCGCAATACACCATTGATAATCGGGTCGAGCATCCCCGCATCAGTCAGGATACCGAAGAAAAGTATCGCAAATACGAGCATTCCCGCAACCGGGCCGATGTTCTGCACCCCGAGGACGATGAACTTCGCCGTGGAAAGGCCGAATCCCGCAGCGAGCGCGGCGACGATGGGCACGGCGATCAGCGCGACGAGCGGCGAAAGACGCTTCGTGATGATCAGCGTGAAGAGAGCGATGATCGCGAGCGTGCCGATTAGCGCGAGCATGATCGAGTCCCCGTGTGCGCCCTGCTTCCTGCCTGGTTGCCAGGTGTCATTGCTGTCTCCTGCGCGGCGTTTCGTATGCCGCTGTCGTGGTGCGATTGGATAGCTTGTCGATGTGACGGCTATTGCTCGCGCGATGGGTCGCCGAAAACCTGTGCCGCATGTTCGTCGAGCGCCGGTGGCGCGCTTCGGTAGGTGGCCGGCGTGCGGGCGAGCTTGATTGGCGACGCGATCCCGCGGTAGGACCCCATCTCGACCTTCATCGCGCGATGGTCGACGTGGGGATGCGCGAGCGCCGCACCCACGCCGAGTACCGGTGCACATGGCACGCCGTGGCGCACGAGCATGTCAGCAAGCTGTGGACCATCCCAGCGGACGAAACATTGCTCGAGTTCCGCGCGCAAGTCGTTGCGGTGCTGGCTGCGCAAGCGATTGTCGGTAAAGCGCGGATCGTCGGCGAGGTGTTGCGCATCGATCAGCCTGCAAAGTGATGCGAACTGTGTGTTGTTGCCGACCGCGAGAAAGATGTCGCCGTTGCCGGTATGAAACATGTCGTACGGCGTGATGTTCGGATGCGCGTTACCGGTGCGCTGCGGTTCCTTGCCCGAGTAGAAGTAGTTGGGCGTGTGCGGGTGGAGGATCGAGAGAGCGCAATCGAACAGCGTCGACTCGACGAACTGGCCTCGCCCGCTTACCTCGCGCTCGCGCAACGCCATCAGAACGCCAAGGGCCGCATTGAGTCCCGTCACGAGATCGACGATCGGCACGCCGATGCGCAGCGGCGCGCCACCTGCCTCCCCGTTGACGCTCATGAGACCGGTCATCGCCTGGATCGCCGCGTCATAGCCGGGCAAGGCGCCGAGCGGGCCGTCCGCGCCGAAGCCAGACACGCGGCAATGCACGAGCCGCGGAAAGCGCGCGGCCAGCACGGTGTCGTAACCGAGCCCCCATCGCTCGAGCGTGCCGACCTTGAAGTTCTCCACCAGTACATCAGCCGTTTCGAGCAGCGCGAGCAAGCGTTCGCGCTCCGCCGGCTGCGTGAGATCCAGCACGACGCCCAGCTTGTTGCGATTGACGCCCTGGAAGTACGAAGCTGTCTCGCCGTCGAACGGCGGCCCCCAGCCGCGTGTTTCGTCGCCGCCAGGCGGCTCGACCTTGATGACTTCCGCGCCGTGGTCGGCAAGAATCTGCGTGCAGTAGGGGCCGCCGAGAACACGGGACAGATCTACGACGCGCAAGCCGTGCAGCGATCCAGCGATTGGAGTTGATGGTTTGTTCATTTTGATCTGTAGTACTGACTGATAAGAACCGAAAACGCAAAAATCACCACGGCGACGCGGCCGGAAAGTGCACCGCCAACAGATATCTGATGTTGGAGAGCCTTCAAGTCGTCCCGTATCGGCTCGACATGAGTGCGTCACCATAAATTCACCTGCGTGAATGAATATTCACACACAGGAATACATGAGGTCAAGCGGGATCCCCCAAAGCCACCCCAGGAATGTCCCTGGTGTTGGACGGCCAACTCCGCCTGTCAAGGTGACACGTCCCGGCAGCGTCAAGCGTTGAAAGGGCGCTGAATCCTGCGAACGCCCCGCCGCCGGGACACTCCAAGCTTCGTGCCCATGGCGCTCTGAACGCAGGCCCAGCCCTTGATTTCCAGTGAGATTCGTATGAGCAAAGCGATCGACTACCTCAACCCCGCCCTTCCTCGGGGCCTGCGGCGCGTGGCGATGCCCGTGGTCGACGCGACTCCGGCAACGCTGCATGGCTACGGCAAACTGGTGGACGATCCGGACACATGCCACGTGGAAATCGTGCAATGGCCCGCTGTGGGATCAAGGCCGATCGACCCGGGAACCGGTGACGAAGCGGGTACGACCGAGGGCACGTTCGTCAGCGAATGGCGCGGTGACATTCTCTACGGTCGAAACGAAGCGGTAAGCGGCAACTACGTTCTCGCATACGCAACGGAGCCAGGCGACGCACGTGAAGACAGCGCGGCTACACCGGAACGCATGTTAATTTGGCATGCGAACTATCACCCGGACGGCGGCCAACTGTTTTTCCCGCTCGATCGTCACCCGTTCTACGTTCCGCTGGCATTGCCCGGCGACGATATCACGCCACAGAAGTTCGTCTGCTTCCGTTTCGACGGGCAGCAGGGTCTCTATATTCACCCCAACATCTGGCATGAAGGCGTGTTCACACTGGAAGGGTCGCAGCGATTCTTTGACAAACAAGGCGCTGTCCATGCGCGCGTCTCGGTCGAATTCGCGTCCGAATTTGGTTGTTTGCTCGAAGCGGCCATTACGCGTGGCTAGCGACCATAGACGCTTCTGAGCGCCGTGAGATCAGCGCCCTTGCTGGCCGCCGCTATCCTTGCGCGGCGGCTCGCTCTTGCGCGCGCCGTACGGCGTCGGCAATCTGCTGCGCGACCCCACGCGTGTCCCAATACACCTGTGCCTGGTACATGCGGTCACCGCGTACGTTGAAGCGATCAACGCCCTGCCATTCGAGCGACTCTCCCGCGACGCTTGCATGCGCTCGCCATTCGACCAGCACCGCGTCGCCGGTCGGCGCCCAGCGGATCACCTCGACTTTGAGATCGGGTAGCTGTTGCAGGACCTGCCGGAAATGCTCGACCACGCCTTCGCAATTAGCGGGGACCGACATTGGCGGAATCAGGTTCTGCGTGTCCGGATGCATCAGGTCGCGCAACTCCTCCGCAACTGGGCGCCGCCAGCGTTGCGCGAAACGGCGCACGATGTCTTGCGCCGCGTGCAACTGCAGGTCCGTGGGGGGAACGTACTTCGCTTCGGTGTGGCTGGAATCCGTCATGGACTGACCTCGTGAGGGTTGATCTGCACCATAAACGTGACTACATACACGATGATTTTCACATACATCGTGTATGTATACTACGATGCGTCTGTGAAAAGTCAACCTTCCTGGTCTCATGGCAGAAACATTCAAGACCCGTCGTGCCGAATATGCGGACGCAACACGCGAAGCGCTGCTTGATGCCGCGCGCGAACTGTTCACGTCGCACGGTTATCAGCAGATCAGTCTCGAGGCGATCGCGCAAAAGGCCCGCGTGACGCGCGGCGCTTTCTATCACCATTTTTCTGGGAAGACGGACCTGCTCGATGCGCTCGTCGTCGCGCTGCAGGCCGATGCCGCGGCGCGCGTACGCGCCGCCTCCGCCGCTGCGCAGGCGTCGCAGCGGGTCGGCGCGGGCATCGCTGCGTTCCTCGATGTGTGCTCGGAGTCGACCTACCGGCACCTCGTGCTCGAAACGGCAACCGCGGTGCTGGGCTCGGACCGCTGCCGCGAAATAGAGGAAGCGAGCACGTTCGGTCTGTTGAGCGCAGCGCTGCAGGCGCAGGCAGCGCGCGGCAGCGCTGCGGCGAAGAACGTGCCGCTCGCGGCGCGGATGATCGGCCGCATGATCTGCGAGTCGGCACTGCTCATCGATAGCGCAGAAGACGAAAAGGCCTTCAAGGCCGACGTGCAGCGTATCGTCAAGCACACGTGGGACGCGGTAACGGCGGGCCCTCGTACGAAGGCGTGACGTATTAAGCTGACGATTTCGTCTTTAGGCCCATACAGATATTCCGCTAGTGACTCGCGGCACCAGGCGACGCTGCCTTTCTTTCGGCATTCTGAATATCATTGGGGTAATTCGCGTCGTTTGCTGTGGCCGGGTTGTATCCGTTCTGTTCGAGTTTCTTCAATTCCGCGTTCTTTCGTGCCCGAGCTTCCTTGCGTGCTTCTTTGCGCTGCGCTTTCGTCATGCTGGCGGGGTTCGAAGCGTCGGGCGCGCTCGTTTGCGCACCGGCTATTCCCGGTACAAGCACGATGGAAAGGGCGGTCACCGCAGCGACCATCAAGGAATGAGACTTGGCCATCGTCACTCTCCCGTGAAAAGAGGGGATCCATTCTGAGGCAATTCGCGAAAGCGCACGCTGCGCTCCCGAACCGCCGGAACTCCTATCCTGCCACTCCGCGCACATTAGCGTCGGCCCACTGCCGCGCGAACATTGCGCGCAACCCAGCTCGAGTGGTCGCACAACGAAACGCCCGACGTTGCGCCAGCGATCGAGTTTCGTACGGACCGACATGATGTCCCCCCGGCCTCTTCCCGCGCTTCTGTCGAAGCCTTCGAGCAGCGGTAAGCCGGGACAGCAATCGTCGTACCGCACATCGCGCGAGCGAGGTGGCGCCGATCTTCCACCTCGAGCGCGCTTTTTCTCCGGCTACAACGGGAAGCCAATGGACGCGGCGCCGCCGTGCGGATGAGGAAGTGTCGTCATCGGGATACCGTAGATCTCGGTGAGCGTTTGCGGGCGAGATCGGTATCAGCGGCAGAATGCTTGCGCGGCATTTCAAGGAGGAAACGAGTATGAGCTTTGGACACTGGCGCCAGCATATGCGTGCAGCCGAGGCGATGACCTGGCTTGCTTTGGGCAGGGTGGCCACGCAAGTTGCGCTCGATCCTGGATACAGCACGCTTGGTGCTTTTCCCGCGATGTTTCGGAGATTGTTCGGTGAGTCGCCACAGCAATCTATGGCGTCGAGCAGCGAGTGATTGCGGCTGCTGAGGTAGTTGCGACGAGAATTGACCGAAATTGATAGGCATGCCTATCGATCTCTGATTGAACGGAAGGCAGAACGCCCAGGATCCGGCGAGAGAAGAGAAATGGTGGGCCGGGTGGGGTTCGAACCCACGACGTCCTTTCGGAGGCGGATTATGAGTCCGCTGCCTGCAACCAACACGGCGTCCGGCCCACGAAGCTACGAAGCGTAGCGAGAACAAAAGAACGGCAATGCGTCAACAAAAAAGCCCGGTCTACCCAAAGGCCGGGCTTTTCGATGACAGGCCGACATACTACACGAAAGCGGGCCGACCTGGCCATCGTGCACGCGACTTCCGTGCATTAAACGCTAATCAAGCTCAATTTCCTTCAAGGAACGACTTGAGCTTGTCCGAGCGGCTCGGGTGGCGCAGCTTGCGCAGCGCCTTCGCTTCGATCTGGCGAATCCGCTCGCGCGTCACGTCGAACTGCTTGCCCACTTCTTCGAGCGTGTGATCGGTACTCATCTCGATACCGAAGCGCATGCGCAGCACCTTCGCTTCGCGCGGCGTGAGCGAGTCGAGCACGTCCTTCACCACATCGCGCATCGAGGCATGCAGCGCGGCATCGGCCGGCGCCACCGTGTTGTTGTCCTCGATGAAGTCGCCCAGATGCGAATCGTCGTCGTCGCCGATCGGCGTTTCCATGGAGATCGGCTCCTTCGCGATCTTCATGATCTTGCGGATCTTGTCCTCCGGCATTTCCATCTTCTCGGCGAGCGTTGCCGGATCCGGCTCGAGACCGGTCTCCTGCAGGATCTGCCGCGAAATACGGTTCATCTTGTTGATCGTCTCGATCATGTGAACCGGAATGCGGATCGTGCGCGCCTGGTCCGCAATCGAGCGCGTGATGGCCTGACGGATCCACCACGTCGCATAAGTCGAGAACTTGTAGCCGCGGCGATATTCGAACTTGTCCACCGCCTTCATCAGGCCGATGTTGCCTTCCTGGATCAGGTCGAGGAACTGCAGGCCGCGGTTCGTGTACTTCTTCGCGATCGAGATCACGAGACGCAGGTTGGCCTCGGTCATCTCGCGCTTCGCCTGGCGCGCCTTGAGTTCGCCGGCCGCCATCTGACGGTTGGTTTCCTTCAGGTCCTTGAGCGGCAGCACCACGCGCGCCTGCAGATCGAGCAGGCGCTGCTGCTGTTCGCGAATGGCCGGAATGTTGCGCGAGAGAATGCCGCTATACGCATGGCTCTCGCCAACGATCTTCTCCGACCACTCGAGGTCGGTTTCGTTGCCCGGAAAACGCGCGATGAACTCCGAGCGCGGCATGCCGCACTTGTCCACGACCGTGTGAAGAATCTGGCGTTCGACCTGGCGCACTTCGTCCACCTGCGCGCGCAGCGTGTCGCACAGGCGCTCGACGGTACGCGCCGTGAAGCGGATCGACATCAGCTCGTTCTGGATGGTTTCCTGCGCCTTGAGGTAGGACTTCGACTTGTAGCCCTCCTTCTCGAACGCGCGGCGCATCTTGTCGAACCATTCGCTGATGAGGGCGAATTTTTCGAGCGAGGCGCGCTTGAGGGCTTCGAGCTGCGCCGCGTTGGCCGTCGCCTGCGCCGCGCCGTCGTCCTCTTCCTCCTCCTCTTCTTCTTCCTCTTCGGCTTCTTCCTCTTCGTCCTCGTTCTCGATCTCTTCCGCTTCCTTGGCGTTGAAGCCGTCGGTGTCTTCGGCGTTGGGATCGATCAGGCCGTCGACGAGTTCGTCCACGCGAATCTCGTCGTTCGCCACGCGCTCGGCCATGGCGAGGATGTCGGCAATCGTGGTCGGGCAAGCGGAGATCGCCATGACCATGTGCTTGAGGCCGTCTTCAATGCGCTTGGCGATTTCGATTTCGCCTTCGCGCGTGAGGAGCTCGACCGTGCCCATTTCGCGCATGTACATACGCACCGGGTCGGTCGTGCGGCCAAATTCGGAGTCGACGGTGGAGAGCGCGACTTCTGCCTCCTCTTCCACTTCGTCGTCCGATGAAGCATTCGGCGCGTTGTCGTTGAGCAGCAGCGTTTCCGCGTCGGGGGCCTGCTCATAGACAGCCACGCCCATGTCGTTGAACGTGCTGATGATGCCTTCGATCGCCTCGGTTTCCGTGAAGTTGTCCGGAAGGTGATCGTTGATTTCCGCATAGGTGAGGAAGCCGCGCTCCTTGCCGAGCTTGATGAGCGCACGCAGCTTCGTGCGGCGCTCCTCGAGCTCCTCGACGGTGCCGGGCTGCGACGACGCGAACGCGTCTTTCAGCAGCGCCTTCTCCTTCGCTCGCCGGTCGCGCGCACGGGTGGTCTTTTCGACCTTGCCCGCGGCGGGGGTGCTGTCTTCGCTCTGGTTTGCGTCGTCATCGACGGGTACTTCATTCAGCTTTTTCGTCATGGAGTTCGCCGTACCGGCTAGTGTCTCGACTCGCGGCTGCTGGACAACAGCCTCGTGAACCGTGGATGCTTGAGCCTCGCGCTCTGCCGCATCGTCCTCGACGGCAGGCACTTCCCTTGCACTTCTCGAACCGGACCGCTTCGTTGCCGGCTGCGTAACGGCTTTCGCCGCACGTGCAGGCGCTGCTCGCGCAGCCGAAACAGTCATCGACCTCTTCCGGGTAGCCGGTTCAGAACGGTTGGTGGACTCACTGCCCGACGACCGGGCGGAAGAACTGGCAACTGCGGCCTCTGTGACCTTGCTGGTCGGCTCCGTCGAGCCCTTGCCGGTTGCCTTTTTTCCGCCTGTAGTCTTTGCCATTGCCATTCCGCCCCTTGCTGGAAAACTGAACATTCATGGGTTACCCCAACCCATTATGTCCGCCCGGAAAAAACAAAAACAAACCGCTGAAAACCTGTTATTTTACCACGCAGGGCAATAATCCCCCTGTGCGGTCCTTCCCTTACAAACCGAGCTGACGCTTCATGTCAGCCCGCGTCTGATTCAGTGACATCAATTCGGCAAGTTCCTCAGGCGTATGTCGCGACTGCCGCGAAAGCGCGTCCAGCCGCTCGCAACAGGCGTCGTACCGCATCTTCAGGATTGCCGCCGTCAATTCTTCGCTCACGAGCCGCTCCTGCTCGCGGCGCTCCTCTAGCGCAGCGCCATCTTCCGGATTTTTCATCAGCAAATCCCGAACGTTTTCATCATAGTCCAGAATTTCGCGAAAAATCTCCTCGAAGGTTGGAGCATTGGCCCCATTTCTCAGCAGGTCCGACAGCAGCTGAAATTCCGCCGCGTCGCCCAGTGCCCGCGCGTGAGTGGTCACTTCCTCGAACAACTCGCCGTGGCGCGTCAGTCCAATCAGCGCCTTTTCGGCCTCTTCGTCGAGCTGCGACGCGATACGCGGGTGCATCACGAGGTTGCGCAGCGCCTTGCGCTCGATACCGGTCACAAGGTGCCGGTCCTTGCGTGCCGGCGCCTGGCGCGCCGCCTGGGCGATGCGCGCGTCGACTTCGCACAGCGCGGCCACTTCCTCAAACGGCACGTCCAGGCGGTCCGCGAACATGTGCATGATCTGCGCCCGCAGGGCATTCGCCGGCAGCGCCTGCAACAGCGGTTTCGCGTCGAACAGCGCCCGGGCACGCCCTTCCGGCTGGTCCAGTTCCTTGTCCGCCAGCACCTCGTTGAGCATGAACTGGGACAGCGGCATGGCCCGCTCGACCTGCTCCGAGAACGCCTCGGCGCCGAATTCGCGCACGTAGCTGTCCGGGTCGTGCTCCTGCGGCAGGAACAGGAAGCGGATCGTGCGGTTGTCGGCCGCGTGCGGCAGGCACGCGTCGAGCGCGCGCCGCGCGGCGCGGCGGCCCGCCGAGTCGCCGTCGAAGCTGAAGATCACCGTGTCGGTCTGCCGTATGAGCTTCTGCACGTGGATCGGCGTGCACGCGGTGCCGAGCGTCGCCACGGCGTTCTGGAAACCCAGCTGCGCAAGCGCGACGACGTCCATATACCCCTCCACCACCAGAACATAGCGCTGTTCCCGGATCGCGAGGCGCGCCTCGAACAACCCGTACAGCTCGCTGCCCTTGTTAAATAGCGGCGTTTCCGGGGAATTCAAATACTTGGGCTCGCCGCCATCCAGCACGCGGCCGCCAAATCCTATGACCTGCCCCTTCACGTTGCGGATCGGGAACATCACACGGTCGCGGAAGCGGTCGTACCGGCGCGACTGGCCTTGCGCGTCCTGCTTTTCGCTGACG
This sequence comes from Paraburkholderia sp. J10-1, assembly GCF_905220165.1. Lineage (NCBI taxonomy): Bacteria > Pseudomonadati > Pseudomonadota > Betaproteobacteria > Burkholderiales > Burkholderiaceae > Paraburkholderia > Paraburkholderia sp. J10-1. The sequence continues at coordinate 693,576 of NZ_CAJMYW010000002.1, read as the reverse complement.
ATGACGAGGCCCGACTCCACGAGCGCGTCGTCGCGATAGTTGGTAAACGCAGATTCGAGGTTCTGCCATCCATCCGGCGCGTAGCCGAGGCCAAAACGCGCGGCGATTTCGCCCGTGAGGCCGCGCTTCTTGAGGTACTGAATGGCGTTGGTCGCGCTGCGCAGCTGCTTGCGGTAGTAGTCGCACGCGGTCTGCATGACATCGGAAAGCGCGGTGGACACAGCCTTCGAGACAGCCGGCGCATAGCCGCCGGCCGCACCAGCCCCGCCGCCGCGCAGGGGCGAAGGCTCTTGCGGCACGGTCAGGCCGACCGACTGGGCGAGTTGTTCGACGGCCTCGGGGAACGTCAGGCCCGCGTGCTCCATGAGGAAGCCGATGGCGGTACCGTGCGCCCCGCAGCCGAAGCAGTGATAGAACTGTTTGGTTGGACTAACTGTGAACGAAGGGCTTTTCTCGTTGTGGAACGGACACAAGCCCATGAAGTTCGCGCCGCCCTTCTTGAGCTGCACGTAGCGACCCACCACGTCGACGATATCGACGCGGTTCAGCAGGTCTTGCAGGAACGAATGCGGAATCATCGAAGCGAACGCGCTTGGGCAACCAGGGCTCGCGCGGCCCGAATACATCACGTACGGGCCTCGCGGCGTCGCCCCTGGGCCGGGCCGGCGCCGCGTGCGAACCGGTTGCGCTTACTTCGAGAGCGCGGCTTTGACGAGCCCGGAAACGGCCGTCATGTCGGCGCGCCCGGCGAGCTTCGGCTTGAGCACGCCCATCACCTTGCCCATGTCCTGCGGCCCGGCTGCGCCCACCTGGGCGACGGCGGCCTGCACTTCGGCGGCGATCTCGGCATCCGAGAGCTGCGCGGGCATGTAGGCGGCCAGGACGGTCAGCTCGGCGGCTTCCTTCTCGACGAGATCGGTGCGGCCCGCGGCCTCGAACTGGCTGATCGAGTCCTTGCGCTGCTTGATCATCTTGTCGATGACCGCCGTGATGCCGGCGTCGTCGAGCGTCACGCGGTCGTCGACTTCACGTTGCTTGATAGCGGCGAGCAGCAGACGAATTGTGGCAAGGCGTTCGCTTTCGCGCGCGCGCATCGCGGCTTTCATGTCGTCGTTGATCTGGTCTTTGAGACTCATCACTCACCTGAAATACGTTGGGGTTGCTGGAATGCAAAAACCCGCCTGGAAACGCTTCCAGGCGGGTTGGCGCAAATTCGACATGGTTGCGACCACACCAGAGGGCAGCGGCGGCCGCGTTGCGCTAAGTCACCCAAGGCCGCGGGCCGGCTGTCCACGTCGCCGCGAAGCTCACGCGAAGTCCACGCTGGAACTGCGCGGCCACGCGCCACGGCGACGCCAGAATCAGTACAGCTTCTTCGGCAACATCTGGCTGCGCAGACGCTTGAAGTGGCGCTTCACCGCCGCCGCCTTCTTGCGCTTGCGTTCAGCCGTGGGCTTCTCGTAGAACTCGCGCGCGCGAAGTTCGGTCAACAGACCGTTCTTCTCGATCGTGCGCTTGAAGCGGCGCATGGCAACTTCAAAGGGTTCGTTTTCTTTTACGCGGATGGTCGTCATTTTCCAATAACGGATCGGGGGTAAAGAGGATTGAGTATAGCAGTTCCGGGTTTGCGCATCGCGTGCCTGCTTGGGGGGAAACCCCAATCCCATGCGAGGGGGGCGACCGCGCCCGGAGCCTTCCCTGGCGGGGCTGCGCGACATCAGGCAGCGCCCGGCCCGACGAGCAGCAGCGGCACATGCGTGATCTCGATGGCACGCTGCGCCACGCTGCCGAGCAGCCAGCGCGCGACGCCCCGCCGGCCCTGCGTGCCCAGTGCGACGAGATCGGCCTGCCAGTCCTGCGCGTCGCGCAACACAGTGTGGGCGATGTCGTCGCGCAGGCGAGCGGTGGCCACGAGCGCAGTTTCATAGGCACTGCCTGACGTTTCGAGTTGCTCGTGCGCGCCGGCCAGCGCCTTGCGGCCAAGCTCGGTGAGCGCGTCTTCGAGTACCGATCCCGGCACCGGGTCGCCAGCCACACTGCTGCGGTCCACGACATAAACCGCGCGCAACGTGGTTTGCGGTTCGGCCAACCGCACCGCCGCGTTGATCGCCTGCGCCGAGGCCGGACTGCCGTCCGTCGCCAGGACGATGCGGGCAAGCGGCGCGTGAGCGCGCGTTTCGTCGTACTCCACGGGCACGACCAGCAGCGGACAGGGCGCGCAAACCGCGAGCGCGCCCGAAACCGAGCCGTCGATCCAGCGCTTCATGCGCCCCTGGTGCCGCGTGCCGACGATCAGCATGTCGGCCTGCCAGTCACGCGCCGCATCGGCTAGCGCCGGCACGACGGCGCCTGCCTCGGCAGAAAGACCGACCACCTGCCCTTCGACCAGGGCCACTTGCCCGTTGAACGCCGTCATCGCCTGCTCGAGCGTGCGCTCGGCCGCGTGGAGATATTCGTCGCGCGCGACGCTGAGCGTGTCCGTCATCCACGCGTCGCCCGCGGTGTAAGCGCCGCCCGCATTCCAGGCGCGCGGCTGTTCGGCCGCGCACACGATCCGCACGTGGGCGTCGCGTGGCACCACTCGCGACGCAAAACGCAGCGCCTGCGTCGATGCCTTCGAATCGTCCACCGCAATCATGATTCGCCGCAGTGGCCCGCGCAGTGCCTCAATGTGCTGCTGTTCCTCTCGATTCACGTTTCGTACCTTTTCCTCATGGTCAGGTATTCAAGCGTGAACCTCGGGCGCCCAGGCAACCATGACTCGGGTCAACCGCGAGAGATTCGGCAGTGCGTGTCGGTCAGAAAATCAGCTTGCGCTCGCCGAATACTGGGCGGCGGCCTCCCCGGCCGCGACGCCCGAGGCCCACGCCCACTGGAAGTTGTAGCCGCCAAGCCAACCCGTCACGTCCACGGCTTCGCCCACGAAGTAGAGGCCAGGCACACGCTGGCTCATCATCGTCGCCGAGGAAAGCTCGCGCGTGTCCACGCCGCCGCGCGTGACTTCCGCCTTCTTGTAGCCTTCGGTGCCAGTGGGTGTGAGCGTCCACTGGGCGAGCCCTTCGCCGATCTTGCGCAGCGTTTTATCCGGCAGATCGGCGATACGCGCGTCGGCCTTCACCTGATGCGCCTCCAGCCACACATGCGCGAGCCGCGCCGGCACCCACTCGGCGAGCAGATTGCCGATCTGGCGTTTCGTCGCGCCCTTGGCCTCGATCAAGGCCGCCGCCGGATCGTGCTCGGGCAGCAAGTTCACGCGGATCGGCTGGCCCGGCTGCCAGAAGCTCGAAATTTGCAAGACGCCGGGTCCGGAAAGGCCTCGGTGCGTGAAGAGCAGGTCTTCATCGAAGGCGCCGCCGGTTTTGCGCTCGCCCGTCGCCACGTGAACTTCGAGCGAAACGCCCGCGAGCGGCACGTAGGGCGTCCACTCGTCCTGCGCGAACGTGAGCGGCACGAGCGCCGGACGCGTATCGATCAGCTTGTGGCCGAACTGCTTCGCAACGCGATACGCGAAATCGGTAGCGCCGATCTTCGGGATCGACAGGCCGCCCGTCGCAATCACGAGCGCTTTCGCGCGTATCTCGCCCTGCGGCGTGCCGAGCGTAAAGCCCGCGCCGTCGGCATGGCTCACCGCTTCCACCGGCAGCGGGCGGCGCCACGTCACGCGGCCGGCGTCGCATTCGGCGCGCAGGACGTCGATGATCGCCTCGCTCGACTGGTCGCAGAAAAGCTGGCCCTTGTGCTTTTCGTGCCAGGTCACGCGGTGTTGGCGCAGCAGCGCGAGGAAGTCGCGCGGCGTGTAGCGCGCGAGCGCCGAACGGCAGAAATGCGGGTTGTTCGAAAGATAGTTGGCCGGGCTCGCGTGCAGGTTCGTGAAGTTGCAGCGCCCACCGCCCGAGATGCGGATTTTTTCCGCGAGGCGCGGGGCGTGGTCGATCAACGCCACGCGGGCGCCCTGCTGGCCAGCCACCGCCGCGCACATCATGCCGGCCGCCCCTGCGCCGATCACGGCGATGTCGAAAGATTCCATGGCGCGCATTCTACCTGTGCGGCGGCGGGGCTTGTCCGCGGGGGGCCCCGCTTGCGGCCCCCAGCCGGCTTTCACGCGCGCTGCTATACTTTTATGTTCTCTTAATTCTTGATTTAGCGACGGTTTTTAGCGGTTCATGCCGCGCAAGGCCGTCGCCGCGCCCCACATCATGCTCGTTCTCGGCATCGAAAGCTCCTGCGACGAAACCGGCCTCGCGCTCTACGACAGCGAGCGCGGCCTGCTCGCGCACGCGCTGCACTCGCAGATCGCCATGCACCGCGAGTACGGCGGCGTCGTGCCGGAGCTTGCCTCGCGCGACCATATCCGCCGCGCGCTGCCGTTGCTCGAGGAAGTCCTCGCGAAGAGCGGCGCGGCGAAAAGCGACATCGACGCCATCGCCTTCACGCAAGGCCCCGGCCTCGCGGGCGCGCTGCTCGTGGGCGCGAGCATCGCCAATGCGCTTGCCATGGCCTGGAATCGTCCAACTGTGGGCATTCACCATCTCGAAGGGCACCTGCTTTCGCCGCTGCTGGTCGACGCGCCGCCGCCGTTTCCGTTTGTCGCGCTGCTGGTGTCGGGCGGCCACACGCAACTGATGCGCGTGACCGACGTGGGCGTGTACGAAACCCTTGGCGAAACACTCGACGACGCAGCGGGCGAAGCCTTCGACAAAACGGCCAAGCTGCTTGGCCTCGGCTATCCGGGCGGCCCTGAAGTCTCGCGCCTTGCGGAGTTCGGCACACCTGGCGCGGTAGAACTGCCCCGCCCGATGCTGCATTCGGGCGATCTCGACTTCAGCTTCAGCGGACTCAAGACGGCCGTGCTCACGCAAGTGAAGAAGCTCGGCACGAATATCTGCGAACAGGGCAAGGCCGATATCGCGCGCGGTTTCGTCGATGCCGCCGTCGAGGTGCTGGCCGCGAAGTCGCTCGCCGCGCTCAAGCGCACGAAGATGAAGCGCCTCGTGGTGGCGGGCGGTGTGGGTGCGAACAAGCAGTTGCGCGAGACGCTTTCGGCGGCGGCGCAAAAGCGCGGCTTCGAGGTGCATTACCCCGATTTGTCTCTGTGCACCGACAACGGCGCGATGATCGCGCTCGCGGGCGCGCTGCGCCTGAAGCGCTGGCCCGAGCAAGCCACGCGCGATTATGCGTTCACGGTGAAGCCGCGCTGGGATTTGACTTCGCTCGCGCAGTAAGCGCCGAGCGCATCGCGGATCGATCCGCCGGCACCTGAAACTCAGAAACGCTGTGTCATGCCTACGACTGCCAGCGTTTGTTTGGTACCCGGGGCCGTCACGCTCACGCCAGACCAGCTCATCGTGGACGAGCCATTGTTCTTCATGTAGCCCGCGCGCGCATAGATGGACGTCCGCTTCGAAAGACTGTGGTCGACACCCAGTTGCACGGCCCACATATTGTCATGCACGCCGCGTACGGCGCGTTGCAGCGCCGCGATTTCGATTGAATCCGCGGGCGTGACTTGAACCGTGGCGCCGGCTTGTATCAAGCTATACGAATGCACGGCCGAAAGCTGCGTCGCGAGCGGACTCGCGTCGTCGTGCTTCGGGCGATGATATCCGTAGATGAACTGAAGATTGACGATCCCTATCTGATAAGCGAGCGCAGTATTGAAATGCTCGGTTCCTGCCGTATTCAGGACGGACGGCAAGCTGGCCAGAGTCTTCGTGCCCGGATGCTGATACTGGTACGCAATCCCCGCATATAGACCATAGCCCGACCAGGTGGCGGCAACATCGACGATATTGCCGTTCGTTTGCGGCGCAGGCTGCGTCACGCTGGACTGGAACGCGTACATGGCCAGCAGCTGGAGCCCTTTGAGACTCGGTGACCGATAGACGACCGAATTGCTCGAGCGCCCGCCGCTCGACTGCAAGCCAACCGTATTGCGGTCGACGACATTGCCCGCTGCGGCTAGCAGCGATATCACTTCATTGGCAAGGAACGGATCGCCTGGGTAGAGCACCCAGAAAGTCGGCTGATACTGGCGCCCCAGGGAGACCGTACCGTACTTCTCGTGTGCAAGCCCCACCCACGACTGTCGATAGAACATGGCGCCCGTATCGGCAAAGGCAGTGCCATTGTTGATGTTGAAGCCATTTTCGAGCGTAAATACGGCTCTCAGGCCGCCGCCGAGATCCTCCGAGCCCTTGATGCCGAAGCGCGACGGCACACCCCCTCCGCTGCGCTGCGACCACGATTGCTTGCCGCCATTGTTGAGGAACTGGACGAACGCGTCGGCAACGCCATACAACGTGACGCTCGTTTGCGCACTCGCACCGCTCGCCGCCAGAATCAGTGCTGCTCCGCAAATGCTTTTCATGCAAAAGCCCATGATGTCTCCTCCACCGACTTCTTCTCATTGATGCGTTGGCCGTCGCTCGCGGGGAACGTGTGCCGGCGCGTGATGACGTTGCGTCGAAGTGGAGTTATAACGACGAAGGCAGGCTGTAGCATTGCCGCACCTCAAGCGTGCGTTCGTCTATGCGAAATCGCCTATGCTGCGCTGGCGAAAGCGCGACAGTTCAGAAAGGGCTCAAGGGAATATTTAGGATAATAATGTCAGGATTGCAAAGCAATGCTGGTCTGAGCGGTAATGAAGCGCGCCGGCATTTGACGTCGCTTGTGCAGCAGTAATGCGCTTGCCGCCGTAGAAGCAAAAAGCCGCCCAAGGGCGGCTTTTTTTGTGGATGGCGCAACCAGGCGGCCAGCTTTACGCCACGCGCTTGTCGTGCTCGATCACGGCGTAGGCGCTGTGATTGTGGATCGACTCGAAATTTTCGGCTTCGAGCGTATAGCCGATCACGCGCGCATCGGCATTCAAGCGCACGGCCACGTCGCGCACGAGGTCTTCGACGAACTTGGGGTTTTCATACGCGCGCTCGGTCACGAACTTCTCGTCCGGGCGCTTGAGCAGGCCCCACAGTTCGCACGACGCCTCTTCTTCGGCAATGCGAATGAGGTCCTCAACCGGCAGATCGCCTTCGAACTCGACGTTCATCGTCACGTGCGAGCGCTGGTTGTGCGCACCGTATTGCGAGATCTTCTTCGAACACGGGCACAGGCTCGTCACGGGCACGAGCACCTTGAGGAAGAGGCGCGTTTGACCGTTGCGCACGTCGCCCGTGAGCGTCACTTCGTAGTCCAGCAGACTTTCCACGCCAGAAACCGGCGCGACTTTCTTCACGAAATACGGGAACGTGACTTCGATCCGGCCCGCCTGCGATTCGAGTTTCGCGAGCATCGCTGCCAGCATCGCGCGGAACGTGGCGGGCTCGAGCGGCGCCTTGTTCTCTTCGAGCAGCGCGACGAAGCGCGACATGTGCGTGCCCTTCTGGTCGGCCGGCAGATGAACGTCGAGGTTCCACATGCCGACGCTCGGCTGGACGTCACCCGCGCCCGTCTTCACGGTGAGCGGATGGCGCACGGCCTTCACGCCCACGCGCTGGATCACGATCTGACGGGTATCGACGGAGCTTTGGACGTCCGGCATCACGAAGGCCGGGTTCATCTGATTCATGTTCTTATCCTCAAGCCGCGCCGAGTGCGGCGCGCAAATGGCAAACGCCGGCATGAGCCGGCGTTTGCTGGCGGAAAGCCGGGTACGAAACCCGCCCGCCAGTTCAAATGTGAATGGTCTGGCGCGAGGCGCCAATTAACCTGGAGCAGCCTCGATCGACCTTACGCGACGCGCATCACCGACTTGCCGGACACATTCGCCGCCTTGTCGAGAAAGCGTTCGCGAATGGACTTCGCGATCCCTGCTGCGTCGAGCCCACAGCCCGCCAGCAGCTTTGCCGGGTCGCCGTGGTCGATGAAGCGGTCGGGGAGGCCCAATTGTAGTACGGGCTTGATAACCCCACTTTCAAGGAGGGCTTCCACGCAGGCCGAACCGGCGCCGCCCATGATGCAGCCTTCCTCCACGGTCACGATGTAATCGTGCGTTTCGGCGAGCTGTTTCACGAGTTCCGCGTCGAGCGGCTTCACGAAGCGCATGTTCGCCACGGTGGCGTCCAGCTCTTGCGCTGCGGCGAGGGACGGCGCAACCATCGTGCCGAACGCGAGAATCGCAATGCGGCTGCCTGCCGGCGCCTTGCTCTCGCGGCGGACTTCGCCCTTGCCCACCGGCAGCGCGGCCATCTGCTTGACGGTCGCAACACCCGTGCCCGCGCCGCGCGGGTAGCGCACGGCCGTCGGGCAGTCCTGCTGGAGTGCCGTGTAGAGCATCTGGCGGCATTCGTTTTCGTCGGACGCCGCCATGATCATCATGTTCGGAATGCAGCGCATGAACGCGAGATCGTAGGCGCCCGCGTGCGTCGCGCCATCGGCGCCGACGAGACCCGCGCGGTCGATGGCGAACACGACCGGCAGGTTCTGCAGCGCCACGTCGTGAATCAGCTGGTCGTAGGCGCGCTGCAGGAAGGTCGAGTAGATCGCGACCACGGGCTTCAGGCCCTCGGCTGCGATACCGCCCGCGAACGTCACCGCGTGCTGCTCGGCAATGCCCACGTCGTAGTAACGGTCCGGGAAGCGCTTTTCGAACTCCACCATGCCCGAGCCTTCGCGCATGGCCGGCGTGATGCCGATCACGCGGTGGTCGAGCTCGGCAGCGTCGCACAGCCATTCGCCGAACACCTGCGTGTAGGTCTTCTTCGCGGGCGTTGCCGACGGCTTGATGCCTTCAGCCGGGTTGAACTTGCCGGGACCGTGGTACAGGACCGGGTCGGCTTCGGCGAGCTTGTAGCCCTGGCCTTTCTTCGTCACGACGTGCAGGAATTGCGGGCCGCGCAGTTCCTTGATGTTCTGCAGCGTCGGGATCAGCGAATCGAGGTCGTGACCGTCGATCGGCCCGATGTAGTTGAAGCCGAATTCCTCGAACAGCGTGGCCGGCACGATCATGCCCTTCGCGTGCTCTTCGAGCTTGCGCGCGAGGTCGAGCACCGGCGGCGCATGGCGCAGCACGCGCTCCACGCCTGCGCGTGCGGCGGCGTAGAAGCGGCCCGACATGAGGCGCGCGAGATGGCGATTGAGCGCGCCCACCGGCGGCGAAATCGACATGTCGTTGTCGTTGAGGATGACGAGCAGCGGCACGTCGTCTTCGACGCCGCCGTTGTTCAGCGCCTCGAACGCCATGCCGGCCGTCATCGCGCCGTCGCCGATCACGGCGATGCCCATGGCGTTGTCGCCCTTGAGCTTGCTCGCCACGGCCATGCCGAGCGCCGCCGAGATCGACGTGCTCGAGTGCGCGGTGCCGAACGTGTCATACGGCGACTCGTCGCGTTTCGGGAAGCCCGAAATGCCGCCGAGTTGGCGCAGCGTCGACATCTGGTCGCGGCGGCCCGTCAGGATCTTGTGCGGATAGGTCTGATGGCCCACGTCCCAGACGATGCGGTCGCGCGGCGTGTCGAACACGTAGTGCAGCGCGATCGTCAGTTCGACCGTACCGAGGTTGGACGACAAGTGGCCGCCCGTTTGCGAGACGCTCTCGAGAACGAAGGCACGCAGTTCGTCGGCAAGCGGTTGCAACTGGCGGCGATCAAGGCGGCGCAAATCCGCCGGGTCGTCAATGGTTTTCAGCAAGTCGTACATCGTCGTTCCATTGTAGGAAAACTGGCGCTCCCGCACTTGTTCTGCGCATTACATCCCATTTCATGCGCGTGGGCGGGTTGGCGCGATCAGCTCACCCGGTTCACCACCAGGTCAGCGAGTTCGGCGAGGCGCTGTGCGCGCGCGCCGAACGGTTCGAGCGCCGCGTGCGCGTCGGCGCGCAACTGCTGCGCGAGTGCACGCGAGGCATCAAGACCGATAATCGACACGTAGGTCGGCTTGCCGTCCTTCGCGTCCTTGCCCGCGGTCTTGCCGAGCGTTGCGGAGTCGGCGGTGACGTCGAGAATGTCGTCCACCACCTGGAATGCGAGGCCCACGGCCGCTGCGTATTTGTCGAGCGCGGCAAGGCTTTGCGCCGAAGGCGTCTCGCCCGCAAGCGCCCCCATGCGGACCGCGGCGCGCAGGAGCGCGCCGGTCTTCAGGCGGTGCATGGTCTCGAGTTGCTCGCGGGTGAGCGAATGGCCCACGCTCGCGAGGTCGATGGCCTGGCCGCCGGCCATGCCGATCGAGCCGCTAGCCAGCGCGAGCTCGCGCACGAGCGAGGCCTGGCGCTCAGCGCTGAGCACATCGGACGTCAGCGCGACGAAGGCTTGCGACTGCAGCGCATCGCCCACGAGGAGCGCCGTCGGTTCGTCATATTTGACGTGTACGGTGGGTTTGCCGCGACGCATGTCGTCGTCGTCCATGCACGGCATGTCGTCGTGCACGAGCGAGTAGACGTGAATCATTTCGAGCGCGCAAGCCGCCGCATCGAGCGCTTCGGGCGTGGCGTTCGTGAGTTCGCCCGCCGCGTGGCACAGAAGCGGACGCACCCGCTTGCCGCCGCCCATCACGGCATAACGCATGGCGTCATGCAGCGGCGCCGGCAGCACGTCGGCAGCCGGCAAATAGTGATCGAGCGCGCTTTCGACCCGATCGAGTACCTGCCGGGTCCATTGGTCAAATGTCATAGATCGTCGTCTCCGCCCGCTGCGGAGTCTGTCGTATTGAGGGGCACGGGCCGCAACGTCTCGCCGTCGAGCACGCGCACCTGTTGTTCAACCTTTTCGAGCTGCTGCTGGCAGAAGCGCACGAGCGCCGCGCCGCGACGATACGCCGCTAGCGATTCTTCCAGGCTCAGGCTGCCGCCTTCCATGCGTGCAACGAGCCCGTCGAGCTCCGCAAGCGCCGCCTCGTAGCTCTCGGGCAGGGTTTCGCCCTCGGCCAGCCCGGCTGCGCTTTCGCCCGCGCCAGCGCGGTCTTTCGTTGCGGATTTCGCCATGAGTCGTCGCCAGAATGAAACAAGGCGGACATTCTACGGCAAAAGGTCCCTTTCGACCCGCTCCCCGGCTTGTGTACCCTCTCGACCACACACTCGGGGACAGTACAGATCGGTTCCAGACGGCCCGATTCCCCGTGCATTTGTCTCATATTTCCTGATTTTCTGCCGTCTTTCCGGTGTAATTTTGGCAAAAATCAGTCACTTAGCTACCCCATGACGGGGTAACCGGGTATAATCGCCGGCTCCCTAAATCGAATCTTCGATGGTTGGGTTGTTCACTGCTTTCACGTCTTCATCGGGAGTGGGAATGTCCAATCTGAGCAATGCATTGCAGCTGAAGTCTATCCACAGCCAGCTGCCAGTCACCGCTTATTTTGACGAAGCGCTACTCAAGCGCGAAATCGACACGCTTTTCCAGAAGGGTCCTCGCTACGTCGGGCACGAACTCATGGTGCCCGAGGCGGGAAACTATTTTGCGCTGCCTGGCGAGAAAGAAGGCCGCGTGCTCGTTCGCAACAAGAGCAACGAGATCGAACTGCTCTCGAACGTGTGCCGGCACCGCCAGGCCATCATGCTAAACGGTCGCGGCACGGCAGACAACATTGTATGTCCGCTGCATCGCTGGACCTATGACCTCAAGGGCGAACTGCTCGGCGCACCGCACTTCGCGGACAAGCCGTGTCTGAATCTGAACAGCTCGCCGCTGCAGAAGTGGAACGGGCTGCTCTTCGAATCCGCGGGCCGCGACGTCGCGCGCGATCTTGCACGCCTTGGGCCGGCGAAACACCTCGACTTTACGGACTATATGTTCGACCACGTCGAGGTCCACGAGTGCAACTACAACTGGAAGACCTTCATCGAGGTCTATCTGGAAGACTATCACGTCGTGCCGTTCCACCCGGGCCTCGGCAACTTCGTGTCGTGCGACGACCTCCAGTGGGAGTTCGGCGACTGGTATAGCGTGCAGACGGTCGGCGTGCACAATCACCTCGGCAAGCCGGGCAGCCCGACGTACCGCAAGTGGCACGACGAGGTCCTGCGCTTTCGCAATGGCGTGCCGCCCGAGTTCGGCGCGATCTGGATGGTGTACTACCCGAATCTCATGATCGAGTGGTATCCGCACGTGCTCGTCGTTTCGTGGCTGATCCCCCAGGGCACGCAGAAAACGACGAACATCGTCGAGTTCTATTACCCCGAGGAAATCACGCTGTTCGAGCGCGAGTTCGTCGAGGCCGAGCGCGCCGCCTATATGGAGACGGCCGTCGAAGACGACGAAATTGCCGAGCGCATGGACGCCGGCCGCCGTGCGCTCTTCGAGCGCGGCGTTTCGGAAGTCGGCCCGTACCAGAGCCCGATGGAAGACGGCATGCAGCACTTCCATGAGTTCCTGCGCCGCGAGCTGGGACCGATCTGATGCCCGGCAGGCGCAAGCCTCTGGCGATCATGAGCAATGCGGAACGCATGACGGAAAGACGGGCTTAGGCCCGTCTTTTTGTTTAGACTGACGGCATCGGGCCGTTGTATAGCTGGAGATGGCGGCCTTGCACGAATCAAGGAGCCGTCATGCCCCACACGCACTACACCACACTGATCTCGGCCGCCAATCTGCACGAACGCCTGACCGCCGCGCCGGGCAGCGTGCTGGTCTTCGACTGCCGCTTCGATCTCGCCGATCCCGCCGCCGGTGAAAATGGCTATGCGCTCGGCCATCTGCCCGGCGCGCAATACCTGCATCTGGACCGCGACCTCTCGGGCCCGAAGACCGGCAAGAACGGCCGCCACCCGCTGCCCGACCGTTCGGCGCTCGTCGCCACACTCTCGCTGCACGGGCTCAACGAAGGCCAGCAGGTCGTCGCGTACGACGCACAAGGCGGCGCCTACGCCGCGCGCCTGTGGTGGCTCTTGCGCTGGCTCGGCCACGACTCGGTGGCCGTGCTCGACGGCGGCCTCAAGGCATGGGAAGCAGCCGGCTTCCCGCTCGTGCGCGACGTGCCCACGCCCGCTCGCGGCACCTTCAAGGCCGGTGCACCGCTCCAGGTGACGGTGGATGCGCAGGCCATCGTACGCAATCTCGCCACGCACGAACTCACGGTCGTCGACGCGCGCGCCGCCGACCGCTATCGCGGCGAGAACGAAACGATCGACCCGGTGGGCGGCCATATTCCTGGCGCGCGCAATCGGTTTTATCAGGACAACCTGACGGCAGACGGCCGCTTCAAGTCGGCGCATACGCTGCGCGAGGAATTCACCGCCGTGCTGCCCGGTATCACGCCCGAACACGTGGTCCTGCAATGCGGCTCGGGTGTGACCGCCTGCCACAACGCACTCGCGATGGAGATCGCCGGCCTGCACGGCGCGGCGCTCTACCCCGGATCGTGGAGCGAATGGAGCGCCGACCCATCGCGGCCGGTCGCCACGGGCCCCAACCCCTAAGCCGGGAGCCTGGAACCCGGCACGGCGTCAGCTCTCGCCGTGCTCCTCGAACCAGGCAATCGCGCGCTTCCAGCCGTCTTCGGCATCCGCCTTGCGATAGCTCGGGCGGTAGTCAGCGAAGAATGCGTGGCCCGCGTCGTTGTACACGACGATTTGCGAGCCGCGCCCGCCCTGCGGACCTTGCGCGATAGCGGCCTTCATCTGCTCGAGCGTGTCCTGCGGGATGCTCTGGTCCTGCAAGCCGTACATGGCGAGCACCGGCACCTGCAAGGTGTTCGCGAGATCGAGCGGATTGCTCGGCGCGTTCGCCGTGTGCGGTCCCGCCACGCGCCCATACCACACCACTGCCGCCTTGATGTGCGGGTCGTGCTCGGCATAGAGCCACGCATAGCGCCCGCCCCAGCAAAATCCGTTCACGCCTACGCGCTTCGTGTCGCCGCCATGTTCGCCTGCCCAGGCAATGGCCGCGTCGATGTCGCCGATCACCTGCGCGTCGGGCACCTTGCTCGCGATGTTGTCGTTGATCTGCTGAATCGTCGGGTACGCCGAGGCATCGCCCTGGCGCACGAAGAAGTCCGGCGCGATGGCCAGATAGCCGAGCTTCGCGAAGCGGCGGCACACATCGGCGATATGCTCGTGCACGCCGAAGATCTCGTGGATCACGATGATGACAGGCAGATGCGTCTTGCCGCGCGGCTGCGCACGATACGCCGGGATGAGCGTGCCGCCCGACTGAAAGCCGATCTCGCCGGCTTCTAGACCTTCGCTGTCGGTGTGGATGGTTTGCGCGGAGACGGGCAGCACGGCAGCGGCGAATCCGCTGCCGAGCGCCGCCTTGATGAAAGTACGCCGGTTGAACGGCACGTGCGGGACGAGGCTATCGACTTCGGGTTTCAGCATGCAGCGCTCCTTTGAGGTCAAACTGCGAAAACAAGCAGAATAGCGCTGCGCCCTCCGCGCAAGCGCCGCTCAGTGCAGCTTCACACGCGGCAGTGTCGTGCGGCGCAGCCAGTGCGCGAAGGTATCGAGCACCATGCGCGCGTAGCCGTGCAGCGCCGCGATGTGCAGCCGGTACAGCGACATGTACATGAAACGGGCAAACAATCCTTCGATCAACATATTCCCGCCGATCAGCCCGCCCATCAGATTACCGACCGCGCTGAAGTGGCCGAGCGACACCAGCGAGCCGAAGTCGCGATAGGTGAACTCCTCCAGCGGCTTGCCGGCGAGCAGATTGCCAAGCGACTTGAACAGGAACGTGGCTTGCTGGTGCGCGGCCTGCGCACGGGGCGGCACACCGCGTTCGTGGCCCGGCCAATCACAGGCCGCGCAATCGCCGAGCGCGAAAATGTTGTCGTCGAGTTCGGTTTGCAGCGTACGGCGCACGATGAGTTGGCCGAGCTTGTTGACGGTGAGGCCATCGAGCCGCGAGAGCACAGCCGGCGCAGTGATGCCCGCGGCCCAGACCGTGAGGTCCGCGCGCAGGTTCTTGCCGCTTGCCGTGCGCACGACGCCCGGCGCGACCTCGGTCACGCGCTCGCCAGTCAGCAGCCTCACACCGAGCTTGTTCAGCAGCTCCGCCGTGGCCGAAGAAACGCGCTCGGGCAACGCAGGCAGGATGCGCGTGCCCGCCTCGATCAGCACGATGCCCACGTCGTGCCGCGGATCGAGCTTGTGCAGCCCATAGGCCGAAAGCACCTGCGCGGTGTTGCGCAACTCGGCGGAAAGCTCGACGCCCGTCGCGCCTGCGCCGATGATCGCCACTTGCACGCGCGGCTCGCCGCCCCCGTTCATGGCCGGTGTGAGATCGTCTGCCGTCACCTCCGCCGCGACGCTTTCGGGCGCCAGATGTTCGGCGCGCATGCACGCGGCGATCAGGCGCTTGCGAAAGCGCTCGGCCTGCTCGACGGTATCGAGCGCGATGGAATTCTCGGCCGCGCCCGGCACGCCGAAAAAGTGCGTCGTGCTGCCGATGGCGAGCACCAGCGTGTCGTACTCCAGCACGCGCTCGGGCAGCATTTCCGCACCGTCTTCGTCGAGCACGCGCCCGAGCGTGATGCGCTTCGCCGCGCGGTCGAGCCCGATCAGTTCGCCCTGCTGGAACTCGAAGCCATGCCAGCGCGCCTGCGCCGGATATTCGAGCTGATGCGTGAACGGATCCATGCTGCCCGCCGCAACTTCGTGCAGGAGCGGTTTCCAGATATGCGTTGGATTGCGGTCGACCAGGGTGACCGATGCCGCTTGCGGTTTGCCACGCTTCGCGCGCGCTTCGCCGTAACGATCGCCGAGCCGTGTTGCCAGTTCCAGCCCGCCTGCGCCTCCTCCCACAACGATAAAGCGATGCATAGACTCTCCGTGCATATCGAAAGGCGATAGAAAGGCCGATGCATCGGCAACATCACGCGCGGGGCACCGGCCTTCGATCAAATCATTGTCGGCTGACGGAGCGCGCGGCGGCAACCCTTGCGGCGCGCATTCGCGACATCACGCACGCGAGGCTTGCCTTATCGCGCGCGTGCAGTTAGGTCCTTGTTGCGGTACGGCGCATTCAGTATGTACTTAGTAGAGCTGCACTAAGCACTGCAACGCCTTCGGTACGGCTTCAGTGCGCCTCTTCCCAGTTTTCGCCCACACCGACTTCGGCCACGAGCGGAACCTTGAGCTGCGCCACCGAGCACATCAGTTCGGGCAAGCGCTTGCGCACCTCGGCGAGTTCGTCGCCCGGGACTTCGAGCACCAGTTCATCGTGCACCTGCATGATCATCTTCGTGCCGATCTTGCGTTCGTCAAGCCACTTCTGCACCGCGACCATGGAAAGCTTGATGAGGTCGGCAGCCGTGCCCTGCATGGGCGCGTTGATGGCGGCGCGCTCGGCGGCCTGGCGGCGCGGGCCGTTGCCGCCATTGATCTCGGGCAGCCACAGACGGCGGCCGAACACGGTCTCCACATAGCCGCGCGACTTCGCATCCATGCGCGTTTCGTCCATGTAGCGCGCAACGCCCGGATAGCGCGCGAAATAGCGGTCGATATAAAGCTTCGCCGCGTCGCGCGTAATGCCGAGATTCGATGCGAGCCCGAACGCGCTCATACCGTAAATCAGGCCGAAATTGATGACCTTCGCGATGCGCCGCTGGTCCGAGCTCACTTCGAGCGGCGTGACGCCGAACACCTCGGCGGCCGTGGCGCGGTGAATGTCGTCGCCGCGTGCGAACGCGGCGAGCAGCGACTCGTCGCCCGAGATATGCGCCATGATGCGCAGTTCGATCTGCGAGTAGTCGGCGGAAACGATCTTGTGACCCGGCGGCGCGATGAACGCTTCGCGAATGCGGCGCCCTTCGCCCGTGCGCACGGGGATGTTCTGCAGATTCGGATCGTTCGACGCAAGCCGGCCGGTGACCGCCACGGCCTGCGCGTAGTTCGTGTGCACGCGGCCCGTTTGCGCATTGACCATGCGCGGCAGCTTGTCGGTGTACGTCGACTTGAGCTTGGCAAGACCGCGATGCTCGAGCAGGATCTTGGGCAGCGGGTAATCTTCGGCGAGCTTTTGCAGCACTTCTTCGTCGGTGGAAGGCGCGCCGCTAGGCGTTTTCTTCACAACCGGCAGTTGCAGCTTCTCGAAGAAGATCTGGCCAATCTGCTTGGGCGAACCGAGGTTGAATTCGCCGCCCGCGAGCGCATACGCTTCCTGTTCGAGCGCAATGAGCCGCACGGCGATCTCGGCGCTCTGCTTCTCGAGCCGTTCGGTGTCGATGAGCACACCGTTGCGCTCCATCTTGCGCAGCACGCGCGACGTAGGCAATTCGATGTTGCGATAGACGTAGTCGAGGCCCTTCTCCGGCGCGATCTGCGGATAGAGCGCGCGGTGCAGTTGCAGCGTGACGTCGGCGTCTTCGGCAGCGTATTCGGCGGCCTTTTCCAGCGAGACATCATCGAAGCCGATCTGCTGCGCGCCCTTGCCCGCCACCTCTTCGTACTTGATCGTCTTGATGCCGAGATGGCGCAGCGCGAGGCTGTCCATGTCGTGACTGCGATGCGATTCGAGCACATACGATTCGAGCAGCGTGTCATGCTCCACGCCGTTCAGCTCGATACCGTAGTTCGCGAGCACCTGCTCGTCATACTTCATGTGCTGGCCGACTTTCTTGTGCTTTTCGCTTTCGAGCCACGGCTTCAGGCGCGCGAGCACTTCGCCCTGCGGCAGTTGATCGGGCGCGTCCGGGCCGCGATGCGCGAGCGGCAAATACGCGGCCACGCCCGGCTCCGTCGAGAACGACATGCCAACGAGCTTCGCGACCATCGGATCGAGCGCCGTGGTCTCGGTGTCGAACGCCGTGAGTTCGGCGGCCTCGATTCTCTTGAGCCACGTATCGAACTGCGGCCACGTCTGGATCGTTTCGTAATGGCGCGGCGCATCGACGAAGAGCGCGGGCTGCACGATCGCGTCTTTCTCGGGGGCGTCGCCTTGGGTTGCGGCGGGCACCGTCTCGCTCTGCTGGCTCGCTTCGGTCACTTCGCGCAGCCAGGTCTTGAAACCGTGGCGCGCGAAGATATCGCGCAGTTCTTCGCGCGCTTCAGGGCGCGTCGCGAGCGACGCTTCGATCGTCTCGAGATGCGGCGCGAGGTCACAAGCCGTTTCCACCGTGACGAGCTTGCGCGCCATCGGCAGGAAGTCGAGTGCGTCGCGCAGATAGCCGCCCACGGCGCCCTTGATTTCGTCCGCATGCGCGATCACGCCATCGAGCGAATCGTATTGCGTGAGCCACTTCACCGCGGTTTTCGGGCCGCACTTGTTCACGCCCGGCACGTTGTCGACGGTGTCGCCGATGAGCGAGAGATAATCGATGATGCGCTCGGGCGGCACGCCGAACTTCGCGATCACGCCTTCGCGATCGAGCGTTTCGTTCGTCATCGTGTTGATGAGCGTGACGTGGTCCGTGACGAGCTGCGCCAAGTCCTTGTCGCCCGTGGAAACGATGACCTTCATGCCGCGCTTTTCCGCCTCGCGGGCGAGCGTGCCGATCACGTCGTCGGCCTCGACGCCTTCGATCATCAGAAGCGGCCAGCCGAGCGCGCGCACCGCCGTGTGAATGGGCTCGATTTGTGCTGCGAGCGGCTCGGGCATGGAAGGCCGGTTGGCCTTGTACTCGGGGTACCAGTCGTCGCGGAACGTCTTGCCCTTTGCATCGAACACGCACGCGCTATACTCTGCCGTAACGTCCTTGCGCATGCGACGCAGCATGTTGATGATGCCGTATAGCGCGCCCGTCGGTTCGCCGTCGGGACCGCGCAGGTCCGGCATCGCATGGAAGGCCCGATAGAGATAGCTAGAACCGTCGACCAGCAGCAGGGTCTTCCCTTCCAGCTCATTTTGTAGCTTCGTTTCCACGCGTAGTTCTTCAGGCATTATGGACAAGAGAAAAGTGATTCCGAGTCTGCGTTCACTCGCAGATCAAGAGCGCGCGACGGCCAAGAAGGCGCGCGCATCGTGGCAGATGTTCACGATTATGGCAGAGTTTATTGAGGCGACCGAGTACCTGTCCGAGATCCGGCCAGCGGTCAGCATCTATGGCTCCGCCCGCCTGAAACCGGAGTCGGAGTACTACCAGCTCGCCAGCACGATCGCGCGAAAAGTCTCGGACGCGGGCTTCGCCGTGATCTCCGGTGGCGGCCCCGGCATCATGGAAGCCGCGAACCAGGGCGCGCATGCGGGCAAGTCGCCTTCGGTGGGCCTGAACATCGAGTTGCCGCACGAGCAGTCGGGCAACCAGTGGCAGGACATTTCGCTGCGTTTTCGCCATTTCTTCACGCGCAAGGTCACGTTCGTGAAGAACTCGGACGCCGTGATCGTCATGCCCGGCGGCTTCGGCACGCTCGACGAACTGGCCGAGGTGCTCACGCTCATCCAGACGAAAAAGTCGCGTCACGTGCCCATCATTCTGGTGGGCAGCACGTTCTGGAAGGGCCTGCTCGACTGGTTCCGCTCGGCGCTCGTGCCGATGGGCCTCATCAATCCCGAAGACATGGACTTGATGCAGGTGATCGACGACCCCGACCAGGTGCTCGAAGCCGTTCTCAAGTTCTACGAAGATGCGGACACCGCCGAAGATGCCGGCAAGGAACACCCAGCGCGCCGCGACCGTGACCGCGACTCCGACGAAGACCGGATGTTCTACCTCTGATGCGGCGCTTCAAGCGCAGCGTGCGGATGGCTTGCGGTTAATGTTTCCGTAGGCCTGCGCACCGCTCGCGCTTGAGCGCCTCACACTCCTCATGCTTTCTCCGCGCTTGCGGGCACGCCGGATGCACCGAGCGGCGCCCGCGCGCTCGCCTGCTCCTCCAGCCAGCGGCAAAACTGCGAGACGAGCGGCGCTTGCGCCACCTCGCGGCGCGCCACCCACCAGTAACCGCGCGCGTCGAGATGCGGTCCTGCCAGCGGGGTGACGAGACGCCCTGAAGCGAGTTCGTCGTCGAGCAGCGGCAGTGGGCCGAGCGCCACGCCAAGACCATCCACGGCAGCCTGCAAGGCCAGGTAGAAGTGGTCGAACGACTGCTTCTTCCGGCATTTGGCCTTTACCCCCGCGGCCGCAAGCCACGTACGCCACGCATCGGGACGCGTGTCCGAATGCAGCAGCACATGGCGCGCCAGATCGCCCGCCTGGTGAATCGGCGCGCGTTTGAGCAGCGCCGGGCTGCACACCGGCAGCTCCATCTCATCAAGGAAATGACCGGCCTCGCAGTCGGGCCAGTGGGCCGGACCGCGCCGCACGGCCACGTCGAAGCCTTCGAGCGTCTCGACCGGCGCGTTCGAGGTGGACAGGCGCAACTCGACGTTCGGCGCGAGACGCTGAAACTGCGAGAGCCGCGGCAGCAGCCATTTCATCGCGAAGGTAGGTAGCGCATTCACGCGCAGCACGTGCACCACGCCCGTGTCGCGCAACTGGTTGGTTGCGCGCGCGATGTCGTCGAATGCCGATTGCACAGCGGCCAGGTAGCGCCGCCCGTCCTCGGTCAGCGCGACCCGCTTGCCGTGACGATGAAACACCTGCACGCCGACCCACGCCTCGAGCGCGGCCACCTGCCGGCTGATGGCACCGTGAGTCACATTGAGCTCGCCCGCCGCGGCGGAGAAGCTG
Organism: Paraburkholderia sp. J10-1; assembly: GCF_905220165.1. Lineage (NCBI taxonomy): Bacteria > Pseudomonadati > Pseudomonadota > Betaproteobacteria > Burkholderiales > Burkholderiaceae > Paraburkholderia > Paraburkholderia sp. J10-1. Next base: position 673,098 of record NZ_CAJMYW010000002.1, on the reverse strand, counting down.
TTGTGCCGCGCTGCGGCTTCGAACGCGCGCAGCGCGGGAAAGGGAGGAAGGGAGCGTGCCATCCTTGTGAGTGTAGATCACAAGAGCGCGCCATAGAAATCGTTTTGCCGCGCGCGCGATTGGGCTTAATCTCCGAACTTGCCTCAGAGGTCCCTTCCATTCATGAAACAACCCATCTCATCGCCCGCCGCTACCGCTGCCGCGACCGGCACGGACGACGGCCTGCACACGCCCACGGTGCGCGATCTGTTCTACGGCTTCCTCGGTCTTGGCTTCACATCGTTTGGCGGCGCCCTGCCATTGGCGCGCCGCACCATCGTCGAGCAGCGCCGCTGGCTCAGCGCCAGCGAGTTCACCGACCTGCTCGGGCTCTGCCAGTTTTTGCCGGGCGGCAACGTCATCAACCTGTCGGTTGCGCTCGGCATGCGATTTCAGGGCTGGCGCGGTGCGCTCGCGGGCATTCTCGGCCTGATCGCGGGTCCGTCGCTCGTCGTGATCGGGCTCGGCGTGCTCTACGAGCGCACGCAAAACGACCCGCACGTGCGGCACTTGTTCGTGGGGCTCGCCGCGGCGGCCGCCGGGCTGCTCGTCTCGATGGCGCTGAAGATCGTGCTGCCGCTGCGGCGCGACCCCGCCGCGGCCGTCGTCGCCGCGCTCGGCTTCGTGGCCATTGCCGTGCTGCGCACGCCCCTTTTGCCCACCATGCTCGTGCTGACGCCAGTCGGCATCGCGCTCGCGGCCCGCGCGGCGCGCAAGGAAGGAGGCTCGCGATGACCGCCACACTCGTTGCGCTCGCTGCAATCTTCAGCCAGCTCTCGCTGCTCGCATTCGGCGGCGGCAACACGATCCTGCCCGAGATGCAGCGTCAGGTCGTCGAGGTGCACCACTGGATGCCCGCAAGCGAGTTCAGCGCGCTCTTCGCGCTTGCCCAGGCCGCCCCGGGGCCGAACATGATGGTCGTGACGCTGGTGGGCTGGCACGTGGCCGGCTGGGCGGGCATGCTGGTCACGTCGATTGCGAAGTTCGGACCGTCGTCGCTCGTCACGATCGCCGCACTGCATGCGTGGGACCGCTTCAAGGACCGCCCGTGGCGTCGCATCGCGCAAAAAGGGCTCGTGCCGGTAACGGCGGGCCTCGTGGCCGCGAGCGCGGTGCTGATTGCGAAGGCTTCAGATCCTTCGTGGATCGCGTGGGCGATTACCGGCGTGTGCGCCGTGCTCGCGTTTCGCACGAAGATTCACCCGCTGTGGCTGCTTGGCGCGGGGAGTCTGATCGGGTTGTTGGGGTTTGGGCAGTGAAGTGACGGCGGGGGTTGGGGATGGTGCGATTCAGGCTTCCTCGATATTCACCATCCACGCCGCACGCCTGCCGCCGATCGCCACCCGCGCGACCAGTGCGATTCCGATCAATGCCATGCACAGGGTCAGCGCGAGAATGACGGCCTCCGTTCCCAGGCGCGACGCGCAGAGCCCAACCAGCAGCCCGGCAAGCGGCTGGGTCAGATTGTTAAGTAGTGCGATCAGACCCACGGTCTTGCCGAAGTCCTCCGCGGGAATCAGCCGTTGCCGCACCCCACGCATGAATACGCTGAACATCTTGTCAAAGCCGATGACCGCGACAAAGCCTGCGACATAGACAAAAGGCAGCGATTTCCACCCCGTCAACAAACCGCCTAGCACGATCAGCAGATAGGAGACCGCGCCCGATACGCGCGCGGGCAGCTTCACATGAGCGACGAACATCAGCACGACGACCGTTGCGATCGAGCCGGCCACCTGCAGCCACGCATAGGCTGAAGCCGTCTGACCATACACCCCCGTGAACATGGCCGCCGATGTCGCGAGCGTCACGCCAATGACGAGATTCACCCCAGCCGCAAGCAGGATCATTTCCAGCAAGCCGGGTATCGCGACGATGTGCACGAGCGCAATGCGATACGGGACGAGCCAGTTCCGGCGAGGATGCGCTTGATCGAACACCGGCACCTGCTGCCCCGCAGCCCAAAGTGAAAACGCGATATCGGACACGAGGAAAATCGCGGCTGTGGCCAACACCACGTACTCCCAGCCCGAAACGCCCAGTAAGCCCGCTGCTGCGAGCGGTCCCAGGACGGTCCCCAACTGATCCGCGATCTGCGTGTACGAGAGACTTTTACGGTAGGCGTCGCCATGAAAGATGCGCGGCAACATGGCTTCGCGCGCCATGAAGCCTTGCGTCGTGAGCACGCCCGCGCCCGCCGAAATGACGATGAGCCACACGAGGCTGCCGTGTATCGCGAAAGCAAGCACGCCGCCAACGCAGACGATCGAGCGCCAATGCTGACTCCAGCGAATCAGCTTGAGCGTCGAAACACGGTCGCAAAGCGCACCGCAGACCGGAAAGGCCGCATAGCGCGGCAACGCTTCGCAGAAGAATGCGATGCCCGACCATGCAGCGCTCCCCGACAGCTTGAATACGACAAGCGGCACGGTGAATAGCAGGATCTGATCCGCGAGTCGCGTGAGCAGCAGTGAGAGGTAGAGGAGTCTAAGGTGCCCGCGCACGCCTGCGTTCCTGTCAGGTAAGCGAGAACGACAAGACAAACCGGCGGCGAGCCTGTGGCCAGCCGCCGTCGTTCAAGACGCGCCTACTGAAACGCCACCTCCGCAAAACTGCGCAATTTCCGGCTATGCAGCTTGTGCAAGCCGTTCGTGCGCAGAATCTCCATCGCCTTCACGCCGATCTGCAAATGCTGATCGACCTGCGCGCGATAGAACGAATCGGCCATGCCCGGCAGCTTGAGCTCGCCGTGCAACGGCTTGTCGGAAACGCATAGCAAGGTGCCGTACGGCACGCGAAAGCGGAATCCGTTCGCGGCGATGGTCGCGCTTTCCATGTCGAGTGCGATCGCGCGGCTCTGCGAAAGGCGCAGCACCGGCTCGCGATGATCGCGCAGCTCCCAGTTGCGGTTGTCCACGCTCGCCACCGTCCCCGTGCGCATCACGCGCTTGAGTTCCACGCCGTCGAGCTTCGTGACGTCCGCGACCGCCCGCTCGAGCGCGAGCTGCACTTCCGCGAGCGCCGGAATGGGCACCCACAGCGGCAAATCGGCGTCGAGCACGTGATCCTCACGCACATAGCCGTGCGCGAGCACGTAGTCGCCCAGGCGCTGCGTATTGCGCAGGCCCGCGCAGTGGCCAAGCATGATCCACGCATGCGGGCGCAGCACGGCAATGTGATCGGTGATCGTCTTCGCGTTCGACGGGCCCACGCCGATGTTGATCATCGTGATGCCGCTGCCGTCTGCGCGCTTGAGGTGGTAGGCCGGCATTTGCGGCAAGCGCGCCGGCGCCGTGCCCTCGTCGTCCTGCTCGCCCAGGTTCGCGTTGTAGGTGACGACGTCGCCGGGCTCGACGAACGAGGTGTATTCGCTGCGGTAGTTGCGCAGGTCGGCGTCGTCGGTATGCGCCATCATTGCGCGGCCGAGCTTCACGAACTCGTCGATATAGAACTGATAGTTCGTGTAGAGCACGTAGTTCTGCACGTGCGTGGGCGACGTCGCCGTGTAGTGCTTGAGCCGGTGCAGCGAGAAGTCCACGCGCGGCGCGGTGAAAAGCGCAAGCGGATGCGGCTCGCCCGGCTCCGGCTCGTAAGTACCATTCACGATGCGGTCGTCGAGCTGCGCGAGATCGGGCACATCGAACACGTCGCGCATGGCGAAGAGGCGTTCGCGGTCGAGATCGCCTTCGAGGTGGATGCCTTCGGCGAACGCGAAGTGCACGGGAATCGGCTGATCCGATACGCCCACTTCGATAGCCACGTGATGGTTCTTCGCGAGCAGGCGCAACTGCTCGCGATAGTAATTGCCGAACAGGTCGGGCCGCGTGACGGTGGTCTCGAACACGCCTGGGCCGGCCACGAAACCGTACGAGCGGCGTGAGTCGATATGTGTGTTGACGTTGGTGCGGATGCGCACGAACGGGTAGCACGCGCGCACGCGACGGTCGAACGCCTCGCCGCGGCGATAGCGCGCAAACGCGTCGCGCAGGAAAGACGTATTCGCTTCGTAAATGCTCGAGAGGCGCGCCACGGCGTCGGCGGCGTCGTCGAAAGATTCGTCCGGGAAGTCGTGCGCCGGCGTCATGAGGGGCCGCAGGTAGTCGTTCTTCATCTTCGTTCGCCTCTCCGTTTGATGGGTCCACATTACCACGGAAGCCACGAATTTCTGGCGACGAACCTCGCCGCGTCCAGGGCTTTTGCAACACCGGCCACGCGCGGGCTGCGGGCGCGGCGCACCGCCCGCCGGGCGCGGGCCGCAGCGCCTGCGCGACATGGGGCGAAGCGCCCGGATTTGCTAGAATTGGGGCATCCCATCGGAGAATGACCATGAAGTCGCACCTTCTTGCCGCCGTCGCGGTGACACTCGCTTTCAGCAGGGTCGCCATGGCCGCGCCGGCCGACGACGCAAAGACCGCCGTCGAGGCACAATCCGCGCAGTCCGAGAATGAACGCGCGGGCCTGCCCGACCTGGCCGCGATCAACAACCAGCCGGCCGCACGCGTCACCTCGAAGGTCAACATCAACGACGTGCCGCGCGTGCCCAGCTATCACGAAGTGAGCCGGAACGGCACCGAAATCACCGAATACCGCGACAAGGGCAAGCCCGTCGAGATCAACGTGCATTCGAACTTCGGCACGCGCTACACGATGAGCGCGAACCCCGACACCTCGCCGCAAGTGCGCAACAACGGCCAGGCCAGCACGCGGCTGCCGTCGATCAACCTGCATTACTGAGCCATCCGGGCGCGCGTATGCCTTGGCATGCCCGCGCCACCGCCATGTGCGCCGCCCCGTGAGCCGGGCCGCCGCCATCGCACCTGAGCCGGACACGCTCGCAAATCCCTCGGGCAGCACGACGCAGCGTTCGCCGACCCGCCAATACCACTCAACCGACCTTCTTGCATGGCCGTCTTCACCGCTGTCACCGACCAAGAGCTTGCCCAATGGCTGCGCGACTACGATCTCGGCGATGTCGTCGAATTTCGCGGCATCCAGTCCGGCATTGAAAACAGCAACTTCTTCCTGACGACGACGCGCGGCGAATACGTCCTGACGATCTTCGAAAAGCTGACGGCCGAACAACTGCCGTTCTACCTCGACCTGATGCGGCACCTCGCCTCGCATCGCGTGCCGGTACCCGACCCCGTGCCGCGCAAGGACGGCGCGCTTTTCGGCCTGCTGCACGGCAAGCCCGCGGCCATCGTCTCGAAGCTCGAAGGCAAGCCCGAACTCGCGCCCGGCGTGGAGCACTGCGCGGAAGTGGGCCAGATGCTCGCGCGCATGCATCTGGCGGGCCGCGACTACCGCGGCGACCAGCCGAACCTGCGCAGCCTGTCGTGGTGGGAAGAAACGGTGCCGACGGTGCTGCCGTACCTCACCGACGCCCAGCGCACGCTCCTCACGAGCGAACTCGACCACCAGCGCGCGTTCTTCGCCTCGGCCGACTATGCGGCGCTGCCGGGCGGTCCGTGCCATTGCGACCTGTTCCGCGACAATGCGATGTTCGCGCACTCGCATCCGGCGCCGGGTCACGAAGTTCGGTTGGGCGGCTTTTTCGACTTCTATTTCGCCGGCTGCGACAAGTGGCTGTTCGACGTCGCTGTGACCGTGAACGACTGGTGTGTCGACCTCGCCACCGGCAAGCTCGACACGGCGCGCGCCGACGCGCTTTTGCGCGCCTACCAGACCGTGCGCCCATTCACGCCCGAAGAAGCCCGGCACTGGATGGACATGCTGCGCGCAGGTGCGTACCGCTTCTGGGTCTCGCGCCTGTATGATTTCCACCTGCCCCGCTCGGCCGAACTGCTCAAGCCGCACGATCCCGGCCACTTCGAGCGCATCCTTCGCGAGCGCCTCGCTGGCAGCGAGGCCGGCTCCCATCACGCCTTGCCCCATCGCCCATGCAACTAATTGAAGTCCCCGCGAAGACGGGCTACGTCTGGTTCCGCCAGGGTATCTGGCTGTTCCGCCGCAATCCGCTCGCGTTTCTCACGCTGTTTTTCGCCTATTTGCTGGCGATGACGCTGATTTCCGCCATTCCCGTGATCGGCGGCGTGCTGCCGCTCCTGTTCGTGCCCGGCGTGGCCGTCGGCTTCATGGCGGCGTGCCGTGACACGATCGCGGGCAAGCCGGTGTTCCCGACCATCCTGATCGACGGCTTTCGTTCGTACGGCAGCAACGTGGCGAAGCAGCTTCTGGTGCTCGGGGCGATATACGTGGTGGCGATGTTGCTGGTACTGGCCGCGTCTGCGTTCGTGGACGGCGGCGCGCTATTGCACCTGATGACGATCGGCGGCGACCTCGACGCCGAAGCGCTCGCCAACAGCGACGTGCCGCTTGCGGTGCTCGCCTCGCTGCTCTGCTACGTGCCGGTGTCGATGCTGTTCTGGTTCGCGCCCGTGCTCACGGCATGGCACGACGTGCCGCCCGTGAAGGCCATGTTCTTCAGCATCGTGAGCTGCTGGCGCAACAAGGGCGCATTCATGGTGTACGGCGCGCTGTGGTTCGCGGTCTCGACCGTCGTATCGATCGGCTTGTCGACGCTGCTGCGCGCGCTCGGCGCGGGCGACTTCACGGTGGCGATCCTGATGCCCGCGCTCATCATCGTGACGACGATGCTCTATTGCTCGTTCTACGCGACCTATCGCGGCTGCTACGGCGTGCAGGAAAAGCAACCCGCCGAAATGCCGGATTCGGGCCGCTGAACGGCGCGGCGATCCAGTACTCGTCACGCACGCTTGAACGCAAAAACGGCGCCCTGGGCGCCGTTCTCATTTTGCCCCTTCGTTATATAGACGGGCACAGCATTCCTGCTTAGCCGTAGTGATTCATCCACGACGGGTGACGCGTGGTCTTCTCGCGATCCATCTTGCGCATGCGAAATTCGAGATCGTAGATGTCGACGGACTCCGCGAGATACGCTTCCTCGCGCTGCTGGCGGCGAGCTTCGGCGGTTTCGGAGAGGAACAGGAAAAGTCGGCTGAGCAGGTACATGATTTGGCCCTTCTTTGACGGGCACGTGCCCGCGAATCGAATGAAGCCATTATAGGGTAAACCCTGTTAAGGGTAAACACCTAAGTTGCCCGCAAACGCGTTTAACCTGCGTCCTGCGTCAATTCGTCGTCATAGGCCTCGTCGATCGCCTCGCGCCGATGAGCCTCGAAAAAGTCCCAGATCAGCGTGCTCGCGTCCGGTCCCGTCGACGAATGGAACGGCACGGTGTCGTCGCCGCCGCTCCAGGCGTGGTCGAGGTCCGCCACGCGGCACAGCCGCACGACGCTTGCGCCGTCGAGTTCGTAGTCCTGCTCGCGATAGCCGTCCTTGAACGTCTCGTGCGACACGACGCCCTGACGCACGCCGCGCGAATCCGCAAGACCGTTCAGGCGCAGCAGTTGCACCGCGAGCTGTTCCGCGTTCACGGGCGCGACGACCGCATCGGCGTCGCCCTGCACGACGATCGCCGGCATGCCCGGGTGGATGCGGGCGCCCAATTGAGTGTCGACGAGCGCCACCGGATCGTGGTGCACGCCGCGCCGCATCACGTCGAGCGCGGTCACGCCGGAGCGTGCCTCACCGAAAGCGGGGCCGGAATGCAGCGCGATGGCTGCAAAGCGGCTGGGCGAGCGCACCGCGAGCAGCATGGCGAGCCCTGCGCCCGCCGACAAGCCCGCCAGATAGACGCGCGAGCGGTCGAATCCATGCTCCTCGACGAGCGTATCGACCAGAGAAACAACGGCCGCTGCCTCGCCGCCGCCCGCCGCGTCGCGCGAGTCGTACCAATGCCAGCATTGGTGCGGGTGCGCGCGCTCGGACTGCTCGGGATAGACCACCGCGAACCCATGGCGGTCGGCGAGCAGATTCATGCGCGTGCCTTCCGCGAAAGAGTCCATCGACTGCTTGCAGCCATGCAACATCACGACGAGCGGCATGCCCTTCGTCTTGTGTCCCGGCGGCAGATAGAGCCCGTAAGGCAGCGAGCGCCCGGCATGCAGGGCGTTCGCCGGTACAAGGTGCTCGGCGCGCTGCCATTCGCCTGCGGCCCAGGCGGCCGCTCGCGGGCCCACGCGCGACTCGCGCACCGGCGCGCCGCTGCGCGCCTGCGCCGGCGTAACCTGCTTCGCCGCCTGATCGGCTGCGGCCTGAGCGGCGCGCCAGATTGCCTGCGGCTGGGGCATGTCGATCCCCGCGCCCTTCAGGGCGTCGCGGGTAGCCCGGGTCTGGATGGCGAGCAGACGTCGCATGCCACCTGCCCATAGCTTCGTCAGATTTTTCGTCATCTATGGCCTCGTAAAAGGGTCTGACACATCGTGGCGTTTTGCCGCGATCCGTCGTTGTGCAACGCACAATAACACCATTTGGACGCGGCTGCAGATCGGATCAGTTCGATTCCGTCCTTGCGTCCGTTCGACGGGGCACGCCTGCGTTTATGCGACGCAGCTATACTGGATACTTGTCTCGCGCGCGTGTCAGCCAGCCTGGCGGCTCGCGCGTTGAGTCGCTATCAGGTAGCGACTCACCACCTGCAATCCCTGGATCTTGTTCAGAAAGCCGGCAGTACGGACTCATGCCAGATTTACCGATTCACCTTTGGTACTCGATTACCAACCTCGGCGGCGCAGGCCTCACCCTGCCGCTCGCGTTGGCTATCGCGCTGTGGCTCGTGGTCGGCTACTCGTGGCGCATGGCGGCGAGCTGGGTGTTCCTGATCGGCGTGGCAATCGGCCTCGTGACGCTCACCAAGATCGCATTTCTGGGCTGGGGCGTAGGGGTAAGAGAACTGGACTTCACGGGTATCAGCGGCCACGCCATGCTTTCCGCCGCCGTCTATCCCGTCGCGTTTTTCCTGGTGCTGCAAGGCACGCCATCCTTCGTGCGCGCCGCAGGGGTGACCGTTGGGCTCGCGGTGGGGCTCGCGGTAGCGCTCTCGCGCGTGGTGCTCGACGCCCATTCGCCTTCCGAGGCTGTCACGGGCTGTGTGGTCGGGGCGCTTACCGCGCTGGTGTTCGTGCGGTACTGGTGGCGAGCGCAGGCTCAGCGAATTTCGGCGGCGGTCGTCGCGCTGAGCCTCGCGGCGCTCACTGTCGCATTGCACAACGTGCACGTGCCCACGCACCGCTGGGTCACGAACATCGCGCTGACGGTTTCGGGCCACGACCGGCCCTATGTGCGCGCCAAATGGAAGGCCAACCGCGTCAACCGGGCCCCCGTCGCGCCCATCTCTCAAACCCGCAACGGTCTCACGCCGCCCCCGCAACGCCGCGCCTGATCCCGCCTCGCTGACCGCACCACCCCGGTTAGCCGCTGCCCAGACGCTCAGCCGGCCACGCCCAGCAGCACACTCGAAGCCTTGAACACGGCCGTCGCCGCTTGACCCGCGGCGAGTCCGAGCGCGTCCACGCTCGCGTCGGTCACGATTGCAGCGATGACGGTGCCGCCCGGCATGGCAAGCGTCACTTCGGCGTTCACGGCGCCGCGCCGCACGACTTCGATCGTCCCGCTCAACCGGTTGCGCGCAGAGAGCCGCGCCGCATCCGCCGCACTCGCGACCAGCACGACCGAAGTCGCCTTCACGAGCGCCACCACGGGCGCACCTTCCACAAGCCCCAGGGCCTCGGCGCTTTCTCGCGTGACCGTCGCGACGAGCGCTTCGCCGCCGGGCAGCGCGATCGACACCTCGTCGTTCACTACGCCCCTCACGATTGCCGAAACGGTGCCAAAAAGCTGATTGCGCGCGCTCGTGCGCATCGCGAAGCGCCCGAGTACGGCCAGATCGCGCGCGAAACCGCCAGCCGGTGCATCGTCGCCTTCGTTCGAAACGGCCCCGAGCGCTTGCGCCGCATGCTCGATAAAGCGCTGGTGCTCGCGCTCGATGGCGCGAAACGTCTCGACGAGCCGCAACGCCCGCGGCGTGAGCGTCGTTCCGCCGCCGCCCTTGCCGCCCGTCGCGCGCACCACGAGCGCCTCGCCCGCGAGATTGTTCATGACGTCGACGGCGTCCCAGGCGCCCTTGTAGCTCATGCCGACCGCTTTCGCCGCGCCTGTGATCGAGCCGGTCGCGTGGATCGCTTCGAGCAGCGCGATGCGCGCCCCACCGCCGAGCATCTGCTGGCCGGACTGAAACCAGACCGAGCCGCCCAGACCCAGTTCCGGCGCCTCGGAGGATCGGGATGTGTCTGTGGAACCGGCATCTGCGTGGCCGGCGCCGGTGGATGGGGAGTGCGAGTCAGTGGGATTCATCATGCGTAATACAAGCAAAAACAAGACAAACAAGCGACGGTTCGGCGTGGCTCGCCGAAATCCGCCAGCGATTATAGAGACGCGCCTCAGGCGCCGCGCGGCACCTTCGGCTCGCCCAGTTCGCGCAACAGGCGCTCACCTTCCTTTGCGGTATAGCGCTTGACGGCCTCGCACCAGCCACGAGCGAACCCAAGCTGATACGGCTCGGCATCCATGCGCTCGAGATAGCGCAGGGCCACTGCCGCGTCGTTGCCGTCGCCGAGCACGGTCTGCAGCCGCGCGAGCGAGCGCGCCACCTCCACGCGCGTGCGGCGCGACGTGAGCGTGGCGAAGAATTCGATCGTGTAACGCAAATATTTCGCGTTGATGCGCGCGCGATGGCGGCTCGCCTCGTCGATGGCGGTGAGCTTTTGCGTGCTCGCGAGCCGCTCGTAGTAGCGCCGCACGCGCTTCTTCGCGTGGCGGTGCAGCGAGCGCCCACCGGCGCCGGCGTCGCTCGCGCGCCGCGCGAGCGTGTCGAGCCACCGGAGCCACGCCAGCGCCACCCGCGCGTAGCGCGGCGAAGCCAGCCCCTCGCGCAGCCGCGCCCGCGCGGCGAGCCGTTGCGCGTTTGCCTCGTCGCGAATCGCGTTCCAGCGCCCCGGCTCGACGTCGGCGGCGGCGAGCGCCGGCAGCGTCGATTCGACGAAGACGTCGCGGTCGCGCGCATCGCCGAGCAGGCCGCCCAGCCATTTGAGCTCCGGCTCGATGCGCGTTTCCCAGGCCTCGTCGCACCAGTGCGAGAAGATGCGCATGGCGGTACGCAACCGCCGCTGCGACACGCGCATCTGATGGATGAACTCGCCGTTCGTGCTGTCGCGCACGCCCGCGTCATTGCCGAACCACTGCGCGCTGATGTTGCGCCCGATTGCCACGAGCGCGGCTTCAGCGGTGGCCGCGGCGCCGAGATTCACGGCTTCGGCTTTGATGGCAGCGGCGTCGCCGGTCACGCTGCCCGAGGCGGCGCGCTCGAGCGCGTCGGTCAAGCGCACGAACGCGGGCAACGCCTCGATCAGGTCGCCGGCGCAGGCAAAAAGCGCGTCGACGACAGGCCGCTCGTCTTCGCCATCGGGCCAGGGCGCACTCACGCGTAACTCGTGCAGGCTGGGCAAGCCGGGCGCAGGCGATGCATCCGCGCCTTGCGTGCCCCCGGCCAGCGCGGTTTGCGGCAGAGCCGCCGGCTCGTGCAAATCTTCGTCGAACGTGAGCAGCACCTCGATGCCATCGCGCGGCCACTGCCAGCAACTGCGCGCGGCCACGAGCGTGGCCGCCGCAGAGAGATCGTCCGCGCTGCCCAGCGCCTCGCGAAACGGCTCGGGCGCGGCGTCGAAGAGCGCATGCGCGATCCCGTTCGCATCGAGCGCCGCCTCGAAGATCGGTGCGACCGCGGTGACACCGGGCGTATGAACGCGCCGCTTCGACACGACGACGCACTGTGTCTCGCCGCGCGATTCGACAGCGACGCGCCAGCCAAGCCCCGCAAGGACGCCGCCGCGGTCGAAGACGACCGTCGTCACGCGTTCGCGCGCATCGGACAGCGGCACGAGCGACGGCACGGCGGCGCACAGAGCGACGCTCCACTCCGAAGGCGTCGGGCTGGCGTGCGGCCTGGACGCCGCGCCCGTGGCGGCGGCGTTTGAGCTTCTTCTATCCGGCGCTGCCGGGATCACGACATCCAGCACGATTTCCAGAACGCGATCCATGAACGCTCCAGGATGCTGTGGGTGGGCGCGAAGGCTTAGAACAGTGCAAGGGGATGGAGAGCCAGGAACAGCGACGACGCGATCGATGGTACACGCGAGCGCGCCTCGACGCCCCAGGTAACGTCCCTGACCCTTCCAGCGGGTCTCTGATGATGGTCAAGACTGCCACGACGAGACGGTGGAAAAATAATTACGTTTCAATTTCTCCCATTTTGACTATCTGTAAGGAGTGTTGAGTGTTCCCAGAATACCGAGATTTGATTTCGCGCCTCAAGATTCAAGACGACCATTTCGCCCGCATTTTTCATCGTCACAACGAGCTCGACCAGCAGATCAAGAACATGGAGGCCGGCGTCGTGGCTTCGCATGGCATGGAAGTCGAGCAGTTGAAAAAGGAAAAGCTCCAACTCAAGGACTCGCTTTACCTGATCCTGAGAAAAGCGGCGAACGCCTGAACCAGGCGGCGTCCAGCGCTGGCCGCCAGTGTGCCGGCGCTGGCCATCGACCGCCGGCTTTGCGCTGTCGCGCCTGCTAATCAAGCCGCGACGGCTTCCCTGCGCCCTGGTGCCGCTCACGCGTTATTCCTTTCGCTTCGATGCTCCCGCTTTGAATGCGAGTCACTTCGCACGCACTCCGCTCTCCGCGTTCGCCTACATCATGCCCAAATCCATTCCCTACTCCGCCTCCGACGACCCCAGCCCCGCCGCGCGCCTGCCGCTCGTCACGCCCCACAGCGCCGAGTTGCGCACCGTCGACAGTGCCGTCGAGTCCGCGAGCGAAGTCATCGCAGGCGCTGTCCATGATCTCGTCACGCGCGCTCACGCCGAGCAAAATCCGCCCGCCAGGTTGCTCGAGTCGATCGCGGCATTGATGCAAGGCATGTCACCCGACGAAGCCGCCCAGTTGCGCAGTCTGATTCTCGAAGGCAACCCTGCCGACTGGCGCAACTCACGCACGCGCCACCCCGACGAGGAACTTGCCGCTGGCTGGCGCGAAGGCGGCTATCCGTATCGTAATTTGATGTCGCGCCGCGCCTACGAGCGGCAGAAGTATCGGCTGCAGGTCGAATTGCTCAAGCTTCAGGCGTGGGTGCGCGAAACCGGCCAGCGCGTGGTGATCCTGTTCGAGGGCCGCGACGCCGCCGGAAAAGGCGGCACGATCAAGCGCTTCATGGAGCATCTGAACCCGCGCGGCGCGCGCGTGGTGGCGCTCGAAAAGCCCACCGAAGTCGAACGCGGCCAGTGGTATTTCCAGCGTTACGTGCAGCATCTGCCTTCGGCGGGAGAGATCGTGCTGTTCGATCGGTCCTGGTACAACCGCGCGGGCGTCGAGCATGTCATGGGCTTCTGCACGCCTGACGAATATGCGGATTTCATGCAGCAAGCGCCGGAGTTCGAACGGCAACTGATTCGCAGCGGCATCCACCTGATCAAGTTCTGGTTCTCGGTGAGCCGCGCGGAGCAGCGCCGCCGCTTCAAGGAGCGCAAGGTGCATCCGCTCAAGCAATGGAAGCTGAGCCCTGTCGATCTCGCTTCTCTCGACAAGTGGGAAGCGTATACGCAGGCAAAGGAGGCGATGTTCTCGCAAACCGACACGGCCGATGCGCCGTGGACCGTCGTTCGCTCCGATTGCAAGAAGCGCGCACGGCTGAATGCCATGCGGTTCGTGCTGCATAAGCTGCCTTATGCAAGCCGGGATGGGGAGGCGATTGGGGTAGTCGATCCGTTGCTGGTGAGTCGGGCGCTGTAGAGGTGTGATTGCCCTCTCCACAATCGGCCTTTCAGCTTCATCGGTCCGCGCGCTTCCCCCAAATCAGTGCCTCCGGGTGGCGTTCGAGATAATCGGACAGGGCGTTCAGGCTGGCCAGCGTACGCCGCAGCTCGGCCAATGCCTGATGAACATCGCGCTGCTGCGGTGAAGCCTGGTCGAGCATCTCGTTCGCCGAACGAAACGCCCGTTGCGCGGATTCGAGCGTCGAACGCGCAGCCGGCACGATCTGCGTATCGAGCCGCGCAAACAAGACATTCGACTGCTGCAGCGAGACGTCCAGATTGCGCCCGATCTCCTGAAGCGGCATGCGGTCGAGCCGGCGCACGATGTTCGACAACTGGTCTTGCAGTTCTTCAAGCGAGTTGGGCACCGTCGGCAACTCGACTGGCGAGCGATCCGTGTCGACGCGGGCCGCGGGGGCGTGCGCAAAGACATCGAGTGCGACGTACTTCTGCCCCGTCAAAAGACTGCCCGTGCGTAGCTGCGCGCGCAGTCCCTGAGCAACGAGCTGCCGCAGCAGATCTTTACCCGCTGCGCCTGCGCCGTCGCCAAGCGCGGCGCGGTAACTGCGGCCGAGCCGGGAGGGAAAAAGGCTCAGCGTGACCAGCATGTCGAAACGGCCGCTTTCGGGTTTGAGGTCGATATCGATCGCCGTGACGGTGCCCAGCTCGACACCGCGGAACTCGACAGGCGCCCCCACCGACAACCCCCGTACCGATTGCGCGAAACGCATACGCACGACTGCAGGCGGACCTTCGTTCGCACGCATGGCGTCTGCGCGGCTATCCGCGAGTTGAAATTCCTCGACGCTCGTGGCGGACACGGCATGCACGCTCCCACGCGGCGTATCGAATGCAACTGCGCCCGCGAGCAGCGCCGCGGGCGCAGGGGTCTCCAGGCGCATGCCGCTGGAATCGACCTTGAGTTCGACACCGCTCGCCTGCCACCATCGCGTATCGGAGGCCACCAGACGATCGAAAGGTCTCCTGACGAAAACGCCTATGCGGACGGCGTCGCCCCTGCGCGCCAGCGAATAGCCGAGCACCTGTCCGACCTGCACACCGCGAAAATAAACGGGTGAACCAGCGTTCAGCGAGCCAAGCGTGGGGGCGCGAATCACGAAACGCGTGCCATCGTCGTCGCTCGTGATTGCCGGCGGCGTGTCGAAGCCGGTGAACGTGTCGCACGCCCTAAGCGAATGCACATCGATATCGACGTCGATCCAGGTTCCCGATATGGCGGTCATGAGCCCCGAGATGTTCTTCACGTCAATGCGCGGACGCACGACCCAGAATTTCGTGCCGCACGTCGCGACACGTTGCCCGGCGGCATCGAGTCTCAGTTCGGCATCGACGCGCTGACCGTCTGCCGACGCACGCAAATGTTCGAGCTGGCCAATTGCCACGCCTCGATATCGCACCGGCGTTTTCCCGGCAGCAAGCCCGGCGCCGGACGCAAAGCTCACCGTCACGCGCGTACTGCGCTGCGCCAGCGCTTGAGCCAGCGTTTGAGCCAACATCAGGCCGCCAGCCAGGTTCGCAAAAAGCCAGGCAGCCCAGACAGCGGAGCGCCACCGCCGACGGACATTCACAACGCCCTCACGACCGCGCGCCCGTTAGCGCAGCTGCTCGACGAGCGCATCGGCGCCCTTGTCGATGCCGGTCCTCGCCGCACTCAGGGTGCCGAATGCGGCGGCCAGATTCATCGCATTCGGGTATTGCTTCGTCACATAGGCGCGCAGCAGACGGCCCGACGCACTGTCGTAAACCTCCACGGCATACGACACCGATCCGCTGAACGCCCCCTTGCCGCCCCTGATCGCCTGTACACCGTTGTAGAGATTGCCCGCGATGTCGAAGTGCATTGCCTGGCCGATCACGGCAGTCGTTTTTTCCGCGCCGGTCAACGTGAGCTTCACGCGCAGCGTAGCGGGCGAAGGCTCGTTCGCGAGGTCGAAGCGCCTCGACAGCGTATCGGCAAACGTCTTGTGCATGTAGGCGGCGAGCACGTCCTTGTCCGAATCCGACAAGTCGCCGAACTGATTGTCGCCGCCTTGATACACCACGACCGGATCGACGATGACCTGCGAATAGCGCGACCAGAGCACCGGCGCCGCGTACCGGAACGGCGTTTGGGCGGCGTCGCTGTCCCGGTTCTCCTTGAGTTGGGAAGATGAGGCGAGGCTGCCATAGGCAACGGGCTGCACGCCCGCACAGGCGGATAACGTTAGGAATACTACGCAAGCCGATGACATAGGGAGAAGGCGGCTGTTGAGCACGAAGGCATCCTTTTAAAAATGACCGAATACCGCCTGGCATCCGGCCGGGTTCAAGACGAGACGAAGCGTAGCATCGGTCTAAAAATATGTAAACCGTCTATCCGGTTTGTTTACGGAATCATGCAGGGGTACAATCACGCCCATGGATAACCAGACACGTTCCGAGATTTCCCGCAGAAAGGCGATTGACGCGGCGCTTGCCATCCTGACCCGCGACGGAGTCGGCGGCCTGACATTCGATGCGCTCGCGCGCGAAAGCGGCATCAGCAAGGGTGGGCTGCTGCACCAGTTTCGCAACAAACTGGGCGTGCTGCGCGCGCTGCTCGATCGTCAGCGGGAGCAATTTGCGCAGATCGCGCAAGAACACCTGGCCGCCGGCGGCGAGGCCCTCGCAGAACCGGTGCTGTCGGCGCAGATCGCGATTTTCAGGGAATCGATCAACCAGCCGGACTCGGTGGCGCGCGCGGTGCTCGCGGCCCTGGTCGAAAGCCCGGCGCTGCTCGAAGACCTGAAGGCCCAGGACACGGCCAAGATGGAACAGCTGCAGGCCGAGGCACGCGATCTCGAACTCTCGCTGCTACGCTACTTTGCCGCGAGCGGTATTGCGTTCAGCGCACTGCTCGGGCTTTCCGCCGTGCCCGACGCGTTGCGCGAACGGCTTTTCGACCGCCTGCTCGACGAGAAGAAGTGGTAATACGGCGGCCTCGCGAAAGCGATCGCGAGGCACGTTGACGGCGGCAACACGAAACCGCTCGCTCAGGTCGCGTACTGCGCCACCCCGTTCCCAAACGACCAGTTTTCCCGCGCGACATCCACGAGATTGACGAACACGTCCTCTCGCCTCACCCCCGGATCGCGCGCGAGGTTTTCGGCGATCTGCGCGAATAGCGCCTTCTTCTGATCCTGCCCGCGCGTATTGCTCACCGCGATCTGGATCATGACCAGATCGTCGCTGCGCTCGATCCCGAGGTAATGCCGGCCGAACACGAAGTTATCGGCATCGTGTTCAGTGACGACCATGAAGATGTCGTCTTCGGGCGCCTTGAAAACCTCCATGAGCGCCTGATGAATGCCCTGCGTGAGCGCCTTGCGGTACGTGGCGGGCTTGCCTGCACGAACAGCGATACGAGTGAATGGCATGTCGAGCTCCTTCTTCGATGGGTTTGACGTGACATCAGCTTAGGCGCGATCTATCATCACAAACAGACATAGATAGATATTTCATCCATTTTCATCTGAAATGAAACCACTGGATCTCGACGCCGTGCGCGCCTTCGTGCTCGTCGCCGAGCTGCGCAGCTTCACGCGCGCCGCCGACGCGCTCGACACCACGCAATCGGCCGTGAGTCTCAAGCTCAAGCGACTCGAAGCGCATCTGGGCAAGCAGTTGCTCGAGCGCACGCCGCGCGTCGTGCGGCTTTCGGCGGACGGTCTCACGTTCCTCGCCGCAGCGCGCGACCTTCTCGGCGCGCATGAGCGCGCGCTCGGGGCGCTTTCTGGCGACGAGCGGCGGCTCACGCTCGGCCTGAGCGAGCATGTCGCGGACGCGAACCTGGCCCGCCAGCTCGCCCAGCTTCGCATTCATGATCCCGGGCTCGTGATCGAGCTGCATCTGGGGCTTTCCGCGCAGTTGCTCGCGCAGTACGACGAGCGGCGGCTCGATGCCGTTATCGTCCGTCAGGAGGAAGAGGAGGCGCCGCGCGGCGATGCCCGGCGGCTCTTCGCCGAGCCGCTCGTCTGGCTGGCGGCACCGCAGTGGCAGTGGCAGCCCGGCACGGCGCTGCCGCTCGCGCTGCTCGCCGCGCCGTGCGCAGTGCGGGCCGCGGCGGTTCGCGCGCTCGACGCCGCAGGCGTGGCGTGGACGGAAGTATTTGTGGGTGGCGGCGTCGCGGCGGTGGGTGCCGCGCTGGCAGCGGGTCTTGCGGTGTCGCCGCTGGCACGCCGCGTCGCGCCGCGCGAACTCATCGACGTCGGTGCGCGGCTCGGCTTGCCCGCGTTGCCGGCTTCGCAAGTGATGCTTCACTCGCGGGTGCGCGAGCCCAGGACCGCCGCGACGCTGCAATTGTTCGCTTCGGGGCTCGGCACGGGCTGAACCACTCTCAGCTCAGGATGGGCGGCAGTGCGTGCGGCGCGGGAATCGCGCGCTGGATGTGCGGCGGCGGCGCATCCACCACGAGCTTGCGATGCGGCGCGGGACGCACCGCGGCCGGCTTCGGCGCGGGCCGCTTTTGCGTGACCGTTTTGGGCGCGGGTGCCGCGCCAGAAGCCGGATGATGCGTTCGTGCCGCCGCATGGACGTCACCGGGCGTATGCCGCTGCGCCGCGGTGTGACCCTTATCGTGCGATGGCTTGCCGGCCTTCACGGCGTGGTGCGGGGCGCTCGCATGCGCGGAAGCGCCTACATGTGTAGAGCGTCCAGTCGTGTGCGAAGCCCCAGCACCATGCGCGCCGCGCGCTTTGGATGCGTGCGCCCCATGCGCCCCTGCCGTTTTCGCCTGCCCCGATGCCCACACCGGCGCGGCAAGCATCATTGCCGCAACCATCAATACGCCTGCCCGCACCTCGTCTCTCCCCATATGCCGTCTC
Source organism: Paraburkholderia sp. J10-1 (assembly GCF_905220165.1). Taxonomy (NCBI): domain Bacteria; kingdom Pseudomonadati; phylum Pseudomonadota; class Betaproteobacteria; order Burkholderiales; family Burkholderiaceae; genus Paraburkholderia; species Paraburkholderia sp. J10-1. The sequence goes on along the minus strand of NZ_CAJMYW010000002.1, from coordinate 654,447 downwards.
GATGTCCGGCGAGGATTATACCGAGTCAAAACTTGCAATAATCTACATATGGACTAATATCAACTAAAAGTTCATTTCGGGACTCGACCACCATGCCACCTGCCACTGCCTCCGTTACGCCGTCGCGCCGCCCCGGCGCCGAGCCATCGCTCACCGAAATGTCGGCGGCGGGGCTCAGGGCATTCTTCCGAATTGCGAGCGACTGGGACCTGAGCGCCGAAGAGCAGATTACTCTGCTCGGCTCGCCGGGCCGATCCACGTTCTTCAAGTGGAAGCAGTCCCCGCAAACCGCCCGGCTTGGCCGCGACACACTCGAACGCCTTTCGCTGCTACTCGGCATCTATAAGGCGCTGCAGATTCTCCTGCCCCAACCCACCTCCGCCGACACCTGGATCAAGCGCCCCAACAGCGCGCCGCCCTTTGGCGGCCGGCGCGCGCTTGACCGCATGCTGGCCGGCAATGTCAGCGACCTCGTGGCGGTGCGCCAGTATCTCGACGCAATGCGAGGCGGCTGGGCGTGACGCAATCGAACTGGCAAGACCGCTGGCGCAGCGCGCAGCTCACCTGGTCACCCGCGTTCAGGGTGATTCCCACTCGTTTTCCGGCCGTGAACCTGTTCGACCGCGTGGCCTCTGTCGAGGACTTCGAGGCGCTCTATGCGCTCGAAGCGCTCACCAACGACCGCCTGCGCACCGAAACCGGCGACCTCGACCTCGTGCCACGCGAGGAACGCCGCTTCGGCCCGGGCTATGGCCCGATCATGGCGGCCTTCACGCATCTGAATCCGCAGGGCAGCCGTTTTTCCGACGGCACCTACGGCGTGTTCTACTGCGCGCGCTCGCGTGCCACCGCCGTAGCGGAAACACGCTATCACTCGGCGCTTTTTCTTGCGGCCACGAATGAGCCGCCCATCCGGCAGCAAATGCGGCTCTACACAGTGATGGCGCAGGGCGAGGTGATCGATTTGCGCGGCGACCCCGCGCTCGACCCGAGCGTGCTCTCGCCCGACGACTACACAGCCGGCCAGGCGCTAGGCCGCGCCGCCCGCGAGGCGCGTGCGCCCGGCATTGCGTATCCGTCGGTGCGCGACGAGGACGGCGAATGCCTCGCCGCGCTCAGCACGACGCTGCTGCGCGCGTGCCATCACGCGGCGTATCTGGAATACAACTGGAATGGGCACATCATCGACATGGTGTTCGAGTTGAACCGCATCGTGTAGCCCGAAGGCAAGCCTCAGGGCAGCACGATCGCGGCCGCGCCGTGTGCGAGCGCTTCGACCTGCGAGACCGACCAGATGCGCGACGTGAGCGCCTCGACCATGGTAAGGCGTCCTTCGGTAATGAACGCGCCGGTGTCGATGAACACCTGCGAGCCGATCTGCCGCACTTCACGCACCGGCGTATGCCCGCAGAACGTGAGCGAGAGCGCGTGGCGCGCCGGATCGCCAGTGCCGAGCACGAGATCGCGTCCCCACAGCATGCGCTCGCGCACTTCGGAATTGAACTGGCCGCTGTCGAGTGCAGCATCGTCGCCGAAAAACTCTGCGTGAATGATGTTGAAGCGCTTTTCGCCTTCACCCACCACGCGTGCCAGCGGCAATTGACGCAGCCGGTGCGCATACTTCACGAGTTCGGCGTCAGGCACGCTCTGCGCCCAGCCGCCGCCGATGCCATACCAGCGATTGCGCGGCATACGCCCTTCGGCCACGGCGCACAACGCGTCTTCGTGATTGCCGAGCACGGCGTAGAACCATGGTTTATCGAGCAACGCGAGCGCCTGTTCGCACTGCTCGCGTTCGCCCCGGTCAACGAGATCACCCACCGAAAACAGCCGGTCCCGCGCCGTGTCGAACTCCACTTCGCGCAAAAGATAGCGCAACGCCTCCACGCAACCATGCAAGTCGCCTACAACGAAATCGCGACCTGCAAGGTTGGCGGCATGGTGCTGCACGAGAGCGTCAGGTGTATGCGTCATCACTTCATCATAGCGCTGTGTGAGTGGGCCATATGAGCGCCAAATATCGTTTCGACCTCGATTGCGAGGGGCGCGTCACGAGGCAGACTGCACGCAAGCGGCGTGCCTGCTCTTACAGCATACGCGCTTGTGGCCGTCGCTGGTGTTGCCGCCAGCGTGCGCGTGGCGCAAAGTCCCCGCGCCCCCCGGAATTACTGGGGCTGAGCGCGCAGCGCCGCGACCTGATCGGCCGTGAGCGTGGCCTGCGGGTTGCCAAACCGCTTCGTCACGTAGTTGGAAATGGCCGCCACCTGTTCGTTGTTCAATTCATCAGCGAACGCTGGCATCAGCATGTCGCTGTCCTTCGTTTGGCGCCTCACGCCGTGCAGGATCACCATCGCGAGGTTGTCCGGGCTCGGCGCGCCCACCACGCTGTTGTGAATGAGCGATGGAAGCGCTCCCAGCACGTTTCCCCCCACGCCCTCGCCGGTCCAGCGGTGGCAGCTCGCGCAGTTCACCGCGAAGAGCTGCAGGCCGCTGACGGTGGTGACGGCCGTGCCGCGCAGGCTGGTAATGTCGTCAGCGGCCGGCATGCCCCACGCATCGCGCGGCCGCGTCACGCCGCCCGAAACCGGCGGCAGCGCACGCAGATACGCCACGATCGAGCGCAAGTCTTCGTACTTCAGATATTGCGTCGAATGCTGGACAACATCTGCCATCGGGCCCGCTGCGCTCGCGTGGCCCGCGGCGATGCCCGTGGAAAGGTAGGCGATCAGCGCGTCGTCGCTCCAGTTGCCAATGCCGCTCGTGCGGTCGGGCGTGATGTTGTACGCCTGCCAGCCCGCCTGCGTTGCGCCCGAGAAGCGCTCGGTCGTCTTGAGGCCCTGCATGAAATTGCGCGGCGTGTGGCACGCCTCGCAATGCGCAAGGCCTTCGACGAGATAGGCGCCGCGGTTGTATTGCGGGCTTTGCTTCGGGTCCGGCACGAAGCGGCCTTCGTTGAAGTTGAAGAGATTCCACACGATCATCAGCCAGCGCTGGTTGAACGGAAAGCGCAGCTCATTCGCGGGCGGCCTGTAGTGCACCGGCGCGAGCGTGTTCAGATACGCGCGAATCGCGAGCATGTCCTGCTCGGTCATGCGCGTGAATTCGACGTAAGGGAACGCGGGATAGAGCCGCTCGCCGGCTTTGCCGATGCCTTCGTGCAGCGCGCGCACGAAGTCGGTATCGCTCCATTGGCCGATGCCGGTGTCGGGGTCCGGCGTGATGTTCGGCGTGTAGATTTTTCCAAACGGCGTGCTGATGGACCGCCCGCCCGCAAAGGGGCGGCCTGGGTCGGCGGTATGACACGCGGCGCAATCGCCTACGCGCGTGAGATAGGCGCCGCGCTTGATGAGGTCGGACTTGTCCACGTCCGCATTCGGTATGGAGGTATCGTCGCCGCGCGCCGTAGACATCGGCAGTTCGTCGATGGGACGCGTTTGCGATTCGTGCGACGCGTGCCACGCGATATAAAGCGCAAAGGCACAGAAAAGCGCGGCCGCGATGGCGGCACGCGCGCGTCTGTCTCGCTCGTGATTGGCGGTGGCCGTGGCGGGGGACTTCGCTATTTTCATCGTCTGGCTCGCTTCAAAGCTCGTGGCGCAGCCCATGATCGTCGTGCCCATGATGTGATGGTTGAGCGCGAAGGTGTCGTCGAGCGCAATGTCCATGCCGCCGAAAAGCTGCGCGATCTGCGCATACGTTGTCGACCTCTACCGTTGGCTTTCGTTGTGGGGACCCGGCGCGATCCGCTATATGCGCGCTTGTTGTTTCGCTTCTTGTTCCGCTATTCGCCAGCGGGTTTGTGCGTCCTGTAGAACGACACGTCGCGGCAATACGAAGCAATCGTGAGCACGTCGTCGACCGGGTCGAACATCAACGCCTTTTCGAAGGCCACCACCTGCACGTTCGGCGTCTCGCCCACGAGACCGAGATACCACGCGCGCATGACGTCGCCCACCATCGAGGCGAGTTCCGGCTGATCGGTCTTGAGCGCAGCGGTCACGGTATCGGAGGGCACGCCGCCATGACCTTGCCGCCCGAGGGGCGACGTTTGATGCCTGGCAACGAAAAAACGTTTGCTATCGTCATTGAACGCGGATCACTGCATATGCACCCGTCGTTGCGCTGATTTCGAAAGCACCTTGCCGCGTTGCGCAAGCAATATAGCCCGTTATGGCCCGATAAGACAAACCGAAAGCCTGCATGCCGGGCATAACAGCGCGCTACCGCTCGAGGCCTCGCACGGTAGAATCGCCGCAATCGTTCATCACCCCGCTCCCTTCGCGCGTCACGCCATGAAGCTCATCCCGCAGGTGCTGCGCAACCGGCCGCACATGATGATCGCCATCGCCGTGGGCATCGTGCTCGGCACGTTCGCACCCGCCTCGATCCGCACTTCGGCGCGCGTGTTGCTAGGCTGGGACGCCACGGTGTGGACCTACCTTGTGCTGATCTGGCTGCACATGGTGTTCGCAAACGAAGAGAGCGTGCGCGCGAATGCCCGCCGCGAAGACCAGAACGCGGGCACCGTGCTGTTCCTGATCTGCACGGCCACGGTCGCGAGCATCGTCGCCATCGTCATCGAACTGGGCACGACGAAAGAACTCGGCACGGCCTCGAAAGTGCTGCATTCGCTGCTCACAGGCGCAACGCTCATCGGAGCGTGGTTTCTCATTCCCACGATATTCACGCTGCACTACGCGCGCCTTTACTACGGCTCCGATCCCAACGAGCCCGCCCTCGTGTTTCCCGACAAAAAACTCACGCCGAATTACTGGGACTTTCTGTACTTTTCGTTCACCATCGCGTGCGCCTCGCAAACCGCCGATATCGGCCTGCGCGGGCGCAGCGCGCGGCGCGGTGTCCTTGCGCAATCGATTTTGTCGTTCTATTTCAACGTTTCTGTGCTAGGGCTATGCGTGAACATCGCCGCAAGCATGGTCGGTAGCTAAGCCTTCCTTTTTCCTTTTTTCGCCGGTGCAACGGATACCGGCAATCCACGCGGGTTTCTCCTGTCGATTCGCCTGTCCTTGCGCCCAGGACCCTGCGAATGTCCATCTGCGCGCAGCGGCGCGCGCCCTCATGCATCATGGGCATGTGCCTTGCTGCCCTTCCCCGCAAGTCGCCACGCGGCGCAAGCGGTTTGGTTCCGGCCTGCTCTTGCACTACTCTGAACAGGTGCCTGTCCACACGCGCAGCGCGGCACGCTCCGGCAGCCCCCGGGCGGCGCGATCGCATTGCGGCTCACCCCGTCGTGCATCCCCTTCGCCTGACGTACCTGGAATACGACCGATGGAACCTCCCCACGCCTATGCGCCGCGGATCTACTTCGTCCATTCCGTCCTTGCAGGACCCCTCGACGCGTGGCCGGCCCACATCGCCCGCGCGGCGTCACTGGGCTTCGATCACGTCCTGATCGGCGCGCTGTTCGCCGCGGGCGCATCGGGCGACGACCGCATCGTCGCCGACCATACGCGCCTGCACGCGGCCTTCGGCTCCCCGCTTTGCGTCGACGATGCCATGCGCGAACTCGCCCTCGCGGCGCAATCGCGCGGCGTCACGCTGCTCGCGGATCTCGTGCTCGACCGCAGCGCCGCCGACGGTGCGCTCTACGGCGCGCATCCTGAGTGGTTCCACCCCTTCGAGCCCGAAGACGCGCGCCTCGACCCACGCCACGGCCATCGCGAAGCCAACGTCGCCTATGCCGATTTCGAGCGCGCGAGCGCACCGCTCATTGCATGGTGGACCGCGCGCGCCACCGCGCTCGTCGAAGCGGGCGTCGGCGGCTTTCGCGTGGACTCGCCGCACCGCACGCCGCCCCATGTGCTGCGCGCGATTTTCGATGCCGTACGCGCACGCTTTCCACAAACGCGCTGGCTAGCCGCGACACCCGGCCTGCCGCGTGAGGCGCTCGCGCACCTCGAAGGTGCAGGCTTCGACGCAGCCTTTTCCTCGCTGCGCTGGTGGGACTTTTCGTCGAGCTGGATGGTCGAGGAGCACGCCGCGTTGCGCCGCGTGGGCTCGCCGATATCGTTTCCAGAAGCGCCCTATGGCGCACGCTACGCGCACGACCAGGAAGGCGCCGCCGATGCGCGCGCCGTCGAACGCGCGTATCGCCGCATGTTGCGCGCATCCGCCGCGCTCGGAACCGGCTGGCTCATGCCGATGGGCTTCGAATACGGCGTGGACGAAGCGACCGCGCACAGCGGCAACAGCGCGCAGGCGTGGGAAGCCGCGAAAGCGCGCGCACCCTTCGATCTGAGTGCCGATGTCGCGCACGCCAACGCGCTGCAACGCGAAACGTGGACACTGCAAACCAACGGCGAGCTGCGCGCGCTCAATGGCCCGGGGGCCAGCGTCGCGGCGCTCCTGCGCGGCGACCGTGCGGACCTGCGCGACGCGGGCGACGCCACGCTTACGCTCATCAATCCCGCGCTTGCCGCGCCTGTGCGTGTGGATCTCTCACGCCTGCTCGACGGCGTGCCCGGCGGGTTCACGCGCTTCGCGCCGCTCGATGCCGAAACACTGCGCGGCGCGCGCCTGCCCGCGTCGCGCGACGCGAGCGCGATCCCCGACACGTTCGCGCTGCCCGCGGGCGCATGCTGGATCTTCCGCGCGCTCGCGAGCCCGCTCGTGGTGCTCGCGCCGCCCGAAGATCGCGGCAAGACGGCAACGAGCGGCCACAAGAGCGTGCTCGAGGCGATCGCCGCGCCCCGCATCGCCATCGAGAGCACACAGCCCTCGGTCGATCACGGCCGCTTCGCCGCGAAGCGCACCGTGGGCGAACGCTGCGAAGTGCGCGCGGCGATCTTTGCCGAGGGCCACGACCGCATCGACGCCGCCGTGCTCTGGCGCGCCGCCGACGAAACCGCGTGGCACGAGTCGGCCATGACGCCCGTGCCGCCCGCCGGCACCGACCTGTGGGCGGGCCACATTCCGCTCGATCGCGTGGGACGCTACGAATATGTCGTGATTGCGTGGCGCGACGACTTCGCCTCGCTCGCCGAACATCTGCACAAGAAGCGCGTGGCGAACCAGCCTGTCGATCTGGAGCTGGAGGAAGCGAGCCGCCTGTTCGCTCTCGTGCTCGCCACGGCCGAAACATCGGGCACGGGCGACGACGACCAGAAGCGCATCAACGAAACACTCGATGCCATCGTCAAGCGCTTTATTGCTGCGGACACCGAAACACGTTGCGCGATCATCGCCGCGCCTTCCACGGCGGCCGCGGTGCGCGCCGCGCACCACCGCCCGTTCCTTTCGCGCGACACGATCGTGGGTCGCGTGGAGGTGGAGCGCACCGCGGCGCGCTTCGCAAGCTGGTACGAAATCTTCCCGCGCTCGATGAGCGACGACGAATCGCGCCACGGCACCTTCGACGACGTGATCGCGAAGATGCCGCGCATTCGCGAAATGGGCTTCGACGTGCTGTACTTCCCGCCGATCCACCCCATCGGCCTCGCCAACCGCAAAGGGCGCAACAACTCGCTCAATGCGCAGCCCGGCGACGTGGGCAGCCCCTACGCAATCGGCGCGGCCGAAGGCGGCCATACCGCCGTGCATCCGCAATTGGGCACGCTCGAGGACTTCTGCCGCATGCTCGCCGCGGCGCACGAACAAGGCCTCGAAATCGCACTCGATTTCGCGATTCAATGCTCGCCGGATCACCCGTGGTTGAAGGCGCATCCCACCTGGTTCGCATGGCGGCCCGACGGCACGCTGCGCTACGCCGAAAACCCGCCGAAGAAGTATCAGGACATCGTGAACCCCGAGTTCTACGCGCACGACGCGAAGCCCGATTTGTGGCTCGCGCTGCGCGACGCAATTCTGTTCTGGGTGGACACCGGCGTACGCATTTTCCGCGTGGACAACCCGCACACGAAGCCGCTGCCGTTCTGGGAATGGATGATCGCCGACGTGCGCGGGCGCCACCCCGACGTGATCTTCCTCTCCGAAGCCTTCACGCGGCCGCGCCTCATGTACCGGCTCGCCAAGCTCGGCTTCTCGCAGTCGTACACCTACTTCACGTGGCGCGAATCGAAGCGCGATTTCACGGAGTACCTCACGGAACTCACGCAAACCGACGTGCGCGACTTCTATCGGCCGAACTTCTTCGTCAACACGCCCGACATCAATCCGCGCCATTTGCAGACCGGCGCGCGCTCGAGCTTTCTGATTCGCGCGGCGCTAGCCGCGACGCTTTCCGGGCTGTGGGGCGTGTATTGCGGCTTCGAACTGTGCGAAGGACGCGCGCTGCCCAATTCGGAGGAATATCTGGACTCCGAAAAATATCAGTTGCGCGCCTGGGACTGGCATCGTCCCGGCAATATCGTCGCGGAGATCGCCGAACTCAATCGCATACGGCGCGCCAACCCTGCACTGCAAACCCATCTTGGCATCACGTTCCTCGACGCGCGCAACGACTCGCTGCTCTGCTTCGAGAAGGCCACGCCCGCGCGCGACAACGTGCTCGTCGTGGCCATCAATCTCGACGCCTTCAGCGAGCAGGGCGCCGACTTCGAACTCTCGTGGGCGACGTTCCAGCGCTGGCACCTCGACGACCACGCGGCGCTCAGCGTCGTCGACGAAATGACGGGCGAGCGCTTCGAGTGGCACGGGCGCTGGCAGCACGTGCGGCTCGACCCGCATGCGCGCCCATTCGCGATCTGGCGTATCGAGCCTGCGAAGGGCCTGCCGCGCGAAGAACCGCTGCCCGAACATGCTGCTGAATACGATGAGCACATCGAGGGCCATCCCGAACTCGACGCCGACTTCCCGCCCGGAGGAGCGACATGAAACGCGACCCCGCTACGCACGAGCCTGTGGCAACCAACGTGCAGACCGTCACGCGAGACTCGACCGCACAAGACCCGCACCACGAGGAACGCGCCGCGCAACGGCGCGGCAAGCCGTCGATGCTTTCCGACGACCCGCTCTGGTACAAGGACGCGATCATCTACCAGGTGCACGTGAAGTCGTTCTTCGATTCGAACAACGACGGCGTAGGCGATTTCCCCGGCCTGCTCGCGAAGCTCGACTACATTGCGGGCCTGGGCGTGACGGCCATCTGGCTGCTGCCGTTCTACCCCTCGCCGCGCCGCGACGACGGCTACGACATCGCCGACTATCGCAACGTGCACCCGGACTACGGGCAGCTCGCCGACGTGCGCCGCTTCATTCAGGAAGCGCACGCGCGCGGCATCCGCGTGATCACCGAACTGGTCATCAACCATACCTCGGACCAGCATCCGTGGTTCCAGCGCGCGCGCCGCGCGAAGCCCGGCTCGAATCATCGCAACTACTACGTGTGGTCCGACACCGACCAAAAGTACCAGGGTACGCGCATCATCTTCATCGACACGGAAGCGTCGAACTGGACGCACGACCCCGTGGCTGGCGCGTATTACTGGCACCGCTTCTATTCGCACCAGCCCGACCTGAACTTCGACAATCCGGCCGTGCTGCGCGAAGTGCTGCAGGTCATGCGTTTCTGGCTCGACATGGGCATAGACGGGCTGCGTCTGGACGCCGTGCCTTACCTCGTGGAGCGTGAAGGCACGAACAACGAGAACCTGCCCGAAACGCACGGTATTCTGAAGCGCATCCGCGCGGCGATTGACGAGCACTACCCGAACCGCATGCTGCTGGCCGAAGCGAACCAGTGGCCGGAAGATGTGCAGGAGTACTTCGGCAACGAAGACGAATGCCACATGGCGTTCCACTTCCCGCTCATGCCGCGCCTCTATATGGCGATTGCGAGCGAGGACCGCTTCCCGATCCTCGACATCATGAAGCAGACGCCCGACTTGCTGCCAACCTGCCAGTGGGCGATCTTCCTGCGCAATCACGACGAACTCACGCTCGAAATGGTCACGGACTCCGAGCGCGATTACCTCTGGAACACCTACGCGAGCGACCGCCGCGCGCGCCTGAATCTCGGCATTCGCCGGCGCCTCGCGCCGCTCATGGAGCGCGACCGCCGCCGCATCGAACTCATCAACTCGCTGCTGCTCTCCATGCCCGGCACGCCGGTGATCTATTACGGCGACGAACTCGGCATGGGCGACAACATTCACCTGGGCGACCGCGACGGCGTACGCACGCCGATGCAGTGGTCGTCGGACCGCAACGGCGGCTTTTCGCGCGCCGATCCGGAACAGCTCGTGCTGCCGCCGCTCATGGGCTCCCTCTACGGTTACGACGCCATCAACGTCGAAGCGCAAAGCCGCGATCCGCATTCGCTGCTCAACTGGACGCGCCGCATGCTCGCCACGCGCCGGGCCAGGCAGGCGTTCGGCCGCGGGACGATCCGCTTCCTGCGCCCCGCAAACCGCAAGATTCTCGCGTACCTGCGCGAAATGCCCGGTGAAGCGCCGATCCTGTGCGTGGCGAATCTCTCGCGCGCGCCGCAGGCGGTGGAGCTCGATCTTTCCGAATTCGCAGGCATGTCCCCCGTGGAAATGACGGCGGATTCCGTGTTCCCGGCGGTTGGTCAGCTCCCCTATCTGCTGACCTTCCCGCCCTACGGCTTCCTGTGGTTCCTCCTGAGCGCCGGCGATCAGCGGCCTTCCTGGAGCCAGCCGACCTCCGAGCAATTGCCCGAGTTCGTGACGGTGGTGCTGCGTGAAGGCCAGGCGGGCGCGACGCCTGAAAACGTGCGGCTGCTCGAATCCGAAGTGCTGCCGTCGTGGCTCTCGCGGCGCCGCTGGTTCGCCTCGAAGGACAAGCCGCTGCGCGCCGTGCGCCTCGCGGCACTGACGACGATCTACGGCGCGGGCTTCGCGTTCACGGAAATCGAAGCGGAACTCGCGGATGGCACGAGCGAACGCTATGTACTCCCTATCGCCATCACGTGGGGCACCGAGATCACCACGCCGCTGCACATACAGCTCGCGCTCTCGCGCGTGCGGCGCGGCCGCACCGTGGGCTATTTGACCGACGCGTTCTCGCTGCCGTGGTTCGCCTATGGTGTGCTGCGCAAGCTGCGCGAGCGCGCCGCGGTGCCCACGGTGCAGCAGAGCACCATCCGCTTCGAGCCGACAGAACGCCTCGACGAACTGGACCTGGGCGACACGCCGGAAGTGCGCTGGCTCGCCGCTGAGCAGAGCAACAGCTCGCTCGTGATCGCCGAAACCCTCGTGCTCAAGATCGTGCGCCGGCTGATGGCGGGCGTGCACCCCGAAGCGGAAATGAGCCGCTACCTCACGAAACTCGGCTACGCGAACACGGCGCCGCTTTATGGCGAAGTGGTGCGCGTCGACCCTGCTGGGGTGCCGCACACGCTCATCATCGTGCAGGGTTTCATCGACAACCAGGGCAACGCGTGGGACTGGGCGCTCGACTATCTGCGCCGCACGATCGACGAACTCGCGCTCGCCATGGACGACGACACGAGCGTCGATCAGGCACACGAGGAAGAAGCCGTTCAAGGCTACTGCACGGTGATCGGCGCCATTGGCAAGCGTCTCGGCGAACTGCATGCGTTACTCTCGCGGCCCAGCGACGATGAAGCCTTCTCACCCGTTGCCGCCACGCCCGGCGACGTGCGTGCGTGGGTTGCCGACACGAAGACCATGCTCAACGAAGCGCTCGACATCGTCGCGCGGCATACGGGCGAGGACGAACAGACGCTCGACGAAGACGCCCGCGACCTCGCGCGCAGCCTGATCGATCGCCGCAAGGCGCTCGTCGCGAAAGTCGACGAACTCGTGCCGGACGACACGAAGGCCGTACGCATTCGCATCCACGGCGATTTCCACCTGGGCCAGGTCCTGCTTTCGCAGGGCGACGCCTATCTGATCGACTTCGAAGGCGAGCCCGCGCGCGCGCTCGAATACCGGCGCGCGAAGACCTCGCCGCTGCGCGACGTGGCGGGCCTGCTGCGCTCGCTCTCGTACGCGGGCGCGGCAGCGCAATCGACGCTCGAAAACGCACCGCAGCAAGTCGTCGATCGCAAGCGCGCCCTCTTCGAACGCTTCCGCGGTTATGCGGCGGAAGCGTTCTTGAGCCAATACCGCGCGGCCGTGGCCGAAGGTCCGCTCACGCTCGTGAGCGCTTCGCAGGAGCAGGCGCTGCTCGACCTGTTCCTGATCGAGAAGGCGGCGTACGAAATCCGCTACGAGGCGGCGAACCGCCCCACCTGGCTCGCACTGCCGGTGCGCGGCCTCGCCGCGCTGGCAGCGCGCGTGCTCGGGCTCCCGCCCACGCAGTCCACGCAGCACACGCAAACGCATGGCGGCGGAGGTGGCCATGGTTGACCGCGCGCCCCAAGCCGGCCTGAATCCGCACGACGCCGACGCGCTCGCCGGCGCCTACCACGCCGATCCTTTCGCCGTGCTCGGGCTGCACTGGGTGGACGGCGCGCCCTACGTGCGCGCGTGGCTGCCAAACGCCTCCGGCGCGAGCGTGGTGGCGCGCGACCGCGCCCATACGCTCGGCGAACTGTCGCTCGTGCATCCGGCGGGACTCTATGCAGGGCCGCTCGCAGAGGCGGTGCCGTACCGTCTCGTGGTCGACTGGCACGGCGTAAGTCAGGAAATAGAGGATACCTATTCTTTTGCACCGCAACTCTCGCACGAAGCGCTCGTGCGTCTCGCCGACGGCGACCCCTACGCGGTGCTCGAATGTCTCGGCGCGCGGCCCTTGACGTGCGACGGTGTGCCCGGCGTGCGCTTCGCGGTCTGGGCGCCGAATGCGAAGCGCGTTTCCGTGGTGGGCGACTTCAACGCGTGGGATGGGCGGCGTCACCCCATGCGGCTGCGCCACGAAGCGGGCGTATGGGAGCTTTTCATTCCCCGTGTGGCCCCCGGCGCTCGCTACAAGTACGAGATCCTTGGTGCGCGCGGCGTCGTCCTCCCGCTCAAGGCCGACCCCTGCGCGCTGCAGACGGAATGCCCACCGGGCACGGCGTCGATCGTCGCGCCCGTCGAAGCAATCGACCATTACGCGTGGCGCGACCAGGAGTGGCTGCTAACACGCGCCGAACGCCAGAACGCGCGCGCGGCCATGTCGGTCTACGAGGTGCACGCGCCCTCGTGGCTGCCCACACAAGGCGCCGATGCTCCCGCGCCCGACTGGAGCACGCTCGCCGAGCGTCTGATCCCCTACGCGCAGGGCATGGGCTTTACGCACATCGAATTGATGCCTGTGGCGGAGCATCCGTTTGGCGGCTCGTGGGGCTATCAGCCGCTTTCGCAGTTCGCACCCACCGCGCGGCTTGGCGCGCCGGTAGACTTTGCGGCGTTCGTCGATCGCGCGCACGAAGCGGGACTTGGCGTGATTCTCGACTGGGTGCCCGCGCACTTTCCGAATGACGCGCACGGTCTCGTCGATTTCGACGGCACGGCGCTCTACGAGCACGCCGACCCGCGCGAGGGCTATCACCCCGACTGGAACACGATGATCTACAACCTGGGACGCCGCGAGGTGAGCGCGTTCCTGATCGCGTCGGGTCTCGCCTGGCTCGTGCGTTATCACGTGGATGGGCTGCGCGTGGACGCGGTCGCCTCGATGCTCTACCGCGACTATTCGCGCGCGCAAGGCGAATGGGTGCCCAACCTCTATGGCGGCCGCGAAAATCTCGAATCGATCGCGTTCCTCAAGCGCCTCAATCATGAAACGCAATACGTTCCGCAGCGCCCGGGCGTCATCACCATTGCTGAGGAATCCACAGCATGGCCGGGCGTCACGGCACGCCCAGAGGATGGCGGCCTCGGCTTCCAGTTCAAGTGGAACATGGGCTGGATGCACGACACGCTGCACTACATGCAGGAAGACCCCGTTTATCGCCGCTATCACCATCACCTGATGACGTTCGCGATGGTCTACGCGTGGTCCGAACGCTTCGTGCTGCCGCTTTCGCATGACGAGGTGGTGCACGGCAAGGGGTCGCTGCTCGGCAAGATGCCGGGCGACCGCTGGCAGAAGTTCGCAAACCTGCGCGCGTATTTCGGCTTCATGTGGGCGCACCCGGGCAAGAAGCTGCTCTTCATGGGCGGCGAGTTCGGGCAGATGGCCGAATTCGATCACGACGGCACGCCCCACTGGAACCTGCTCGACGACCCGTTGCACCGCGGCGTGCAAACGCTCGTGCGCGACCTCAACCGCCTGTACGCGGGCGAACCCGCGCTCTACACGCTCGACTCGGAACCCGGCGGCTTCGAGTGGCTGGTTGCCGACGACAACGAAAACAGCGTGCTCGCGTGGCGCCGCGTAGACGGCTCGGGCCGCGAAATCGTGGTCATCTGCAACTTCACACCGGTGCCTCGCCACGGCTACCGTATCGGCATGCCGCAGCCGGGCCAGTGGGAAGAAGCGCTCAACACCGACGCCGAAGTGTACGGCGGCTCGAACATGGGCAACGGGGGTCTCGTTGCCACCGAGGGCGTGGCGAGCCACGGCAAGCCGCAGTCGGCCGCGCTCGTTCTGCCGCCGCTTGGCACGCTGATCCTGCGTCTGCGCCGATAAGGCTGCGCGGCGGGGGGATTTGATCAGGAAACCGATGCAAAACGAAGAACAACACATGGAGCATCGTCATGGCAAACGGTCCGCCTGAGCGTCTGCTGCCCGGCTCCCCCTGGCCGCTCGGGGCGACGTGGGACGGCCTTGGCACCAACTTCGCCGTGTTCTCGGCCCACGCCTGGCGCATCGAGCTGTGCCTCTTCGACCCCACCGGCCGCAAGGAGCGCACTCGCTACACGCTGCCCGAATGTACCGACGAGGTGTGGCACGGCTATCTTCCTGGAGCCCATCCGGGCACGGTCTATGGCCTGCGCGCGCATGGCGCGTATCAACCGCATCTGGGGCACCGCTTCAACCCGCACAAGTTGCTGCTGGACCCGTACGCGAAGCAACTCCTCGGCCAGTTCCGCTGGTCGGACACGCTGTACGGTTATCGCGCGCATTCGAACCGCGTGGACCTCTCGATCGACCGGCGCGATTCCGCGCCCGCCATGCCCAAATGCGTCGTGGTGAACGACAACTTCGACTGGTCGCGCGACCGGCGGCCCAATACGCCGTGGGGCGACACCGTGATTTACGAGGCGCATCTGCGCGGGCTCTCGATGCTGCGTCATGACTTGCGCACGCACATGCGCGGCACGTTTGCAGGTCTTGCCGCGCCGCGTTTCATCGAGCATCTGCACAAGCTCGGCGTGACGGCCATCGAGATCTTGCCGGTGCACGCGTTTCTCTCCGAGCGGTTTCTGATCGATCGTGGACTGCGCAACTACTGGGGCTACAACTCGGCCGCGTTCTTCGCGCCCGAGCCTAGCTACCTGGTGGGCTATGGCACCGACGAAATGCGCATTGCCGTACGGCAGCTGCATGCGGCGGGTATCGAAGTCTTTCTCGACGTGGTCTACAACCACACGTGCGAAGGCGGCGAAATGGGCCCCACCGTTTCGTGGCGCGGCCTCGACAACGCCAGCTATTACCGCTGCGTGCCCGGCGACGAGCGCCACTTCATCAACGACACGGGCTGCGGCAACACGCTCGACCTTTCGCATCCGCGCGTGCTGCAGATGGTCGCCGACTCGCTACGCCACTGGGCCACGTCATACGGCATCGACGGCTTTCGCTTCGACCTTGGCGTGACGCTCGGGCGCGAACACGCGGGCTTCGACCCGAACGGCGGGTTCTTCGACGTGCTGCGCCAGGACCCCGTACTGTCGCAATGCAAGCTGATCTCCGAGCCGTGGGACGTGGGCCCTGGCGGCTACCAGCTAGGCAACCATCCGCCCGGCTTTTCCGAATGGAACGACCGTTTTCGCGACAGCGTGCGGCGCTACTGGCGCGGCGCGCCGGGCCAGCGCGCGGACCTCGCGGCACGCCTGACCGGCAGCGCGGACCTGTTCGACAAACGCAAACGCCGGCCGTGGGCATCGATCAATTTCGTCACCTCGCACGACGGCTTCACGCTCGCCGACCTCGTTTCATACGAGCGCAAGCACAACGAGGCCAACGGCGAGGAGAACCGCGACGGCCACAATGAAAACTGGAGCGCGAACTGGGGCGTGGAAGGCCCCACCGACGACCCGGCCATCCTCGCCACGCGCGCGCGCGTGGCCCGCTCGATGATGGCCACGCTCCTTATCGCGCTCGGCACGCCCATGCTGCTCGCGGGCGACGAGTCCTGCCGCACGCAGCGCGGCAACAACAATGCGTACTGCCAGGACAACGATATTTCGTGGTTCGACTGGGCGCTCGCCGACACGCCCCAGGGCAAGGCCATGACGCGTTTCGCCGCGCGGGTGATCGCGCTGCGCCGCGAACACCCGCTGCTGCGCGAAACGCGCTTTTTGTTTGGCGAGCGCGAACTGATGCCCGGCGTGCACGACATCGACTGGTTCGACGAACGCGGCGAGCCGCTCTCGCCCGAGGCCTGGCACGACCCGGAAGCGAGCGCATTCACGATGCGGCGCGCAGGAGCGGGACTCCACGGCCAAATGGAAGTATTGTTGATGATGCTGAACGCTTCGCAGGGTGCGGTGACGTTCTCCGCGCCCGCGCCGCGCATGGCATGGGAGGTGCTGCTCGATACCGCCCGTCCCGATGCGGCGCCCTACGCGCTGCCCGACACGACGTACGAGCTGGCCGCGCGAGCGCTCGCCGTGCTGCGCGCCCGTCCGGCGCGTGCCGAAGCGCACCGGCCGCACGGCGCGCGCGACGACACGCCGACGCCGGACCCGCGCCGTACGCCGGGCGCGTCTGCGCCGGGCTCCCCCGCGGGCCCGGACGAAGCCGCGGCCGGATGAAAACTGGATGAGTCAGGCAAGCAACGAGGAAGCAAACCAGGAATCGACCATGTCCCCGCTTTCGCACGATCCGCACGCCCGCCAGTACATGCATTGCCTGCCGTTCGGCGCACAGCTGATCGGGGCGGCGCACACGCAGCCGCATACGCGCTTTCGCTTCTGGGCGCCTTCGTGTCGATCGGTGCAGATCGTTTTTGAAAACGTGAAGGACGCGCCCCCGCTCGACATGACGCCAACTGGCAACGGCTGGTTCGAAGCGCAGGCGCCGTGCGGGCCGGGCACGCTGTACCGCTACTGCATCGACGGTCAGCAACGCGTACCCGACCCCGCATCGCGCTTCCAGCCGCAAGGTGTGCACGGCCCGAGCGAAGTGCTCGACCCGCGCGCCTACGCCTGGCAGCGTGCGCACTGGCAAGGACGCCCGTGGGAAGAGACGGTGATCTACGAGCTGCACGTGGGCGCGCTGGGCGGCTATCAAGGTGTGATGAAACGTTTGCCCGCATTGGCCGCGCTTGGCGTGACGGCGGTCGAACTCATGCCGCTCAACGATTACCCGGGCGAGCGCGGCTGGGGCTACGACGTCGTGCTGCCCTACGCGCCGCACGCGGCCTATGGCAGTCCTGATGAACTGAAAGCGCTCGTGGACACCGCGCACGGGCTGGGGCTGCAGATGTTCATCGACGTCGTGTACAACCACTTCGGCCCGGACGGAAACTGGCTCGGCCACTATGCCAAGCCGTTTTTCCGCGAAGGCGTGAAGACGCCATGGGGCGAAGCACTCGACTTCGACCGCTTCGAAGTTCGCGACTTCTACTGCGACAACGCGCTCTACTGGCTCACAGAATATCGCTTCGACGGACTGCGCATCGACGCCGCGCATGCGATCGGCAACACCAACTGGCTGCGCGAGCTGGCCGATCATGTGAAGGCGCGCGTGGAGCCAGACCGGCATGTGCACCTCGTACTCGAAAACGAGCACAACGAAGCGAATCTGCTCGAATCGCACTTCAGCGCGCAATGGAACGATGATGCGCATCACTGCTTTCACGTGCTGCTGACCGGCGAATCGGAAGGCTACTACCGCGCGTTCGCGGATTCCCCCATCGGCAAGCTCGCGCGCGTGCTCGGCGAAGGTTTCGTGTACCAGGGCGAGCCGTCGCCCGTGCATGCGGGCGAGCCGCGCGGCGAACCGAGCGCGCACCTGCCCCCTACCGCGTTCGTGATGTTTTTGCAGAACCACGACCAGATCGGCAACCGCGCGCTCGGCGACCGCCTGCGCACGCTGGCCGACGACGACGCCTTGCGCGCGGCCACGGCCATGCTGCTGCTCTCGCCGCAAATTCCGCTGCTCTTCATGGAAGAGGAATACGGCTCGACGCAGCCGTTCCAGTTCTTCACCGCCTTCACCGGCCAGCTCGCCGAAGCCGTGCGCGAAGGGCGCCGCCGTGAATTCAAGGCATTCAGCGCGTTCAACGACGAGGCGAGCCGCGCGCGCATCCCCGATCCGAACGATCTGCAGACCTTCGTCAATTCGTCGCCGCCCGCCGATGCGCCGCTCGATGGCGAACGGCTCGAATGGATGCACTTCTACAAATCGGCGCTGTGCGTGCGGGCGCATTTGCTCATGCCGCGCCTGCGCCACGCGCGAGCACTCGGCGCCACCGTGCTGGCCGACGACGCCGCGAACGGGCTCGCCGCGCTCGTCGCGCGCTGGCGGCTCGACGACGGCGAAACGCTCACGATCGCGCTGAACCTGGGCCGCGACGGCGTGCCGCTCAGTCCGCGGCCCGAGGGCATGGTGATCTTCGAAACGCCGCCACGTGCGCGCGACTATGCCGACAATGGCGTGCTGCCCGAGAGCGCGTGCATCGCATGGCTCACCGGAGACGTACCCGGATATTCGAGCGAGCACGATGCGCGCGTCGTTCATCGCGAGGAGCCCTACGCATGAGCACGGCGCGCCGCAGCGAAACGCTCGCGACTCTCGCCGCCCGCGCGGGCTTCGAGGTCGAATGGACTGACGCGCACGGCGCCGTGCAGCGCGTGCCGGACAGCACGCTCGCCGCGCTGCTCGAATGCGCGGGCCTGCCATGCGCCAATGCCACGCAGATCCGCCAGAGTGCTTCCGCGCTGAACGCCGAGCAGTCGGCGCGGCGCCTGCCGCCGCTCATCACCGCCGAATACGACAGCGCCATCGAACTGCCGCCTTCGGTCGTGCGCGCGGGCAGCCACTATCGTGTCGACCTTGAAAGCGGCGAGCATATCGAAGGCCGCTTCACCTCGCCGCGCGGCGAGAGCGCGCTGCTCGCGCCGCTTGCGGAGCCGGGCTACCACACGCTCACGGTCAACGACCATCGCCTGACGATAGCGGTCGCGCCGCCGCACTGCCATACGGTTGCCGACGCCTGGCGCGCGCGTCATGGCGACAGCGGCACGGTGCCGCCGTTATGGGGGCTCGCCGCGCAATTATATGGACTCCGACGCAAAGGCGATGGCGGTATCGGCGACTACACCGCGCTCGCCACGCTCGCAACGCAAAGCGCGCGGCGCGGCGCGCAAGCGCTGGCAGTGAGCCCGACCCATGCGATGTTCAGCGCCGAGCCGGGCCACTTCAGCCCCTATTCGCCTTCGTCGCGCCTGTGGGTCAATGTCGCGCATATCGACCCGGCAGCGGTCTTTGGCGCCAAGGGCGCGCACGACGCGAGCGTGGCCGCGAATGCGGGCGACGCCTGGCGCGAACTCGAAGACGCACCGCTCGTGGACTGGCAGCGTGCGTTGCCGCTCAAGCTCAAGGTGCTGCGCGCGCTGTACGAACGCTTCGACACGGACGAACGTGCAAGCGGCTCGCCGCGCGCCGCTGTGTTCGCCGCATTCTGCGCGCAGGGCGGCGAAGCACTCGAAGACCACGCGCGTTTCGAGGCGCTGCAAGAGGCCATGCTGCACGGCCCCGGCGGCGAGCGCCATTGGCGCGACTGGCCCGAACCGCTGCGCGACCCGCGCAGCGCCGACGTGGCGACGTTCGCGCAGGAACATCGGCGCGAAGTCGACTTTCATTGCTTCCTGCAATGGCTCGCGGCAGAAGGGCTTTCGGGCGCACAACGCAGCGCGCGAGAGGCCGGCATGGCGATCGGCCTCGTCGCCGATCTCGCCGTGGGCTGCGATGGCGGCGGCTCGCACGCGTGGTCACTGCCGCAGGACATGCTGCAACGCGTGTCGGTCGGCGCGCCGCCCGACATCTTCAACCAGGCCGGGCAAAGCTGGGGCCTCACCACGTTCTCGCCGCGCGCGATGCACAACAATGGCTTTCGGGCGTTCATCGACATGCTGCGCGCGGCGTTCGCCCATGCGGGCGGCGTGCGCATCGATCATATCCTCGGGCTGCGGCGGCTCTGGCTCGTGCCCGAAGGCGAAAGTGCGCGCCACGGCGCGTATCTGCGCTATCCGTTCGACGACCTCGTGCGGCTCATCGCGCTCGAGTCGTGGCGTCATCGCGCGATCGTGATCGGCGAAGACCTCGGAACCGTGCCACCGGGGCTGCGCGAGCGGCTCGCGGCGCACGGCCTGTATGGCATCCGCGTGCTGTGGTTCGAGCGCGACGGCAAGGGCTTTCTCGCGCCCGAGCGCTGGGACCCCCACGGCGTTGCAACGACCACCACGCACGATCTGGCGACCGTCGCGGGCTGGTGGAGCGGCGCGGATATCGACTGGCGCAACCGTATCGGCCAGACGCTCCCGCGCGCCGATGGGCTCGACCCCGTCGCGCTCGACCACGCGCAGCGCGCGGAAGATCGCGTCGCGCTCTGGCACGCGTTGCAGCAAAGCGGGCTCGCACCGCACGACGCCAATCCGCCGCCAGCCGACGACCCGCCCGTGAATGCCGCACTCGCCTATGTCGCGGCAACGAGGAGCCCGCTCGTCACCTGTCCGCTCGAAGACCTGCTCGCGTTGGCCGATCAGCCGAATCTGCCCGGCTCGATCGACGAGCATCCGAACTGGCGCCGCCGCCTGCCGCTGCCCGTCGAGTCGCTGTTCACCGATCCGGCCGTTGCCGCGCGCGTTCAAGCCGTCGTACACGCACGCGAGGCCGTCGCGCGTACGCAGGTCGACCCGAGCGCCGGTGCAGGCGCGCATGACGCCCACCCAACCGCCAGCGGCGCGCCATACGCGCCCGAAAAGAAGCCGACGCCATGACCTACCCTCGCGCGACGCTGCGCCTGCAGCTCCATCACGGCTTCACGTTCGACGACGCGCTCGCGCAGCTCGACTACTTCGCCGCGCTCGGCGTGAGCCATCTCTACCTTTCTCCGGTCACGACCGCGCAGCCCGGATCGATGCACGGCTACGACACCGTCGATTACGGCACGGTGAGCGCGGAGCTGGGCGGCGAAGGCGCGTTGCGCCGCTTCGCCGCGAAAGTGCACGAGCGTGGCATGGGCATCGTCGCCGACTTCGTGCCGAATCATATGGGCGTGGGCGGCGCTCACAACGCCTGGTGGCTCGACATTCTCGAATGGGGGCGCCACAGCGCGTATGCGCGCCATTTCGACGTGGACTGGCACTCGCCCGACCCCGCCCTGCGCGGCAAGGTGCTGATGCCGTTTCTCGGCGCACAGTACGGCGAAGAACTCGCGGCAGGCCGTATCGAGCTGAAGTTCGACCCGGTCGCCGCGCGCTTCTACGTGCAATACGGGCCGCACGTGTGCCCGATCTGCCCGACCGACTATGCAGCGCTCCTGCAGTCCGCCAACCGCGCCGATCTCAACACCCTCGCCGGGCCGTTCCAGGGCCTCACGACCCAGCCCGACGATCAGGAGCGCGCCGCCGCCGGGCGCGATGCGCTGCGCGCGTTCGTCGAACGGGCCGGCACGGACCCCATCGAATTTGTTCTGGAATCCTATTCAAGTAGCGACCCGGTGCCGCGCGACCGGCTGCACCGCTTGCTGGAGCGCCAGCACTTCCGGCTCGCCTGGTGGCGCACCGCCACCGACGAGATCAACTGGCGTCGCTTCTTCGACGTTACCGCGCTCGCAGGCGTGCGTGTGGAACGCCACGACGTGTTCGAGGCCGTGCACAAGCTCATGTTTCGCCTCTACGCCGACGGCGTGATCGACGGCTTGCGCATCGATCATATCGACGGGCTCGCGGACCCGCGCGAGTACTGCGAACGCCTGCGGCAACGGCTCGCCACGCTGCGTGCCACGCCGCCGTACATCGTGGTCGAGAAAATTCTCGCGCAAGGCGAAACGCTGCGCGACGACTGGCCCGTGCAAGGCACGACAGGCTACGACTTCATGAACGACGTGGGCGCGTTTCTGCACGATCCCGCGGGCGCCGCGCCGCTTGCCGAAGCGTGGACCGCCATCTCCGGCGACGGCCGGCCGTTCGCGGCCTACGCGCTCGATGCGCGCCGCGAAATGCTGGCCGCCTATCTCCCCGCGGAACTCGACCATGCCACTCGCGCGCTGCACCGTATCGCGCGCGAACTGCCGGGCACGCGCGACACCACCTATGCGTCGGTGCACCGCGTGGCCGCGCATCTGGCCATGTACTTCCCGATCTACCGGATCTATCCGGTGAACGGCTTGCGCGGCGCGCTCGACAACCGTTATTTCGATGTTGCGCTCGAAGCCGCGCGACGCGCGCTGCCGCGCGCGAGCCTGGCGGCGCTCGATCTCGTCGATGGCTGGCTAGGCGGCCGCGCCCCCGAGCCGGCAGCGAACAACACCGGCAGCGGTAGCGGCAACAGCGGCGGCGGCGGCGGCAGTGCCAAGCCGCCACGCGCCGCGCCGGCCGGCGCAAACACGAATGCGGGCAACAGCCAGGCAAATACGCCGCTCAGCCATGCGCTTATTGCGCAACGCACGGCGCTTGCGCTGTTCTCGCAGCTCACCGCGCCGCTTGCGGCAAAGGCCACGGAAGACACCGCGCTCTATCGCTACGGACGCCTGCTCTCGCGCAACGAAGTGGGCGCGGACCCCGACGATTTCGCGCGCACGCCACATGACTTTCATGCGGCGAACCGCCTGCGCCAGCGCCGCCCTTATGGGCTGCTCGCTACGGCCACGCACGACCACAAGCGCGGCGAGGACGTGCGCGCGCGGCTCGCCGTGCTAAGCGAGATCGCGCTCGACTGGAGCAACACGTTGCGTGCCTGGTCGGCGCTGAACCAGACACATCGCCGTACCGACGCGACGGCCGGCGCGGCATGGTCGCCTGGGCCCGCCGCTGAGGCGATGCTTTATCAAACGCTCGTGGGCTGCTGGCCGCCCGAACTGGACCCCGGCGACAAAGCGGGCGTGCATGCGCTGGCGGAGCGTGTGTCGAAGTGGCAGCTCAAAGCGTTGCGCGAAGCGAAGCTGCGCACGAACTGGCTCTCGCCCGATGAAACCTATGAATCGGAGTGCCAGGCATTTCTCTTCGATATCCTCGCACCGCAACGGCGCGACGGCTTCTTGCAGGCACTTGCCGGGTTCGTCGCGCACGTGGCGCCCGCGGGCGCGCTCAATACGCTCGTGCAAACGGTGCTTCGGCTCACCTCGCCGGGCGTACCTGACCTTTATCAGGGGACCGAACTATGGGATTTCAGCCTCGTCGATCCCGATAACCGGCGCCCTGTCGACTACGCGGCCCGCGCAGCCGCGCTCGACAATCAAGCGCCTGCCGCAAAGCTGAAAGACTGGCGCAACGCACACGTGAAGCTGGCCACCGTGCATCGCCTGCTCGCGCTGCGAGCGAAAATGCCGGAACTCTTGCGCGAAGGCGAATATCTGCCGCTCACGGTGAACGGCGCACAGGCTTCACACGTGATTGCGTTCGCGCGCCATCACGGCAACGCTTGGGCCATCGTGATCGGCACGCGCCACGCCGCGGGGCTGCTGGATGGCGACACGCCGCTCGTCGCACCCGCACGCTGGGACGATACGACCGTTGAACTGCCCAAGGGCTGCACGCAAGCCACGTTGCACGACTGGCTCAGCGACGCAACGCACACGGTGCCCGAAGGCGGCACGCTTGCAGTGCGCGACATCCTGAGCGCCATGCCGGTGGCCGTGCTCTCGACGCTCACGCGCAGCTAAGATGCGCGCTCGAGGCACGCTCAACCGCCTTCGTCGTCGAGATCTTTCGGATACACGCGCACGAGCACGATGCGCGGCCCCTTCATCTTCTTCACGACGATATCGAAGCGGTCGAACTCAACGCGCTGCCCTTCGGTGGGCAGATCGTTGAGCGCATGAATCACCAGACCGCCCACCGACTCCGCACGCCCTTCGTCGATATCGATGCCGAGCGCCTGTTCCAGCGACACCACGGGCAGGCTGCCGCGACCCATCAGCGTGCCGTCGTCCATGCGGGTCCAGTCGGTGTCGGCCTGGTGAAACTCGTCGTGAATCTGGCCTACGAGCGCGCCAAGCAGATTGTCGAGCGTGAGAAAGCCGAGCGGGCGCGCGCCCTTGTGCCCCACCAGCGCGAAATGCGGCGCACCTTTGCGAAAGCGGCGAAAGAGCGCCAGCGCCGGCGTATCGGGCCGCACGTACTGCACAGGGCGCACGAACTTGCCGAGATCGCTGAGTGCGTTGCCCGACTCGCGCGCAAGCAACAGGTCCTTCAGGTGGATGAGACCCGCCACGCGTTCGCCCGTCGCGTCTTCGAACAGCGGGTAGCGGCTGAAGCGATGGCGCGCCACGATTTGCATGTTCTCGCGCAGCGGCAGGTCGCGGCGCAAGCCCACCATTTCGTGCGTGGGCCGCATGAGGTCGGAAATGGTGAGGCGCGAAAAGTCGAGCGAATGGGCGAGCGTGTTCCATTCGTCGGCGTTATAGGCGTTCGCGGCTGGCGCGGGGAGCAGCGGCAGTGTGCCGTTTTTGCCGTTTGTACCCCGCTGCTCGTGCATTGACTCGTTCGCCTCGGCCTGTGCGGCGGCGCGGCGGCTGCGCAGGATCAGCTTGAGTTCGTCAGTCGAATAGTGCGTATCGTGGCCGTGCTCCGAGGCAAGGCCCGCGAGACGCAGCACCGCGTTTGCGCTCGAATTGAGCAGCCAGATCGCGGGATACATGGTCCAGTAGAAGCCGTAGAGCGGCATGGCCGTCCAAAGCGAAATCTTCTCGGCCTGGCGGATGGCGAGCGACTTCGGCGCAAGCTCCCCCACCACGATGTGCAGGAACGAGATCACCGTGAACGCGAACACCAGCGAAATGGCATGGACGAGTTGCGCCGATTGCACGCCTAGCAGTTCGAACACCGGCGCCAGCAATTGCGCGAACGCCGGCTCGCCGATCCAGCCAAGGCCGAGCGACGCGAGCGTGATGCCGAGCTGGCACGCGGAAAGATAGGCATCGAGCTGGCCATGCACCTTGGCGAGCAGCCGGCCGCGCAAGCCATGCTGCTGCGCGAGGCTCTGCACGCGCGTGGCGCGCAGCTTGACGAGGCCGAATTCGGCCGCGACGAAGAAACCGTTGAGGGCAACGAGCAGGAACGCCCCAATGAGGGCGAGAAGCTGGATCAAGACAAATGGCTCCGAAGGACGAAGCGCTCAGTATAAATGTGCAAGGTGGATGAAAGGCGATGACGCGCGCACTACGGCCTGCGGCTCACGCCCCGTTCAGCGGCGGCACATCCAACACCAGCGCCGTCTCCTCGCCCTCGCCCACGAGAGCCGGCGCCGCGAAGCGTCCGCCGTGCGCTTCGGCCACGCGCTGGCACAGCGCCAGCACCCAGGCGCAGCGCCCCGCTTCCTGCTGCTCGCTCGCCTGGGCGCGCGCGAACGGTTCCAGCACGTGCGCAAGCGCGTCGTCGGTGAGCGCCTGGCGGGTAGCGCGCCAGTTCACTTCCAGGTGGGCGCCGGCTGCGCTCGCGCTGGCCGCGAGCGTCACGCCCGTGCCTTGCGCGCTCGTTTCCGCCGCGAACACCAGCATCAGCCACAGCGCCTGTGCAATGCGTTGGCGGTCGCCGTCGAGCGTCACCGCGCCGGTCGCATCCTGCACCGCGAACGTCACGCCGCGCGTGTCGCCAAGCGCGGCGCGGGCATCTTCCACGGCTTCGCCGATCAGCGCCGCGACGGCAAACGGCGCGCGCTCGATGCGCAGCTTGCGCGTTTCGGCGCGCGTGGTGTCAACGAGCGTTTCCAGCAGCCGAACCTGCTGCTCCACGCCCGTGCGAATACCGCCCAGCGCGCGCTGCGCGGCGGCGTCGGCGCTGTCGATCTTGCGCTCGAGCACGTAAGCCCAGCTATGGATGGCATTGAGCGGGCTGCGCAGATCATGCGAGACGCGCGAGAGCACGTGGTCGCGCATGAAAAGCGCGGTCTCGGCGCACAGGCGCGCCGTGCGCTCGGTACGGTTTTGCGAAGTCGGCTCCATCTGATTCCTCTTATTGCGCCTCAAGCCGGGCGAGCGGTCCCCCATTATAGGCAGCGGCTAGCGAGCAACCGGCGTGCCCGGCAGGCTGCCGCCCGCCCCGGCCTGCAAAGCGCCTACAATAACGGGTTCAACTATTCGAATCAGGAGTTTTTCCATGTCTACCGTGACCACCGAATCCGGCCTCAAGTACGAAGACCTGACCGAAGGCACCGGCGCCGAAGCCAAGGCCGGCCAGACCGTCAGCGTGCACTACACCGGCTGGCTGACGGACGGCCAGAAGTTCGATTCGAGCAAGGACCGCAACGACCCGTTCGCCTTCGTGCTGGGCGGCGGCATGGTCATCAAGGGCTGGGACGAAGGCGTGCAGGGCATGAAGGTGGGCGGCGTGCGCAAGCTGACGATTCCGCCGCATCTGGGCTACGGCGTGCGCGGCGCAGGCGGCGTGATTCCGCCGAACGCCACGCTCGTGTTCGAAGTCGAGCTGCTCGAAGTTTGATGCCCGCTTGATGCTTTACAGCGCTCGCCTTTTTTGCAACCGCAACCGGTCATCATGAATCCGCATTACCACGCTCCCGTCACCGCGCCCGGCGTCGAATTGCGCCGCTACGGCGCGATCGAGGAAACCGATCTGCACGATTTTCACCAGATCGTGCTCGGCCTCGACGGCGAGATGGAGATGACCGTGAACGGCCAGGGCGAGCGCATCGACAGTTGTTCCGCCTGGCTCATTCCGGCAGGCGCGCGACACGATTACGTGGGCATTGGCGATAACCGCCAGCTCGTGCTCGACCTGCCCGCGGCCACGCTCGCGGTGCCCGAACGGCTGTTCGACAAGGCGCGCGCCGTGCGCCTCGACCCCGCGCTCACGCAGCTCGTGAGCCAGATCGCGCAGCGCGCCGCGATGGCCGCGCCGCCTCGCGACAGCGCCGACCTGCGCGCGCGGCGCTTTCACTGGGACGCCTCGGCGCGCCTGTGCGCGGCATTCATCGCGCAAACCGGCGTGGCCGCTGGCGAGCAGTTCAGCGCGGCGGCCGGGTTGGACTTTGCCCGTATCGACCGGTGGCTGCGCGCGCATCTCGCCCAGCCGTTGCGCATCGCCGATCTCGCCGCGCACTGCGGCTTCGGCATGCGGCGTTTTCATCAGCTTTTTATCGAAGCGTTCGGCGAAACGCCGCATCGCTACTTGCAGCGGCTGCGGCTCGACACCGCGCTCACCCTGCTCGCCGACCCGCGCGCCTCGCTCACCGACATCGCGCTCGAAGTGGGCTTCGGCGACCAGAGCGCGTTCACGCACGCGTTCACGCGCCGCTTCGGGCTCGCGCCCGGCCAGTGGCGCGCGCTGCCGCCACACTGAGCGCGCACGCGCCGCTCATTCCTCGAAGCGGTATTCCCACTGCGCGCGTGCGCCCACCGCCACGTGCTTGCCCGCGCCCGTCACCACCATCGCGTTCTGGCCGAACGTGAGGCCGCCGTCCACGCGCGGATCGGCGCGAAATACCTGCAGCGTGTCGAGCGGTTCCGTGGGCCATTGCGCGTCGCGCTCGCCCGTCTCCTGATCGATCGTCGTGATCGGGCAGCGCGCGCACGGCTTCACGAAACGCAGCACGATTTCCTCGCCGCCCGATGCGGATTCGATGGCGAGCGTGTCGATGAAATCTTCCTCGAATGCGTCGCCGATATCGCCGACCACGATGTTCGGACGAAAGCGCGCCATCGGCACGGGCGGTGCGCCCTTCGCCGCGAGGCGCGCGTTGAGGTCCGCGAGCGACGCCTCGCTCGTCACGAGAATCGGAAAGCCGTCGGCGAATTGCGTGGGCGCGTCTTCGCCGTTCGTCCACTTCCGGCTCGCAAGACGCGTCACGTCATGCGCGAAGCGCAGCAGGCGCACCGGCGCGCCAATCGCCTGCGTGAACCATTGCGCCGCGTGATCGCCCTCGTCGAGCGCTTCGAAGTCGTCGTCCCAGACCGAGGCCGGCACGCGCGCCTCGCCGCCGCGCGGCGCGAACGGCAGATGGAGCGCTTCGCTCATGCCTTTCATGGTGAGGCGCACGCCGTCTTCGACGAACGTGGGCACGATGCGCGCCATCGCCGCGTACTGGCGCTGCGTGACGAGCCGGCCATTTGCGTCGGCGACCATCCAGTGACGGTCCCACTCGATGCCCTTCAGGCCGAGCTGCGCATTGTCGAGCGCGATCGCGCCGCACGACTTCACGGGGTAGACGAACAACGCACGAACTGTGGGCATGGCGAACTCGCGGGAAAACAAGATGGAAATGGGCCGAACGGCGTTCGGCGCACGATCATACAACCGTTGTTTAAAAGAGCTTACTGCTTACTCCACCACATCAAGCCCGCGCGCCAGATCGTTACGCACGTCCTGGGCGTTTTCAAGGCCAACGGCGAGGCGAATCAGCCCTTCGGTAATGCCTGCCGCCGCGCGCGCTTCAGGCGTAATGCGGCCGTGCGTCGTCGTGGCCGGGTGCGTGATGGTCGTGCGCGTATCGCCGAGATTGCCGGTGATCGAACAGATCTTCGTGCCGTCGATCACGCGCCACGCGTTCGCGCGCTGCTGCTCCGCCGTATCGCCCTTCACTTCGAACGAGACGATCGCGCCGCCCAGCTTCTGCTGCCGCATGGCAAGCGCATGTTGCGGATGTGATTCGAGACCGGGATAGAAGACGCGCTTGATGGCCGGATGTGTCTCCAGCCAGCGCGCGATCTGAAGCGCGTTGTCCGACTGC
This sequence comes from Paraburkholderia sp. J10-1, assembly GCF_905220165.1. Lineage (NCBI taxonomy): Bacteria > Pseudomonadati > Pseudomonadota > Betaproteobacteria > Burkholderiales > Burkholderiaceae > Paraburkholderia > Paraburkholderia sp. J10-1. Next base: position 625,599 of record NZ_CAJMYW010000002.1, on the reverse strand, counting down.
TTCTCCACGCGCAGCGACAACGTTTCCATGCCCTTGAGCAGCACCCACGCGTTGAACGCGGAAAGCGTCGGACCCGCGGTGCGCACGAACGGAAACACCTTCTCCATGATGAACGCCTTCGAGCCCACCAGCGCGCCGCCCAGCACGCGGCCCTGACCGTCGAGGAACTTGGTGGCCGAATGCATCACCACGTCCGCGCCGAACTTGAGCGGCTGTTGCAGCGCGGGGCTGCAGAAGCAGTTGTCGACCACGAAGAGCGCGCCCGCCGCCTTGGCGATCTTGCTGACCGCCTCGATGTCGGCCACTTCGGTAAGCGGATTCGACGGCGTTTCGAGGAAGAACATCTTCGTTTCCGGGCGCACGGCGTGCTTCCACGCGTCGAGATCGGTCGGGTCGACGAAGGTGGTCGCGATGCCGAACCGGCTGAAGATCTGCGAGAACATGGCGAGCGTCGAGCCGAAAATGCTCTGCGAACTGACGATATGGTCGCCCGCCTGCAGCGCAGCCATGACCACCGACATGATCGCGGCCATGCCCGAAGCCGTGGCCATGCACGCTTCCCCGCCTTCGAGCGTGGCGAGGCGCTCCTGGAACATGGTGACGGTCGGATTCGAAAAACGCGCGTACGTATAGGCGGTTTCGGAGTTTTTGAAGCGCTCGGCGGCCTCTGCGGCGCTGCCGAAACAGAAGCTCGACGTGAGATAAAGCGCTTCCGAATGCTCGTTGAACTCGCTGCGCAGCGTGCCCGAGCGAACGGCCAGTGTGTCGAAGTTGAAGGTGTCGTCCATGTTCGAGTTCTCCTTGTCCTGAACCATCCTGCTTCAATCCTGCACGCACACGCGCAAAAAAGCCCGCTTTTGCATCGGCAGAAAGCGGGCTTTCGGATTCGGCGAGAACGCGAGCCTCACGCTCGCGTTTGCCGGGGATCACTCCACCGAGAGTTGCAGGTGCAGTTGCGAGCGGGAGCCGCCGTCCATCGCGTCGCTTGCGGCGTCGCGGTCCGACTGCGCCTGCGGTGCGAGGCGCGCCGTCTCGATGTTGTCGAGGTAAGTGCTCGTGATGTCGCCGGTGATGTAGTCGCCGTCGAAGCACGAAGCCTCGAACTCCTTCAACTCCGGATTGATATCGCGCACGGCCTGCTTGAGCGAATCCACGTCCTGATACACGAGGTAGTCCGCGCCGATGATGCGCGCCACTTCGTCATCGGTGCGGCCATGCGCCACGAGTTCGCCGCGCGTGGGCATGTCGATGCCGTAGACGTTCGGGTACTTCACGGGCGGCGCCGCCGAAGCGAAGATCACCTTGGTCGCGCCGGCGTCGCGCGCCATCTGCACGATTTCCTGCGAGGTGGTGCCGCGCACGATCGAGTCGTCGATGATCAGCACGTTCTTGCCCTTGAACTCGATGCCCATGGCATTGAGCTTCTGGCGCACCGACTTCTTGCGCATGGCCTGGCCCGGCATGATGAAGGTGCGGCCCACGTAGCGGTTCTTGAAGAAGCCTTCGCGGTATTCCACGCCGAGCTTGTTCGCAACCTGCATGGCAGCCGGGCGCGACGAATCGGGAATCGGCATGACCACGTCGATCTTCACGTCGGGCAACTCGCGCTTGATCTTCTCGGCGAGATAGTCGCCCATGCGCAGGCGCGCGTTGTACACGGGCACGCCGTCGAGCACCGAGTCCGGACGCGCGAGGTACACGAGTTCGAAGATGCAGGGGTTCAGCGTCGGCGCCGTGGCGCATTGCTGCGAGTGGAAGTTGCCGTCGAAGTCGATGAACACCGCTTCGCCCGGGCGAACGTCGCGCACGAATTCGAAGCCGATGCCTTCGAGCGCCACCGATTCCGATGCGAGCATCCACTCAGTGCCTTCCGGCGTTTCCATCTTGCCGATGCACAGCGGGCGAATGCCGAACGGGTCGCGGAACGCGAGCAGGCCGTAGCCGGCGATCAGCGAGACGATCGCGTAGGAGCCGCGCAGGCGGCGGTGCACGCCCGAAACCGCCTTGAACAGCGCCGCCGGATCGAGTTCGAGGCCGGTGGTGGCGAGCTGCACTTCGTGCGCGAGCACGTTGAGCAGCACTTCGGTGTCGGAATGTGTGTTGATGTGGCGGCGGTCCACACGGAACATCTCTTCCTTCAACTGTTGCCAGTTCGTGAGATTGCCGTTGTGGGCGAGGACGATGCCGAACGGCGCGTTCACGTAGAACGGCTGGGCTTCTTCTTCGCTCGACGCCGAGCCGGCCGTCGGGTAGCGCACCTGGCCGATGCCGCTGGTGCCGGGGAGGCTACGCATGTTGCGCGTGCGGAACACGTCGCGCACCATGCCGTTGGCCTTGTGCATATGGAACGTGCTGCCGTTCGCGGTGGCAATGCCGGCCGCGTCCTGACCGCGGTGCTGCAGGAGCAGCAGCGCGTCATAGAGGAGCTGGTTGACGGGAGAGCGGGAAACTACGCCTACGATGCCGCACATGGCAGGTCCTTCAAAAAAGCGAAATCGGTAGCGGGCCGCCCCGGCTTGCATCACCGGTCGGGCGCCGCAAATGGGCAGTGTTGCCGGGAAGCTTCGCCTCGCATCGCGTCCGATCAGTTTCTGATCAGACGTGAACGTAGGCCGCGAGCGCCTCGGGCAACAACGGTTTCAGTTCGAGCACGCCCTGCACGGCATAAGGCCGCAGCAGCGCGTGGCGCCAGAAGTCCTGCTGGGGCAGCTCGGTCAGCCCGCCAAGGACGACGAGGATCAGCACCAGCACGACGCCTCGCACGAGGCCGAACATCATCCCGAGCGAACGGTCCACGCCGGACAATCCGCTCACCTGCACCAGACGGCCGATCAGTGCGTTGCCCACGCCGGCCACGAGCACCACGGCAATGACGATCAGCGCAAAGGCGATCAGCCATTGAGTGAGCGCCCCGCCCGGCCAGTTCGCCGGAATCCAGGGCACCACGTGGTCCACGTAGCGGCAGGCCACGAGCAACGCCGCGATCCAGCCAATCAATCCAAAAATCTCGCCGATCAAGCCGCGCCACGCACCGCGCAGCGCCGACAGGCCGATCACCGCCATTACAGCGTAGTCGAATGCGGTGAACATCGACGGCTTATTCCGCGTTGGCGTTCGAGCCCGCCATCAGGCCGGCGCCGCGCACCTTGGCGATCGCCGCCGTAGCCGAGGCGCGGTCCGGGAACGGACCCGCGCGCAGCAGCGTGCGCGTCGTGCCGTCCGCTTCCTTACGTTGCTCGGTATATGCGGGTACGCCCGCCGCTTTCAACTTCGTGACCCAATTGTTCGCCGTCGTGCTGTTCGAGAATGCCCCGAGCTGCACGGCGAAACGCGCGCCCGGGGGCGCCGCCGGCGTGCTGGTTCCGGCTTTCGCGCCGTTGCCTTCGCTGGTGTCGTCGCTGTCGTTGGCGGCGGTCGTCGTCGGTTTGCTGGTCGCGGCGACGGCCGTGCTGGCCGAAGCCGCCGGCTTGGCAGCGGGCTTTTGCGCCTGCGCAGTTTGTGTCGATTGAGCCGGAGCGGTTGCCGCCTGGGCGGGCTTTATCGCTGGCGTTGCCGGCGTTTGATCCGTGTTCTGGGCGTTTTGCGTGGCCGCGGCGCCCGAAGCGGCCGCGAGACCCGATGCGCCAGGCGTCGCTTCGGCGGCTGCGGGATTGTCGGGGGCGACGCCGGCTTGCGTGTCTTCGGCGTCGTGTTGGCGCGCGGCGGCCTTGTCGGCCGGGCGGCTCGGAATGTCGATGGCGATGTCGTCGGTGACGGGCTTCGGGTGCGAATCGAGCACCATCGGCAGGATCACGATGGCCGCGAGCACCAGCGCGATCGCGCCGACGAGACGGCGGCGCGCGCGTTGCTTTTCAGGGAGCGTGGGGTCGAGCAGCATTGCCTCGGCGTCGCCAGACCGGTCCGGCCGGCGGCTGCGCCGCTCCACGCGCGCGCTCTGATTGCTGCGCCGGCTGGAGCCGGACTCGGTGCCGCGCCGGCGGGGCGCGTCAGCGTCATCTTTCTTGCCGAACGAGAAAATTCCCATGTATGGCTTGCTGTTGGCCTACCTGGCCTGTCTTACGTGGGCGGCGTGCGGGTGCCGGGCGGTCAGTGTTGCTGTGACTTTCGCCAGGCCATCACCCCGGCAACCGTCAGGAAACTTCCGAAAACAAGAATTCTATCATTTTCGGTAGCGCGTTTTAGCGCATCTTGAAACGCGGCAGCGGGGCTTTCATAGCGCGTCACGCTGCTGTCGGGGCCGTCCGTCACGCCCGCTTCGCGCAGCACTTCTTCGAGCTGTTCGGCTGTAGCCGCGCGCGGCAGCGGCAGATCGGTCACGCACCAATGGTCGATCTCGCCCTTCAGGTGCTCGATCACGCCCGCAATGTCCTTGTCGCGCATCGCGCCGAACACGGCGTAGGTGTACGGGAAATAGCCCATGCTGCCGAGGTTCTGCCCCAGCACCGCCGCCGCGTGCGGGTTGTGGCCGACGTCGAGAATGATCGAAGGCTTGCCCGGCAGCACCTGGAAGCGGCCCGGCAGTTCGACGTTGGCGAGGCCGAGGCGAATGTCCTGCGCGGAAACCGGCAGCCGGTCGCGCAGCGCCTCGAGGCCTGCGAGCGCAGCCGACGTGTTGATCAACTGATTCGCGCCACGCAGCGCAGGATAGGCGAGCGCCGAGCGTCGCATCGTCGGGCCCACGTAGCTCCATTGCTGGCGCTCGCTGCCCGGCTGCCCTTCGTAGCGGAAATCGCGGCCGAAGAGCCACAGTTCGGCGCCGATCGCCTCAGCATGGTCGATGAGCGACTGCGGGGCCATCGGGTCCGCGCAGATTGCGGGCTTGCCCGCACGGAAGATGCCGGCCTTCTCGAACGCGATCTTTTCGCGCGTGTCGCCGAGATATTCCGTATGGTCGAGGTCGATGCTCGTGATGATCGCGCAGTCGGTGTCGAGCACGTTGACGGCGTCCAGACGCCCGCCCAGACCCACCTCGAAGATCACGGCGTCGAGGCCGCGCGAGGCGAACAGATGCATGATCGCGAGCGTCGTGAATTCGAAGTACGTGAGCGTCACGGGCTTGGCGAGCGAATTGCGCGCCGCTTCGACGGCTTCGAAGTGCGGCAGCAGATCGGCGTCGCTGGCCTGCTGGCCGTCCACGCGCGCGCGCTCGTTGAACTCGAGCAGATGCGGCGAGGTGTGGCAACCCACGTGGTAGCCCGCCTTCAGCAGGATCGTTTCGAGAATCGCGCAGGTCGAACCCTTCCCGTTCGTGCCGCCCACCGTGAAGATCGGGCATGCGAACTTGAGGTCCAGCGCGTCCTTCACCTGACGGATGCGGTCGAGCCCCATGTCGATGCCGACCGGATGCGCGGTTTCAAGGTGCGTGAGCCACGCGTCGAGGGTGGGAAAGGTACTCATCGGGCTAGAAATTACCTGGTGCTGCGCGTGAGACGCCGCCTAAGGCGGCGGGTTCACACGAATGATCCGCTTCGAAAGAACGGCATTATCGCGGAAATGACAACGCGCCGCTTGCTTTCGCTCGCGGCGCGTTGGGTAAAGCGTTGCGGCTGCGGCTCTTGCGGCACCGCAGATCGCTCAATGCGAGGCTCAGGCCACCGCGTCGGCGGGCTGACGCTGCAGCAGCGCCAGCATTTGCGCGATTTCGTCGCGCAGCTTGCGGCGGTCCAGGATCATGTCGATCGCGCCCTTCTGCAGCAGGAATTCGGCGCGCTGGAAGCCTTCCGGCAGCTTTTCGCGCACGGTCTGCTCGATCACGCGCGGGCCGGCAAAGCCGATGAGCGCCTTCGGCTCGGCGATCACCACGTCGCCCAGGAACGCGAAGCTCGCCGAAACGCCGCCCATCGTCGGGTCGGTCAGCACGGAAATGAACGGCAGCTTGGCTTCGGCCAGTTTGGTCAGCATGGCCGTGGTCTTGGCCATCTGCATGAGCGAAAGCAGGCTTTCCTGCATGCGCGCGCCGCCCGAAGCCGTGAAGCAGATGAACGGCACTTGCTGCTCGAGCGCGTTTTGCGCGCCGCGCGCGAAGCGCTCGCCGACCACCGAGCCCATCGAGCCGCCCATGAACGAGAACTCGAAGCAGGCCACCACCACGGGCAGCGTGCGGATCGCGCCGCCCATCACCACCATGGCGTCGGTTTCGCCGGTATCGTCCATCGCCTCTTTCAGGCGGTCCGGGTACTTGCGGCTGTCCTTGAACTTGAGCGCGTCGACCGGAACGATTTCCTGGCCGATTTCATAGCGGCCTTCCGGATCGAGCAGGCCGTCCAGACGCTCGCGCGCGCCAATGCGCATATGGTGATCGCACTTCGGGCAAACGTGGAGATTCGCCTCGACGTCGTTGCGGTACAGGACCGCTTCGCACGACGGGCACTTGATCCACAACCCTTCCGGAATGCTCTTGCGGCTTTTCGGATCGGTTTGCTTGATCTTGGGCGGCAGCAGTTTGTCGAGCCAGCTCATTGATGTTCCTTCCTTGACCTTCGTGATGCGCGGGCGCGGCGGATCGGTCCCGTCAACCGATCGGTAAAACCGACCGGGTTCCGACCCCGACCGCGCATGGCGAAAAGTGGATTTTACAGCAGTCTCGGAACTAGCCGACAGAGACTTCGTCCAACGCCGTTCGAATGCCCGTGATGAATTGCGTGAGCGCGTCGGCGGCCGTTTCCGGCGCGGCCTGTTCGAGCAACTGGACAATGCGGCTGCCGATCACCACGGCGTCCGAAACCTGCGCGACGGCAGCGGCCGTTTGCGCATCGCGAATGCCGAAGCCCACACCCACGGGCAGCGAGACATGCTTCTTGATCGCCGGAATTTTACCCGCGATGCTCGAAACGTCGAGATTGGCTGCCCCCGTCACGCCCTTGAGCGAGACGTAGTAAACATAGCCGCTCGCCGCGGCGCCCACTTCGGCGATGCGCTCATCGGTCGAAGTCGGCGCGAGCAGGAAGATCGGATCGATGTCGGCGGCCTTCATCTTCGCCGCGAACTCGACCGACTCCTCGGGCGGATAGTCCACCACGAGCACGCCGTCCACGCCCGCTTCCTTTGCGGCCTGCGCGAACGCGTCGGCGCCCATGCGCTCGATGGGGTTCGCGTAGCCCATCAACACGACGGGCGTCTTGTTGTCGGTTTCGCGAAAGCGCTTCACGTCGGCGAGCACGCTCTTGAGCGTCACGCCCTTCTCGAGCGCGCGCTCGGACGACTGCTGGATCACGGGGCCGTCGGCCATCGGGTCCGAGAACGGCACGCCGAGTTCGATGACATCGGCGCCGCCGGCGGCCAGCGCGTGCATGAACTCGACTGTGCGCGCGGGATCGGGGTCGCCCGCCGTCATGAACGGGATCAGGCCTTTGCGGCCCTGGGCGGCGAGCGCCTCGAACGTGGTCTTGATACGGGACATTTCAGGGTCCTCAGCTTTTAGGCGTTACTGCGCGTGAGTCCGGCGGAGGCGCATCAGGCGCCGGCCGCGACGGCACTTGCGGCGGCCGCGCTGACGCGTTCGCGCGCGATCGCGCAGTAACTTTCGTTAATTTCATAGCCGACGAATTCGCGCTGTTGACGCGCGCAAGCCACTGCCGTGGTGCCGCTGCCCATGAACGGGTCCAGCACGCGGCCGCCCGGCGGGCAGCTCGCGAGCACCATGCGCTCGACGATCTCCAAAGGCTTCTGGGTGGGATGATCCACGCGCTCCGCGTGCTGGCGATGCAGACGCGAGACGGACCAGACGTCCTTGGGGTTGTAGCCGAGCTCCAGCCACTTGCTGCCTTCGAACAACTTGCGCGAACGCGCCTTCTTCGTGACGGCATCGTACGGGATGCGGACGGGATCGAGATCGAAGTAATAATCCTTCGAAACCGCGAAGAAACCGATGTTGTCGTGCACCGAGGTGAAACGGCGCGTCGTGCCGCCCATGCTGGGTACGCGACGATCCCAGACGATCTCGTTGATCATCGTGAGTTTCGACTTGAGATAGACGAAGATCTCGGGCGCGTACTGCCACGTGCAGAACACGTAGAGCGAGCCCGTGGGCTTGAGCTTCGGAATCGCCAGGTCGAGCCACTCATACGTCCAGGCGAGAAAGTTCTCGCCCGAACGCATGTCGGAGTCGTTGCCGTAGTCCTTGCCGAGCCCGTAGGGCGGGTCGGCGACGATCAGATCGATCGAGGCGTCGGGCAGGTTGGCTGCATCGGTCAGAAAATCGCGGTTCAGGAGCCGGATGGTTTCCGGCACGACCGGCACCGTGGGCAGCACGGCTGCGTTGGCGACCGCTTCGGCGGCTTCCAGAGCAGCCGCTTCTGCGTTCACCTCGGCATTCACCTCGCCCACGGGCGCCGGCACTTCCGGCTCGTCGAACTCGTCACGCATCGCTTACGTCGCTCCGGGCGCTCAGAACTGGATGCCCGATCGCTCGGCGACCGTGTGCATGTCCTTGTCGCCGCGGCCCGACAGGTTCACCAGCAGGATTTTGTCCTTCGGCAATGTCGGGGCGAGCTTCGCCGCGTAAGCGAGCGCATGGCTCGATTCGAGCGCGGGAATGATGCCTTCGATGCGGCAGCAGTCGTGGAAGCCCTTGAGCGCTTCTTCGTCGTCGATCGTGACGTATTGCGCGCGGCCGCTGTCCTTGAGCCACGCGTGCTCGGGACCCACGCCCGGGTAGTCGAGGCCCGCCGAAACCGAATGCGTCTCGATGATCTGGCCGTTCTCGTCCTGCAGCAGATAGGTGCGATTGCCGTGCAGCACGCCCACGGTGCCTGCCGCGAGCGAGGCGGCGTGACGGCCCGTTTCCATGCCGTCGCCGGCAGGCTCCACGCCGATCAACTGCACCGAAGTGTCCTCGATATACGGGTAAAAGATACCCATCGCGTTCGAACCGCCGCCCACGCAGGCGATCACGGAGTCGGGCTGGCGCCCCGTCATTTCGGGCATCTGCACGCGGCATTCGTCGCCGATCACGCGCTGGAAGTCGCGCACCATCATCGGGTACGGGTGCGGGCCCGCCACCGTGCCGATAATGTAGAACGTGTTTTCGACGTTGGTGACCCAGTCGCGCATGGCTTCGTTGAGCGCGTCCTTGAGCGTGCGCGAGCCCGACTCGACCGGAACCACGGTCGCGCCCAGCAGCTTCATGCGGTAGACATTGGCGGCCTGGCGGCGCACATCTTCGGCGCCCATGTAGACCACGCATTCCATGCCGAAGCGCGCCGCGATGGTCGCGGTGGCCACGCCGTGCTGACCCGCGCCGGTTTCGGCGATCACGCGCGGCTTGCCCATGCGCTTGGCGAGCAGCGCCTGGCCGATCACGTTGTTCACCTTGTGCGCGCCGGTGTGATTCAGGTCTTCGCGCTTGAGATAGATCTGCGCGCCGCCCAGCAGCTCGCTCCAACGCTGCGCGTGATAAATCGGCGACGGACGGCCGACAAAATGCTTCAACTCGCGCTCATATTCCGCGCGGAAGTCGGGATCGTCCTTGAATTTCGCGTAGGCGTCGCGCAGCTCGTCGATCGCCTGCATGAGGGTTTCGGCAGCGAATACGCCGCCATAGGGGCCGAAATGGCCGCGTTCATCTGGCAAATTGTACATAAGTCACTCGCTCGGCCGGACTTGGGAAGGCCCACGTTGCGTGGACCGTGCCGGCCAAAGGGGCATCCGCCCCGGATTCATCCCGCGTCCGCTTCGCGCACTGCGCGCACGAACGCCGCCATGCGGGCGTGATCCTTCACGCCCTTTGCGCCCGGAACCTCGATGCCACTGGAGACATCGACAGCGAACGGACGCACCTGGCGAATCGCATCACCGACGTTTTGCGCGTTCAAGCCACCACTCAAAACGGCCCGACGCGCGAGCCCTGCGGGAATAAGTGACCAATCGAAGACCTTTCCGCCGCCGCCGTAACCTTCGACATGGGTGTCGAACAAGAGGCCGCTGGCTGATGAATAACGATTAGCCGATTCTATCAAATCGGCCTGCTGAGTATCGGCCGCCACTCGCAGCGCGCGCAACCAGGGCAAACCGGCAACGGAAGCCAGCGACTCGCACTGCTCGGGCGTTTCGTCGCCATGGAACTGGAGCATGGTGAGCGAGACATTGCTCGCCACTTCGCTCATCCACTGCGGCGTGGCGTTCACGAAGAGACCCACGACCGAGACGAATGGCGGCAGGTCGTGCGTGAGCTCGACCGCCTGCGCCACGCTCACCGAGCGCGGGCTGGGCGGATAGAACACGAGGCCGACGGCGTCCGCGCCGAGATCGATGGCGTGCGCAAGCGCCTCGGGCGTCGAAAGTCCGCACAACTTGATGCGGGTGCGGTGCGCGGGGGCGGATGGCTCGGCTGACGTCATGATCGTAAGTGCGGTGTCGGTCTCGATGATTCAAGCAGGCGGCGCTTCAGGCGCGGCCTTCGGGCGCGTCGCTCCAGATCGCGCTCCACGGCACGCTGGCCGTATGCGGCCCAGGGACCGCGAACTCATCAGGATAGCCTACCTGGGCGAGATAGAGGCCGTCGGGCATGAAGGTCGGCGCGGCCACGGTGCGGTCGCGCCCCGCCAGCACTTCAGCCATCCACGCGGCCGGATAGCGCCCTCGCCCCACGGCCACGAGGCAACCCATCAGGTTGCGGACCATGTGGTGCAGGAACGCGTTGGCGCGAAAGCGGAAGTGGATGAAGTCGCCCTGCGGCCGGATATCGATCTGGTACAGATGCTTCACCGGCGTCTTCGCCTGGCACTCGGACGAGCGAAACGACGAAAAATCGTGCTCGCCGATGAGATGCGCCGCCGCCTCGCGCATGGCATCGACGTCGAGCGGCGTGTGGATCCAGCCCGCCCGGGCCGCCAGCATCGGCGAGCGCACGGGGTTCACGTAGAGCACGTAGTAGTACGTGCGCTCGAACGCCGCAAAGCGCGCGTGGAACGCGTCGGGCATCGGCTTGGCCCACTGCACGGCCACCGTGGAGGGCAGGAACGCGTTGGTGCCGCGCACCCACGAGAACGGCGTGCGGTCGAGATCGGTGTCGAAATGCACCACCTGGCCGAGCCCGTGCACGCCCGTGTCGGTGCGCCCCGCGACGATGGTGGACAGCGGCACGGTGGCGAACTCGCGCAGCGCGCGCTCGAGCGCGTCCTGCACCGTCTTGCCGTGCGGCTGCGACTGCCAGCCGCAGAACGCGGCGCCGTCGTACTGGATTCCTAGCGCGATACGCATACGGCTTGCGGCAGCGTCACGAAAGCGGAGCGAGCGTCGACAGCAGCGCCTGCGCGTCGCTGCGCGTGGCGGGGTCGTTCGACTCGATCACTTCGTTGATGAGCGAGCGGGCGCCGGACACGTCGCCAAGCGCGATGTATTCGTGCGCGAGATCGAGCTTGTTGCGCGCGATGCGCGCGAGCTGCTCGGGCGTGAAGACCGGCAGCGGCTCCGCCGAATCGGGCGGCAGGTTCAGGTCGAAGTCGAGCGTGAGCGCGCCAAAACGCGGCGCGCCGAGGCCTGCGAGCGCGCCCGCGCCCGCCGTCCCCGCCTCGATGGCCTCGCCCGCCATCCGCGTCGGCGGCTCGAAGAACGGCGACGAGAGCCGCGCCGAGGCCTCGGGCGTGGCGGCCGGCTCGGTCGAGAGCGGCGCCGTGGGGATGACCGGCTCTCCGATACGCGGCGGCAGGGGCAGGTCGAGGCCCCCCAGCGCTTCGATTGCATCGTGCGGGAAAGCGATCGGAACTTCGGCGTAGCTCATGTCTTCTGCGGTGACTGCGGGTACTGACGGAATTTCAGGTGCGGCATGCGGCGCCGGCGGGCGCTCGAAGCCTTCGGCAACAGGCGGCGTTTGCACGACGGGCGGCTCGGCCTCTGGCGCGTGCAACGTTTGCGCGGCTTGCGGAGCGCCATCGCCGAAATCCAGCGCGATATCGGGTGTTGCGGGCTTCTGGGCGCGCGCCGGCTCTTCCAGCGTGCGCGCCAGCGCCTCGGCGTCTTCGGCTGTGCGCGGCGCACCGATGCTTTCGGGCGGCAGCGCATCCGCGCCCAGGTCCGCCGCGACGGCGAGGCTTGCGGCTTCGGTCGCGTCGGCCAGCGTCTGCGATTCGCCCGCTTCGGCGCCGTGCGGCTGCTCATGTGCTGCGTGAGCTTCCTGCTCGATAGTCGGCTCGTGCGGCGTAGCAGGATGCAGCTTCTCGGTCAGCGTAGGCGGCAGCGTTTCGTCGTGCTCCAGCGGCACGGCCGAGACGGCGGGCGTAGGCACCGGCGTGATCGCAACTTCGTCCGCCTTGGGCGCAGGCGCATTCGCGCCCGCATCCGGTTCCTCCGCTGCGTGCGCAATCGGCTCGCGCAACACTGGCGGCGCTTCGACCACAGGCGCGGCGGCTACAGCGGCTGCGGAGGACGTCGACGGCGTCGGCTCGTGCGCTTCGGGCGAGACGTCGGGCGCCTGATCGACGGGTTTCTTGCGCTTGCGCATGAGCAGCCGCACAAACAACGCCAGCAGCGCGACGACGACCGCCGCCACGCCACCCATGGCGATCGGCGAGACTTCCGGTTGAGCGCCAGCCGCGCCGGCATTCGCTGCGCCGTTCGGCACCGGTGCGCCGCCTTGCGCGGCAGGCACACCCGCGGACGCGCCGCCCGCGGTTTGCGCCGGCTTGCCGATGCCGTGCTGCTGCAACGCCATCAGCACACGGTTCTTCAATGCGAGGAGTTGCTGGAGGCTGGAGACCTTCGCGCCTTGCGCCGGCGCGCCTGCCGCGCTGCTGGCCGGGGCCGGCTGGACCGAGCCGCTCCACACGTGCGCGTCGCTGGCCTCTGACACCGGCGCAGCGGCACTCGCGCTCGTCGCCGCTCCGGAGGCGCCTTGCGCGGCCGCTTCGGGGCCGCTCGTCGCAACTGCCGCCGAAGCAGGTGCCGCCGTTGCCGCGGCTGCGCTCGCCGCACTTGCGCCAGCCGTAGCGCCAGCCGTAGCGGCAGCCGCCGCCGACGATGCAGCCGCTACCGCCTCGGCGGCGGCATTTGAAGCCGCGGAGGGCGTGCTGGCGGACGCTGCAGGCGCAGCAGGCGCGCTCGCCGCCGCAGCAGGCGCGCTGGCGGCAGCCGAAGCCGCAGCCGCCCCACCCGGGGCCGCCGTCATGCCCGCAGCCGCGCTGGAAACGTCCGGTGTAGCCGGCACGTTCAGCGTCGCGCCCACGCGCATGCGGCTGGGATCCTGCTTGATGAACGCATTGGGGTTCGCATCGAACAGCGCCTGGCTCATGCGCGCGAGCGTGGCCTTGTCGTGCGACTGCGTGAGGTCGACAGCCACGTCATGCAGCGACTGGCCGGGACGAACGGTGTATTGCCCCGCGACGCTCACCGCAGCGGCGGCAGCGGCGGCGCTCGCAGCGCCCGGTGCCGCACTTGCGCCGCCCTGCGCGGCGGCCAGGCCGCAGAACAGGAAACTCGCCGCCGCCACAGTGGCGCGGATCGCACGCCGCCCTTGGGCGCGCTTCGCGCGAGGCGCGGCGGAAACAGAATCAAATCGAACGATCATCAGTTGCCCTGGCATACCGCTCTTGCGGCTGTCGATCAAATAGGAGTGTGCTTCGGGGCGATTGCATCGATGCATGCGGTAAAAAGCATGCAATAAAAAAAGCGCCGCGACTGGCGCGGCGCTTTTCACCCTGTCTACGCGTCATTAGCCGCGTAGTTTAATTCATTCACTTGTCGAGCAGAATGCGCAACATGCGACGCAGCGGTTCCGCCGCACCCCACAGCAGCTGATCGCCCACCGTGAAGGCCGACAGATACTCGCCGCCCATGGCCAGCTTGCGCAAGCGGCCCACCGGCACCGACAGCGTGCCCGTGACCTTCGCCGGCGACAGATCGCGCATCGAAGCCTCGCGCTGGTTCGGCACGACCTTGACCCAGTCGTTGGCCGAGGCGAGGATGCCGTCGATCTCGTCGAGCGGCACGTCCTTCTTCAGCTTGATCGTGAGCGCCTGCGAGTGGCAGCGCATCGCGCCGATACGCACGCACAGGCCGTCCACCGGAATCGAGCCCGGCTGGCCCATGGCCGGCTTGCCGAGAATCTTGTTGGTTTCCGCGCCGCCCTTCCACTCTTCCTTCGACATGCCGTTGCCGAGGTCCTTGTCGATCCAGGGGATCAGCGAGCCCGCGAGCGGCACGCCGAAGTGCTCGGTCGGCATGGCGTCGCTGTTCATCGTGGCGAGCACCTTGCGGTCGATGTCGAGAATGGCCGACGACGGGTTCGCCAGGTCGCTCGCAACCGCTGCGTTGAGCGCGCCCATCTGCGAGAGCAGCTCGCGCATGTTCTGCGCGCCCGCGCCTGAAGCGGCCTGGTACGTCATGGCCGTGATCCAGTCGACAAGGTTTTCGCGGAACAGGCCGCCCAGCGCCATCAGCATGAGGCTGACCGTGCAGTTGCCGCCGATGAAGTCCTTCTGACCCTTGACCAGCGCGTCCTTGATGACGTCGAGGTTGACCGGGTCGAGGATGATGACCGCATCGTCCTTCATGCGCAGCGCCGAGGCCGCGTCGATCCAGTAACCGGTCCAGCCCGCGGCGCGCAGCTTCGGATACACCTCGTTGGTGTAGTCGCCGCCCTGGCAGGTGATGATGATGTCGCACTTCTTGAGCTCGTCGACGCTGTTCGCGTCCTTGAGCTTCGTCTCGTTTTTGGCGAACGACGGTGCCGCGCCGCCTGCATTGCTGGTGCTGAAAAACACCGGTTCGATCAGGTCGAAATCACGTTCTTCCTGCATGCGCTGCATCAGCACGCTGCCGACCATGCCGCGCCAACCTACGAGACCTACGTTCATGACTAACCCTTGAGATGGACACTTCCCCGCTTCGCTCGCCCGGCGTGGCCGCGCGGGGAAGATGAGCGGGCACGACGAGCGATCAACGAATGGTGATCGTTTTCGTAATCGTTTTCGTGGTAATGGCGAGCGAAATCGCGCGGGCCGTGCCGCGGATGTTCGTAACAGTCGTGATCGGGGAGATCTTCGCCATCGAAGCAATATACACGAAACAGTTAATTTGCGCGGAAAAAACCATACTTTCCGCTATTTGCAGCACCGTTCTTCAGGCGCGCGAAACAAAAAAGGGCACGCCTGAAACGGCGTGCCCTTCATACGACGTTACAGCGCTGCGACCACTGCGTCGCCCATCGCCGCCGTGCCGACCTGCTTGCAGTCCGGCGTGACGATGTCGGCGGTGCGATAGCCTTGCTCGAGCACCTTCTTCACCGCGCTCTCGATACGGTCCGCCTGCTCCGGGCGGCCGAGCGAGTAGCGCAGCATCATGGCCGCCGAAAGGATCGTGGCGAGCGGGTTGGCAATGCCCTTGCCCGCGATATCCGGCGCCGAGCCGTGCGACGGCTCGTACAGACCCTTGTTGTTCTTGTCGAGCGAGGCCGAGGGCAGCATGCCGATCGAGCCCGTGAGCATTGCGGCTTCGTCCGAAAGAATGTCGCCGAACATGTTGCCGGTCACGACCACGTCGAAGGCCTTGGGCGCCTTCACGAGCTGCATGGCCGCGTTGTCCACATACATGTGCGACAGCTCGACGTCCGGATACTCCTTCGAGACATCGATCATGATGTCCTTCCAGAACTGCGACGTTTCGAGCACGTTGGCCTTGTCGACCGAGGTCAGCTTCTTCTGGCGCTTCTGCGCAGCCTGGAACGCCACGTGAGCGATGCGACGCACTTCGGGTTCCGCATAGCGCATCGTGTCGAAGCCTTCGCGTGCACCCTTGAAGTTGCCGTCCGGCGCTTCGCGCGTACCGCGCGGCTGGCCGAAGTAGATGTCGCCGTTCAGTTCACGGACGATCAGGATGTCGAGGCCCGAAACGATTTCCGGCTTCAGCGACGACGCCCCCGTGAGCTGCGGATAGCAGATCGCCGGGCGGAAGTTCGCGAACAGTTCCAGATGCTTGCGCAGGCCGAGAATGGCCTGCTCCGGACGCAGCGCGCGCTCGAGCTTGTCGTACTTCCAGTCGCCCACGGCGCCGAACAGGATCGCATCGGCGGACTTCGCCAGCGCGAGCGTTGCGTCGGGCAGCGGGTGGCCGCTAGCCTCGTAGCCCGCGCCGCCAACGGGCGCCTCTTCCAGCTCGAACTTTTCGCCGAGTGCGTTGAGCACCTTCACGGCTTCCTTGACGATCTCGGGACCGATGCCGTCGCCCGGCAGCACTGCAATCTTCATCCTGTGATTCCTCGCTCAGTTGTTCGGTGTGCGCTTATCTGCGTTTGTTCGCCGCGTATCAAAGCACGCGGTTGTTCAGCCACGGCTGGCGCGCGAGGCGCTCGGCTTCGTACTGGCGGATCTTGTCGGCGTGACGCAGCGTGAGGCCGATGTCGTCGAAGCCGTTCAAGAGGCAGTAGCGGCGGAACGCGGCCACTTCGAACGGATATTCCTTCGAGCCGTCGGTCGTGCGCACGACCTGCTTGTCCAGATCGACCGTGAGCTGGAAGCCGTTGAACGCATACGTTTCGTTGAACAGGTGATCGACGTCCGATTCGGACAGCACGATCGGCAGCAGGCCGTTCTTGAAGCAGTTGTTATAGAAGATGTCCGCGAAGCTCGGCGCGATGATCGCGCGGAAACCGTACTGGTCGAGCGCCCACGGCGCGTGCTCGCGTGAGCTGCCGCAGCCGAAGTTCTTGCGCGTGAGCAGCACCGAAGCGCCTTGATAACGCGGCTGGTTCAGCACGAAGTCCGGGTTCAGCGGGCGCTTCGAGTTGTCCTGGCCCGGCTCGCCGTGATCGAGATAACGCCACTCGTCGAAGGCATTCGGGCCGAAGCCGGTGCGCTTGATCGACTTGAGGAACTGCTTCGGAATGATCGCGTCGGTATCGACGTTCTCGCGATCGAGCGGCGCCACGACGCCGGTGTGTACGATGAATTTTTCCATGATCGTGTTGCCTTACCCGAGCTTGCGAATGTCGACGAAATGGCCTTCGATTGCCGCGGCGGCTGCCATGGCCGGGCTCACGAGGTGCGTGCGACCGCCCGCGCCCTGGCGGCCTTCGAAGTTGCGGTTCGAAGTCGATGCGCAACGCTCGCCCGGCTCCAGCCGGTCGGCGTTCATCGCGAGGCACATCGAGCAACCCGGCTCACGCCATTCGAAGCCCGCTTCCGTGAACACCTTGTCGAGGCCTTCGCGCTCGGCTTGCGCCTTCACGAGACCCGAGCCCGGCACGACCATCGCGAGGCGGATGTTCGGCGCCACGCGGCGGCCGAGTTTCTTCACGACATAAGCGGCCGAGCGCAGGTCTTCGATACGCGCGTTCGTGCACGAACCGATGAAGATCTTGTCCGGCTTGATCGACTCGATCGGCGTATTCGGTTCGAGCGCCATGTATTGCAGTGCGCGTTCCATCGCGTCGCGCTTGACCGGGTCCTTCTCGCGCTCGGGGTCCGGCACGCGGCTGTCGACCGACGTCACCATTTCCGGCGACGTGCCCCACGTGACCTGCGGGACGATGTCGGCTGCAGTCAGTTCGACCACGCGGTCGAAGTGCGCGCCTTCGTCGGTGCGGAAGTTCTTCCAGTATTCGACGGCCTGATCCCACTCCGCGCCTTGCGGCGAGAACGGACGGCCCTTCAGGTATTCGATCGTGGTGTCGTCCACGGCGACCATGCCTGCGCGCGCACCGCCTTCGATCGCCATGTTGCACACGGTCATGCGGCCTTCCATCGTGAGGCCGCGGATCATCGAGCCGCCGAACTCCATGGCGTAGCCCGTGCCGCCCGCCGTGCCGATCTTGCCGATGATGGCGAGCACGATGTCCTTCGCGGTGCAGCCGCGCGGCAGTTGGCCCTCGACCTTCACGAGCATGTTCTTGCTCTTCTTTTGCAGCAGCGTTTGCGTGGCCAGCACGTGCTCGACTTCCGAGGTGCCGATGCCGTGCGCAAGCGCGCCGAACGCGCCGTGCGTGGACGTGTGCGAGTCGCCGCAGACGATCGTCATGCCGGGCAGCGTCGCGCCCTGCTCCGGACCCACGATGTGCACGATGCCCTGGCGCTGGTCGGCCATCTTGAACTGCGTGATGCCGAAGGCGTCGCAGTTCGAATCGAGCGTGTCCACCTGCAGCTTCGAGACCGGATCGGCAATGCCGTGGCTGCGGTCGGTGGTGGGCACGTTATGGTCGGACACCGCCAGGTTCGCGCTGATGCGCCACACGGGGCGCTCGTGCAGCTTCAGGCCTTCGAAAGCCTGCGGGCTGGTGACTTCGTGCAACAGATGACGGTCGATGTAGAGAATCGTCGTGCCATCGTCTTCCGTGTGGACCACATGGGTGTCCCACAATTTGTCGTAGAGCGTCTTTGCCATGATGTGCGGGGGAATTGTTTGACTGCGGGGCAATACGGTTGTGTGAATCGATTATGCCACGCGAAACCCGCCCACTACAGGGCCTTTCCTGAAAAAAAGCGATAAAAAACAGTGAGTTGGGTGGTAGTCGCGATACCTGTATCAGCGTTACCCGGCGAGCGCGGGTGTCGTGGCGCAACCGTGTCGCGCCAAAGCGTGCGCACGTCGGGGGCTCGCTGCAGGGATTCGGGATGCAAAAAGAGATGCGCCGGCCCGACCACGACCGGCGCAAGTTGGTTACCGCTGTGAGAACGGTGAAACATGGGCTTCGGAATTCGCGACACAGGGGGAGCCGCGTCACCGACGTCCATACCTGTCTAACGGCAATTTGGCGCCAGGGTTTAATCGGGGCCAATGCCGCGCTCCAAAACGGTGCGCAAGTGTCATGGCAATTTAATTAGTCATCCTGATTTTCATGATGCTTCACCCACATCTGGCGGCCGTTTCCACCGGAGAGCGTACGAGTCGCCGGAACGGACACTGCCCGATCAGGCACGAGGTTTGCGAGACGAACCCGGCCGCATGGAATTCCACCTTGTGATTTCATCGTACTCAATAAACAACGCCGCGGCCGGCCAGCCAAACTCGGAGGCTTCATGCCACTCGCAATCTGCATTGCGCAGCACAGAACAAGCAGAATAAAACCAACGGCGCCGCGCCGCTCGCGGGCCACGCAGCGTATGTCACTTGCCGCCATGGCATGCGCCCTCGTCGCGCTGGCCCCGCGCGCCGAGGCGCAAACCCCCTCGCCGCTTGGCGAATGGCAGTATTCCGCCGGCATTCCGCTCGAAAAGATGTTTGAGCCAAACCGTCCCGACTTCGAAGCGCGGCTTGGCGTGGGCGTGACTTTCGAACCGCGCTACGACGGCTCGGACCGCTATCACACCCTGGTCGGCCCGAGCATCGACCTGCGCTACAAGGACATCCTGTTCGGCTCGACGGGGGAGGGCTTCGGCGCCAACGTGCTGCAGGGCCCAAACTGGCGCGTGAGCGTCGCCGCGGCCTACGACCTCGGACGGCGCGGCCAGGACGACCCGACGCGGCTGTACGGGATGGGCAACATCAACCCGGCGCCGGAATTGAAGATCGCTGGCGAGTATGTAATCTCGAAGGACTTCCCGCTCGTGCTGCGCACCGCCTTCACGCGCAGCTTCGGCGGCTCGAATGGCTGGACTGCAGACCTCGGCGCCTATATGCCGCTGCCGGGCAGCAACGAGAACTTCTACTGGTTCGCCGGCCCTTCGGTCACGTTCGCCGACTCCAACTACATGCAGAGCTGGTTTGGCGTGACGCCGCAGCAGGCGGCGGCATCCGGTTACCGCCAGTACGACGCGAGCGCGGGCCTCAAGTCGGCCGGCTTCGGCATCACGATGGTCTACTTCGTCAACAAACATTGGTTCGTGAGCGCCGACGGCGCGATCAAGCGCCTGCTCGGCAGCGCCGCGCATAGTCCGATCATCCAGACGAAGACGGGGGGCGTTTGCGACGTTTCGATCAATTACCAGTTCTAGCGCTGCCGCGCGCTACCGGCAGCCAAGATCGTCGAACTCCTTCTCCGCGTCGCGGCGCTGGTTGTAGCGCTGCAGCGTGTTTTCCTGTTCCCCGTAGTGCCCGTAATTCGGCACGACGGCGTTCGCCTGATCGGTCCCTGCCGGTCTGAATGCGTGGTCATACTCCGCCGCAACCTCCTTGCAACGCCTCGTCAGATCGTTCGCCCGATCGCTCCTGGAAGGCGCGGTTGCCACGCCGAAGTTCTTCTGTAGAGGGCTCAGATATTGCCGCGACGTCGAGTCCGGTGCGGCGGGTTGCTCGACCGTCTGTGCTGAAGCGCGGCTCGCCAGCGTGAAAAGACAAAGTAGTACGAAGAGAATGCGGGCGGTCATGTTCGTCGGTCCGGAAAAAAGGCGGAATCGTATCCGCGTCGCACCAACTCACACGTGACCTGTGTCAAGCCACGGCGCTCATTCCCTGCTCATTCTTCGCCACTATGCTGACCCAATGGGCCAAAGGCCCATGAGGCCGGCTGTGCCCGCAAAAACCGCGCACGAAGGTCACATTCCTCTCTACGTTCAAAGGAACAACCATGCTTGCGCCGATCGTCACGGCCTCCTTCCTCGGTCAGCCCGCGTGGCTCTGGGTCGCCTTCCTGGCAGTGGTGATCGTGCTGCTCGCGCTCGATCTCGGCGTGCTGCACCGTGACGACCACGAAATCGGCATCCGCGAAAGCCTGTGGCTCTCGCTCGGCTATATCGTCGTGGGCGTGCTGTTCGGCGGCTTCGTCTGGTGGCAGCTCGGCGCGCAACCGGCCACCGAATACATCACCGGCTATCTCATCGAAAAATCGCTCTCGCTCGACAACGTGTTCGTCATCGCGTCGATCTTCGGTGCGCTCGCGGTGCCGCGGCAGCTTCAGCATCGCGTGCTGTTCTGGGGCATTGTCGGCGTGCTGGTGCTACGCGCATTGATGGTCGGACTCGGCGCGGCGCTCGTCACGCAGTTCGAGTGGATGCTGTACGTGTTCGGCGTGTTTCTTGCCGTGACGGGCGTGAAGATGCTGCTGGGCCCGAAGGAAGAGGCCAGCGTGGACGACAGCGCCCTGCTGCGCTGGCTGCGCCGCAAGCTGCCCGTCACGCCGCAGCTCGAGGGGCGCGCGTTTCTCGTGCGGCAAGCGCATCCGCGCACCGGCAAGCTCACGCTGCTCGCCACGCCGCTACTGCTCGCACTCGTGATGATCGAGTTCGCCGACCTGATCTTTGCTGTCGATTCGATCCCCGCGATATTTTCGATCACGACCGACCCCTTCATCGTCTATACGAGCAACATCTTCGCCGTGCTGGGTCTGCGCGCGCTCTACTTCGCGCTCGCGGCGATGGCGCACCGCTTCTATTACCTCAAGCATGCGCTCGCGCTCGTGCTCGTGTTCATCGGCGCGAAGATCTTTCTGGTGGGCATCATCGGCAAGATTCCCGCCCTGTTCAGCCTCGGCGTGACGGCTGCGCTGCTCGCGGGCGGCGTGGTGGTGTCGCTCGTCAAGACACACAAGCCGGAAGGCACGCTCGGCGCTTCATGAAGGCAAGCTGCGCGTTCCTCATTCTTCGCTCATTTTGCTCTGCGAGGATGGTTTCCATCGAGGCCGCGCTGCCCTTCAAGCAAGACGGCACGGGCCTCGATGACCTGTCACTCATCACGGAGCGCATCATGAAATGCCCCAACTGCCCTGACGTCACCCTCTCGCTCACAGAGCGTCAGGGCGTCGAACTCGACTACTGCCCGCAGTGTCGCGGCGTCTGGCTCGATCGCGGCGAACTCGACAGGCTGATCGAACGCAGCGGCACCCGGCAGTATCGCAACGAAGACGATGCACACGCATCGCGCCAGCATGGTTCGAAGCACGGCTCGCAACATGGCGCGCAACATGGCGACTACGCCCCGCGCCGCGCGCACGACAGCTACGGCGGCAACGGTCATCGCCGCAAGTCGTGGCTGCAGGACATCTTCGACTGAGCCACGGCTGCGCCAACCGTTCCATCGCCATCACGTTTTAAGAGGATTCCTGAACATGCGTACCTATACCTGCAACAGTCCGCAAGCCGCTGGCCGCATCGTCGCCGTCGCGATGCTCGCCGACGGCCACCTGAGCAGCGAGGAGCTGGCAGCCGTCCATCGCGCGCGCCTTGCCGACCGGCTCGGCCTCGCGCCGGGCGAATTCGGCGAAATCCTCAAGGGCCTGTGCGAGGACTTGCAGACCACCTCGCACCTGAACTGGAGCGACGCATGCAAACTCGACTCCGACGTGATGCAGCAAATCATGCGCGAACTCGACGACCCCGCGCTGCGCGCCGAAGTGCTGAATCTGTGCCATGTCGCGGTGTATTCGGACCGGCACGTTGCCGAAAACGAAGTCGCGCTGCTCGCTTCGCTTAGCCGCGCCTGGCAGAAGGAACCCTGGCAGCGCCTGCTGGCATAAGTTCGCGCGCAATGCGTGCCTTCCCCCATGCATTGCGCTATGCGGCGAGCCCCGCGCTCGCCGCGGTTTTTTACAGCGCGCAGTTCCTTGCGCGCTTTTTTTATTCGAACGTTCCGCCGCTCACGTGCAAACGGCCCAACCCAGCCCGCGCACGTTGCGGATCACCGCCTGTCCGAACTTGCGGCGCACGCTGTAAATCACGGCATCCACCGCGTTGCTTTCCACTTCCTCGCCCCAGCCATAAAGCCGCTCCTCGAGTTGCTGACGCGACAGGATCGCGCCCGGCCGCTCGAGCAGCGCGAGCATGAGCGCGTACTCGCGTGCGGAAAGGTCGTCGGACTGGCCGTCGAACGTGAGACGGCGCGCATTCATGTCGAGCGTCACGCGGCCGCTGCCCATGGTCGGCGAGGCGAAGCCCGATTTGCGCCGCACCACGGCGCGGATGCGCGCGAGCAGTTCCTTGCTCTCGAACGGCTTCACGAGATAGTCGTCGGCGCCGAGATCGAGGCCTTCCACGCGCGTGTCCACGTCGTCGCGAGCGGTGATGATGAGCACGGGCGTGGCGTCTTGCGACTCGCGCAGGCCGCGCAACACGTCGAGCCCGCTCATATCGGAAAGACCGAGGTCGAGCAGGATCGCCGTGTACGAGCCGTCGCGAATCGCGGTGCGGCCGCTCTCGCCCGTGCGCACCCAGTCGACGCTGTATGACGCGTCCTTCAACGCGCGCAGCAGCGCGGGCCCGATCAGCAGATCGTCTTCGATCAGCAGAATGCGCATCGTGTCCGTCCTTTGTTTCGCATGCTTCCCGGAATTTTGCCTTACCGGCTTGCACCGGATTGGCGCGGCAACTCGATTCGCGCGACGATGCCGCGTTGCCCATCGCGCCGGTTCGCGAGCGTCACGCAACCTCGGTAGCTCTGCGCCACCGCCTGCGCGATGGCGAGGCCAAGGCCGCTGCCGTGCGCATCATGACCGCCTGCGCGGAAAAACCGGTCGAATACACGCGGCAAGTCGGCCTCGGCAATGCCGGGCCCGTTGTCGGTCACCTCGATGACAACGCCTGTGCCTTCGCGGCGCACCGCTACGTCCACATTCGCGCCTTCCTGACTGTAGCGGATCGCGTTGTCCACGAGATTGCGCACGAGCACGCGCATGTCGGTTTCGGTGGCGCGCACCGTCACGTCGTCGAGACACGTCACGCCCAGATCGACACCGCGCGAGTCGGCGAGCGGGAGCAGGTCAGCCAGCACGTCGGTGACGACCTGCGGCAGCGGCACCTCCGCCAGCACGCGTTGCGCACTGCCGATTTCGGCACGCGCAAGACCGAGCAGCTGCGAGACGAGCGCGCCCGTGCGCACGATGCCGCGCCGCAACTCCTCGAAACGCTCGGGGTACTGTTCGGGCGGCGCATTGCGCAGGTTGTCGATCTGCAACTGCATGGCGGAGATCGGCGAACGCAGTTCGTGCGCGGCATCGGCGATGAACATGCGCTCGGCGTTCACGAGCACCGAAAGGCGCTCGATCATGCGATTGATCGATTCGACGAAAGGCCGCAATTCGACGGGCGCCTGCCCGGCTTCGAGCGGTTTGAGGTCGTGCAGATCGACGTTCGCGGCGCGGTGCCCGATGCGCTCGAGCGGCCGCAGCGAAACGCGCACGGTCACGGCGATCGTGAGCGCGAGCAGCGGCAGCAGCGCGAGCATGGGCAGCAGGCTCCAGAACGCCACGCGCAAGGCGTTGCGGTTGCGCATGCTACGCGATTCGGCCACCTGAATGTATTCGTCGCCGGCGGCGAGTGCGAACACGTCCCAGGCCTCGCCGTCATAGTCGATCGACGAGAAGCCGCTTTGCGCGCGCGGCAGCGCGACGTTCGCGTTGCTCGTGCGGCTCGGTGCTTCGCCGTCGCCCTCGGACCAGATCTGCACGACGAAATCGTCGGCGGGCGAGCGTTCGCCGCGCTCCGTTGCGCGATGGGGCACGCCCGTCTGCACGTGCGCGGCCGCGTCGCGCAAAGTCGTGTTGAACTCGGCGGCGAGACTGCGCACCACGAGGAAGGTGCCGAGCGCGCCCAGCACGCCGACGAGAATCGCGAGCGTGCCGATCGCAATGCTCAGGCGGCGATGCAGGGAATGCGCGGCGAAGAACATGGAGCGTCTCGGGTTGGGAGGCGCGCTCCATCATAAAGGATTCGCGGCGTGCGTTCGGCTGCCTGGTGGGGTTCAACGATGCCCGCCGCCCATGCCGCCTCCGCCCCCATGCCCCATGCCGCTCCAGACGCCGCCGTGTCCGCCATGCCCGCCATGAAAGCCGCCATGCATGCCTGACACCGGATGCATATGCGGGCCGCCCGGGAAGACATGATCCATGTGATGAAAGTGATGGAAATGGTCAACGAACACGAACGAGCCGCCCACGAACACCGGCGGCCACCAGCCATACCACGGACCGGCGTAGTAAGCCGTCGCGTCGGGCCAGGCGACCGGATAGACGAGCGTGTCGTCGCTCTGCATGATCTGCCATGTGCCGTCGGGTTGCAGGCATGCGACGCCGCTGATCTGCTGCGGCGCGCCGTCGATCTCGGCGGTGCCGGTAACGGGGCGGCATGGCGCCTCTGACGGGTAAGACCCATACGCGGCCTGCTGCGACGCGACCGGCGTCGTACAGGCGCTCAGCAGGCAGGCCAGCACATTGAAGGCGAGAAGTTTGCGCATGATGTCGCCCCTCGCGATGGTCCGGCCTCGTGGCGCGCGGGTTGCGCGCCGGCGCCGTGAAGACTCCATCGGTACGCCTCGCACGCGGCGCGCGAATGTGTCGGCGCGCCAGCGTGTCATCTGCAAAACGAGGGGCGTGGCAGCACTATTCCTTTTCTGGTGCGCGCTCGGGGCGAGAATGGCCCTTGCCCTGATTACCGCTTGTTTCGGCGCCGCCGAACTGCGTCAGGCCTGCCACCGCGTAACGAACTCGCGAATGTCCGCGTTCACGCGCGCCGCATGGTTGAAGTACATGCCATGTGTGCCGCCCTCATAAACCTTCAGCGTCGCGCGTTCAAGCGCGGCCGCCGTCGGACGCCCTGTGATCTCAAGTGGCGCCGAAGCATCGCAGTCGCCGTGCAGCACGAGCGCGGGTACGTCGATCGCGGCCAGTTCGCGGCGGAAGTCGGTGACCATCTGCACGCGGCTCAACTGCGCGGCTGCGCACAAAGACGTGCCCAGCATCATGTCCGCCGTCCACTGAATGACCGTGCGCGACGTGCCGGGGCTGAAGTAGGCGTCGGCGCGCCGGTCGATCCAGTCGGGAAACGACGTGAGCATTTCCGCGATCGACGCTTCGAAGAGGCTCGCGTCGAGCCCGCCGGGATTGTCGGCAGTCTTGAGCAAACAAGGCGTAGAAGCCGGCGAAACCAGCACGATGCCGGCTACGCGGCGCGAGCCGTGACGGCTCAAATAACGCACGATCTCACCGCTCGCGAACGAATGACCGACCAGCGTCACGCGCGCCAAACCTCGTGCGTCGAGTACCGCTTCGAGATCGTCGGCGAGCGTGTCGTAGTCGTAGCCACGGCCCGGGTCGCTCGAACGTCCGTGCCCGCGGCGGTCATACGCCACGCAGCGAAATCCCGCGGCTGCGAGCGGCGCGCATTGGTAGTTCCACATGTCGGCATTGAGCGTCCAGCCGGAGAGAAACACGAGCGGCACCCCATCGCCCCAGTCGCGATAGTGCAGTGCGGTCTCGTCGTCGATGCGGATCAAGCCGGGTTGGCGGGCATTGAGGGTGTCGCGTGCCATGGTCGTCGCTCCTTGCGGTTGGGGTGGGCCGATGAGGACCATGGTCGCCGATGCCGTGCGCGCCGACGATTACGTCGGAGGTAATGGCCGTGCGCCCGTGGCAAGGACGCTTGCGCGCGCTACGCGCAATCGCATCACGCCGGTGCTAGATTCGTCGCACGTACTGCCCAGGAGACGCTCATGAGCAACACTTCGCCGCGACCGGCCTTCGGCTCCGCCATCTACTATCGCAACCCATTCGCCGCGCTCGACTGGCTGGAAAAGGCGTTCGGTTTCAAGCGTCAGTTCGTCGTCACGTCGCCGGACGGAAAGCTCGGTCACTCGGAAATGCGCTTCGGGGACGGCTACGTGATGATTTGTGGCGGCTGGCCGGGCATGCCCTACACGAGCCCCGCCGAACTGGAAGGCAAGAACACGCAGTCGGTGCATGTGCAGTTGAAAAGCGGTCTCGACGCGCATTGCGAACGCGCCCGCGCCGCGGGTGCGAAGATCATTCGCGAACCGGCCGACCAGTTTTACGGCGATCGCGTCTACGCGGCTTGCGACCCCGAAGGCCATGTCTGGAGCTTCGGCGAAACCGTGCGCGAGGTCACGCGCGAAGAAGCGGAGCAGGCCAGCGGGCTGAAGATCGACGGCTGGGTTTGAGCGCGGGTGTGAGCACGACGGCGTACCTCGCGCGCAAAAGAAAACGCCCCGACGAGTGATAACCCGTCGGGGCGTTTGCATGACGGCTTGCGCGCAGCGCGCGCAAATCGAAATGGCTTAGCGTTGCGCGATCGGCTTGGCTTCGCGCGGCGTTTCGCCGATGAACAGCTGACGCGGACGGCCGATCTTCTGTTCGGGGTCGGCGATCATTTCGTTCCACTGCGCAATCCAGCCCACCGTACGCGCCATCGCGAAGATACACGTGAACATCGAGGTCGGGATGCCGAGTGCGCGCTGCACGATACCCGAGTAGAAGTCGACGTTCGGGTACAGCTTGCGCGACACGAAGTATTCGTCTTCCAGCGCGATCTTTTCGAGCTGCATGGCGAGCTTGAAGAGCGGATCGTCGTGCAGACCGAGTTCGTTCAGCACTTCGTAGCACGTCTCGCGCATGAGCTTCGCACGCGGGTCGTAGTTCTTGTACACGCGGTGACCGAAGCCCATCAGCTTCACGCCCGAGTTCTTGTCCTTCACTTGCTTGATGAACTCAGGAATCTTGTCCGGCGAGCCGATTTCTTCCAGCATGTTCAGTGCGGCTTCGTTCGCACCACCGTGCGCCGGGCCCCACAGACAGGCGATACCGGCCGCGATACACGCGAACGGGTTCGCGCCCGACGAGCCAGCCAGACGCACCGTCGAGGTCGAAGCGTTCTGCTCGTGGTCGGCGTGCAGAATGAGGATACGGTCGAGCGCGCGCACGAGCACGTCGTTGACCTTGTACTCTTCGCACGGGTTCGAGAACATCATGCGCATGAAGTTCGCGCTGTACGACAGATTGTTCTGCGGGTACACGAACGGCTGGCCGATCGAGTACTTGTACGCCA
Organism: Paraburkholderia sp. J10-1; assembly: GCF_905220165.1. Lineage (NCBI taxonomy): Bacteria > Pseudomonadati > Pseudomonadota > Betaproteobacteria > Burkholderiales > Burkholderiaceae > Paraburkholderia > Paraburkholderia sp. J10-1. The sequence continues at coordinate 597,970 of NZ_CAJMYW010000002.1, read as the reverse complement.
TGGCGACGAGCGTCGGCAGCTTCGCGATCATGCGGATCGCCGACACTTCACGATGCTTCGGATTGTTGATGTCGAGCGAGTCGTGATAGAACGCCGACAGCGCGCCGACTGCGGCGACGAGAATCGCCATCGGGTGCGCGTCGCGGCGGAAGCCGCGGAAGAAGAACTGCATTTGCTCGTGAACCATCGTGTGCTGCGTGACGGTCTTCACGAACTCTTCCTTCTGCGCTGCGTTCGGCAGTTCGCCGCGGTACAGCAGGTAGCAGGTTTCGAGGAAGTCGGCGTTTTGCGCGAGGTTGTCGATCGGGTAGCCGCGGTACAGCAGTTCGCCCTTGTCCCCGTCGATGTACGTGATCGCCGAGTTGCACGACGCCGTCGACATGAAGCCCGGGTCATACGTGAACTTGCCGGTCTGACCGTACAGTTTGCGGATGTCGATCACATCCGGGCCCATCGTGCCCTTGTAGATCGGCAGTTCGACGCTCGGCGAATTGTCGCTGAACGATAGCGTGGCTTTTACATCAGACGGGGTCATAGCACATCCTCAATCGAAGATAAACACGGGATTCGATAGTTTTGTACGTCCGGCGCGGCGCCTGCAAGACAACTGCGGACGCCACCGCGCTCAGACGTTCCGAAGCAGCTCCAGCACCCGCTTCACGTCCGGGTCGGCAAGGTCGCCTTCTGGTTCCTTGCGCGCGAGCAGCAAGTCCATCAGGTCGTTATCGCTCAGCTCGAGCAGGCGCGTGAGAGCGCCCACGTCGGCGTCGCTGAGTTCATGCTCATAGCGCTCGAAAAACCGCTCAAAAATCAGATCATTTTCGAGCAGGCCGCGCCGCGCGCGCCAGCGAAGGCGCGCGCGGCGAAGGGGGTCGGACTGATGCGATTCCATTTCAGAACAGCAACATCAAACCGCGCGGCGGAACATCAGTTCCTTGATCTTGCCGATCGCCTTCGTCGGGTTCAGGCCCTTCGGGCAAACGTCGACGCAGTTCATGATCGTGTGGCAACGGAACAGACGGTACGGGTCCTCGAGGTTGTCGAGGCGCTCGCCGGTGGCTTCGTCGCGGCTGTCCGCGATGAAGCGGTAAGCCTGCAGCAGACCTGCCGGGCCGACGAACTTGTCCGGGTTCCACCAGAAGCTCGGGCACGACGTCGAGCAGCTTGCGCACAGAATACACTCGTACAGGCCATCGAGTTCGTCACGCTGCTCAGGCGACTGCAGACGCTCCTTCTCGGGCGGCGGCGTGTCGTTGATCAGGTACGGCTTGATCGAGTGGTACTGGTTGAAGAACTGCGTGAAGTCGCAAATCAGGTCGCGCACGACGGGCAGGCCCGGCAGCGGACGCAGCACGATCTTCTGCGGCAGCTCGTTCAGGTTCGTCAGACAGGCGAGACCGTTCTTGCCGTTGATGTTCATCGCGTCCGAACCGCACACGCCTTCGCGGCACGAGCGGCGGAACGACAGCGTTTCGTCCAGTTCCTTGAGCTTGACCAGCGCGTCGAGCAGCATGCGCTCGTGCGTGATTTCCAGCTCGTACGTTTGCATGCGCGGCGCTGCGTCCTTGTCCGGGTCGTAGCGATAGACTTCAAAAATGCGTTTGGCCATTTCCAATTCCTTTTGACTGGCGTGTGCCTTAGAACGTACGCGCCTTCGGCGGCACGGACTCGACGGTCAGCGGTTGCATGTGGACCGGCTTGTAATCGAGTCGGTCACCTTCGCTGAACCAGAGCGTATGGCGCAGCCAGTTTTCGTCGTCACGGTGTTCGAAGTCGCTCTGTGCGTGTGCACCACGGCTTTCCTTACGAGCTTCAGCCGAAACCATCGTTGCGCGCGCAACTTCGACCAGGTTCGCCACTTCGAGCGCTTCCACGCGCGCCGTGTTGAACACCTTCGACTTGTCCTTCAGGTGGATGTGCTTCGCGCGCTCAGCGATCTGCGCGATGTCCTTCACACCGTCTGCCAGCAGCTTCGACGTGCGGAACACGCCTGCGTGCTTCTGCATCGAACCACGGATGTCGTTCGCGACGCTTTGCGCGTACTCGCCCGAGGTCGACTTGTCGAGGTCGGCGAGGCGCGAGAGCGCGAAGTCGGCGGCGTCGGCCGGCAGCGGCTTGTGCTCCTTGAGCTCCTTGACGTGCTTGACGATGTGGTTGCCAGCCGCACGGCCGAACACCACGAGGTCGAGCAGCGAGTTCGTGCCGAGGCGGTTCGCGCCGTGCACCGAGACGCACGAGCATTCGCCCACGGCGTAGAAGCCGTTGACGACTTCTTCGTGACCCTTCGGCGTGCCAACGACCTGGCCGTTGATGTTCGTCGGGATGCCGCCCATCTGGTAGTGGATGGTCGGCACGACCGGGATCGGCTCCTTGATACAGTCCACGTTCGCGAACTTGAGCGCGATTTCGCGGATCGACGGCAGACGCTTCATGATCGTCTCGGCGCCGATGTGCGAGAGGTCGAGCAGCACGTGGTCCTTGTGCGGACCCACGCCACGGCCTTCCTTGATTTCCTGGTCCATCGAACGCGAAACGAAGTCGCGCGGCGCCAGGTCCTTCAGGGTCGGCGCGTAACGCTCCATGAAGCGCTCGCCGTTCGAGTTACGCAGAATGCCGCCTTCGCCGCGCACGCCTTCCGTGATCAGCACGCCCGCGCCGGCCACGCCGGTCGGGTGGAACTGCCAGAACTCCATGTCCTGCAGCGCGATGCCCGAACGGGCCGCCATGCCAAGGCCGTCACCGGTGTTGATGAACGCGTTGGTCGATGCCGCGAAGATCCGGCCTGCGCCGCCCGTGGCGAACAGCGTGGTCTTGCCTTCGAGGATGTAGACGTCGCCCGTTTCCATTTCGAGCGCGGTCACGCCGAGCACGTCGCCTTCGGCGTCGCGAATCAGGTCGAGCGCCATCCATTCGACGAAGAACGTGGTCTTCGCCGCGACGTTTTGCTGATACAGCGTGTGCAGCAGCGCGTGGCCGGTACGGTCAGCAGCAGCACAGGCGCGCTGAACCGGCTTCTCGCCGTAGTTGGCCGTGTGGCCGCCGAACGGGCGCTGGTAAATCGTGCCGTCGGCGTTGCGGTCGAACGGCATGCCCATGTGTTCGAGCTCGTACACGGCGTTCGGTGCTTCACGGCACATGAACTCGATCGCGTCCTGGTCGCCGAGCCAGTCGGAGCCCTTGATCGTGTCGTAGAAGTGATAGTGCCAATTGTCTTCGCTCATGTTGCCGAGCGAAGCGCCGATACCGCCTTGAGCGGCGACCGTGTGCGAACGCGTCGGGAACACCTTCGAGAGCACGCAAACCGACAGGCCAGCACGCGCGAGTTGCAGCGAAGCGCGCATCCCCGAGCCGCCAGCACCGACGATGACCACGTCGAACTTGCGACGCGGCAGTGAATTCTTGATTGCAGCCATTCTTTTACACTCTCCAGAGAATCTGAGCGGCGTAGCCGAGGCTGCCCAGCAGCCATGCGATCGTGAGGACGTCCAGCGTGATGCGCAGGCCGACCGGCTTGATGTAGTCCATCCAGATGTCACGCACGCCAACCCACGCGTGCAGGAACAACGCGACCAGGGTGACGAACGTGGCGAGCTTCATCCACTCAGCGGAGAAGATCGACGCCCAGCCGTCATACGAGAAGTCGTGCGCGCCAAAGAACAGGACGAGCAGCACGACCGTGTAGATCGCCATGATCACGGCGGTGGCGCGTTGTGCGATCCAGTCGCGAATGCCGTAGTGAGCGCCGACGACGTGGCGCTTCGGACCGATACCGTTTTTAGCCGACATTTTTTAGAACGCTCCGAAGAGTTTTGCCGCAAAGGCGATCGTGAGAACCGTGGAGATGATCACGACGACCAGGGAGGTCGACTTGCCTTTTTCCTTGCTCACGAGGCCATGGTTGAAGTCCATGCACAGGTGACGCACGCCAGCGCAGAAGTGAAACAGGAACGCCCATCCGAGGACCAGCACGATGAGCTTGACGATGATGTTGGAAAGGAAGCCCTTGAATACCTCGAAGCTAAGCTCCGAAGTGAGGCTCTGGTCCAACAGGAACAAGATGAAAGGCAGGAACAGGAACAAGAGCACACCGCTGATGCGGTGGCCGATCGACACACGACCTGCCAACGGCAGGCGGTATGCGAACAAGATCTGCCCAAGCCCGATGTTCCGGTATTCCGGCCTCGGTTTTTTTGCGGCTTCTGCCATGCTAGACCCCTACTATGTGTTAACACTAATTCGCAATTTTAGCGCCTTTTCATATCGCGCTGCAGCGAAATCCACGTCGGGTACGGCGGTGGTGCGCGCAAGCAAAGGCACTCTGGGGAAGGGCTGCGCGTCTTTCGCGCGGCGCTCGTCAACTCAAATCATTCTGATAGTAGTACCCGGTTGTGACATACCATCCGCGGCGTACCTCGACCGGCCGGTCTCCATAGGTATAGGACACCCGCTCGACCGATAGCAAAGGAAAACCCGCCGGCACCTTGAGCAGATCGGCCACGGTAGGCTCGGCGGCCACGGCGCGGATCTTCTCGGTCGCGCGTATCATGCGCGTGCCGAACTCCGCCTCGAACATGGCGTAGAGCGGGCCTTTGTAGTCGGCGAGGCGCTCGCTCGTCAGGCCGCGGAACACACCGCCTGGCAACCAGATCTCGTCGAGCACGGTGCTTTCGCCATCGAACTGCAGCAGACGCCGGATCAGCACCACCGGGTCCGAGGGCTTGAGGTCGAGCTGGCGCGCAATCTCGGCCGAAGCGCGCAGGCGCCGGCACTCGAGCAGCTTGCTCACGTGCGGGTGCTCCGCGCCGTCATCGGCGAGCAACCTGAGGAAGCGAAACTGGGCGCGCTCTTCGTTGTGCGTTGCAACAAAAGTACCCTTACCCTGACGGCGCACCAGCAGATTGTCGGCAGCCAGTTCGTCGATCGCCTTGCGCACGGTCCCCTGACTCACCTTGTAACGGGCGGCCAGTTCGACTTCGCTGGGGATGATTTCACCGGGCTTCCACTCGCCGGACTCGAGGCTCTGTGTAATGAGCCCCTTGATCTGCTGGTACAGCGGACTGAAGGTCGGGGACGGGGGCACCGCGGGCGCAGACGCTGGAACCCCGCTCTCGGGAGCGGTGGAATTCGCGTTGCTGGCCGGGTTTGCACTCATGGCGCGCATTTCAACATAAAGCCCCCCACGCATCAAGCGTTTTGCCTGCAATAGTTATGTCTTATATAAGACATAAGATACTGTTGACTTTGACCCTGACGACTCCTACACTCCCGATCGAGCAAGGGTTTGCGGGCAGGCTGCATGCTAATTTCAGGACATGAAACCGGCATGACGAAGAGGAGCCGCCGGCGGCATCCACCTCGTGGCGAATGCGCTGCGAGCCGCCTTGCACGATGCTGTTCCCTCACGCAGTAAACGCAGTAGAGGTTTCATCCGCCCAGCCGGCACGCGCGAGTCATCGCGCGCCGCGCATCTGTGGGAGAGCCCGAGCGAGCTGTTGCAGGAGTCGGCACACGCGAAGCGGCCAGCGTCCGGCGTCCCTCGAAGGGCGCTCCGTTCACCTCTTGCCATGTTGCACAGGTTACCGGCACGGCGGTCCGCGCCGGCGGCGCACGCGTCACGGCTTGTCAGTCATTGTTGTTCCAGTGAAGCGCGCACGCCAGCGAGAAAGACCGCCGGTTTCACCTACGCTTCGTGTATCGCGCATATAGAATGGCGTTTTACCCTGGCGTCTAACGCATCATCCTGGAGATTTTCAATGGCTAAGCCCGCAAAGCGCGTTGCCGTCACCGGCGCCGCAGGTCAGATCGCTTACTCCCTGCTGTTCCGCATTGCGAATGGCGACCTGCTCGGCAAGGATCAGCCCGTCATCCTGCAACTGCTTGACCTTCCGCAAGCGCAAGCCGCCGTCAAGGGCGTCGTGATGGAACTGGACGACTGCGCATTCCCGCTGCTCGCGGGCGTGGTCATCACCGACGACCCGAAGGTCGCGTTCAAGGACGCCGACGTCGCCCTGCTGGTTGGCGCACGCCCCCGCTCGAAGGGTATGGAGCGTAAGGACCTGCTCTCGGCCAACGCTGAAATCTTCACGGTTCAGGGCAAAGCGCTGAACGACGTCGCCAGCCGCGACGTGAAGGTGCTGGTCGTCGGCAACCCGGCCAACACGAACGCCTACATCGCCATGAAGTCGGCTCCGGACCTGCCGAAGAAGAACTTCACCGCCATGCTGCGTCTGGACCACAACCGCGCGCTCTCGCAACTGGCCGCCAAGTCGGGCAAGCCGGTCGCTTCGATCGAGAAGCTCGCCGTGTGGGGCAACCACTCGCCGACGATGTACCCCGACTTCCGTTTCGCCACGGTCGACGGCCAGTCGCTCAACGCGCTGATCAACGACGACGTGTGGAACCGCGACACGTTCATCCCGACGGTCGGCAAGCGCGGCGCTGCGATCATCGAAGCGCGCGGCCTGTCGTCGGCAGCGTCGGCCGCCAACGCAGCCATCGACCACGTGCGTGACTGGGTTCTCGGCACGAACGGCAAGTGGGTCACGATGGGCATCCCGTCGGATGGCTCGTACGGCATTCCCGAAGACATCATCTACGGCGTGCCGGTGACCTGCGAAAACGGCGAATACAAGCGCGTGGAAGGCCTGGAAATCGACGCGTTCTCGCGTGAAAAGATGGACGGCACGCTGAACGAGCTGCTCGAAGAGCGCGAAGGCGTGGCTCACCTGCTCGGCAAGTAAGCCTGCTGTATGAACGGAACGCGCGATTAACGCCCGTTCCGTTCTGCTTTATGGGCGCGCGGGGCTAGCTCCGCGGGCCTGAGTGGGCCGACCTGCGCGGGCCGCCCGATCCGCATGCGTCTTGCTCGCAGGACGCATCCGAATCCGGTATCTCCTACAAAACTCGACTCCCGACGCCGAAGATGCGCGCCATGCTCCCAGCCGAAGTGCTGTTTGACGGCGAAGCGCCGCCTGCCATCCTGCCCGCATGCGACCACTACGCGGGCAGTGAGAAGCTGATGCTCAAATCGCTCGCGCTGCAGCAGCAGTTGGGCCCGGTATTCGACATCACGCTCGACTGCGAAGACGGCGCGCAGGTAGGCCGCGAGGCCGAACACGCCGAGCTCGTGGCGTCGTTCATCGGCGGCGAGCACGACCGCTTTGGCCGCGTTGGCGTGCGCATCCACGATTTTCATCACCCGCACTGGCGCGACGACGTGCGCATGATCCTGCGCGCCGCCAAACGTGCGCCGGCCTTCATCACGCTGCCGAAGATCCGCGCCGTGGGCGACGCCGCCGAAATGACGGCCTTCATCGAAGCCACGCGCGTCGAGATGGGCATCGACACGCCCATTCCCGTTCAATTGCTAGTCGAAACGCACGGCGCGCTCGCGCGCGTATTCGACCTCGCTGCGCTGCGCGGCGTCGAGTCGCTGAGCTTCGGCCTGATGGACTTCGTCTCCGCGCACGACGGCGCCATTCCCGACACGGCCATGCGCTCGCCCGGCCAGTTCGATCACCCGCTCGTGCGCCGCGCGAAGCTCGAAATCGCGGCCGCGTGCCACGCTTTTGGCCGCGTCCCCTCGCACAACGTGAGCACGGAAGTGCGCGACATGGAAGTGGTGGCGAACGACGCGCGCCGCGCGCGTAACGAGTTCGGCTACACGCGCATGTGGAGCATTCACCCGGCGCAGATTCCCGCGATCGTGGCCGCTTTCGCGCCGCGCGACGAGGAAATCGCCCTGGCCGCCGAAATCCTGCTGGCCGCGCAGCACGCACAATGGGGTCCGACACGCCACGGCGACACGCTGCACGACCGCGCGAGCTACCGCTATTACTGGTCCGTGCTGCGCCGCGCGCGCGCCACCGGCCGTGCCGTGCCGGCCGAAGCGGCACCGCTGTTCGCGTCGGGCGTCGCTACATCCGGCGAGAAGGCGCAGAAGGCGTGACGTGCGCCACGAACGGGCGCGGAAAACGTTTTCAACGTATTGCGCCAGAGCAGCAACGCGGGGCGCGCACCGCATAGCGCAGCACCGGCAGTCACGCACAGTTACAGGCAGTTACTAGCGAACCAAGGCGCAAACAACACCGGGCCTGAGAAATTGAAGTTCATGGCGATAAATAGGTGAAAATAGCGTCCGCTGCGCGCTTTCGGGGCGCGCGCAGTGCAAACGGCGGTTGCCTGTTCAACCGCGCACTGATCAACCGCATTTAGATAGATAAAGGTTTGACACTCATGAAGAAACTGCTGATCGCCGCTGTCATCGGCACGCTGTCCTCGACGCTGATGCTGGCCGCTACCGACGCCGCCGCACAAGGCACGACCACGACCGAAAAGAAGCCTGCTCCGAAGCATCGCATCATCAAGCGCAAGGCCAATCCGGCCAAGGAAGCGAAGGTCGATCCCGTCCCGGCAGGCTCGGAGCACTGGAGCTGCGCTGAAGGCGTGCAATTCGACCTGAAGGGCGACATGGCGCGTGACCAGATCGTCACCGTTCACTGGGCGAACAAGAACTACAACCTGCCGCGCCAGACCACGACCACGGGCGCCGACCGCTTCCACGACGCCGCCACCGGCCTCGACCTCGTCGTGATCCCGACGAAGGCCATGCTGTTCTCGGACAAGGACAGCTCGCGCCTCGCCGACGAGTGCAAGACCGTTGCCATGCAGCAAGGCGCCATGGCGCCGACGCAGGCCAACGCGCTGAACCCGGCCAACCGCGCCGCACCGGCTAGCGGCGCAGCAGGCCAGTAAGCCTCGGCCAGGGACCGCCTCGATGTCCGCCCTGATCTCCAACGTCAGGCCGCATCCGGACCAGGTACTGGTCGATATCGTCGACTATGTGCTGAATTTCCGGGTAGACAGCGCGCTCGCGCTGACAACGGCCCGGCATTGCCTGATCGACACCCTCGGCTGCGGACTCGAGGCGCTCTCCTACCCTGCCTGCACCAAGCTGCTGGGACCGATCGTGCCGGGCACGATCGTCCCTCACGGCGCGAAGGTGCCAGGCACGTCATTCCAGCTCGACCCGGTTCAGGCCGCGTTCAACATTGGCGCGATGATCCGCTGGCTCGACTTCAACGACACGTGGCTCGCCGCCGAATGGGGCCATCCGTCGGACAACCTGGGCGGCATTCTCGCGACCGCCGACTGGCTCTCGCGCACCGCCATCGCTCAGGGCAAATCGCCGCTCACCATGCGGCACGTGCTCGAAGGCATGGTGAAGGCGCACGAGATCCAGGGCTGCATTGCGCTGGAGAACTCGTTCAACAAGGTCGGTCTCGACCATGTGCTGCTCGTGAAGCTCGCCTCGACCGCCGTGGTCGGCCACCTGCTCGGGCTCACGCGCGACGAGCTGATCAACGCCGTCACGCTCGCGATGGTCGACGGCCAGTCGCTGCGCACCTACCGCCATGCGCCCAATACGGGCTCGCGCAAGTCGTGGGCCGCCGGCGACGCCACCTCGCGCGCCGTGCGCCTCGCGCTCATGGCGAAAACGGGCGAGATGGGCTATCCCTCGGCGCTCACGGCGAAAACGTGGGGCTTCTACGACGTCTCGTTCAAGGGACAGCCGTTCAGCTTCCAGCGCCCCTACGGCACGTACGTGATGGAAAACGTGCTGTTCAAGATTTCGTTCCCCGCTGAATTCCACGCGCAGACCGCAGCCGAAGCTGCGATGACGCTGCACGGCGTGCTCGCGCAACGCGGCAAGACGGTTGCGGACATCGAGCGCATCACCATCCGCACGCATGAAGCGGCAATCCGCATCATCGACAAGCGCGGCCCGCTTGCCAACCCGGCCGACCGCGACCACTGTATCCAGTACATGGTCGCCGTGCCGCTGATCTTCGGGCGTCTCACCGCCGCCGACTATGAAGACGAAGTCGCGAGCGACCCGCGTATCGACGCGCTGCGCGCGAGAACGGTATGCGTGGAAGACCCGCAGTTCACGAAGGATTATCACGATCCGGACAAGCGTTCGATCGCAAATGCGCTCACCATAGCGCTAAGCGACGGCACGACGCTCGACGAGGTCGTCGTGGAGTACCCGATCGGCCACAAGCGGCGCCGCGAAGCAGGCATCCCGCTATTGATCGAGAAGTTTCGAATCAACCTCGCGCGCCGCTTCCCCGCGAAGCAGCAGCAGGCGATTCTCGATGTCTCGCTCGACGAAGCACGGCTGTGCGCCCTGCCCGTCAACGAGTACGTCGACATGTATGTGATCTGAGCAATCAGGCAGGTATCCGTGACAGCAGCAAATGAGCAGTAAGCGTTATTTCCGCGATTAAACGAAGGAAAACACTATGGCCCACAATCTCCACAAAACGCTAAAAGATTTCGACAGCGGTTCCGGTAAAGGCAAGTTCTACTCGCTGCCGCAGCTCGGCAAGCAGCTTGGCGTGAAGATCAATCGCCTGCCGGTCTCGATCCGTCTGGTGCTCGAGTCTGTGCTGCGTAACTACGACGGCAAGAAGATCGCGGAAGAGCACATCGAGCAACTCGCGAACTGGAAGCCGAACGCCACGCGCGTCGACGAAATCCCGTTTGTCGTGGCCCGCGTCGTGCTGCAGGACTTCACCGGCGTGCCGCTGCTCGCCGACATCGCCGCCATGCGCGGCGTGGCCAAGCAGGTCGGCAAGGATCCGAAGGTCATCGAGCCGCTCGTGCCGGTGGACCTCGTCGTCGACCACTCGGTGCAGATCGACTACTTCCGCCAGAAGGACGCGCTCGACCTGAACATGAAGCTGGAATTCCAGCGCAACAACGAGCGCTACCAGTTCATGAAGTGGGGCATGCAGGCGTTCGACACGTTCAAGGTCGTGCCGCCGGGCATCGGCATCGTCCACCAGGTCAACCTCGAATACCTCGCGCGCGGCGTGCACAAGAAGGCTGAAGGCGGCGATACCGTCTACTACCCGGACACGCTCGTCGGCACCGACAGCCACACCACGATGATCAACGGCATCGGCGTGGTCGGCTGGGGCGTGGGCGGCATCGAAGCCGAAGCCGGCATGCTCGGCCAGCCGGTGTATTTCCTCACGCCGGACGTCGTGGGCGTCGAGCTGAAGGGCAAGCTGCGCGAAGGCTGCACGGCAACCGACCTCGTGCTGACCATCACCGAAATGCTCCGCAAGGAAAAGGTCGTCGGCAAGTTCGTCGAGTTCTTCGGCGAAGGCACGGCCTCGATCGGCGTGCCCGACCGCGCGACCATCGGCAACATGGCGCCGGAATACGGCGCAACGATGGGCTTCTTCCCGGTCGACGAAAAGACGATCGACTACTTCAAGGGCACGGGCCGAACGGAAGCCGAGATCTCGGCATTCGAGAACTACTTCAAGGCCCAGGACCTCTTCGGTGTGCCGAAGGCCGGCGACATCGACTACACGAAGACGCTCGTGCTCGACCTCGGCACGGTCGCGCCTTCGCTGGCCGGCCCGAAGCGCCCGCAAGACCGCATCGAAATCGGCCACGTGAAGTCGACCTTCACCGACCTGTTCTCGAAGCCGGTCGCCGAAAACGGCTTCAACAAGAAGGCCGCCGACCTCTCCGCCGAATACGCGGCGGGCGAGAAGGTCAAGCTGCACAACGGCGACGTGCTGATCGCCGCGATCACGTCGTGCACGAACACGTCGAACCCGAGCGTGCTGCTGGCCGCCGGTCTGCTCGCGAAGAAGGCCGTGGAAGCGGGCCTGACGGTCGCGCCGCACATCAAGACGTCGCTCGCGCCGGGATCGCGCATCGTCACGGAATACCTGACGAAGACGGGCCTGCTGCCCTACCTCTCGAAGCTCGGCTTCGAACTCGCGGCCTACGGCTGCACGACCTGTATCGGTAACGCCGGCGACCTGACGCCCGAGCTGAACGAGTCGATCGTCAAGAACGACGTCGTCGCGGCTGCGGTGCTCTCGGGCAACCGCAACTTCGAAGCGCGTATCCACCCGAACATCCGCGCGAACTTCCTGGCCTCGCCGCCGCTCGTCGTCGCTTACGCGATCGCGGGCAACATCACGCGCGACCTGATGACGGAGCCGGTTGGCAAGGGCAAGGGCGGCCGCGACATCTACCTCGGCGACATCTGGCCGACGAGCGACGAAGTCAACGCGCTGCTCAAGTTCGCGCTCGACCCGGAAGCGTTCCAGAAGAACTACAGCCAGCTCACGAAGAAGGGCGACCTGTGGAGCAAGATCGAAGGCGAAGAAGGTCAGGTCTACGACTGGCCCAAGTCGACCTACATCGCCGAGCCGCCGTTCTTCGGCAGCGACTTTTCGATGACGCCGTCGTCGGAAGTGCCCGAGATCAAGGGCGCACGCGCACTGGGCATTTTCGGTGACTCGGTCACGACCGACCACATCAGCCCGGCTGGCTCGATCAAGGAAGACTCGCCCGCAGGCAAGTGGCTGAAGGAAAACGGCGTGCAGAAGGCCGACTTCAACAGCTACGGCTCGCGCCGCGGCAACCACGACGTGATGATGCGCGGCACCTTCGCCAACGTGCGTATCAAGAACCTGATGATCCCGGCAAAGGCCGACGGCACGCGCGTGGAAGGCGGCCTGACGATTCACCAGCCGAGCGGCGAACAGCTGTCGATTTACGACGCCGCCATGAAGTACATCGACGCCGGCACGCCGACCATGGTGTTCGCGGGCGAAGAGTACGGCACGGGTTCGTCGCGTGACTGGGCAGCCAAGGGCACGCAGCTGCTCGGCGTGAAGGCCGTGGTTGCACGCAGCTTCGAGCGTATTCACCGCTCGAACCTGGTCGGCATGGGCGTTCTGCCGCTGCAGTTCAAGGGCGCGGACAGCGTGCAATCGCTCGGCCTGACGGGCGAAGAGACGTTCGACATCGAAGGCCTGACGGACGACTTCAAGCCGCAACAGGACCTGACGCTCGTGATCCACCACAAGGACGGCAAGGATCAGCGCGTGCAAGTGCTGCTGCGTATCGACACGCCGATCGAAGTCGACTACTACAAGCACGGTGGTATTCTGCCGTTCGTGCTGCGCTCGCTGCTCGCGGCGTAAGCAAGCCGTTTTTTGCAGGTGCCGCGCCCGGCAACGGGTGCGGTCACACTTGGAGCCCGACGCAAGTCGGGCTTTTTTTTCGACCGTACTTCGGGTTCAGCTATTCGATCAGCTTGTTCAACGTAGCAAACTCGATCAACGCCGCGAGCGACGACACGCCGAGCTTGTCCAGCACCCGGGTCTTATACGTGCTGACGGTCTTATCTGAAAGCCCCAGCCGCCCGGCAATGCCCTTGTTGCTCATGCCGCGCGCAAGGTATTGCAACACTTCGACTTCGCGAGGCGACAGCCCATTGAGCGCCACGTCGCGGCCGCCGCCGCAACTGCCCGCCGGGAAGCAGTCGTAGCCGAGCAGCACTGCCTTGACCACGCCGCACAGCTCCTCGACGCCTCGATTCTTGTTCACATAGCCGTTCGCACCCGCCACGCGCGTGTGATTGGCCATGACCAGCTCGGGCTTCGCAGAGAGCACGAGAATGCGCGCGCCGGGCTGCTTCGCGCGAATGCCTCGGATGACGGAAAGGCCGTCGAGCTTCGGCAATTCGAGGTCGAGGATCACCAGATCGGGATGCAATTCCTGCACGAGGCGCAGGCCCTCTTCGCCGTCGCTGCACTCTCCGACCAGTTCGTACTCCGTATTCAGCACGTTGGCGAGCATCTTCAGCACGATGGGATGGTCGTCGATGACAACGATGCGTTTCATTTTTTGTTCCATGGCGGAGTTATTTATTTAAGCCTTCAGCGGGAATCTCACAGCCTGAACGACGCGCCATTGTTTTTGTATAGGAAAGTTCTGAAACGGCTCATGAGGCACCGCCGCAGGGTTAACCCATTGCGCGCGGAGTTTGAATTTAACTAACGCGTGAATTAAAGTAAGACGATGATCACGCGCTCTCGCACCGCCGCCGCTGTGGCGCCCCGCCCGCGCGGCCGGCGCCGCGCCGCCGCCGACCTCGACATGCGCGAGCGGCTGCTCGCCAGCGCCACGCAACTGTTCGGCGAGCAGGGCATTGCGGCCACCACCATGGCGCAGATCGCCGAGGCCGCGGGCGTGACGTCCGCCATGGTTCACTACTACTTCACGAACCGCGAAAAGCTGCTCGACGCCGTGGTCGACGAGCGCATTGCGCGCTCGATTGCGTTCGTGTGGGAGAGTGTGGAGGGCGACGTTGCGCAAGACCCTCACGCGCTCGTGGAGGAACTGGTCGTGCGGCTCTTCGAAGTCACCTCGCGCATGCCCTGGCTGCCGCCGCTCTGGCTGCGCGAAATCGTCAACGAAGGTGGCTTGCTGCGCGAGCGCATGCTCAAGCGGCTACCCATTGAGCATTTACAGCGCTTTGCCGCGCGCATCGGCGAGGCGCAGCGCGACGGCAGCGTGAATGCCGAACTCGAAGCACCGCTGCTCTTCATCTCTATTCTTGCGCTCGTCATGCTGCCGCTCGCGACTTCGAAGATCTGGCAAAGCACGCGCGGCTTTCCGAAAATCGAGCGCGAGGCACTGCATCGGCATGTGAGCGCGCTGTTGAGCGCGGCCTTGCGCCCGGCGCCGCAGGACAAGCGCGGGCGCCGCGCGGCGGCCCGCAAGGAGAACGCGTCATGAAGCTTGGCATGGCCTGCCTGTGCGCCATGGCGTTCGTGCTCGCCGCTTGCTCCCGGCATGAACCGTCCGGCTGGCAGGGCTACGCAGAGGGCGAGTATGTCTACCTCGCGTCGTCGCAGTCGGGCACGCTCACGCACCTGGAAGTACAACGCGGACAAACCGTGGCCGCCAACGCACCTGCCTTCGCGCTCGACGCCGTCGAGGAAGCCGCCGCGCGCGACGAGGCGCAGCATCGGCTCACGGCCGCGCAGCAGCAACTCGCCGATCTCCAGACCGGCAAGCGCCCACCCGAAGTGCGCGTGACCGAGGCGCAGCTCGCGCAGGCCGAGGCGAACGCGCACAAGGCCGCGCTCCAGCTCACGCGCGACGAGACGCAACTGCGCGCAGGCGGCATTGCACAGGCACAACTCGACGATTCGCGTGCGCAGGCGGCCTCCACAGCTGCCCAGGTGCGCGAGCTGCAAAATCAGGTGCGCGTGGCGAATCTGCCGGGGCGTACCGCGCAAATCGCCGCCCAGGCCGCCGACGTCGAGGCCGCGCGCGCCTCACTCGCGCAGGCGCAGTGGCGGCTCGACCAGAAGCGCGTGAGCGTGCCGAGCGGCGGCCTCGTCTACGACACGCTATTTCGTGTGGGCGAGTGGGTGCAGGCGGGCAACCCAGTCGTGCAGATGTTGCCACCGCAGAACGTGAAGGTGCGCTTTTTCGTACCGGAGACGATCGTCGGCTCGCTCGCGCCAGGCCGCAAAGTCAACGTGCGTTGCGACGGTTGCGCCGCCGACGTCCCCGCCACCATCACCTGGATCTCGAACGCCGCCGAATATACGCCGCCTGTCATCTACAGCAACGAGAACCGCGCGAAGCTCGTTTTCATGATCGAGGCGCGGCCTTCCACACAAGATGCCGTCAAGCTGCATCCGGGCCAACCGGTCGAGGTGACGCTGCAATGAGCACACCTGATCAATCGGCCGGCGACTACGCCATCGACGTGCGCAATCTCAACAAGCGTTTCGGCAGCAAGCATGTTGTGAACGACGTGTCGCTGCGCGTGGCGCGCGGCGAGATCTTCGGCTTTCTCGGCCCTAACGGCAGCGGCAAGACCACGTCGATCCGGCTCATGTGCGGTCTGCTCACGCCCGATTCCGGCTCGGGCACGTGCCTTGGCTACGACATCCTGCGCGAGAGCGCGCAGATCAAGCGTCACGTAGGCTACATGACGCAGCGCTTCTCGTACTGGGAAGACCTGACGATTCGCGAGAACCTCGACTTCGTCGCGCGTATCTACCAGATGCCGAACCGCCGCGAAGCTGTCGATCGCGCGCTCGAGTCGCTCGGGCTCGCAAGCCGCGCGAGCCAGCTCACCGGCGCGCTCTCGGGCGGCTGGAAACAGCGTCTCGCGCTCGCGGCCTGCATGCTGCACGAGCCCGAACTGCTGCTGCTCGACGAACCGACTGCGGGCGTCGATCCTACCGCGCGCCGCGACTTCTGGGAGGAGTTGCACCGGCTTGCCGCGCAGGGCATTTCGGTCCTCGTGAGCACGCATTACATGGACGAAGCCGAGCGCTGCCACAAGCTCGCTTATATCGCCTACGGCAAGCTGCTCACGCAGGGCACCGCCGCCGAGGTGATCGCCGAACAGAACCTCGAAACGTGGGCGATTCATGGCGAGCGCCTGACCGCGCTGGCGGCGCAGTTACGCAACGCACCGGGAATCGACCAGACAGTGGTGTTCGGCTCCGCGCTGCATGCGAGCGGACGCGATCATGCCGCGCTCGCTACAGCGGTCGCGCACGCGGTGGAGGGCCAGCCGTTGCGCGCCGAACGCATCGACACCGGTCTCGAAGATGTCTTCATCTATCTGATGAGCCATGCCCAGGACAACTACGGAGTGACGTCGTGAGCGCGTCGTTTCCGTTTTCCGTGGCGCGCTGGTGGAGCATCGTGCTCAAGGAGTTCTTGCAGCTCAAGCGCGACCGCATCACGTTCGCGATGATCGTCGGCCTGCCGATCATCCAGCTCACGCTGTTTGGCTACGCGATCAACACCGACCCCAAGCATCTGCCCACCGCCATTGTCGTGGGCGAGGACAGCGTGTTCGCGCGCAGCTTCGTCGCGGGCATGCGCAATTCCGCCTATTTCGACGTGGTCGAAACGCTGCCCGACGAAGCCTCGGCGCGCCGCGCGCTCGCGCGCGGCACGGTGCAGTTCGTGCTAAGCATTCCTGTCGATTTCTCGCGGCGCCTGCTACGCGGCGAAAGACCCTCGCTGCTCGTCGAAGCCGATGCGAGCGATCCCACCGCCATTACCACTGCGCTCGCCGCATTGCCGGGCCTTGTTGGACCCGTGGCCGCGAAAGACCTCACCGGCCCACTCGCGCACCTGAACGGCACGCCTGCCGCGTTCGACGTGCAGGTGCACCGGCTCTATAACCCCGAGGGCATTACGCAATACAACGTGGTGCCAGGCCTCATGGGCGTGATCCTCACAATGACGATGGTGATGATGACGGGCCTCGCCATTACGCGCGAACGCGAGCGCGGCACGATGGAGAATCTGCTCGCCACGCCAGTGCTGCCTATCGAGGTGATGACGGGCAAGATCATTCCGTATGTGGCGATTGGACTGATCCAGGCGACCATCATCGTGCTCGCCGCGCGCTACGTGTTTCATGTGCCGTTCGCGGGCGGTCTCGTCACGCTCTATCTTTCGGCGCTGCTCTTCATCGCCGCGAACCTCACGGTGGGCATCACGCTCTCGTCGCTCGCGCAAAACCAGTTGCAGGCCATGCAGCTGACAATGTTCTACTTCCTGCCAAGCCTGCTGCTCTCCGGCTTCATGTTCCCGTTCGGCGGCATGCCGCGCTGGGCGCAGTGGCTCGGCAATCTGCTGCCGCTCACATATTTCAACCGGCTCGTGCGCGGCATCCTGCTCAAGGGCAACGGCTGGACCGACCTGTGGCCGGCGGTCTGGCCGCTCGCCATCTTCACGGTCGCGGTCATGGCGATCGCCGTGCGCTTTTACCGGCGCACGCTCGATTAGCGCGAGGGCCTTCACCATGACACGCGACGCCGCCTTTGCCTGCCTGCTTGTGCTCACGCTTTCGGGCTGCACCGTGGGCCCCGATTTCCATACGCCCGCCGCGCCCGAGGCCACGGGCTGGACGCGTAAGCCCGTGCCCGCGACAACCGCTAGTGCAACAGGACCCGGCGGCGGTGCGCAGACCTTCGCCACGGCGGAACACGCGCCGAACGCGTGGTGGACGCAATTCGGCAGCGCGCAGTTGAACGCACTCGTGGATCAGGCCTTGCGCGCGAGCCCTACGCTCGACTCGGCGCGCGCGAAGCTCGTCGAGGCGCGCGAAAACTACAACGCGCAAGCAGGCGCGGCAAACTTTCCCTCCGTCGATCTGAAGCTTTCCGGCACGCGCCAGAAGGTCGATCTCGCCGCGTTCGGCATTACACAAGTGCCGAATCCACCGCCGTTTACGCTTTACAGCGCATCGGTGAGCGTCTCGTACGTATTCGACGTGTTCGGTGCCAACCGTCGTGCGCTCGAAGCCGCACTCGCCCAGGTCGATTATCAGGCATACGAAATGGAGGCTGCGCGACTCTCGGTGGCCGGCAACGTGGTCGCTACGGCCATACGCCGTGCGTCGCTCCAACGCCAGATCGACCTCACAACGCAACTCGCGCAGACACAGGCACGCCAGCTCGCGATCATGCAAGCGCGCTACACGGCCGGCGGCGCAGCGGAGATCGACGTGCGAAGCCAGCGCACGCTGCTCGCGCAAACACGCGCCTCGCTGCCGCCGCTCGAAACGCAGCGTGACGCCGCGGAGCATCAGCTCGCAACGCTGCTGGGCGTTGCGCCTTCGCAGTTCGCCGCGCCGCTCGACGCACTGGCTCTCGATACCCTGCATCTGCCCGACACGGTCTCGCTCACCGTGCCTTCCACGCTGGCGCGCGAGCGTCCCGACATACGCGCCGCCGAAGCGCTGCTGCACCAGGCTGGCGCGAACGTCGGCGTGGCCACCGCCAATCTCTTTCCACAGATCTCGCTTTCCGCAGGCATAGGATCGGAGCGCACGCACATCGAGGACGTCGTCAACGGACTCAATATCTGGAACCTGGGTCTCGGCCTCACACAGCCGCTGTTCCATGGCGGCGAATTGCGCGCGAAGAAGCGCGCGTCGGAAGCCGCATATGAAGCCGCCTTCGCCGACTATCGTCAGACTGTTCTGCAAGCCTTGCAGCAGGTCGCCGACTCACTGCAGGCGCTCCAGAACGATGCGACCGAACTGCAGGCGCGCGACGACGCCGCCCGCGAGGCGCAGGCCAACGCGGCGATCACACACACTCGCTACAGCGCAGGCGGTGTGAGCGAGTTTTCGCTGATCGATGCACAACGCCAGGCACTCCAGACGATGCTCGATCGCACACGCGTTCATGCGGACCGGCTAACGGACACAGCAGCGCTCTATCAAGCGCTCGGTGGCGCCCCACTTCCTGCTGTAGAGCCAGCTACAGCGGGCAACGACACATCAGCACCCATTGCACCCGTACGATAGCCTGGCCGCCCCACGCGGCAACCATCTGCCCATAACGGCAACCATTCGTTTCCTTTCGCTTGCGCCGTGCCTGCGCGACAATGACTCTCCCCTTGTTCCATCCGCAAACGAGAGACACGTATGAACCAGGCACAGCCGTCCCCCGCACAACTGTCCCCCAACGATCTCGTCGCGGCCGACGCGCTCCAGCTTTCGGAATGGATACGGCTGCGCAAGGTGTCCTGCCGCGAAGTGATGACCGCGTTTCTCGACCATATCGAGCGCGTGAATACGCCGGCCAACGCCATCGTCTCGCTGCGCGAGCGCGCCACGCTGCTCGCCGAGGCCCGCGAACGCGACGCGCAGCTCGCGCGAGGCGAGTACCTTGGCTGGATGCACGGCATGCCGCAAGCGCCGAAGGATCTCACGGCCACGGCCGGCATTCCCTACACGCAGGGCTCGCCGCTGTTCCGCAACGAAGTGCCCGCAGCCGATTCCCTGATGGCCGCGCGCATGCGCGCGCAGGGTGCGATCTTCATCGGCAAGACGAACACGCCGGAATTCGGCCTCGGCTCGAATACCTACAACACGGTCTTCGGCACCACGCTCAATGCTTACGATCCCACGCGCAGCGCGGGCGGCAGCAGCGGCGGCACCGCAGTGGCGCTCGCGCTGCGCATGCTGCCCGTGGCGGACGGCAGCGACATGATGGGGTCGCTGCGCAACCCCGCCGGCTGGAACAACGTGTTCGGGTTCCGTCCGTCGCAAGGGCGCGTGCCTTCCGTGCCCGCCCACGAACTGTTCTTCCACCAGCTCGGCTATGCGGGGCCGATGGCCCGCAACGTGCCCGACCTCGCAATGCTGCTCTCCATCCAGGCGGGCTACGATGCACGCGCACCGCTTTCCATTGCCGAAGATCCCGCGCAGTTCGCGGGCCCGCTCGAACGCGACTTTGGTTGCGCGCGCATCGGTTGGCTAGGCAATTACGACGGCTATCTGCCGATGGAAGACGGCGTGCTCGCACTGTGCGAAACGGCGCTCAAGGACTTCGAATCGATCGGCTGCAAGGTCGAGGCCGCGCGCCCCGACTTCGCCATGGAGCGCCTGTGGCAAACCTGGCTCACGCTGCGCCACTTCTCGTGCGCGGGCACGTTGGGCGCGCTCTATCGCGACCCGGAAAAGCGCGCGCAACTCAAGCCGGAAGCGCAATGGGAAGTGGAAGGCGGCCTGAAGCTCTCGGGCGAAGACGTGTGGAACGCCACGGTCACGCGCAGCCAGTGGTACAACGCGCTGCTCGCCCTCTTCGAGCATTACGACTACCTCGTGCTGCCAAGCGCTCAAGTCTTCCCGTTCGACGCGAGCGAGCATTGGCCGAAGTCGATCGCGGGCCGCACGATGGACACCTACCACCGCTGGATGGAAGTCGTGATTGGCGGCAGCCTTGCCGGACTGCCCGTGATCAGCGTGCCTGCGGGCTTCAATGCGCAAGGCCTGCCGATGGGGCTGCAGGTGATCGGCAAGCCGCAGGCGGATCTTTCGGTGCTGCAACTCGCCCATGCGTACGATCAGGCCACGCATTGGGTCAAGCGACGCGTGCCGGCGCTGCTTCAGGCGTAACGCGCGGAAACTAAAAAGGCAGCGCCGCGGCGCTGCCTTTTTTCCGTCAACCGCTCACACGATCAAGCCTTCACCGCGCGCGCCGCATTCCTGCCGCGCAACCATTCGAGCGCGAGCAGCAGACACGTGGAGAACACGATCAGGATCGTTGCAAGCGCAGCGATCGTCGGGCTGATGTTCTCGCGAATACCCGTGAACATCTGGCGCGGCAAGGTGGTCTGGTCGGCGCCCGCGAGGAACAGCGTCACGACCACCTCATCGAACGACGTCGCAAACGCAAAGAGCGCGCCCGAAATCACACCCGGCGCGATCACGGGCAGCGTGATGCGGAAGAACGTCGTGACCGGATTGGCCCCGAGCGAAAGGCTCGCACGCACGAGATTGTGATTGAAGCCTTGCAGCGTGGCCGCGACAGTCGTCACGACGAACGGCACGCCCAACGACGCATGCGCGAGGATCAGCCCGAGATACGTATTGGCGAGGCCGAGCGGCGCGAAGAACAGGTACATGCCCACACCCACCACCACCACGGGCACGATCATCGGCGAGATGAGCACGGCCATGAGCAGCGCCTTGCCGCGGAAATCGGCCTTCGTGATACCGATGGCCGCGAGCGTGCCGAGCACGGTTGCAACGAACGTTGCCGCCGGGCCCACGATGAAGCTGTTCTTCGCGGCCATGCGCCATTCGTCGGACATCACGAGGTTTTCGTACCAGCGCAGCGACCAGCCCGGAATCGGATAAACCAGGAACGTGCTCGACGAAAACGACAGCGGCACGATGGCGAGCACCGGCAGGATCAAATACAGCAACGTGAGCACGACGAGCGCGCGCAACGCGAAGTACCACACGCGTTCGACGGCGGACGTATGCGGCGCAAAAAGCGGTTTGGCGAATTTCATGATTGCGCCTTCCTCAGCCAAGGCTCAGTTGCGTGCGCGTGAAGCGCGCGTAGACGAAATAGAGCACCGTGGTCGCCGCGAGCAGCAGCGCACCGAGCGCGCAGGCCATGCCCCAGTTGATCGACACGTTGGTGAAGTACGCCACGTAATAGCTGACCATCTGGTCGCCCGGGCCGCCGAGCAGCGCCGGCGTGATGTAGTAGCCAATCGAGAGAATGAACACGAGCAGCACGCCCGCGCCCACGCCAGGGTACGTCTGCGGCACGTACACGCGCCAGAAGGCCGCGAACGGATGGCTGCCGAGCGACACCGCCGCGCGCTGGTACGTGGGCGGAATCGACTTCATCACGCTGTAGAGCGGCAGCACCATGAACGGCAGCAGGATGTGCGTCATCGAGATATAGACGCCCACACGGTTGAACAGCAGCGTCAATGGCTGCGAGATCAGACCCGTGCCCAGCAGCGCCTTGTTGACGAGGCCCTCGCCCTGGAGAATCACGATCCACGCGGCCACGCGCACGAGAATCGATGTCCAGAACGGAATCAGCACGAGGATCATCACGAGATTCGCGCGGCGCTCGGAGAGCGTCGAAATCCAGTAGGCGAGCGGGTAGCCGAGCAGCAGCGCGAACAGCGTCACGAACACGCTGATGACGAAGGTGCGGGCGAATACGTCGAGATAGATCTGCTGATCGGGGTCGGCGGCCACGATATTGCCGAATGCGTCCTGCCGGTGGTCGAGCGAGGCGAGCAGATAGAACGGTGAGTAACGCGAACTATTCTTCGCGATGGCCTGCCAATACGCGACGTCGTTCCAGCGGTCGTCGAGTTCGACGATCTTGGCGCGCGTTTGCGCGGGGGTGAGCGTGAGCGGTTTGCCGTTGTCGTCGGCAAGCGGCATGGCGCGCGCGGTCTTCGCGACCAGCGAGCGGAAGCCCGCGATTTCCACGTTCAGGCGTCGTGCCAGCGCGCCCATCGCGTCGCCGTCCTTCACGACAATGAGGTCTTGCGCAAGCGCGGCGTAGGCCGCGTCGGGCGGCGCGCTCTTGCGGTCCCAGTCGCGCAGCGCCGTGATGGTATGCGGCAGCGCCGTCGCCACTTCGGGATTCTGCACCGCGCGTGTGAGGAGCGCGGCGATCGGCACCACGAAAATCAGCAGCAAAAAGATCGCGAGCGGCGCGATCAGCATGAGCGCCATCGTGCGCTTCTTCGCTTGCGCCACGCGCAGTTCGCGCTTCAGGCGCGCGGTTTCTTCGCGTGCCGCGCCGGTAACGTTGGTCACGGTCGTCATTGTGGTCACTTACTGTCTCCAGCCTCTGGGCCGCACGAAGCGGCCAAACGCTCCGACGCATGGCGCACCGGAGCGTCGCTACTTCACGCTTACTTCGCGGCCCACGAGGCGAAGCGCTGCTCCAGCTCGTCGCCGTGGTCGGTCCAGAACGTCAGGTTCTCCTGAATGGCGTTCTTGCCATTGGCCGGCGAATTCGGCAGGTTGGCGAGCGTCTTCGCGTCGAGCGCCTTGATCGCATTCGCGTTCACCGGGCCGTAGGCGATGTGCTGTGCGTACGCTTGCTGCGGCTTCGGCGAAAGCGTGTAGGCGATGTACTGCTCGGCCAGCGCCTTGTTCGGCGCGCCCTTCGGGATCGCCCAGTAGTCGAGGTCGTAAATGCTGCCGGTCCACACGACCTTGAGATTCTTGCCTTCGCGCTGCGCGGCATCGATACGGCCGTTGTACGCCGTGGACATCACCACGTCGCCCGCGACCAGGAATTGCGGCGGCTGTGCGCCGGCTTCCCACCACTGGATGTTCGGCTTCAGTTCATCGAGCTTCTTGAAAGCGCGGTCCTGACCGGCCTTCGTCGCGAGCACCTTGTAGACGTCCTGGGGCGCCACGCCGTCGGCCATCAGCGCGAATTCCATGTTGTAGCGCGCGCCCTTGCGCATGCCGCGCTTGCCCGGGAATTTCTTCACGTCCCAGAAGTCGGCCCAGTTCGCAGGTGCCGTCTTGAGCTTGTCGGCGTTATAGGCGAGCGCCGTGGACCACACGAAGAAGCCTGCGCCGCAGGGCTGCTGCGCCGCCGGCATGAAATCGCCCTTGTTGCCGAGCTTGGCCCAGTCGAGCTTCTCGTAGAGCCCTTCGTCGCAGCCGCGCGCGATGTCGCCGGTTTCGACTTCAACCACGTCCCAGTCCACGTGTTTCGCGTCGACCATGGCCTTCACCTTGGCCTGCTCGCCGTTGTACTCGACAGCGGTGATCTTGTTGCCCGTCTGCGCCTGGAACGGCTCGTTGAACGCCGCCTTCTGCGCATTGCCATTGGCGCCGCCAAAGTTCACGACGGTCAGTTCCGCGGCATTCGCCACGCCGAACGAGAGTGCGAGCGCGGCCGCGACCGCTGCAACGCGCATGTTGCCGATCTGCTTCATGGTTGAGTCCCTTCTCCTTGGTGGTTTGTCTTGCCGGGCCCTTCGGTGCGAGAGATGTGGCCCGATCGTCGAGACGCCTGCTTCGCGAAGCGACGGCGCGCGAGATTGCGCGCCGCGCCCGCACGCCTCATGCGAACACGCGCAAATGCTCAGGCGCGAATTCGAGTGCGACCGGCTGACCGGGCGCGAAGCCATCGAGCGCCTCGGTGCCGAGCGGCACCTTCACGAAGCACTCGTCCTGCTGGGGCAGGCCACAGCGCATGCGCACGTGGTCGCCGAAATAGATGAGGCCGCGCGCTTCGCCCGCCAGCGCGTTTGCGCCATAGCCCTTCGAACCGTTCGCGAGCTTCATGCGCTCGGGGCGAATGCACGCGATAGCCGCGGCACCGGCCTGCGCCCCCGCGACATTGCGGCCCTTCAGGCGCGTGCCGTCGGCGAGATGCATTTCGCAGTACTCGCCATCCACGGCGGCGATGGTGCCGCGCAGCCGGTTGCTGTCGCCGATGAAGTTCGCCACGAACTCGTTGCAAGGCGACTCGTAAAGCCGGTCCACGGTGTCGAGCTGCTGCACGATGCCCTTGTCGAACACGGCCACGCGGTCCGACATCGTGAGCGCCTCGCCCTGGTCGTGCGTCACGTAGACGAAGGTAACGCCGAGCTTCTCGTGCAGCGACTTCAGTTCGTACTGCATATGTTCGCGCAATTGCTTGTCGAGCGCGCCGAGCGGCTCGTCCATCAGCACGAGCTTGGGCTGGAACACGAGCGCGCGGGCGAGCGCAATGCGCTGCTGCTGGCCGCCCGAAAGCTGCGCCGGATAGCGCTTCGCGAAGCCTTCCATGCGCACCATCCTGAGCGCGTCATCTACGCGCTGCGCGCGTTCCGCAGTGGGCACCTTGCGCACGCCCAGCGGGTAAGCCACGTTCTGCTCGACCGTGAGATGCGGAAAGAGCGCATAGTTCTGAAACACCATGCCGATGTCGCGCTTGTGCGGCGGCACGTTGTTAAGCAACTTGCCTTCGAGGCGGATCTCGCCCCCGGTGGGGAACTCGAAGCCGGCAAGCATCATCAGGCAGGTGGTTTTGCCCGAGCCGGAAGGTCCGAGCAGCGTCAGAAACTCTCCCTGGTAAATATCCAGGTCAAGTTGTTTGACGACCAGTGTCTCGCCGTCGTACGTCTTGCGTACGCCGCGAAAGCTGACGATCACATCCGAGGTCTTCATTCGCCCTGTCTCCATTGCATGCTCTTTCTCCCGGCCCGCCTCTTCTGACGCGATTAAATAAATGCTGTCACAGGCTTTAACCGAAACTGACGTGCGAATTACTATAGATGGTCCCGGCTCTATTCAATGGAGCCATTTCATTATTATCGATGGAACCACTTGGCCATGGTCATCCTGTCCGAATGGCTCGCCGCGCAACTCGACAAGGAAAGCGCCGAGCCCGCCTACCGTCAGCTGCTGCAGCTCATGCAGCAGGCCATCCTGACGGGCCGGCTCGCGCCCGGCACCAAGCTGCCCAGCTCGCGCACGCTGGCCGGCGACCTCGGCGTGGCGCGCAATACCGTGCTGCACGTGTACGACCAGCTGAGCGCCGAAGGCTACGTGATCTCGACGACGGGCAGCGGCACCTATGTCGCCGACACACGCCCGGACTCGGCGGCCGTGAGCACGGCGGCGCCGGCCGCCACCGACGACGACAACGAGGAAGACGATGCGAACGGCGCCGCTCCGCGCGGCGACATGTCGATGCGCGGCCAGCGGCTCATCGACGAGGCGGGCGTGTCCGCCAAGCAGTGGGGCGCGTTCATGCCGGGCGTGCCCGACGTGGCCGAATTTCCCGCGCGCACGTGGAGCCGCCTGCAGGCGCGGCTGTGGAAATCGGCGAATCATGGTTTGCTAACTTACGCACCAGGCGGCGGCTACCGGCCGCTGCGGCGCGCGCTTTCCGACTACCTGCGCGTGGCGCGCTCGGTGCGCTGCACGCCGGACCAGATCATCATCACGACCGGCATTCACCAGTCCATCGACCTGGCCGTGCGCCTGCTCGCCGACGTGGGTGACACCGCGTGGGTGGAAGAACCGTGCTATTGGGGCGCGCGCAGTGTGTTGCAGTCCTCAGGGCTGAAGCTCGCGCCCATTCCCGTCGACGACGAAGGGCTCAATCCGCGCGAACAGGACCTGCGCGACCCGCCGCGCATCGCGCTAGTCACGCCCTCGCACCAATACCCGCTCGGCATGGTCATGAGCCTTGCGCGCCGCCGCACGCTGCTCGAATACGCGCGTCAGCACAAGGTGTGGATCATCGAGGACGACTACGACAGCGAGTTCCGCTACGGCAGCCGCCCGCTTGCGTCGCTGCAGGGTCTCGACGAGTCCGACCGAGTGATCTACGTGGGCAGCCTTGGCAAGCTGCTGTTTCCGGGCCTGCGCATCGGCTACATGGTCGTGCCCGAGCGGCTCGCGGCCACGTTCCGCACGGGCGTGGCGGAGCTGTATCGCGAAGGCCAGCTCATGCAGCAAGCCGTGCTCGCCGAATTCATCATGGACGGCTATCTCACTTCGCACGTGCGCCGCATGCGCACGCTCTATGGCGAGCGCCGCCAGTTGCTGATCGACGCGGTCACGCACCATTTCGGCGACGCGCTGCCGGTCATGGGCGACGAAGCGGGCCTGCACTTCGTGCTCGGCCTGCCCAATCACGCCAACGATCGCGTCGTCGCCACAGCCGCCTTCGATGCGGGCGTCATCGTGCGTCCGCTTGCGGCCTACTACAGCATGCGCCAGGATCGTAAAGGATTGCTAACGGGTTACGCGTGCGTGCCACACGAGGAAATCGCGCCGGCCTTTGCAACGCTCGCGCAAGTGATCGAGAAACACGCGTTTGCGAGGCCGGAAAAACTGCGGCGCGCCGGTTGAACCGAAGCGCGCCGCTGCGTTGAGTCGCGAAAAAATGCCTATTTCAGCCCGAAATCCACACGTGTAGTCGCGCCCTTGTCGTCGATACCCTTCGCATCCAGCTTCGGCGCCACGACGAACACGCGGCTCGGATCCACCTTGCCTTCGAAGTACTGCTGCACCGCTTGCGCGCGCTGCTGAGCGAGATTGCGCAAGGTCGCGTCGTCAACGGGCGCGTGCTCGGCCAGCGCCTGCTTCATGTCGTCCACGGGCAGCGTCTTCGTGAAGCCGATCATGTTGTGCGGCTTCTTGAAGTCCGCATCCTTGTAGACCTTGGTGAGGTACTTCTCGTACTCCTTGTCGTCGACCTTCACCTGCGAGGTATCCACGCTCTCGCCGTTGCCCACCGTGTCCTTCACCTTCTGAAGCCGCACGAGGCGATCCACGTATTGCTCGCGCAGCGCGGGTGTGTCCACAGCCGGATCGACACGGCCGATCAGGTCGATCTTGATCGAGGGCTTGTCGTCGAGCGCCTTGACGATCGTGTCGAGCTTCTTCTGGTCGTCATCGGTCAGCTTTGCCGTGCCCGCTGCGAATTCGACATAGCCCAGATCTTCGCCGCCGCCGCCAAATGCGTTGGCGAGCAGCGTGAACGGCGCGGTCACGGCCTTCGCGATCAGGTTGAGCACCGCCTTCCAGATCAGGCCGCCCAGGCTGAACTCGGGGTTCGAGAGCGAGCCCGACACCGGAATGTTCACGTCGATCTCACCCTTGCGATTCTTCAGCAGCGAGATCGCGAGACGCACCGGCAGCTTGGTCGCTGTGTCGTTGTCGATGTGATCGCCGAACGTGAGCTGGTCGATGAAGATATGGTTGTTCGCCGAGAGCTGGTCGTTTGCGAGCTGGTAATGCAGGTCGACGTTGAGCTTGCCCTTCGTGATCGGGTAGCCCGCGTACTTCGCCGAGTACGGCGTGAGGTTCGTGAGCTCGATGTCATGCGCGCTCGCCGTGAGGTCGAGCGAGGGCTTCTCTATGAGCGGGTTCACCGTACCCTTGATCGAGAGCGGACCGTTCGCCGCGAGCTTCGCGGAAATGTCCACCGGCGCGGGCGTCGTCGACTCCGTGCCGAACGCGCCCACCGTGCCGTGGATCTGCACGAGGTCGGCGGTGTAATTCGGCTTGATGAAGTTGTCGGTGTAGTTCACGCGGCCGTCTTGCAGCACGAGCTCGCCGAAGTGCAGGCGCACGGGGGTTTTCGGCGCCTGCGCGGCCACGACCGTGGCAGGCGCGGAACCCGGCGCGGGCGCGGAAGCGGTCTGCACCGGCGCGCTCGCCGCTTGCGGCGTGAGCGGCACGGGTTCGCGCGCGCCGGGCTTCGCGCTCGTGTCCTGCGTGAGCGACTGTGCCGCGCCGGTTTGATGCGCGACCACGTCCTTGAGATTGAGCTTGCCTTGCGCGTCGAGCAGCACGCGGCCATAGAAGCCGGAGAAGGTCACGCGGCTCGCGTCCACGTCGGTGCCGCGCGCGTCGTCGTAGTTCGCCTTCAGGTTCGTGAGCGCGAGCGAGCGCCAGCCTGCGAACGGGCCTGACGTGGCCTTGTCGAGCATGCGCACGTCCACGAGCGCCGCGTCGCCGCGATAGTTGGCCTTGAGCGCCTTGCCCTGCTCCACGGAAAGCTGCCCGTTCATGTTGAGCAGCGCGCTTGCGACCACCGCATTGAGCTGGTTGCCGAAGTAAGGCTCGAACGCGGCGGCGTCGAGCCGGTTCGCGTCGATCTTGAGTTGCGCCGTAAGCGGCGTGGGGTTGATCTTGCCGCTCAGCGCCAGGGTGCCCTTGCGGTTGACGGTCGCCTTCAGGTCGATCGGCAGCGGGTGCCGCAGGTCGTCGCTGATCTGCTGGATCTTCAGGTCGAGCGGCGTGACGGCGAGCTTCGCCGGGCGCTGCGTCGAGTTGTCCGTGAAGTTGATCGTGCCGTTGTTCAGCGTGAACGTGTCGATCGTGTAGCGCCAGGCCGGCCCTTCCTGCACCGACTTCTGGGCCGCGTGTATCGCCGTGCGCTCGGGCGCCGCCTGATGCGTGGAGGCGAGCTGCGCCAGGTCGATGTTGCCGTCCTTCTGACGCTCGGCATCCACCACGAGGCCGGTCAGGTCCACCGAGGCGATCTGCGCCTTGCGTGCGTTGAGGTCGATACCCGTTACCTGCACGGTGCCCTGCGCGAGCGCGATGGCAGGCGCCTTCGCGCCGCGCGCCGCGAGCTTGAGCGACTCGAGGCCGAGCGTGCTCTGGCCGACCTGCACGACGGCAGGCTGCTGCGCCCAATCGGCCTTGAGCGTGGACGTGAGGTTCAGCTTGCCGTCCACGACCTGCGCGCTGCTCAGGTTGTCGATATACGGCTGCATCTGCGGCAGGCCCAGGCCCGCTAGCGCGATGTTGGCTTCGGCGTTTTTGCCCGCCATGCTCAGCGTGCCCGACGCCTTGACCGTGCCGCCGTCATTCGCAGTGGTCGCAAACGTAAATGGCGCCCCCTCCTTCGCGGTACTCGAGAATTTTTCGAGCGTGATGGAGAGCTGGGTGAGGTCGATGTTCACCGTGCGCGAAGGCACGTCGTCGCGCACGTGCACGGTGCCGTTCGTGAGCGCGAACTGGCGGATCGAGAGATCGAGCGGCGCGGGCTTCGCCTCTTCGGCCGCCGCCTGCGCGTTCGCCGCACCCGAGGCAGCCGTGGCGCCCGATGCCGGCGCGGCGCTCGCAGCCTTGCTCCCAGCCGGCGCATTTTGCGCCGCCGGCGCGCCCAGCAGCTTCTCGACGCTCAGCACCCCTTGCTTGTCGCGCGCGACCCAAGCGGTAGGCGCGTCGAGCCGGATATCGTCGAAGCGATAGACGTTGCTGAACGGCTCGAGCGAGGCCGCCGCCACGTGCAGGCTGCGCGCGCCGAAAAACGGCGCGTTGGCGTTGTCGGTCGAGTCGAAGTCATTCAGGTCGGTCGTGCCCGTCACGCGCAGCGTGGGCTTCTCGCCCGACATCACGAAATCGAGTTTGAGGTTGGTCGAGAGCTTGCCGCTCTTTACCATGACCGGCAGCTTCGTCGGTGCGTAGGTGAGCAGCTTCGGCACGTCCAGATCGGTCAGGCGCAGTTCCACTTCCGACTCGCGCGTCGCGGAGAACGGCTTGGTCTTGCCGTCGATGGCGAGCGTGCTCGCACCGTCAATGCGCGCGCGCAGCATCGGCTCGACGAAGATGTCGGTCTTGGAAGGCAGCGTGGCGATGAACGGGATGCCGAGCGACCAGCGATCGATCACGTGCTTTTCATTGAGCAGGCGATCGTCGAAAGTAATCTGGCCGTTCTCGACGCGAATGTTGGAAACCGAAAACTGCGCGGGCTTGCTGTTCGGTTTCGAGGGCGTCGAGAACTTGTCGATGAGGTCCGAAAAGTTGAAGTGCTGCGCGTCGAGCCGCACGATCGTGGCCTGCGGCGAGTCGAGCCGCAACTCTTCGACGATGGGCGCCGCGCGAAAGATCGACGACCACGACGCCTGAACAACGGCACGCGACACATCGAAGAAGTCGCCATTACCGCCGCGCTCGCCGATATGCACGCGGTCCGCTTCGAGACGAAGCGTATACGGATTGAGCGCGATGCGGCCGATCGTGACGGGACGCTCGAGCTGCTTGCTCAGTTGCTGTTCGGCGACGTGACGAATGATGGGCGGCGCGGCGAAGAAGCCGACCAGGCCGAACACGATGAGAAAGATGACGACGCCCGTGAGGATGCGACGGGTGCGGGGCGCACGCGCGACGGCGCGCAGCGATTGCAAGGAAGAGTTGAGCGACGCTTTGTTGAGGCTTGCCATGCTTGCTTGCGGATGAGGCGGCAACAGGCCCGCCGCGGAATGTGGGTCTGAAGTCGGAAATCCGGGGATGCCGACAGCCGGAAGTATAGGTCCGATAGAAGATCGGACGGCGGGAAAACGCCGCCCGCGGCGCAGGATTTGCGCAACAAGACGTAACAACGGAAGTGAGATTGCCCGGTATCTGTCGCGCGTGTTGCGCGATGCATAAGAATGCGGGCGGGGAGCGCGGGCGTTGCGCGTTTGAGCAGGCTTATGCGGCGCAAAAAAAGCGTTGGCGGGAGAAAGTCCCGCCAACGCCTGTTTCAGCCTGGTTCGGCCAGGTTCAGCGCTTACTGGCGCTCGACGGCGGGCGGCTGCCAGCTGCCATCGGTCGCTTGCGGCTTCGCGGCGTAGAGCCGCATCACCAGGCGGAAGTCGCCATGCGGCGCCGGCACCCAGTTCGCGCCGCCGCGCGGCCGTTCGGCGCTCACGTGCACGTCGAGCGAGCCGTCGCGGTTGCGCCGCGCGCCGCTGCGGTCGCCGAACGCCACGCGCACGGGCGTGTCGGCGTCGAGCGCGCCGTCGGTCGTATAAGCCGTGATCGACCAGAAACCGCGCACCGGCGGCAACTGCTTCGCCGTGAAGTGCATCGTGTAACGGTTCGCGCCGTTGAGCGCATGACCGTCGCTGTCCTGGCTCACGCGGGCGCGCACTTCGTCGCGGGTAGTCGGAAGACCCGGCGACGTGTACGCGGCGTAGGCGCGCAGCGCGTAGTCGGGGCCGTAGTTGCCCGCGTCGTCACCCACCCAGAGCCAGCCGTTGCCCGCCAGCAGGTTGTTTGGCGGCGTCGCGAGGCGCGCGCGGCCGTCCGCGAGACCCGCCTTCACGACCGCGGCGTCCTTCGTGCCCGAGGGCAGTTCGGCCGGGTCGCCCGGATGCACGCCAATGTCGCCGAGAATCTTGATCGCGTGCGCGTCGTCCGCCGTAGGCGGGTTGTCTTCCAGTGCCTGCGCGAGCCGGTTGAAGAAACCGTTCGCGTCGAGCGCCGCGACCTGGGCGGAAGGCGTGCCCGGCGCCACCGGATCGCCGCTCTGCGTGGCGCCGGACGGCTCGTTACCGCGTGCGCCCCCGTTGCCGCGAGCGCCTGCCTTGCCGCGCGCGCCGCGATCGTCCCAGTCGGAAAGCGTCGTAACTTGCAGACCGTGCTGCAGCCGCCGCACGGCCGCGAGGTCGCCGCCGCCGCGCGTCTGGATGCGCGCGAGGAACCACACGTAGCGCGTCGTCACGTCCACGCGCTTCACGCGCGCGGGCAGCGTGCCCTTCCAGCCGGCCGGAACGAATGCAATCGTTTGCGCTTTCAGACCGCTGACGCGTTCGCCGGTTTGCGCGGCGCCCGTCGACCAGACGACATTCGTCCACATGTCGAGCGCACGCGCGTCCATGTAGCGGCCGTGTGTATCGGGCAGCGTGACCAGCACCGGCTCGCTCGAAACGTCGAGCCAGCCGCTGGAAGCCAGCGTGTCGAGATTGGGTTCGGGCGGGTTCGAAGCCCCGACGGGCGGCAACGACTGCGCGTGGCGCAGCGTGTTCGGCGCAGCCTGGCCGGGGCCCGTGCCCGTGGCGGCTGTACGCGACAGGTCCATCAGCACGAGCGGATAGCCGAACACGTACGAGTCGGAAACTTCGTCCTTCATCCAGCCGTTGCTCTTCGGCGCGACGTCGCTCGGCGCCGAGGCGCATCCGGCGATCAGGGCAACGCAGGCAAGCACGGAGCCGCTACGGTACGACGAGAATGCTCGATGTATTGTTGTCATTTGTGTGTTGTATTCGGTGCGGGCGGTCCATGAAGTGACGTCGACCGGCTACCCACTCCGCGCGCGGGCCCCCCCAGGGCCGTGGTGAAAGGCGCGCGGCAAGGCGCCAATGCCGCCGGTTGGTATCGTATCGCTCGCGCATGGGCCTGAAAAGACTACAGCGTGGAATATTGCCTTACAGCCGTGTAGCTTGCTCTCAGGCCCTCTATCTGAAACGAAAGTGACGCAGTGTCGCTGCCCCTTGACCTTCCCACGATGGGAACGTAGATACTGCTTAACATCGATTACAGCCTCGCACCCTCACCATGAACGACCCCCTCGTTGCAGAGCGCGCCGATACCGCCGTGGCCGAACTCGAGGTCCACGGCATGACGTGCGCCTCGTGCGCCATGCGCGTCGAAAAGGCGCTCGCCAAAGTGCCGGGCGTCACGCGCGCCTCGGTCAACCTCGCCACCGAAAAGGCCACCGTCGAGGCGAGCGGCGGTGTCGCGGCCGCCACGCTCGTCGCCGCCGTCGAAAAGGCCGGCTACGAAGCCGTGCCGGTCGCCACGGAAACCGCCACGCTCGCCATCGGCGGGATGACTTGCGCGTCCTGTGCGAACCGCGTCGAGAAGGCGCTCGCGCGCGTGCCCGGCGTAGCCGGCGTGAGCGTGAACCTTGCCACCGAGCAGGCCACCGTCAACACACGCTCGCCACTCACGGGCGAACTGCAGGATCAGCTCGTCGCGGCCGTCAGGAAGGCCGGCTATGAAGCCACGCCGCTCGCCGCCGACGTCGACGCCACCCCGGCGAAAAGCGCCGCCGCCAGCGACGAGGCACGCCGCGAATGGCGCGCCGTGCTGGTCTCGGCCGTGCTCACGGCGCCGCTCGTGGTGCCGATGTTCGGCCACTGGCTCGGCTTCGACTGGATGTTGCCCGCAGCCGTGCAACTCGCGCTCGCGAGCGTCGTGCAGTTCGTGTTCGGCGCGCGCTTCTACCGCGCCGCCTGGAAAGCCGTGCGGGCGGGCGCGGGCAACATGGATCTGCTGGTTGCGCTCGGCACCTCGGCCGCGTACGGCGTGAGCGTCTACGCGATGCTCGCCGATCCTGGCAACGGCGCTGGCAACGGCGCTGGCGACATGGCACATCTGTATTTCGAGGCTTCGGCGGTGGTCATCACGCTCGTGCGCTTCGGCAAGTGGCTCGAAGCGCGCGCGAAGCGGCAGACCACCGACGCGATCCGCGCCCTCAACGCGCTGCGGCCCGATCGCGCGCGCATCCGCGTCGCTGGCACTAATGGCGCTCAAGCAGAGGAGCGCGAAGTGCCGCTCGCCCAGGTGCGCGTGGGCTCGATCGTGGTCGTGCGTCCCGGCGAGCGCCTGCCCGTGGACGGCGTCGTGCTCGAAGGCCGCAGCCATATCGACGAATCGCTCATCACCGGCGAAAGCCTGCCGGTGCCGAAAGCGCCCGACGATCCTGTCACCGCCGGCTCGATCAACGGCGAAGGCGCGATCGCCGTGCGCACCACGGCCATCGGCGCGGAAACCACACTCGCACGCATCATCCGCCTCGTGGAAAGCGCGCAGGCCGAAAAGGCGCCGATCCAGCGTCTCGTCGACCGCGTGAGCGCCGTGTTCGTCCCCGCGATTCTCGTGATCGCGGCCATCACGCTGGGCGGCTGGCTGTTCGCGGGCGCAAGCGCCGAAACGGCAACTCTCAACGCCGTGGCCGTGCTCGTGATCGCCTGCCCGTGCGCGCTCGGCCTCGCCACGCCCGCCGCGATCATGGCGGGCACCGGCGTCGCCGCGCGCCATGGCGTGCTCATCAAGGACGCCGAAGCATTGGAAACCGCCCACAACGTGAGCGTGGTCGCCTTCGACAAGACCGGCACGCTCACGCTCGGCCAGCCCTCGCTCACCGCGTTCGAGGCGACCGAGGGACTTGATCGCAACGAGGCGCTCGCGCTCGCCGCTGCCGTGCAGCGGCAAAGCGACCACCCGCTCGCGAAGGCCGTGGTGCAGGCGTATGAGGCGCAAGCGCAAGGCGCCGCCGCCTGGAGCGCCGCCGCCCACGCGCGCGCGGTGCCGGGGCGCGGCGTGGAAGCCGAAGTGAACGGGCGGCGTCTCGCGATCGGCAGCGGCCGCTGGCTCGACGAGCTGGCGCTGGCCGTGCCGCCCACGCTCGCGGCGCGCGCACGTTCGCTCGAAGAGGCGGGCAATACGGTGTCGTGGTTGTTCGATCCGCACGGCGGCGTCCTCGCGTTGCTCGCGTTCGGCGACACGGTGAAACCCACGGCGCGCGCAGCCATTGCTAACCTCAAGACGATGGGCATCCGCAGCGTGCTCGTGACCGGCGACAACGCGGGCAGCGCGGCGGCCGTGGCCGCGCAGCTCGGCATCGACGAAGTCCACGCGCAGGTGCTGCCCGACGACAAGGCGCGCACGATCCGCGACCTCAAGATCGAAAGCGGCGGCATCGTCGCGATGGCCGGCGACGGCATCAACGACGCCCCCGCGCTCGCCGCCGCCGACATCGGCATCGCCATGGCCACCGGCACCGACGTCGCCATGCACGCGGCAGGCATCACGCTCATGCGCGGCGACCCGGCGCTCGTCGCCGCCGCAATCGATATTTCGCGGCGCACGTGGCGCAAGATTCAGCAGAACCTGTTCTGGGCGTTCATCTACAACCTGATCGGCATTCCGCTCGCCGCCTTCGGCCTGCTCAACCCCATGCTCGCAGGCGCGGCGATGGCGTTTTCGAGCGTGAGCGTCGTGACCAACGCGCTGCTGCTCAGAACGTGGCGGGCAAAGCGCTAACGCAGCCATTCACCACGCGACGTATCGTGCTGAATATAACGAAAGGGCGCTTCATGCGCCCTTTTCTTCATTCCGGCCTTCTCTTTGGAATCCGAATCGTCCCATTTTTTGCGACACAAGATCGCATGACCATTCGCATGCCGTATGAAATTGTAAGGATTTTCGCGTTTACCCCTAAAGGATCGCTCGCGCGCGCCGTAATGCGTCATGCCAGCGCCTCGAAGGCGCAGGTTCCTTCCTCACAAGCTACTCCGGAACCGAACTCATGCTTTCACGCTTATCAAGCCGCGCGAGCGTCGGCGTGCGTCTCGCCTTGCTATCGTGCGTGCTCGTCGCGGCAATATTTGCCGCCTTCACGTGGGCGATCACGCACTCGGCGGCAACGCAGGTCGGCGACCAGGTGCGCGCGCGCATCACCGAAAAGGACCAGTCGGTCGCCTCGTCGATCTCGCTGATCGACGGCGCGCTCGACGCCGAAGTCGACCGCGCCATGCAGCTCTTCGAGAGCTTCCTGCCCGGCGCCTTCACGCTCGATCCCACGCAAACGGTCGACATTGGCGGCAAGGCCACGCCGGTCTTCAAGTCCGGCGACCACGTGCTGAACATGGACTTCACGGTCCCCGACCAGTTTCTCGCGCGCAGCGGCGAAATCGCCACGATTTTCGCGCGTAGCGGCGACGACTTCGTGCGCGTGACCACCTCGCTCAAGAAGCAGGACGGCTCGCGCGCGATCGGCACGCTGCTCGATCGCAACGGGCCCGCGTACGGCCCGGTTCTGGCCAACCGCACGTATACAGGCCTTGCCCAGTTGTTCGGCAAACAGTACATCACGCAGTACAAGCCGATTCTCGACGCGAGCGGCCATGTGATCGGCGCGCTCTTCGTCGGCGTCGACGTGGGCGCGCAGATCGACGCGCTCAAGAGCGAGATCGCCAAGCTCAAGATCGGCGAAAGCGGCTACTACTTCGTGATGGACGCTTCGAACGGCTCGGCGCGCGGCACCTTCCTCGTGCATCCGAGCGCCGCCGGCAAGCACTACGACGACGCGAACGCGCCCTGGTCGCGCATGCTCGAGGCGCGCGAAGGCACGCTCGACTACACCTCCGCCGACTCGACGCGCGACGAGCGCGACGCGCGCGCGAAGTTCGTGTCGTTCGTGAGCGTGCCGCAGTGGCAATGGCTCGTCGGCGGCGTCGCCGTACGCGACGAGATCATGGCCGACGTGAACGCCACGCGCGACCGCTTCGCCGCGATCGGCCTCGTGCTGGTCGCGCTGTTCGCGGCGCTTTCGATCTACGCGGCGCGCCGCCTCGTGAGCCAGCCGCTCGACGCCGCAGCACAAGCCGCCGGCCAGCTCGCAGCCGGCGACCTCACGGTGCGCATCGGCAACGGCGGCAGCAGCCGCGGCGGCATCGGCAGCGGCGATGCAACGAATGCCGACGAGATCGGCCGGCTCACGCGCGCCATCGACGGCATCGGCGTGGGACTCGCACAAATCGTGGCGCAGGTGCGCAGCGCCACGGCGCAGATGAGCGAGGACACCTCGCGCATCGCACAAGGCAGCGGCGAGATCGCTTCGCGCATCGCGAGCCAGGCGAGCAGCCTGGAAGAGACGGCGGCGAGCATGGAAGAGCTGACCTCGACCGTGCAGCAGAACGCCGACCACGCGACGCGTGCGAACAGCGTGGTGACGAGCGCCGCAGAAGCCGCGCTCGACGGCGGCCGCGCCGTGAGCCGCGTCGTGGAAACGATGAACGACATCAGCCGCTCCTCGCAGAAGATCGCCGAGATCACCGGCGTGATCGACGGCATTGCGTTCCAGACCAACATCCTCGCACTCAACGCGGCTGTGGAAGCGGCGCGCGCGGGCGAGCACGGCAAGGGCTTCGCGGTAGTCGCGAGCGAAGTGCGCGCGCTCGCGCAACGCAGCGCGGCGGCGGCGAAGGAAATCTCGGCGCTCATCACCGAATCGTCGTCGACCGTCGAGACGGGTTATCGCATTGCCGGCGAAGCGAGCACGACCATGCGCGGGATCGTCGCGCGCGTGGATGAAGTGCGGTCTATCATCGGCGAGATCAGTGTGGCGTCGCGCGAACAGTCGGGCGGCATCGAGCAGGTGAACATCGCGGTTTCGCAGATCGGCGCGGCGACGCAGCAGAACGCCGCGCTCGTGGGCGACGCCGAGCGCGCCGCCGCCGCGCTCAACGATCACGCGGCGGCGCTCGCCGAGCTCGTTTCCGTGTTCAAGGTGCACAAGTAACGCGCACGGTACCGTCAGGGCATGCTTCGCAGTGCAAGATAAAAGGAAAAGGCGAAACGAAAAAAGGCAGCGCCCAAGGACGCTGCCTTTTTTGTTGGCTGCGCGGCAGATGCCGCGCACCGCCTCATTCCACGATCGTCGCCGAGCGCGCCAGTTCGGCCACGCGTTGCCCGAGAGCGGCCTGCATGGCCTCGTCCTGCAACTGACGGCGAATATCCCCTTTCGCCGAATCGTACGTCGGCACCTGCATCGGTCGCTTGCTTTCGAGGCGCACAACCAGCCAGCCGTCGCCGGCCTTCAGCGGCTGCGGCGCAGTTGCGCCGGGCGCGAGCCCCGTAATGAGCTGCGCGAGCGGCATGGGGATGCCGTGCGTGTTGCCTTCGGTGAGCGGCAGCTTGAAGCTCACCCACGGCATCTCGCCGCCAGTGGCCTTCGTCGCGCCGATGCCGTACTGCCGCGCGAGCTCGGCGAACGGCTGGCCGCCCTTCACCGCCGCGAGCACGGTGTTCGCGGTTGCCTCGTCGGCCACGGCGATCACCGCCGGCTTGTACTCTTCCTTGCCGAACGTCGCGACGACCGATTCGTAGCGCGCTTTGATCTCGCTGTCCGTGATCTTCGGCGCGTGCACGTTGTCCAGAATCCACCCGCGGATCCCGGCGTCGGTCTTTTCGGCGTCGGGGAACTGCGCGACCTCGGGGCGCTGGTCGTAGTGCCCGAGCACGGCCTGCTGGCGCAGCAGTTCGCGTGCGATCAGGTCGTCCTTGAGCGCGGCGCGCAGTTGCGGCGTGTCGGGCGCGCCGGTGCGGCTGACCACGTTGCTCACTGCCGTGTCGAGCGCGGATTGCGGAACCACATGGCCGTTCACGAGCGCAGCGGCGCCCGCAGGCAGCGCGGCGGCCGCGGACGCCAGGGTTGCGGCTTCGGCTGCGTGGACGAGCGTGGGCGCGAGCGTGCTCACCGCCACCGAGGCGAACGAGAGCAGGCACAGCGTGCGGATGGATCGGGACATGCGTGACATTTCGATTGACTCCAGCGTATTCGGAAAGCCGCGGCGCAACGGTGCAGGAAGCGCCAGGGGCAAGCTTTGATCCGCGCGAATCTAGCGGAATCTCGAAGCGCTGTTGTCAGGAAGTGTCAAACGGACGCGGGGCCGGATTGGAAGCTTGCGGCAGGTCAAGCGCGAGACGTCCACCCGCGCCGTCACGCTCAGGCGACGGCGCGGGACGGCGCGCTCATTGTCCCTGTGGCTGCGCCACCGGCGGCGTGTAGCTCGCGCTCGCGCCCGGCGTGCCAGGCTCCGCGTCGTCGGGTGTCGGCGTCGGGGCAAGCGCCGGCTCCTGCGCCGGATACGAGGGCTGCGGCGCAAGTGCCGGCGGCGTACTGGACGGAGCGACGATCGGCGGCACGCCCATGATCGCGCGCGCGGCGGCTTCCGCAGCCGCCGCCGAAGCGGCAGAAGGCGCCGGAACCGCGGAAGGCGCCGATGCCCCCGCTTCCGAAGCCGCAGAAGCCACCGATGCCGGTGCGGGGGCGCTGACACGCGGTGGCGGCGCACGCCGAACCGGCGCGCTCTGCGGCGGCGCTTCGTGCGTGCCGACCAGCTTGTCCATCCACGCACGCAGCTTCTCGCGGAAGGTTTCGAACGCGCCCGGCGTCACTTCGGTGTCGAAGCGCGCGCGCGGATCGACGAGGCGCTGGCGCAGCGCGCGCTGGAAGAAGTCGCCGACGATCGGCAGCGCGCTGCGCGCGCCCTGGCCCCAGTAGTCGTCGAGCGTCACGCGGCCGTCGTCGAAACCAACCCATGCGCCCGCGACGAGTTGCGGATTCATGAGGATGAACCAGCCGTCCGTGTTGCCTTGGGTCGTGCCGGTTTTGCCCGCCACGTCGCCGCGAATGCCAAAGCGCGTGCGGATGGCCGCGCCCGTTCCGCGGTTCACGACGTCGCGCATCGTGTCGAGCAGCGTGCGGTCCGCCTCCGCGGAAA
This sequence comes from Paraburkholderia sp. J10-1, assembly GCF_905220165.1. Lineage (NCBI taxonomy): Bacteria > Pseudomonadati > Pseudomonadota > Betaproteobacteria > Burkholderiales > Burkholderiaceae > Paraburkholderia > Paraburkholderia sp. J10-1. The sequence goes on along the minus strand of NZ_CAJMYW010000002.1, from coordinate 558,283 downwards.
GCGCCCGCTCGGGCGACGCGCTCTCGAACTGCGCGAGCACGTTGCCCTTGTGGTCCTCGATGCTCGTGACCATGCGCGGTTCGAGGTACACGCCATCGTTGGCGATGGTGCTGTAGGCCGAGACCATCTCCTTCAGGGTGACCGGGCTCGTGCCGAGCGCAAGCGAAGGCACCGGATCGAGCTGGCTGTCGCGCACGCCCATCGCGCGAGCGAGGCGCGCGACCTTGTCCGGGCCCACCGTCTGCATCAGCTGCGCGGTGATGCGGTTGCGCGAAAATGCGATCGCGTCGCGCAGCGTCATCGGGCGCATGCTCGGCTGCACGTCGTCGGTCGGCTTCCAGATTTCGCCGCCCGCCAGCGGAATTTCCACCGGCTGGTCGATGAACGTGTCGCTCGGCTTCGCGCCCGCCGCGTAGGCCGCGCCATACACGAACGGCTTGAACGTCGAGCCCGGCTGACGGCGCGCCTGCTGCACGTGGTCGAACGGTTCCTCGGTGAAATCGCGGCTGCCCACCCACGCCTTGATCTGCCCGTTGCGCGGGTCGATGGCGAGGAAGCCCGCCTCCACCGCCGTCTTGCTCTTGCAGAGGTTGCGCATGAAGGTGCGGTCGGCGGCGAGCTGCTTGAGCGCGTCGGCGTCGCTTGCGCCTGCGTCGCGCGCGCTCTTGTAGTCCTGCGTTTCGCGCATGAACGTCGCGAACAGGTCGTTGCCGGACGTGCAGCCGTTGCGTCCGCTCCACGCGCCGTTCGCGATGCCCTGAAGCTGGTTCGCGTGCTGGCGCAGCGCGGCAGTCGCCATCTGCTGGAGACGCGAATCGATCGTGGTGCGCACCACGAGGCCATCGGAATAGATGTTGTAATCGTTGCGGTCGGCCCACGAAATCAGCCACTTGCGCAGTTGCAGCGCGAAATGCGGCGCGGGGCCCGGCGGCTCGGTCTGACGCTCGAAGTCGAGGCGCAGCGGCTTCTTCGAGAGCGTGGCGTACTGCGCCTCGCTGAGCTTGCCGTACTTCACCATCTGGCCGAGCACGGTGTTGCGCCGCGCGAGCGCGCGCTCGGGGTTGATCACCGGGTTGTAATAGGCGTTGCCCTTCAGCATGCCCGTGAGCGTCGCGGCCTGCAGGATGTCGAGCTGATCCGCCGACACGCCGAAGTAGGTGCGCGCCGCCATCTCGATACCGTATGCGTTATAGAGAAACGGCACCGTGTTCAGATACGTCTCGAGAATCTGCTGCTTGCTATACACCGCTTCGATCTTGAACGCCGTGATCGCTTCCTTGATCTTGCGCGTGAGCGTGGGCGCGCGGCCGATTTCATCGGGATAGAGATTGCGCGCGAGCTGCTGCGTGATGGTCGAGCCGCCCTGGCGGTCGCCCGAGAACGTGTGCAGCGCCGCGCCCGCCGTGCGCTTGAAGTCGATGCCGTGGTGTTCGTAGAAGCGGTGATCCTCGGTGGAAACCAGCGCATCGACCATGTGCGGCGAGATCTGCGCGAGCGGCACCCATTCGCGGTTCGAGGGCTTGAACTCGGCGAGCACCTTGCCGTCGGCGGAAAGGATCTGGGCCGGCTCGTCCACCCGCGCCTTACGGATGTCGCCAATGCTCGGCGTGAACGGAATCAGCACGAGCACGTAGAGCACGACGAGCGCCGGCAGCGCGCCGATGGTCATGAGCACGCCGCGTCGCGTGGGATGCCGCAAATGGTGGAGCGCACGCGCGCCGCACAAGCGGGCAAAGCCGCCAAGCCGCGCGGCGGCAGGCTTCAGGCGGGACAACGACATCGCGATTCGATCGCGGATCAACGGCACGTAACGCTTCACGCGGCAGGTAGGGTCGGCTGGCAAAGCGTGAATCGTACCAAACTCGCAAGGCCGCCCCTTCATCGGGCCGGGCGCAAGCCCGACATCGCCATAAGTCTATTTATGACAGGGAGATGAAATCATCCTTCCAGATCGCGGAAGAATCCTCTCCAGTCACAGCCGGTTTTCCGGCGCCTTTCCCTCCCTACACTCCTGTCCCTGTTGCAAACCGGTACGAAACAACAACGCTACAGGAACCTCGAATGAAGAACACCGTCTCGCTCACCACCGCTGCCGCCGTGCTCGGCGCACTCGGCACGCTCGCGGCGCCCGCCGCCCACGCGCAAAGCTCGGTCACGCTGTATGGCCTGATCGACGCCGGCATCATGTACACGAACAATGTCGCGAGCGGCAAGTCCGGCGGCGCGCTCTGGCAGGCGACGAGCGGCAACGTGAACGGCAGCCGCTTCGGCGTGCGCGGCAGCGAGGACCTGGGCGGCGGCCTGCATGCGGTCTTCGTGCTCGAAAACGGCTTCAACGTGCAGAACGGCAAGCTCGGCCAGGACGGCCGCATGTTCGGCCGCCAGGCCTACGTGGGTCTCGCGAGCGACCAGTTCGGCTCGCTCACGCTCGGCCGCCAGTACGACTCGCTCGTCGACTTCGTCGCGCCGCTTTCGGCCACGGCGGGCACCTTCGGCGACACGGGCTTCGCGCACCCGTTCGACAACGACAACCTGAACCACTCGCTGCGCATGAGCAACGCGGTCAAGTTCACGAGCAACACGTATAGCGGCCTGAAGTTCGGCGCGCTCTACGCGTTCTCGAACAACACCGACTTCGCCGTGAACCGCGCCTACAGCTTCGGCGCGAGCTACACCAACGGGCCGCTTGCCATCGCGGCCGGTTATCTGCAACTGAACGGCACCCAGGGCGCCACGGCGAGCAGCCCGGGCGCAGTGGATCTCGCGGAATCGACGGCCAACGGCAAGGGCGGCTTCTCGCTCGGCGCCGACCGCCTGCGTTCGTTCGGCGGCGGCATCAACTACACGTTCGGCCCGGCCACGGCGGGCTTCGTGTTCACGCGCAGCGAATACACGGGTACGAGCTCGTTCGGCTCGCAGGGCGGCGACATGAGCTTCAACAACTACGAAGTGAACGGGAAATATCAGTTGAACCCGGCGTGGAGCCTGGGTCTCGCCTACACCTTCACGGATGGCCACGTGAGCAACACGACCACGTTCGGCGCCGATCCGAAGTGGAACCAGGTGGACGCACAGGTCGTGTACCGCCTCTCGAAGCGCACCGATCTGTACGGCGAGGCGATGTACCAGCACGCCACGGGGCACAACTACGTGGCGTTCATCAACACGGCGGGCGGCGCGTCGTCGACGGCCAATCAGGTGGTGGGCACGGTGGGCTTGCGCGCGCGCTTCTAATCACAGCACCAGCGACAGCGCGATCGACACCCACACGGCCGTCGCGCCGCACAGAAAGGCGCGGCGCGCCATCAGGAAGCGCGACTCGTCGTTGGGCTTCGCGGGCGAGGTGGCGAGCCAGGGCACGCTGCCGAGGCACGCGAAGCCCAGGAGCGCAATGCCGACGACCACACGGTCGCCGATGCGCCAGGCCGAGGGCTCGTGCAGCCCCCAGTAGCCCAGCGCGATCATGCCGATCGAAAACATCGTCGAGGCGGCCGAACTGAGCGCCACCACCGATCCCGTCGGAGATTGCATCGAATGTCTCCCTCGCGCGCCTCGCGCAGTTGGCCCACCAGGTCGGGCCATTATCGGCGGGCGGGCAGGAGGCGGCAACGCCGCGGCCTGCCCACGCCGGAAGCGGCTTACGCGCCTGGCCGCACCATCTGGAACATCTCGCCGATCTGCGCGTAGTCGGCGCGATAGCCCGCGCGCATCACGGGCTGGGCGGCGTGCGTGTCGAAGAGGCCGTCCTTCAGGAACGCCTCGCGAATATGCACGCCCACCACCTGCCCAAGCGCCAGCCAGTTGTCCATGGGCGTGCCGTCGAGCGTTTTGAGCCGCACGATCTGCAGCAGCTTGCATTCGAGCGCGGCCGGCGCTTCGGCCACGTGCGGCACCGCGACGTTGCGGCCCGGTGCGGCGGTGAGGCCCGCGAGCGCGAATTCGTCGACGTCGGCGGCGACCGGCGCGGAGGTGCGGTTCATCTGCGGCGCGAGCGCCTTCGACGTGAGATTCCAGACGAACTCTCCGGTCTCCTCGATGTTGCTGATGCTGTCTTTGCGGCCTTCGCTGCAGAACCCGATGATCGGCGGAAAGGTGGCGAACGCACCAAAGAAACTGTAGGGCGCGAGATTGAGCACGCCGCTCTTCGCGCGGCTGGAGATCCAGCCGATCATGCGCGGCGCGACGATCGCCTTGAACGGGTCGTGCGGCAGGCCGTGGCCCTGGGCGGGGTCGTAGAAGTAGCTATTGGACATGTGGATAAGACGTAGCGATTTCGAAGCGGCATCACTATGACACGGGCGGCGCGCGGCTGTCGTCACGCCAGACGAAGCGGCTTCGGCTCGCAGCAGCCCCAAACCAGCCCCATATCGGCCCCAAACGCAACAAGGCCGGCTCTCTTTCGAGAGCCGGCCTTGTTTGATGACCTTGCGGTCTGACCGGAAAAACGCGTTGGACGGCGAGCGCCGTCCGAAGCGCCTCAGCGTCGATCAGTCACGCGGCATGCCGAACGGCATGTAGTGCGAACGGCGAACGCGCTCTGCTTCGCGGTGACGCGCTTCGTACGAATATTCCGAATCCATCGGCAGGTACGGCGACGCGAAGAGATCGCTCACCTTTTGGATCAGTGCAAAGATGAAGCTCATGGCGACTCCCAGTTAGGCTGCGGTTCAGGGTTTTCCCTAAGACAGAATCGATTATAGGGTTTTCCCTAGGACAACGCTAGTGCAACGCAGCAAAAAAACTGCGACGCACCGCCGCACGGGGTCGCGCGCAATCGATGCGTTGCAGCAAAACAACGCATCGATATTTCGGATACAGGGGCGGGATCGCGCGACGAAGCCGTTCAGCGAGTGGCTTTCTGGGCGGTTTTGGCGTGCGCCGCACGCGTGGAATGCGCCGCGGCACGGCGCGCGGGCGTGGGTGCAGCCTTGGCGGGCTGCGCCTTGACCACCGCTCGTGCGGGGGCCGCCGGGGTATCCGCGGCAACAGCAGCCGCCGCCGTTGCGGCAGTGACCGCGGCAGTTTGCGCGGCAACGCGCTGCGACAGGTCGTCGACCGAGGACTGCTGCTTCAGGATGAACTGCTCGAGGCGCGCTTCGTTTGCGCGAGACTCGTTCGCGAGACTGTCGAGCCGCACCGACTGCGCGACGCCGAAACCCACCGATGCCAGCACCGCCACCGAGGCAGCAGCGAGCACCCACTTGAGTTGCCGCGAAGACGCGGCGGCCATGTGGCGCTGCTCGGCGAGCGCGCCCTGAAGCGCGTCGAGGCGCTGCGCCAGCGCATTCGGCTCGGCGGCCGCTTGAGCGGCTTCGGGCGCGAACCCAGCGGGTTCGACGCGTTCTGCGTTGTCGATGGCAAACGACGGTTCGGCGACGAAGGCCGCAGCAGCCGGGCCCTGCGCTTCACCGAAGCCCGGCGCCACCGGATCGATCCCAGCCCCGGCCACGGCCGGAGTAGCGGCACGCTTCGCCCGCGGCGCGCGGCGCGCGGTCGTTGCCCCCGCAACGGGGCTCGCCACGCTGGCCTCATCGCCGGACGCTGCCACCGCCTGAGCGGGCTCCGGGTTTTCGAAACCGCTCAACGTGCCCTGGCGCACGGGAGCATCCGCTTGCGCGACCGCGGCGAGACCCTCGCCGTCGAGCGCTTGCGGACCATCGGATTCAGAAGCAACAGGGGATTCAGTAACGTTGGACGGCGCCGATGTGGCGCGCGGTTGCCACGGTGCGGTGCGTTCAGGATGCGAAGAGCTCAAGGATGCGGTATCTGCGTAATCAGCCATGGGTCAGCGATGCGGTTCGCGTCGCGCGCCGGCCGTTCACGGCCGTTTGGCGACGTCCTCGTGTTCTGGTTCGAACGCCCATTGTCGCATGCCAGAACGCGTGGCCAGATGCTCTTCCCCCACTTACCCACCAGGCATCGACCGGACAACCCACGCAGGTCAACTCTGCACGCCGTCCTCGCGAAACTCCTTCACGTCGGGCAAGCGCCGCAGCGTCGCGCAAATCGCCTCGTACTCCATCGACGACACGCGGGCGAGCGTGATCATCACTTCGTCCAGCTCGGGCGAGTCGTCGCTCTGCTGCACGACGAACTGCTTCACGCGCGGGCTCGACGTGCCGAGCGCGTCGTGCAGCGAGTGAAACGTGAGGGCGCCGCGGCTCACGAGCAGCGTGAGCTGGCGGCGCTGCCGGAACGTGATGAAGCGCCGCTCGAGCGGCTTGATGCCCGCGAGGATGATGAGAATGATGACGGTCGCCGCAATCGCGCCTGTATAGAGCCCGCCGCCCACCGCGAGCCCCACGGCCGCGACCGACCAGAGGCTCGCCGCCGTCGTGAGGCCGCGCACGATCTCGCCGCGCAACAGGATCGAGCCTGCGCCGAGAAAGCCGATGCCCGAGACGACCTGCGCCGCCATCCGGGAAGGATCGAGCACGACGTGGTCTTCCTTGAGCACATCGGCGAAACCGTAGGCCGAGACGAGCATGATGAGCGCCGAACCCACGCACACGAGCATATGGGTGCGCAGGCCCGCCGCCCACGAAAGCCGCTCGCGCTCGAAGCCGATCACGCTGCCGAGCAGGGCGGCCAGGACCAGCCGCGAAATGAGTTCCCAGTTTCCGATCATTGTTATCACCCTCCTGGTCTTGTTGTCGTGGGCGCGGTCGCCCCGCGGCAGGCGGGAATCTCCCGCGCAATTTGCGAATGCGTACAATCGCCGGCATTGCTCATTTGAAGTGACGCGGTCCCCCGCACCTTTTCGCCATGAACACACCTACGAGCGCAGCCAGCCTGCGCGAGCATTTCGACCGCATCGTCCTGCCGATGTGGCGCGGCCCGGGCTTCAACGCCGACCTGCGCCTGCCCTACGAGGCGATCGATGCGGCCGGCGCGAAGCCCCTGCCCGTCACGCGCTACCGCGCGATGGCGTGCGCCCGCCAGCTGTTCGTCTTCTCGCAGGCCGGCGACGCCGCGCACGCGCAAACGCTCTTCGAAACGCTGCGCCACACTTTTCAGGACCCGAAACACGGCGGATGGTTCTACAGCGTCGACGCCGCCGGCGCGCCGCTCGACACCACCAAGGACCTCTACACGCACGCCTTCGTGGTCTTCGCAACCGCGGCCTACGGCCAGCGCTTCGGCGTGAACGAAGCGCTCGGCGTCGCGCGCGAAACGTCCTCGCTGATCGTCGATCGCTTCGCCGCCCACGACGGGCTGCTGAACGCGGCGCTCGACGCTTCCTTTGCGAGCGTGACCGGCGCTGCGCTGCAGAATCCGCTCATGCACCTCACCGAAGCCTGGCTCGTCGCGAGCGAAGCGACCGGCGACAGCGCCTTCGACACCGCCATCACGAAGCTCGTCGAAGCGCTCGCGCGCGGTTTCCTGCACGAGCCGACGGGCTGCATCGCCGAATTGCCGCTCGGCGCGGCGGACAACCGTCTCGAGCCCGGACATCAGTTCGAGTGGTTCTGGCTGGCAACGCGTGCGGGCGCGCGGCTGGGTGCGTCGGGTCTGGACGAGGCGCTTGCGCGCGCCTTCGCCTTTGCGCAGAAGCACGGCGTGGACCCGGAAACGGGAGCCGTGGCGGCCGCGCTCGACGAGCACGGCCGTGTAATCGATGCCACGCAGCGGATCTGGGCGCAAACGGAATACTTGCGCGCGCTCGCCACACACGGCGACGCCGAGGTGCGCGCCGCGCTCGCGCCGCAAGTCGCGCGCTTCGCACCGCGCTTTCTCACGCCGCAGGGCTGGGTGGAATGCCGCAGCGCAAACGGCGACGTGGCGCGCGCGGACATGCCGTCCACGACGCCGTATCACCTTTTGACCGCTTATCAGGGCATGGGCATCTGAGGCGCCCGATACGTCACAGCGCGAAACACCAAGGCGGGCGGGCGCAGGCCCGCCGCCGAGGCGCTCGAGCGGCTAAAGCGGCTCAGGCTGCTCAGGCCGCCAGCACGGCCGGCGAAATCTCGAACGCCGCCACGGCCTCGGAAAGCTGGCGCGTCTGCTGATGCAGCGAAGCCGCGGCAGCCGCGGCCTCCTCCACGAGCGCCGCGTTCTGCTGGGTCATCTGGTCCATCTGCGAGACGGCCTGATTCACCTGATCGATGCCCGTGCTCTGCTCGAGCGACGAGGCGCTGATACCCGCCATCATCTGCGTGGCCCGCGAGATCGAGTTCGACACCTCGCGCATCGACTCGCCCGCGCGCTCAACCAGCTCCGAGCCGCCGCGAATCTGCGAAACCGACTCGCTGATCAGCGTCTTGATCTCCTTGGCCGACTGCGCGCTGCGCTGCGCGAGCCCGCGCACCTCGCCCGCCACGACCGCGAAGCCGCGGCCCTGCTCGCCCGCGCGCGCCGCTTCCACGGCCGCGTTGAGCGCGAGAATGTTGGTCTGGAACGCGATGCCGTCGATCACGCCAATGATCTCCGCGATCTTGTCCGAGCTTTGCGCAATGCCGCGCATGCGCTCGACCACCTCGCCCACCACGGCGCCACCGCGCGCGGTCGCGTCGAGCGCGGCCTCCGCCAGCGCGTTCGCCTCGCGCGCGTTCTCGGCCGTGTTGCGCACGGTGCCCGTCAATTCCTCCATGCTCGCCGCCGTTTCCTCCAGCGACGCCGCCTGCGATTCGGTGCGCGCCGAAAGATCGGCGTTGCCGGTGGCGATCTCGTCCGCGCCCACGTTGATGGAACCCGCCGTTTCCCGCACGGTGTGGACCGTGCGCGCGAGGCTGGCCTGCATCAGCGCAAGACCCTGGAACAGCCGGCCGATCTCGTTTTCGCCGCGCGCGGCGACGCGCTCGTCGAGGCGCCCGCGCGCGATACGGTCGAAATGGCGGCCCGCTTCCTCGAGCGGCTCCACCACGCCGCGCCGCAACGCGAAGTGCACGCCGCTCGCCAGTGCGACCAGCAGCAGCACGATGAAGATGCCCACGCCCTGGAAGAGCGCGAGGCGCGAGTCGATCGAGTCGAGCGATGCGCGGCTCGCCGCGGAGCTGAACTGCACAAAGGAGTGCAGCTCTGCGAGATAGGCATCCTGGTAAGACTGCGTCGGCTGGTCGAGGAAGGCTTGCAGATTGTTGCCGTTGAGGTCATCGATCAGCTCGCCGAGCGCCTTGCGGTAGACCTGGAAGCGCTCGCCGAGCGCGGCGACGCGCGCGCGGTCGTCGTCGTTGATCGGCGGTACGGCCATGAGCGCTGCGAACGTGGTGTCGGCGGCGGCCAGCTGGTCGCGCGCGTGATTGACCATGTCGGTCGGCACCGTGCCGCCACGGACCATGCGCGTGCCCGCGCGCGAGAGATTGATACGGGCGTCCATCAACTGCTGGGTGATGACGTTGGCGGCGCTTGCCTGCCGCAACGCCACTTTCGAGAGGTCGGCCACGTCGTCGTGCGTGCGCGTGAGCGACCAGTAACCAAGTCCTGCCGTCACGAGCTGCAGTACACAGAACGCGACGAGGACACACAACAGGCCGGATGCGACCTTGATCTTGCTGAACATCGGGGACACCTGGGATGGCAGTGAATGAGTGAGGCGCGAGCATGTGATCGCCCGGGCCCGCACTGCGTTTACGGCCACGCAAAGGCCATTTTTGAGCCCCAAACCGTGAAAAAACGGCCCAAAATGCGCAACGAATCATTTCAGCAATGGTTGCACGATCATTCCCAGCATTTTTCGCAACAATAAAATGCCGCCTCGATTCGATTCACCTTGACTCGACGCCGATGCTTCCTAGAGTGGTTAGGAAACCACACGGGGATAGACCCAGGGAATGCCACGATGACAGATCTTGTGGATCGCGCACGCGGCGCTTTGCATGCCCAACCGTTCAGCGTGCTGCTCGGAACCGAACTGACGCACGTGGGAGCCGACGAGCTGACCCTGCGGTTGCCGGTACGCGACGAGCTCAAGCAGCAACACGGCTTCGTGCATGGCGGGGTGATCAGCTATCTCGCCGACAACGCGCTGACCTTCGCGGGGGCGCTGGCGCTCGGGCCGCGGGTGGTGACGGGGGAATACAAGATCAACTATCTGCGACCGGCACTCAAGGGCACGCTGATGGCGCGCGCGCGCGTGGTGCACGCGGGGCGGTACCAGGCCACCTGCCAGTGCAGCGTCTACGTGATGGAAAACGGCGACGAAAAGCTCGTGGCGCTCGCGCAGGGGACGGTGAACCGGCTGCCGGAAGGCGGTGGGCCGGAAGAGAAAGGTTAGACGAACCAGGGCCTGCTCCGCAAAACGAAACGCGCGAGGGGAAGCGGGTCTGCCCCGCCTCCCCTCGCGCGCTTTTTCGTGCTTCAGCGGCGCTTACTCAGCCGCGCGCGTTTTCTGCTGCTGTTCGCCGAGGCCCTCGATGCCCAGACGCACGGTCTGCCCCGCCTTCAGGAACACGGGGTTCGGCTTCACGCCCATGCCCACGCCCGGCGGCGTGCCGGTGGAGATCACGTCGCCCGGCTGCAGGCTCATGCACTCCGAGAGGTACGAAACGAGCTTCGCGACCGAGAAGATCATGGTGCGCGTGCTGCCGTTCTGGTAGCGATGGCCGTCCACCTCGAGCCACATCGAGAGGTTCTGCGGATCGGCCACTTCGTCGCGCGTGACGAGCCACGGGCCGGTCGGGCCAAAGGTGTCGAAGCCCTTGCCCTTGTCCCACTGGCCGCCGCGCTCGATCTGCCATTCGCGCTCGGACACGTCGTTGATCACGCAGTAGCCCGCGACGTAGTTGAGCGCATCCGCCTCGCTCACGTTCTTCGCGTGCTTGCCGATCACCACGCCCAGCTCCACTTCCCAGTCGGTCTTCTTCGAGCCGCGCGGGATCTCGATGTCGTCGTTCGGGCCGACGATGGCGCTCGTCCACTTGTTGAAGACGACCGGCTCGCTCGGCACCGGCATGCCCGATTCGGCCGCGTGGTCGGCATAGTTCAGGCCGATGCACACCATCTTGCCGATATGGCCCACGCAGGGCCCGATGCGCGGATTGCCTTCGACGAGCGGCAGCGTTTCCGGGTCGATCGTGCGCAATTGCGCGAGGCCGGCGTCGGAGAGCACGTCGCCCGCAATGTCGGCCACGTTGCCCGAGAGCGCGCGAATGCGGCCTTCGGCGTCGAGCAGGCCCGGTTTTTCGTGGCCCTTCGGGCCATAGCGAAGCAGTTTCATCGTCTGTGTTCCTCGTGTGTCTGTGCGTTGCTGTCGGTCAGCATCGCCTGGGAGAATTTTGGAGCTAACTAGTTAGACCATCCGCCATCGATCACATGCGCCTGGCCGGTCGTGAACCCCGATTCGTCGGAGGCGAGGTAGAGTGCGAGCGCGGCGATTTCCTCGGGCTTGCCCACGCGCCCCATCGGCTGGCGCGAGACGAACGCGGCGCGCGCGGCTTCGACGGTCGTGCCCTGCGCCGCCGCTTGCGTGGCGATGCGCTCCTCGAGCGACGGCGACGACACCGTGCCCGGGCAGATCGCGTTGCAGCGGATGCCGCGCGTCACGAAGTCCGCGGCCACGGCCTTCGTCAACCCTATCACGGCAGCCTTCGAGGCGCCGTACACAAAGCGGTTGGGCACGCCCTTCACGCTCGACGCCGCCGACGACATGTTAATAATCGATCCGGCGCCCTTCGCCAGCATGCCCGGCAGGAACGCGCGGATGGTCCGGTACATCGCCTTCGCGTTCAGATCGAACGCGAAGTCCCAATCTTCTTCGCTTGCTTCCAGTATCGAGCCCGCGTGCACGAAACCCGCGCAGTTGAACAGGACGTCGATCGCGCCCAGTTCCTGCGCGAGCGCCGTGATGGCTGCGCCGTCGAGCACGTCGAGCTTGCGAGCCTCGACCGGTAGCGCTGAAAGCGCGTCGATGCGCAGGTCCGTGGCGATCACGCGCGCGCCTTCGCGTGCGAACAATTCGGCGGCCGCGTAGCCGATGCCCTGGCCCGCTGCGGTGATCAAGGCCGTCTTGCCGGCCAGTCTTTGTACCATCTGCCACTCCGGTTGGATGCGCGGCACGGCGATACCCGACATTGCGGGAAGCGCCCCATGCCGCGATCGAGCGATGAAATCGCGGAAAGAAGTCGGGATGACGCAAACGGCCATTATGGCGACGCAGGCGCGCCTCGTGGCGTTCGGCGGACGTTGTCTAACCGGCTGGACCGGCCTCAAGGTTGGTCGTAAGGTCGGTCTTCAGCCGATAGAAAGCCGCGGCGTTGCTGCCAAACACGGCGGCGCGCTCGTCCGCCGAAAACGTTTTAGTGAGCTGTTGCGCGCAGGCGTGCCAGCGTTCGTAGTCGCCATTGAGGTTCAGCACCGGCCAGTCGCTGCCCCACATGAGGCGTTGCGGACCGAACGACGCGAACAGATGCGCGACCCAGGGCGCCAACGTGGCGTTGTCCCAGCCTGGCGCGGCTTCGGTCGCGAGCCCCGAGAGCTTGCAATGCACTTGCGGGAACCGCGCGAAGCGCGTGATGGCCTGCGACCACGCTGCGAAGCCGCTGGCGCCGCCAGCCGCGATGGGCGGTTTCGCGCCGTGATCGATCACCACCCGCAAATCCGGATGCCGCGCGAGGAACGTGGCGAGCGCGGGCGCGTGGCGCGTGAAAACGAGCGCGTCGAAGGCGAGATCGTGCGCGATGAGCGCTTGTATGCCGCGCGCGGTATCGGCGGTTGCGATCCAGTCGTCATCCGCGAGGTCCTGAAGCATCGGCCGCACGCCGCGCAGCTTCGGCTCACGCGCAAGCTCGGCGATCAGCGTGCCTACGTGCGGGTCGTCGAGCGGCACCCAGCCCACCACGCCCGCAATCGAGGGCTCGTTGCGCGCGAGATCGAGCAGCCAGCGCGTTTCCTCGACGGTGGGCGCGGCCTGCACGACCACCGTGCGCGACACGCCGCACGACGCGCGCAGCGGCGCGAGATCGGCGGGGCCGAACGCGCGATAGAGCGCGGTCATCGACGGCGTGAGCCAGCCGTAATCGCCGCGCGCGGGGTCCCAATAGTGCTGATGGGCGTCGATCCGTTCGATCGTGGCCATGGCTCAAGCCTGCGGAAGCGGTGCGCGCGGATCGAGAAGCCCCTTGTCGCGCAGCGCGAGCCACAACTCGCGGGGCAATTTCGTTTCGAACGACGCCACGTTCTCGCGCACTTCCTGGGGGCTGCGCGCGCCGTTGAGCACGGTCGCCACGGCCGGATGCGCATAGGGAAACTGCAGCGCCGCGGCCGCGAGCGGCGCGTCGTAGGTCCGGCAAATCGTTTCGAGCCGCGCCACGCGTTCGACCACGTCCTTCGGCGCATCGGCATAGTTGAACTTGAGTTCGCCAAGCAGACCATGCGCGAGAATGCCCGAATTGAACGCACCGCCCAGCAGAATGCTCACACCCTTCTTCTCGCACTCCGGCAGCAGATCGTCGAGCGGCGCCTGTTCGAGCAGCGTATAGCGGCCCGCCAGCAGCGCGCAGTCGATATCGAATTCCTGCATGGCCTCGAGTATCACTTCGCGTTCGTTCACGCCGAAGCCGATCGCCTTGATCGCGCCCGCCTTGCGCAATTCGTCGAGCGCCTTGAAGCCGCTGTCGCTCAGTTGCCGCCAGTAGTGCTCGTTGCGCTCGCCGTGTGTGTAGCGGCCGATGTCGTGCACGAGCAGGACGTCGATCTCGGGAATGCCGAGCCGCTGCTGGCTGTCTTCGAACGAACGAAGAATGCCGTCGCGCGTGTAGTCGAAGATCGCCTCGAAGGGCAGCGGATCTTGCCAGCCCTCGCTGCCGTCGTACGGATGCGTGCGCGGCACGAAGTGGCGGCCCACCTTCGTGGAAATCACGTACTCGTTGCGCGAATAGCGCCGCAACGCCGCGCCCAGCCGGTGTTCGGCCTTGGTGTGGCCATAGTGCGGCGCGGTGTCGAAAAAGCGGATGCCGGCTTGCCACGCGGCGTCGACAGTGGCCTGCGCTTCTTCCTCGGTCAGGTCGCGATACAGGCCGCCGAGCGGCGCGGTGCCTAGACCCAGCGCGCTCACTTCGAGCGCCGTGCGTCCGATACGGCGCGTGTGCGCCACCTTGGGATGCTGTTCTTGCGCCATGGCTCGTCACCTCCGGGAGATGGTTGTGCCAACAACGAAATGGTTTAAAAGCACGTTTTAGTTCACGGCTTCGACAATCGGCACGCGCGCACTGGCGGGCAGACATGCGGGACCGACTGGCTCGAAGGTCTTGTACGTCAGGATAAACTCCTGGTGCCCGAGCCCTTCCGACTTCGAGCGCTCGCCGCCCGCTACCGCCAGCGTGCGCTCGAACACTTCGCGCCCCACTTCGTCGAGCGTTGCGCGGCCTTCCAGAATGCGGCCTGCATCCACGTCCATGTCGCCGGCGAGATTGCGGTAGGTTTGCGGGTTCGCGCACACCTTGATGACGGGCGCAAGCGCCGAACCCACCACCGACCCGCGCCCCGTCGTGAACAGGATCACATGCGCGCCGCACGCGATCAACTCCGCGATTTCCGCATTGTCGCTGATATTCGGAAAGCCGAAGCGCGGCTCGCCGTCGGGCACCACGTCGAGCAGATAAAGCCCGCCCGTGGGCGGCACGTCGCCAGGCTTCACGATGCCGACGATCGGCGAGGCGCCGCTTTTCGCATACGCCCCGAGCGACTTCTCCTCCTGCGTGGTGAGCCCGCCGTCCGCGTTGCCAACGGCGAACGACCCGTGGCCGAGAATCGAGTAATAGCGCGCCGCCTTGGCCACGCATGCCACGATCTCCGCGCCCAGTTCGGGCCTGGCCGCCCGGCTCTCCATGTGGAATTCGCAGCCCACCAGCTCGCCTGTTTCCTCGAAGATACAGGCCGCCCCCGCCGCAATCAGTTGATCGAAGGCGCGACCCACTGCCGGGTTCGCGGTGATGCCACTCGTGCCGTCCGAGCCGCCGCAAATCGTGCCGACTACGAGTTCGTCCAGACGCATCGGCACCTTCTTCTGCGCGGCGAGTTGCGCGCGCGCGCCGCGCACCCAGTCAAGGCCGTACTGGATCGTGCTGCGCGTGCCGCCCTTTTCCTGAATCGTCAGGACTTCTACCGGACGGCCGCTCGCGCGAACCTGCTCCACGAGATAGTGCTTGTTCATGCTCTCGCAGCCAAGCGACACGAACAGCACCGCACCCACGTTCGGATGCGTAGTGAGCTGCTTCATCATCTTCTCGGCGTAGCTGTTCGGGTAGCAGCCGGGAAAGCCAATGAGATGCACAGGCGGCTCATGTTGCCTGTCTGGAACGTCGAAAGCGTCGAATGGTTCGCGAAACTGCGCGACGATTTCGTGCGCCACATGGTGTGCGCATTCCACGAGATAGGCCACCGCAACCACGTTGCGAATGCCCTTGCGGCCGTCGTTGCGCAGCCAGCCTTCGAGCATGGGTTCGGCGGCTTGTGAAGGTGTGACGTTGCTATGGCTCATAACTTGAATCCTGCTCCGGGCGCATGCCGCATCATGGGGTCACGACTTGTGCGGCACAAACTCGTGCCCTGCGTCGTGCGTATAGGTCGGCAGATAATCGCTTTCCAGGTTATGCGTGTGCAGATGCTCGCCGCGCGCCACCGGCCCGTTCACGTGGCCGATGCGCGCGCCGTAGCGCAGCACCTTCTCCTCTTTCGCGAGCGCGTAGCGCGCCACCTTGTGACCGAGTTCGATCGTCTTCGCGAGCGTCACGCGCTCGCCTTCTATCTCAACGGTCTCGCCCTGCGTCAAGTGCGCCGCCGCAATCAGGCAGTTGTCCTCAGGGGCAAGCAGAATGAGGCGAGCGTCCGTTTGGGGTGCATTGCTGTTCACAGAGAGTCTCCGCCTTTAGTTCTGTGCCTCGCCGCCCGCAAGCCGCGCCACCATCAGCGAGCCGAGGATGATCGCCCCGTAAATCGCCTGAATCCAGAACGACGGGACCTGCGCGAGCGTGAGCAGGTTCTGCACCACGCCAAGCAGCAGCACGCCCGAGAGTGCGCCCAGCATCGTGCCCTTGCCGCCATCGAGCGAAATGCCGCCGATCACCGCCGCCGCGAACACCGTGAAAATCATGCCATTGCCCTGATTCGCATTGATCGCGCCCACGTAGCCGGTAACGATCAAGCCGCCAATCGCGGCAAGCACGCTGCCGAGCACGAACACGCCCCACGTGATGCGCTCCACGCGGATACCGGCGGCGCGCGCTGCATCAGGATTGCCGCCGATTGCATAGAGCGCGCGGCCCACGCGGTGATAGCGCAGCATGAACGCGGCGATCGCGAACGCAGCGGCGGCGAGCCACACAGAAACCGGCAGGCCGAGCACGATGGTCGTGGCGAGCGAGAAGAACGACGAAGGCATGTCGAAGAGCGTGCCGCCTTTCGTTGCGCCCACAAGCATGCCGCGCAGCACGATCAGCATGGCGAGCGTCACGATGAACGCGTTCAGGCGCAGCCGCACCACGAGAAAGCCGTTGATGAAGCCGATCAGCGCGCCCACCAGCACGATGGCGGCGAGCCCGACGAACGCAGGCCACTGCGTGCCGAAGCCCGCCGACGCGGCCGGCATGACGAGCATCGCGCCAACGGCGGGTGCGATGCCCACGGTCGATTCGAGCGAAAGATCGAACTTGCCCGTGAGCACGATAAGCGATTCGGCGAGCACCACGAGCGCGAGCGCGGCGGACGCGCCGAGCACGCTGATGAGATTGGCGCGCGTGAGAAAGCTCGGGCTCACGAAGCCGCCGATCACGAGCAACAACACGAGCGCAGGCAGCAGCGCGAAATCGCGCAGGCGCGCCAGTTCGATGCGCGGACGGGCACGGCGAGCGTTCGCGGCCGCATTGGACTGCGCCGTCGCGAACGCGGGCGTCGAAACACTATTCTTCATTGAGATCGACTCCTTCAATCGATGCGATCAGTTCGTGGTCCTGCCATCCGGCCGCCATCTCGGTGACCACTTCGCCGCGAAACATCACGAGCACGCGGTCGCAGGTGCGCAAGTCGTCGAGTTCGCTCGACACCACCAGCACGGCCTTGCCTTCGTCGCGCACGCGGTCCACGACCGAGAGCAGCGCTTCCTTCGATTTCACGTCCACGCCCGCCGTGGGATCGATCAGCACGAGAACGTCGGGACTGCTTGCCAATGCGCGCGCCATCACCACTTTTTGCTGGTTGCCACCCGAGAGACCTGAAACCACGTGGTCCGGACCTTGCGCAACAATGCCGAGCGACTCGATCATGCGCCTGCCGAATGCCTGCTTCTTCGCCGGCGGCGCGAAACCAAAGCGTCCCAGCAGCCCCGCAATCGTCATGGAAGCGTTCTCGGCCACCGACTGCGTGAGCACGAGTCCTTCGTGATGACGGTCCTTTGGCACGCAACCTATGCCGCTCGCAAGCGCAGCGGGCACGTCGCCGGGCGTGAGCGGCGCGCCTTTTACGCGGATCTCGCCGGAGCGCTGCGCCGTGAGTCCCGCAATCGCCTCGCCCACGCTCGTGCGACCGCTGCTCGTCGCGCCCGTGAGGCCTACCACTTCGCCGCGCCTTAGCGTGAACGACACGTCGTGATAGTCGCGGCCCGTGAGGCCACGCACTTCGAGCGCGAGCGGCGCGTTGGCGGGCAGCGCCGCGCGCGCCGCCGCATCGGCGACGTTCAGGCCGCCGCGCTCGCCCGTCATGGCTTCAATGAGCTTCTCGCGCGGCAATTGCGCCACGCTCGCACTCACGATATGACGCGCGTCGCGCAGCACCGTGACGGCCTGGCAAATCTCGTACACCTCCTGCAAATGGTGCGAGATGAACAGGAACGTCACGCCTTCGCGCTGCAATTCGTCGATCCGCCGGAAGAGGCGCTTGATTTCCTCGCCGTCGAGCTGCGCAGTCGGCTCGTCGAGGATGATGAACCGCGCGCCATACGAAAGCGCCCGCGCAATCTCCACGAGCTGGCGCGCTTCGACCGTGAGGTCGCCCGCACGCGCGTCCTCGCGCACGTCGATGCGCCAGTGATCGAGCAGCGCTCGCGCGTCGCGGCGCATGGTCGGCCAGTCGATCACGCCGCGCCGCCGTGGCTGGCGATTAATGAAGAGATTTTCCGCGACCGTGAGATCGCGAATGATGGTCGAGTGCTGATACACGCAGGCCACGCGCTCGCGCCAGGCGTCGCGGTCAGCGAGCGCGGGCGCGCTCTCGCCGTTGAAACGCACACTGCCTTCGTCGGGCTTGCGCAGACCGGTGAGGATCGAAACGAGCGTGGACTTGCCTGCGCCGTTGCGACCCACCAGTGCATGCGACTCGCCCGCCATCACGCGCAGGCTCACGTCGGCGAGCGCTGCCGTGGAGCCATAACGCTTCGTCACGCCGCTCGCCTCGACCACAGGCGCGAGTGCCCGCGCAGCCGCCTCGCGGCTGCCCACAAATACCGCGCCGCCCCACGGCGGCGCGGTATCCGCTACGGTCCGATCGCTGGTTCGATCGTTCATTTGACGGTGTTGCCCCACAGGTTCTTGTCGTCGACGTTCTGCTTCGTCACGAGCGGCGCCGGCAACTGGTCTTCGAGAATGCCGGACTGCAACTGAATGATGGTGCTGTCGTGATCGGTCTTGCCCGGCTTGAACGTCTTGCCCTCCAGCGCGGCCTTGATGTAGTAGAGACCGTACTTCGCGTAGAGGTCGGCGGGCTGCGAAACCGTTGCATCGATCTCACCCTTGCGGATTGCTTCGAACTCCTGCGGAATGCCATCGTTGGAAACGATCACGATGTGCTTCGGATCGCCCGCGGGAAAGAGCAATTGCTTACGGCGCAACGTTTGCAGCGTGGGCGAGAGATACACGCCGCCCGCCTGCATGTAGATGCCCTTCACGTCTGGGTTCGCGGTGAGCAGGCTGTCCAGCGCGCTCGCCGCCACGTCGCCCTTCCAGCCGGCCGGTATTTCGAGCAGCGACAGATTCGGGTAGTGCTTCAGGCACGCGCGGAACGCTTCCGAACGGTCGCGCCCGTTCACCGAGGCGAGGTCGCCCATGATCTGCACGACCTTGCCCGACTTCACGTGCTCGCCAATGTATTTGCAGGCCTGCTCGCCGTACGCGTGATTGTCGGCGCGCACGACCATGGCAACGTTGCCCTGCGTGGGCGCGACGTCCACGGCCACGACTTTCACGTCCTTCTGGGCGGCATTGCCGAGCGCGCGGCTAATCGCGGCCGAATCGATCGGCCCGACCACGATGCCCTTCGCGCCCAGATTGATCATGTTGTTCATGTCCGTGATCTGCTGGGCGGGATCGTTATTCGAGTTCACGGGCGCGAGAACGTCGATGCCGTCCTGCTTCGCGTAAGCACCGAGGTAGTTGTTGTACGACTGCCAGAACGGCGAAGTCAGGAGCGGCAGACCGAGGCCGACCTTGCCGAGTTCGGCGGCGTTGGCCGCACTCGACGCGCCTAACGCCGCAGCGCAGGCCGCGGCGATGCAAAGCGATGTTGTGGCGGCGCGGGCGAAGGCGCCGCGCGTGTGGTGAATTGCGGTGGAGCGGCGGGCCTTCAAGAGCCCGGATGCGAACGCCATGTGTGTCTCCTTCTGGATCGATCGCGGCAACTAATCGCGGCAACTGAGTGCCCGGCGCGATCGATCTCTCGTTTGTTGAATGACATGTGTTCGCCGCGCCCACGTGGAATGCTCGAAGCGCCGGCGACCCGTTGCAACTGCCTCTTCTCTACCTGACGACGCTGGTGTTTATTCACCAGTGAACGTATTATTCATATACGCACATCACAAGGTCAAGCGATGTGCAGTGCAGCATGGGTCCGTGATTTCCCTGGGGACGATCAGATGGAAAAGAACGCGAAAAAAAGCCAGATGGACAACGTGCCCGAAGAAGCCGAAGAGAAAGACGACGCCGATCGCTATCGCGCGCCCGCGCTGGACAAGGGGCTCGACATCCTCGAACTGCTCGCGGAGCAACGCGCCGGCTTGACGCGCGCCGAGATCACGAAGGCGCTAGGCCGCAACGCGAGCGAGATCTACCGCATGCTCGAGCGGCTGGTGGCGCGTCAGTACGTGATCCGCTCGGAAGGCGGCGACCGCTATGCGCTGAGCCTGAAGCTCTTTGCGCTCGCGCACCGCCACCCGCCCATGGAGCGCCTGATTTCCGAAGCGCTGCCGCTCATGCAGCGCTTCGCCGACGAAGCCGAGCAGTCCTGCCATCTCACCGTGTACGACCGCGGCAACCTGCTGGTGATCGCACAGGTGGACGGGCCTGGCACGTGGGGCATTGCCGTACGGTTGGGTTCGCGCGTGGGCCTCGTCGATACGAGTTCGGGCCGCACGCTGCTCGCGTGGCAAACGCCGGAGCAGCGCGCGCACATGCTCGCGGAGCATACGAAGGTGAAGGGCGAGGTGGCGATCGATCACGCGGCGCTGGAAACCGCATGCGAGCAGGTGCGCGAGGTGGGTTTCTCGCGCAAGGACAGCCAGCAGATTTTCGGCGTGACGGACGTGACGTTTCCTGTGCTCGGACCTTCGGGTCAGGCGATCGCGGCGCTGACCTGCCCGTTCCTCAAGCGCATCGACGACTATGTCGCGCCCTCGCTCGACGAGGCCACGCAAATGCTGAGCGCAACCGTGCAGACCTTGTCGATGTTTCGCGAAGACGGCGCGGCGTAATGTTCAGCGCTGCGTGCTGCCCGCCGGGCGCGGGTTCATGCTGGCGCATGCCTCGTCTACTGCACGACCACGGGCGTACGACCGCCCGTTTCCTCCGTTACGCCTTGCGCCTCCCGCTCCACAATCGCCATGGAGAGTCGCTCGAAGTCGCGCGTGAATCCTGCCGTGTCGAACAACGGCGACGCGCTACGCGCGGCCGCGAGCTTTTCACGCACCCTCGCCCGCCAGGCCGCGTCGGTGGCAAAGCCGAGCGCGATCTGGAAGTACGCGTCGAGATCGCGCGCGACGAGTTCGGAGAGGCCCACCGTGTACAGCAGACTCATGCCCACGCGGCCCGCGAACAACGTGCCCGGCGCCGTCACCATCGGCACGCCCGCCCAGAGCGCGTCGCTGCCCGTGGTATGCGAGCCCACAGGCAGCGTGTCGAGCGCGAGGTCCGCGAGTGACAGGCGCGCGAGGTGCGCTTGCTGCGACACGCGCGGCGCGAAGATCACGCGAGCGGGGTCGACGCCTTGCGTTTCGTAGAAGCTGCGCAGGTTCGCTTTCGCGCGCACCGAGCCCGGGTCGAGCAGCCAGAGCACGCTGCCGGGCGTGGCCTTGAGCAGCCGCGCCCACAACGCCGACATCGGCGCGTTGAGCTTGAAGGTCTGGTTGAAGCTGCAAAACACGAAACCCGTTTCGGGCAAGCCCGCTTGCACGCGCGAGGGCGGCGGCGCGCTCTCGCGGCGGTGATCGACAGGCTGATAGCAATGCGGCATCAGCGCCAGTGTCTCGCTGAAGTGCGAGGTTGAATCGGGCGGCGTGACGATGGCGTCGGAGATGAGATAGTCGGCCAGCCGCGTGTGGCCGAGCGAGCCGGGATAGCCCAGCCAGCTCACGATCACGGGCGCGGGCCGCAGCGCCGTGATGCCAAGCCGCGCGCCCGTTGTATAGCCTTTCAGGTCGACGAGCAGGTGAATGCCGTCGCGCGCGATCTGGGCGGCCCCCTGGGCGTCGGACAGCGCGCCGATGTCGTGCCACGTGCCCGGCACATGCGCGAAGCGCGCACGCGTTGCGGCGTCGGGGTCGGGCCCGTACGAGTACAGATGAACGTCGAAGCGCGTGGCGTCGTGCAGTTCGAGCACGCCCGCCAGCAAGCGCAGCGTGGCGTGGTCGTAAAAGTCGGCCGAGAGATAGCCGATGCGCAACCGCTCGCCCGCTTTGCAGCGTGCAAGCGCGGCGGCAAGCCCCGCGCCGCGCGCCACGAGCGGCGCCGCGGCCAGTTCCCCGCGCCAGCGGCTCTGCGCGAAGCGCAACCCCGCTTCGCGATGCAACTGCGGCGTGAGCGCCGGAATGCCGAGCAGGCACCACGGCGTAAGGTTGTCCGCCGTGCCCGCCGACACCATGGCGAGCGCCGCCGCGTCGATCTCGGCAAGCTGCTGCCAGTGCGCCTCGCGGCGGCGCACGAATTGCGCGGCCTCCCAGCGCCCGCCCCGGCAATACGCTTCATCGGCTTCGTCGATGCGGTTCAGACGCTCCAGCAAACCGCCATAGCACTGCCAGAGATGCGGCGAATTCGGCGCGAGCGTGAGCGCTTGCTTGAGGTTTGCCTCGGCGGCTTCGAGCTGGCCGGCGTCCTGCTGAAGCATCGCGAGATTGCTGTAGGCGAGCGCGTAGCTGGCGTCCGTCGCAATGGCCTCGCGGTAGCAGGTCTCGGCTTGCAACAGCGAGTTGCGCTTCTTGAGCAGATTGCCAAGGTTGCTGAACACGCGCGCCTCGCGCACGCCCGCGCCAATCGCGGCGCGATACGCTTCGATCGCCTCGCCGTCGCGGCCCTGCCATAACAGCGCCCAAGCGAGATCGCGCTGGCACGGCCCGCTTTCGCGCTGGGCAAGCGACGCGCGCAGCCAGTGTTCGGCTGCCTCGAACTGCGATTGCCGCGCGAGCGTCACGCCGAGTTGATGGAGCGCTTCGGCATGATGCGGGTCCTGTGCGAGGATCTCGCGAAACAGCGCTTCGGCGAAGCTGTATTTTTCGTCATTCAGGTGCCCGATGCCGCGTTGAAGCAAAGCCTCTGGACGCGAATCGGCTTGAGATGAGGGGCGCGATGAGTTCATCCGGCGATGATAGGGAGCGCCATCGCATGATGAAATCGGACACGTCCTACATGTGCGCCGCGCGAGCATGCCTGCCCGTTCCGCGCAAATGGAAGGCCGCCACGCAAAACGGTTAGAATGGCGGCCCTCTCAAAAAACCCGTGCGCCTTGCAAGGCGGCCGCGTATTCGAAAACCCATGGCGAAACTCCTGACCGATCAAGAATTCCAGCGCTTTTCCGAGCTTCAGCAGAAACAGGCGAGCTTCACGATCACGCCCGCAGAAGCCGACGAGCTGCGCGACATCGTCGCGCGCGCGCAGAAAAAGCGCGACGACCGCGCCGACGCGATGAAGACCGTCGAAACCGCCATCGCGCAATTCGAGATCGCTCCCGAGGAGCTTTTCACGGCCGAGCAGATCGCCGAAGCCGCGCGCAATTTCGGCCTGATTCCGGCCACGCGCAAGGAACGCGTGCTGCCGCCTTCGCTCACGTTCAACGGCAAGACGCACCAGTGGACCACGCGCGCGCTGCCCGACGACATCCGCACGCCGCTGTTCGAGGCCTTCCAGGGCGGCCAGTCGGTCAAGGCGTTCATCGCCACGCCGAAAGACGCCGCGCGCTGCGCCGCGACCATCGCGCGGCTGGAGAAGGAAACCGGCGCGCAGTACGGCGAAGCCTGGCTCGAAGAACTTGCGCTCACGCGCGGCCAGATCGACGACGCGCTCGCGAAGCTGGCCGCCTGACGCTGCCGCTCAGTTGCCGCTCAGTCGAGCGGCATGCGAAACCCGACCACGCCCGGGTCTTCCGTGGGCGTGACGGTGAAGCCGCAGGCGCGCGCGAGGCCGATCATCGGCGCGTTCTCGCGCAGCGCCTCGCCGAGCAGCCAGTGCGTGCCGCGCGAGCGCACGTACTCGATGATGCGCGCCATCAGCAGGCGGCCAAGGCCGCCGCGCTTGAGATTCGACAGAATCGCGACCGCGAATTCGGCGGTCTCGTTGTCCGGGTCGGCCACCGCGCGCACCACACCCAGCGTGCGCGGCTGGCCGTCTTCACCGTGCACGACTGCGATGAGCGCCATCTCACGGTCGTAGTCGATCTGCGTCATGCGCGCGAGCTGCGAGTGATCGAAGCTGCGCACCGCCGAAAAGAAGCGCAAGCGCAAATCGTCGGGCGTCATCGATTCGACGAACGTGCGATGCATGTCCTCGTCTTCGGGACGGATCGGCCGGATCGTGAGGCGCTCGCCGTGCCAGTCGAGCGTTTCTTCGAGCCGCCGCGGATACGGCATGATCGCGAAACGGCTGCGCTTTTCCGCAAGCTGCAGGCAGGGCGCGACAACCACGACCGCCTCGGGCAGCACGCGCAGCGTCAAACGCAAGCCCACGACCTCCCGCACCTCGCACACGAACTGCGACAGCTCGGTGAGCGCCGCCAGCGTCGGCTCGGGCGCCGTGTAGCGCGCATACGGCGAGTGCGCGACGATGTCACGCGAGAGCACGGGATTGAGCGGCGGCAGGCTATACACACGCAGCGGCGGCGAAAAATCGTCCGGCGAAGGCGCGGCGAAACGGAACACCGGACCGAAGTTGTCGTCGTCGCGAAACTCCACCGTCACGTCCACCACCGGTTTTACGCCCGGTTCGTCCTGCGCCTGCGTGGTGAGCCCGAACAAGGCCAGCAATCTGGCCGCCTCTTCCCCTTTCAGTTCCGTGCGCCCGGCCGCCAGCGCCGCGCGTGCCTCGCCTTGCGCGGCCTCGATCGCGGCCGGCCCCTGGGCGGGCATCGTTTCGGGCGTCTGCATCAATAGCTCGCGACCCAGCCGGTAATCGACGAGACGCGCGAACGCGCGCGCCAGACGCCGCGGCGTGGTGTGCACCGGAATGCCGTGCGCGTGCAACTCGTCGCGCGTTTTCTCGTCCACGCCGCCAAAGAAGCACGCGAGCATGCCGCGATACGCATAGCGCTGCTGCTCGATCAGCGTGCGCGCCACCGCGTCCACGGGCGCGCTGTGGGTGGGCGCGTGCACGACGAACGCCGTGCCGCTCGAGCGGTGCGTGGCGAGCGTTTGCAGCGCGAGGCCGAAGTGCTCGGGCTTCGCGGTGTCGCCGAGCACGAGCGGATTGCCCGCCTGAGCATGCGGCAGCGCGGCCTGGATGGCCGCAAGCGCTTCGTCATCCCAACGCGCGAGCGTGTCGCCGGCCTTCATGAAGGCGTCGCGCGCGAGCGTCGCCACGCCGCGGTCGCTCGTGATGAGCGTGGCCGTGTCGCTCGCGGCCACGCGGCCCACGCCAAGCGTTTCGATTTCGTCGAGCAGGTCGTCGAGCGTATCGACGCGCACGAGGCCCGCGCGCCGGAACGCCGCCGTGTAGAGCGCGTCGCCCTTGTCGTCGCGGCCGCTGCGCAACGCGAGCACGGGCTTGTTGCGCGCCGCCGCGCGCGCTGCCGACATGAACTTGCGCGCCGCGCGGATCGTGTCCACTTCGAGCAGGATGGCGCGCGTGCCCGGGTCGCTCGCGAGATAGTCGAGCACGTCGCCCACATCGACGTCGGCTTCGTCGCCGAGCGCGATCACGTGCGAGAAACCGAGGCCGCGCGGCGCGGCCCAGCGCAACACGGCGTTGGTGAGGGCGTTGGACTGCGAAACCCACGCCACGCCGCCCTTGCGCGCGATCGATGCCGCCGCGCCCAGTTGCGCGTTGAGCGCGGGCGTGAGCGCGCCGAGACTGCCGGGGCCGACGATGCGCAGCAGATGCGGGCGTGCCGCCGCCAGCGCGTGGCGCAGGTCGGCCTGATCGGCCTCGTCGCGCACCTCGCCGACGATGATCGCCGCGCGCGTGCCCATGCCGCCGAGGCGATGCACGAGCGCGGGCCACGTGGCGGGCCGCGTGCAGATGATGGCGACGCCGGGCGCTTCAGGCAGATCGCCTGCGTCGGCAAGCACGGGGCGGCCGTCGAAGGCTTCGAAGTCGCCCGGATGGCGCGGATTGACGGCCCACAGCGGGCTCGTGAAGCCGCCTTCGATCAGCCGCCGCCACACCATGCTGCCGATGCTGCCGGGGCGCTGCGAAGCGCCGATCACGGCCACGGATTTGGGCTGGAATACCGCATCGAGATTGCGTACGGTCACAGGCACTCCTCGTCGGTCGGACACGCGCTGGCCGTACGGGCAAGCGCCGGTTTGTCTTCGTTTATCGCTACGAGAAGAGGATAGGGCAAGCGCGCAGGCGATGCGCGTTTTTCGCCCGGCGCGTATGCGCGCAGATGCGGCGGCATGGCGTCGCACGCCCCCTGGGGCGTGCGCCACGACGATGCGCGAGAAAGGACTTCGCTGGTTTGAAAACGCGGCGCGAGCGCGCCGCGTGTTTTACATCGACTTGCGGAACGGCGCGCCCGAATGCTCGCGCAGTTCGTTGAACACGATCTTCGGCCAGGCCTTTTGCGCGACCTCGATTTCGGAGACGTGCGAGGCGAGGTATGTGGGCGCGTTCGAGGCGTCGTAGGCCATGCGGGCTTCGTACGAATCGGTGAAACGGCGCAGCTCCGCGGGATCGTCACACGTGACCCAGCGCGAGAGGCGATAGCGCGCGGGCATCAGGCGCACGGCAACCTTGTACTCGGCCGCGAGGCGGTGCGACACCACTTCGAACTGCAGCTGGCCAACCGCGCCCAGAATCGTTGCGCCGCCGTGGATCGGGCGGAACACCTGAATCGCACCCTCTTCGCCAAGCTGCTTGAGCGCTTCGCCCAGCTGCTTTGCGCGCATCGGATCGACCACTTCGATGGTCTGGAAGATTTCCGGCGCGAAGAACGGCAGACCCGTGAATTGCAGGTCTTCGCCTTCGGTGAGCGTGTCGCCGAGACTCAGCGTGCCATGGTTAGGAATACCGATGATGTCGCCAGGGTACGCCTCAGCCACGGTTTCACGGCGCTGCGACAGAAAGCTCACCACGTTGTTGGCGCGGAAGGTCTTGTTGTTGCGCGTGACCTTCAACTGCATGCCGCGCTCGAAATGCCCCGAGCACACGCGAATGAACGCCACACGGTCGCGGTGCGCGAGATCCATGTTGGCCTGCACCTTGAATACAACGCCGGTGAACTTCGTTTCTTCAGGCGAGACCGGGCGCTGCACGGCCATACGCGGCGACGGCGGCGGCGCGAGATCGACCAGCGCGTCGAGAATTTCCTTCACGCCGAAGTTGTTGATGGCCGAACCGAACAGCACCGGCGACTGCTCGCCCGCGAGGAAGGCGTCGCGATCGAACGTGGGCGTCGCCCCCGTGATCAGCTCGACTTCTTCCTTGGTGCGCTTCCAGTGATAGCCGAAACGCGCTTCACCTTCTTCTTCGCTAATGTTTTGCAGCGTTTCCACCGCTCCGCCAAGCGACTCCTGGCCTGCGCGGAACACGCGCACCTGGTCGCGCTGGATGTCGTACACGCCCTGGAATTCCTTGCCCATGCCGATGGGCCAGGTGAACGGCACGGCGGCCACGCCCAGGTGCTGCTCGATTTCGTCGAGCAGGTCGAGCGGCTCGCGCACTTCGCGGTCGAGCTTGTTGATGAACGTGAGAATGGGCGTCTTGCGGCTGCGGCAGACTTCGAGCAGCTTGAGCGTCTGCGCTTCCACGCCGTTCGCGCCGTCGATCACCATCACGGCCGCGTCCACGGCCGTCAGCACACGATAGGTATCTTCCGAGAAGTCCTCGTGGCCCGGCGTGTCGAGCAGATTGATGACGGCGTCGCCGTACTCGAACTGCATGACCGAGCTTGCGACCGAAATGCCACGCTGCTTTTCGATCTCCATCCAGTCGGAGGTCGCAAAGCGGCCGCTCTTCTTGCCTTTCACGGTACCGGCGATCTGGATCGCACCCGAAAACAGCAGCAGTTTTTCGGTGAGCGTGGTCTTGCCCGCGTCCGGGTGAGAAATGACCGCGAACGTGCGGCGGCGTCTGAGTTCGGCTACTGACATGGATAGGGCGGGTATCACTGATGAATTCGGGCAACCGGGCCGCGCGGCGGGGGTTGCGGCGAGCGCGGCGGCGCTTGCGGGCGCGTTTTCAAGCAACGCTTGCGGCGCATAGGGCGATCCTGTGCGGACCGCGACGCGCGGCAAATAGCACGAGCGATCGGGAATGTCCCGGGATGTCCGCGCAAAAAAAGCGAAAAGGCGCCGGGACCGAATGATACACGGCATTCGGCCCGCCGACTAAAGGTTTGATGGGGTTCGAACGGGTTAGACGTGCAGGCTGGCGCAGCTTTGCCAAAGGTGAGCTTTTACAGGAGCTCGATGTGAAGGCACCATCAGCGCTGTTATGCAGCCGGCACGCTCGCGAGACGCCCCCCGTTTTCACGAAAATTTCCTTTCGCGTCAGGCATGCGACCGCAGCGTTGACGCTCTGGCCCTGCTCATTGCGGCACGCCGCGGCGCGCGGCACAACGCGTGAGGTGAGCTTTTTCGGGAGGCTTGAAGCGGGGCGGCACTCGCGCCGGGTGCTTCACGCACCCTGGCCTACCCGCCTGTATGGGCCCGTGAGGATCGGCCCGTTATTCCTTGATGAGAAAGCGTTCGCGGTTCTTGCCCGCCAGCCAGCCCGGCGCACGGCCACGGCCGCTCCAGGTTTCGCCGGTTTTCGGGTTCATGTAGCGGGCCGGCAGCGCTTTCTTGCGCGCGGGGCCTGCACGCCGGCTCGCGAAGCCCAGTTCTTCGGCAGTGATGTCGTACTCCGCGATCTTTTCCTTGATCTCGGCGATCGCCTGCTCGATTTCCTTTTCACGCGCCGCAGCCACTTCCTTATGAAGCTTCTCCAGCTGGGCGGTCAGTTGCTTGTAGCTCGGCATGAAACATCATCTCCAGTTCGGTCGCGAGACTGCCATTGTGACCGGTTTGGAGCACGAGCGACGATGAAGGGGCGCTTTTTTACAAAACTGCCGCAAACGTTAGCGTTAGCGCTCGCGCTGCTGCAGCGATTCATGCGACAGACGGCTTTCGAGCGCACGCAACGCTTCGTTGAGCCGCTTTACGCGCAGCATCTGCGAAGGCACGAGGTTCGCGCTGGAAACCGACTCGAGCCGGCCGCGCCAATAAGAGAGCGGAATACGGTCGCGCCCGGAGAGCCGCCCGATGATGTGCTCGAGATGCTCAATGTCCTTTTCGAGTTGGTGATGATTCATCGCTGCCCCCGGTAATGACAAGTTTTATGGAGCGCGCGCAAATAGCGCGCACTCACTTTCATCGCATCGCCGCTTTTCCGCACGCAGCGGATAATCGGTCAGTTTGGTAATCGCGCCTTCCGGCCGCACAAAATGCACGCCGCAGCGGATTTACGGCTTTTGTTCGTACTGTCAGACCAGAATAAGGCCAGCGAGCCCGCCGATCCGTTGGATACCGCACGGAAATTCAATTGCTGCTCGTCCACGCTGACGGTTGTATCCGCATCCATATCGGAAAGCAGATTAACGGGGGGTATTGCATCTGTATATTCCTCAATTGTGGAACGTTATGCGGAGCGCATTTTGCTGCCGATAGTCTTTCACAATGCGAACTATGAGAATGGCGTGACAACAAACGAATCACAATACGATCGCCTGCTGCACCTTATTTACGACACACTCGATAATCCTTGCGCCTGGAAGGATTTCTGCGCGCAATTGCGCGAAACGATTGGCGTGGCGTCGATTCATCTGTTTGCCTTTGAACGGCAGCGCGATCTTTTTTCCTGGAGCGACGGTTTTGCCCTCTCCGGTGCGGAACCGCTGGAGCGCATTCGGCCGCTCTATCGCGACGACGCGCGCCTTGCATGGCTGCGTGCTTTCCCGGCGGGCAAGTGGCTGCATTGCGACGTGGAATTCGACTGCGCAGAAGGCGACTGTGCACCCGGCCTCGAACTCGGTCCGCTCGAGGAAGGCCATCACTGCGCGGCGCTGTGCAAACTGCTCGAACAGCACGGGCTCACGGTCATGCTCGCGTGCAGCGCGGGCGCCGAGGCCGGGCCGCTCCCGGCCGGGCACCGCGAACTGCTCGAGCGGCTCACGCCGCACCTCGTGCGCGCGGTGCGCCTTTACACGCGCCGCCTCACCTTGAACGCAGACACGCTTGCAAACCGCTCACGCCCGCCAGCCATGCTCGTGAGTGCGCTGGGCGAGGTGCTCCATAGCAACGAGCCCGCGCAGCGGCTTCTGAAAGCGACCTCGCTCGTGCGGGTGCGCGGACGGCGGCTCACGCTCGCGGCGCCCCACCACGCGCGCCTGCTCGAGGACATCGCCGTAAGCGAGGCCAGGCTGCGTAGCCGCACAAGCGGCGCGCGGGCGGCAGCGGCGCGCTTTCGCGCGTTACGCATTGTCGGCGCTGTAGATGGCACGGTCGCGACGCTCGCACCCGACGGCGCCGCCTCAACGCACCCGCACGGCCAGACCCATGACGAGCCGGGCCATGAGCAAGCCTTGGCGAAGCCTGCTGCGAGCCAGCAGGAGGTGCTCTACGCGTTCTACAACGTGGTGACGGCCGACGACCCCTCGGCCTCGGAATTGCGCGCCTTCGCGGCGCTGACCTTTTATCACCCGCGATCCGCGCCGCTAGTCGACGAACGAGTGCTCGCCTCGGCCTTCGACCTCTCGCCGGCCGAATGCCGTATCGCGCTGTTGCTCGCGGAGGGTCTCACGCAAAAGGAGATCGCCGCACACGTGGGCGTGCAGCACGACACCGTGCGCAAACAATTGCAATCGATCTTTCAGAAGACGGCGACGCGCCGCCAGCCTGACCTGCTGCGCCTTTTGCTGAATCTGCCGGCGCGTGGCACAAGCGCCGCCGCCGAGGGCTGAGCGGCGCGAGGCTTATTGAGCCTTGCGGCAAGCGAATACGAGTGTGTAGTTGCCGTTGTCGGTCGATGACGTCACGGTGTCGTAACCCGCGCCGGCGCAGCGAGCACGCGCCTGCTGCGCGCAAGAATCGCGATCGCCCGAGGCCGGGCATTGGACCTGGACCGTCGGTCGGCCGTCCGACAGGAACAGCGGCGGCCCGCTGCTGCACGCACCAAGCCCTGCGATCAAGGTCAACGCGCCTGCCACGAACGGCAATCTGCGCAAACGGAACAACGACGAACCAGGAAGAGTCATTTGGAGCACCCGATGGGCTTCTAGTTTTTCGACGTTGCGATTGTGCCATGCCGCGAGCCATGTGCGATGCATCGACGCGAGCGCACACTGTGCGCGCTCAGGGCGCACTCGAGAGCGTCTTGTAAGGCAGCGCGCCGTGCGGGTCCGAACTCACGCGCACGAAGACCTGCTCGACGTCGGCAATCGCGGCGAGCCTGCGTTCCAGCGCCGCGCTGTCGAAGCCCGCACCCACACAGCCCTCCGCATAGACAAAACGGCGCTGCACCGTGATCCAGATGCTCGTGCCCGCAAACAGGGCATCGCCTTGCAGTTGCTGACGAATCGCCGCGGCGATGTCGGCGTCGTAAAGATACGAGTTCGGCTTCGAGCACTTGTGCGCGAGCCAGCACGTCGTGCCGCGCTCCACGCGATAGTGGGCGTCGTCGTCGGCTTCGGCTTTCGTCATCAGCGGGCCAAGCGGTTGCGGACAGGCGCCGATCGCGCTAGACAGCGCGAAGAACGGGTCGTTGTACCAGTTCTTGCGTTGGGTATCCGTCGTGCCCGACGCAGGCGCCGAGGCTCCGGTTTGCGACTGCGCCGCTGCATGCGCCCAGAAGCCCGCGAAAACGCCCACGCAGGCAAGCGCCACCGCAAGCCGCGCTGTCTGCACCGCCCACGCGCGCGCCCCGCTTTCGCCTCGCATACCCATCGCACTCATCGACTGCCCCCTTATCGGCTCATTCCGGCTCGCTCTCTTGCGCAACGATAGGACCGCGCGGCCACGCTCGCAATAACGAGACACATCCATTCGCTACAATCGCTGCGACGCATCATGGCCGTGCCGCATTAAAAACCGCATCGCGCAACACGATCGATCCGCAGGAGACTCCATGTCGTTTGTTATCGTTCTCGCCGCCCTCGCGTTCCTCATGCTCGCCGCGTATCGCGGCTACAGCGTGATCCTCTTCGCGCCCATCGCCGCGCTCGGCGCGGTCCTCCTCACCGAGCCCGCCGCTGTTGCACCCGTTTTTTCCGGCATCTTCATGGAAAAGATGGTGGGCTTCGTGAAGCTCTACTTTCCCGTGTTCCTGCTCGGCGCGGTATTTGGCAAGGTGATCGAACTATCGGGATTCTCCGAAGCGATCGTGCACGCCGCCATCCGCTATATCGGCCGCTCGCGTGCCAACGCCGTGATCGTGGCCGTGTGCGCGCTGCTCACGTACGGCGGCGTTTCGCTCTTCGTGGTGGTGTTCGCCGTGTACCCGTTCGCCGCCGAACTCTATCGCCAGAGCGATATTCCCAAACGCCTGATGCCCGGCGCCATTGCGCTCGGCGCCTTTTCGTTCACGATGGATTCGCTGCCCGGCACGCCGCAGATCCAGAACATCATCCCGACCACGTTCTTCAAGACCACGGCATGGGCCGCGCCCGCGCTGGGCGTGATCGGCTCGCTTTTCATCATCGTGGTCGGCCTCTCGTACCTCGAATGGCGCCGCCGCGCCGCGATGGCGAAGGGCGAAGGCTACGGCACCTCGCTCGTGAACGAACCCGAGCACGTGAAGACCGAGCACCTGCCCAACCCGGTGCTGGCCGTTGCGCCGCTCGTGCTGGTGGGCGTGGCGAACTTCCTGCTCACACACTGGATTCCCGTCTGGTACGGCGACACCGTCACCGTGCCGCCGGAAGTGCTGCCCGGCGTTCACACGCCGGTCACCGCCACGGTCAAGCAGGTCGTGGCGATCTGGGCGGTTCAGGGTGCGCTGCTCGCCGGCATCGTGCTCGTGATCGTCACGGCGTTCGGCCGCGTGAAAAGCCGCTTTGCGGACGGCACGAAGGCGGCAGTGGCCGGGGCGCTGCTGGCCTCGATGAATACCGCATCCGAATACGGCTTCGGCGGTGTGATCGCGGCGCTGCCCGGCTTCATCGTGGTGAGCGATGCGCTCAAGAGCATCCCGAATCCACTCGTCAACGCCGCCGTTTCGGTGAGCGCGCTCGCGGGTATCACGGGGTCGGCATCGGGCGGCATGAGCATCGCGCTCGCGGCCATGTCGGATCTCTTCATCAAGAGCGCGCAGGCCGCGCATATTCCGATGGAAGTGCTGCATCGCGTGGTCGCCATGGCGAGCGGCGGCATGGACACACTGCCGCACAATGGCGCGGTCATCACGTTGCTTGCAGTCACGGGGCTCACGCACCGCCAGTCGTATCGGGACATCTTTGCGGTGACCGTGATCAAGACGTTGGCCGTCTTTTTCGTTATCGCTGTGTACTACGCGACGGGCATTGTTTGAGGTGAAGCGCTCGCAGACAGGCGCTTATCGTCGTAGAAAGGGCCGGCTAACCAGCCAGCCCTTTCAGGCGCTTCGATGAATCCGCGCCAGGTATTTCGCGCGGTGCGTGCAAAATCGACGACGAAAGCGACAACTACTACTCGACGCTTTGCACAGTGAACAGCCGTCCGAACCGAGGCAGCTCGTCCTTCACGCCACCCAGCCTCAACGCGTGCCACGCCATTGCATGATTGCTGGACGTGACCGGCTTGCCGAGTTCCCGCTCAATTGCGGCGACCTCGTCTGCCAACCGGACAGAGGTGCAGGAGACAAACACCGCATCGACGTCTTCGTGCCGGCCGAGTTCGAGAACGGCATTGCGGACTGACTGTGCGTCGATTCGCGCCACCTCGTTGTCGTCGGAGTGCTCGAACGAACCCATTCGTACGATGTTCACGCCGCGAGCGATCAGGTAGTCCTTCATGGACTCGGTAATCTCGCGCACGTACGGAGTCAGGAGCGCGACCCGTCTTGCGCCCAACGAATTGAGCGCGACTCTGGCGGCTGTGATGGGTGTCGTGCATGCAGCATGGGGCCGGGACTCCCTGATTCGCTCCATGACGTGACCTTCGCCGAGCACCATCGATGCCGACGTGCAGCCAAACGCTACGACGTCAAGCCGCTCTCCAGGACGGATGACGGCAACGCCCGGAGCAATCAGGCTATCCATCTCTCTAAGCGTCGCCGGTGTGATTTCTGCCGAATTCAGAATTCGACTCTCGTAGAATCCCACGCCTTCGACGGCGAGCAGCTTGCGCCATTCGTATTCGATCGTGTGGTCGGTCGCGAGAACGACCAGACCGATTGCAGCGCGATGTGAAATCCCCTCATCGAGGGTGAAGTCGAGCTTCACATAGCGCTCTGCAGTTTCAAGGGTTTCCATTCTGCGCCTGCCCCTTCAACGTTGTCCGTTCATGCTGACACCAGGTTAAGTGACGCTCGCGAGCGCTTCATTCATGCGCCACATATCAGACTGCGGCGATGACTCCGATTTCGACGGTGTATTGGGGGAACGCAAGCCTGGATTCAACGCAAGCGCGAGCAGGAGCCTCGCCTTCTGGCACCCACGCGTCCCACACCGCATTCATGTCGTTAAACGTCTTGTAGTCGGCGAGCCAGATGCTTGCAGTCAGAACTCGGGTTTTGTCCGAGCCGACCTGCTGCAGCAGGCGGTCAATCTTCGCGAGAATCTGCTCGGTCTGCCCCTTCACGTCCTGGCTCGGGTCATCGGCAACCTGTCCGGCAAGGAACGCGAAACCACCGTAGACAACGGCCTGACTCATTCGCTTGCCACTCTCGTAACGCTTGATTTGCATCGGTTCCTCCGTCTGGTCATGTGAAGTACAGCACATAGACTAGCCCACATCACACACAATTGTCGACACTTTTATCGACACATTCAGGTAAAGTCCCCGGTAATCGATAGCTCTCATTGCGTTTCTTTTTTGTTAGTAATATACATTTGTGTCGACACTTCGAGCGCGGCGGCTGCTCGACGCGAAGTCATTCAACCTTTGAGACTGAGGGCATCATGAGGGTAATTGTGCTTGGCGGTGGCGTAGTCGGCGTGACCACCGCGTACCAGTTGCAAGCGGACGGGCATGACGTGACGGTCGTTGACAGGCAGCCGGTGGTCGCCGGCGAAACCAGCTGGGGTAACGCCGGCATGGTTGCGCCAGGACACTCATTCGTCTGGTCTTCACCGAAAGCGCCAATGATTTTGCTCAAGTCGCTAGTGCTCAAGGACCAGGCGCTTCGCTTCAAATTCTCTACCGATCCGAGGCTGTACAGCTGGTCATGGCGCTTCCTGATGGAGTGCAACTCAGAAAAGGCACGGCGCAATACGCTGCTCAAACATCGGCTCGCCGCCTATTCGCAGTCCGTGCTTCAGGACGTCATCAAGACTGAATCCGTGAGCTACGACCGCAATGACAGGGGAATTCTCTACTTCCATCGGAGTCAGGAGGCGCTGGACCGCGGCGTAGCGCAGATGAAGCTTCTAGAGTCGGACGGTCAAATTATCAAGGTATTGACCCGCGAGGAAGTGATCTCCCTGGACCCCTCGCTCTCGTCGGCGAAGGACGGCATTGTCGGCGCAATACATTGCCCAACGGACGAAACGGGCGACCCGGCGAAATTCACGCGTGCACTGGCGGATATTGTGGTCGCAAGAGGCGCGACGATTCTGAACAGCACGAACATCGAAGCGCTCGAGGTCTCGGGCGGAGAGATTTCCGGAGTGCGCACGGACAAGGGCATTGTGAAAGGCGATGCGTACGTGCTGGCCTTGGGCAGCTACAGCCCGATACTCGTGCGACGCATTGGTATCAATTTGCCAATCTACCCGGTCAAAGGATACTCACTCACTATCCCGATTGAAGGACATGCGCAGCCGCCCAATGTGGCGGCGGTCGACGAACACAACCTGGTTGCGATCTCGAGATTTGGGGACCGGATTCGCGTCACCGCCACCGCGGAGTTTGCCGGGTATGACACCGCACATAAGCCGTCGGACTTCGCGTTCATGAAGCGAGTCACGCAGGAACTCTATCCCGACGGGGGCAATTACGAACGCGCTGAAATGTGGGCAGGCCTGCGGCCAATGACTCCCAACAACCTGCCATTCTTTGGTCAACGCAAATATCGCAATCTGTACCTGAACACCGGTCACGGTCACATTGGCTGGACGATGTCTCACGGCTCGGCGCGTATCACTGCTGACCTGATTGCGGGGCGTGTGCCGGGAATCCCGATGGAGGGTTTGGTGTCCTGATTACCCGTTGAATCTCGAATGGCTCACGCACAAGTCCAGCGTGTGTCGCCAGCATTGCGGTGTTAAATGGGATGGTGGCAGCGCGCACCATCCCGCGCCTGGAGGAGCCGCCTGGCGGCGGGCGCGCGTATTGTAGAATACAGTATTGCCTACACTTTCAGGCAGCAAGGACGGGAGACGTCCGCGTAGCATCTCACGAGCACCCCGCATGTTGACATCGGCCAATCGAAGGCGCGAGGCGCTCGGACAGAATAGAAATGGCGTAATGCATTAGAAAGGGAACGGAAAATGGCTGGCTACACTTCGCTCATTCGTGATTCCAAGCCGCGCGTGCGGGAGACCAGCGCTCCAAAGCGAGCCGGACTCACAGTGAATGACCTCTACGAGCATTTGAAGGAGATGGCCGTCCTGTACACGATTCGGCCTGGCGAGCGGGTGAACGAACTCGAACTCTCAGAGAAGTTCGACGTGAGCCGCACGCCCCTTCGAGAAGCGCTCAACCGCCTTGTTGCGGAAAACCTGCTGACCTTTGTGCCCAACAGGGGATTCTTCATTCGGGAGCTGAATCGTCAGGACATTTTCGACCTGTTCGAACTTCGGCGCAGCATCGAAGCGTCGGCCGTACAGCTCGCCGTCGAGCGCGCCGACCCCAAAGATGTCCGTGCCTTGCGCAAGTTCTGGAAAGACGTGATGAAGAACAAGGCCGCGCAGGCTCCTGCCGCTCAACTGGTCGCACGCGACGAAGAATTTCATGTGCGGCTAGTGGCGCTATCCGGCAATAACGAAATGGTTCGCGCGCTCTATAACATCAACGCGCGCATTCATTTTGTCCGTTGGGTCGATCTCGAGCAGCGCGGCCACGATGCATTCGCGGAACACCTCGATATCCTCGACGCGATCGAGGCGCGCGACGCGAAGCGTTGCCGCGAGCTCACCGAGAAGCACATCACCTGGCGCATGGAAGAAATTGCCAAGGTCGTGGATGCAGGCGTTGTGAAGCTTTACTCGCAATAAACATCAAGACGCAGGCCAGTTTCCTGGCCTTTTCCCCACGAAGCACACCGCCTGTTTCAAAGCTTCGATGACGGAATCGCATCACATGCCGGATTCCGTCATCGCCAGGCGCTTTGCGGTCTTCACGCGTTTCAAGCGACCTGCTTGAGTTCAATCACGGCGGACTTCGACAGTTGGGCAACGGCGTTCGTCCATTCGACATCGACGGACTTCAGATTGCGCTCCTTGACGTGTCCGTACCCACGAATCTTCTCCACCATGCTCGCTGCGCGCACTGCGGTTTGATAATTACGCGACGTGCCATGACGGAGAATCTCGTCGACCGTTTGCTCGTAGCGAGATATCAAGCTTCGCTCCATCCGGCGCTCGCCCGTGTAGCCAAATACGTCGAACGCCGTTCCTCGCAACACCTTCATCTTTGCGAGCATCCGGAACGCGGGCAGAATCCAGGCGCCGTATTCCTTTTTGCGCGGCTCACCGCTCAATGCGTCCTTGCGCGCGAAAAGGGGTGGAGCCAGATTGAATGCAATACGGAAGTCGCCGTCGAACTGCTGTTTGATGCTCTCGACGAACTCAGGCGAAGCATGGAGCCTTGCGACTTCATACTCGTCCTTATAGGCGAGAACCTTAAAATAACCGCTTGCCACCGCGCGGGTAACGGTCTCCTCACGCGGCATAACCGTGCGCTCCCAGTCGCGAACCTTGCCAACGAGCCTGCGCAAGCGCTCGCCGTATGCGGCATTCTGATAGTCAGTCAGGAATTTGACCTTGCGTTCGATAAACTCGTCGAGCGATGACGACATGCGCCGGGATTCGTGCACCGGCTTTGCCGTGGCGACTACTCGTTCAGCCGAAGTGGGCGACTGAGCCGCACGGCGCCCCCACAGAAAGGCTTCCTTGTTCATCTTGACGCCCGCGCCATTGAGCTCGATGGCGGCGTTGATTGCCTCAGCTCCAATCGGGATGAGACCACGCTGATAAGCATAGCCAAGCATGAACATATTGCCCGCAATCGTGTCGCCGAAAATATCGAGGGCGTACTTCGTCGCATCGACAAACTCGACACGATCACTACCGACGGCATCCGCAATGCCCTTGCGCAGTTCCTGCGCTGGGAACGTGAGGTCGGGGTGACGCGTAAATTCGCCCGTCATCACTTCATGCGTGTTGACAAGCATGCGCGTTGCGCCCTTTCGCGTCGCGGCGAGTGTCTTTCGGCTCGCGGCCACGACCATGTCGCAACCCAGTACTGCATCGGCACCGCCTGCAGCGATACGGATAGCCTTGATAGCGCTCGGGCTCTTGCCGAACCGCAGATGCGACCATACCGAGCCGCCCTTTTGAGCAAGACCGGCCATGTCCAGAATTCCGCAGCCCTTGCCTTCTAGATGCGCCGCCATGCCGAGAACCGCTCCAATGGTCACAACACCGGTGCCGCCCACACCCGTCACGATGATTGAATAGACGCCGTTCTCGACCGAAGGCAGTTCAGGTTCGACCAGTGCCGGGAACAATTCGATGTTCGGCTTAACGGTTCCAGCCTTTCGCAGACTCCCGCCAAGTACCGTGACAAAGCTCGGGCAAAAGCCGTTGTTGCATGAAAAGTCCTTGTTGCAGGCCGACTGGTCGATGGCGCGTTTGCGCCCATGCTCCGTCTCTAGCGGCACCAGCGAAACGCAGTTCGACTTCACGCCGCAGTCGCCACAGCCCTCGCAGACGAGGTCGTTGATGACCAGGCGCTTCGCCGGGTCCGGAAACTGGTTGCGCTTGCGACGGCGACGCTTCTCTGCCGCACAAGTCTGGTCGTAGACCAGCACTGTCACCCCCGCAACATCGCGAAGCTGTTCCTGAACCTTTTGTAACTCGGAGCGGTGATGGATCGTCACGCCTTGTGCCCAGCCGGCATCTGCCGGGTACTTCGACGGGTCGTCCGATACGACGGCAATGCGGCTAACGCCTTCCGAATGCACCTGCGTTGTGATGGTCATCGGACTGAGTTGACCATCGTGCCGCTGGCCACCGGTCATCGCCACCGCATCGTTGTATAGAATCTTGAACGTGATATGCGTTCCGGCAGCGACCGCCGCACGGACGGCAAGCAGTCCAGAATGAAAATACGTGCCGTCGCCCATGTTCTGGAACATGTGAGCGCGCCGGGAGAAAGGCGCCTCGCCAACCCATGCCATTCCCTCCGCACCCATTTGCGTGTAGCCCATCGTGTTGCGGTCCATCGTCTGCGCCATCCAGCTGCAGCCAATTCCGGCGTAGGCTTTGCTTCCTTCTGGAATGACCGTCGATGAGTTGTGCGGACAGCCACTGCAGAAGTAAAAACTGCGCAGCATCGCTTCGGGAGCAAACTCGACCTTGCTCAGTTCCGTCAGGAACTCGACACGTTGCGCGATGCCTTGACCTTGCGCGTACGGCACCAGCCGCTGTCCCAACGCGATAGCGATCTGCAGCGAACTCAGTGACATTTCAACCGGGAAGAGCTTCTTGCCGCTCTCGTCATGCTTCCCGATCACCACTGGCGCGTGCGGCGCGCGATACAGAATGTCCTTGATCTGGGACTCAACGAGGCTGCGCTTCTCTTCAACGACCATGAGAAGGTCAAGTCCTTCAGCGAACTTCTGGATACCCTGAGGCTCGAGAGGCCACGTGCACGCGACCTTGTAAATGGCGACACCCATGGACTCGAGGTCCGCTTCGGTAACGTTCAGGTCATCGATCGCCTGCAAAAGGTCCAGATAGCTCTTGCCATGCGTCACGATGCCGAGTCGCGCACCCGGCTTGCCCAGCGTGACCCGGTCGAGCCCGTTGGCTCGCACGAAGGCGCGAACGGCATCGAGCTTGTAGTTGTGAAGCCGGAATTCCTGCTCCTGCGGCGTGTCGGGATGCCGAAGGTTGAGTCCGCCCGCAGGCATTTCCACAGTGGCGGGAAATTGCGGTGTGACACGGTCGAGGTCGACATCGATGGCTGCCGATGCGTCCGCCGTGTCTTTCACGCACTTGAGGCCCACCCAGCAGCCCGAATACCTCGACATGGCCCAACCGTACAAACCGTAGTCGAGAATTTCCTGCACACCGCTCGGGCTCAGAATGGGAATCGATGCGTCGACCAACGCGAATTCCGACTGATGGCACGTGGTCGACGACTCGCATGTGTGGTCATCGCCCATGAGCAGAAGCACGCCGCCTTGCTTCGAACTTCCGGCAAGATTGGCGTGACGAAAGGCGTCGCCGCTCCGGTCGACGCCTGGGCCCTTGCCGTACCAGATGGAGAAGACGCCGTCGTACTTCCCTTCTCCGCCAACTTCGGCCTGCTGCGTGCCCCAAACCGCGGTGGCCGCCAGGTCCTCATTGACACCAGGTACGAATACGACATTGGCTGCCTTGAGAAACGGGCTTGCCTTTCCCAACTCGGCATCGTAAGTGCCAAGCGGAGATCCTCTGTACCCCGAAACGTAGCCGGCCGTGTTCAGGCCGTTGGCCTTGTCGCGCCGATGCTGCATCAAGGGAAGGCGAACGAGTGCCTGCACGCCGGTCAGGAAAATGCGCCCGCTGTCGAGGGTGTACTTGTCGTCAAGCGTTACGGTTCGTAGTGTCACAGTGTCTCCTTCGAAGCGGCATGTTCGCGGGACGGGACATCCAGGCCCACCTATCGCTCCCGATTTTGAGGAGCGTGCGCGCAACGACCATCTTGTTGTGGACTTCAGAGGCCCCTTCAACCATGCGGGCCTGCCGTGCATAGCGTCGTGCTACGAGCGAGCGGGCGAGCGATCAATGCGGTCGACCGCCCAGGTAGAGACGACGCATCTCTTCGCTTTCGAGCAGGTCGGAGGCCTTTCCTTCCAGTGCGACCTGCCCCATCGAGAGAACGTAAGTGCGATCGGAAATGCGCAACGCCTCCGTCGCATTCTGCTCCACCATCAAGACACCGATACGCTCGGTATTGCGCAGTTCGATAATTGCATCGAACACTTCGCCGAGCATTTTGGGCGACAGCCCCGCCGAAGGCTCGTCGAGCAGAAGGAAGCGAGGCTTTGGCATTAACGCACGAGCGAGAGACAGAATCTGCCGTTCGCCCCCCGACAAACTCGACGCCCGCGCCCGGAGTTTTCTTTTGAGCACCGGGTAAGCGTCGCACAACGCGTCGAGCCTCTCCCTCCTGTCTTTCTCCTGCATAAACTGCCCGCCGAGCATGAGGTTTTCCCAAACGGACAACGCGCCGAACACATTGTCCGTTTGAGGCACGAATCCGATTTCGTGTTTTCTGATCTTCTTGTGTACGGGCACCTGCCCAATATCGATATCGCCTAAGGTGACCGTGCCTTGCCGGGGCAGAAGAAACCCGGCGACCGTCTTCAGCAGCGTCGACTTACCGCAGCCGTTGGGGCCGAGGATGGTGACAATCTCCAGTTGCCGCGCGTTGATAGAGATACCGCGAAGGATGTCGACTTCGCGTGTGTAGCCAGCGACGACGTTGTTGACCGCTATCATGCGACTGCTCCCGCGACCTGGTATTGCCTGCCGGGCTTCTTGCCGAGGTAGGCCTCGACAACGCTCTCATGGGTTTCCAGTTCCGAGGGAAGGCATTCGGCAACCGTTCTGCCCTTGTCGAGAACGATACAACGGCTGCACGTTTCGGAAATGAAGTGCATATCGTGTTCGATGATGACGAGGGTAATACCCTGACTGTTTATTCGCTTGAGCGTAGTGACGAGTTCCGCGCGCAGGTTCGGGTGAACGCCGGCCATAGGCTCGTCGAGCAACAAGAGCGAGGGCTGTTCCATCATTGCGCAAGCAATACCAAGGAGTTTCTTTTGTCCACCGGAGATGGACGCAGCGGGAAGATGGGCGACCTTTGTGAGGAGTAGCTCATCGAGAAGTTGACGCGCGCGTTCACGCGTTTCCTCCTCAAGTCGCCTTATTGCGGCGGACCGCCATAGCGTGCTGAATAGACCGTGGCTTCGCGTTGACGCAGCCATTACGACTTCTGCCACGGTCATTCGGCTTGGCATGGACGGCAACTGAAAAGTGCGGCGCACGCTTTTCGCGGCAATCTGATGAGCGGCCAGGCCACTCACGCGCTCTCCGCGAACCTCCACGACGCCGCGGTCTATGGAACAGTATCCGGTTATGACGTTCAGCACGGTACTCTTTCCGCAACCATTCGGCCCGAGCAGACCAACGATTTCGCCCTGGCGCACGTTGAAGTTAAGACCGGTCAATACCTGGTTGCCGCCAAAAGCCTTATAGACGTCTTGCAAGCGAAGCATCGTGCTCATGATACGCTCCGAATTCTTTCGGGAACCAGGCCACCCGGACGGGCAAGAAGGCACGCGAGCAGAATGACGCCGATTGTGCCGAGCCGAACCGCACCAGCGATATCGCTACTGATGTCGAGATAGTCTTTGACGAACGGCACGGCGCTGTAGATGGCTTCGACGAGCACCGCACCGAGCACCACTCCAAGGTTGTTGCCTAACCCGCCGATCATGACCATCGTCCAGATGACGAAGGTCTCCGACGCCAGCATGTAGTCGGGCCCAACGAAGCTCATATAGTGAGCGAGCAGCGAACCGCCAACAGACGCAATTGCCGCGCTCGTGACTGTCGCCTTCACCTTGAGCGGCACAAGCTGGTATCCAAGGCTCGTCGCCAACGCCGGCTCTTCACGCATCAAACGGATTGCGCGGCCGAACCGGCCACGCGTGAGCCGCATGCAAGCAAGGAACGCAATCGCCACCATCGCAAGAGCAAGCGCGAAGAACGCAAGGTCGTTCTGCGCGCCCGCGGCGGCCCGGAAGAGTTCCGGGACCCCGCTGATTCCCTGCGCACCGCCTGTGAGCCAGTTCTCGTTGAGCGCCACGGTTCTGATGAGTTCAGCGACAGCGAGAGTCGCAATCGCCCAGTAGTCCGATGCGAGATTCCGCCCTAGTCGTGCCATGGCGAATCCCACCACCATTGCGGCCACGACGCCGACCAGAATTCCGACCGCAACGGGATATCCAAGCGACGCTGTGATGGCAGAGGCATAGGCGCCCACTCCGGCGAACGCGACAAAGCCGAAGTTCAGTAGTCCAGCAAATCCTGCCTGAAGGTTCAGCCCGAGCGCGAGAAGCGCGTAAATGCAACTGAGCGTTGCTACGTGCAAGAGAAAGCTATACACGACGCACCTCCCGGTCAAAGATGCCGTACGGCTTGAACAACAGTGCGATAAGGAGTATCAGGAACGACGCCGCGCTGATATAGGTAATCGGAACATAAACGTCCGACGTTCCGAATAACCAGCCGAAGTCGAGGTTCGTGACGAGTGTTTCCGCGACTGATATCAGCAGCGCGCCGGCCGCCGCACCAAGCGGATTACCCAGTCCACCAAGAATCGCTGCGGCGAACACGGGCAGTAGCAGGTTCGTGCCAAGCCCAACGTGGACTGTCTCGGTCAGACCGAGCATGGTTCCGCCGAGTGCAGCCAGCGCTCCGCTCAGGAAGGTAATCCCGTTCACCACCCGCGAACCATCAACTCCGGTTGCGGCGGCAAGCGCCGCATTCGAAGACATCGCGCGCATTGAACGTCCAACGCCTGTCTTGAAGAGCAACACAGCCAACAGCGCTACGCAGCCAAAACCACATCCAATCGACGTGAGCTGATCGATTGAGATGGTTGT
Organism: Paraburkholderia sp. J10-1; assembly: GCF_905220165.1. Taxonomy (NCBI): domain Bacteria; kingdom Pseudomonadati; phylum Pseudomonadota; class Betaproteobacteria; order Burkholderiales; family Burkholderiaceae; genus Paraburkholderia; species Paraburkholderia sp. J10-1. The sequence goes on along the minus strand of NZ_CAJMYW010000002.1, from coordinate 514,724 downwards.
CGACCCCAGTGAGATGGGACGAGGGAGCCCCGACGAGTACCGGAACGGGCGAGACCCGGCGACGCCCAGGACGACCGCAATGCAAATCATCGAGATGGCGAGCGAGCCGATCATCGCGATTGAACTGCCTGAGCGGAGCAAGCGCTTGAATACGAGCACGTTGAGCAACACGGCAAGGATGCCCATCCCAACGCAGGAACCCAATAGTGCGAGCGCGAACGGCATGCCCACGCGAGTCAGCCCAAGCGTACCGAACGCGCCCAGCATTGCGTACTGCACATGCGCGATGTTCGGAAATTTGACCAGCGAGTACACGACGCTGAGCCCCACGGCAACCAGCATGATGTCCGAAGTGCGTATCAGGGCGTCGACGATAAATTGCAGCATGGAACTCTCCAGGAGCTACCGCGCTGCGAGGCAGCGCGGCAAAGCTTATCGGGAAACGACCTTGCTATCGAACTTCACCTTGTCGTACGGCTGTTCCTTGCGCTGACCACCCTCATCAAACGCGACCGTTCCAGTCGCGCCGCTGTAAGCGGGCATCGCCTTCATTGCCGCGCGGATTTTGGCGGGGTCGGCGCTACCGGCCTTATTGATTGCGGCCGCAGCAACCATGACGCCGTCGTATGCATAGCTACCAAAAGAGGACTTGGGCGCCTCCTTGTACCTGGCGCGATACGCTTGCTCGTACGACTTGCCGCCATCGCCGACCGAAGCGACTTCGAGGCCTTCCTGCCCCTGTGCAGCTTGCGGCAGGGTATCGCTCGTGCACATCGTCAAGTAGATGCCGTACCACTTCTGCTTGTTCAGGCCGAGTTCGTAGGCCTCGCGGTTGATCGTTGCCGCTTCCTGCCCATAGGCGCTGTACACATAAGCCTGAGGCGACGAACGGGACATCTGCTGCAATTCGCGCCGGTAGGTCGATTGCCCCTCGCTGTAGAGCACCACGGAGGACACCTTGCCGCCCAGCGATTCGAAGCGCTTCTTGAACTCGTTGGCAACGCCCTGTCCATACGAATTGTTCGGCGCAATGAACGCCACGTCCTTCAGGTTTTGCCCAAAGACATCGCCTGCTGCGAAACGTGCCGACAGGTCGTCCAGCCCGATAACGCTAAACGAGCCGTTGCCAATTTTGCGAATCTGCGGACTGGACGAGCCGATGTTGATATGAACGTCGCCCTGCTGGACCACATACTCGCCGACGGGAATCGTGATTCCCGACGAGAACTCGCCGAGCACCACGGGGACCTTGTTGACCGACACCAGCTTGCGTGCAGAACTTAGCGCGGTCGCGGCAACACCACCTGAGTCTTCGACGATCACTTGCAGCTTTTGCCCGAGCACACCGTTGTGCGCATTGACCTGCTCGACAGCAAGCTCAATGCCCCGCCGCTGGTCATCTCCAACCGAAGCGCTCGCTCCCGTCAAGGGCAGCACCGCGCCAAGCGAAACCGTCTGCGCGAGCGCCTCGCCCCCCATGGAAAACAACGCGCTCGCGGCAACGCTGATGCACAGCTCTTTCGCAAACTTCATGGTGCCACCCCTTTAGTCAATGAGGAAATTAGACTACACAAGTGTCGACACTCTATAGCAAAAAAAACGGCGTCAATAGAAACATCGACACCTGGATACAACATCGCGGCAACCCCAGAACCTACGCACGCTCAGCGCCCGGACAACCCGGCGCTTTCGTTCCTGCCTGACCCGGGCGCTGCATGTCGCTGCCGGGACGCTCGAAAGCAACCGCACTTTCTCGGCTCAAAGTGAAATCAGACTAGCGGATTGTCTACACTTTTGTATTCTAGTTTTCCCCAGTTTCCTCCCTTGCTTCGCTCACGCTGGCATCGGCCAGGAGTGAGAGCATCGAGCCTCACGGCAACGACACCCAAATCTGATCGCCGCCTTGCGTTCGCTCGCGAAGACATTCACGCACGAGCTAGTGAGCGCCGCTCACCAGCATGAAAAGCAACGCCCCAGTCAGCACCGCTGCGAACGCAAGCAGAACGACGACGAGACGTGTGCTCAGTTCGGTCTGTGCGGCGCTGCCAGTCGCGTACGCGCCTGGAAATGGGCTGATGAGGCGCTCTCGGGCGACATCGAAGGACAGAGAATTACGTTCAAAACGCATAGTTCCACTCCGATCGTCAAGAACCACCGGCTAACGAGATTCAACGAATCCCACTGCAATCTCAACGGCTGTACACCCCCGGTTGCCGGGCAAACCCGGGATTCCCTATCCGCGGACAAGGCCAATTGGCCACACATCTGTCGACACTTTTACCGGAAAAAAAATGGATGTCAACACTGGCAACGCCTGGAATGTGCACGTGGAGCGTCTGCGGGACGCCCTTAGGCCCGGTCAGTTGATTCAGCGAGTGCGCGCCCTGTCGATTCCGGTCGTACGTGCGCCAACGCACACTCCTGCACCTCGCAATCGGAGGCGCAGAAGCTATATTTGTAGGACAAACGTTCGGCACGCGCATCGCACGTCGTACAGCATTTGCGGCGCTCACGCCGGACACGTTGCTCAGGATTGCGAACAAGCTTGACGTCAAAATTGCGTGCAAGGAGCCAGCGATGTCCAAGACGATCGTCTTTTGCGCAGACGGCACGTGGAACGGACCCGAAGATCCGGCAGGAAAAGGCGATGGCGCCGCTCCTGAAGCGGCAGCGGGATGCCAGCCTGAACTGACCAATGTATGCAAGCTTTTCGCGTGGCTCGATGGGAACATGCTGCCTCCAGAAACCGTGTGGGGCGGCGCCGAGATGGAAAAGGCCCTCTTAGACGCGAATGGCCAACCGATACAAATCGCGAAATACATTCACGGGGTTGGAAATTCCCAGCAACTGATCGATAAAGTCGCGGGCGGCGCGTTCGGTGTCGGCGTCGTCGCGCGCATTGCTCGTGGCTATACCTATATTTCGCGCAACTACGAGCCGGGCGACAGCATTGTGATCGTCGGATTCAGCCGCGGCGCGTACACCGCGCGAGCCCTGGCGGGACTGATTGCCGGGCAGGGGCTGCTTCGGCCGGAACTCGCTGCCCTTGACGATCAGAATCGTTACGACACCGCGGTGGCGGCCTGGTATCGATGGAGACACGGCAACGAAACAACGTTCCAGAAGATAGCGGACGGTGTGCTGGAGTTTTTGACTATCCATAACGCCTTTTCCAACCCCAAGCCTTTGGACGCCAATTCCTTTGTGGACGCGAACATCGCCGCGGTGGCGGTTTGGGATACGGTGGGTTCGCTCGGCATCCCAATCTACTATCAGGGGTCCGCGATCGATCTGTTCCGGTTCTGCGATCTGAATCTCAGCCCGAAAATTGGCATAGGCATCCATGCGGTCTCGCTCGACGAGCAACGCAAGCCGTTCGAGCCGACATTGTGGAATCCCAACCCGAACGTGACGCAAGCGCTCTTTCCCGGCGGCCATTGCGATGTCGGCGGCGGCTACCCCGATCACGGGCTCTCCGACGGCGCCCTGCTCTGGATCGTGGACAGGTTGCAGCACGCAGACGTGGGATTGCACTTCGCCCTGCAGCCTCCCGTTGCCGTCCAATCCAATCCATTGGGCCCGCGACACCGGGAATGGGTAGCGGATCGCGGCTGGCTGGTCGCCGGAGTGGGGCCGCGGGCCTTCCCTGTGGGCATGGTCGTCAACGACACCATCCGGCAGCGTATGAACGGCCAGCCCGAGGATCTTTTTGGCGCTGTCGGCCAGCAGCCCGTTTACTCGCCGAATAACTTGCCTGCACGCTAGGCGGAATTTGCGCCGCAGAGCAACCGGTCGAAGCGCGCCCTACACTTCGAGCCATTCCTGGCGCACGCGCGCATCGGCCTTGAGCTGCTGCGGCGTCCCCTCGAACACGATCTGGCCGTGCCCCATGACGTAGACGCGCTGCGAGATATCGAGCGCAATGGCCTGCTTCTGCTCGACGAGCAGCACCGAAATGCCGCGCGCCTTCAGCGCCTTCAGGTACTCGCCCACCTGCGCGACGACGAGCGGTGCGAGCCCCTCTGTCGGTTCGTCGATGATGATGAGGTCTGGGTCGCCCATGAGCGTGCGGCACAGCGTCAGCATCTGCTGCTCGCCGCCGGAGAGCAGGCCCGCGGACGTGTCCTCGCGCTCCTTCAGGCGCGGGAACATGCGGTACATGTCGTCGAACTGCCAGCGCGGCTTCTGGCGCGACCTGGTGCGCTTTTCGCCGAGCATCAGGTTCTGCCGCACGGTGAGCGTCGGGAAGATATCGCGGTTTTCCGGCACATAGCCGATGCCCCGGTGCGCAACCTCGAACGTGCGCAGCCCGCGCACTTCTTCGCCGCGCAGCAAAATCTGCCCCTCGCACCGCACGAGCCCCATGATGGCCTTGGCCAACGTAGAGCGGCCCACGCCGTTGCGCCCGAGCAGGGCGACGATCTCGCCCTCGCCCACCTGCATCTCGACGCCGTGCAGGATATGGCTCTTGCCATAGTACGCATGCAGGCCGCGCACCTCGAGCATGGAATTAGCGGTCGCCATCAATGTGCACCTGCGGGTTCGTCGAGCGTGGTGCCCAGATAGGCTTCCTTCACGCGGCGGTTGTTACGGATGGCTTGCGGCGTGTCCGTGGCGATCACTTCGCCGTACACGAGCACCGAGATGCGGTCGGCGAGGCCGAAGACGACGCTCATGTCGTGCTCGACCATCACCAGCGTCTTGCCGACGGTGACCCGGCGAATCAGCTCCACCGCGTGATCCGACTCGGAGCGGCTCATGCCCGCCGTGGGTTCGTCGAGCAGGATCACCTCGGCACCGCCCGCAATCGTGATGCCGATTTCGAGCGCGCGCTGCTCGGCATAGGTGAGCAGCCCGGCAAGCGTGTCGTGCCGCCCCTGCAGACCGATCAGCTCGAGCACTTCTTCGGCGCGTTCGCGCGCGTCGCGTAATTGTTCGAGGCGATGCCAGAACGAGTACCGGTAGCCGAGCGACCACAGCACGGCGCAGCGCAAATTCTCGAACACCGACAGGCGATGAAAGATGTTCGTCACCTGAAAGCTGCGCGAGAGCCCCATGCGGTTGATCTTGTACGGCGGCAGCCCCCCGATATCGACGCCGTTCAGTTTCACCGTGCCGGAACTCGGCGCCATGCGGCCCGAGATCAGATTGAACGTCGTCGACTTGCCCGCGCCGTTGGGGCCGATCAGCGCATGGCGTTCGCCCTTCGCAATAGTCAGGTCCACACCGCGAATGATCTCCGTGCGCCCGAAATTCTTGCAGACTTCACGCAACTCCAGTGCGGCCGTCATGCGTTGCTCCCTGCGATTTCCCGTTGCACGCCATCCCACGCTTCGCGCACCCGCGCAGCCGCGAGGCGTCCCGCCTGCGCGCCCAGCGCCCACAGCACCGCCGCGACGGCCCACGGTTTCCATGAAGCGGCATCGAAGGTAAGGCCGAAGAACGCCATGGCCGTGCCGTTGTCACGATCGATCTGCACCTTGTAGACGAGTTCGACCGTCAGCACGAGCGCGCCAAGCAAAATCAGCGCAGCGCCCAGCGTCGCTGCATAGGAAGGCACCATGCGATGCAGCTTGCGCGCCGCGATGAGAGGCACCTGCTTCATCAGCAGGCTCGACACGCCGCCCGGCACATACATCACCACGAGCACGAAGAACAACCCGAGGTAAAGCAGCCATGCCGGCGTGAGATTGGACAACGCCACCGCAAACAGCACGAACAAAACAGAGCCGATGATCGGCCCGAAGAAGAACGCCCCGCCGCCGATGAACGTCGCCAGCAGCACGCCGCCGGACTGCGCAGCGCCGACGTTCTCTGCCGTCACGATCTCGAAGTCGATTACCGAGAGACCGCCCGCAATGCCCGCGAAGAACGCCGAAAGCACCATGACGAAAAAGCGTACGCGCTGCGTGTTGTAGCCGACGAATTCGGCACGCTCGGGGTTGTCGCGCACGGCGTTGGCAATGCGGCCGAGCGGCGTCTGCGTCCACGCGTACATGGCGATCATCGACACGAGGCACCACGCCGCGATCAGGTAGTACACCTGGATCGCCGGTCCATACGTGATGCCGAGCACCGCATGACCCACCGTGCGGTTGGTCGGCACACCGCCTTCGCCGCCGAAGAACCCGGGAAACATGAGCGAACTCGCCGCCACCATTTCGCCGATGCCAAGCGTGATCATCGCGAAGGTGGTGCCCGACTTGCGCGTGGTCACATAGCCGAACAGCACGCCGAACAGCATGCCGCCGAACCCGCCCGCGAGCGGCAGCAGCGAAACAGGCAACGGGAAATGGCTCGCGCCGATCTGGTTGAGCACATGCGCCGCCACGAACGCGCCGAGCCCGGAGTACACCGCGTGCCCGAACGAGAGCATGCCGGTCTGCCCGAGCAACATGTTGTACGAGAGCGCGAAGATGATCATGATGCCCATCTGCGAAAGCAGCGCGATGGCAAAGCCGCTGGAAAACACGAGCGGCAGCACCAGCATCACGAGCACCGTGGCGCCCCAAATGATCCAGCGCAGCGAATGCGCGGTTTGCCGCATTCCGTTGCGTTGCATGCCCGAACCGGCGCTGGCCTGAATGAGCGGTTTCATCGTTCAGCCCTCCCGCTTGCCGAGCAGCCCGCGCGGTCGCAGGATCATCATGAGCACCATCAGCAGGTAAGGCAGAATCGGCGCGACCTGCGATACCGGCATGCGCCACAACGACGAGAGCGCCGTGCTGTCCGTCACCGTCATGCCGACGAGCGAGAACAGATCGGAGAGCGACGCATCGATCGTGACAGCGAATGTCTGCATGATGCCGATCAGCAGCGACGCGATGAACGCGCCAGGCAGCGAGCCCATGCCGCCCACCACGGCGATCACGAACACAATCGTGCCCACCGACTCGGCCATCGAAGGCGACGTGACGAACGCGTTGCCGCCAATCACGCCGGCGAGGCCCGCCAGCGCGGCGCCGCCGCCGAACACCAGCATGAACACGCGCTGCACGTTGTGCCCGAGCGCCTCGACCATTTCCGGGTGCGTGAGCGACGCCTGAATGACGAGGCCGATGCGCGTGCGCGTCAACACCAGATACAGCGCCGCGAGCATTGCAATCGAGATCAGCATCATGAAGGCGCGATACTTCGGAAATTCCGACGTGTACACCTTGAACAGCGCCCCGTTCAGTTCGGGCGGAACGGCGTACGGCACGGCGGCGAGACCCCAGACCAGCTTCACACCCTCCACGATCAGATACGACAGGCCGAAGGTGAACAGCAACTCCGCCACGTGCCCGTATTTGTGCACAGTACGCAAGCCGAACCGCTCGACGAGCGCGCCGACACACGCCACGAGCACGGGCGCCGCCACCAGCGCAGGCCAGAAACCGATCTTGCTGGCAATGGTGTAGGCGAAGTAGGCCCCGAGCATGTAAAAGCTGGCGTGCGCGAAGTTGAGCACGCCCATCATGCTGAAAATCAGCGTGAGGCCCGATGAGAGCATGAACAGCAGCAGCCCGTAGCCGATGCCGTTCAACAGAGAGATGGTCAGGAATTCCACTGCCCGATGATCCTTGTGAAGTGTCGTAGCGAGAGCACGCTCAGCCCGGGCGCTTCATCTGGCAAGTGGTCGGCTGCGTTGCCGCGGTCGGCCCAAGCTGGACGTCGGTGCGCCAGCCATAGCCGGTGTTCTCCTGGTCGTACTTTACCGTTTTGCCGTCCGCCTTGGTCCATGTCGCGATCACGAGCGACTGCTGCGCCTGGTGATCGGCCGCGCGCATCGTCGCGGGGCCGTTCATGCCGTCGACTGTCATGCCCTCCAAGGCTTTGGCCACCTTGACGGGATCGGTCGACTTCGTCGCGTTCATCGCCTTGCTCAGCATTTCGATGGCGGCATAGGCAGTCGCCAGGTAGTAGTCGTCGTTGTACTTTTTCTTGTAACCCTCGATGATCTGGCCGACCACCGGGGGGTTGTTCGTGTTGTTCGGACCGAACACGCCCACGTATTTCACGTGGTCGGCGCCGGACGCGCCCATGGCCGTCGGCACGCCGGTCGTGCCCGCGTAATAGGTATAGAAGTTGGACGTCACGCCCGCGTCCTTGCTGGCCTTCACGAGCAGCGCGAGGTCGCTGCCCCAGTTGCCCGTGATCACCGTGTCTGCGCCGGACGCCTTGATCTTGGTGGCATAAGGCGAGAAGTCCTTCACGCGCGCGAGCGGATGAAAGTCGTCGCCGACGATCACGATATCGGGGCGCTTGCTCTTCAGGTCCTCGCGCGCCACGCGCGAGACGTCGTGACCAAACGAGTAGTCCTGATTGATGAGGTAGACCTTCTTGATGTCCTTGTCGCGCGCGAGAAACGTGGTGAGCGCATCCATCTTCATGTCGGCGTTCGCGTCGAAGCGGAAGTGCCAGTAGTCACAGCGTGCGTTGGTCATGGCCGGGTCCACCGCGGCGTAGTTCAGGTAGACGATTTCCTTGCCCGGATTGCGCGAGTTGTACTTGGCGACCGCGTCTTCCAGCGCGAGGCCCACCGACGAACCATTGCCCTGCACGATATAGCGGATGCCCTGATCGGCGGCCTGGTTCAGCAGCGTCAGGCTTTCCTGCGGCGAAAGCTTGTTGTCGAATCCCACGACCTCGAACTTCGTGCCGTTTGCCCAGTTATGCTCGTTGGCGAAATCGGCCGTGTATTGCCAGCTGTGCAGCTGATTCGTGCCGAGCGATGCCATCAAGCCGGACAGCGGATCGATGAAGGCAATCTTGACCGTCTCCGCTTGCGCGGCCCCGGCTGCCAACGCTGACGATACAACCGCACCAACCACCAACGAGCGCAACATCCTCATGGACTGTCTCCTTTGTTTGGGCATTTCTTATCGTGCGTGCAATTTTCTGTCCGACCGTGCGATTTTTCGCTATATCAACACATTCCCGAGGCGAATGACAGCACTCCAGGGAAATCGCTGAGACGACCGGGCATAGCGAGTCATAACGACTGGCTTACGGTTCGCTTAGGTCACGTCGGGGCCGTTCGTGATGACTGAACCCCGCGTTCGGCCGATTGGGGGATGGCACACGCAATGCGCGGCCCGCGCAAGCCGTTCACGCGCGGCGCACGCGACGCTTTCTGCTCGCCGTTCGCCGCGCAAGCTCGAGCGAAGGCGAACGCTCGTTAAGGGACGGCACCGCATGATCTTCGGCGCGTTTCGCGCTCGTGAATTGCTGCCGGTAAGCCACCGGCGTGAGCGCTTTGGTGGCCTTGAACTGCCGGTTGAAGTTCGCCGCGTTGGGGAAGCCTGAGCGCGCGGCGATCACGGAAACGGGCAACTGCGTATCGGTCAGCATCCGGCAGGCATGGCCGATTCGAACCCGCGCGATGTACTGCCCCACACTTTCGCCCGTGTGCTGCACGAAATGTCTCGTCAGCGTGCGCTCAGAAAGACCCGCGGCCTTGGCGAGCGTCGAAAGCCGCAAGGGTTGCGAGAACTGCGTTTCGATCAGCGCCAGCACGCGGTTCAACTGCTCAGGCTCGTAGCCTGCAGATGCGCCCACGCGACCCTCGAACGCGCTGGGCGTCGCGAGCTGGGTGGCAGGCAACCCGGTCAACCAGACCAGGATATCCAGCACGGCAGCCAGACGCTCGCGCGGGTCCGCCGACAATAGACGCTCAAGATAACCGCGCATATGCGCGCCGGCGCCTTCTTCGAAGACGAGTCCGCAGGCCGCGCGGCGCAACAGGTTGCGCAGGCTCGCGTATTCCGGGCAAACGTCGGCGAGGCGCTGCACCCAGTTGCCTTCGAACCAGATGACGATGGCCACCTGCGAGTCCGCCGGATCGATCGAGCGATTGGACGACCAGGTGTGCGGCATGTCCGGCGGCACGAGCACGAGATCGTCGGCGCCATAAACGGTGACCGAGTCGCCGATATAGCGCTTGCCCTGGCTGTTCATCGTCAGCGTGAGTTCGTATTCCGGGTGGTGATGCCATTCGAACGGAATGCGCGGCAAGCGCCGGTGGTAAACCCGCACCGAACAGCTGCTGCCGAAGTCGACGTGCTCGTACGCTGCTTTCATGGCCGAAACTGCAAAAAGATTGACCCGATAATATCACTGGCCAGGGCCGTGCCGGCGTACGCTCCCATCATTCGAAAACACCACGGTGGAGACAACGAAATGGCATTGCATATCGACGACCTGCCCGCGGCTATTCGCCGGGCGAAGCAGGAACTGCGGGAAAAACTGCCCAACTACAAGGCGGTGTTCGCCGAAGTCGAATCGGCCATGCAGGAAGAGGCGCATCGCATTGCCCAGCTTCGCGACCGGGGTGAGCCCGTGATCCCCGAAATTGCGTTTTCGGACATCGTCGGCAACCAGGTTAGCGCGGAGCAGATTGCGCTCGTGAAGGCGCGCGGCGCCTGTGTGATCCGCAAGGTGTTCGACCGCTCGCGCGTGGCGCAGTGGGACGACGACATTGCGGACTATGTCGAGCGCAACGACCTCGACCGCAAGCTGCTTCATCGCGCCGAAGACAAATACTTCGGCCAGCTGGCCTCGAGCAAGCCTCAGATCTACGGCGTGTACTGGTCGAAGCCGCAAGTGCTCGCGCGCCAGTCGCCGGAACTCACACAGGCGCGCGTGTTCCTGAACCGCCTGTGGCGCGCCGAGAGCGAAGGCCGCGTGCATTTCGACCCGAATCACGTGCCGGTTTATGCGGACCGGCTGCGCCGCCGCCCGCCTGGCTCCGAGTCGCTCGGCCTCTCCGCCCACTGCGACGGCGGCTCGGTCGAGCGCTGGATCGAGGCGAACTTCCGCAAGGTCTATCGCCATGTCTTCTCCGGAAACTGGCGCGACTATGACGCGTTCGACGCCGCGTGGCGCACCGAGGTCGAAGAGATTCCGTCACCCGCTGTCTGCTCGATGTTCCGCACGTTTCAGGGCTGGACGGCGCTCACTCAGCAGGGCCCCGGCGACGGCACGCTGCAACTCGTGCCCATTGCGAACGCGATGGTCTATATCCTGCTGCGCGCGCTGCAGGACGACATTGCGGACGACGACCTGTGCGGCGCGATGCCGGGCCGCGCGCTGTCGATCAAGCCGGAGTACCACGCGCCGCTTTTCCACGCGCTTTCGTCGATTCCGCTAATGCAGCCAGGCGACACCGTCTTCTGGCATAGCGACGTCATTCATGCCGTGGAAGATGCGCATCGCGGCAAGGGCTACAGCAACGTGATGTACATCGCTTCCGCGCCGTCTTGCGCCAAGAACGACGCGTATCTCGCACGGCAGTTGCCGAGCTTCCTCGCGGGCAAGAGCCCGCCCGATTTCCCGACGGATCATTTCGAAGTCGATTTCGTTGGGCGCGCAACCGCCGATGACCTGACACCGCTCGGGCGCGCGCAGATCGGCATGCAAGCCTGACGCAGCGGCAACGTCAATCAATCGGCCTTGTTGAGCGCGTTGCGCACCGCAACGGCAAGCTCATCGAATCGATAAGGCTTGCTAATGAGCGCAACGCCCTCGTCGAGCTTGCCGTCGTGGAAAATAACGTCGCGCGTATAGCCGGAGGCAAACAGGACCTCGGCGTGATAAGGCGGCCCGCTCGCAATGCGAGCCAGTTCGCTGCTTCTCACCGTACCGGGCGTCACGACATCGGTGAACAGCAGGTCGAAACGCTGGCCGCTCTGGATCAGTTTGAGGGCGTGCTCGCCGTCCTGCGCGGAGAGCACCTTGTAGCCGAGCTGCGCCAGCATTTCGATCGCGGCGATGCGAACCTCCGCGTCGTCTTCGACAACGAGAATGGTCTCGCCGCCGCGCTCCTGTCTCGCAACGCCTGGCTTGTACGCGTCGTATTCCGCTTCCAGGCTGCGCGGAAAATAGAGGTTGACGGTAGTGCCCTGGCCTTGCGTGCTTTCAATGAAGACGTGGCCCGAACTCTGCGCCACGAACCCATGCACCATACTCAAGCCGAGTCCCGTGCCCTGGCCCACGGCCTTCGTGGTGAAGAACGGCTCGAACACGCGCGCTTTCACGTGCTCGGGCATGCCGCAGCCCGAGTCCGAAACGCGCAGGCGAACGTATTCGCCTGCGGGCACGCCGTCACTGCGCGCCGCTTCATCGTTCTGTGCGTCGACGTTCGCGAGGCAAACGCCGATGCGTCCTGGTCCGTCTATTGCGTCGCGCGAGTTGATGACCAGATTCAACAGCGCGCTTTCCAGCTGACTGCGGTCCGCACAGATATTCCAGCTCTCGTGCGCCGGCACAATGGCGAGTTCGATCGTCTCCGGCAACGTGCGGTGAAGCATCTCGGCCATGCCTTCGACCAGCCGGAAGGGGTTCAGAACGGCCGGCGCGAGCGGTTGCCTGCGCGCAAAGGCCAGCAGTTGCGCGGCAAGCTTCGCACCGCGCGACACCGCATTGCTAACCGCGGCCACGCGCCGCTCGAGCGCGGCGTTGCCTTTCGTCGAAAGCTCGATGAGCTGCAGGTTGGCGGAAATGACCTGCAAGACGTTGTTGAAGTCGTGCGCCACGCCGCCCGTGAGGCTGCCGATCGCTTCCAGCTTTTGCGCCTGACGCAGCCGCTCCTCCATCGCCACGCGCGCGCCCACTTCCTCGGCTACGCGCTGCTCCAGTGTCTGGGTCAGTTGCAACAGCGCGTCTTCCGCCACCTTGCGCTGCTTTTCCGCCTGCATCTTCGCCGTCGTTTCGAACACGATGGCGAGGACGCCCGCCGGCCGCTCGTCGTCTTCGAAAACCGGGCTATAGCTCAGGTCCAGCCACACGTCTTCGGCGTGACCCTCGCGATACAGCACGAGCTGCTTGTCCTGAAAGACGAGGGTCCCGCCGGCCAGGCACGTATCGACGACATTCCGGTTGAACGCGGCCACCTCTGGCCAGCCGGTTTCGACTGGCTTGCCCAGCAGGAACGGATGCCGGCCGCCCGCGAAAACCGCGTAGGCGTCGTTGTAGACCATCGTCCCTTCGCGGCCCCATAGCATGACGAGCGGAGAAGGCGCGGCGAGCAGCATGTTGATCGCGGCAACGAGGCTCGCCGACCAGGTTGCGCGCGCGCCGAGCGCCGTATCGCTCCAGTCGAACACGGCGATGCGCTCCGCCATTTCACCGGGCCAGCGGGTCGAGGGGCGCTCGATCTGCGGTGGAACTTCCTTGTTCATGACGCGACTCTGCTCCGAGGAGACGCTGCGGAATACCGGAACGACGAGGCTCGTGGAGATTCGAGGCTCGCCACGAGTGAGACGAAGTGCGCAATTATTGTTCCCGGCTTCCGGTGGAAGCCGGTCGAGTTAGCTACAACGCACAACCGGCGTCACAGGCAGGCCAGCAGGTCTTCGAGCCGCACCGGTTTCGTCAGACATTTGACGAAGCCGGCGGCTGCGGCCCTGGCCGCGATATCCGGATCGGTATGCCCCGAGAGCAGAACGTACCGGGTATTCGACAGAGCGGGGTTGAGCTGAAGCTGACTCACCAGCTCTCCGCCGCTCATGTCAGGCAGCTTCCAGTCCACGAAGGCGAGTTCGGGAAGGAACGACCCGGCAACGAGCAGGGCCTCTTGTCCATCTGCCGCACATTGGGCTTGATGGCCTTCGAACTCGACGAGCGCCGCAAGCGCATCTGCGACGTCGCGGTTGTCGTCGACGAACAAGATTCGTTTTGGCATCGGGTGCAAAAAGCTGGCTGGAGCGGGGACGCAATAAACACCGGGTCGACTCGCGGTTCGCCTTCGAGTGTACCCGCTGCATCACGGTAAATCCATCGTGCTACTGAACAATGCGCTGCGCGATGCTCATGGCAACACCGCGGCGCGCGCTTAACTCGTTGTTACGAATCTCGCAGCACCGTTTCACCTGTGTCCGGGGGCGACGCCTAGACTCCGAACCGTGCTCATCAAGAACGCACACAACGTGCGAAGGAGTCGCGATATGAAGAAGACCATTCTCGGCCTGGTACTGGGCGCAACGGCACTGGCGGCTTCGACCGCTGCATTGGCCCATGTGGATGTCGCCGTGGGCGTTGGCGTGCCAGGCGCGGCCTATGCCCCGGCTCCCATCCAGACCGACTGGAGAGGCGACGACGACTGGCGCGCGCGACAGTGGCGCGAACACGAGTGGCGCGAGCACGAACGCCGCGAGCACGCATGGCGTGAACGGCAGTGGCGCGAACGCGAGTGGCACGACCGGGGCCGCTGGGACTATTGATCTGTTTCAGCGCAGGGCGTCCAGCAACACCTGAACCGGGTGGCGCAACTGACGCCCGCGCAAGCGCTTCACCTGGCAGCGGCACGAATAACCCGTGGCGATCAGTTCTTCCGCCCCTTGCGCCGCCGTCGATGCCGCATCGACATGCTGCGCCCACGATTGCTCGAAGATCGCTTCCGAAGTCGCGCGATTGCGCGCCTCGTGGCCATAGGTGCCCGACATGCCACAACACCCGCTAGCCGGCGTCGCGAGCGCGAGGCCCGCTGCGGCGAACACGTCTTTCCACAAGAGCGTGGCGGCGCTCGCGTTGGTGCGCTCGGTGCAATGCGGCAGCAGGCGGAACGACGCCGTCGCGCGATGCGCCGCTTCGCGGCTGCGCAGCGCGCCGCGCATTACGCTGATTAACCATTCCTGCGGCAGCAGCACCTCTGGCGCCGCCTCGATGCCTTCCACCTTGCGGTACTCCTGGCGGTACACGAGCGTCATGGCCGGGTCGATGCCGACGAGCGGCACACCCGAGCTGGCAAGCGAGGCCAGTTGCGCCGCATTGCGCCGCGCGGCGCGGCGAAACCGCGGCAGAAACCCCTGGACGTGCAGCGGCTTGCCGTTCGGGAAATAAGGCGCGACGAATACCTTGAATCCAAGACGTGCGGCTAGTTCGAGAAACGCGGAGGCAACCGGCGTCTCGAAGTAACGCGTGAACGCGTCCTGCACCACGATGACACTGCGCTGGCGTTCGGTTTCGCCAAGCGATGCGAGCCGTTCGGGCGTCGCGATCTCCGCTCCCGCCTTGCGCAACACCCCGCGCCATGACACACGGCTCAACAATGGGCTATCGACAAGGCCAATGCAGCGTGCGAGCAACGATTTGACGAGGCGCGCCTTCATCAACGCGTTGTACGCGCCACTTGCGCCAGGCACCGCCGCCACGCGCGGCACCGTGAATTCGAGTGCGCCGATCAAATAGTCGCGCAGCGGACGCAAATAGCGCGTGTGATAAAGCTCCAGAAAGCGCGCGCGAAACTCCGGCACGCTTACCTTTACCGGACATTGCCCCGTGCATGACTTGCACGACAGACAACCCGCCATGGCGTCATAAACCTCGTGCGAGAAGTCCTGCTCGCCCTGGCGTTTGCGCACGCTGTTGACGATGCGCACCGGCAACGCCGCCGCAACCGGCGGCGCGACAAGATCCGCTCCGGCATCTTGTTGTCTGCGCAACCATTCTCGCATCAGCGAAGCCCGGCCCTTTGGCGAATGCACGCGCTCGCGCGTGGCTTTCCACGACGGACACATGGCGTCGTTCGGGTCGAAGTTGTAGCACGCGCCGTTGCCGTTGCAATGAACGGCGTCGGCGTTGGCCTGCCAGACGCGCTCGTCTATGCGCCGGTCCAGCTCGCCGCGCAGTGTCGTCGCGTCGATCTTCAGCAGCGCCGCACTCGCGCCGGCAGGCGTCGCGATCTTGCCTGGATTGAGCTGATTGTACGGATCGAATGCCGCCTTGAGCCGCTGCAGCGCCGGATACAAAGGCCCGAAATACTCGGGCACGTACTCGGAGCGCACGCCCTTGCCATGCTCGCCCCACAGCAGGCCGCCATACTTCATCGTCAAGGCAGTCACGGCATCCGAAATGGGGCGCACGAGCGCGGCCTCGTCGGGATTGCGCATGTCGAGCGCGGGGCGCACGTGGAGCACGCCCGCATCGACGTGGCCGAACATGCCATAACGCAGACCGAAACCATCGAGCAGCGCGCGAAACTCTGCAATGTAGTCGGCAAGATTTTCGGGCGGCACGGCCGTGTCCTCCACGAAGGGCTGCGGGCGGCTCGCGCCGCGCGCATTGCCCAGCAGGCCCACCGCGCGCTTGCGCATCGCATAGACGCGATTGATTGCCGCCTCGCCATCGGCAATCGTATGGCCGAGACGCTTCACGCTCGCGTCCGCGCCCAGGTGCTCGGCGAACGCCGCCACGCGCGCGCGCAATGCGTCCGCATCGTCGCCGCTGAATTCGACCATGTTGATGCCGTTCGCACCGCCTTGCACTCCTTCGTCGGCGGGGAAATACTCGGCCACGCTTTGCCAGACGATATCCTCGCGCGCCAGCCGCAGCACCGTGGAATCCACGGTTTCGATCGAGAGTGGGCGATGCGCCATCAGCGCGCGCGCGTCGCGCAGGGCATCCATGAAGCTCTCATAGCGGACATTGACGAGCACGGCGTGCCTGGGAACTGGCAGCACGTTCAGCGTTGCCTCGACGATGAAGCCGAGCGTGCCTTCCGAGCCGCACAGCACGCTGTTGATGTCGAAGCGCCCTTCGCCGTCATGCAGATGAGCGAGGTCATAACCCGTCAAGCAACGGTTCAACGCGGGAAAACGCTCGCGTATCAGACCGGCTTCGCGCTCGCTGATATCGCGCGCGGTGCGGAAAACCTCGCCGACCTTGTCCTTGCGCGCGCAAAGCGCGCCGAGTGCGGCACGATCGACCGGCGCGCTCGACAAACGCTCACCGCCAACGAGGACCGTTTCCAGCGCGAGCACGTGGTCGCGCGTTTTCCCGTAGGTGCAACTGCCCTGCCCGCTCGCATCCGTGCTGATCATGCCGCCGATGGTCGCGCGGTTCGACGTCGACAGCTCCGGCGCGAAAAAGAGCCCGTGGCGCTTCAATTCGGCATTGAGCTGATCCTTGACCACGCCGGCCTCCACGCGCGCCGTACGCGCCACCGGATCGATTTCGAGGATTCGATTCATATGTCTCGACATATCGACCACGACGCCTTCGGTCAGCGACTGCCCGTTCGTACCCGTGCCACCGCCACGCGCCGCGACCGCCACGCCGCGAAATGTGTCGCGCCCGAGCAGGCTCGCGAGCCGTGCGACGTCCTGTGCGTGGCGCGGGAACACCACCGCCTGCGCATAGCGCTGGTAGATCGAATTGTCCGTGGCCAGCACCGTGCGCGTGGCGTGACTCGCATCCACTTCGCCCTCGAAGCCCGACGCCTCCAGTTCATGCAAAAATTGACGGATCAGGGGGCTGCCGAATTCGCCGATGGTAAGCTGGGCAATGGTCATGTGGCTCTCGAAGTCTCGTACTGGGCGCTATCGACCCTTTTCTGGCATGAAATTGTCGCCTCCCAACCGGCACCGGGCAAACGTAAAAAGATTGGGTTGATCATGAGGTTTATGAATGAATTACCGCAAGCTCACGCCCTCCATGTCGCTGCTGCTCGCGTTCGAAGCGTCCGCGCGCCATGAGAGCTTTACGCGTGCCGCCGAGGAACTGTCGCTCACGCAGAGCGCTGTAAGCCGCCAGGTTCAAGCGCTCGAGGCGATGCTCGACCTGCCGCTCTTCACGCGCGAGGGCAAACGCATCGTCCCGACCGATATCGGCCGAGCCTATATGGCCGAGATCTCTCATGCGCTTACGCTGATCCGTAGCGCGACGCTGCAAGCCCTCACGGCGAGCGCGCCAAAAACGCAGTTGCGCGTTGCGACCCTGCCGACGTTCGGCGCCAAATGGCTGCTGCCGCGCCTGCACCGCTTCTATCAGGCACACCCCGATTTGCAGATCGATCTCGACTCGCGCATCGAGGCGGCCGATTTTTCGACTCAGGATCTCGACGCCGCCATCGTGGTGGGCGACGGGCGCTGGCCCGGCGTCACGGCGCACAGGCTCTATGCGGAAGAGCTGGTGCTGGTTGGCAGCCCCACTGCGTTGCCGTTCGCGAGAAAACCGAAGCGACGGGCCGCCGCGCCAACCATCGAATCGCTCGACGGCCTCACACTGCTGCGCGTGCGCAGCTTTCCCGACGCATGGCGCGAATGGTGCGCGCATTTCGGCTTGCCTCACGACGCGCTGCGCCCGGGCCCGAGTTTCGAGCTGACCTCGCACTTGATCCAGGCGGTCGTCGCCGGCATCGGCGTGGGCCTCGTGCCGCGTATGCTGGTCGAAGACGAATTGAACGAGAAGCGGCTTCTCAGCCCGTTCGAGGCGGTGCCAAGCTCGCGTTCGTACTACCTGGTCTACCCGGAGCGTGCTCAGCGCCACCCCGTGCTGGTTGCGTTCCGCGACTGGCTGCTGGAGGAGCTTGCCGGGCAGCAGTGATTGCGGAATGAATCTTGCTGCACGCACAACGCATGTTTTAAGCCATATCGATAAATAGAACAGATGGCTTTATTAACGTTTCGCAAAGCCTGAAGACCAGCCTCCCCCTCCATAATTCCGTATGAACAATCACAACGGAGGAGACAGTGAGGCTGTTGCGCAAGCTGTACATCCAGGTGCTGATTGCGATCGCGCTGGCCATTGCGTTCGGCCTGCTCGCGCCGCACGAGGCCGTAAAAATGAAACCGTTGGGCGAGAGCTTCATCGCGCTACTGAAGATGATGCTCGGGCCCATCATCTTCTGCACGGTCGTGCACGGCGTGGGGCACATCAAGGACTTCAAGCGCCTTGGCCGGCTCGGTGTGAAGACGCTGCTCTATTTCGAAGTGGTCAGCACGCTCGCCATGCTGACTGGCTTTGCGGTCGTTAATATCGTGCGCCCCGGCGACGGGCTCCATGCGCGCTCACTCAGCGCAAGCGAAGGCGCCGCGGCAGCAATCAAGGCAGGCACGACCGGCGACATCTCGTTCACGCACTTTCTCACCTCCATCATTCCGCATACGCTCGTCTCGGCGTTCGTGAGCGGCGACATTCTTCCCGTGCTGTTCGTTTCGCTGCTCACGGGCTTCGCGCTCGCCACTTGCGCGAAGCCCGACTGGGTCGTGTTCCGCTTGATCGAGGAAGCGCAAACCGTCGTCTTCAAGATGCTCGGCTTCATCATGCGGCTCTCGCCAATTGGCGCATTCGGCGCAATGGCCGCGGCCGTGGGCAGCTACGGCAGCGTCACGCTGCTGTTCCTGCTGCGCTATGTGCTCACCTATTACGCAAGCACGCTGTGCTTCGTGTTCGTCGTGCTCGGCGTCGTGGCTGGCCTGGCTGGATTCTCGATCTTCAGGATCCTTTCGCTCATCAAGGAAGAAGCCATTCTCGCGATGGGCACGGCCGCGAGCGAAGTCGCGCTGCCGCGCCTCGTCAGCAAGCTCGAACAGGCGGGCTGCGACGAAGCCGTGGTGGGCTTCGTGCTGCCGGCGGGGTATAGCTTCAATATCGATGGCGCGTGCCTCTACATGGCCTGCGGCGTCGGCTTCATCGCACAGGCGACCGACACGCCTTTGAGCCTCACGCAACAACTCGCGCTGCTCGCGGTGATGATGCTCACGTCCAAGGGCGGAGCGGGCGCTGCAGGCGGCGCGCTCGTCAAGCTCGCGGCCACCATCCAGACCTCGCGCGCGCTGCCGCTTGCCGGCGTGGGCTTGCTGTTCGGCATCGACCGCGTGCTTGCCATTGCGACTTCCACGACCAATGTGATTGGCAACTCGGTAGCCGTGCTCGTCTTGTCGAAATGGGAGAGGATGTTCGACAAGAACAAGTTCGAATCCCACATGAACCGGCGGCACACGGCCCACGTGGAGGCGCCGCCGGTTCAGGCCAGCGAGCCTCGCGTGTGAGCCTGCAACGTTTGTCTCTTCATCAACGCCATCGAGAGAGTGTCAAGCATGGAACAGCAAACCCAACAGCCGGTAACGCGCGTTGCGATCATTGGCTTTGGCGAAGTGGGGCCGATTTTTGCGCACGCGCTCGCGCAAGCCGGACTGCACGTTTCGACTTACGACATCAAGCTACAGGACAGCGCCACGCGCGAGACGATCCTCAAACGCGCGAGCGAGAGCGGCGCTCACGTCGCCGACGATCTCGTATCGGCGCTAATGGGCGCACAGCTCGTGTTTTCCGCCGTCACGGCGAGCCAGGCCGAAGCGGTGGCAAGCGCATGCGCCGCGTATTTGCTTGCCGGTCAAACATTTATCGACCTGAACTCCGTCTCGCCCGCCGTCAAGCAGCGCAACAGCCAGGCCGTGGAGCGCGTGGGCGCCGATTACGTGGAGGCCGCAGTCATGGCGCCCGTGCCGCCGCAAGGCATACGCGTGCCGATGCTGCTGGGCGGACGCGTTGCCGGGCACACCGCCGAAGTGCTCAACGCGCTCGGCATGCGCGCGCAATGCGTGGCCGCCGAGGTAGGCCTCGCCTCCGCCATCAAGCTGTGCCGCAGCATCATGATCAAAGGCATGGAAGCGATGTGCGTGCAATCGATGCTCGCCGCGAAGCAGTTCGGCGTGGACGACCGCGTGCTTGCCTCGCTTGCGGCAAGCTTCCCAGGCATGGGCTGGGACACGGGCTATGAGTCGTACTTGATTGGCCGCGTGGTCGAGCATGGCCAGCGGCGCTCCGAGGAAATGCGCGAGGCGGCGGCCATGCTCGACGGCCTCGGCATGTCGAGCGAACTGGCCAACGCCATTGCGAACGTTCAGCAGGCGCTGGCCGAACGTGCTGCGCCGCTCGTCGCGGCGCTAGACGAAAAAGGCAGGCTGCCGGAGTGGCGCACGCTGCTCAAGCCTTCGTGATGGGGTAGCCGTTCACCGGATAGCGTGTGGCGAGCGCGTCGAGCACGCGGTTTAGTACGTCGTCCCAATTGCCTCGCTCTTTCTGCGTGAAGAGACGCAGGCCCGGATACCACGGGCTGTCGTCGCGATCGCGCAGCCAACGCCAGCAGCCGGCAAAGCGATTGAGCAGCCATACCGGCTTGCCCATTGCAGCAGCCAGATGCGCCACCGACGTATCGACCGAGATGACGAGATCGAGGCCGTCGATCAACGCCGCGGTATCGGCGAAGTCGCCGGCTTCGTGCATCCAGTCGGTAATTTGCTCGCGATATACCGATGGCAATTGCTTCGATGCGTCTTCGGCTTTTTGCAGGCTGATCCAGTGCGCGCCTCGCCAGGACAGCAGCTTCGCAAACGCGTCGGGCGCGATGCTGCGTCGGCGATCGGCCGCCGTGCCCGTATGACCGCCCGCCCAAACAAGGCCGATGCGCGGCTTCATGTCGTCGCCACACGCGTGGAGCCGATCGGCCCACATGCGCGCGCGCTGCGGTTCGGCGTGTAGATACGGTATAGGCGCGGGAATGTTGTCGAGGCGCGTGCCGAGCAGCATCGGCAGCGAGAGCAGTGAGCAATAGGCGTCCCACGCGCCAAGGTCTGACGGCACTTCGTCGAGCAGCACGATATTCGGCCAACGCGTGCAAAGCGACTGTTCGAGCAACTGGCGCAACGGCCTGGGGCAGACGTAGCCAACTCGCGTGCCGCGCGCAAGCGCAATGGGCAGATAGCGGCAGAATTGCAGCGCGTCGCCAAAGCCCTGCTCATGCAGCACGAGCAAACGGCGCTCGCCTGGGAGCGGGCCGCTTCGCCAATGCGGAATTGGCAGCGTGGGGGCGCCCTGCACCGCTGGCCGCTCTCCCACCTGAAAGCTCGCCCAGCGCTGCTCGAAGTATGGCCATGCTTCTTCGTAACGGCCCGCTGCAAGCAACGCGTGACCCAGATTGCTGTGGGCTTCGACATTGCGTGGATCGCGTGCGATAGCACGCTCGAAATGGGCGATGGCGGTGGCGAGATCGCCAAGATCCTTCGTGACCGTGCCGAGATTGTTATGCGCCGCCGCGTGATCGGGTTGACGCGCCAGGGTTTGACGGTAGCTCTGCGCCGCCGCGGCGGGCTGATCGTCGAGCTGCTGGGCGACGCCGAGGTTATACGAAAGCAGCGATGTATCGACTGCCGGAAAGCGTTCGCGGGCGCGCCGCAGGCCGAGACGCGCCGTTTCGGCCGCCGCCGCGTAGTCACCCAAACGCGTTTGCGTCACGCAAAGGCTGTTGCAGTACACGGGGTGCGGGCGTAGCTGAACGGCGCGCCTCAGCCAGTGTTGCGCTTCGGCCGGTGAGCCCATTGCGAGCGCGAGCAGCCCGCGCCTGTGGAGCGCGTCGCTGTTGCGCGGATTCGCCTCGATGACCTTGTCGGCAAGCTCCAATGCGCTTTGCCAATCGCCTGCGGCGTAGGCGCGATCGGCGCCTTCCAGATATGACTGCGTGTGTTTGATGGGGGACGACACGGGTATCCTCGATGCATGAGTTTGCCCGGACCATACTGCCGTCTCAAATCAAACTGCCCCGCAACGCAGGGCATCCCACCTCAGCGGCCAGCCTTCACAGCCGGCACACCCGCCACCAACGCGGCCCCACTCACCACCAGCAACGCCGCGAGCAGATAAAGCGCGTTATCCATGCTGCCCGTATGCGTCTTGATGAGCCCGATCGCCCACGGGCTCACAATGCCGCTCGTAATGCCAATGCTGCTGATGAGCGCGATCCCCGCTGCTGCGGCTTTGCCCGAGAGATACGCCGAAGGCACTGCCCAGAAGATCGGCAACGCGGCGAAGATCAGCACCGCTGCGATCGAGAGGATCGCCATCATCGCGGCGAAGCTCGCCAGATGCAGCGTGAGCAGCGCCAATGCGATGCCGCCGCCTATCGTGCACGCCGCGAAATGCCAGCGCCGTTCGCCACGCCGGTCCGAGCGGCGCGCGATCCACATGAGGCCCACCGCGCCCACCGCATTCGGAATGACGGTGTAGAGGCTGATCGCCAGCACGTCGTGCACGCCGAAGTCGCGAATCATGAGCGGCATCCAGAAGTTCAACGTGAGCGAGGCACACGTCAGCGAGAAATAGATGAACGCGAACAGATACACGCGCGGGTTGCGCAGCGCCGCTCCAAACGACCGCGTGGAATGCGCGTGCCCGCCTTCGCCGTCGCGTTGCGCAAGGAGGTGGTCCTTCTCCGCATCGGTCAGCCACCTCGCCTTCTCGGGGCCGTCTACGAGCCAGAACGCCGCCATGAGGCCAAGCAGCACGGCCGGCAGACCTTCGATCAGGAACATCCAGCGCCAGCCCGCAAGACCCGCCACGCCGGCCAGGTCGCGCATGATCCATCCCGAGATGAGGCCGCCCAGTACACCCGCCACCGCCACGCCCGCGAAGAAGATCGAAAACACGGCCGCGCGGCGGCGCGCCGGATACCAGTACGTGAGATAGAGCACGATGCCCGGAAAGAAGCCCGCCTCGAACACGCCCAGCAGGAAGCGCAGCGCGTAAAACTGCGTGGGGCTCGCCACGAACATCATGCTGGTCGAGGCAACGCCCCACAGCAGCATGATGCGCATGAACGTGCGGCGCGCGCCGAAGCGCGCGAGCAACATGTTGCTCGGCACTTCGCACAGCACGTAGCCCACGTAGAACACCGCGGCGCCAAGGCCGTACATCGCGTCGCTGAAGCCCAGGTCGTGCTTCATCTGCAATTGCGCGAAGCCGATGTTGATGCGGTCGAGAAACGATACGACATAGCAAACGAACAGGAACGGGATGACGCGCGCCGACACTTTGCGATACAGCGCGTCGTCTTGCTGCGAAGGATTCAGCGCGGGCGCGGCATACGTGCGCGCGGCTTCGGACCCGCGGTCCGTGGCAATCGATTGGGGCATCTGCCTGTCTCCAAACATGACTGCGGCTCACCCGGTCGGAACCGGGCAAACCGTTGATGCGCGGCGTCTTGCGCGCCTTGCGCGGCTCGCCGGGACGCTTGCGGTGCGCGCGTCTCCAGGCAGTGAGCCGATCATAGGTGGGGCAGGTTTAATTTGTCAATGGCGAATCGTTTCGTTTTACGCTAATGCGGGTTTGTCTTTAGTTGCGGGGCACTCTTTCGTCACACAAAAGCCGTAGCGAATCGCATATAAAAAAACCCGGTTCAAAAGCTGACCGGGTTTTTCTTTTCTCTGCGCAACGTTAGCGAGGCACTGTCTTTGCGTCCGCGTCGGTCAGGGTATTCAGGAACGCCACCACGTCGCGGATATCCGAGTCCGACCAGACCGGTTTGCCGCCCCGGTGATTCGTCAGCGGTTCCGTCTTGATATCCACGTTACTGCGCAGATTCTTCGGCAGGTCGTCAAACTTCACGACATGGCCGTGCGCGTCTTTCGAATACCACTTCTCCGGGTTCGTGTCGCGCTCAACATAGAAGCGCATCGAGTCTTCAAGTGTATGGAACATGCCATTGTGGAAGAACACGCGTCGCGTGGCGACGTTGCGAAGCGTAGGTGTGCGGAACATTCCACAGAACCACTTCTGCTGCTTCGTCTGGTCTTCACGCAGCGGCCCACATAACCCCATGTCGAAGAAGTTCGGATCGCGGTTGGCCGGAATGTCCATGTTGCGCGGCACGCCCAGCGTCTGGAAGTTGTAATCCGTCAGTGCCGGATGCGAGCCGTGAGCGCCTTTGTTGATCAAATGACAGCTTGCACAGTTGCCCTTGTCCGGGTCGCTGAACAGCATCAATCCGTGCGCTTCCTGTGGCGTGAATTGATCCTTGCCGTCGAGCACGCGGTCGAACTTGCTGGAGTACGGCGCGAACGACGGATCATTGAACTGGAACGCCTGCAAGACCTTTCCAAGGTCCGCCAGCGCCTGCGCCGGTCGCGAGAAAATGTCCTCGCCGAATGCTTCCCGGAACGGCTGTGCGTAGGCGCTTTTGCTCAACTTCTGCGCCACGTCCTCCGCGCTGCTATTGGCCATTTCATCCGGATTGAGCAGGGGGAATGCAGCCTGATCCGCGGGGGTGTTGTAGCGCCCGTCCCAGGTGTATCCGCCGATGGGCTGATTATCTCCATCCTCGAGACGCTCTTTCAGGCTATTTGCCTGCGTGTACGTCCAGTAAGGCACCGCACGCAGATAACGCAGCGACGGCACCGCGCGCAGTCCGGCTCGATCGAGGTTTGGGCCGCCCAACTGGACAGGCAGACCGTTCGGCGGCCCATAGGCATTCGCGGGGCTGTGACAGGAGGCACACGACTGCTTGCCGGAGGCCGACAGCGACGGATCGAAGAACGCTGCCTTGCCGATCGCTGCCAGATCAGGGGCAGCAGCCTTGACCGGGGCGGCTTGAGCGTCCGCTGCATGTTTGTCGCAGGCGGACAGAAGGAAAATGCAAAGGGCCGTTGCGAAAACAGCCTTTGAAGGAAATTGGCGCATGACGGATAAAAAAACAGCCCGGTTCGAACAGAGAACCGGGCAAAGACAACAGAGTTCTTGTGAGACCGCCAGGGATTAGCGGTTATCGATGTTGGCCGATGTGAAGATCGGCTTGAGCGACGCATCATCGGC
This sequence comes from Paraburkholderia sp. J10-1, assembly GCF_905220165.1. NCBI lineage: Bacteria > Pseudomonadati > Pseudomonadota > Betaproteobacteria > Burkholderiales > Burkholderiaceae > Paraburkholderia > Paraburkholderia sp. J10-1. The sequence continues at coordinate 489,380 of NZ_CAJMYW010000002.1, read as the reverse complement.
GTAGCCGAGATACGAGCCCATGCCGAAGTTGTCTTCGAGCGATCGCAGCAGCGCGTAGTGGTTGTAGCCCGTGCTGTCCACGTGACCGCCCTTGATGAACGGCGACAGCAAAAGCGTACCAATCTGATCGCCACCGACTCCGAGGTAGTTCAACGCAATCGACACATTCTGCACGGATGCAGGCAGCGTCGCCGGGTTGATACCGAGCAGGCTTGCTTCAGCCACCGGCAGCGTGGACATCGTGACCTGTTCCGGGCGCGTCACGTTCGGACCCGTTTGCTGGTTGCAGCCAGGGCACTGGTTGCCCATCTCCGGCTCCAGCAGGGAGAGCGTCTTGCCATCAGCACTGACTTGCGTTGTCGGTGTCAGTCCGGTCACGACGCCTTCATCCGTGGTGATGATGATCAGGCCGTCCTGCTTGTAGGCGGGCGAAGCCTGGATCATCGGGATCGTCTTCTTCAGGAACGCGTCGATCGAAGCCAAACCGCCAGGCTGACCGTTCGCGCAGCCCTTGCCCGCAGTCCCCGTACCGTCACCATCATGACCGTCGTCACACAGGTTCGGCGTGATGAAGGAGAAGTTCGGCGTGGTGTCGATCGACTGAAGATCCGTTGCCAGGTCGTCTTGCAGGTTGACCACGTGCGCGTCGCAGTTCGCCAGATCATCGATGGTCGAATGGAAATACGGGAACGGATTGTGACGCGTCGCGTACTCATCACCCGGCTTGTCACCCGAGGCCGAAGGAGCCTGCGCGGCCTGCGTGCCATCCACAGCCTTCGTTGGGTCGGCGCCCGCGAGCTGGGCGGTTCGGCGCGGGAACGAACAGGTTCTCGTGCCGTCACGGTTCAGGTCGTTGCCCATGTCCTCGTTGTAGCTGCGCCACGTGAGCTTGGCTTGTTCCATCTGATTGCCAATATGCTGTACGCGAGCCGGGAATACGCAGCCGCCGCTTTGATGGCCGTTTGCGTCCGTGCCTGCCTTGAGCACTTTGGCGTTCGCCGAGTCGCTGCCGGCGTCGACGATATCGGACCACAACTGGAAGCAGTCCGTTTCGGTGTCGTGCGTCGACGGCTGACCTGAGACCATCGAGATGTAATTGTCCAGCGAAACGTGGCCGGTGCCGTAGTAGTTCGAGAGGAACGTGCCCTGCGGCATCAGCGATTTCAGATACGGGTCCTGGTTCGAATCCGAGGCCGTCGTGCCGTACGTCGATTCCGCGCTCTTGTTTTCGAGCACGATAACCCAGACGTGCTTGATCGCCTTGCTCGAAGCGACGGTTGCAATGTACTGGTCGCTCGCTGCCTTCACCACGACGTTGCCGTTGGTGTTGAAGTCGCCCAGCAGGGCGTCCGGCGTCGTGCCGATCTTGCTCGCCAGTTGCGTTTGAGCGTCCGATTGCGACAGGCCGCTGTCAATCAGTTGCGAAAGCTGCGTGGTGATCGCACTCACGGAACTGACACCACGCGGCGAACGGAACGTAGCCGTGCTGTTGAACGTCGTGCCCATGTTCTTGCCCGATGCGTCGTTCTCCGCTGCACCATTCAGGTCAGCAACGACATACTTCCAGGCTCCGTTGCTCGTATCGGTGATCGAGAACTTGCCTTGGGCATCCGAGCGCGCGACAGGCTCGCCCTGGTCGCACTTGCCGTTGTTGTTCACATCGAGGCAGACCGCCGCCCCCTGGATATAGCTGCCGAGCACCTGGCCAGTGACCTTCGGCCCGTTCGAGCCACTGTCGCTGCTTCCGCAGGCAGACAACCCTGCCATTACACCGATACTTGCCAGTATCGTGAGCGTGCCCCTGCGCAACCGTGCATTTTTCACAACTTCTCCTTGTTATATGCCGGGTATACCCGACAGTTTTTAAGTCGCGGAAAGTATATGTAAGTTGTGTTACATGATTGTTAAGATGTTGTGAGCGCAACAGATCGACGTTGGCTTCGATGCCCCTCCGGCAAATTGAGGCTCGACGAGAAAGGAAAAGACCTTCGGCTATGTACGGCATGCTGCCAAAGACACAACCGCGCTGGAATGGCTCCTCACGGGAGGTCAGAGCCCCCCAATAAAAACGGCGCACCATGAGGTGCGCCGCTTCGTTGCTGCAACTGCTTACGCGGGCTTCAGTGCTTCAAAAAGTCGATCACCATGCGGTTGAACGCTTCAGCGTGCTCCCACTGCGCCCAGTGGCCACAACGGTTGAACACATGCAGTTGCGCGTTCTGCATGCCGGCCAGCAGCCGCAGACCGATATCCATCGGCACGAAGCGGTCGTCGCGACCCCAGATCACGAGCGTGGGCGCGGCGATTTCGCCAAGGCGCGCGCCGTAGTCGCTGAACTGCTTCGGGAACGCGGTGAGACTCTTCACGAAGTTTTCCAGGTGGTCGCGGCGCGCGAGCATGTTGTCGAGCCGCGTTTGCATCAGCTCGTCGGTGAGCGCGCTCGCGTCGTACACGAACACGTTCATCATGCGCTTGAGGTTCTCGATGGTCGGATCGCGATAGAGACCTTGCAGCAGCTTGATGCCTTCGGTCGGCATCGGCACGAAGTTGCTCGGGCCGCCGGTGCCGCCGCCCATCAGCACGAGCTTGCCCACGCGTTGCGGGTTCGCCAGCGCGAAGGCAACGGCGCTGTGACCGCCCATCGAATTGCCGAGAATATGCACGCGCTCGATGTCGAGCACGTCGAGCAGCCCCTTGAGCACGCGGCCGTTCAGGTCCGAGCGCGAGCTCGTGCAAACGATCGGGTCGCTCTTGCTCCAGCCCGGGCAGTCCATCAGGATCACGCGGTAGCCGGCCGCGACGAGCGGCTCGACGTTGCGGTTGAAGTTGGCCCAGCCGCTCGCGCCCGGACCCGAGCCGTGCAGCATCACAACGGTTTCGGCGCCAACGCCTGCGTCGTTGTAGTGAATCTGGAACTCGACCTCGCCGTCCTTCACGCGGGCGAACTGGCTCGTCGAGGCTTCGGTGATTGCTTGTGCCGTACCAGTCATGATGACCATCCTTTAAAACGTGATAACCCATGCCGGAGAAAGCGTATGCCTTCTCCCCTTCAAATTCATGCGCCCTGAGCGCCCAATGCGCCGCGCTGCCTGAATGCGCCCACCACGCTCAGCGCGGCAAGCGCCGCGATCACAACGAGCGGAATGCTCGAGCCCACCAGCATCGACGGGCTCTGACCGAGTGCGAACAACTGGCCCGCCACGAGCGGCCCGAGAATCGAACCGAGACGTCCCACGGCCACGGCTGCGCCCACGCCCGTGCCGCGCACTTCCGTGGGATAGGCATGGCCTGCGAGTGCGTAAAGCACCGACTGGCCACCCACGATAAAGAAGCCGCACAGCAGGCCGCCCACGGCCGTCGAGCCTGCACCGCCCGCGCCCGCGAGCACGGTGAGCGCCACCACAACGCCGATGTACATGCCGATCACCGTGCCGCGGCGGCCGAAGCGATCCATGATCGTTGCGATCGCAACAGCGCCAATACCGCCGCCGATGTTGAACAGCATCAGCACGAGGTTCGACTGCACGCGCGTGAGGCCGCGCGCCAGCACCATCGAGGGCAGCCAGTTCATCAGGAAGTACAGCACGATCAGCGTGCCGAGGTAGCTGATCCACAGCGCGATGGTCGTACGTGCGCGGCCCTCGCGCCACAGCGCTTGCGCCACGCTCGGCGCACCTTCCTTCACCATTTTCGAAGCCTGCGTAGCCACGAATTGCTGCGACTCGCGCAGGAATGCGCCGAGCAACGGCACCATCACGATCGGACCGAGGCCGCCAACGTAGAACACGTGGCGCCAACTCGCGTCCCCCGTGCCGAGCATGCCGATCACGGCGGCGATCGCCGCGCCGAACGGCATGCCGCAGTACATCGCGCCCACCGCCGTGCTGCGCTGCTGCTCACCCGCTGCCTCCGAGCACAGGGCGATCAGGTTCGGCATGGCCGCACCGAGACCGAGACCCGTGAGCAGACGCGCGACCAGCAGGCTTTCGAAATTCCACACCATGGTCGTGGCGAGCGAGAACAGCCCGAACAATGTGACCGACCACATGAGCACGCGCTTGCGGCCGAAGCGGTCGGCAAGCCGCCCGCCCAGCGCCGCGCCCGGCAAGAGGCCAATCGCACCCGCGCTGAACGCCCAGCCCATTTGCGCCAGGGCGAGATGAAACTCCTTCGCCATGCGCGGTCCCGCGACACCCGCCGATTGCAGGTCCAGCCCTTCGAGCAGCGCAACCGCCAGACACAGGGCAATGGTTGCCTTGCTGCTCGTTGCACTTCCTCCAGCACTACTGTTTCGCGACGTCATAAAAAGTCTCCGTATGTATAAGCAAGCCACTCTTTCCGGCGGCTATATGTGGCAACGCCGCACATCACCCGAAAGGCGATGCGCGGCGCGCTTGATCAGGACTGCAATGCTTCCTGACGCTTCTTCAGATCGAGCGCCACGTCGACGATCATGTCTTCCTGGCCGCCCACCATCCGGCGCTTGCCCAGTTCGACGAGAATGTCGACCGTCTTCAGGCCGTACTTCTTCGCGGCCACTTCCGAGTGGCGCAGGAAGCTCGAATACACCCCCGCATAGCCGAGCGCGAGCGTTTCGCGGTCTACGCGGACCGGGCGGTCCTGCAGCGGGCGCACGATGTCGTCGGCGGCATCCATCAACGTGTAGAGATCGGTGCCGTGATTCCACCCCATGCGTTCCGCCGCGCCGATAAACACTTCGAGCGGCGCATTGCCCGCGCCCGCACCCATGCCCGCAAGCGATGCATCGATGCGGTCGCAACCTTCTTCCACGGCCACGATCGAGTTCGCCACACCCAGCGAGAGGTTGTGGTGCGCGTGCATGCCCGTTTGCGTTTCGGGTTTCAAAACGGCCTTCACTGCGCGAAAGCGGTCACGCACGTCATTCATCGTGAGTGCGCCGCCCGAATCGACCACGTAAATGCAGGTCGCGCCGTAGCTTTCCATTTTCTTCGCTTCGACAGCGAGGTTTTCCGGCGTGGTCATGTGGCTCATCATCAGGAAGCCCACCGTGTCCATGCCCAGTTCGCGCGCGTATTCGATGTGCTGCTTCGAAATGTCGGCTTCCGTGCAATGCGTCGCAACGCGCACCACGCGCGCGCCCGCGTTGTACGCGGCCGTCAGGTCGTGAATCGTGCCGATGCCGGGCAAGAGCAGCGTCGCGATCCTGGCGTGCGTGACGACGTCGGCCACGGCCTCGATCCACTCGAGGTCGCTGTGCGCGCCGAAGCCGTAGTTGAAGCTCGATCCTTGCAGGCCGTCGCCGTGTGCGACTTCAATGCTGTCCACTTTCGCCTTGTCCAGCGCGCGAGCGATATCCTGCACGTTCTGGATCGAGTACTGGTGGCGGATTGCATGGCTGCCGTCGCGCAGCGTCACGTCGGAGATATAGAGTTTCTTGCTCATCGCTTTACGCTCCTTGTACGCTCAAGAGCGTTTGCGCCATGCGTTCGGCGGTGGCCAGCGCGGCGGAAGTCATGATGTCGAGATTGCCAGCGTAAGCGGGCAGATAATGCGCGGCGCCTTCCACTTCGAGAAACACCGAGGTCTTCAGGCCGCTGAACTTGCCAAGGCCCGGAATGTTGAGCGGCGCGCTCGCGGGAATCTCGTCGAACTGCACCTTTTGCTTCAGGCGATAGCCCGGCACGTAGGCGTGCACCTTCGCGGCCATCTCTTCGATGGATTGCTCGACCTTCTCGCGGTCGGCCATTTCGGAAAGCGTATACACCGTGTCGCGCATCATGACCGGCGGCTCGGCCGGATTCAGCACGATGATGGCCTTGCCCTTCGCGGCGCCGCCCACCACTTCAATCGCTCTCGAAGTCGTTTCGGTGAACTCGTCGATGTTGGCGCGCGTACCGGGGCCAGCCGACTTGCTGCTGATCGAAGCGACGATCTCCGCGTAGTGGACCTTCGCGACGCGCGACACAGCGGCGACCATCGGAATCGTGGCCTGGCCGCCGCACGTGACCATGTTGACGTTGAGCGCTTCGATATGCGCATCGATGTTCACGACCGGCACGCAGTACGGGCCAATCGCGGCAGGCGTGAGGTCGATCACGCGGATCGACGGCTTGAGCGTGCGCAGCAGCGCGTCGTTCTTCACGTGTGCGCCAGCGCTGGTCGCATCGAACACGAAGTCGATGTCGTTGAACACCGGCAGGCGCGTGAGGCCGACCACCCCTTCGTGCGTGGTCGCGACGCCCAGACGCGCCGCGCGTGCGAGGCCATCGGAGTTCGGGTCGATGCCGACCATCGCCGCCATCTCCAGATGCTGGCTGTTGCGCATGATCTTGATCATCAGATCCGTGCCGATGTTGCCGGAGCCGATGATCGCGGCCTTGAGTTTTTCGGAAGCCATATGAATTCCTGTATCAGGCGGAGAAAGTCGCGCGAACGCTGCCGAGGCCTTCGATCTGCGCGGTATAGGTGCCGGGTTCCTTCACGGCGACCATGGGCCCAAGCGCACCCGTGAGCACCACGTCGCCCGCACGCAGCGGCGTGCCGAGTTGAACCATGCGGTCTGCGAGCCACACGGCGGCGTTGAGCGGATTGCCGAGACACGCGGCGCCGTTGCCGCGCGAGAGCACAACGCCCTCGCGCGAAAGCTCCATCGCGCAAGCGGTCAGGTCGATCTGCGAGAGCGGCACCGGGCGGCTGCCCACCACGAAGCGCGCGCTCGAGGCGTTGTCGGCCACCGTGTCGACGAAGCGGATGTCCCAGTTCTGGATGCGGCTGTCCACCACTTCGATAGCCGCCAGCGCATAGGCGCTCGCGCGCAGGATATCGACGAAGGTGTGCTTTTCGAACGTGAGGTCGTGCTCCAGCACGAGCGCGATTTCCGCTTCCACCTTCGGCTGGATCAGTTGCGAGAGGGGAATGGCTTCGGCGTCGCCGTAAGCCATCGACGCGAACAGCGCGCCGAAGTCGGGCTGATCCACGCCCAGTTGCTTTTGCACCGCAAGCGACGTGAGGCCGATCTTGCGGCCCACAATGCGCTCGCCGGCCGCCACGCGCAGGTCGACGTTGGCTTGCTGCACGGCATAAGCGGTGGCGATATCATCGATCGCGATCTCGCCGCGCACCGGCTCGATCACGTTGCGCGACGCTTCCGCCTCGCGCAGGCGCGCAGCGAGTGCCGCGGCGAGTTTCGAATCTGACATGTTGATTCTCCGGAGTCCGTATTGATCGATCAAGCCGCGGCGGGCGTGGCGTGCATGGTGGCAAAGCCCGCGATCCACTCGGGAATTTCGCGGTAGTAGTCCAGCGTCGCGCGATACGGGCCGTAGGCGGCCAGTGACCCGAACGCCGCAACCCACGTGCGGATTTCATGGGCCGACTTGCCGCCGTCACGCGTAATGGCCGCGTTCGTCATGCCGTCCACGGACGTCAACTCGCCCGATTCAAGGCGCGCGAGGAACGCGCGGTCCCATTCGGGGTTCAACGGATGCAAATGGCTGTCGCCCGCGGTGAACGACTTCGCCGCGGCCACGGTGCGCGCCTGGCGCGCGGCACGCGAGTCGGCCGTCGGGTTGCGGCCCGCGATCAAACGTTCTGCCACTTCGGGCGTCGCGCCGCACAGTTCCGGCACCGGCGGCTCATGCGAAATGCCGCCCGAGCCCACCACGAGCACGCGCTTGTCGCCGCGCGAGAAGAAGCGGCCAATCGCGTCGCCGAGCAAACGCGCGCGGCGCAGCGTCGCCATGGGCGGCGCCACGGAATTGATGAACACGGGAATGACCGGGTAGCGATCCAGGCCGCCGGTGAGCACTTCCAGCGCCTGCGCGCAGCCGTGATCGACTTGCATGCGGTACGAAAGCGCTACGTCGATATCGGCTTCGAGCACGTGTTCGGCGAGCTTGTGCGCGAGGTCTTCGGGCACCGGCAGCGTACCGGCCATGCTCTTGAAGTCGCCGATGGCCTCGGCACGCGCGCCGATGCAGAACGGCGGCATCACGTCATAGAAGAAGCCGTTGTAGTGGTCGGGTGCGAACGCAACGATCAGGTCGGGGTTGAACGCTTCCACGCGTTCGCGCGCGGCGCGGCCTACGCGTTCGACCTCCTCCACCACTTCGGGCAGCGGATCGAAATAGCCGTGCAACGGCGTGTGCGAAAGACATTCGAGGTGAATCGGCATGCTCATGCTCCTGCTGTGCGCGCTACGGCTACGCCGCGCACGGGACGGTTTTGCGGGGCAGCGGCGCTCGCCTCATGAAAGGCGGCTTCGGTCATGCCGAGCTTGCCCGCGAGTTCGACGATCGAGTCCGATACCTGTTGCGGTGTGCACACGCCCGCAACGAAGCGGTCCGGACGCAGCAGCACCACAGACTCGGGCAGGCGGCTGAACCACTCCTTCAGGCGGCCCTGCACGTCGCCGAGCGCAAGCACACCCTCGGGCACGTCGTCGGCGTATTCGAGCTGCACGTCGGGCTTCGCGAAGATAAAGCGCGCACCCAGTCGCTCCCACAGCGCGCGAGCCTGCGGCGTAAGGCCGAAAGTCGGGTCCGCGCCCCAGGCGAGCACCGCAAAGCCGTTGCCGATCGCGTCGTCGAGGCGCACCACGCGGCCATCGGCAAGACGCACGCGCGGCTGAATGAACATGCGGCCCACGGGCGAAGCCGCGAGCGGATCGCGACCATACGCGAGACGGCCGATCAGCGAGTCGCGCTTCTGGCTCATCAAGCCGAGCAGGCGGCCCGGCGCCGAGTTGCCCGAGCGCTCCAGCAGGCTTGCGAGCCAGCCACCCGTTTTCTGCGGCGGCGGCAGCAGCACGACGCCCGCTTCATAGCGCGGCATCGGCTTGAAGCGCATTTCCACGAAGTAGCGCTTGACCGAGGGGAATACATTCATCCAGCGCACGAACGTGTCGCGAAAGCGCGCGCCAAAGCGCGTGGTGGGCGCGAAGATATCGCCCGCCACTTCGGAGAGGTGGATCATCGAGCGCGCATGCGCACGGCGCTCCACCGTATAGCTGTCGAGCAGGCGGCCGTCGGCCTGGCCCTTCGCGACCATCGCGAGCTTCCAGCCCAGGTTGTTCGCGTCGCGAATGCCGCTGTTGTATCCCTGCCCCTGCCACACGGGCATGATGTGCGCAGCGTCGCCAGCGAGCAAAACGCGGTCCACGCGGAACGTTTCGGCCAGGCGCGCGTTGTGCGTGTACACGCGCTTGCGGATGTAGTCGACCTTGTCGGGGTCGGCCACCACCTTGCGGATCAGCGCGGCCATGTTCTCGGGCTTCGAGAGTTCTTCTTCCGTCTCGCCCGGCATCACCATGAATTCGAAGCGGCGAATGCCGTGCGGCAGCGCAGCCGACACATACGGGCGCTGATGATCGCAATGCATGTAGATATGCGGCGAGCCGATCGGGTCGTTGCGCACGTCCACCACGATCCATTGATTCGGCTTCGTGCGGCCTTCGAAGGGCACATTGAGCGCGCGGCGCACGAAGCTGTTGCCGCCGTCCGCGCCCACGAGGTACGCCGCGCGGATCGAGCGGCGCTCGCCGTTCGCATCGCTCACGTCGATCGTCACGCCCTGCGTGTCTTGTTCGAATGCGTTGACGGCGTGGCCGAACAACACGTTCACATGCTCGAAGCGCGCGAGCCCTTCATAGAGCACGCGGTCTGCAAGCGGCTGAATGAACGCGTTGCGGCGCGGCCAGCCGAACTCGTCGGTGCGCGGCTCGATCGAGGCGAAGCAATGGCCGTCCTTCGTGACGAAGCGCATCCAGTGGTCGGGCGTGGTGTGCGGCAGCAGCGCGTCGGCCAGGCCGATCGACTGGAACACACGTAATGCTTCGTCATCCAGACCAATTGCGCGCGGGTAGTCGATGATCTGGTCGAGCTTCTCGACGAGCGTGACACGCACGCCTTGCAGGCCGAGAATGTTGGCGATCATGAGGCCGACCGGACCCGCGCCGATGATGGCGACGTCGGTGGCAATCTGGCGAGGGCGGACGGTATCCGCCGCGTGGGCGAGGGGGGTGTTCATGTGTCTCCTTCTCGCGCGGCTTATGGAGCCGCTGCGGATGCTGACAGGGGGTGCCTGAAAACGGATCACCCGGTTGGACGTTTTGTCACAGTCCGGTGAATGGAAGCGAGTCTAGGTTCCGCCCGATGTGCGCTCAACATTTTTAGAGAAATGTGCATAGAATGCACACAGTTGATTTTTAAGGCATTTTCGATGACGAAGTATGCAAACGTGCGGGGTCTGGCGCGCGGCCTGCAGGTGCTCCAGGCGCTCAACGCCATGGAGAACGGGCGCGCCACGAGCCAGCAACTGAGCGAGGCAACCGGTCTGCACCGCACGACAGTGAGGCGCCTGCTGGAAACCCTGGTAGAGGAGAAGTTCGTGCGCCGCAGCGCTTCCGACGACAGCTTTCGTCTGACGATGAACGTACGCGGCCTGAGCGAAGGCTTCACCGACGACGAGCTGATCGCGACCATCGCGCCGCCGATCATGGCGCAAATGCTCCAGCGCACCGTGTGGCCATCGGACCTCACGACGCCCGATGGCGACTCCATGGTGATCCGCGAGACCACGCACCGCTTCAGCCCGCTGTCGTTTCACCGAGCGATGGTGGGCCGCCGCTTGCCGATCCTGCTCACAGCGGCGGGGCGCGTGTACTTCGCCATGTGCCCCGAGGCGGAGCGCGAAGACATTCTCGAACTATTGCGCGCCGGTGCCGGCGGCGAACAGCAGCAAAAACTCGCCAGCGACAAGGCCTTTATCCGCAATCTCGTGCGCCAGACCCGCGCGGACGGCTTTGGCTCGAACCATGGCGACTGGGCGGACCAGCGCAAGATCGGTGCGCTCGCAACGGCTATCGAGGCGCACGGACGCGTACTCGCGAGCCTGAACGTGATCTACCTGGAACAGGCCATCAATCCGGCCGAGGCGGTGCGGCGCTTCGTGCCCGAGCTGCAGCGCGCCGCGCAGGAAATGGTGACGGCGCTGGAGGCGCAGGAGGAAAACGCAAAGCGCTAAGCCTCGTTCTCGCGCACGAGTTCGAACAATGCTTCGAGTTCCGCTGCATGCGGCTCCTTGCGCGACACCATCAGCAAGTCGATGGTGGGCGGCTCGCCTTCGAGCGGGCGCGTGCAGATCGCGCTGCTCGTGAGCGACGAGACATATGCAGGCAGCAGTGCGTATCCCAGCCCCATGCCCACCAGGTTCAGATTGAGCAGAATATTGGTCGCGACCTGAGCCACCTTGCGCTCGATGCCCTGCGCCTCGCAATACGCCTCGACCACGCTGTGCACCTGCCCCGAAAACTGCGGATGCGTGCTGATGAACGGCTCGCCGCTCAATTGCGCCGGCGCGATGCGCTTTTGCTTCGCGAGCGGATGAGCGCTCGGCAGTACCACGACCAGCGGCTCGGTGAGCACGACTTCGCTGCGCAATTCCGGTGAAACAACGGGCCGCCGCATGAACGCCACGTCGATATCGCCGCGCAATAGCGCGTCTTCCTGCTCGGCCGTTGGCAGACTGCGCAACTCGACATTCACCTCGGGAAAGCGCAAGCGCAAACGCGGCAAGATCACCGGGAAAACCCGGATCTCGGCCGCGGGCACGAAACCAATCGTCACCGTCGCGCGCCCCTGCCCCACCTGACGCGCACGCACCACCGCGCGATCGGCCTGCGCCACCACGAGCCGCGCCTCGGCGAGAAACACCTTGCCCGCGTCGGTCAATTCCACCTTGCGGCGCGTGCGCTCGAAGAGCGGCGTGCCCACTTCGTCTTCGAGATTGCGAATCTGCTGGCTCAGCGAGGGCTGCGCCGTGTGCAGACGCTGCGCCGCGCGCGTGAAGCTCAGCTCGTCGGCGACGGCAATGAAATAGCGCAGGTGTCTCAGTTCCATGCTCGAGTTATCGTTTCGAAGTCTTAGTGGCAACAAACAAAATATTTCACAAGGGTAAAGCGAGCAACGATCATCCGTCTGCATTCCCACCAAAAAGGCAATGCTGCCACGGAGGAGACTCGCATGTCCGCAATCATTGACATCGATGCACTCGTCGACGCGCAAAATGGCCGCGTCACGTCGTCCATCTATACCGACCCCGACATTTACGCGCTCGAACTCGAGCGCATCTTCGGCCGCTGCTGGCTGTTCCTCGCCCACGTCAGTCAAATACCGAAAGCCGGCGACTTTTTCAATACCTACATGGGCGAAGACCCCATCGTCGTAGTGCGTCAGAAAGACGGCTCGATCAAGGCCTTCCTCAATCAGTGCCGCCATCGCTCGATGCGCGTGAGCCACGCCGATTGCGGCAACACGCGCGCGTTCACGTGCCCGTATCACGGCTGGTCGTACGGCGTGGACGGCGCGCTCATCGACGTGCCGCTCGAACCGCGCGCTTACCCGCAGGGCCTGTGCAAGGAGAAATGGGGCTTGCAGGAAGTCACGCGCGTGGCTGTTTACAAAGGCCTCGTATTCGGCAACTGGGACGCCGGCGCACCCGACCTCGAGACCTATATGGGCGACATCGCCTGGTATCTGGACGGCGTGCTCGACCGGCGCGAAGGCGGCACCGAGATCGTGGGCGGCGTACACAAGTGGGTGATCGACTGCAACTGGAAGTTCCCGGCGGAGCAGTTCGCGAGCGACCAGTATCACGCACTCTTCACGCACGCTTCCGCCATCGAGGTGCTCGGTGCGAAAGAAGGCGCAGCCGACAAGGCGCTAGGCGCGGGACAAACGGCGCGCCCCGTGTGGGAAACCGCCAAAGACGCGCTGCAGTACGGCCAGGCGGGCCACGGCAGCGGCTTTTTCTTCACCGAGCAGCCCGACGCGAACGTTTGGGTGGACGGTGAAGTCTCGCAGTACTTCCGCGACACCTACGCCGAAGCCGAAGCGCGCCTCGGCAAGGTTCGCGCGATGCGTCTTGCGGGCCACAACAACATGTTCCCCACGCTTTCGTGGCTCAACGGCACGGCCACGCTGCGCGTGTGGCACCCGCGCGGCCCGAACCAGGTGGAAGTGTGGGCGTTCTGCATTGCCGACAAGGCCGCATCCGATGAGGTGAAGGCCGCTTTCGAGCGCAGCGCGACGCGCGCGTTCGGGCCTGCGGGGTTTCTCGAACAGGACGACTCGGAAAACTGGGCCGAAGTGCAGAAAGTGCTGCGCGGCAGCCGCGCGCGCAAAACGAAGCTCTGCCTCGAAATGGGTCTCGGCAACGAGCGCCTGCGCGAAGACGGCATACCTGGCATGACGAACTACATTTTTTCGGAAACGGCCGCGCGCGGCATGTACCGCCGCTGGGCCGACTTGCTGGCTTCCGAAACGTGGGACGAAGTGAACGAGCGCACCGCGCACTACGAGGCGGAGGTGCTTAAATGAGCGAAGTCGCCGAACTTGAACCGGTGTTTGCGCCCGCGCGCGTGGGGCTCGAACTGCATCACGAAATCGAGCAGTTCCTCTTTGACGAAGCCGCGTTGCTCGACGGCTGGCGCTTTCGCGCGTGGCTCGACCTCATGTCGAAAGATGTCCGCTACACCATGCGCACTACGGTCAACGCGCAAACGCGCGACCGTCGGCGTGGCGTGCAACCGCCCACCACGTGGATCTTCAACGACACGCACTTCCAGCTCGAACGCCGCGTGGCGCGCCTCGAGACCGGCATGGCGTGGGCGGAGGAGCCGCCCTCGCGCACGCGCCATCTCGTGACGAATCTGCGCGTGCTCACCACCAATACGCCTGGCGAATACGAGGCACACGTGAACTACGTCCTCTACCGCTCGCAGAAGGAGCGCGACGAGACGTTCTACGTTGGCCGCCGCATCGACCGCGTGCGCCGCGTGGAAGGCGCCCAAGGCTGGCAGGTGTGCAACCGTGAGATCACGCTCGACCAGGCTGTGCTCACTTCCCATAACCTGAGTGTGCTTTTCTGATCATGGCCCGTATTTTTGTTTGCCAGGACGAAGCGTTGTCCGATGGCGAAGCGATCAAGGTGGACGGCCCGTCCACCGCGATCGCCGTATTCAAGGTGAATGGCGAGCTGTTCGCGCTGAACGACCGCTGCTCGCACGGCAACGCTTCGATGTCCGAAGGGTATATCGAAGACGACGACACGGTCGAATGTCCGTTGCATGCCGCGCGCTTTTGCTTGAAGACCGGCGCGGCGCTGTGTCAGCCCGCGACCGAACCGCTCAAAACCTTTCCTGTCACGCGCGTTGATGGCGAAGTTTTCGTCGACGTTCCGGAGGCCGCCTGATGAACTGGCTCGAAAACGAAGTAGCGTTGATCACGGGTGGCGGGTCGGGACTCGGGCTCGCACTCGTCGAACGCTTTCTCGAAGAAGGCGCACGCGTGGCCGTGCTCGAACGCTCGGCGGAGAAGGTCGCGGCGCTGCGCGAACGCTTCGGCGCGCAGCGCGTGGTTGCCGTGCAGGGCGACGTCACCTCATACGCCGACAACGAGCGGGCCGTGAACGCCGCCGTCGAAACCTTCGGCAAGCTCGATACCTTCATCGGCAACGCGGCGATCTGGGATCACGCTTCGAGCCTCGTCGATCTCTCGCCGGCGCAACTCGACAGCGGCTACGAAGAGCTTTTCTCGATCAACGTGAAAGGCTATCTGCTCGGCGCGAAAGCGGCCGCGCGCGCGCTCATTGCGAGTGAAGGCAGCATGATCTTCACGCTCTCGAATTCGTCGTTCTATCCGGGCGGCGGCGGTCCCTTGTACACGGCGAGCAAGCATGCGGCCGTGGGCATCATCCGCCAGCTCGCCTATGAACTTGCGCCCAAGGTGCGCGTGAATGGCGTCGGCCCTTGCGGCATGGCGAGCGATTTGCGCGGTCCCGTTTCGCTCGGCCAGCAGGACCTGCGCATCATGGACTCGCGTTCGCCCGAAGCGATTGCGAGCATCTTGCCGCTACAGTTCTTTCCGCAGCCTGCCGATTTCACGGGTCCCTATGTGATGCTCGCCTCGCGCGCAAACAATCGCGTGCTGAGCGGCGTGATGATCAACGCGGACGCCGGCCTCGGCATTCGCGGCATCCGTCACGCGGCGGGCGGCCTGCATCTCTGACGGAAACGCATCATGAACGCAACGACCATCGTCATCGTCGGCGCGGGCCAGGCGGGCGCGCTCGCCGCAGCCGAACTGCGCCAGCAAGGCTACGCGGGCCGCGTCGTACTGATCGGCGAGGAAGCGCACGCGCCCTATGAGCGGCCGCCGCTTTCGAAAGACGTGCTGCTGCAGCCGCAAACCGCGCGCTGCGCGATTCACGGCGAGGGCTACTACGCGGAGCACAACATCGCGTTGAAGCTCGGCGTGGCGGTAACCGCGCTCGATGCGCAGGCGCGCATCGTGACGCTCGCAAATGGAGAATCGATCGCCTTCGACGAACTGCTGCTCGCCACGGGCGCGCGCGTGCGCCGGTTGCCGATGCTCGATGCGCTTGGCGAGAGCGTCTACACGCTGCGCACGCTAGAGGACGCGCAACGCCTTCTACCCGTGCTGCAAAAGGGTAAGCGCGTGCTGCTGGTGGGCGCAGGCGTGATCGGCCTCGAACTCGCTTCGAGCGCGATCGATCTCGGCGCGCAAGTCACGGTGATCGAGCAGGCGCCGCGCGCGATGGCGCGTTGCGCTCCACCGCTGCTCACCGACCACCTGTGCGATGTGCATCGTGCGCGCGGCGTGACGCTGCATCTGGGCTCGCCACTCTCGTCGGCGGCACGCGAGAACAACGACATCGTGCTCGCGCTCGAAGACGGCACGCGCATAAGCGGCGACGCGGTGATCTACGGCATCGGCGTCGAGCCCGAAACCACGCTTGCACAGGCGGCGGGGCTGCACGTGAGCAACGGCATCGTGATCGACGCGCAGTGCCGCACTTCGCACCCGCATATCTACGCAGCCGGCGACGCCGCCAGCCAGTGGGACGCGGCAAGCGGGCGCCATCAACGCCGCGAAACGTGGGAGAACGCGAACCGCCAGGCGCAAACGGCGGCGCGCGCGATGCTCGGCCTCGCGCCCGAGACACATGAAGCCGCCTGGTTCTGGAGCGATCAATGCGGCCTGAACATCCAGTTCACCGGCGACATGGCCGCGCCTGAATGGCTCGCGCGCGGCACCCTGGAGGCACCGCCTTGCGTGCTGTTCGGTCTCGACGGCGAAGGCGCACTGGTCGGCGCGATTACGGTGAACCAGGGCCGCGACATGCGCAGCGCCAAGGCGTTGATCGGCAAACGCGCGCGTATTGCCCGCGAATTGCTCGCCGATCCCGCGCAGAACCTGCGCAATCTCGCGCGTGAGTTTGCATAGGGGTTCGAGCAGCAGCGCGCCCCAAAACACGCCGTTTCAACCGATTCGAGAAAAGCGCTTGCAAGCGCGCGCGAGTGTCTCTATAATTCGCGCCTCGACAGGCTCGTAGCTCAGTTGGTTAGAGCACCACCTTGACATGGTGGGGGTCGTTGGTTCGAATCCAATCGAGCCTACCAACGAACATGCAGTAAAAAAGCCGTACCTTGCAGCAACATTGTGAATGACGCATTCCCTCGCGGGTCTGCGTCATTTTCTTTTGGTGCGCGCTAATCACACACGCAACTATTGATAGCGCGCCACCACGCACTTAGCTTCGCAGAAATCGTCAGTTCTTCTCGCAGCGCTTCGCTGCTTGAATGGATGTTCCACGTCCAGCCGAGGAGACTTTCGATGTCCGACGTTCAAACGCAGCGCCCCGCCGTTTCCGTTCCGTCCGCGCATCTGCATTCCGCCAGGGATCAACACGCCGATACCACGCTCGACCTCCATCAGGTCGCGGGCCGCATTGGCGCGCGCATCGACGGCGTGCGTCTTCACGCCGATCTCGACAGCGCTACGTTCAACGCCATCAACGCCGCCCTGCTGCGTCACAAGGTGCTGCTCTTCCGCGGCCAGCAGCATCTCGACGACGCCTCGCAAGAAGCCTTCGCGCGGCGCTTCGGCGAGACGGTCGCGCACCCCACGGTGCCCTCGGTGGAAGGCGGCAGCCTGCTGGAACTGGATTCGCTGCACGGCGCGCGCGCGAACTCGTGGCACACCGATGTCACCTTCGTCGACGCCTACCCGAAAGTCTCGATCCTGCGCGCCGTGGTGATCCCGCCATTTGGCGGCGACACGGTGTGGGCCAACACGGCCGCCGCCTATGCACACCTGCCCGAGCCGCTGCGCGCGCTCGCCGACACGCTCTGGGCGCTGCACACCAACGCCTACGATTACGCCTCCACACACGCGAACGCCGACAGCGCGCAACTCAAGCGTTACCGCGAAGTCTTCACGTCGAAGCTCTACGAGACCGAGCACCCGGTGGTGCGCGTGCATCCGGAAACGGGCGAGCGCACGCTCGTGCTCGGCCACTTCGTGCAACGCCTCAAGGGCCTCTCATCGTCCGATTCGGCGCATTTGCTGCAGGTATTCCACGAGCATGTCACGCGACTCGAAAACACGGTGCGCTGGAGCTGGCAGGAAGGCGACGTCGCGATCTGGGACAACCGCGCGACGCAGCACTACGCGATCAACGACTACGGCGACGCGCGACGCATCGTGCGGCGTGCAACCGTGCGCGGCGAAGTGCCGGTGAGTATCGACGGACGCTCGAGCGTGGTCGTGCGCGAGGAAGGGGCGACGCTTCAATAACCCCTCTATGGCGAATCAGCGGCCCGGCGCAAAGGCGTCGCCATCGATCGGCAGCTCGCGCTGCGCCAGCAAATCGGCGAGCAGTTGCGCGCTGCCGAGCGCGAGCGTGAAGCCCAGCGCGCCGTGCCCCGTGTTGAGCCACAGGTTGCGAAAGTGCGTGGCGCCGATCACGGGCTTGCTGTCCGGCGTGGCGGGACGCATGCCGGTCCACGTCTGAATGGCGTCGTAGTCGCCCGCATTGGGGAAGGTTTCGCGCGCCTGGCGCGTGAGCAGCGCGATGCGGGCTGCGTCGGCGTGCGGGTTCATGCCCGTGAGGTCGACCATGCCCGCAATGCGCAGGCGCTCGCCGAGCGGCGCATAGACGACCTTGTGATGCGCGTCCGTGACGGAGACGCGCGGCGCGCCCTGCGCGTTCGCGTTCGGCAGCGTGAGGCTGTAACCCTTGAGCGGATACACGGGCACGTGCACGTCGAGCGAGGCAAGCATCGGCTGGCTCTGGAAACCCAGGCACACCACGAAAGCGTCGGCTTCGATGTCGCCTTGCGAGGTTTGCGCGGCCAGCACGCGCAGCCCTTTCGTTCGCAGTCCAGAGAACTCGGTGGCGAGTTGCAGGTGCACGCCGTCGCGCTGCGCCGCGTGCGCGAGGCCGCGCGTGAACTGATCGCAATCGGCGGCCTCCTCGCCTGGCGTGTGGATGCCGCCGACGATCTCGCCGCCGATATGCGCAAGCGCGGGCTCGAGCGCCACGCACGCCGCACCGTCGAGCGCATGCTGCACGCAGCCTAATTGCGCCTGGTATTGCGCCTGGCGGCGCGCGCCATCAAAGCCTTCCCGATCGCGATACACCACGAGCTTGCCGTTGCGCACGTAGTCGAACGAAAGGGCTTCGCGCTCGACGATTTCGTGCATGAGACGCTGGCTCAGAAAGCCGAGGCCGAGCAGTTCAGCCGTAGTCGCGCGGCTGCGTGCGCGCGTGCAGGCGCGCAGGAATGCGGCGCACCAGCGCCATTGGTGAGGGTCGAGCCGCGGCACGAAGCGCAGCGCGGCCTCGCGCGAGAACAGCCATTGCGGCAGCTTGGGGAGCACCGAAGGGTCGGCGAGCGGCGCGACGTAGCTATAGCTGAGCTGGCCGCCATTGGCGTGGCTCGTTTCGCGCGCCACGTCGGCATGGCGTTCGACGAGCGCGACCTCGTGTCCATCGCGGGCCAGCGCATACGCCGTGCTTACGCCAATCACTCCACCGCCCAAAACGCAAACTCGCATGTTCCGTTGTTCTCTTTCGCAGACGGCCAAACCCGAACGGCCTATGCCGCCAGTCTCGCCGGGAACGCTGGGGAACTCAATTGCGATTTGCGCGCGGGGTATAACCTCAGGTTAAAGCGTAAAGCCCGCGAAAGTTGCCCTTGCAACGGCAAGGACAACCCCTAATGCCAAGCTCAGGCGAGTGCTGGCGCGCCGCCACGCGCTGCGCGCGTGTCCGCCTCGGCAGTCTGCGCCGGTCGCGCGAGCGCCTGCCCCGCACCGCCCAGATTGAACACCGCCACGGCCGCCCGCAGCAAATCGGCCTGCGATTCGAGCGACTGCGCAGCCGCCGCCGCTTCCTCCACGAGCGCCGCGTTGCGCTGCGTGACCTCGTCGATCTGCGCAATTGCGCGGTTCACCTGCTCGATGCCGTCGCTCTGCTCGTGCGTCGCGGTCTCGATCTCGCCCATGATCCCGCTCACGCGCGCCACCGCATCGCGCGCCTCGTCCATGGTGCGGCGCGCGTCTTCCACGAGGCGCGCGCCCGCGCCAACGGTCGCCGCCGAGGCCGCGATCAGTTCCTTGATCTCCTTGGCCGCCGTGCCCGAGCGCTGCGCGAGGCTGCGCACCTCGCTCGCCACGACCGCGAAGCCACGCCCCTGCTCGCCCGCGCGCGCCGCTTCCACCGCCGCGTTGAGCGCGAGAATGTTGGTCTGGAACGCGATGCCTTCGATGATGCCGGTGATCTCCTCCACCTTCTGCGACGAAGCCGTAATGTCGCTCATCGTCGCGTTCACGCGGGCCACCACCTCGGCGCCGCGCGTGACCGTTTTGAGCGCGGTCTGGGCGAGCCCGCTCGCTTCCTTCGCGCCATCCGTGTTCTGGCGCACCGCGGCCGAAAGCTCCTCGATGCTCGCCGCCGTTTCTTCGAGCGCCGCCGCCTGCTGCGCCGTGCGGTCCGAGAGATCGACGTTGCCAGACGCGATCTGCTTCGCGCCCTGCGTGATTTCGTGCGTGCTGGCGCGCACGCGCGAGACCGTGCCCACGAGCCCGTTGCGCATGGTCTGCAGCGCGCTCAGCAACTGGCCCATTTCGTTCTTCGAGCGCACCCGCACATCCACCGTGAGATCGCCCGCGGCGATGCGCTCGAAGTGGCGAATCGCATGGTTCACCGGCTTGACCACGGCGGCGGCGAGCCCCACGCGCGCAATCACGCCAATCGCCACGCCGACCACGCCGATCAGCCCAAACACGATGAGCGACATGCGAAAGCGCTGCGCGGCGGTGTCGGCGTCCCGCTGCTGACGCGCGGTCTGCCAGTCTTCGAGCGCCTCGATGGCCTTCGCGTAGTCGCCGTAATAACGGTCGGCGGTTTCGCCCTGGATCGTGCGGAAGGTGTTGAAGTCGTTGTCGACGAGCGACTTGTACTCGGGCTCGAGCGCCTGCGAAACAAGCGCCTCGCGCGCGCGGCTCACGGCCTGGGCGAGGCGCGCCTCTTCGGGGTCGTCGAACGGGCCGGCGCTGTAGAGCGCGAACTCCTTGTTCGAATTCACGAGCACCTGGTGCGCCTTGTCGAGCAAGCCGTCCGTGGCCTTGCCGACGCTGAAGAGCGTCTCGTAGCCGCCGAGCGCAAGGCGCACCTGGAGCAGGCGCTCGGAACTGGTCTTGAGCGCGTCGAGCGCCTGCGCGCCGCGCTGGGCGTCATGCAGGCTGTCGTTGGTGATCTTGAGCGCGCCATACGACACGCCGATCACCGTCAGCAGAAACGCGACGAAGATACCGATAACGAGCGTGAGCCCGCGGCGAATGGTGATGTTTCCCAGCATGAGGTCTCCGTGGCGTTTTTTTATCTTCCAGCCGATGCGAATCTGCGCGGCCCGACGCGCCTTCGCACCTCGTCTCGCCTAACGGCAGACGATGCACGGCGCTGGATAGGGGAAATCCATGATGCCTGCATGGCTACGCGGGCTTTGGCGGGGCTTCGTCCCAATGGATGGGAAACCCCGTCTGGCAAAGGTTTGCGGCGATGTCTCGCGGCTTCGCGCGGGCCAAGGGAAGGCGGCCTGCGGGCTCTGTCAGACCAGGTTGCGATTCGTGCTATCGTTTTGCTTTCACCGATTGTTTTTCCTGGCCGCTTTTTCTCGCGGCCCTGCTCCCATGTCCGACCTCTCCACGCCGCTCGCGCCCGCGCCGCGCCGACTCGACTCCATCAATCCCAAGCCGCTGGGCATCGCGCTCTTGCTCGTCGCGCTCGGCGCGGTGTATCTCGCGCAGACCGTGAGCGCGCGTCAGGCAGCGCTCTACGTAGTCGGCGCGCTGCTCGGCATGACGCTCTATCACGCGGCGTTCGGCTTCACTTCCGCGTGGCGCGTGTTCATCGCCGACGGCCGCGGCGCCGGTCTGCGTGCGCAGATGGTCATGCTCGCCATTGGCGTGCTGCTGTTTTTCCCGGCGCTCGCGGCAGGAACGCTCTTCGGCCATCCGGTCACGGGCCTCGTCTCGCCCGCGGGCACATCGGTCATCGTCGGCGCGTTCATGTTCGGCGTGGGCATGCAACTGGGCGGCGGCTGCGCCTCGGGCACGCTCTATACCGTGGGCGGCGGCAGCACGCGCATGGTCGTCACGCTCGTCGCCTTTATCGTGGGCTCGGTGGTCGCCACCGCGCACATGCCGTTCTGGACGTCGATGCCGCAATTGAAGCCGTTCTCGTTTGTGAACGCGCTCGGCGCCGCGCCCGCCATCGCGCTCAACCTCGTGGTGTTTGCGCTCATCGCCGCGCTCACCGTGGTCGTCGAGAAGCGCCGCCACGGCCGCCTCGTCAACGAGCCGCGCGCGCCGCACACCTCGCCGTGGCTGCATGGCCCGTGGCCGCTGCTGGCCGGCGCTGTCGCGCTCGCGATCCTCAACTTCGCGACGCTCGCGCTCTCTGGCAGGCCTTGGGGCGTGACCTCGGCGTTCGCGCTGTGGGGCGCTAAAGGTTTCGCTGCGCTCGGCGTCGACGTCGCGAGCTGGAAGTACTGGATGGCCGGCCCGAACGCCGCCGCGCTCGCCGCCCCGGCGAGCCACGATGTGACCACCGTCATGGACATCGGCATCGTGCTCGGCGCAATGGCCGCGGCGTCGCTCGCGGGCCGCTACGCGCCGGTGTGGCGCATCCCGCTGCGCTCCCTCATGGCGGCCGTGATCGGCGGCCTGCTGCTCGGCTATGGCGCGCGCCTCGCGTACGGCTGCAATATCGGCGCGTATTTCAGCGGCATCGTCTCGGGCAGCCTGCACGGCTGGCTGTGGCTCGTGTGCGCGTTCGCGGGCAATGTGCTCGGCACGAAGCTGCGCCCCTTGTTCGGCCTCGAAGTCGAGCGCGTGAAGAACACGGGTTGCTGAAGCGGCGTGCGGCTGGCCGGTTCTAGCCGCCAGGAAACGACAAAGGGCAAGGCTTAACGCCTTGCCCTTTTTACATGATCCGGCGCTTTTTACCGGAACGTGCGGCGTCAGATATTCAGACGCGTGACCTTGGTGCCCGCCAGCGAGACATCGGCCATCAGGCCCGCGTTGGTCAGCACGAAGGCCTCCACCGGATGCGTGGCCGTGTTCGTATCGATCACGCCGTTCGCGCCCACGGTCACGAGCGCGACCGAAGCGTCAGCGCCCGCGGCCCAGCCATCCGTCGCGCGGAATTTGTCGAGCGCGTCCTGCGTCATGAAGGCGAAGATGAGCGCCTTCGACTGCGCGCCGGCCTGCAGACCAAACGAGCCCGACGCGGTGCTGTAGTAGCCGACGGTCGCGCCACCCACACGCAACGCGCCCTCGCCATACTGCGCGCCGACGATGAAGCCGGCCTGCAGCACTTCGGGGAACACCAGCACGCCGCGCGATTTCGCAAGAAGCTCGTGCGAGCCCTTCACGGTCGAAAACAGCCGCGAGAGCGTGCCGTCCACCGATGCGTCGATCGACTGGCGCTTGGACATGTTCTGCGACGCCGTGGAGGTCGTATCCGTGGTCGTGGTACAGCCTGCGAGCGTGAGGCCGCCCGAGGCAAGGGTCACCGCCGCCGTTAGCATGAAGTTGCGTCGTTGCATTTGGTTATCTCCACACGAATGAGAGTGCGGGGAAGTTCGAGCAAGCCGCATGCCCGACCTCTCCGCTTCCGTTGGCCAAAGCCCGCTTCGGGCGACAGCCACGTCGCCGTGGCTGGATTGTGCCCGAATTCCGTGTGAAGCGTCTGTCAGAGAACGACGTCAGCAATCATGCCGCCCGGCGGACGGCGAATCGCCGCTCAGGGTTTGGTGGCCTGCCAGGACGAGTCGGGATCGAACGCCTTGATCGCCTCCGCCGTATGCGCGCCATTCGGCCCGAGGTTCTTCTGATAGAGCTGGCCGTCCTGGTTGATGATGAAGCTCATCACGCCCGTTTTGCCGTACTGCGCCGGCCAGGCCACGAGTGCGAAACCGCCGCTCAGATCGCCATTGTCGAGGTAGCTGCGCGCACCACCGCTGGCGTGCGGCCCCTGCGCGGTGAGAATGCGGAAGTGATAGCCGTGATATCCGTCCTTCGGCGTGATCTTCGCATTGCCCGGCATGGCTGCCGCGAGTGGTCCGAGCGGACTTTCGGCCTCGCCCGGCTCGACCGGCCAGTACAAACCGTCGTGCTTGCCCGGCGTGCTTACGAGCCGCTGCGCGTAGTGCTGCGTGAGCTTGCGATAGTCGTTCTGCGCGTCGACGTAGGCGAGCGAGGTGAGCATGGCTGCACGCTCGTTGCGGCCAAGGCGGCGCGTGAGAATTTCGCTCGCGCCCTCACGCGGGTCGAAATGCCAGCCCTTGCCCGATTGCACGAGCGGGATAGGCAGCGTCCAGCCACTGTCGCCCACCTCGACATGAGCGCTCGCCTTGCCGGCAACCGGCGTGGCGTCGGGCACGACACGATGGCCCTTCGCCCAGGCGCCAAGGTAGTCGTCGATATCGTCCTGACCAATGCTCTGCGTGGGAATGAACGTGGTGAAGTCGTTGCCGAGCACGTGCTTCATGGCGCCCTGGTCGTTGGTCGCGAGTGCGTCGGTGAACGCGTTCGCGGCAGCTTCGGGCGTGGCGAAGACGGCTTGTGCGTAAGCGGCGCCGCCGAAGGGGGCCGGCAGCAACGCGGGCGCGCCAAAAAGCGCGAGTGCCGTGCCGAGCGCGAGCGCGTAGTCCTGCGGCAGGCGGCGTGCGGAAATGCGGATCATTTCTAGACTCCTCATGAGATTCAACGTTATCGACGGCCGAAGTGACGCCCGCCGCCACCCCCGCCACCGCCGAACCCGCCGCCACCACCACCACCGCCATGGAAGCCGCCGCCACCGCCGCCGCCGGCACGGAAGCCACCGCCACCGCCGCCGCCCTGGAACGCGGTGCGGCTTTGCTGACCGCGCTGCTGATCGAGGCGCGCATTAGCGCCGTCGCCCGCGCCGCGTAACGCGTTGTCGCGATTCGTGTTCTGCGCACGGTTGTTGAGGTCGTTCGCACGGTTCGCGTTTTGCGGGCCGTTTTGCCCACGGTTGTTCAGTTCGTTGCCACGGTTCGCGTTTTGCCCACCGTTTTGCCCGCGGTTGTTCAGTTCGTTGCCACGATTGCCGTTCGGCCCGTTAGCGCCGCCGGCATTCGGCCGGCCGCCTTCCTGGATGCCCTGCAACCGCTGTTGGGCATTGCCGCTCACGTTCTCGCCGGTGCGGTTCTGCAAGGTCTGCATGGCCTGCTGGCGCGACTGGTCATAGCCGCGGTACTGGTTGCGCTGACCGCTCAGGTTCGCGTTGTTGTAGTTCTGGCGACGCTCGACATTGGTGTTGCGATTCCAGTTCGCCGTACCGCTGGTCGAGTTGATGCGGTTATTGACGTTGATGTTGTTGTAGCGATTGACGTTGATGTTCACGTCATGATTGTTCCAGTTGAAGCCACCCCACAACGAGTTCGCGACCGCGATACCCGCACCGAACGCGAGCCCGCTCACGAAACCCGAGGCAATGGCATACCCCGGAGGCGGCGGCATATACACGGGCGGATAGGCCGGATACGGCCACGCGCCATAGACCACCGTGGGGTTATAAGTCGGCACATAGACCACCTGCGGATTCGCAGGCTCGATCACGATGGTCTGCGTGGTCGAGGTGCCCGAAGCCGGCTGGACCACGACCTTCTGCTGCTCGTTGGACTTGAGGTTGCCCGCCTTCTGCGCCTGCACGCGCAGGCGCTGCACGGAGTCCATCACATCGTTGGGCTGCGCGAGAAACGCGTTGCCGATCTGCTGGACCCAGTCGGGCTTCGACGCCATGGTTTCGAGCACTTGCGGGAACGCCACGAGCGACTGCACGCTCGGGTCCCAAGGCTCGGAGGCCACGGCCTTCACTGCGTCGTCGCCCTTGAGATTCGGATTGGACTTCGTCCACGCGGCGGCGGCGGACACGTCTTGCGGAAACGTGGCGGCCATCAGCACCTGCGCGAGCAGCGCGTCGGGATAGAGCGCAATCGGCGCGGTAAGTGAGTCGAGCTGCTGGCTGGAAAGATGCGTCGCGTTCTGCGCAAGCGCGGCAGTGGGCCCAAGCGGTCCCACGAAAAGCGGCGCACCTGCGAGTGTGGCACACACGAGCCAGGCAAGGCGCTGGCTTGCACCGGATGTTTTCACGTTATGGTCCTCCCGGTTACGAACAGTGGTTCTGATATGCGTAGCAATGGAATATTCGCAAACGACTCACAACTAGCGGCGAACGGCACAATCTCCAAAACGCTACGGCGTGCTACACAAAAATAAAGGGGCAAGACTCGGGGTGTCAATGGAAGATATGTTTCAACACCATGGTTACGCGACGTGCATCAATGCGAGCGAAAGGAACGTTGACAGCAACGATATCGTGAATGCCGATCAGACCGCGTTCGAGTGCGACTGCGACTCGTTTGCACTCAAATGCATACGCACGAAACCCACGTGTTCGCGCAGCACGTAGAACGCGTCGGCGTACGCGAGCGGCATGCGCAGCGTGTTGAGCGAACGTTCGATCTCATCGAGTTCCTCGACCAGCGCGCGCCGTTCTTCTTCGTTCGTATGGTTGAGCGCGTCGCGCTCGATGGCGATGAGCGCGCCGTAATAGCGATAGATGCGCGATCGCACGCGCCAGCGATACAGCGCCGGTATCGTGCGCAACGCGGGGATCACGAGCACGGCCAACGGCAGCAGCAGCACCAGCAAGCGGTCCGTCACGCTCGCCAGCCAGAACGGCAGCGCGCGATAGAGAAAGCTCTTGCCCGACTTGTAATAGCGCATGGCGTCCTCGCTCACACGGAAGTCGTGCACCGCCGGGCTCGGAAACTGGCCTTCCCTCTGCAGCAGTCCAGGTGCGCCGTTCACTTCGCCCGCTGCTTCGATAAGCAGATCGGAGAGCGCGGGATGCAGCGTGTCGCGCGCGACGAGTTCGACGGTCGGGCCGATCAGATGCACGGTTTCGCGTGGCTGGCGCCTGCGCAAATCGAGCACGCCAGGCGGCAGGTCGACGTCGTCCAGGTACGGAAAAAGCCGCGTATAAGCAGCCGCTTCGCCGAAGCTCATGACCGAAATGCCGGGAATGTCGAGCAGGCGCAACATCAGCGCGCGCGTGGTCGAGTCGCCGCTCAGCATGGCGGCCTCGACGCGGCCCGAGACAAGCGCCGTGGCCGCGTCCATGCCGTCGAGCGGCAGGAAGGTGGAGTCGCCGCCCGGGTCGATGCCATTCGCGGAGAGCAGCTTGAGCGCAAGCTCGCGCGTGCCGCTACCCACGCGGCCAATGGCGATGCGCATGCCGTTGAGGTCGGCGAGGCGCGTGAGACCCGAGCCGCGATAGAACACGATGATAGGCAGATATGCCACGCTGCCAAGCGACATGAGCGAGCGTGTGTCCACACCGTCGGCCACGCCGCCCTGCACGAAGGCGAGGTCCACGCGTTGCTTCGGATCGAGCAGGCGCTGCAGGTTCTGCACCGAGCCGTCCGATTCGAGGATCTTGAGCTTCACGCCGTTGCGCGCGAGGATCGCGCGATAGGCTTGCGCCATCTGCATGAAGGAACTGTCGGCAGGGCCCGCGCTGATCGTGATCGTGCGCGGCGGCGCGGGGTCGACGAGCCAGAGGACAAGACCGACGACCACCGCGCAGAACAGGGCCACGGGCAGCGTCGTCAACGCAATATCGCGCCAGGCTGGGTGCGCGTGGTCACGCAGAAAGTTGGGCGGCGGCGGTCGATATCGTCTCATGAGAACCCGGCGGCAAAGCGTCAGACTCCTGGGATGCTCATGATGCCATTTTCGCGCCAGATCTGATCGCTGGCGTGGCCGCCTTGCCTGAAGGGCTTACGAAACGCGTGCTTGCGTAAGTGGAGTGTCAGCCCGCTGCCGCTTTCGTGAGTGCGAACAGTTCGGAGCGCAACGCTTTCGCGCGGTCGCGCTTCATGTACTGCTCGAACTCGGCCTGCGCTTCGAGCCATAACGCGTGCGCCTTGTCGTAGCGGCGCAAGCCCGCAGCCGATAGACGGTAGACCAGCGTGCGCGTGTCGTGCTCGGCCGCCGCCGTGAGCACGAGGCCGTCGCGCTGCAACGGCTTTAACGCGCGCACGAGCGTCGTGCGGTCCATCACGAGGTCGTCGGAGAGTTCGGCGGCCGTGGCGTCGGGCCGTCCCGCGAGGCGCGAGAGGATGGTGAACTGCGCGGCCGTGACGTCCGCCTGCGAGAGGTGCCGCTCATAAAGCTGCGTGACGAAACGTGCCGCCTGCCGCAGCGCAAAACAGTTGCATTCCTCGCGTGTGATCCGCTTCGTCATCGTGTTCCCCGCCTGTATCCCAGTCCAATTCGCCTCACGTGGCCCGGCCATCATACTTTCTCAAGCGCGAGCGCGATACCCTGGCCGCCACCGATGCAAAGCGTCACGACGCCGCGACGCAGCCCGTCGCGCTGCATCGACCATGCGAGACGCGTGGTGAGAATCGCGCCCGTCGCGCCGATCGGGTGGCCATGCGCGATCGCACCGCCTTCCACGTTCACGATGTCCTCGGGAATGCCAAGTTGCTTCATGACCGCAAGCGGCACCGCCGCGAATGCCTCGTTGATCTCGAAGCGATCGACATCGGCAAGCGACCAGCCTGCGCGTGCCAACGCGAGTTGCACGGCGGGCACGGGGCCAAGGCCGAACATGCCCGGCTCCACCGCCGCCACGCCCCACGCCACGAGCTTCACCATCGGCGAAAGTCCCTCGCTTTCAGCGAAGCCGCGCTCGGCCACGAGCATCGCGCTCGCCGCGCTGTTCAGGCCCGGTGCGTTGCCCGCCGTGATCGTGCCGTCCGGGCGAAACGCGGGGCGCAGCTTTGCAAGCGCTTCGAGCGTCGTGTCGGGGCGCGGCGCTTCGTCGGTATCGATGCGCTCCATGCCCTTCTTGCCCTTCACTTCCACCGCGGCGATTTCTTCCTTGAAGCGCCCCGCCGCTTGTGCGGCAGCAAAGCGCTGTTGCGAACGCACGGCCCAGTTGTCCTGCTCGGCACGCGTGAGCGCGGACTGCGTCACCAGGTCTTCCGTATGCCAGCCCGAATGCTGGCCCGAAAATGCATCGACGAGACCATCGCGCAGCATGCTGTCGTGAATCTCGGCGTTGCCCATGCGATAGCCCCAGCGGCCGCCGTCCAGCAGATACGGCGCGCGGTCCATGTTCTCCATGCCGCCCGCGAGCGCAACATCGGCAAGACCCAGCATCACCTCCTGCGCGGCGCTCGCAATGGCTTGCGCGCCTGAGCCGCACACGCGGTTGACCGTGAGCGCGGGCACCTGAACCGGCACGCCGCCGCCAAGCTCGGCCTGACGGGCAGGATTCATCTTGTTGCCCGCCTGGATCACGTTGCCGAGCACCACGGAGCCGAGCCGCGCGGGATCGAGCTTCGCGCGCGCGAGCGTTTCGCGCACGGCCGCCGCGCCTAGCTCCGTGGCGGGAACGCCCTTGAACGCACCGTTGAAACCGCCAATTGCCGTACGCACCGGCTGGCACAAAACGATCTCGCGCGAATTCAGCTTGCTCATGGACAACTCTCCTTTGATGTACGCCGTTCCACTTACATTCTAAGTATGCATATGCACACTTTCAAACGATTTTGTCGAACATGCGCTCGCGTGCGCTGGCACGATTGATGTCGTGTCCAGCGCACGCGGGGTGGGTAAAACTGTTGCCGTTACATTACGGCGCGGCCGGAAAATCCAGCGTCGTATCGTTGATGCGGTTCACGAGGTTCGTGAACGTAATCGACGTCACGGCGAGCGCAATTTCCACGATCTGGCGCTCGGTATAACCGGCTTCGCGAATGGCGCTCACTTCCGCTTCGGGCACTGTGCCGTGCGTGGTCACCAGCAGGCGAACGAAGTGCACGAGCGCGTCGCGCTTTGCATCGCCGGTCGCGTCTCCTGCGCGCACCGCCTTCATCGTATCCGGCGCGAGGCCTGCGAATTTGCCCGCCAGCGTGTGCGCCGCAAGACAGTAATCACAGCCCGCCACTTCGCTCACCGCGAGCTTGATCGCTTCGACGTCGGGCTTGGACAGTGTGCCAGCGGCGATCACGGCTTCGACGTTGAGCAGCGCGCCCAGCGCTTCGGGGCTATGTGTGCCGATCGTGGCGTACGCGTTGGGCACCTTGCCCACGGCCTTGCGGATCTTCGCAAAGATTTCGGCGGCGGCGCCGGTAGCGGCTTCAGGCTTGACGGCGGAAAGACGGGACATGTTTTGCTCCTTTAACGTTGCATGGTCGCGAACGGGTGTCTGTGTCGCGTTGCCATCGTCGATGGCATGGATGCAGTGTATGCGCGCACCATCGCGCTTTTAATGCCAGAATGGCGCGACTTCATGCTCATTCGTCTCACTCGCCCACCATGGATCTGCTGAGCCGCCTTCTCGCGCTGATGCCCGTTGCCGGCCGCCTCGACGTGCGCTGCCATTTCGGCGCGCCCTGGCGCATCGATGAGCCAGGGGCGAAGGAGCGCGAGATCCGCTATCACGTGCTGATTGCCGGACGCGCCATCGTGGAGGATGCGCACGGCGCGCCCGTCGCGCTGCATGCCGGCGACATCGTGCTGTTTCCGTCGGGCAGCGCGCACGTGCTGCACGATGGCAGCGGCGCGGCGCCCGCCGCCGTCGCCACGCGCACGGAAAACGGCGTGACCGTCGAAACGAATGCAGGCGAAGGCGCCGCCGCCGACGTGCTGTGCGGCCGCTTCCTGCTGCCGGCCGTGCCGCAGCGCCTGCTGCGCGAGAATCTGCCTGCGCGCCTCGTCGTGCATAGCGCGCGCGATGGCGCGCAGCCGCCCGAACGTCTCGTGCGCCTGATCGCGCTGTTGCGCGACGAAGCCTATGAGGCGGCGCCTGGCAGCGAGTCGCTCGTGAACCATCTGTCGGGCGCGCTCTTCGGGCTCACGCTGCGCTATGCCAGCGCCGGCGACGCCCCGCCGCGCGGCCTGCTCGCGCTCGCGCAGCGCCCGCGTCTGCAACCGGCCATCGACGCCATGTTCGAAACGCCCGGCAAGCCCTGGACGCTGCCCGAGCTGGCCGAGCTTTGCCACATGTCGCGCGCGACGTTTGCGCGGCACTTCGACGAGGCCATCGGCCGCTCGGCCGCCGACGTGCTCACCGATATCCGCATGACGCTCGCGGGCCGCATGCTCGCGCAAGGCAACGAGAGCGTGGCGGAGATCGGCGAATTCGTGGGCTACCAGTCGGACGCCGCGTTCCAGCGCGGCTTCAAGCGCCACGTGGGCATGACGCCCGCGCAGTGGCGCTCGCTTGCGCGCGAGGCGGCTTCCGGCGCTTGAGGTCGCGGTCACGACGTTGTCCGTGACCTTCAGCCGCCGTGCGCGGGCGTTTCCTGCGCGAGCACGACGTCGCCGCTCTGGCTCCATCCGCCGCCGAGCGACCGGTACAGCGCCACCGCCGCTTGCGCGCGCTCGCGCTGCGCGTCGTTGAGCAGGTCCTGATCGGCGAGCAAGGTTTGCTGCGCGTTCAGCACGTCGAGAAAGTCAGTCGCACCGCCCTTGTAAAGCTGGTTGGCAAGCTTGAGCGACTGCGCCGACGAAGCCAGCGCGTCGTTCAACTGCTGCGTCTGGCTGGCCGTGCTCACAAGATCGCTGCGGCTGTCTTCCACTTCGCGCAAAGCCTCCAGCATGGTCTGTTGCAGATTCAGCTGCGACTCGCGCATGCGGCTCTCGCTCTGATCGATGTCGGCCGTAATGCGCCCCGCGTTGAAGATCGGGCTCGTCGCGCCGATCGCCGCGCTAAAGAGGTTGTCGGTGAGCGTGGGCATGCCGAGGTAGGACGCCGCGAGAATGCCGTCCGTGAGATTGAGTGTGAACTTCGGATAGCGCTCGGCGCGTGCCACGCCCACTTCCGCCGCGCGCTGCTGCACGGTAGCGTAAGCGGCCTGCACGTCGGGGCGGCGCAGCAGGGCTTCGGAAGGCAGCATCTGCGGCACGCTCGTGGGCACGCCAGGAATGGGCGCGGTTTGCGCGAGCGCGAGTTGCGCCACCGACTCCGGCGTGCGCCCCGTGTACACCGCGATCAGGTTCAACTGATGGTCGATGCTGGCCTGCGCGCGCGGGATACGTGCCTGCAGTTCGCTTAGCTGCGTTTGCGCACGCGCGACGTCGAGTTGCGTGGAGAGGCCGTATTTCAACCGGTCCTGCGTGAGCAGCAAGGTGCGCTTGCGAATCTCCAGGTTGTCCTGAAGGATCTTCAACTCGGCCTGTGCGTAGCGCAGATCGACATACGCCGAAGCCGTATTCGCCGCCAGCGCGAGACGCACGGCATCGAGCGCGTGCTTCTGGCCCACGAGGTTCGCTTGCGCCGCGAGCAGATCGAGCCGCTCGCCGCCGAATACGTCGGGCGACCAGCTCAGCGCGAGCCCCGCGCCCGCCTGCTTCACGTAGCCAAGCGGCGGCGGCGTGTTCTGCCGCTCATAGGCGCCGTGCGCGGTGAAGTCGAGTTGCGGGAGCAGCGCCGCATGCTTTTGCGTGGTGACCGCTTGCGCCTGCTTCACGCGCTCGGCGGCGGCCTGCAAATCGAGGTTGCCTTCGAGCACCGTGGCGAGCAGCGTGTCGAGCGTCGGATCGCCGAACTGCGCCCACCAGGCGCGTGCCTCGATGGCGTCGTGCGGCGCGTCGATACGCCATGCCGTGGGCGCCGTTTCGTGCACCGTGGCGCTCAGGTCGGGATGCTGCGCGGGCTGCACCGCGCACGCGGCGAGCACGGCGGCAGAAAGCAGGGAGAGCACGAGGCGCATGGGCTTCGATGAGCGTTCAGGAGTGGTCGGGGTTGGCATGAAGCACCTCAATGGGCGTCGGGCGGCGGCGCGCCCAGCGAAATCGGCTTGGAGAACGCCACGCTCGCAATGGCGACCAGGAAGCAAAGCGAGAGCACGAAGAACGTATCGGAGAACGTCATCACGAGCGCCTCGCGCAGAATCAGCGCGTGCAGCTGTGCGAGCCCGGCTTCTGCGGCATCGATCGCATTGCCCGCCACGGACTGCCAGTACACGGCGCGGCCCGCCAGCAGCAACTGCACCTGCGGCACGCCGCCACTCACGCTCTCGTTCAGGCGTAGATAGTGGAAGTTGAGCCGGTCGTTGAGCATCGTCGCGCTAACGGCAATGCCGATTGCGCCGCCCAGATTGCGCATGAGATTGAAGAGACCGCTCGCCGACTTGAGCCGCGAAGGCGGCAGTGAGCCGAGCGACATCGTGACGATGGGCGGAATGGCGAACTGCTGGCCAATGCCGCGCAGCGCCTGCGGCAGGAGGAACTGCTGCCAGCCCCAGTCGTGCGTGAGCGGCACATACAGGTAGCAGCCAAGCCCGAAGCAGATCAGCCCGAACAGCATCAGCGCGCGCATGCTGAAAAAACGCGTAGCGAAGGCATAAACGCCAAGTGCGAGCAACTGGAACACCCCCACCGAAAGCAGCGACAAGCCGATTTGCAGCGAGCTGTAGCCGCGCACTTCCGCAAGAAAGAGCGGCGTGAGATAGACCGCCACGAAAATGCCGATGCCCGTGACAAACGAAAGCAGGCTGCCAATGCCGAAGTTGCGCACGAGCAGCGCGCGCAGATCGACGATCGGGTCCTTCGCCGTGAGCGCATGCACGATGAAGAGAAAGCCGCAGATCGCCGAGATCCACGTACAGGCCACGATCACGTCGTCGCCGAACCAGTTCTTGCGCGGGCCCTCTTCCAGCACGTATTCGAGGCAGCCAAGAAAGCCGCACATGAGCGCGATGCCGAGATAATCGCCTCGCTTGAGAAGCGAAAGATCGGGCTTGTCGATGTTCACGTACTTGGGCACCAGCGCCGCCACCGCAATGCCCGGCACGAGGTTCAGATAGAAGAGCCAATGCCACGACCATTGATCGGTGATCCAGCCGCCAATCACGGGGCCGAGCGTGGGCGCGAGCGAAGCGAGCGCGCCAATGGTTGTGGAGGCAACGAGACGCTGCTTGCCAGGAAAGAGTACGAAGGCCGTGGTGAACACCGTGGGGATCATCGCCGCGCCGAGTGCGCCTTGCAGGCCGCGAAACACGATCATCGAGTTGATGTCCCAGGCGAGGCCGCACAGCATGCTCGTGATCGTGAAGCCCACTGCGGAGGCCACGAAGAGCCAGCGCGTGGAGAACACCTTCGAGAGCCAGCCCGACATGGGGATCACCATGATCTCGGCAATCAGATAAGCCGTTTGCACCCACGAAAGCTCGTCCTGACTCGCGGAAAGACCACCGCCGATGTCGCGCAGCGACGAAGCGACGATCTGGATGTCGAGCGTGGCCATGAAGAAGCCGATGCACATCAGCGCGAAGGCAAAGGCGCGTTGCGCCATCGGCTGGAGATGGGGAGCGAGCGTCGGGTCGGCGCTGGTAGTGGCGTTCATCGCAGTGACCTCTTCAGTGCGCTTCGGACAGATGCACCTTCACGGTCGCCGAAAGACCGGGCCGCAGCGCGCCTTCCAGGCCCGCGGACGTATTGGCGTCGATGCGGATGCGCACCGGCACGCGCTGCACGATCTTCGTGAAGTTGCCCGTGGCGTTCTCGGGCGGCAGCACGCTGAAGGTCGCGCCAGTGGCAGGAGCGAGGCTTTCCACGGTGCCGTGCAACGTGCCGCTGGCTGCGTCGAGCGTCACGTCGGCACGATCGCCCGCGTGCATCTTCTTCAACTGATCTTCCTTGAAGTTCGCGTCCACCCACAGACCCGTGGCAGGCACCACGGTGAGCAGCGGCGCACCCACGTTGGCAAGCGTGCCCACGCGCGCCGTACGGTTGCCGATGTAGCCGTCCACCGGCGCGGTCAGCGTCGTGTATTCGACGTTCAGTTGTGCGAGGCGCTGGTTGGCCTCGGCGGTCGCGACCCGCGCTTGTGCGTCGTTGATCTGCGCGGCCAGCACGTCGAGCTGGCGTTGCGCCGCCAGCACCGCTGCGCCGCTTTGCGCAACCGATGCCTGGGCCTTCGCGTAGTCGGAATCCGCACGCTCGACCAGCTGGTTCGATACCGCGTCGTCCTTCACCAGTTCGCGGTAACGCGTCTGGTCCTGAGCGCTGCGCGTGAGTTCCGCATTCGATGCGCGCACTTCGGCCTGATGCTGGTTGATCACCGCTTCCTGCAACGTGCGCTTCGCCTGCAGTTCGTCGACTGCGGCGCGCGCGCTACCCAACTCCGCGTTGGCCTGAGCAAGCTTCGCGTCATAGTCGCGCGAGTCGAGGCGCAGCAGGACCTGGCCCGCGTGTACGCGCTGGTTGTCCTGCACGGGAATGTCCGAGACGAAGCCGCTCACGCGCGGCGCCATCACGGTGACGTTGCCGCCCACGTAGGCGTCGTCGGTGGTCTCGACAAAGCGCAGCACGAAGAACCAGTAGCCGGCGGCAGCCGCCAGCACGAGAGCGACCGCGCCTAGCGCGAGACGCATGCGCGAGATGCGCGCACGCTCGCTCGCCTGCGCCGGCTCGACCGCAACGGGAGTGGAAGGACTCGACATGACGTTTACCTGTGCATATACACTACTAAAGATAAAAAAACGCCGCCGTATGAAGCAACGCGACGCAACCCGCAAATCCATTGCAACGTTAGACAGCCCGTGTGATGCGAAACAGCTCGCGCCGCAGCCACGCGGCGCGTTGCGCGCCAAAGCGGCGCTCGAATTCGTCCTGCGCGGCGCGCCAGTGTTCATGCGCCGCGTCGAGCCGCGAACGGCCCGCCTGGGTGAGCGCGAGCCGGCGGCGGCGCTCGCCCAGGTCCGGCGCGTCGGCCACGAGCGCGCCGCGCAAGAGCGGCCGCAAGGCCCGCACGAGCGTGGTGCGCTCCATCACCATCGACCGGCCGAGTTCCGCCATCGTGAGGCTCGACGCACGGCCGAGCGCGCCGAGTATGCTGAACTGCGTGGGCGTGAGCCCCGCCGCGCTCAGGTGACGCTCGTAAAGCTGCGACAGATGCCGCGCGGCCTGGCGTACGGCAAAGCAATCGTCGTGCTCGGGTGACTGATAGATGTGCATATGCACAGAGTAGTCGCCAATCGGGCCCCGAACAAGCCTTACGGGCGGCATCACATTATGGCCGCGGCGACAACAATCGTCGCAAAGCTTTCAGATTGCCTTCGCCTCGGCGGGCGCGTCGTGCGCCATGCCGTCGAAAAAAGCCGTGGCGTGGTCGATGAACGCGCGCACCTTGGCCGGCAGCAGCGTGCGCGTGGTGTAGGCGAGGCGAATCTCGATCTGCATGTCGACGAGCGGGTACGCGTCGAGCACCGTCACGAGTTTGCCCGCCGCAAGCTCCTCCCTCACGAGCGCGACGGGAAGAATGCCGATGCCGAAGCCTTGCAGCACCATCTCGCGGTTGAACTCGGGGTTGTTCGAGGCAATCTCGTGGTGCAGCGGCACGACGACTTCCTCGTCGCCTACGCGAAACACGATCATGGGCTTGCGCATGGAAGGCGGCATCGGCACGAACAGGTGGTCGGCGAGGTCGGCGGGATGTTTCGGCGTGGAATGCGCTTCGAGATACGCGGGCGTCGTGACAAGCGCGAGCGGAATGCGCTCCAGCAAGCGCGTGACGGTCGATTCGTTATTGAGCATGAACGGCAGCACGAGGCCGAGATCGTAGCCGTCCGCGATGAGATCGACGGGGCGCTCGGTGAGGATCACGTCGAGCGTGACCTTGGGATGCGCGCGCTTGAAGCTGGCAATGAGCGGCACGAGGCGATTGACGGTGGCCGTGGTGTGCGCGACCAGTCGCAGCACGCCATTCGCCTCGCGCGTTTGCACGGTGGCGTCGGCCTCCAGTGCGTCGAGGTCGTCGAGCACGCGGCAGCAGCCTTCGTAGAAGCGCTCGGCCGTCTCGGTGAGCGACACCGCGCGCGTGCTGCGATGAAAGAGCCGGCTGCCAAGGCGCTTTTCGAGGCGTGCGATGGCGCGCGAAACGACGGGCGTGGTGAGGCTGTGCATGTCCGCGGCGCGCGTGAAGCTGCGCGCCTCGACGACGGAGCGGAAGATCCGCAGGCTGTCGATGTAGTCCATGGTCTTGAGGGCGATGACGTTGGCGTAGCTTAACACCGGCAAACGCGGCTCACTCGCGCATGGCGATGGCTGGCGCTACGCTTCGGGCTCGCCGAACACCTCCGCACAAAACGCGCGCCCCTCATCGGACAAACTCGCCGTGCCGGTTCCATCTTCGGCCTGCGTCGTCACCACGAGGCCGCTGTCCACGAGCGACGTCAATTGTCTGCGCAATCCGCTCAT
This sequence comes from Paraburkholderia sp. J10-1, assembly GCF_905220165.1. Lineage (NCBI taxonomy): Bacteria > Pseudomonadati > Pseudomonadota > Betaproteobacteria > Burkholderiales > Burkholderiaceae > Paraburkholderia > Paraburkholderia sp. J10-1. The sequence goes on along the minus strand of NZ_CAJMYW010000002.1, from coordinate 452,721 downwards.
TGGCACGCCGGCCTGCTTCGAGAGTTTCGCAAGCGACCACGCGCGGCCCGGGCGCTCAGGCTGGCCGTGCTTCTCGCACTCGGCGCGCCACAATTGCTCGAGCACGGCAATCAGCACCGGGTCGACGCCCGCCTCGTCTGCGTCGGCGTCTTCGCGCTCTTCGTCTGCGTTCATCGTCTGTCTCCTCATGCCATCTTCGCAGCCATTTCGCCTAGCGTCTTCAGCGCGGCTTCGGTCTGCGCGTTCCATGGGTAGCTGTAATTCAGCCGGATGTAGTGGTGATACTCGTTGCGCATCGAGAACATGTAGCCGGGCCCAATGGTAATGCCTTGCGCGAGCGCCGCCTGATAGAGCCGCATCGAATCGACGCGCGGCGGCAGTTCCACCCACAGCACGTAGCCGCCTTGCGGCTCCGAGGTGCGCGTGCCCGCCGGAAAGAAGCGCTCCACCATCGCCCGCATGAGCCGCGCCTGTTGCCGGTAGAAGCGCCGCACGCGGCGCAGGTGCCGGTCGTAGCCATCGTGGCGCAAGTAGTCGGCCAGCGCCACCTGGGGAACCGAGGGGGTCGTGAGCGTGTTGAGGAACTTGAGCTTTTCGACCTGCGCGCGGTAACGCCCCGGCAGCGCCCAGCCGATGCGGTACGAGGCCGACAGGCTCTTCGAAAACGAGGCGCAATGCAGCACGAGGCCGCGCGTGTCGAACTGCTTGAGCGTGGAAGGCCGCGTCTGCCCGAAGTACAGCTCCTGGTAGACGTCGTTCTCGATCACCGGCAAATCGTGTGCCTCGGCAAGCGCCACGAGCCGCGCCTTGTTCGCGTCGGGCATGCGAAAACCGAGCGGATTCTGGAAGTTCGGCATCACCATGCAGGCCGCCACCTTCTGGCGCTCGAGCACGCGCTCCAGCGCGTCGAGGTCGATGCCGGTATGAGCGTGCGTGCTCACTTCGATGGCGCGCATGCCCAGACGCTCGATGGCGTGCAGCATCGCGTAGTAGGTGGGCGACTCGACGGCCACCGTGTCGCCCGGCCTCGCCACCGCCTGCAGGCTCAGGTTGATCGCCTCGGTCGCGCCCACGGTGATGACGATTTCCTCGGGATCGACGCTCACGCCGTTTTCGGCGTAGCGCCGCGCGATCTGGCGGATCAGCTCGGGGTTGCCGGGCGGCAGGTCGTCGATGAGGTTCCAGCTCGCGTGGCGGCGCGCGATGGCATTGGCGTACTGGTTGATGCGCCGCCAGGGGAACAGCGCCGGGTCCGGGTACGGCGAGCCGAGCGGCACGGCATCCTGCGCACCGATGCTGCGCAGCGTGGAGAGCACGAGCCGGCTCACGTCCACGTTGGCGGGCACGGGCTGCCTCGGCGCGCTCGCCCGGCGCGGCTTGCCCACTGTCATGGCGTCGTTGTCCTGCGAGCCTGGTGTGCCCACCGCGCCGCGCCCTTGCGGCGCGCCGACGCGCGCACGCACGAAATACCCCGATTGCGGCCGCGACTCGATCACGCTGCGGCTTTCCAGCAGCGCGTAGGCGCGCAGCACCGTCTTGATGCTCACGCCGTGCTGCTGGCTCGCGCGGCGCACGGAGAGAATGCGCTCGCCGGGGCCGAACACGCCGCGGCGCACGGCGGCTTCGATATCGTCGGCGAGTTGCTCGTAGCGGGTCACGTTCGGGTTGGGTCCAGGCAGCCGGAAAGGGGTCGGGCCGCGCGCGCGGTCGATCCCCGCAAGTCTATGACAAAACGCCGCAACTGTATCCCTTGCTTTTCGGTTTTTCTGTGATCTCCGGGGGCACAGGAACACAGTAGTCTTGGCTCATCGGGCAGACCGCCCTGGAACACGAAAAGCCAACCGCATCATGAAGAAGCCGCAAGGTCGCATCGAGCCGTATCACCACCCCGCCGCAGGCTGGGGCGCGCTCAAGCAGGTCGCCATCAACCTCATCAAGGAAAGGGTGACGGGCGGCGACTACCGTATGCTGCTCAAGCAGAACCAGCCCGACGGCTTCGACTGCCCCGGTTGTGCGTGGCCCGACCGCGAGCACGCGTCCACGTTCGAATTCTGCGAAAACGGCGTGAAGGCCGTGGCGGCGGAGGCGACCAGCAAGCGCGTCACGCCCCAGTTCTTCCAGGAGCACACCGTTAGCGAGCTGATGGCGCAATCGGACTACGAACTGGAGCAGCATGGCCGCCTGACCGATCCGCTCGTCTACGACGCGCTGCAGGACCGCTACGTGCCGATCGAGTGGAACGATGCGTTCAGGCTCATCGCGAAACATCTCAACGCGCTCGACGACCCGAATCGCGCTGCGTTCTATACCTCGGGGCGCGCGAGCAACGAGGCCGCGTTCCTCTACCAGCTGTTCGTGCGCATGTACGGCACGAACAACTTCCCCGACTGCTCGAACATGTGCCACGAGGCCACGAGCCGCGGCCTGCCCGGCACGGTCGGCATCGGCAAGGGCACGGTCACGCTCGACGACTTCGAGCACGCCGACACGCTGCTCATCTTCGGCCAGAACCCGGCGACGAACCATCCGCGCATGCTTGGCGAACTGCGCGAATGCGCGAAGCGCGGCGCGACCATCGTCTCGATCAATCCGTTGAAAGAGCGCGGGCTGGAGCGCTTCGCGAGCCCGCAGCACACGCTCGACATGCTCTCGCCCAAGGGCGTGCAGATCAGCTCCGTGTTCATCCGCCCGCGCGTGGGCGGCGACTTCGCGCTCATCAAGGGCGTGGCCAAGCGCGTGATCGAACTCGACGACGCAGCGCTCGCGAACGGCACCGAACGCGTGCTCGACGTCGCTTTCATCGCTGAGCACACGGTTGGCTTCGACGCCTTCGCCGCCGACTTGCGCGCCGAATCGTGGGACACGATCGTGGCCGAAGCGGGTGTGCCGATCGAAGAGGTGCTCAAGCTCGCCGACATCTACGTCAAGGGCCGTGCCGTGATTTCGACGTGGGGCATGGGCCTCACGCAGCACAAGAATTCGGTGGCGACGATCCAGCTGCTTTCGAATCTCATGATGATGCGCGGGAACATTGGCCGCCGTGGCGCGGGCCTGTGCCCGGTGCGCGGCCATTCGAACGTGCAGGGCGACCGCACGGTCGGCATCGAGGAAAAGCCCACGCAGGCGTTTCTCGACCGCCTCGGCAAGGCCTATGACTTCGAGCCGCCGCGCGAGCACGGCTATGACGTCGTGGAGACGATCCACGCGATGCTCGAAGGCCACGTGAAGGTATTCATCGGTCTTGGCGGCAACTTCTCGATCGCCACGCCCGACACGCCGCGCACGTGGGAAGCCATGCGCGCGTGCGCACTCACGGTGCACGTGACCACGAAGCTCAACCGCAGCCATCTGGTGCACGGCCGCGACGCGCTGATCCTGCCCACGCTCGGCCGCACCGAGATCGACCTGCAAAACGGCGTGCCGCAAGGCGTGAGCGTCGAGGACTCGATGAGCATGGTGCACATCTCGTACGGCATGAACCGCCCCGCCTCGACGAACCTGCTTTCGGAAATCGCCATCGTCGCGCGCATGGCGCACGCCACGCTCGGCAGCGACAAGGTGGACTGGCTCGACCTCGCCGCCGACTACGCGAAGATCCGCGACGGCATCGAGAAAGTGTTCGACGGTTTCGAGAACTACAACGAGCGCTTGAAGCAACCGGGCGGCTTCCACCTGGGCGTAGCCTCGCGCGACCGCGTGTGGAAAACGCCTAGCAACAAGGCGCAGTTCGTCGTGCACGCCATCGCACTCGACACGCCGATCCACCGCGCGCGCGCCGAGCATGGCCCGCGGCTCATGACGCTCATGACCACGCGCTCGCACGATCAGTACAACACGACGATCTATGGTCTCGACGACCGTTATCGCGGCGTGTATGGCCTGCGCCGCGTGCTGTTCGCGAACCGCGAGGACATGACGATGCTCGGCTTCGAGCCGGGCCAGCACGTGGACATCACGAGCGTGTGGGACGACGGCGTGGAGCGCCATGTCGAGGACTTCATGCTCGTGGAGTACGACATTCCGCGCGGCTGCCTCGGCGCGTACTATCCCGAGACCAATCCGCTCGTGCCGCTCTCCTCTATCGCCGATGGCGCGGGCACGCCGACTTCGAAGTCGATTCCGGTGCTGCTGAGCCCCACGAAAGCGGACGTGTCGGCCGGCGCCGACGCTGTGCTTGCGGCAGCCTGAGCGCTGGCTATATAGCGTCTAAGCGGCTCCTTCGGCCATCGCAAGGAGCCGCCCGGCGGCCGGCACGAGCGCCCGAACCCGCAGCGCCGCAAGCAATCAGCTAGCCAGCTTGCGGAACGTTTCCAGCACCGCTTCACCCTTGAAAGGCTTCACGATCCAGCCGCGCACGCCCGCTGCCTTGCCGCGCTCCTTCATGGCAGGGCTGCTTTCCGTGGTCAGCATCACCACGTTCACGGCCGTGTTCGCCAGTTCGCTGCGGATTTTCTCGACCATCGTGAGGCCGTCCATGTTCGGCATGTTCACATCGCTCACCACGAGCTTCACGCCCGGGTTCGAGCGCAGCTTCGCGAGGCCGTCCTTGCCGTCCACCGCGGTGTCCACGTCGAGGCCGTTCTTGCGCAGAAAACCGGCCACTTCGTCGCGCACCGTGCTCGAATCGTCCACCACCAGAATCTTTGCCATGCTGTTCATCTCCTTCGCGCCGTGTAGGGCGCGTCTTTGATCAAAATAATTCGAGTTCGCCGCTGGCCTGCTCTTCCACGGCGGCGGCGGCGGCCTGCGCGGCCGTCTCGTCAAACCCTTCGCGCGACCAGCCAAGGCTGAACACGAAGCGCTGGTCTATCACCACTTCGCGGCCCGTATTCGGGCACGTGAGCCGGTACTTGATGCACAACTGCGGATTGTCGGAGCCAAACGACAAATAGCGCCGCCGATGATTGATGAGCAGCGGCACCTGCACCTGCGCGCGGCCCCAACCCGCTTCGTCGGCGGCGCGTGCGTTGCCCAGATAGCGGTTGCGAAACGCACCCCACACGAGATTCGTGAGTTCGGCGAGCACGCCATTCACGTCGCGGAAGTCGCTCGCTTCGTCGCGGCCCGCGCGCGGTGGCAGCAGCTCGATCAGCGGCGTCTCCTCGGTCTGCATCAGGAGCCAGCCGCGGCACCATGCCGTCTCGATCGGAATGAGCGTCAGCACCTCGCCGAAGATGATGCGGTCGCGCACGATGCCCGGCGTGTCCCAGTTCACTTCAAGACTGGGAAAGAGGCCGCGCAGGCGCCCGAGCGTCATGTCGGTGATGCCGTCCACGAGCGGGTCCGGGTAGTCGTGCGAGAACACGTGCGCTTCGAGCGCCGCGACCAGTGTTTCAGGCTCGCTTTCGTACCAGCTTGCGCACGGCAGGCGGCGCAATGGTTCGGGCAGCGCATCGCTGTGCTCGTTGGCTGCGCGCCGCAACACGACCGGCAGTTCGGGGCGCTCGGCTTGCAGCGCGACGGCCACAGCTGCTGCGGCTTCGAACGTGCCACCGAAGTCAACGCCCAGCAGCACGCCGCCCAGATCGTAGTGCGTCTTCAGCGCCGCCGAGAGCGCTTCGCGCCGCACCGGCACGCACACGCAATCGTGTGCGGCTGCCGTTTGCGCAATTGCCTCGGCGCGCGCCGTATCGCTTTCCAGCAGCAACAGCTTGCTGACTGGCTTGTTCGCGTTCATGTTTCCGTTCTCTGCCTTCAAAACAATTCGAGTTCACCCGCGCTGTCGTGCGCTTCAACGGCAGCGGTGCTCGCCACGAAATCGAGCGGCGCCTGCGTGCAGACGCACAGCGTGGCGCCGAGCCGCACGTCGTGGTCGATCGTGAGCGCATACGACTGCACATAATCCGGCTTCAATTCGCGCAGATACGGCAGGCACCCGCTGCTGAGCGCATACGGCGTGGACATGCCGAGGTCGGGAAAATGCTCGACCAGTTGCTGGTTCATCGCCCCGCAGCACAGGTTGCCGAACTCCATGAAGCATTCGGTGAGCGTGCGCGAGGCGTCGGCTACGTAGTAGCGCTGCGTGCGCTCGTCGTCTTCGAAGTGCAGGAGCAGGAGCAGGCGGAACTGCATCGATGAAATCGTCAGGACGACCAGGTGCTCGCCCTGGGGCGCCTCGCCCACGCGAGGCTCGATTTCGCAGCTGTGCTGGGCGTCGGTCACGAGACGCATTCGCGCGGCCGCGAAAAAAATCCGCTCGATGCTGTCCTTCGCGTGCGTGCCGATCATGCGTGCGCCCCGGCGCGCGTGGCTTCGAGCTGGTGATGCAGCTGTTGCGACGAGGCTTCCACGCTCGCGAGCGTTGCCGCGATCATCTTGCCGCCCGCCTGGATGTCCTGGAACGTCGCGGCCGTGATCAGGTCGTTGCGGTTCAGGCTGTCGCGATAGCTCTTCGACAATTCCTGCGAGCGCGTGGCCAGCGAGCGCACCTCGCCCGCCACGATCGAGAAGCCGCGCCCCGCGGCGCCCGCGCGCGCCGCTTCGATCGAAGCGTTGAGCGAGACGATGAGCACATGGCTCACGATCGACGACAGCTCCTGGTTCTTCTTGTGCATGTCGTTGTTCTGCGCCATCAGCGAGATCATCTGCTCGTGCCAGCGCTCGAACGTCGACGACATGAGCTTCAGGCGCGAAGCCTCGCTCGCAATGCGCGCCGCGTGCTGCATCGCGTCGTCGCGCTGCGCGCGCTCGCTTGCGAGCGACGCTTCGAGCGCATCGGCCACGGACCGGCGCTGCGCGAGTTCCGCGCGCAGCGACTCGATCTGCCCGGCCAGGGCTGCGTTTTCACGCGCCGCGTCTTCGCACTGCGCCGCGTGGCGCGCCTGCGCCTGTGCGAGCGCACCGGCGTGCGCCGCTTCCTGCGCACGCGCCGCGTTTCGAGCCTGCGTTTGCGCGCGCTTGTGCCACGCCGCGAGCACGCCGGCGGCCAGCGCGACAAGAGCCGCGCCTTCGATCAAATACGGTAAGACCACTGCCACCCCCGCCATGCGCTAGCCCGCCAGCGCTTCCTCTTGCTTTGCTTGCGTTGCATCCGCCATCTTCACTGCCCACTGCTGCGGCAACCGCACGACGGTCTGGAAATGCCGGTAATCGGCCCCCGCGCACTCGTCGGTGAAACGCAGTTCGATTGCGCCGCCCTCGCGTTCGAGGAAGTCGCGCACCGCGTCCATGCCCACGCCGCGGCCCGAGACTTCGGTCACGTTCGCGGCCGTCGAAAAGCCGGGGCGGAAAATGAATGCCGCGATCGCCTCGTCGCTTACCGCTTCGTACGCCTGAAGCCAGCCGCGCTCCACCGCGATGCCGCGAATGCGCGCGAGTGCGAGGCCTCGGCCGTCGTCGGCGAGCGTCATGTGCAGTGCGCCGTTCTGCACATTTGCGTCAATGTCGATGTGACCCGACTCGTCCTTGCCAATCGCACGGCGTTGCGCCGGCATTTCAATGCCGTGGTCGAGCGAGTTGCGCAGCAAGTGCATGAACACGTTCTTCACCGTGGCAGCAGCCTCGCTGCGCAGGCGATAACCGTGGTCCTCGATCTTCACCACCGGTTCGACCTTGCCGAGTTCCTGTGCCAGCGAGGGCAGCGAGCCGGTCACGCTCGCGAGCACGTCGGCCACGCGCTCGGTGCCGATCGCGCGCAGCGTGGCGCGCAGTTCGGCGCGCATCGCGCGAAGCGCGGGCAGGTCGTTGTCGTCGGTGCGATCGACGAGGCGCAGCGTCTGTTCGATCGCTTCGCGCGAGACCGCAAGGCTCGCCGCGCCGTTCTGCGCGCCAGCCGCACGCGTGCCGCGCCCAAGGCTCACCTCGTTGATGTTCGAATAGTGCTCGAGCGCCGCCTTCACGCGCTCCAGATCGGCGATCAGCGCCTGCTGGTCCCACGCGTGGCTCGTGTCTTCGCGGCGCAGCGCGTCGTAGCGCTGCTCGACCTCGTGCACCACGCCCGTGAGATGCTGCAGGCTGTACGTACGCGCGTTGCCCTTGATCGTGTGCATGTTGCGGAACAGCGCGGCAATCGCGCTCGTATCCGCGCAGTCGTGCTGACGAATGATGTGCTCGTTTTCGTGAATGAAGCTCGTCGAGCTATCGACGAAATGCTGGAACTTCTCCTCGCTCACCGCGAGAATCTCGCCGATCATCTCGAGGCGGCGCTTTTGCTCGCCGGCTTCGGCCGCGAGTTCGCGCAGTTCCGTCACGTCGCGCACGCACAGCATGAGACGCACGACCACGTCGTTTTCGTCGGTGATCGCCGACCAGCTCAGGTCGAGCACCTTCGCGCGGCCATCGGGCGGCGTGCGCGTGATTTCATTCACGAGCAGATGCTGATTGAACGCGAAGTTCACATCGTCTTCGCCCAGGCACGCGTGCACGGCGGCGTCGATCTGCGAGAGCGTGTCGGCGTCAAGATCCGAGTGCGAGAACACGAGGTCCATGAGCGAGCGGCCCGCAATCTCGTTCGTTTCGAAGATTGCCTCTAGATACGCCGAATATTCGTTGTGGATCGTCGCGCCTTCGACGACCGTGAGAATGCCCTGCTGCATGTTCTGCAGCATCGCCTGAATGTCGGCGGTCTTGCGTTTGAGCTGCGCGGAGCTGTGCTGGATCTTCTCGATCATGCCATTGAAGGCGACGATCGAATGACCGATTTCGTCCATGCGGCCCACGGGCACGCGGCGTGTGAAGTCCTGGCTCGACGCAATCTCGCTCATCATGGCCTGCATGTGCGAGAGCGGGCGCGTGATCTGGCGGTACAGCAGCGCGCCGATCAGCGTGAGCAGCAGCACCGCGCCGCCCGTCACGCCGGCAATGGCGCTCGTCGTGGTGTCGAGCGTGCTGTTGAGCGTGCGGATCGCTTCATCTTTCTGGCGGTTCTTTTCCACGCGCATCGTCGTGACGATGCCTTCGAGTTCGTCGCGATACTGTGCGACGTTCGCGAAAAGATAGGCCTGCGCGAGCTCATTCTTGCCGCTCGCCTTCATCTTCGCGGTGTCGTCGATGGCGGAGAAGTAGTTCGCGAGGCTTTCCTGCGCTTGCGAGACGAGGCCTTCCTGCGCGTGGCTCGCGGCCGCCTTGCGCTGCACGTCGAGCGCGGCGCGCAGCGCGGCTTCCTTGTCCTTGAGCTCGTTCTGCGCGAGCGACGCCACCGTGGCGTCGGGCGCGTAGACGAGCGTCATGGTGGCGAGCTGCACGTCTTTCACGAGCGCCACGAGGTCGGACGATGCGAGAGCGCTCGGCACGACGCCCTGGGTAACCTGGCGGACGTCGGTGGCACTGCGGCGGGCCTGGAGGGCCGCGTAGCCGCCGATGGCGGACAACGCGACAAACATCAGGACGATGAGTAGCGTGATGCGGTGACGAATGGTCATGTCGAAATCCCCGGGCCTTCGTCGCGCCGGCCGCGCTATGGTTGCGCGGCTCGGACACGTTGGCCAATTTATTCGCGGTGGATTATCGACGCTTAGGTATGACGAAATGATGACTGCCGCATAATTCGGCCGATTACGCTGTGCGTTACACCACACTTGATAGCTGTTGTCTTTTGTGCGCTGGGCGGCATGGGCGTTACGCTTAGTCCGGGGCCGCCGGGTCGTCGAGAAACAGCACCATGAGTTCGTCGTCGGCATATTCGCCGTCGATGCACAGGCCGCGCGGTTCGACGCCGTAGCGCACGAAGCCGCATGAACGGTAGAGCGCCTGAGCGCGGGGGTTCTGCGCGCTGACGACGAGATGGACCTGCAGCACGCCAATTGAGCGCGCATGTTCGATTGCGCTTGCCATCAACTTCTTTGCGATCCCGCCACCCCGTCGCGCCGGATCGACAAACACGCCCCAGATCAGCGCCTTATGGGCGAGTTTTTGGCGCACCTCGCGCAGTAATCCAACAATACCGACGAGCGCGTCGCCTTCGAACGCCCCAAAAACAATCTGCTCGTCGGTTACACGAATACGCGCCTCATTTTGTGAGCGGCTCAGTTGCCTTATCTCATCGGCCGTCGACGCGATGCCCTGAGGGTCATTCTCCGCCGCCCGCAAACGCATGGATTGAAACGCGTCCGCATCTTGCTCGTTCAGCGGGCGAATCATTGTATTCACTGGCTTCGTTTCGTTCATGTGCAGTGCCTGGCAATAAAAGGGAATGACTCAAACGGTTCGAGCAAGCCTATCACGTCCCCCGCCCTTCTTGCCTTGCGCTAATATCGAAGTTTCGCGTCGCATCATGCGCGCAGCATCGCTCCGGGGTCTCCCATGCCGCAAACCGCAACGTCTGACGCGCAACCGTACTTCTGGCGCGACGCTGACCTGCCGTTCATCGAAGTGCGCGCCATCGCCGACGGACGCAAGGTCCGCTATGGCCGTCACGCGCACAGCACGTTCTCGATCGGCGCGGTCACGGGCGGGCGCAGCACCTACCTGAACGGGAGCACGCTCTCGCACATCAGTGCGGGCGCGGTAGTGGTCATCAACCCGGAAGTTGTGCACGCATGCAATCCGGCCGCGGACGAGCCCTGGGCCTACCGCATGTTCTATCTCGACACGGCGTGGCTCGCGAAGCTGCAACACGATCTGGGTTTCGGCGCGCACGAAGGTTTCCGCCCATTCGAGCAGACCTTGAGCTGGGAGCGCGATGTGTTCGATGGACTCAACGCGCTCTACGACCTGCTCGTCGATCCTCAGGAGTCGGCATTGCGCAAGGAATGTGCGGCCGTAGCGTATTTCTCCAGGCTCCAGCAGTCGCTCAATCCTGCGCCGGTCAGTGCACGCGAGCCGAACGAACGCCTCGCACGCGCCGCAGAATTCATCGACGGCAATTACACGCGCGCGCTCAAGCTCGGAGAGATTTGCGCCGCAGCCGATCTTTCGCCCTCGTACCTCATTCGCGCGTTTCGCGAGCAATACGGCATGACACCGCATGCGTATGTCGTGAATCGTCGTATCGAGTTCAGCCGCGCGCAACTGCGCCGCGGGCACGCCATCGCGGATGTCGCGGCCGAGGCCGGTTTCGCCGATCAGGCGCATTTGCAACGCGCGTTCCGCCAGTTCGTCGCTGCAACGCCAGGCCAGTATCGCGGCTAACTTGCTGGCCAACGTCGTCGTCGCGCATTCAGGCAAGCACCAGCCAAACCGCACTGCCGGCAAGCAACAACGCCATCGCTCGGTTCACGAAGCGCACGCGCGACGGTTCGCGCAACGCCTGACGCAGCGACGCGCCCGCCCACGCCCAGCACGCAATCGACACATAGCACACGACGTAGTAGATCGCAGCGAACTGCCAGACCAGCGCGCTTTCGCCGGAAGCCACGTACAAGCCCATGCCCGCCACCGAGGCGAGCCATGCCTTCGGGTTGAGCCACTGCATCGTGGCGCCCACCAGCAGCGAGGGGCCGCGCGACGCGTTCGGGGAGTCGATGCGGCCATCGTCGGTGACGAGCCGGTACGCAACGTACAGCAGGAAAGCCACGCCCGCCCATTCGAGCCCGCGCGTGAGAAACGGCACGCGCGTCAACAGTTCGTGCATGCCAAGGCCGATCAGCAGCAACAGCAACACGAAGCCCGCGGTCGCGCCGGTAACGTGGCGCAGGCTCGCGCGCAGCCCGTAGCGCGCGCCCGCGCTCAACGCAACAATATTGACGGGTCCAGGGGTGATGGAAGTGGCCAGCGCGAAGGCGGCCATCGACAAGGCAGTGCTCACAGTTTTCCTCGCTACGCCCATGGGCGATCAGTAAGCGCAGAGGGTAGACGTGCGCAACGCTGGCGTATTGAAGAAAATTGCCCCTGCGGGCGGGCGCGGTACAGCGCGGAACTCGCGCTATCATTGCGCCGCACCGACGACTTCATTTCCGGAACTGCAACGTGAAAAAGATCCTTATCATCGGCATTGGCGCGGGCGACCCGAAGTACCTGACCGTCCAGGCAATCGAAGCGCTCAACGCCGCCGACGTGTTCTTCGTGATGGACAAGGGCGCGGCCAAGGACAAACTCGTCGCGCTGCGCAAGGAAATCTGCGCGCGCTTCATCAAGGACCACGACTATCGCATCGTGGAAGCGACGAGCCCCGAGCGGCGCCGCGATGAAGGCCTCGATTACAAGACCGCCGTGGACGAGCTCAATCGCGACAAGCAGCGCGTATTCGAGCGCCTGATCGAAGAAGAATTGACGGACGGCCAATGCGGCGCGTTTCTCGTCTGGGGCGATCCGTCGCTCTACGACAGCACGATCCGCATTCTCGATTCCGTTCTCGCCGATGGCAGGCTGGCGTTCGACTTCGAGGTGATTCCGGGCATCAGCAGCGTGCAGGCGCTCGCGGCGAAGCATCGCGTGCCGCTGAACTTCATCGGCAAGCCGGTAAGCATCACGACAGGTAGACGGCTCGCGGAGGGTGGCTTTCCGCAGGACGTGGAAAGCGCGTTGGTCATGCTCGACGCGCAAAACGCGTATGCGCAGCTCCCGGGCGAGGACCTCGACATCTACTGGGGTGCTTATGTCGGCACGCCAGACGAGATCCTGATGTCGGGCCGCCTGGAAGACGTGAAAGACGAGATCGTCCGCGTGCGCGCACAGGCGCGCGAGGCGAACGGATGGATCATGGACACGTATTTGCTGCGCAAACGCGGCATGAAGGACTGAAAGAGAAACGGGCGCGAACATTGACGTTCGCGCCCGTTTGCTGATTCACGCGTTGCCGCTTACGCGAGGCCCACGCACACCGCCACGATAATCGAACCGAACAGCAGCACAGCGCCCACCGTCTTGCGTTTGTTCAGCTCCGTCCACAGCAGCACGCCCGTGAGCGAAAGCAGAATGAGCGCCCCGGCGAAGCTGTCGATGAACAGCACCCAGCCCACGCTCATGCCCGTACCCTTGTGCAGGTTGGTAATCGTCGAGACGAGCGAGTTGTCGTTGCGCTTGAGCGTGAGCTTGTCGTCGTCCACCCAGTACTCGACCATCACGCTCTCGCCGGGCGACGTGAACATCATCTGCCAATGTTCGGGCTGCACGACTGTGCGATCGCCCCAGGCCACGTTGTGCTCAGGCTCCTTCTGCACGCGACCCATGCGCGCCGGAAGCTTCAAATCAGGTTGCGCACGCAACCATTTCACCATTTCGCGCGGTGTTTCGGGGGCGGGGTCCGGCACGGCGATCTGCACCGTCGAGACTTGGGGGGCGCCAGGAGAGATGCGCAGCGGCTCGGCGCGATGGTTGAGCACGAACCCCGTTGCGCCGAACAGCAGGCCGAGCGCCGCGCCCCACAGACCCACCCAGCCGTGCACCTTGCGCAGCCACTTGATGAAGGTCGCGCGGCGCGAGCGCTTCGTGCGCTCCTCGCGCTGTTCGACGTCGAGACGTGTGCGCGGCGTTGCCGTCGCGTCGATCTCGGCGGTATCGGGAAAGCTCATGTTTCACTCCAAAGTCGCAAAAGATTGTGGTAGCAGCCCACGAGGCTGCGCCGCGCCTGAGCGTCGGCGTCGCTTGCGTTCAGGCGCTGGATAGCGGTGTCCATGTCGAAGAGCAGTGCGCGCTTCGTGTCGTCGCGCACGAGGCTTTGCACCCAGAAGAAGCTCGCCACGCGCGCGCCGCGCGTGACCGGCGTGACCTGGTGCAGGCTCGTGGCCGGATACACGATCATGTCGCCCGCCGGCAGCTTCACTTCCTGCACGCCATAGGTGTCTTCGACCACGAGTTCGCCGCCCTCGTATTCGTCGGGCGACGAGAGAAAAAGCGTGCACGAAACGTCGGTGCGCAGCTTCACGCCGTTGGGCAGCACGCGCACGGCGCCATCCACGTGGCTGCCGAACGTCATGCCGCCTTCATAACGGTTGAAGAGCGGCGGATACACCTGATTCGGCAGCGCCGCGCTAATAAAGAGCGGATTGCGCTCGATGGCCGCGAGCACCATGTCGCCAAGCTCCCGTGCGATGGGCGTGTGCTCGGCGATCTGCACGTTGCGCTTGACGGGCGCGCCGGACCAGCCGGCCGTCGCGCGGCCGTCCACCCAGGCGTCGCCTGCGTTGTCGAGGCGTGCGCGCAGCGCGTGAACCTGCTCAGGCGTCAGTACATTGGGGACGTGAACCAGCATCGTCAATTCCTTCGTTGTGCCGCATAAGCGGCAAAGCAGCCGCGTTCGTGCGCCTGCACGCAGTGACGCAAAAAGCCCGCATTATGCGGGCTTCGCGTGACGGCACGCAAAAAGGTCGGCGCACGCGTAAGGCGCCGCAATCAGAACCGGTAGTCGGCCGTCGCAAGGAACGTGCGGCCAATGCCCGGCACCGAACGTCCGCCGTCCGACTGGATGAGGGCGTCGTAGTAGAACTTGTTGGTCAGGTTCAACAGATTCAGCCGCACGTCCCACTTCTTCTCGTGGTACGCGGCCATTGCGTCCCAGCGCGTATAACCGCCGACTTCCACGTAATTCGTGTTCGCTGCGTAACGCGCCGACATATAGGTCGGGCCGCCGCCAATTTCCCAATGCGGCGTGAATGCATACGTGGTCCACAGCGTGAAGGTATTGCGCGGCGTATTCGCCGGCGTGTTGCCCTGGGTGCCGTCGAGCGCCTTGAGAACCACGCCGTCCATATACGTGTAGCCCGCGAACACCTGCCACTTGTTGGTAATGTGGCCGGTTGCGCCCGCCTGGAAGCCACGCACGCGAATGTCGCCTTCGAGCGTGTACTCGCCCGTCGACGTTTGCGTGCGCGCGTTGTCCATCTCCTGCTGGAAGAATGCTGAGGTAACCGAAAGATTGCCGCCCAGCAGGTCCCACTTCGCGCCCACTTCGTACGACTTGGTATGTTCGGGCGAGAGGTTCTGCGTATTGTTCGTGACCGTGAGCGCTTCGAGCGACGGATCGAACGACGTGCCGTACGAGAAGTAGTACGACTGCCAGTCGGTCGGCTGATAGATCGCCCCGGCACGCACGCTCGTGAACGTATTGGTCTGGTCCGCGTAGAGCGGCGCGCTGATCGTGTTGGCAATATGGGCCTGGAAGCGATCCCAACGCACGCCGCCAATGAGCTTCCAGTGCTCGCCGATCGACATGGTTTCGTTGAAGTACGCGGCGAACGTGTTTGCGCCCGACTCCGCGTGATTGCCTACCGTTGTCGTGACGTTCGAGGGCGTCGAAATATAGACCGGGTTGAGCAGCGAGAGAATCGGCAGGTTGTTGCGCGTGGAAGCCTGATTCGTGTAGCTGTCGTGGCCCAGCTCGATGCCCGCGAGCATCTCGTGCTTCAGGAAGCCTGTCGTGAACTTGTATTGCGCCATCGTATCGTTGTAGATCGAGTGGTTCTCGATCACGCGGTCGTGGCTCGCAAGCTTGATGTACAGGTCTTCGAGCGGCAGGTTCGTGAAGTTGCCGTTCTTGAGGGCCGTGCTCGAAGCGAGCGGGCCCGTTAGCACCGCTCCGGGCGCGGTCTCGCGCGCGTCGGTGAGCGAGTGCGAGAACTGCGTCTGGTTAGTGATCTTGAACTGGTCGTTGAAACGATGGTCCACGCGCGCCTGAACCGTTTGCACATCCTGGATCGTGCGGTCGTCGGTGAGGCCATAGAACGTGCTCTTCGAAGGCGCGAACGGATGGCCGTTGACGGCCTGCACGCCGTAGTCCGGCATGTCGTAGTTGTGCTGGATGAGCGCCGAGATCGTGACCTCGGTCGGCGTGCCAATGCCAAAACGCAGCTCCGGCGCGAAACCGTAGTCCTTGTTCTTCATCACATCGCGCGTGGAGCCCATCGACTGGCCGAACGCATTGAGACGGAAGGCCGCGTGATCGCCGAGCGGACGGTTCACGTCGAGCGTCGCGCGATAGCGGTCGTCGGTGCCGATGGTCGTCGACACTTCAGTGAGCGGCTTGAGGTTCGCCTGCTTCGTGACCTGGTTGATCACGCCGCCCGTGGAGCCGCGGCCGAACAGCATCGACGAGGGGCCGTAGAGCACTTCGATCGACTCGAGGTCGAAGGTGTCGCGGTAGTACTGGTTGCGGTCGCGAAAGCCGTCGAGGTAAATGTCGTTTTGCGCCGTGAAACCGCGCAGGTTGATGTTGTTGCCGATCTGGCCGCCTTCCGCGCCGCCGATCGTGATGCCGGGCGCGTTGCGCAGCGCATCCTGGAACGACGTGGCGCCCTGCGACTGCATCACCGCCTTGTTGATGACCGTGACCGACTGCGGAATATCGCGCAGCGCTGTGGGCGTTTTCGCGCCTACGGTCGAACGTTCCGCCTGGAAATCCTGGGCATCGCTTTGGCCCGACACGGAGATCGTGGGCAGCGTGGCGTTGTTCGTGGCGCTTTCCGCCTGCGCGGTCTGGAACGTCTGATTGCTCTGCGCGGCGGCCGCCCCCGAAGCGGCAGTGGCTGCAGTGGCAGCTGCGGTGGCAGGCGCGCTTTGCGCGAGTGCAGTCGTAGCGAAAGGTACAGCAAAGGTCAGCGCGAGCGCACTCGCGAGCGGCGTCCGGTTCAGCATGAGGTCCCTGTGCAAGGCATACGACCCGGCCGTGCGACGCGCGCAAAACGGGCGCGGACGACGCGGGTGAATTGGCTGGCTGGGCCGCCCCGAAAGGACCGAGGGAAACGACGCTAGGCTGGCTGGTCTTGTTGTTTGGCCGCGGAGAGTTTCGCGGTAATGAGAATCGATATCATTCCATATATTTCAGTCTCTTTCAATTGATTTCGGTATATGAACAACAGTTGGGTGGGGTGATTGGAAAGGCTCGTCATCGTTAAGGTAAATGTAATTTTCGTGATTCGAAGCGAGTCGGTGCGCCCTGAATTCATCCGATGAATCCTGGTCAGCGGTACATTCAAATTAATTCGCACTTCCAATTAAATACGATGCACGTATCACACCGCTTGAGCGCATTCGCGCAATTGCTGCGCGAGGACACCAATTGTTTCGTCGAGCGTCGCGGTGCTGCGCCTAAGAATGCCGATCGGCTCCACGCCCTGCGGGGCCGGCACGTCGATCTGCACGAGCAGCCCAGCGTCGATGTCACTTTGCGCGACGCGCTGCGGCACGACCCACACGGCGTCCGAACCCGCGACGATCAAGCGCGCCACCGAAGCCGATTGCGTTTCGATCGCGCCTTCAGGCACGGCGAAGCCGTGCGTTTCGAAAAACGCCTCGGTGTGATGGCGCGGCGCGGTGCGCTCGCCCGCGATCACGAGCGGAAAGCCGAGCACGGCGCCAAGCGAGGGCGCGCCGCTTTCGTTCGCGAGAGGATGCCCCGCGCGCACGACGACGAGGAGCGATTCCGTGTAGAGATATTCGAACGACACGCCCTGCAACATCGCCGGCTCGGCCATGCGCCCCACCATCAAGTCGAGCTCGCCGGCTTTCACTGCACGCAGCAGCTCGGCATTCGAGTCGGTATGAATTTTCACACCCACTTGCGGACGCAACGCCTTGAAACGCAGGAGCGCTTCCGGCAGCAACGCCGTCGCCACGGTTGGCAGTGCGCCAAGGCGCACCGCTGGCGCTGCGTGCGCGTCCTGCCGCGCGAGTGCGAGAGCGGACGCCTCGACCGCGCGCGTCGCGTCGAGCGCATAGCGCAGGAAGCGCTCGCCCTGCACCGTGAGCGCCGCGCCGTTTCGCCCGCGTTCGACGAGACGCGCGCCCGCCCATTGTTCGAGCTCCACGAGCGTCTTCGAAACGGCTGGCTGACTCAAATGCAAACGCGCCGCCGCGCGTGCGAGCGTGCGCTCCTGAGCAATCGCCACAAAACAGTTCAAATGCCGCAGACGCAGCCTCGACGCGAGTTGCCGCTTTGCCTCTTCCGCCGCTTCGCGGGCGGCGTCTGCATCGATGTCGGCCTTCGCACGCCGCCGGAATTCTTTATTTTCCATAACCTGACGTTATGAAATTTTCGAGAATAAGTCAATTTACATAACCTCCCGTCAACCCTACATTGGCGCCATTGATATCAACCACTCGCAAACAAGGAGCAGGGAGACATGGCCACGATCGTTGGCGGCATCGCCGTTTCGCACACCCCGACCATCGGCTTCGCGCACGACGCGCACAAGGAGCAGGATCCGGCTTGGGCGCCGATCTTCGAGAGCTTCGAGCCGGTCAAGCGCTGGCTGCGCGAACAGCAGCCCGACGCCATCGTCTACGTCTACAACGACCACGTGACGTCGTTCTTCTTCGACCATTACTCGGCGTTCGCGCTCGGCATCGGCAACGAATACCAGGTCGCCGACGAAGGCGGTGGCGTACGCGACCTGCCCGGCATTGGCGGACACGCGGCGCTCGCACGGCATATCGGCACGAGCCTCATGAGCGACGAGTTCGACATGTCGTTCTTCCAGGACAAGCCGCTCGACCACGGCTTCTTCTCGCCGATGTCAGCGCTGCTCGACCGCACGGAAACGGGCTGGCCCACGCGCGTGGTGCCGCTGCAGGTGGGCGTGCTGCAGTTCCCGATTCCTACCGCCCGCCGTTGCTTCAAGCTCGGCCAGGCGTTGCGACGCGCGATCGAGAGTTATCCCGAGGACCTGCGCGTGGTGGTGATGGCGACGGGCGGCCTCTCGCACCAGGTGCACGGCGAACACGCGGGCTTCAACAACGTGGACTGGGACCACCGCTTCCTCGACGCCATCACGAACGACCCGCAAGCGCTCGCGGAGATGACGCATGCGGAGTACGCACAACTGGGCGGGCTCGAAGGCGCGGAGGTCATCATGTGGCTGATCATGCGCGGCGCGCTGAGCGGCAACGTGAAGAAGGTGCACAGCGGCTACTACCTGCCTTCGATGACGGGCATCGGCACGCTCGTGCTCGAAAACACGGCGATGGCGCCAACGGGTGAGGCGCAGGCGCGGCACCGCCAGCACATGGCGCGGCAACTGGCCGGCGCGGAGAAGCTTAAGGGCACGTATCCGTTCGGGCTCGAATCGAGTGTGAAGGCGTACCGGCTTAACAAGTATCTGCACGCGATGGTCGACGAGGGGCATCGGCGCGCATTTCTTGCGGACCCGGAGCGCTCGTTTGCCGAGGCCGGGCTGAGCGAAGAGGAAAAGGATCTCGTGCGCCGCCGCGACTGGCGCGGGCTGATTCACTACGGCGTGATCTTCTTCATGCTGGAAAAGCTGGGCGCAGTCGTTGGGACTTCGAATCTTCACATCTACGCGGCCATGCGCGGAGAGACGCTTGAAGATTTTCTCAAGACGCGCAATACGCGCGTGCTCTACTCAGTGGCGGGCGATGTGGAAGCCAGCGAGGAATGGCAGGAAGGGGAAGCGAAGTAAGCGTTAGTGGCGGCCGCCTGGGTGCGGCCGCCGCTTTCATACGCGAGCCTGCACTCAATCGAGCGCCCGATCATTCGGATGCGCAAACAGCTCCCGATTCTCGTTGGACAACGGATAGTTCAGGTTCATCCCCTTGGGCGGAACGGGCTGCGTAAACCACTTGGTGTACAGCCGCTCCGCGTCACCCGAAGTCTGCAGGCGAGCGATCACGCCATCGGCCAGTTTCTTGAAGGCGGGGTCGTCTTTGCGCACCATGCAGCCATAGACCTCGGAGAGCGGCGGCGTGCCGGTGATCAGGTAGTCCTGCTGGTTCGCCTCCTTGGCACGCGCGCCGTACAACAGCGGCTCGTCCATGACGAAGGCGACCGCACGCCCCGTCTTCACGTTGAGAAACGACTCCGCGTGGTCTTTGGCGGCGATGAGTTGCATGCCCATCTTCTTGTCGTTGTTCATCTCGCGCAGCAGCCGGTCCTCCGACGTGCCCGCCGTGGTCACGACCGTCTTGCCCGCCAGATCGGGAAAGTCCTTGATCCCCGAATCCTTCTTCGCAATCAGGCGCACGCCGTATTGGAAGAAGCTGTTCGTGAACGCCACCTGGTTGTCGCGATCTCTCGTGTGCGTGGTCGAGCCGCACTCGATATCGATCGTGCCGTTTTGGACCAGCGTAATGCGGTTCTGCGAAGTGATCGGAATTTCCTTGACCGTGAGCTTGTCGAGCTTCAGTTCCTTTTTCACCTCGTCGACGATCTTCAGCGCGATATCCTGCGCATAGCCGATCGTGTGCTGCTCGCTGTCGTAGTAGGAAAACGGCACCGACGATTCCCGTACGCCCAGGGAAATCACGCCTGTATCGCGGATTTTTTTAAGGGTAGCGCTCGTGGTGTCTTGCGCCTGAACCGGCGCGAGATACGTGCATCCCATGACGACTGCTGCGAGCGTTGCAACCTTTTTCATCGAGTCTCCTCCGGATGGTCTCTCGGCGTTTCTTGCGCCGTACCCGAGTATTCATGGCTCGCAGCGATGCGGCAAATGAAATCGGTTGCGTCGACATAACTCAAGGTTAAGTCGTTAGTGGAGGAGCGCTGTTTGGAGCGATGTCAGTTCGTCGGTCAGGCAGTTGCGCAGCTGAGCGCTACTGCTGCGCTCGGCGCGAAGCTGTGCGTCGAGGGCGAGAACGATCTTGCCTAGGGTGTCGATACTGTTGAGCAGTGGGTCGGGGTCGTGTTTCGGTTCGTCGGGCTGAACAGATTCGGCTTGCGGGTGCGGGGCCGGTTCCGGTTGAGGATTCGGCTCCTCCACTGGAGGCTCAGGCGGCACATCGAGCGCCGGGGTATCCGCTTCGAAATCGAACAGCGACTTGAATAACATGGGGAGTTTCATGGCAAGGACCGGCGGCCTGGGGGACGAGGGGCGGGTATCTTCGCACCGGCTCGAAATTGTTCATCCTGAAAACTTGTGGGGCTGTGGAAACCTGGTTGGTTGGCAAGACGAATCCACCACGTTTCCCAAGGCGGAGAACGAGAATGCGCGACGTGAATATGAGCGGTCCGTTTTCTTATCCGTCACCAATCCACGCTGACTCAACGAACAGACCAGTGCTCGCAAAGCACTTGCGCACGGCAAACCATAGCGACATCGGGTAGATATATTAGGTTCGAATTTTCATATTTCCTTGCAGATTAGAACGGGGTTGATGGTTACCATTTCACCATATCCGACAAACTACGAAGGAACTTATTCTGGGCAACTCGCGTTTCGTAAACACACTGTTCGTATATTGCTGGAAACATTGATCCATCAGGCGATTTCTCCCATTTCGACCCGGCATCGCGCTGCAAATTGCAGAATTTTGTAGCCGAGCTCTCCGCTATCACATATTGATCAAGCAACGTAGCGTGATCGTTTCGAGCGGGTATAGTGGCACGAACGCTTCTATACAATTTTTCGTTTTCTGCGAGTAAATCAATACTCAGGGCTCGATAACATAGCGCATCGCCATAGCCCCCGCCTAAATGCTTTAAGCAATCGGAACTGGTCTTAGCGGAGGCAGCCCCGGAAAGCATAAAAATCGACACGAGACAGGTAACATGCGTCCTAGTGAGAAGCATCATAAACTCCCGCTGCAAACAACCGCGCTTCGGCGAAGCGTCGATGTCCAACACCCTTATTTGTGCCGACGCGATATTTCAATATATAGTCGAACATTTCTCGATATTCGGCCGCGTTTGTTTTTTTGACAATCTCCTTTGCTCCGTCGTTGTGACCGCAATTAAAGATGATGCTTGCGAGAGCGTCATATTCGAACTGAAATAACGGAACCTTAACATCTGAATTTATTCGATCCTCTACACGATCAATAGCCTTCTTTTTAAACGCGCGGGCGCGCTCAAGACTGATCGTATCACCCACTTTTATCTTGTCGGCAGGATAAATACGATGTCCACACCCCACCGTTGGGATGCCAACGTTGTCAAGGTACGCCGTAAGGATGAATCCCTCTGTTACCTCATGGCCTTTATAGACTCCATTCAAAACTCCCGACTCCCAAACGGCAATGAACGAAATGCCATCGTCACTTATAGTCCACGGCTTGCAAAAGCGCTGTGTGTAGGCCGTGACGATTGAGTTAGGATCGGTGTTCGTCGTTACGACACAAAGTGCGTCAGGCATTACGCCTCCTGTCTGTGACCAAAGTGATTTTTCTTCCCGGCCTTGTTGTATTGGTTAATACGGCCAATCATTTCACCACCCGTAGTGGTGCTGCTGCCGTCTGCAACGAGTCGATCAAACATGCCTACCCCCTGTGACCGAGAAAAATAGCGATACTTCTCGCGCCATCCGTTACATGTCTCGCAGTGCGGCCTGCGCGGTCGGTAGTGCCGTGAATCAAGGCGCCATTTGGTAGACGTAGCGTGTAGTACGTATCCGCGAGCGGGCGCCCGTTGCCGTCCCTGAGCGCAATTTGTTCGTCATATCTGCCGGGATCGCTGCCAGCCATCGACTGACCTGCACCCGTTGCTTCTCCCAACTCGTGCGCATCGAACACATGCCAGGCGCTGTTCTGCGAGGCCAGGAGTACCGGCGGCGGATCGCAGTTGCACAGGCAGATATCGCCTTCCACGGCCTGCTGCTTGCCCATCATGGTTGCCTTCCGGTGCGGCCCCTTCCAGCCAATCACGCCTTCCGAATTGCACGCGGGACACCATATCTTCGCGCCGATGAACGTCATTGGCGTGCCGTGGTGCCTGCAACTGTCGATGCCTTCGAGTACAACACCGTCAGACGTTGTCTTGTCTCCAAGTTTCAGAATGGCTCGTCTCATGCGGCCACCCCAACGTGTCGCTCCTGTCGGTCTGACATTTCCATTACTCCATGTATCGTGCCGGCGCCGCAACGCGATCGGCGATGCCCCTATGCTGGATGGACACGCTAACCGCTCACAACAGGACAATTCCCAAATCGGTACGCAGTCCGATTCATTGCACATGAACACATTGAGACATACCGACACTGCTTGAGCGTCGTCAATCAACCACGCGCTAGCGAGAACTGGGGATACACCTTGGCGGCCTGCTACGCCAGTTCGATGGGACGGGATGTGCGCTTTAAACGCTTGCAGTTGTTCCTGGCATGTTCATCCAATTCAGGGCGCGCTCGATAACAGGAAACGAGGGGCAACGTGCACTGAACAGGGTTGGCAGATCGGGTGTGTCTCCGGCAGACGCGGCACCGCATTGCCGGGCGGGCCACTGCCTTCAGCCAGTGTGCGGTCATGATCGGCGGCGGAGCGCTTGAGCAACACGTGTCCGCTGATGATCATCGATTGGTTGTCCGCACAAAACAGATGGTCTGGTTGGATTGTTGTCTGAGCCGAAGCCAACAGGTGAGCATTTTGAATCTGAGCGGAACAGAAGTTCATGGAACTCGCACAAAGCCGCCCAAAGTTACCCACAAATTTTGTTGGCAGCCCTGTGCGTAACCCTTGGAAGACCGCATCAAGTCCTTGATGCGTTTCAGTTAACCCACAGCGTTCCCAATCGCAGCAACGGCAGCTCGAACGCCCTCGAAACCCACCCACCTTTTCCACAGATTTTGTTGGCAGCCCTGTGCACAACTTCTGGACAGCGAAGCTAAGCCGTTGATCGCAAACACCAATGCACCACGCGACAGAGAAGTTGCACGTTTTGGAGGCAATGGACTTGTCCACAGTTAACGGGGAAAAGTCTGTGCATACACCCCCCAACATCCGCGCCAATCCATTGATAGCACAACGGATTTTCCCGTTGCGCGCAGATCGCCTCACGCGCCCCAACAATACGCATACCCCTAAAGTTTGTAAGGGAAATGCCGTTATGCCTCGCTGTGTTGTTGGGTCTCAAGCGGACCCCATCGAAGGAATCTCATGCGCAACAATCAACCCGTCACGCAACAGGAATTCGACTATCCCGCTTCGCAGATGCTCGTCTCGGCCACCGACCTCAAGGGCCGCATTCAGTACTGCAATCCTGCGTTCGTCGCGGTATCCGGCTTTACGAAAGAAGAACTGATCGGCAAGGCGCATAACATCATCCGGCATCCGGACATGCCGGCAGAAGCATTCGCCGATCTGTGGGAAACCGTCCGTGAAGGTCGCCCCTGGACCGCGATCGTCAAGAACCGCCGCAAGTCCGGCGACCACTACTGGGTGCGCGCGAACGTCACGCCCGTCTCCGAGCAAGGCACGGTGGTCGGCTATCTGAGCGTGCGCGTGAAACCCACGCGCGAGGAAGTCCGCACCGCCGAAGCCTTCTACGCGCAAATGCGCGAGGGCCGTCTGCAAGGCGTGCGGCTGCGCCACGGCTCCGTGGTGCGCACGGGCCTCGTGGGCGCGCTGCAGTCGCTGCTGCGCGTGCCTATCGCCACGCGCATCGCGTTCGGCTATGGCGCCGTGCCCACCGTGTTCGCCGCTGCCGGCGTCGCCGCCTGGCAAGGTCTGCCGCCGCTGCCCTTCTGGGGCGCGTTCGGCGCCGCCTGCGTGTGCGCGCTCGGCGCCTGGCGCCTCACCACGCGCCATCTCGGCGCGCCGCTCGCGCAAATGACCACGGCCTCCTTGCGCATGGCCGCGGGCGACCTCACGGCCACGCTCGCGGTCGCCACGAACGACGATCTCGGCGACGTACTCCAGGCGCTCAACCAGTTGCAGGCCAATCTCACGGCGATCGTGTTCGACGTGCGTTCGCAGATCGACGGCATGCTCGACGCCGCGCACGAAATCTCGAGCGGCAATCTCGATCTCTCGCGCCGCACGGAAATGCAGGCCGCATCGCTCGAAGAAACCGCGGCCACGATGGATCAACTCACGACCACCGTGCAGGCCAATGCCGAAGCGAGCGCCCGCGCGCTCGATCTCGCGCGCGACGCGCAGTCCGCCGCCGCCGAGGGCGGTTCGATCGCGGCGCAGATGGAGCGCACGATGTCGGGCATCACCGACGCTTCGCGCCGCATCAGCGACATCACCGGCGTGATCGACGGTATCGCGTTCCAGACCAATATCCTCGCGCTCAACGCCGCCGTCGAAGCCGCGCGCGCGGGCGAAGCGGGCCGCTCGTTCGCCGTGGTGGCGGGCGAGGTGCGCATGCTCGCGCAGCGCTGCGCGGCGTCGGCCAAGGAGATCAAGCAGGTCGTGGACGCGAGCGTGAACGAGATTGCCGAGGGCACGCGGCTCGTCGGCAACACGACTGCGCAGATGCGCTCGATCGACGAAGCCGTGAGCCGCGTCTCGTCGATCATCACCGAGGTCGCAAACGCGAGCGGCGAGCAGGCCGAGGGCATCCGCCAGGTCAATCAGGCCGTGGCGCATCTGGACAGCGCCACGCAGCAGAACGCCGCGCTCGTCGAACAGGCCGCCGCCACGGCGATGCGGCTCGCCGAACAGGCCGACGTGCTCGACGAAGCCGTACGCCTCTTTACCGTCGCGGGCGCGGAAGCGGCAAAGCGCTCGAAGCACGCTCGCACACCCGCACGCCGCGAGAGCGTCAATCTCGCCGAAACGGCCGGGGAGATCGCAGCATAACGACCTCGGCTGCCGGTCCCAATGGTCTGAGAGATCGGCGTTAGTCCCATCTCGACAGTGCGGCGCCCGGGCGGCACCATGAAAACCGTCAGCAAGCCGTACCACGGTTTGCTGATCCGAGTAACAACGGCGTTTCAACGGCTCACCTGGCCTGCCCGGGTGAGCCGTTTTTTCTGTTGCGCCCGCCTCTCGCCTGGCATCGCTTTGCTTCGCAACCATGACAGCGGTGCAACGCGCAACGCATTTCGCATGGCCCGTTGCAGGGCGCGCAAAAACGGGCGGCGTGGCGGCGAGTCGCGTTACACTGGCTGGCCAGGGTCGCGGCACAGCGATCTCGCTGTGTGTGTCGGCGCTCACTTGCATAAACACGCCGTGCAGCCGACCCCGTACAATGGCTCGACCACCCAACGCACGAGGACAATATCAATGCGCACGACCGGGTCTTCCGGAAACATGACCCTGCTCACCGAGCATGACGACGCGACCGGACGCGAACTGCGTTCACTGCGCCTCGAATCGGCGGCCGACGGCAAAAGCCTCTTGCTGGTCGAAGTCGACGAGCGCAAGCCTGGCATCCATCGCGAAGTGCGTTACGAAATCACGCCGGCCGAGCTGATCGCGGCAATTCGCGCACAAGGTGCCGAGCTGCCCGGGGAATCACACACGCGCTAAGCGCACGGAAAAAGGCGTCACGAGCGCGGCACGCATCGTCTCGTGTGCCGCGTTCTGACGCTTTCCGCTCATCTCGCGCCCAGCGCGACCACCGCTTCTCAATCCGGCGCTTTTTTCACATGCCCGCCGCACACGGCAGGCATTCGCACGCGCTCCTACAGGGGGTCGCTTGCACGCCTACGAAATGCGTCCATAATCTTTACGTTACCCTCCTATCTTTCCCGTTCATCGCTTAAACGCGCAACGGAAGTAAGCCGATGCTACATGACCTCATCGCGCAGTACGGGCCTGCGCTGGTGTTTATCAATGTGCTCGCCGGATCGCTAGGGCTGCCCGTGCCCGCGATGCCCGCGCTCGTGTTGTTCGGCGCGATGGCGGCCATGCATCCCGGATCGATCGGCCAGCAGGTCGCGCCGGTGCTCGGGCTCGCCATCTTCGCCATGCTGATCGGCGACAGCGTGTGGTTCATGGCCGGGCGCCTCTACGGCGGCAACACGCTCAAGACGCTCTGCAAACTCTCGCTTTCGCGCGACACCTGCGTAAAAAAGACCGAACGCTTTTTCGGCCGCTGGGGCGTGCGCGTGCTCGCCATCGCCAAGTTCGTGCCGGGACTGTCGCTTGTTTCCGTGCCGTTGGCCGGCGCGATGGGCGTGCCCTACCGCCAGTTCGTCGGCTTCGACGGCATCGGCGCGGCGCTGTGGTCCGGCACCGGGCTGCTTATCGGCGTGATGTTCGCACCGCAGATCGACATGATGCTCGCCGGTGCAAGCCGCCTTGGGCGCTTTGCCGCTGTCGTGGTGGTCGTGCTGCTGTTGCTCTACGCGACCTACCGTTGGCAGCGCCGCCGGCAACTCATCAAAAAGCTCGCGAGCGCACGCATCACGGTGGAGGATCTCTTTCATGCGATGGGCGGCAAGCCGCCGCCCGTGGTGTTCGACATTCGCTCAGAAGAAAAGCGCAAGCTCGATCCGTACATCATTCCGGGCGCGGTATTCGCCGACGAGCGCAAGCTCGAGGAGATCGTCGGCAAATATCCGAACGACCAGAAGCTCGTGATCTACTGCTCGTGCCCCAATGAAATTTCCGCGGCCTGGATGGCGAAGAAGCTCGTCGAGGCCGGCTTTACCGATGTGGTGCCGCTCCTCGGCGGCCTCGATGCGTGGCGCGATGCAGGCCGCACGCTCGAGTCGCTCCAGCTGATGGCCCACGCCGAAGTCCCGGTCAACATCACGCCTAAAGCTGTCTGATCCGGGCGGCCCGCTCCCGAGCCGCCCGCACGAGGAGAACCGCCAGATGGGCACGATCACCGAAGCCGAGGTTCCGGAATCCGCGGAACTTCCTTCCGCGAGCCGCCACTCCGACACGCAGCCGCAACCCGCCGATGCGCCGTTCTCGACGCTCTCCACGCGGCGCCACCAGATGTTCCCGCAGCTCACCGACGACGAAATCGCGCGCCTTGCCCGCTTCGGCGAGCAGCGCCACTATGCGGCGGGCGATCTGCTCTTTCGCACGGGCGAAACCGGTCCTGGCATGTTCGTGCTGCTCTCCGGTTCGGTCAAAGTGTTCCAGCGCGACGGGCTGGGCCGCGAGCGGCTCATCGTCGAACATGGGCGCGGGCATTTCCTCGCCGAAGTGGGCCAGCTTTCGGGCGGCCCGGCGCTCGTGGACGGCCTCGCGCTCGAACCCGTCGATGCGATCCTGATTCCGCCTGAGCAGTTGCGCGCGGCCATCGTCGCCGAAGCCGAGCTCGGCGAGCGCATCGTGCGCGCGCTGATCCTGCGCCGCGTCTCGCTCATCGAAAAGGGCGCGGGCGGCCCGATTCTCGTGGGCAAGCACGACGATCCCTCACTCGTTTCGCTGCAAGGCTTTCTCTCGCGCAACGGCCATCCGTATTCGGTGGTCGACGAACGCGACGAAGGCATGCTCTGTGTGGTCGAGCGTTTCGCCGCGCGCTGCGAAGACCTGCCGCTCGTGATCTGCCCCGACGGCTCGGTGCTGCGCCATCCCAGCGCGCCCGAACTGGCCACGTGTCTGGGCATCCTGCCCGAGCTCGACGGCCAGCGCGTCTACGACGTCGCCGTGGTGGGCGCGGGCCCGGCCGGTCTCGCCACCGCGGTGTACGCCGCCTCCGAGGGCCTTTCGGTGATCGTGCTCGATTCGCGCGCGCCGGGCGGCCAGGCGGGCGCAAGCTCGCGCATCGAAAACTACCTGGGCTTTCCCACCGGCATCTCGGGCCAGGCGCTCGCGGGCCGCGCGTTCGTGCAGGCGCAGAAGTTCGGCGCGCACGTGGCCATTCCGGTCACGGTGCGCAGGCTGTTCTGCGATGAGGAACCGCGCCGGCTCGAAACCTGCAGCGGCGACGTGCGCGCGCATACCGTGGTGATCGCGAGCGGCGCGGTGTACCGCAAGCCCGCGATCGAGGGCATCGACCGCTATACGGGGCGCGGGATCTATTACTGGGCCTCGCCGGTCGAGGCGAAACTCTGCAAGCACGAGAACGTCGTGCTGGTAGGCGGCGGCAATTCGGCGGGCCAGGCGATCGTCTACCTCTCCACGCATGCGCGCCAGATTGACGTGCTGATCCGCAAGACCGGATTCGAATCGACGATGTCGCGCTATCTGATCGACCGGATTGCGTCGCTCGCGAACGTGCGGGTGCACGGACGCAGCGAGATCGGCGGCCTGGGCGATGACGGCGGCACGCTCACGTCGGTGCGTTTGAAGACGCCGTGCCCGGAAGGCATCGACCATTTCGATTCGCGCCACCTGTTCCTCTTCACGGGCGCCGACCCGAACACGGGCTGGCTGCGCGAGTGCGGCGTGAAGCTCGACCCGCACGGCTTCGTGCTGACGGGCGACAACGAGTCGTGCAGCCTCGCGACTTCGGTGGAGGGCGTCTACGCAATCGGCGACGCGCGCGCGGGCTCGACCAAGCGCGTGGCCGCCGCGGTGGGCGAAGGCGCGGCCGTGGTCGCGCAGATCCATCAACGGCTCGCGGCGCTGCGGCCGGTGACGGTTGTTGCGGGCGTCCATGCGTGAGCGCGGTGCGAACGTTGCTGATATTGCAGAAGCGCCGAAGGTTGCCGACGCCGGTTCGCCACTAGTTCTGCCGCTCGCGGCGGCGCGCACGCTGCACCTCGCGGCGCAAGGGCTGCTCGCGCCGCCTCGCCGCAAGGCAACGCAGGACGACGTGCTCGACGCCATCCGCCGCATGGCGCAATTGCAGATCGACACGATCCATGTGGTCGCGCGCAGTCCTTATTTCGTGCTGTTCAGCCGCATTGGCGCGTTCGAGCCGGCCTGGCTCGACGCGCATCTCGCGCAAGGGCGCCTGTTCGAGTACTGGGCGCACGAGGCGTGTTTCCTGCCGATCGAAGACTACGGGCTAATGCGCCATCGCATGCTCGATCCTTCCGGCATGGGCTGGAAATACGCGGCCGAGTGGCACGACCAATACCGCGAGGAAATCGATGCGCTGCTCGAACGCATTCGCGCCGATGGCGCCGTGCGTTCCGCCGACTTTGCACGCGCCGAGGGCGACAAGGGCAACGGCTGGTGGGACTGGAAGCCGGAGAAGCGGCATCTGGAAGTGCTGTTCGCAACCGGCGCGCTGATGGTGGCCCAGCGGCACAACTTCCAGCGCGTGTACGACGTGGCCGAGCGCGTGTTGCCAAACTGGAACGACGCGCGCGATCTGCCGCCGCGCGCCGAAGCGGAACGCGAACTGCTCTTGCGCTCCTGCCGCGCGCTCGGCGTGATCCGTGCGGACTGGGCCGCCGATTACTTCCGCCTGCCGCGCCGCCCGTATGCCGAAGCGCTGCATGCGCTCGCCGACGCGGGCGAGTTGCTGCCGGTGCGCGTGGAAGGCTGGAAGCACGACGCGTTCGTGCATCGCGAGCACGCCCCGCTCATCGACGACGCGGCGAGCGGCAAGCTCGCCTCCACAGTCACGTCCCTGCTCTCGCCTTTCGACCCGGTCGTGTGGGACCGCAAGCGCGCGCTGGCGCTATTCGACTTCGACTACGCCATGGAATGCTACGTGCCGGCTGCGAAGCGCAGGTACGGTTACTTCGTACTGCCGATCTTGAACCGCGGACGGCTTATCGGGCGTGTCGACGCCAAGGCGCATCGAGGGCAACAGGTGTTCGAGGTGAAGTCGCTGCATCTGGAGCCCGGCGTGCGCGCGAGTGGCCGTCTGGTGGCCGACTTGCGCCGGGCGCTGCAACGTTGCGCGGACTGGCACGGCACGCCGGAACTGCGCATCGGCGCCGCGCCGGACGGCCTTGCGGCCGCCCTGCTGGCTGTGTGAGCGTACGGCTGCCGGATTGGCGAAAGCTGGTTGGCAACAGCGCAGCCGCACGCGTTGGGAAAGACTAGTGCTCCAGCTTGGCGCGCAGTTCGCGCGCCGCCTCCAGCAAACCTTCGTAGCCCGAACGCGCGTGCTGCGGCAGGTCGGGGTCGCCCACCAGCGCACCCAGCGTTTCAACGAGACTGAAGACGAGGCCCTTGGCCGCGCCCGCCGCGATCTTGCCGGATTTCACGCCTTCGTCGACGTGACTGAGGGCGGCGTTCAGACTCTCCAGATCCGGTTGCGATGAACCCTCGCCAGGTTTTTGAGCGTCCTGCCTTTGCGTGTCGTCGCTCGTCATGATGAAGTCGATCTCCCTTGGTGAGCAGTAGTCAAAAGAATCCCGCACTTTTTAATGTTATATACCCATCGGGTGCGGGCGTCCATTCGACGGCCGGCAGCGCGAGAGGCAACGCCAAGTGTGCTCCCGAATCTTCTCACCTTTGCCGCCGGCGCGCAGTGGCCTCGGGCGCGGCGGCTTGTCGCTTCGCGACGCGTGGCGGTGAGAAAACGCCCTGAAATCAGCGCTAATGTGGATTTCGCGCGATGGATTGGCGGGTGCCACGGCTCGCTTCAGACGTTTGCGAGGCGCGCGCTTCGGCCTCTCCCGCAAACGCTCACCTTTGCGCTTCGAAGCGTGGGTTCAAGCGGCTTCGAGTGCGGCGCTCGATCCACTTTCGCTCACCGCATCGCATGCCGGTTTTGTGTTTTTCCCTTGTTTTCAAGGCAGATTTGCTCGCGACGGCCCGAGCCTCACGCTCGCGCAATGCGTCGCAAGGTGCGTGAACCGGTGCAAACCTGCTCACTCCCGAAAAGCCTCACCTATCGGTTGAATGTCGGCGCGAACCTCAGCGTCGGCATCGAAGCGAGGCCTGAACGAAGCGGAGCAATGCGGTATCGTATGTCGATGTCTACAGATGCCAATGCGAGGAATCACACGATGAGCTACGCAACGAACGCGCCCGCCCGCAAAGAAATCGACTCGCTCGGCGGGGGCGCCGTCGTCGAATTCGGCACCGACTGGTGCGGCTATTGCCAGGGCGCGCAACCGCTGATCGGCGCGGCGTTCGAGCGCAATCCACAGGTGCGCCGCCTGAAAGTGGAAGATGGACCGGGCCGCGCGCTAGGCCGCTCGTTTCGCGTGAAGCTCTGGCCCACGCTCATCTTCCTGCGCGACGGCGTGGAGGTCGCGCGCGTGGTGCGTCCGCAAAACGCCGCCGAACTCGACGAGGCATTCGCTTCGCTCGCCTAGTCTCGCGAGGCTGCCAAACACGGTCCGAACGATCCGCGCGGACCGCTCCCGAAAAACCTCACCTTTACGCGCGAGCCCGCTGAAGGCGCTCGCCGTACTCACTCCTCGAGCCCGGCGAGCAGATCGTCGATCGCGCGATACACGCGCTCGACCACCTCCGGCCCCACCTCCGCCTCGAGTGCCTTGTACCGCGCCTCCAGTTCTTTGGAAATCGCTTTCACGAGCTGATGGCTTTTCTTCGTGAGCGAGACGAGCACGCGCCGCTGGTCGTCGGCGAAACGCTCCTTCGTCACGAGACCGAGCGCCTCCATGCGCGCCAGCACGCCAGCCATGCTCGGGCTGGATATCGTGCACAGGTCGGAAATCTGCCGCGGTTCGAGCGGTCCGCTTTCGTTGAGCGCGCGTATCACGCGCCATTGCTGCTCGGTGAGGCCGTGCGACGTGATGAGCGGGCGAAAGCGCTCCATCATCTTTTCGCGCGCGCGCAACAGCAGCATGGGCAGGTTGCGGTGCGCAACGCGAGTGGTCGGACGCGAGGTATCGGACATGGCGGTTTCAACAAAACAAGGAACGGGGCGCCCCAGGGGAAACCCGAAAAAATCTCATCGACGATTGACGACGGATCATAGCAAGCGCACCATCACTCACATATTAGTGTTTCTGTGAAGCGAATCCAAGCCATGTTTTCCGTTGCCGATCACCTGCTGCACGTCGAAGGCGAGGCGCTGCCGCGCGACGTTGGCGCCGAAGCCGTGCGCGCGTTGCTCGCCACGGGCGCGCGCTGCCGGCCGCCTGTGAGCGGCGCTGTCTACGGCACGCTGCTCAACGACCGCCACGCGCTCGAAGCGCTCGGCGACGCCGTGAACGCGCCCCCCTATAAAGCGCCGCCGCGCGCGCCCATTCTCTATCTGAAGCCGCGCAATACCCACGCCGGGCATCGTGCGCGCGTGGCCGTGCCGGGCAGCGAAGGCGTGCAAGTGGGCGCGTCGCTCGGCATCGTGATTGGACGCGCCGCCACACGCGTCGCCGTGCATGAAGCGTTCGATTACATCGCGGGTTATACGCTCGTGGCCGACCTGAGCGTGCCGCATGCGAGCGTCTATCGTCCTTCGGTGCGGTTTCGAGCGCGCGACAACTTCTGCGTGATCGGCCCTGCCGTGGTCGCGCGCCGTCATGTGGCCGATCCCGATCAGCTTGTCATTGCCGTGAACGTAGAAGGCGGCGCCACCTTCAGTGCGACTACGGCTACGAACGTTCGAGGCGTCGCCCAGTTGCTCGCCGACGTCACCGACTTCATGACGCTCGCCCCTGGCGACGTCGTCACGCTCGGCGTGCCACATGGTGCGCCCGTGGTTCAGTCCGGTGCGCGCGCAACCATCGTCATGAGTGACTGGGCGCCGCTCGAAATCGAATTCGTCGCGGCAGGCATGGTGCCGGGAGAACAGCCATGATGCGCGGACGCGTTGCCTACGCAGGCGCGATACACGAAGCCACGCCCGAAGGCGGCCGCGTGCGGCTCGCCGACGGTCGCGTGCGCGAGGAGCATGAAGTTGTGTGGCTCGCGCCGTTCGAGCCCGGCACGATCTTCGCGCTCGGCCTCAATTACGCGGAACACGCGAAGGAGCTGCAGTTCTCGAAGCAGGAGGAGCCGCTCGTGTTTCTCAAGGGGCCGGGCAGCGTGATCGGCCATCGCGGCACCACGCGCCGCCCCGCCGACGTTACGTTCATGCACTACGAGTGCGAGCTTGCCGTCGTGATTGGCCGCACGGCGCAGAACGTAAAACGCGAGGAAGCCATGCAGTACGTGGCCGGCTATACGATCGCGAACGACTACGCGATCCGCGACTATCTGGAGAACTACTACCGCCCGAACCTGCGCGTGAAGAACCGCGACGGCGGCACGGTGCTTGGGCCCTGGTTCGTCGATGCGAGCGACATCGCCGACGTCAACGCGCTCGGCCTGCGCACCTACGTGAACGGCGAACTCAAGCAGAACGGCAACACACGCGATTTCGTCACCGGCATCGCGGAACTCATCGAGTATTTGAGCGGGTTCATGACGCTCGCGCCCGGCGACGTCGTTCTGACCGGCACGCCCGAAGGCGTCGTCAACGTGAATGCAGGCGACAAAGTGGTGTGCGAGATCGACGGCCTGGGCCGTCTGGTCAATACCATTGCAAGCGATGCCGAGTACGGGCGCTGATCCGGCAACGAATCGAATACTGGACTGATTAGACATGCGAATCGAACATCTGATTAACGGCCGCGCGCACGCAGGGCGCGACTATTTCGAAACCGTGAATCCGGCGAACCAGGACGTGCTCGCGGAAGTGGCGCGTGGCGGCGCAGAGGAAGTCGACCTCGCCGTGCGCGCGGCGAAAGACGCCTTTCCCGCGTGGGCCGCGAAGCCCGCCGCCGAGCGCGCGAAGGCCATTCGCAGGCTCGGTGAGCTGATCGCGAAGAACGTGCCGGAGATCGCACAAACCGAAACGAAGGACACGGGCCAGACCATTTCGCAAACGGGCAAGCAGCTGGTGCCGCGCGCAGCCGACAACTTCAGCTACTTCGCCGAAGTCTGCACCGCCGTGGACGGCCACACGTATCCCACGTCCACGCACCTGAACTACACGCTGTTTCATCCCGTGGGCGTATGCGCGCTCATCTCGCCCTGGAACGTGCCGTTCATGACCGCCACGTGGAAGGTCGCGCCTTGCCTCGCATTCGGCAACACGGCCGTGCTGAAGATGAGCGAGCTGTCACCGCTCACGGCCTCGATGCTCGGCCAGCTCGCACTCGACGCGGGCATTCCGGCAGGCGTGCTCAATATCGTGCACGGCTATGGCAAGGAAGCGGGAGAGCCGCTCGTCGCGCATCCCGACGTGCGCGCGGTTTCGTTCACGGGCTCCACAGCTACGGGCAACCGCATCGTGCAGGCTGCGGGCCTCAAGAAGTTTTCGATGGAACTGGGCGGCAAGTCGCCGTTCGTGATCTTCGACGACGCCGATTTCGAACGCGCGCTCGACGCCGCCGTGTTCATGATCTTCTCGAACAACGGCGAGCGCTGCACAGCCGGCTCGCGCATTCTCGTGCAGCGCTCGATCTACGCGACGTTCGCGCAGCGCTTCATCGAGCGCGCGAAGCGCATCACCGTGGGCGATCCGCTCGACGAGAAAACCATCGTCGGCCCGATGATCAGCCAGGGCCATCTCGCGAAGGTACGCAGCTATATCGAACTCGGACCGAAGGAAGGCGCCACGCTCGCGTGCGGCGGCCTCGACGCGCCCGCGTTGCCCGATGCGGTCAAAAACGGAAACTTCGTTCAACCAACCGTGTTCGTCGATGTCGACAACCGCATGCGCATCGCACAGGAGGAAATCTTCGGACCGGTCGCGTGCCTGATTCCCTTCGAAGACGAAGCCGACGCGATCCGTCTTTCCAACGACATCGCCTACGGCCTCTCCAGCTACGTGTGGACCGAGAATACGGGTCGCGCATTGCGCGTGGCGGCCGCCGTCGAAGCGGGCATGTGCTTCGTGAACAGCCAGAACGTGCGCGACCTGCGTCAGCCGTTCGGCGGCACGAAGGCTTCGGGCGTGGGCCGCGAAGGCGGCACGTGGAGCTACGAAGTGTTCCTCGAGCCGAAGAACGTGTGTGTGTCGCTCGGCTCGCATCACATTCCGCACTGGGGCGTGTAATGGGCAAACTCGCGCTCGCCGCGAAGGTCACGCACGTGCCTTCGCTGTACCTTTCCGAACTGGACGGCCCGCACAAGGGTTGCCGCCAGGCCGCCATCGACGGTCACCATGAGATCGGCCGGCGCTGCCGCGAGCTGGGCGTGGACACGATCGTCGTGTTCGATGTGCACTGGCTCGTGAACAGCGAGTATCACATCAACTGTGCGCCGCGCTTTGAAGGCGTCTACACGAGCAACGAGCTGCCGCATTTCATCAAGAACATGCCGTACGCGTACCCCGGCAATCCGCAGCTTGGTCACCTGATCGCCGATGTCGCGAACGAAATGGGTGTGAAAACGCGCGCACATAGCGAAACGACGCTCGACCTCGAATACGGCACGCTCGTGCCCATGCGCTACATGAACGGCGACCAGCATTTCCGCACCGTTTCGGTGGCTGGCTGGTGCATGTGGCATGACCTCGCCATGAGCGCGCGCTTCGGACTCGCCGTACGCCGCGCGATCGAGGAGCGCTACGACGGCACGGTGGCGATACTCGCAAGCGGGTCGCTGAGCCACCACTTCGCCAACAACGGCACCGCCGAGCAATTCATGCACAAGGTCTGGGACCCGTTCCTCGAAACGACCGATCGAAACGTTGTGGCGATGTGGGAGCGCGGCGACTGGAAAACCTTCTGCGACATGCTGCCGATGTACAACGAAAAGTGTTGGGGCGAAGGCGGCATGCACGACACGGCCATGCTGCTCGGGGCGCTTGGCTGGGACCGCTACGAAGGCCGCGCGGAAGTCGTCACGCCATATTTCGGTAGCTCGGGCACCGGGCAGATCAACGCGATCCTGCCCGTCACGCCCTTGCCGGCTTGAACAACGGAGCAAGCGATGCCCCATCTCACGCTCGAATACAGCGCCAATCTCGCCGACGCGAGCAACATCGGTCAGCTCTGCGAAACGCTGGCCCATGTGCTCGACGCTCAACGCGACGAAACCGGCGCACGCGTCTACCCGCGTGGCGGTATTCGCACGCGCGCGCTGCGTTGCGAACAGTACTTCGTTGCCGATGGCAATCCCGGGAATGCCTTCCTGCATGGCTGCCTGAAGATCGGTGCGGGCCGCTCGCAAGCCGTGCGGCGGGCGACCGGCGAGGCGCTCTTCGAAGCGATCAAGCAGCACTTCGCACAAGCCTTCGCTTCGCACGGCCTCGCGCTTTCGCTTGAAATCGTCGAGTTCAGCGAGGAAGGCGCGTGGAAGCACAACAACCTGCACGCCCGGCTCAAAACCTGAGCTCACGCGCACCGGAATTCATGATGCTAGATCAGCAAACCATCCGCGAGCTGGCCGCGCAGCTCGACGAAGCGGAACGCACGCGCACGCAGTTGCGGCATTTTTCGCGCTCGCATCCGGACATGACGATCGACGACGGCTACGCAATCCAGCGCGAGTGGGTCAAACTCAAGCTCGCGGCGGGCCACACGATCAAGGGCCGCAAGATCGGCCTCACGTCGCGCGCCATGCAGCGCTCGTCGCAGATCGACGAGCCCGACTACGCACCGCTGCTCGACAGCATGTTCATCGCCGCAGGCAGCGATATTCGCGCGGACCGTTTCATCGCGCCGCGTGTGGAGGTGGAACTGGCGTTCGTATTGAGCCGGCCGCTGCAAGGACCCGACGTCACGCTCTTCGACGTGCTCGACGCGACGGCCTATGTCACGCCGGCCATCGAGATCATCGACGCGCGCATCGAGCAGTTCGACCGCGACACCAAGGCGCCGCGCAAGGTGTTCGACACGATATCCGACTTTGCGGCCAACGCTGGCGTCGTGCTGGGCGGCCGCCCGGTCAGGCCGCTCGACGTGGACCTGCGCTGGGTCGGCGCGCTGCTCTACAAGAACGGCGCCGTGGAGGAAAGCGGTCTCGCGGCAGCGGTGCTCAACCATCCGGCCACGGGCGTCGCCTGGCTTGCCAACAAGATCGCGCGTCACGATGAGCGTCTCGCAGCCGGCGACGTGATTCTGAGCGGCTCATTCACGGCCCCGATTCCCGCCCGCGCGGGCGATACGTTTCATGCCGATTACGGCCCGCTCGGCGGCATCGGCTTCAGTTTCGTCTGATCAGGATTCCATATCAATGTCCACACCCGCCAACCCTTTCAAGCGTGCGCTCGCGCGGGGCAGCCCGCAAATCGGCCTGTGGGCTGCGCTGGCCGACTCGTACGTGACTGAGCTGCTCGCGAACACGGGTTTCGACTGGCTCTTGATCGACGGCGAGCACGCGCCCAACGATCTGCGCAGCACGCTCGCGCAACTCCAGGCCGTCGCCCCGTACTCGACGCACCCGATCGTGCGGCCGGTACGCAACGACGCCGCCATCATCAAGCAACTGCTCGACATCGGTACGCAAACGCTGCTCGTGCCGATGATCGAGAACGCCGACGAGGCACGCGCCGCCGTGGCTGCGACGCGCTATCCGCCGCACGGCGTGCGCGGCGTAGGCAGCGCGCTTGCGCGCGCTTCGCGCTGGAACGGTTCCGCCGACTATCTGCATCACGCTGCTGAGGAACTGTGCGTACTGGTCCAGGTGGAGACGGCAAGCGCGCTCGCGCAGCTCGAGACAATCGCGAACGTGGAAGGCGTGGACGGCGTGTTCTTCGGCCCGGCTGACCTCAGCGCTTCGATGGGCCTGCTCGGCCAGCCAGGCTCGCCACAGGTGCGCGAGGCGATCGGCAAGGGTATCCGCACCGTGCGCGAGCAAGGCAAGGGCGCGGGCGTGCTCGCGGCCGATCCAGTCATTGCGAACGAGTATCTCGAAGCGGGTGCGACGTTCGTTGCCGTGGGCAGCGACGTGTCGTTGCTTGCGCGCAGCGCGAGTGAACTAGCCGCGAAATTCCGCCAGCCTGCGGCGCGCGGCTAGCGCGCTTCATTCACCGCTTCACTCGCCCTCTTCCCCGCTCGCCACGAGCTTGGCCAGCACGCCCGCCAATACTTCGCGTTCGTGCTCGCTCAGCGTGGCGAGAATCGCGTCGTTCGTCGCCTTCGAGATTGTCGTCGCGCGCCGGTAGGTGCTGCGCCCCTGTGCGGTGAGCGCCACGAGCACGCCGCGTGCGTCCGCCTCGTTCGAAGTCTTGACGAGCAGGCCCTTGCGTTCGAGCACGTCGGTGGCGCGGCTCGCCTGGCTGCGGTCGAGATTCGACACGCGCCCGAGTTCCGACACCGACAACGATCCGAACGCGCCCACGCTGAGCAGCAGCCGCGCCTCCGTGAGCGAGAGCGAAAGCGCTGCCTCGAACGCGTCGCTCATCGTGCGGTCGGTCTGCTTCTTGAGCACATGGAGCCGGTAGGTGAACAGCTCCGCAATGTTGAACTTCCCCGTCATTCGTCTTCTCGCCTGGTTCTCAGCGGCCGCGAAATGCGGCAAACGCCATCAGGATAGCATCGATAAAAGACTGGTTTTTCAGGTATTTCATGAAAAAATTGATGCTTGCACACGCATTTATTTGCGCGTAGGATCGGCGTGATCAGAGCCAGCCATGAGGAGACGTTCATGAATGAAAACATCCAGCGCTCGCGCCCCGAATGGTGCGATCCCACGGAATGGGAAACGCGCGTACAGCTTGCCGCCGTCTATCGCGTGTTTCATCTCATGGGCTGGACCGAACTGATCTTCAACCACATTACGCTGCGCGTGCCCGGGCCGCACAAACATTTCCTCATTAACCCGTTCGGGCTCACGTATGACGAAATCAAGGCCTCGAATCTCGTCAAGATCGATCTCGAAGGTAATGTCCTGAGCCCGAGCGAGTATCCGATCAACCCGGCCGGCTTCGTGATCCACAGCGCCATTCATGCAAACGTGGAAGACGCGCATTGCGTCATGCATACGCACACCACGGCCGGGCTCGCGGTGGCGTGCATGGAAGGCGGTCTCGCATATACGAACTTCTATTCGGCGCAGTTGCACGACATGGTCGCGTATCACGACTTCGAAGGCATCACCGTGCACGCCGAAGAAAAATCGCGCATTCTGAAGTCGATGGGCGACAAGCGGCTGCTCATCCTGCGCAACCACGGGCTGCTCTCGCATGGCGTGACGCTTGCGCACGCGTTCGCGCTGCTATGGACGCTCAATCGCGCGTGCGAAGTGCAAGTCGTGACCGATTCGATGCGCGGGCAGGCGCTGCCGATCGCACCCGCCATTACCGAACGTGCGACGCGCGACGCGCTGCAGTTCTCGCCCGCCCATGGCGCGGGCCAGAACGTGCTCGACGCGCTAATTCGTCGTGCCGCGCGCATCGACCCCTCATATCAGGAGTGAAAGGTTGAACACCCCGAATCAAAAGGTCACTGTCGTCGGTGGCGGTGCAATTGGCGGCCTGATCGCGGCGCGTCTTGCACGTGCGGGCATCGCCGTGAATCTGCTCGCGCGCGGTGCACATCTGGAAGCGATCCGCCGCGACGGTCTCACGGTCATTGAAGGCGACACGCGCTACACGCAAGCCGTGAACGCCACGAGCGACGCCGCCTCGCTCGGCGCGCAAGACCTCATTTTCATTTGCCTGAAGGGCCAGGCGCTCGCGCAGTCGGCGGCTTCGCTCGCGCCGCTCGTGGGTCCGCACACACATATCGTCTCGGCGATGAACGGCGTGCCCTGGTGGTTTCTCCACGGATTCGGCGGCACGCACACGAACGGCCGGCTCGAAGCGGTCGATCCTGGCGGCGTCGTGTCAGCGGCGTTGCCGCCTACGCAGGCTTCGGGCTGCGTCGTGCACCTGTCGTCGTCGATTGCGGGGCCGGGCGTGATTCGCAAAGGCGGCGGCAATCATTTGATCGTCGGTGAAGGCTCGGCGCCCATGGCCGCGCGTGCGCAAGAGGCGCGCGAGTTGCTCGCGCGTGCAGGCTTCGAGGTCACAGAAGCGGCGCCCATTCAAGCCGATATCTGGGCGAAGCTCTGGGGCAACATGACGATGAACCCCATCAGCGCGCTCACGCGATCGACCGCCGACGTCATTCTCGACGACCCGCTCACGGCGCAACTCGTGAGCGCGGTCATGGCCGAAGCGCGCGCGATTGGCGAAGCGCTCGGCATTCGCCTCGCGATGACCATCGAGGAGCGCAATGGGATCACGCGCAAACTAGGCGCGTTCAAGACCTCGATGCTGCAAGACGTGGAGGCGGGCCGCTCGCTCGAAGTCGATGCGCTCGTCGGCGCGCCGTATGAACTGGCGCAGCGCGTGGGCATTGCGGCGCCGTCGCTCGGCCTGCTGTATGGTCTTGCGCGCCAGCTCAATTCGAATCTCGAAGCGGCGCGCCGGGCAAGCTAGCAATCAATCCTCGAGCGGCTTGCCCGTGAGGTCGCGAATGAACGGCAGCGCAAGGCACGAGATCGCCACGCACGCCATCACGTACCACGCGGGCGCGAGCAGATTGCCCGTGCTTTTGACGAGCCAGGTGGCAACGGTCTGCGCAAAGCCGCCGAAAATCGCCACGCCGATGCCATAGACAATCGCCATGCCCGTCGCGCGCACGGCGCGCGGGAACATCTCAGGCAGCATCGTGATGGAAGGTGCGGCCTGCAGCGCGAGCAGCACGCTCAGGCCGCCCACGGTGATCAGGAGCCGCGTGGCGTCCGGCTCACTCGTCAGCCAGAGAAACGCCGGATAGATCAGCAGCAAAACGCCCACGCGCGGCCAGAAGATCAGCGTACGGCGGCTGAAACGATCGCACAGCATCCCCGAGAGCGGTCCCACCACGAAAGTCACGACGCCCGAGACCAGCCCCGCCAGCAACGCCGTGGGCGCGGGCACCTTCAGTTCGTGAATCGCATAGGTCGGCATATAGAAGGTGACGACATAGGCCGTGACCGTGGAGCCGATCGTCAGCAGGATGCCGAGCGCCGCGCGCCGCCAGTGGTCGCGCACCACGGTAAGCACTGGCATGCGCACCACGCTCGCCTGCTCCGGCAACTGCTCGTCGAGGCGCCTGCGAATCCACATGCCGATCGGCGCGATCGCCACACCCATGAGGAAGGGCACGCGCCAGCCCCAGGCGAGCAGCGTGTCGGGCGTGAGGAAGGTCGTCAGGAGTCCTGCCATCAGCGCGCCGAGCGAAACGCCGATCCCCTGGCTCGCAAACTGGAAACTGCCGAGCAGCCCGCGATTGACTGGCGTGCCCGCCTCGATCAACAGCGTGGTGGAGGCGCCCACTTCGCCGCCCGCGGAAAAGCCCTGCAGCAACCGCGCGAACACGATCAACACCGGCGCGGCCACGCCGATCTGCGCGTAGGTGGGAGCCAGGCCGATCAGCATGCATCCCAGCGCCATCATGAATATCGTGAGCGTCATGGCAGGCTTGCGGCCGGCGCGGTCGGCGTAGGCGCCAATCACGATGCCGCCCAGCGGCCGCATGACGAAGCCCACGCCGAAGGTCGCCACCGAGGCCAGCAACTGCCCGTAGCTCGACATGGTGGGAAAGAACAGCTTGCCGATGGTCAGCGCGAAGAAGCTGTAGACGGTGAAATCGAAGAATTCGAGCGCATTGCCGATCGTCGCGGCGACGATCAACTGCGTGCGGCTCAGTTTGCCCTTGCGCACTCCGGTCATGCTGACGCTGTTCATGGCTCTCCTCGTCGGCCTCTGGCGGGCCTGGATGGTGGACCATGCAACGTTAGCATTCGCCCGGGCGCACGCGCCACTGATCAAAACCCGCGGAGGCGGCGGCATCCATCAGCCGATGAAGCGTCCCTTTTATCGGCGTCCGGCGTGCGCGCCTCATCCGCGTTCGTAAGGTAAAAGAGGCATACTCCCGCAATAGTCAGCACTCTCGTTGCGCGCGCCGCGCCGTTTTTTTGCGGTTCCGCAAACGCCATGTGGCCCACCCGCGCATCAAGTGGGCACCAAAATTGCGGCAGCGCGTCGAACGTTCCGGCGAATCGGGCGACGGCAAGCTGTGCGCCACGCCAAAGCGCTTCCTGCCGCGCGTTTCGTCCCCGCTGTCTTTTCAATCTGCCGCCACTGATGGGTCGCCGCAGTCGCGCCCTGTATGCCAATGACAAGGATGTCCCTTTCTTTTGCCTTTCGGTCCGCGCGCATTTCGCGCCCGCGTGCCCTCTTCACCGTACTCGCCGTTTTATCCGGTCTGATGCTCGCGCTCGGCGCGTCTGCCGCATCGGCAGCGACACCAGCCGCCGTTGCCGAAGCGCTCAAACCCGGCACGAGCCCGGCGCATCCCGCCCCGGCTGCCGCGCCCACGCCCGAAGCCAACACAAACAACCCCGCCGCACCCGTTGCGCTCACGCCTGCCCAGGCGCAAGCCGCCCTCAAGGTTCTCGACGATCCCGTGCAGCGCGGCCACATGGAAGACACGCTGCGCGCCATCGCCGCCGCCGGTGCGCTGGCCGTGCCCGCCTCGGCGAGCGCGCCGGCCAGTGCGCCCGCCGCGGCCACCGGTGCATCGGCGGCCGCGCCTGCTTCCGCGCCGCTTGCTGGTGCGCTGCGCACCAACGGTCTCGTCGTGCAGATCGCCGACAACGCCGCGCACGGCGCGCGCATGGCCGGCCAGCATCTGAACCATACGTTCTCGACACTGCTGGGACTCTGGTCCACGCGCAACTGGTGGCAGGACCATCTGAACACGCCGCAAGGCCATGCACTGCTGCTCGCCCTGCTGCGTGTGCTGCTGCTCACGCTCGTGCCCGCGCTCGCGCTCGCCACGCTGCTGCGCCGCGTCATCGCCACGCCGGAGCGCGCCATTGCCGCGCATCAGGCAGCCAAACAGCGCGAGGAGGCCGCCCTCGCGCAAGACGGCACTCCAACGCCGCAGCCGCAAACGCCCGAAGCGACGGGCACGCGTGCTGCGCTTGCCGCGCAAACGAAAGCCGCCGAGGCGCAGGACGAAGCGCTGCGCGAAGCCGCCGGCATGCAACCGGCCGATGGCAAGGACAATCAGGACAGCGATCCGAATGCCGGCCCCAACGCGAACGCGAGCGCCAACGCGGCAGCGCGCGCCACGGTGGTCGCGGCGCAAGCCGGGGACAACGCCAACGCCTCGCCGAAAACCGCCGCCGATCGTGCGAAAGAGGCGTACCACGCGCTGCGTGGCGCGCATCACTGGCGCCTTTTGCAGCGTCTGCCGGGCGCGTTGCTCGTGATGCTGCTCGAAGCCGTACCCGTGGTCGCGTTCGGCCTGTGCGCCGCGGCCGTGCTCTCGTTCTTCGGTCCCAATGACGCCGCGCCTGCCGAAGCGGTCGGCCATATCGTCGATACCTATGTGATCTGCCGCATCGTCGCCATATTCGGCAAGCTGCTGTTCTCGCCCGACGCGGCCGCGCTGCGCCTCGTGCCGCTCCCCGACGACTGGGCCGCCTACGCGCAGCGCTGGCTCGTGCGCCTCGTCGTGATCGGCGGGGTGGGCGGCGCAATTGGCGGCGCGGTGTCGCTCGGCATGACCGAGGACGCGCATGTCGCGCTCGTGAAGCTCGTCACGCTGATCGGCCACCTCGCGCTCGCCGTGATGATCCTGCAACTGCGCCGCCCCGTGGCCGATGCCATTCGCAACGCCGCCGCGCAACACGGTTCGTACGCGTGGTTCCTGCAGTGGTTCGCCGACATCTGGGTCGGCGTGGCGCTCTTCGTCGTCGTCGCGCTGTGGTTCGTCTGGGCGCTCGACTTGCGCGGCGGCTATGCCGCACTGGTGCGCTCGGGCGGACTCTCGCTCATCATCATGCTCGCCGGACGCATGTGTGCGATCGTGGTGCTGGGCGCTTTGAGCCGGCTCTTCGGCGTGCGCGAAGACATCGGCAACATGAGCTTCGGCCAGCGTCGCGCTTACCGCTACTATCCGGCGCTGCGGCGCATCGTCATTGCCGCGATCTGGCTCGTGACGATCGACCTGGTGCTGGACGCCTGGGGCGTGCGCCCCGCACGCATTCTCGCGCTCGCGCCCATCGGGCATCTGCTCGGCTCCGCGCTGCTCACGATCGCCGTCGCCATCGTGGCCGCCGTCGCGATCTGGGAGGTCGCGAACGGCGCGGCCGAACGTCGCCTGAATGCGTGGACCGACGCCGGCGACTTCGTGCGCGCCGCGCGTCTGCGCACGCTCCTGCCGATGTTCCGCACTACGCTGTTCGTTTCGATCCTCATCATCGTCGGGCTGACCGCGCTCTCGCAGCTCGGCGTGAATACCGCGCCGCTCATCGCGGGCGCGAGCATCTTCGGCGTAGCGCT
Organism: Paraburkholderia sp. J10-1; assembly: GCF_905220165.1. NCBI lineage: Bacteria > Pseudomonadati > Pseudomonadota > Betaproteobacteria > Burkholderiales > Burkholderiaceae > Paraburkholderia > Paraburkholderia sp. J10-1. The sequence goes on along the minus strand of NZ_CAJMYW010000002.1, from coordinate 408,260 downwards.
CGGCTTTGGCTCGCAAAAGCTCGTGCAAGACTTCATCACCGGCATCTTCCTGTTGACGGAAAACGCCATGCAGGTGGGCGACTGGGTGACGGTGGCAGGCGTTTCGGGCACCGTTGAGTTTCTCTCGATCCGCACCGTGCGCCTGCGCGGCGGCGACGGCTCGCTCTACACCGTACCGTTCAGCTCGGTCACGACCGTGAACAACACGAATCGCGGCATCGGCAACGCGGCGGTGAAGGTGCAGATCGCGCATGGCGCGGATCTGCAGCGCGCGATCGACACGCTGAAGGAAATCGGCGCCGAGATCCGCCAGGAAGACGCGTTCAAGAACGGCATTCTCAGCGACTTCGCGTACTGGGGCGTCGATCAGGTGGACGGCGCGGCCGTGACGCTCGCCGGGCAGATTCAGTGCAAGGACTCGGCGCGCTGGGGCGTGCAGCGCGAGTTCAACAAGCGCGTGTTGCTGCGCTTCACGGAGCGCGGCATCGAGCTGGCGAATCCGCAGCGCAGCTTCCTCGTTGGCATGTCGCACGATGACGATGTCGAAGGGCGCACGTACGGCGACGAGCACGATGACGCCAGCGATGATGCCAACGTCGATCGCTCGCGGGCACAACAATCGCGCGGCGCTTCGCAAGCTGCTTCACAAGGGGGCAAGCCGCGCACTGGCCGCGCCGGTGCTTCGGGTGACGGTAACGGGTCGTCGAGCGGTAAGCCGAATTGATGCGCGAATTGAAGTGCTGACCTCGTAGCCGGTGCGCGACTCTGACGCGCCGGCCTCACCCTTCGTTTCGCACCGCGAAGCTCCCGAAAAAGCTCACCAATACGATGCAAGCCGCGCCGCGACGCAACGCTGACGGCGTAAAGTTCTCCGTCTAATCAAGGGTCTGCGCGCGGTGACTTGGTGCGCCGCACGCGCGGCGCGGTGAGTCCCGAAGAAGCTCACCTTTTCAGTCGCCGGCCACGAACCGGAGCCCACACGAGGCTCCCGATATAATCAACGCGCCATTCAACGAGGACTTCTCATGAAATCACTGATTGCCCTGGTCGCCGCTGCCACCGTTGCAACGACCGCGTTCGCCGCCAACACCATCGACAAATTGCCGTCGGGCGTCGTCGTCGAACACCTCAAGCAAGGCACCGGTCCGCAACCCGCCGCCACCGACGTCGTGCGCGTGAACTATCGCGGCACGCTCGCGAACGGCACCGAATTCGACAGCTCCGACAAGCATGGCGGCCCGGCGAGCTTCCCGCTCAATCGCGTGATTCCTTGCTGGACGCAAGGCGTGCAAAAGATGAAGGTCGGCGGCAAGGCGAAGCTGACCTGCCCGGCGGCGACCGCTTATGGCGATCGCGCAGTCGGCCCGATTCCGCCGAACAGCGACCTCACGTTCGAAATCGAACTGCTCGGCATTGGGCAGCAATAAGGCCAGCCGATTCTGCAGGCAAAAAAAACGGGCGGTTCATTGAACCGCCCGTTTTTGTTTTTTACGAGGCGCCAGGCCTTATGCCTCGACGTCCTCGAGACTGAAGATCTCAGTCTGGTCGTTATACGAAAACACCTCGCCATAACGGGCCCATTCGACCACGGTATCGAGCGTTTCTTCGGCGGCGACATCGGAAAGCACGTCCTCCAGCTCCTGCTCGAAGCGCACGCGCGGCGCGCGATGGCCAGGCCGCTCGTCGAGCACCTTCTTGATGCGCGCCGCGAGCGGCACGTTGCGCAGCAGGTGATCGGCGAACATGAGCTTGCGCGCCTGCGTGCCCATCTCCGCAAACACGCGGGCGGGCGGCGTAAGCAGCACATCGCCTTCGCGCACGTCGGCAAAGCCGAGCTGCTGCAGCATTTCCACGATCGGGAACAGGTCGTCCACTTCCAGATGCAGCGAGCGCGCGATTTCCGGCATGTCGGCGCGGCCGTGATACGGCGCGGCCGCCAGCGTCTCGATCAGACCGGCCATGATGTTGGTCGACACGTCCGGCAAGCGGCTGCCCACTTCGAGACGGCGATGCGTGGCCTCGGCGGCTTCGCGCGCGGTCATCTTCGCGTAGATGTCGTCAACGAGTTTGCGGAATGCAGGGTCGAGCCGGTTGCGCGGATGCTTGAACGGCACCTTGATTTCAGCCGACACGCGCCCCGGGTTCGACGAGAGCACGAGAATGCGGTCGCACATGAACACCGCTTCCTCGATGTTGTGCGTGACGATCAGCACCGACTTGATCGGCAGGCGCCCTTGCGTCCACAGGTCGAGCAGGTCGGTACGCAGCGTTTCGGCCGTCAGCACGTCGAGCGCGGAGAACGGCTCGTCCATGAGCAGCAGCGTCGGGTCGACCACGAGCGCACGCGCAAAACCCACGCGCTGACGCATGCCGCCCGAAAGCTCACGCGGGTAGGCGTTTTCGAAGCCGTCCAGACCGATCAGGTCGATCGCTGCCAGCGCTCGCTCACGGCGCTCGCGCGCGCCCACGCCTTGCGCCTCCAGACCCGCTTCCACGTTCTGCAGCACGGTGAGCCACGGGAACAGCGCGAAGGTCTGGAACACCATCGACACGCCTTCGGCCGGCCCTTCGAGCGGCTTGCCGAGCCAGTTCACCTCGCCTTCGGTCGGCTCGATGAGCCCGGAGATGATGCGCAGCAGCGTGGACTTGCCCGAGCCGGAACGGCCCAGCAAGCCGACGATCTCGCCCTCGCGCAGCGTGAGGTTCACGTCGTCGAGCACGAGGCGCTCGTCCTCTTTCTTCGCGAAACCGCGCGAAACATGCTTGACGGCGAGCACTTCCTCGCCGGGAGCGGGCCGCATCGGCAGCAGGTCGGATGAGACGATTTTCGGATTCAGCATGATGTCACTCCATCTCAATCGAGGCGCAGCCGGGACTCGGCGTACGTGTACAGCGGACGCCAGAGCACGCGGTTGAACAGCGTAACGAACAGGGACATCATCGCGATGCCCAGAATGATTTTCGGGAAGTCGCCAGCGGCGGTCGTTTGCGCGATGTAGGAGCCAAGGCCGTGCGCGACGACCTTCGTGTCGCCCCACTGCACGAACTCGGAAACGATGCTCGCGTTCCATGCCCCGCCGGAAGCCGTGATCGCGCCCGTGATGTAGTACGGGAAAATGCCCGGCAGCATGGCTTTCTTCCACCATTGCCAGCCGCGAATGCGGAAGTTCGTGGCCGCTTCCTTGTAATCGTTCGGATAGGCGCTCGCGCCCGCGATCACGTTGAAGAGGATGTACCACTGCGTGCCGAGCACGATGAGCGGCGAGAGCCAGATGTCCGGGTTCAGGTGAAAGCGCACGATGACGATCACGAACACCGGGAACAGCAGATTGGCCGGGAACGCCGCGAGGAACTGCGCGAGCGGCTGGACCTTCTCGGCGAGCGCCGGGCGCAGGCCGATCAGCACACCGAGCGGCACCCAGATCACCGAGGCGATGGCGATCAGCAGCATCACGCGAAGGAGCGTGATGAGCCCGAGCACGAACACGTGCCAGACTTCATCGAGCGTCACGCCCGTGCGCACATACGCCACCACGTGCCACACCACGAACACGGTCAGCGCGATCACGATCACGGCCCACACGATGTCGCCAAGACGCGAGCGCTTGCTGATCGTGGTGACGACGGGCAGCGACTTCGGCAGTTGCACGCGCAACGGAATGCGCGCGAGCGTGGCGAGCATGAAGCCCATCGGCACGAGCAGGCGGTGAATGAGGCGCGTGCGGCGAATGAGGTCGAGCAGCCACGACTCCGGCGCGTCGCCCGAGCTCGTGTTCTCCATGCGGAACTTGTCGGCCCAGGCCACCAGCGGGCGGAACAGGAACTGGTCGTACGCGAGAATCACCACGATCATCGCGAGGATCACCCAGCCCACCGCGTGCAGGTTCTTTTCCGCGATCGCCTGGGCCAGATACGCGCCAACGCCCGGCAGCGTGATCGTGTTGTTGCCCACCGTGATCGCTTCGGAAGCCACCACGAAGAACCAGCCGCCCGACATCGACATCATCATGTTCCAGATGAGGCCCGGCATCGAGAACGGCACTTCGAGCTTCCAGAAACGCTGCCAGCCCGTGAGGTGGAAACCTCGCGAGACCTCGTCCAGATCGCGCGGCACCGTGCGCAGCGACTGGTAGAAGCTGAAGGTCATGTTCCAGGCCTGGCTCGTGAAGATCGCAAAGATCGCCGCGAGTTCGGCGCCGAGCACGCGCGAGGGAAAGAGCGCGAGGAAGAACGTGACCGTGAACGAGATGTATCCGAGCACCGGCACCGACTGCAGGATGTCGAGAATCGGCACGAGCAGCAGGCCCGCGCGGCGGCTCTTCGCCGCGAGCGTGCCGTACACGAGCGTGAAGGTCAGCGAGGCGACCATGGCCGCGAGCATGCGCAGCGTGGTGCGCATGGCGTACTCGGGCAGGTTGGCCGGATCGAGCGAGATGACCTGGGTCTTGAGCGTGGCGATGGGCGCCATCGTCTCGTGAAAGCCCACGGCCGCCATCGCGATCAGGCCGATCATCAGCGGGAACGCCACGAAGTCCCAGCGGTTCGGCAGCACGCGCCACGCCGAAGCGTTGGCCGTGCGGTTCAGGTTGAAGCTGAACTCCATTAGCGGCCTCCGTTAGCGAGTACAAGCGTGGGCGCGAGCGCCCCGGCGCAGGCGCGCGCTGCGCGGCGGGTCGTTCGCAATGTGTGGTTGAACTGGTTCATGTCGAAGCACCGGCGTTGGGTTTATTGCGTGAACCCCTCGCGCGGCGCGTATGGCCGGCCGGGCCGGCTCGGCATACGCGCGGGGGTTCGTGTACATCTCGTCTGATTCAGACCCGAAACACGCGCGCTCGCAGGTCTCGCCAGCGCGCGGCGAGTCGCGATTCCCGGCAGGGCGGCGGGGCGCTCGCGCGCTCACGCGCGCCGAGCACATCGGGATGGAGGGAGTGCTGCGTGTGCTGCAGTTGCGACAGGTGCGGCAAAAGAAGGCCGAAGTTCATACTGGTTCTCCTGGCGTCACAGGGGACGCATCGGGGAGGAAAGCCAGCAGACCCGGCAGAGCGCAATCTTTCAGCGCGCGGCGGCTCGCGTCTGCCCGCTTTCCTCAGTGCAATTCAAAAGGAAGCGGCATAACGGATAACTGTCACTGTCAGACATCGGAACTCCTTATCGTCACGGCGGCTGCCCTCGGGCGCTTGCCTCGAGCCGGCGGCCCGAACGCGAAGCGCCTGGCAGGCGCGCATGTGTCGATCCGCGCGTCGCGCAAGAGGGCGCAACGAACGAACCGTGCCGCAAGCGCGCATCGATCAGGGCGGGCTTACGGCGCGATGTCGGCCATCCGCGACGCTCGATACGTTCGAGTCGCTGCGGCGTCGGTCGACGCTAATCAAGAGTGCACGAGGATTTACTGCTAGACGCGCACCATCTGCCTGGCTGGCAAGACGGCGGCTGAAAGAAAGGGAGCGCGGACGTCCTGCCGGTCAGGCAGCGAAACTGTTCGAAGATCGACAACTGCTACTGTCCAAGGCGTCAGCCCCTTTTGTTAAGACGGCCGAATTTTAGGCGCGCCACCTGTCCGAAGTCAACACGATTCGCGTCCGGCGTCAAATCTCGTGCCAATGTCGCCACAGCGCCGGCTGGTGGCGCGAATCGCGGCGTCAATTGCGCCATCCATTGGGCTGCCAATCGCGTCGATCCGCTCGCCTCTCAAAAACAGGGATCGTTCACTTTACCCTACTGCTTACTGCCTCAACCCGGCCGCAATGCGCATACCCGCCGCGCCCACGTCACGCGCTTTTGCGCAATGCCTGCTGGCTGGTTTCACCGGCGCCCATGCGCTCGAGCCGCTCGCTTGCCTCGGTCAACGCCCACAGCGGCGCGCTTTGCAACTGCCGGTCGTATACCGCCACGAGCTGCGCGACCGCCTCGAAACCCGCTTCGTCCAGCTGCCAGCCGCCGCCCGTGTTGCCGCATTCGAAGCAGGCGATCAGCGCGGCATCGGCCGAGCGCACCTTTTCCGGTTCCAGAATGCCGTATCCGGCCTCCGCAATCGATTGCGCGAGCACGTGTGCATGGAGCAAGGCGCGTGCGTCGTCGCCCGTGCCGCCGCGGCGGATCGCAGCGAGCGCGAGATGCACTTGCAGTGCGAGTTCGTTGGCGACCGCGTGCGGGATCGGCAGCAGCATCGACTTGCTGCGTCGGGGGCGACCGGCTTGCGAGCGCTGCGGAAAAGGGATGGTCCTGGCCATGGAAGGGCAAGTAAGAGTCTGTTCCGTGCAATAACGGCACGCCGCGCCGAAGGTTAAGCGTCGAGGCGCAAATCGAATGTAACGATCAGTGACAGACATGCGCCGCGCATCGGCTGGCGGAAGGACGGCACGTTGACCGTGGCCCCGCGGTGACAGCGCTTTAGCGCGGGCTGCCCTCGCCCCCAACCTCGCCGCCGGCCTGCCCGCGCCGCGCGGCCGTGAACGCCTCGATGTGGGCGATGGCCTGCTCGCACTGCTCGAGCGTCAGGAGATGAATCGACGGATTGGGCAGGTCGAAACCCAGTTCCTCCCCCAGCCAGCGGATAGCCTTGCCGCGCGCTTCGAAGGCGTTGACCTTGTCGCGCCGCATCTTCGCGGCCACCAGCGGTTCGAGCGCGTCGTGCAGACGGCTCTTGGCGTCGCGCAGGGCGGCGTTGGCAAGCCGGCCGAGCGGCACGTTGCGCGTGCTGCGCGCGGGCACGCCAATCCAGGCCTCACAGGGCGTGCAGACCCACAGCGGGCCGTGATCGTCGCGGTACGGGTAGGCTTCGTCGGCAAAGCGCGCGAGCACCGCTTTCGCGCCACAGTAATCGCACAGTGGCTGCGGCAGCGCCTTGACGGGACGGCCTACGCGCATGCGGCGCTCCTCGGGGCGATGGTCGATGAATGCATGACTTGACGGGTGGATGAGCGAAACGGTGGCTCGCTGCGAGCGGGCCCCGGAGAAAGGATAACGGCAAACACCGGCGCGCGGCATCGGCGGGACGGCGCGCCGCAGCCCGCGGCGCGCGTATGAACAGGCCCTAGTTCGCGCTCTCGGTGGCGCGTGTTTCTTCGCGTTCGAGCGAGCGCGTGTCGCGCAGGGCCGGAAAAAGCCGCATCCATAGCAGCGCAACGCAGATCGTCGCCACGCCGCCCACGAGGACGGCGCGCTGCGCCCCCCACCAGCCCGCCGTGAGCCCCGATTCGAACTCGCCAAGCTGGTTCGATGTGCCGATGAAGAGCGAATTGACCGCGCTCACGCGGCCGAGCGTTTCGTTGGGCGTGCGCAACTGCACGAGCGACGTGCGCACGACCACGCTCACCACGTCCGAGGCGCCCAGCACCGCCAGCGCCATGAGCGACACGACGATGTTGTGCGAGAGCCCGAAGGCGATCGTCGCGCAGCCGAACACGATCACGCCGCCGAACATCGCAAGGCCCGGCCGGCGCCGCAGCGGAAAGTGCGCGAGCCAGATCGAGCCCGCCAGCGCGCCCGCGGCCGTCGCCGAGCGCAAGAGCCCGAGCGCGATGGGCCCGGCGTGCAGGATGTCGCGCGCAAACACCGGCAAGAGTGCCGTCGCGCCGCCGAACAGCACCGCGAACAGATCGAGCGACAACGCGCCGAGAATAACGGGCTGCGAACGGATGAACGCGATGCCCGAGAACACCGATTCGAGCGTGACAGGCGTGCGCGCGGGCGGTTTTGCGCGCATCGGAATCGTGCCCGAAAGCGTGGCCGCCGCCGCGAACGCGAGCGAGCAGGCCGCGTAGGCCGGCGTCGCGCCGATGCCGTACAGCAGCCCGCCCAGCGCCGGGCCGACGATGTTCGCGGTCTGGTTCGCCGAGGTCGACCAGGCGGTCGCATTAGGAAGTTGAGCGCGCGGCACGACGCCCGGGAGCAAGGACGAAATGGCGGGCGACTCGAACGCGCGCGCGGCGCCCACGCACGCGGCGAGCACGTAAATGAGCGGCGCGCTCAGCCAGCCGCCGATCGTGCCGGCCGCGAAGGTCAGCGCGGCGGCGCATTCGATGAGCTGGCATACGGACGCGATGCGTCTGCGGTCGTAGCGGTCCGCCACATGGCCGACGACGAGTGTGAGGCAGAACATCGGCAGGAACTGCGCGAGGCCGACGAGACCGAGCGCGAACGCGCTATGCGTGAGCGCGTAGATGTGCCAGCCCATGGCGACGGCGAGCATCTGGAACGCGAGCGACGACAGCACGCGCGCGCCGTAGAAGCGCTGGAAACCGCGATTGCGCGAAAGACTGGGCGGGTCGTCGGACGCCGCCTCGGGAGAGGGTGTGGTCATTGAACAGCGGAAAAAAGCGAAAAACGGGTGCGTGCGCAACGAGGCAAAAGCGAGGCGCAAAACGGCAATTCTAGTTCATACGGCTTGGAGCCACAGAAACATGACGCCGTGCGATTCATGCGCTGCGTCTCTAAATCGTTATATCCTATAGAATACAACGAACGAACATCCAGCAGACGGAGGCCGCAAGTGGCGAGTAGTCGGCGCCTCGTAAGCGCAACATCGATATCGCAGGCGCGTGGCGCACCCGCGCCAGCCGGCGCGGACGGCTTCGCAGCCACGATCACCACGCTGCGGCCCGCGTCGGGGCACGAGCGCGCGGAATTGATCCGCGACGTGATCGACGCGTTCCGGCGGCTGCGCAACAGCATCGAGCGCTTCGAGCACATGCTCGCGCGCGGCGACGGCGGTCCGGGCGGCCCTGGCGCCGGCAGCGCTCACGCCGCGCACGTCGGCGCTTCGCTGCAGCCGCTCCTTCTCGCGCTCTCGCGGCGCATCGATCTTGCCCGCTTCGCCCGCCAGCGCGAACTCAAGCGCGCCATTCGCGACGCGCGGCGCCTCGACAAGACGCGCGATGCGCTTTTCAGCGACGCATTCTGTCTCGATACCGAAGCGCTGCGCCGCACCGTGGCCGAACTCGAGCGGCTCGACGCGGCTTTCGTCGGACTCGGCGTCGAACATGTCCTCGCGCAGCACGCGAATGCGGCCAATGCGCGTTCCGAAGCGCATGCATGCGAGGCGGTGGCGGACCGCTCTGCCGCCAAAGCCCAAGCCATCGCTGTCACCGCCGTTGCGACAGCGCTCGTGCGCGAACCTGCCGCCTGAAGCGCACGCCCGGCCGACAGCCGATAGTCGTTATATTCCATGGTATATTGCGCTGAAGGCGTGAGCAGCCGGAGGCGCCTGGCCGCGTCGAGGCACGCTCGCCGCGTACGCCCATGCACAGCCCCGTGTCGCGCACCGGATCAGAGGTCACCATGCACGCACCGCCGTTCCGCCTCGCCCGCACACCGGGCGGCACCCCTGCCGAAGAGACCACGCTGCGCGCCCTGGGAAGCGCAGACTGCTGCGGCCCTTCGCAAGCCGAACTCGCCCGCGCGCGGCAGCGCACGCGCCTGGCCGAACTCGACGCCCATCTGCACTGCTCCATCATCGGCACCTGCCTGAGCACGCACGAGCTGCGCAAGCTCGTCCCGAAATTCGCCCGGCTCGACGCCCAGCACGCGAGCGATCTCGAGATCCACCATGCCGCGGTCGAGCTGGCGATAGAAGGCGGCGCGGGCGCCAAGGCATTGCAAAAAGCGCTCGACACGCGCTATGCAGGCGCGTTGCGCCGTTTCGCCACTGCGCGCGACGCACAGGCCGTGCTCACGCTCTGGAATGAATCGCTCGCGAACGGCGACATCCCGCCTGCGTACTGGGCGCTGATGACACATCCGGCCACGACGATGGAAGTGCGCCAGGCCGCGTTCGGCGAGTTGCACATGCTCTCGCACCTGGTTGGCGCCGCCAATCGCGCCGACTTGCGCCGCCTCGTGGCGCTGGAAGCCGAGAACGCCGAACTACAGGCCAGGATCGAGCGCCAGCAGGCGCGTCTGCATGAGATGAGCCGTGAACGCGATGTGGCACGCCATGCCCTCGATGCACAAACCGCGCAACTGGCGGCGCAGCGCGAGACAACGCCGCAGCAGGCGCAGCTCGAAGCGCTGCAGGAAGCGCTCGCGGCACGCGACGCGCGGGTCGCGCTGCATACGAGCCGCCGCGAAATCGCCGAGCAGCGCGCGAATGCGGACGCCGCCGCGCTCCACACACTGCGCGCGCAACTCGACGAAGCCCATGCGCTGATCGACGCCTTGCGCGCCGAGGTCCACGCCATGGAGCAGACAACGCAAGCGCACGAAGACCCACAGGCCCAACACGCGCTTCCCGAGAATGCGCTCAGGGGCCGCCGCATCGTCTACGTGGGTGGCAGGCCCGGTTCGAATCACGCGCTCAGGCGCTGGGTGGAGTCGGCGGGAGGCGAACTGACGGTGCACGACGGCGGCGTGGAGGATCGCAAGGGGCTGCTCGCAGCGGCGCTTGCGAACGCGGATCTGGCGGTGTTTCCCGTGGACTGCATCGACCACGATTCAATGAGCACGCTCAAGCGCGTGTGCGAACGGCATCAGGTAACGTGGCACCCGCTGCGCACGGCAAGCCTTGCCAGCTTCGTCGAGTTGATGGTGCGGCTGCATGCGAACGCAACGCCCACGCTCACCGCGGTGCCCGTCTCGCGTTTCTGCTTGCGCCACGGCTAAGCGCCTGACGCTGGCGGCAGTGCGCCGCCGCGTTACGCCAACTCAGCTTTTGATGAGTTTGACGAGTGATTCGATCTCGGACTCGCAAACCGTTGCGGCGCGCGCCTCGATGCTGCGATACAGGCGAACGATTTCTTCGCCGACCGGCGTGAGCATGCTGCCACCGCCGCTCTGCCCGCCATGCTCCGAAACCGTGGCTGGCGACTCCAGCGCGCGGTTGAGTTCGTCCATCAACAGCCACGCGCGCCGGTACGACATGTTCATGCTGCGCGCCGCAGCCGAGATCGAGCCATGCTCGCGAACGGCTTCGAGCAGCGACACCTTGCCCGGCCCGAGCGCGATCGTGCCGTCCTGAATGATGCGCATACGAAAACGCACCTCGGGTTCACCCGGTTTCTGCGCCTGTGCGGTCGCGGGGGCGTCGGTACGCGGTTGATCGTTGGGGGACTTGGTCATGCGCGCAAGCATACACGATGCGTGCCGCGCGCCGCTCCCCTGGACGGCTAACGCCCGGCGGGAAAGCAGAAACCGAAGTCCTCGCAGCCGGGGCAGCCAGGCGCAGGACCTGGCGTGGTGCCCGATGCCCGCGCGAGTTCGCGCGCCAGCAGTTTCTTCCAGCGCAAGCCTTCCACGTTGCGCGCCACGACTTCGGGGAAAAAGCGCTCCAGCATGCGCGTCACGTCATCGCGGCCACGCAGGCCAAGATCGCGCCAAAGATGATCGGGCCGCAGACACGCATGGGCAATGATTGCAGCGAGGCAACGCACATCGTCGGGGTTGGCTTGCGGCGCGGCAAGCGCAACGAGAAAGGCATGCATTGCCGTGGCGAATGCAGCATGCGACGCCTCTGTCACAGCGTGCGCGTGCAGCGCATCATTCGTCACCGTACACACGAAATGCCGTGCGCCGAGCGCCTCGATCTGCGCGCGTGATAACCCAAGCAACGGCAATTCGCCGCGCACCTCGCGCGCCGCAACGAGCCGCGCGAAGAGCCAGGCATCCGGCGTACGCGACGCCGCTGGCGCACCCGTCAGGGCGTCACAGCGCGCCGCGGCCAGTGCATCGAAATCGCGCGACGGCGGCGGCGCAGCGGATTCGTCACTCATCGCGCTCACGTGCGATTGCAGCCGCGCATCAACCGTCTACACCGACGATCACACTCGATGCCTTGAAGAGCGCCGCAGCCTGCTTGCCCGCCGCGAGGCCGAGACGATCGACGCTGTCGTTCGTCACGATGGCTGCGATTTGCGCGCCGCCCGGGGCCGCGAGCACGACTTCCGCATTCACCGCGCCCTTCGTGACCGACGAAACCGTACCGGCGACGACATTGCGCGTGGACACCTTGCTCGTATCGCCGTCGACCATCAGGATCACCGACGATGCCTTCACGAGTGCGAAGGCCGGCTTGCCGGCGGCAAGACCCAGCGAAGCGGCGCTGCCATGCGTGATGATCGCGACGATCTCGAGGCCGCCGTCGGCCTGCAGCGTGACTTCGTCGTTGACGGCGCCGGCCTTGACCGCGCTGATCTGGCCGGAGAAATGATTACGGGCGCTGGTACGCATGAGGGCCTCCACAATTGAACAGGACATTGAACCGGGAAAAGAACTGGACCCTCAGTTTAGCCGTGTCAGTGTGACGCGCACAGGCATGGATCGCCAAAATAGCCATTTGGATAAACACATGATCACAGCAGTCCATCGTAATATATTGGCCTTTATAACGAACGGGGTGTCGAACATGTTTATCCGCAAGCTGGTGGCCTCAGTCGTCGTGATGAGCGGTGTGATGGGTGCAATGGGCGCAAGCACCAACGCATTCGCCGACGAATCCGATGTCAATGTGCTCTATGCAGGCTCGCTCGTGAACCTCATGGAAAAGAGCGTGGGCCCCGCGTTCGAAAAGGAAACGGGCCTGCATTTCAAGGGCTATGCAGCGGGCTCGAACAAGATCGCCAATGAAATAAAGGGCAAGCTGCGCCGCGGCGATGTGTTCATCAGCGCGAGCCCGAAGGTCAACGCGAGCCTCATGGGCGAGGCCAACGGCAATCACGTGACGTGGTACGTGAATTTCGCCGAATCGCCGCTCTTGATCGGCTACAACCCGAAGAGCCGTTTCGCCAACGACTTCAAGACGAAGAAGTGGGATCAGGTGCTGCAGGAACCGGGCATTCGCCTTGGCCGCACCGACCCCAAGCTCGACCCGAAGGGCGCCTTCACGGTGGAACTCATGACGAAGGCCGCGCAGGCGTACAACCAGCCTGACCTCGTCGAGAAGACGCTTGGCGCGCCGGATAATCCCGAGCAGGTGCTGCCGGAAGAAACGCTCGTTGGCCGTCTGCAGTCGGGTCAGCTCGACGCGGGCTTCTTCTATTCGACCGAAACCTCCGACCTGAAGATTCCGGCGATCCACCCCGCGCCCGAACTGAAGATCAAGGCGAACTACACGCTCACGATCCTGAACGACGCCCCCAACAGCGCCGGCGCTGCGCGCTTCGTGAACTTCCTGCTTTCGGCAGAAGGCCGCAAGCTGCTCGCCGAGCACGGCGTGGACGTGACGAAGCCTGCCGTCAACGGTCAGGGCCAGGCAATCCCGCCGTCGGTCCAGGCCGTGATCGACGCCGCACAGCAATGACACAAGCCGCGCAGGTTACTGCGAACGTTGCAGTGAAGCGCTCGCAGCCGCTCTGGTGGCTCGGCGCGCTGCTCGCGGTCTACCTGTGCGCGCCGTTCGTCGCAAGCATTCCGCAGATCGGCCAGGCGGACTGGGCCGGCGTCGACTGGCACGCCACCTGGTCCGCGGTCGGTGTATCGGTGGCGAGCGCGAGCGTGGCCACACTCGTCATCTTGCTGGGCGGCGTGCCGCTCGGCTACTGGCTCGCGCGTTCGCGCGCGCGCGGCATCACGCTCGTCGGCTTCGTCGTGCAGTTGCCGCTCGCGCTGCCGCCGCTCACGAGCGGCGTGCTGCTGCTGTTTCTGATCGGGCCGTATAGCAGCATCGGCCAGCTTTTCGGCGGCTCGCTCACCGACTCGTTCACGGGCATCGTGCTTGCTGAGACCTTCGTGGCCGCGCCCTTCCTGATCGTCGCGGCGCGCTCGGCGTTCAACGCCGTCGATCCCGTATACGACGACGTCGCCGCCACGCTCGGCCATCATGCCGCCAGCCGTTTCTTTCGCGTCACGCTGCCCATTGCGTGGCCCGCCATCCGCGCGGGGCTCGCCCTCGCCTGGCTGCGCGCGTTCGGCGAGTTCGGCGCAACCGTGATGGTCGCGTATCACCCGTATTCGCTGCCTGTTTATACCTATGTCGTGTTTGGCGGCCAGGGCCTGCCAGCGATGATGCCGCTCCTCTTGCCCACGCTCGGCATTGCGATCATCTGCGCGGTGCTTTCCGTCTATAGCCGTGGTGCGCGCTCGACGCTGGCGGTGAACCTCGACAACGGCGACGAACTCACCAGTATCACGCCAGGCGCCACCGCGTCTGATAGCGCCGACCTGCGTCTCGCCTTCGCGGCGCGCCGGCACCTCGGCGCGTTCACGCTCGACGTTTCGTGGCAGCCGCAAACCCGCCGGCTCGCGATCATCGGCCCTTCGGGCTCGGGCAAGTCGCTCGCGCTGCGCATCGTCGCCGGGCTCGAACGCAACGACGCGGGCTGGGTCACGCTCGGCAAGACCGACCTCGGCGCGCTGGCGCCCGAGCGCCGCCAGATCGGCTACATGCCGCAGGACTACGGACTCTTTCCGCACATGACGGTGGCGCAGCAGCTCGCGTTTCCCGTCGATGCCGACGCCGCCAGCGCACGCTACTGGCTCGCGCACCTGGGCCTCGACGCGCTCACCGAGCGCCTGCCGCACCAGCTCTCGTTCGGCCAGCGCCAGCGCGTGGCGCTTGCGCGTGCGCTCACGCGGCACACGCAACTGCTGCTGTTCGACGAGCCGTTCGCCGCGCTCGACACGCCGCGCCGCCGCCGCCTGCAGCAATCGTTGCGGGCGCTGCAGCGCGAGGTGGGCGCGGTGACGGTGATCGTCACGCACGACCCCGACGAAGCCGCCCTGCTCGCCGACGAAGTGCTCGTGCTCGAACAAGGGCGCGTGCTGCAGGCGGGCGCCGTGGCCGACGTGTTCCAGCAGCCCGCCACGCTGCGCGTAGCCGAATTGCTCGGCCTGCACAATGTGGGCGAGGGCATCGTGCGAGCGGGCAGCACGATCGAAACGCCGACGGGACTGCGCCTGCCGTGTGCCGATCCGTCGCTCGCGGTGGGCTCGCGCGTGATGTGGCGGGTCTCGCCGCGCGCGCTCGCCGCGACGCAGGAGGGCGCGTGGCAAGGGCGCATGGCGGGCACGTCGCTGCGTCACGGCGACCGCTACGTTGCCGTCGAGATCGCAGGCGTTACCTTCGATATCGCCGCCGAAGATGCGCCGGCATCGCAATCCGGGGACCTGCGCTTCACCATCGACGCGAACGGCGTGCTCGCGTGGCCGGCGCACGGCGCCTAACCCACGACTCCTGAAAACGCTCACCTTTCGCGCCGAAGTGCGAGGCCCGATGTCGAGGTCGAAGACGAAAAAGCCCTTTTTCAAGGGGCTTTTTGCTTAAACGGTTAGCGATTCGAAGCGCAATTTTGCACCGTTGCTCACGGGTCCCGAAAACGCTCACCTCTTCGCCTCTCTCGCTCACTCGCGCAAGGTTTCGATTGCTAACACCTGGTACTCGGCAATATTCGCATCCCTTAACCTGGGACTACCAGGAAAATCTTGCGCGCTGGAACCAGGCTCTCCTGCACTTCGGGATCACGAAACGTCCGCGGCAGACAGGCGGCCACGGTGATGACGACATGCTTTGTCAACGAACCGTCGCAATCCCCCGCACACCGCTCCCGAATCTTCTCACCTATGACCGTACGGCCGCGCTCAGATCATGAAGCGGCTGTCTTCGACGAGCACGCGCGGCAACGGTTGAAGATCGGTGCGCGCGAAGCGCACCAGTGAGAACGCGCGCAAACCCTGCGGGCTCGCCGGCAGGTGCGCGAGAGGAAATATGATCGAGGCGCTGTTGTCCGGGCCGCCATTCGGAAGCAGGACGTTCATCGGACTCAGGCAGATCTCGCGCATTTCGACGTTTGTGTACTGCGCGGGATTCGCGAGTACGTTGCAGATCACCGAAAGCTGGTGTTCGAGCGCTTCGCTCTTCAGGCCGAGCGCGGCGATCTCGCGCTCGTTCTGCGCGATCTGCGCCTCGACCTTCGCCACTTCGGCGACGTTTTGCGTGGCTTGCTCGCCCAGCATACGTTGCGTGCCCGCGCCGTGACGCGTGAGCAGTTGCAGGCGCGTTCTGAGCAGCGCGCGCTCCTGTTCCAGCACGTCGCGGCGGGACTCGTCGGCGCCGATCTGCGCGAGGCCTTCGAGTGCGATCTGCTCGACAACGCGCTCCACGATCTGCTCGCGAAGTTCACTTTCGGTTTCGCCGCACACGCGCACCTGGTGGTCGTCGAAACTTAGCGTAGTCTGCATGACATCGGTGTGCACCTCGTCGCCATACTGCTCGACACCGAAGGCACGGCGCTCGTTCAGCGCCATGCTGAGTACCGCGTAGGTCTCGCGCGCAAGCGAATGGCTCTCGAACCATGCATGCAGTTCAGGCGAGCGGCTCAGCACATGGGCAACCTCGTCGGGCGCAGCGAAAAAAGCGTGGATATAGGGGTCGCTCGACCATGTAGCGGCGCTCGCTTCGTGTGCGTGCGGCATGCGGTCCACCACGTCGCGCACGTATGCGACGGACTGAGCCAGTGCCGGCGCAAGCCGCTCGCGCCACTCGGGCACAAGCCTGAGCGTAGGGCTGAGCACGAGCAGACGCTCGATCAGCGTCTGGATTTGTGGCGATTGCGGCACCTGCTTCGCGCGGGCGCGCGGCCAAAGCCTGTCCAGGATACCCATGGAAAACTCCGTTGCAGACCGCTTACGCGCGGTGGCGGTGAAGCGCAGGGCGCATAACGAACCCTCTTGTCGCAAATGACTATACCGCGAATCACAACCCGCTCGCGGCGACGCTGCCGCAGCGCAGCAACGGCTCGCGTTGCGTTCATGCTCCCGGAAACACTCACCTTTGCGTGAGCTCACACGGGCCGCATCGGCTGAGCCGGTCCGCCGACGTGCGAAACGGTGCGACGAAAAATCGCGCGCCGCACACTGCAGTGAGCCCACTCTCCCGCATATGCTCACCTTCAGTTTTCCTTACGTTGCTCACCTTGCAACGCATGTTTGTGCCGTGCTTCGGCGCCGCTGCTCCCGTAAGCGCAGAACGCTCAGCATTGCAGCGCAAGCCTCCTCGCACCTATTTTTACCACCAAACGGTGTGTGTATATTAATTTGCTATCCGAATTAATTACCCGGCTACTGATTCGCCACCGTCGAGCGCCGAGCACCGCGTCGTGGCGCGAACGTTCGCTACGCCCATCGGCCTTGCGGCATGTTCCGCCATCCTCTAGCAGGGTTTTGCGCCCCGCGAGAGCAAAGGTGAGGCTTTTCGGGAGGAGCGCAGCGAATTCGACTCCTGGAACTCCTCACCTATCGTTGTATCGGTGAACTCACGATGCGGCGAATGACTCACCGCCGCACGCGCTCAACGATATTTTTGCAGCTCGGCATCGGTAATCGGTTGCGCCGGCAGATTCAGCATGCCCGGCAGGTCGTTCAGTTTCGGCAAGCCGCTGACATTGGCCCAGCGGCCGCCCGATCCCTGATAAATCAGCGTAGGCGTACCGTCGAAACCGAGGTCCTGAAAGAGCTTGATGTTGTTGTCGAGCTTGTTCTTGTCGGCCGCGGGAATGTGTGCGAGCGGTGCGATGCCGCCCGATTCGTCCTTCTCCGAGTAGTGCGTTTCGAGTTCCTTGAGCAGCGCGGCGCCATCTTTCGCTTCCAGCAGCGCGGCCGCTTTGCCCGCCGAATCGGCCTTCAGAAAGCCCATAGGAATCCAATGCACCTGCAGGCCCGCCGCTTCATACGGTTGCAGCGCTTTCCACACCAGGTGACAGTAAATACAGTTTGGGTCCATGAAGACATAAAGCGTCGACTTCACGTTCGACCCATTCGCACCTTCGACGATCGCACTTGCATTCTGCAAACTCGCGGCGGCCGTTGCGGGCAACCAGGTGGGTTCAGGTGCGTCGGCCGCCATGGCGCCAGCGCTCAGGGCCAGTGCGCCTGCGGCGATCAGCATGCGAGTGAACTTCTTCATCCTTTTCCTTTGACGTGGGTAGCGCGTCGCGTCTCGCGCCCGGTAAAGCGAAGGCTCGTATCTTAGGGTCAGGCCGTGGCGCGCGCCTGACGCCAATATGACAAAGGCGTCAGGTTATCAGCAAAGGTGAGAGTTTGCGGGAGGACGTCGAGCCCTAGAACTTGAAGCGCAACTGAAACCCGATGGTGAAGGGAAGATCGTCAGAAGGTATCGGCGGAATGACGATGAAGTTCACGCCCACGCGCTTGTACGCGACCATCACGATCGGCGCGACCACGGGCCCGATCGTATGGTCGTGGCCAAGGCCCCAGTTGCCGTAGTTGTAGCCGGAGATGATGCCGCCCATCGCCGCGAGCCTCACAAAGCCCCAATGCAGGAATTCGGGCGCCCACACCGCGCCGCCATAGTACGAGGGCCGGCGCAGCGAATTGCGAAAACCGCCGGCCGTGAGCGCCCACGTGTCGCCTGGCCAGCATTCAATGCCGAGGCCCGGGTTGAACTGTTCGAAGTCCTTGTCGGGATGAATGTGGTACGAGCCGACCATTGCGTCCACCCACAGGCCCGAACTACACCAGTTTGCCGCATGCGCCGACTGCGCGGTGCCGAACAGCAGCAGCGGCAAGAGCAGCAAAGCTGCAGTCGCGCCGCGTTTCGTTTGCTTCGCTTTCGTTGTCGCCTTCGTTGTCGCCTTCGTCGCCGCGCCCGTTATCGTTTTCGTTGCTGCGCCAGCTTGCTTCTGCCAAAACCGCATGGGCTCTCCGTCCTTTATTGCGCCGATCCGCGAGGGCGGTCGTCTGTTTTCTGATTGCTGGTTCGCGGTGAATGACGAACTGTACCGCAACCCGATGCGTGCGCAATGGAGCCCTGGCTCGGATCGGGCGACTCGTTCGCCGCTGGCATGGTGCCACCGGCGCGAGTCGTTCCGATGAAAGCGAAGCGTCAGAGGCCGAGGTCGGAGAGACCCGGATGGTCGTCGGGACGGCGCCCGAGCGGCCAATGATAGAGGCGATCCGCCTCGCGGATCGGCAGGTCGTTGATCGATGCGTGACGGTGCGCCATCAGGCCGTTCGCGTCGAATTCCCAGTTTTCGTTGCCGTACGAGCGGAACCAGCTGCCCGAATCGTCATGCCACTCATAGGCAAAACGCACCGCGATGCGATTCTCCGTATACGCCCATAGCTCCTTGATCAGGCGATAGTCGAGTTCGCGCGCCCATTTGCGCGCGAGAAATTCGACGATCGCCGCGCGGCCCGTCACAAACTCGGCGCGATTGCGCCACACGCTTTGCGGCGTGTACGCAAGCGAAACGCGTTGCGGGTCGCGCGTATTCCAGCCGTCTTCGGCGGCGCGCACTTTCTGCATGGCGCTCTCGCGCGTGAACGGCGGCAGCGGCGGGCGCACTTCGGGCGAATCACTCATGGTCTTGCTCCTTGCGTTGGGCAGCGCGCCGGGATGGTGCGCGTCATGTAGATCGGCTTTCGGAACGGTTGCGGGATTCGGCAGCGCTTTTTGGCGCGAGGGCTTCGAGCAACGATCGGCCTGCCGCGCGCGCATCGAGCGCCGCATCGGCGTCACCGCTCACGAGCGCCACGCCGATCGCGCCATCGATCAGGATCAGCCATTGGCGCGCGAGGCGTGCGGCGACACGGCGATCGACGCCGACGCTCGCGGCCCACGCATCGCTTTGTTCGCGCACGAAGTCGAGCAGGCGCGCCTTGTGTTCTCGCGCCACCACGCGCGCGGGGTCGTCGGGCGACGCGATTTCGCCAGCCGCGTTGAGAAACGCACAACCGTGAAAGCCTTCGGACGTGAACCACTCGCGCAATACGTCGAACATGCCGATCAGGCGTGCCTGCGGCGTGCGTCCGCGCGCGAGCGTGCCGGCGATGAACCAGCGCATCCAGCGTTCGTCGCGCCGCGAGAGCGCGGCCGCAACCAGCGCGTCCTTCGATTCGAAATACGTGTAGAAGCTCTTGCGCGCCGCACCCGCCGCGCGAACGATCGCATCGACGCCCGTTGCGTGAATGCCGCCCGCGTAGATCAGCGCCTCGGCGGCGTCGAGCAGGCGCGCGCGCGCGTCGAGCTGCGGCGCTTCCGTGTTCGCTTCTGTGTTCGGTTCGCGGTTCGCTACAGCGGGCGGGCTCATGGCTAGTCTCGTTTCAGTGGGAGAATGATCGTTCTCCGATCCCGTAATGTAGAACGATCATTCTCCCAAGTCAAGACACCTTGCTGTTGCGCGTGCCGCGCAGCGCGCTGATGCGATTCCAAAGTGCGCGCCCCGAAACCGCGAACACGGCGGCCACGACCAGCGTGAGGCCCAGCACGCGCGTGGGAGTCAGCGGCTCGCCGAGCAGCACCGTGGCAAGCGCCACGCTCGACACGGGCGCCACGGCTGTGAAGACCGCAGCCTCGCCGCCTGGCACTCGCGCAGCGCCTGCGTACCAGAGCCAGAATCCGCCGACTGTCGGCACGAGCGCGTAGTAGGCCACGCCGAGCACGGCATGCAACGGCACGGTGTGGACCGCGCCAAGCCAGCCGGGTAACGCACACAGGCCCGATACGACGAAGCCGATCCCCGTCATCGCGCTAGCCTGCGCGAGTGGCGGCCACGGCCGCGAAAGCCTTTTGTTTAGCAGGACGAACAGGCTTTCGCACACGACCGCACCAAGTATCATCGCGTCGCCCGTGAGCGAGCGCACGCCATCGCGGTGTTCCCCAGGCGCAAGCGTGACCAACGCCACGCCGAAACTCGCGATCGTCACCGAAACGAGCGTGCTCGCGCGCAGCCGCTCGCCCAGCACCAGCGCCGCCGTCAACGCGCACACGGCGGGAAGCGTGCCGAGGATAATGCCGGCGGCGCTCGCGGAAGTCCGCTGCGTGCCCGCAATCAGCAAGACCGTATAGCCGACGCTGCCAACGGCAGCCTGCGCGACGAGCAACAGCGCGTCGCGCAGGCCAGGACGCGGGAACCTCGTGCCGGTCAGACGCATGAGCAGCAGAAAGACCGGCAACGCAATGGCAAAGCGCAGCGCGGTGCCGGACAGCGGATCGAGCCCGGCGCCAATGGCCTTGCTGGCAATGACCGTGCTGCCCACGGTAAGCATGGCCGCCGTCAATTGCCAATGGGCGACGGATCGGGGGGAGAAGGTTAAGCGCCGCGCGCTTTCGCGCGACGGCAATCGTATCGACATGGAGCGCTCCTCGTGGTGATACGCCTGTATAGGCTCACCACGGCGCGCCGTCTTGGATCGTTGTGCGTCAGCGCTCGAGGCGCATGGGACTCATGCTGCGCGCGCGAGCCGGTAGCGCCCCGGCGAAACACCGAACTGCCGCGCGAAGGCGCGGTTCAGGTGGCTCTGGTCGCAGAAACCGGCGGCCAGCGCGGTCTGCGCGGGCGCCGTGCCCGCCTTGAGCAAACGCCGCGCGAGCGCCACGCGGCGATGCAGGATGTAGCCGTGCGGCGCGACGCCGAACGCACGCAGAAAGCCGCGATGGAGTTGGAATCGGCTCAGCCCCGCCGCCTGCGCGAGTTGCGCGAGCGAGAACGGCCGGGCCGGATCGGTGTCGATCATGTCGCGCACGCGCGCAAGCGATGCCGGCGAGCACTGCGCCAGCGCGCGGCGGTGGCCGAGCGCCTCGACGAGACGCGTCATGACTTCGAGCGTGGCGGCGTCGAAAGCCATGTGGGAGAGGTCGCCGTTTTCGTCAGTGACGTGGGCGAAGGCCGCATTGAACAGCGCACGCCAATGCGGCTCCCTGATCACCGGCGCGTGCAGCGCGAAAGCGGCGTCGTCGCCCTGCGTGATGTCGCCTTGCAGCGCGTCGACCCAGCGCGGCTCGAAATACAGCATGCGCCACGTGCGCCCGGCGGCGTCAAGCGGGCGGCCGTCGTGCACCTCGCCCGGATTGACGAGGATGAGGTCGCCCGGCACGGCCTCGACCTCGCCCGCGTCGCTCAACGAGACATGACCGCCTCGATCGATTACGCCAATGCCGTACTGATCGTGCGTGTGACGCCCGAACGAGCGCACGGTCGCGGCCGTCATCGCGTCGACGTCGCGCGCGAGCGTGGCGTGAAAACACACGGCGTGGTTCGTGGCTGGCATGGATCGGCTCTCCGCGCTTCGGGCTCCAATGCGCGTATGAAACCCGAGTTTCGCGCGGCACGCAATATGCGCGTGACCCGGACGGGAAGTTGCGATCCGTCCCCGTCACGGTATGCTTCGCGAGGCGCGTGGAAGAAACGCGCGCCGTCAAACGTACTGACGAGTATCGACGAGTTAAAGGGAGCAGAAATGAAAGACCGGACGCCTGTGCCGCTTGCGCGCCTCGTTTGCGGCACGCGCCGTGCCTTCTTGATGGCACTGTGTGCTGCGAGCCTCGCCGCGTGCACGCCGCTGCGCGTGGTCACGCACAGCGTGAGCCGCACGGAAGCCGACGTGCCGGCGGGGCGCTACGCGATGGACGCGCATCACTGGAGCGTCGTATTCGACGTCGATCATCTCCATTACTCGCGCTTCGTCATGCGCTTCGACCGCGCGCAGGCAACGCTCGACTGGACGGCAGGCGGCCTCGAAACCGCCACGCTCGACGCGGTGATCGACGCCACGAGCCTGAACACCAACGTCAGCGCGCTCGACGCCATGGTGAAAGGCCCACAGATGCTCGACGTGCAACGCTATCCGGAGATTCGTTTCACGAGCACGCACTTCACGCGCACGGGCGAGGCGCGCGGCACGCTCACGGGCAATCTCACGATACGCGGCGTGACCCAGCCGGTCACGCTCGACGTCACCTTGAACGGCTACGCGCCCAATCCGCTCACCAAGCAGCCCACGCTAGGCTTTGCCGCTACCGGTCATTTCAACCGCTCGGCGTTCGGGTTGACGAGCTGGTATCCCGCCGTGGGCGACGAGATCGGCGTACGCATCGAGGCCGAATTCGCGCAGCCGGTGCCGGAACAGGCGCAGTAAAACCGCCGCGCGTTCAGGCCGCGGTCCAGTCGAGAATCACCTTGCCGCTTTCGCCCGAAAGCATGGCCGCGAAACCCTTCTCATAGTCGTCCACGCTGAAGCGGTGCGTGATGATGGGCGAAAGATCGAGCCCGCTTTGCAGCATGGCGACCATCTTGTACCAGGTCTCGAACATCTCGCGGCCGTAAATGCCCTTGATTTCAAGCCCCTTGAAGATCACCTGGTTCCAGTCGATGGCGGTTTGCGCGGGCGGAATGCCGAGCAGCGCGACCTTGCCGCCGTGGTTCATCGACTCGAGCAGCGCCGTGAACGCGCTCGGCACACCCGACATTTCGAGGCCCACGTCGAAGCCTTCTGTCATGTGCAGTTCGTTCATCACATCGCGCAGCGACTCGCGCGCAACGTTCACGGCGCGCGTCGCGCCCATCTTGCGCGCGAGTTCGAGCCGGTAGTCGTTGACATCGGTGATGACGACGTTGCGCGCACCCACGTGCTTCGCGATCGCCACAGCCATGATGCCGATTGGCCCCGCGCCCGTAATCAGCACGTCTTCGCCCACGAGGTTGAACGACAGCGCCGTGTGCGTGGCATTGCCGAACGGATCGAAGATCGCCGCGAGCTCGTCGGAGATCTCGGGCGGAATCTTGAACGCGTTGAAGGCTGGAATCACCAGGTATTCGGCAAACGCGCCTTCGCGGTTCACGCCCACGCCCGTGGTGTTGCGGCACAGGTGGCGCCGCCCCGCGCGGCAATTGCGGCAAAAGCCGCAGGTGATGTGCCCTTCGCCCGACACGCGGTCGCCGATCTGGAAGCCGCGCACCTCCTGGCCCATTTCGACGATCTCGCCCACATATTCGTGGCCTACGTGCATCGGCACCGGAATGGTTTTCTGCGCCCAGTCGTCCCATTTCCAGATATGGATGTCCGTGCCGCAAATCGCCGTCTTGCGGATCTTGATCATCACGTCGTTGTGCCCGACTTCGGGCTTCTTCACGCGCGTGAGCGTGAGGCCAGGCGCGCGTTCGAGTTTGGCAAGTGCTTTCATTTGATTCGCAATCCTTGTTAAATCACACCGAGCTGCCGGCCGACGCGCGAAAATGCCTCGACAGCGCGCCCGATCTGCTCGGGCGTATGCGCGGCGCTCATCTGCGTGCGAATGCGCGCGCGGCCCTTCGGCACGACGGGATACGAAAAGCCAATGACGTAGACGCCCTCGTGCAGGAGCGCGTCAGCCATTTTCGTGGCGACCTGTGCGTCGCCGAGCATCACGGGAATGATCGGGTGCTCGCCGGGCACGAGCGTGAAGCCGAGCGCGCTCATGTCGCGGCGAAACTGCGCGCCATTCTCGCGTACGCGGCGGCGCAGTTGCGCACCTTCGTCGCTCGCAATCAACTCGAGCACGGCAAGCGATGCGGCCGCAATGCTCGGCGTAAGCGTGTTCGAGAAAAGATAGGGACGCGAGCGCTGGCGCAGCAGGTCGATCACTTCCTGCTTCGCCGCGATATAGCCGCCCGATGCGCCGCCCAATGCTTTGCCCAGCGTGCCGGTGATGATGTCCACGCGCTCAAGGACGCCGCAGTGTTCGGGCGTACCGCGCCCATGCTCGCCGATGAAGCCCACCGCGTGCGAGTCATCGACCATCACGAGTGCGTCATAGCGGTCCGCGAGATCGCAAATGCCCTTGAGGTCGGCAATGATGCCGTCCATCGAGAACACGCCATCGGTGGCGATGAGCTTGTAGCGAGCGCCCGCTGCGTCGGCTTCCTTCAACTTTGCTTCGAGGTCCGAAAGATCGTTGTTCTTGTAGCGATAGCGGCGCGCTTTCGAAAGACGCACGCCGTCGATGATGCTCGCGTGATTGAGTTCGTCGCTAATGATGGCGTCGTCTTCGCCGAGCAGCGTTTCGAAGAGGCCGCCGTTCGCGTCGAAACAGCTGGAATAGAGAATGCAGTCCTCGGTTTTCAGGAATGTCGCGAGTGCGCTTTCGAGCTGCTTGTGCACGGTTTGCGTGCCGCAGATGAAACGCACCGACGCCATGCCGAAACCATCGCGCTCGAGGCCGTCTTTGGCGGCGGCGATGAGGCGCGCATCGTTGGCGAGGCCGAGGTAGTTGTTTGCGCAGAAGTTGAGCACATCGCTACCGTCTGCGAGCCGGATGTCGGCCGACTGCGGCGTGGCGATCACGCGCTCGTTCTTGTAAAAGCCATCCGCGCGGATCTGGTCGAGCGTCGCGCGCAAGTGGTCGAGATACGGGGTACGCATGAATCGTGCTCCTCACATAGCTGCGGACTACCGCGGTTTTGCCTGCGGTTTGCTATAGTCGCCGTCAGCTGTTAGCGAAAAATTCCGTTATTTCGAACTCATGTTCGATATGTCGAACGCACTCTAATCGATGAGGCCGTGAATGGCAAGCACCCGTAAATCGCGCGCCGCACCGGCGAACGCTCTTCCTGACGCGAGCGCGTCGGCTGCAACTGGCACCCTGCCTGCGTCGGCCGTATCCGCCGCCGCGCCGCCGCGCGTGGGCGAGCAAATCCAGCGGCTGCGCTCCGAGCGCAAGATGACACTCGACGACCTCTCGCGCGCGGCGGGCGTCTCAAAATCCATGCTATCGGAAATTGAGCGCGACAAGGCGAACCCGACCATTGCGGTGGCCTGGCGGCTCACGAATGCGCTGGGCGTCAAGCTCGATTCGCTGTTCGCCGCCCCGAAGGCGCCCGAGGCGATCGCCGTGGCCGGGCCGCACGACATCCCGACGCTGCACGGCCACGACGCCGGTTACCAGTTGCGTGTGTGGGGACCGATCGAGCTGGCCGGCAACTTCGAGTGGTATGAGCTGACGCTCAAGCCGGGCGGAGCGCTGGTTTCGGCCGCGCACGAACCGGGCACGCGCGAACATCTGACGGTGCTGCAGGGGAGCATCGAGGTCGAAGCGGCTGGCACCAAAGCGCGCCTGAAGGCCGCAGACACGGCGCGCTATATCGCCGATCAGCCGCACGCCATCCGCAACGCGGGCAAGGGCGAAGCGCGCGCGCTGCTGGTGGTGATTCACGGCTGACCGAGCGCCTCACCGCTAGCTTTAGCCGAACGGACGAGGCTGCGCGATCGGCCCGACTACTGTATATTTATACAGTAAAAGCCCGACCGGAGCCGTCGATGTCCCTCCCAACCGAACTGCCGCGCGAGCACGATCTGGCGGCCTTGCGCTTTCAGGCCGCCGCGCGCGACCTCGAACTGATCGTGCGCAACATCTCGCAGCGCTATATCACGCGGCAGGTGCCGCTCACCTGGCGGCTGCTGCATGCCATCGAGGCAGAAGCGCTTGCGGATCTCGGCTTCGCCAGCCGCCACGACGCCCTCATGCTCGGCCTCTTTCAACGGCCCGGCGACCTTGCCTGGCCGGAAACCGACGAAACTGTCGACTTCGGGCAATCCAACGCATTGCCAGCGGTATTCGCATTCGCGGTCTCGGCCTATGAGCGCGCCGCGCAACGCGCGGAAGAATCGCGCCGACACGCGAAGCACAACGACGCTGGGCGGCGTGCCAGGCCTTGGGGTGGTTGATCGCTGGCCGCGGACGCATCGCGCGGAACGAATTCAGTGCGATGGTCATTCGATCGCTATAATGGGCTCGTAACGCAACTAACGGAATGATAGAGATGGCGTCCTCCACTTCCTCACGCGACCTCTTCGACCAGCAACGCCAGGACTGGCAGCGCGACCCCGTCGCCGCATTCGACGCGTGGCTCGCCTCGCAAGACTTGCGCCGCTCCTCCGCCGAGGTCTATCGCGTGCAGTGGGGACGCTTTCTGGAATGGCTCGCGCTCAAGCGCAAGACCGTCATGACCGTGGATACCGGCACGATCGCCGAATTCGTTGCAAGCCTCGATGTGAAAAAGCCGCAGCGTCTTCGCTACCTGCGGCTCATCGAGCGCGTACTCGATCACGTGCGCGAAATCGAACTCGCCTCCACGAACCCGGCGCGCTTCATCGCCCAGGACGGCGAAGCCGCGTGGCGCAACGCACGCGAGAACGAGCCGACGGGTTTTCTTGGTGCCGTCGAGCGCGCCGCGATTATCGGCCAATTGTTCTCGCCGCTCGTCGAGCCTTCTGCGGCAAAACGATGGCGCGAACGCCGCGACCGGGCGCTCGTTGCCATCTTCCTGGGCGGTGGATTGAAAACGGGTGACGCCATTTCACTCACGCTCGACTGCGTGGCGATCGGCTCGGAATGGGTCACGATCGAAGCCGCCAACCCGGCATTTACGCGCGTCACGCGACTGACGCCATTTGCCGTCGATGTGCTCGGCGCCTGGCTCGAAGCACGCAGACTGGCCGGACTGCCAGGACAACTGGTGTTTCCGGGCTCGCCGTCCGGACGTCCCATGCACAAGGCCACCGTGCTTCGCGCCATCGACGCATTGATGGAAGCCGCCGGCGTGGCCGAAACGCGCGCCGAGCGCGCGAGTCCCCAAACCTTGCGCAACACGTTCGCGGCGGACCTGTTCGAGCGCGGCGTGGATACGGATCAGGTAGGGCAGTGGCTCGGTTTCCTGCAGCCGATCTCCGCGGGGCGGTTGCATCGCGCATGGAAAACGTGGGCGGAACGCGAGGCAGCGCAACACGCTTCGGCAGAAAGCGACAAGACGTGAAACGTCGCGTCGGCGCGTGGTTCAGTAGTTGCCGAACGCGTACGCGTCTCCCGTAAAAGCTCACGTCTCCAGGCCGGGCTGGCTTGGCGCATCGTCCAGTCAGCGCTCAGGAAGTCTGTTCGTGCGAATGCTTGCCGGCCATGAAGCCTGCGTACGCCGCAAGCTTCGACGCCCCCGTTCCCGAGGTGTGCTCGCACTCGGGGCAAGTGAATTCGAAACCATCGTCCACTTCGGACAACTCCGGCTCTCCTTCGTGACAGTTCGGGCAACGCGCCGGCAACGCCACGTGACCATCGACCGAGGTGCCGAGGCTCGCCAGATCGGTTTCGCCCAACCGGCCCGAGGCGGCGAGTGAACAGAGCACGGCCGCGATCGACGCGTCGAGTCCTTGCTGGCCGCGCAATACCGTGACTTGCCGGGTGAGCACGTCCACTTCGTCAGACCGTTCGCGCAGCACGGCGTCCAGCCGGTCGGCGCGGGCCTTCGCCGTCGCCAGTTGCTGGATGAAATCGAACTCCTTCTTGCTGGCATCGCGCTGCGCCGCCTGCCAGGTCGACGACATCGAGCGCAACGAATCCAGTTCGACCAGCATGGGCTTGACGCGCCGTTCGGCCTCGGCAAGCGCATCCTTGATCTGCTGCGCGTAGTGCTCGGTGCTCTTGCGCATCTCTTCGTGCAAACCGTCAATGCGATCGCGCAAACCCGCGTTGGTCGTCTGTTCCACCTCGACGCGCTTGCGCAGCGCGTCGTTTTCCGTCTCCAGACGCTGTATCAGGACTTCGCGGTTGCCATGCGCCGCGGCGCCATGCGCGGATGCAGCGGCAAGCTGACTTTCGAGTTCACGCACCCGCTCATAGGCTGCTTCCACGCGAGATTCGCTGCGCTGCAGCATTTCATCGGCGGCCGAGCGACGGGCTTCGGCCTCCCGGGTCGCCTGCTCAGCGTCGAGGCGACCGGCCTCGAATTCCGTGCGTTCTGCCTGCAGGGCATCGCCAGCGAGCGCCAGTGCTTCCTCGAAAAGCGCACCGAGCAGTTCGCCTGCGCGTTCCTCGAGTGCGGGCGGAATCGCTCCGGCGCCCACACGCACTTTTGACGTCGCGCGAATGCGCTGCCAGAAAAGATCGATGTCCTTGGGGATGTCGCTTGCACTGCCTGTCTGGGTCAGTTCCCGAACGGCAGCCATCGACGGCTTGATTTCGAAATCGAAGAACAAGCGTTTGCAGGCATGTAAGGAAAGCTCCTGCCTGCGCGCGCCGTTGTGGCGCAAATTCTCGATTTCTTCGCGGATTGCCTGGCGGTCTTGGTCTCGCATATTCGTCTTCTCGGCAGGGGAGTGGACGAATAATAACAAATTACGTTCTATTTGCTACGTTTTTGAGTGTCGATACTGCTGGAGGTGGCCAAAGGTCATTGCGCAGGCGTTTTCTGACGATGCAAGACGAGATCGACTGGGTCTTTCCGTGAAACAAATCGAAGTTTGTTTCATAAGCCCTTGTAAATGCGCGTTTTTTTGGCCTTATTTTACGGCTATCCAATGTTTCACGCGAGCGGACTTGTGGACGTCGTCAAGGCGGTTGGATTGGGATGTGGATATCTCCAATCGCTCGCGGGGGGATTCTTGCTTGAGAGATATAAAAGTAAACACCCTTGATACCGGTTAAAAACGTTAACGCCACGGCAAATCCTTACCTGGCGGGGCTTTCC
The DNA here is from genome assembly GCF_905220165.1 of Paraburkholderia sp. J10-1. Taxonomy (NCBI): domain Bacteria; kingdom Pseudomonadati; phylum Pseudomonadota; class Betaproteobacteria; order Burkholderiales; family Burkholderiaceae; genus Paraburkholderia; species Paraburkholderia sp. J10-1. The sequence continues at coordinate 379,101 of NZ_CAJMYW010000002.1, read as the reverse complement.
GGGCAATGAGGTGAAGCTTTACGGGACCTTGGGTGAGTGCCTGCGGGAAAGTTCGGTGACGGGCTTCGGGAATACCGGTGAGCCACTGCAGGAAAGGACGTGAGCGGGTTCGGGAGCGGGGGGATTCTTGACTTCCCGGCAAGGGTGAGGCAATGCGGGAGGCCATGGGCGGACAGGTCGCGCGTAGCTGGGCTCGACGGCGATGTTACGGGAAATGCAACGGTGAGCGGGTTCGGGAGCACAGATTTGCGCCATTTTTCGGCTAAATCGAGGGGCTGCAACGCTTGGGGTGAGAAGTATCGGGAAAAAATGCGGATCGAAGGTGAAGTTTTTCGGGAGCCGGAGCCCGAAATCGGGCGAAATGGGGGCTTCGAGGGTCCAAAGGTGAGCCTTTACGGGGGCGTGTACGCGAGCCGGGCGGATTTCCCGGCTGCCTGTCACGCGTTGCCGGGGATTTTTCTCGTCGAAAGGTGAGAATTTTCGGGAGATTTCCGCAGTGCCGCGAAACCAGCGGCGGCCGTCCGGTCAAGATCGATAAGGTGAGGCTTTTCGGGGGCCTTTTTTTGCGGATTTCACGGCCAAGGTGAGCAAATTCGGGAGAAAGTTGGTGTTCACTGCGTTGCAGATGCCGAAAATACGCGGGTGCGGGTGGTGCTTCTCTCCATTGGAATCCTGCATGGGTGAGATTATTCAGGAGCACACTTTCGGCAAGCGCGCATCTGTCCGAACGTACTGTGTTCGCCTGAGGTGAGGTAATACGGGAGTCGATATCGCCTTCCCGGGTCCGCCGCGCATGTGGATAAGTCCCGGAATTCATTGATTTTTTCTTTCTGATGCCCTATGAGGTGAGAGTTTCCGGGAGGCGCCGTGACGGTGCAGCGCAACCGTGCCGGAATGCGAAAGGTGAGGACTTTCGGGAGCTGTTGCGGGCTGACTGCAGCAACGACGGCCTTTGGGAGCGGGTCGATGTGTTCAGTCAACACGGCAAAAGGTGAGTGTTTCCGGGAGACATCGGGGCACGCAACGGCGAACCTCGACAATTTTGACCTTCGATTGCCGTGGCGCGTAGTTTTTGGCTTCGCAATCTGGACTTTCTGCCGGCCTTGCACGTGCGACGCGCGTGTTTTGCTGCGGTGCGATCGCTTTGCAGCGGATTTTTTGGCCAGCGACCGCTCCGAAGCCCGAATTTCGCTGCCTGCGACGCACTTTTATCACTGGCTGCACGAAAATATTTAAGGTGAGCGAATACGGGAACAGATGGCGACCCTTGGGAGGCCATCGGAAATACAGGATCGGGCCGGACCACGCATGACGCAAAGCGCCCCGCTGGATGGGCGTCTGGCCAAAGGTGAGGCGATACGGGAAGGCGTCGCGGTGAGCGGCGCGCGCGATATGCGCATCACCGGCAATGGTGAGAGAGGCCCTATAGACGCCTATCACCACAGACGGTATCCTTTCGCGAAATTCTCTCCTCGACCCGACGCATGGCCACGAAGCGCGTGAAAAAGACCGATGTGGTAAGCCCCAGCTCGGCGGAATTGCGCAAGGCCGTCGAGGCGATCGCGATCCAGCCGAAGAGTGGCAAGATCACCCTGCTGACTCGCAAGCTGTTCAACGTCCTGCTGGCCGTCGCCCAGCAGGCCGACGAGTCCGGCGATACCTACCGTGCGCTGCTTTCCGACATCGTCGCCAACTCGGCGTTCGATTCGAACGATACAGCGCTCGTGAAGGAGCACCTGCGCCGTATGGTGTCGGTGCAGGTCGAATGGAGCCAGGGCACGTCGAGCCAGAAGCCCGGTCGCAAGTGGGGGATTTCCACGCTGATTGCGGATGCGGAAATTCTCGAGGACCCGCAAACCCGCCGTGTCTGGGTGGAGTTTTCGTTCGCGCCGAAGATCAAGAAGAAGCTGCTGGATCCGGTCCAGTACGCCCGCCTTAGCCTGCAGTTCCAGAGCCAGTTGCGCAGCAGCGCGGGGCTTGCGCTCTATGAGATCTGCGTGCGCTATTTGACCAACCCCAGCCATCTGACGATGCGCGAGACCTGGGAGTGGTGGCGCCCGATCCTTTCCGGTACCCCGGATACCGAAGCGGGCGACGAAGCCAAACGCGAGTACAAGTATTTCAAACGCGATTATCTGCGGCCTGCCATCGCCGAAGTCAACGCGGTGACGAACATCTTCGTCGAGTTGATCGAGCATCGCGAAGGGCGCCGTGTTGCCGAAATCCAGTTTCGCGTAACCGAGCGCAAGCAGCCGATGCTCGCGCTCGACGAGCATCCGAATGTGTTCGACAGCACGCTTGTCGATCGCATGGTGAAGATCGGGATTCCGCTCAAGGAAGCGCAGTCGCTTTACGCCGACAGCGAGGAAAACCGCATTCGCGCCGCGTTGCAATTGACCGAACAGCGTATGCGCAGCACGAGCCTGCCGCCGGTGCGCAGCGCTGCGGCGCTGTTCAAGGACGCGCTGAAGAAGGGCTATGCGCCGCCGGTCGAGACTGCGGCAGGCGCCACACCGGCCGTTGGCCGCGGCGCGTCGGCAGCTGTTGCCGCCGATGATCCGAAGGCGCGACTGCTCGATGAATATGCCGCCTATCGGCGCAAGGAAGCCCGCTCGCTCTACGAGGAGCAGGGCGACATGGAGCGCGAGCTTGCGCGTCAGTCGTTCGAGACGGATGAACTGCCAGGGCTGGGTTCGCATTTGCGCGATGACTGGCGTCGTCGCGGACTGGAATCGAAACTGGCCGATACGGCGTTTTTCGACTGGCTCGCGCGCAAGACCTGGGGCGAACCGACCGACGGCGACCTGCTCGCGTTCACGCTGAGCCAGACGCGCGCGGCCTGACCGTCATGCAAGGCCGGCCCGCGCAAGGCGGGGCGGTGGGGGTGGGGCTTTGGCCGATTCGAGCGACGTGGAGCGCCCCCCGTCTCATTGTCGACGGTCTGCCCGATGCGTGGCAGTCGTCGACAAATTTTCCAAACTTATTTCGTCTTCAGGATCTGCTCGATCTGCTGAAGAATCGCGTCGCGTCGATCTTTTGCGAGTCCCTTCAGGCGCAACTCGAGGCGGTCGTCCCCGTATGACTTCAGGTCACCGACAGCCACGCCGTCCAGTTTGATCTCCAGCCGTTGCGCGTAGCGTTGCCGCCCAGCCGGCTTCGGGCTTTCCTGCGCGCTCGCCCGGCCTTTCACGATATCCGCCACCTGGCGCGTGCTGAGGTCGTCGGCAACGATGCGGTTGATGAGACGCAGCGTGGCGTCCGTGCCGCGCGCGCCGTGATAACGGCCAACCTGATAGGCCATGTTCGAGCCAAACCGGTCCGGGCGCGCCACCATTTCCTGCATGACCAGCTCCGGCAACTTGCCGATCGACAGCGCAACCGCAACCGTCGATTCGTCGAGGCCGAGGTGATCGGCAAGCTCGCGCTGACTCTGAAAGTGCTTTTCGTCGATGAATCGCTTCCACACCACCGCGTTATCGAACACGGTTTGCGAATCGCGCTGAACGTTCAGGTCGTAACCGAGCTTGTAGCTCTGAATGCCGATCGGCAGATCGATGACGATTGCCTTGACGACTTCCTTGTTTGCTTCTTTCAGCGCACGCACGCGACGGCCGCCATCGCTCACGTAGTAGCTGCCCGGCGCTGCGTAGTCAGGAATCACATGGATTGCCTGCTGCTGCCCTTGCTTCGCGAGATTGACGGCCAGTTCTGCGATCGAAGCCTTCAAATAGAAGTGACGCGGATTGAAGGGGCTCGGCTTGATGTCCTTGAGCGGCAACTCGATGATCTGCCCGGGACGGTAGCTGTGTGCGATACGCCAGGCGTGATACTCGGCCGACTCGTTTTCGAGGCCCGGTGCTTCGTCGAGAACGGGCTCGACCGCAGATTCAAGGCCAGTCACAAGGGCGGGCTGACTCGAGCGCCCAGCCACCTCTCGCGTCATTGGCTTGTCCTGGACGAGTCCGTCGATGGCGTTGAGGCGGTCGAGTGCCGTGCGCTTTTCGCTGCTCGTCGTATCAGGCCGAGCCTGAAAGCCTTTGGCGAATTGGGAGGGTTTCATTCAGGGTCCTTTATGCGCATAAAGTCAGGGGAGCATGGCCGCAATCTCGTCGGCGCATGCGCGCACTTCCACTGCGGCGAGGCGAGCGCCGCGGTCGTTCATTTGCAGAACTGTCTGGCCGAGTGCCATTGCCTGCTTGTATGCCTCACGTGTGGGAATCTGCGTTCTGAGCAGTGGGAAACCGAGTTCTTCAAGGGCGCGCTTCAACTCGCGAGTCAGCATGCGCTTTTCTTCGGTCTTGTTCAGCAGGAATACGGCACGCAGATCTTCGTTCATGACCTGGGCCTGCTGGATGAGCTTCACGAGGCCAACGCTCGACCAGTAATCGGCGGGAGAGGACGAAGTCGGAATGACGGCAACAGTAGCGGCCAGCAGCACCACGCCGGAGACCTTCTCAGTGATCGACGGCGGGCAGTCCACCACGATCACGTCGTAGTCGTTGACGAACTTCTTGATCTCCCGGTGAATCTGGCCACCGGCTTCGGAGAGATTGACGACCGGGAACGGGATACCCGTGTCGCCATCGGCTGACGCACTGGCCCAATGGACCAACGTGTTTTGACCATCGGCATCCACAACCAGCACCCGCTTCCCCTTCTCGTGGAAGGCCGCGCCGAGATGCATCGCGATCGTGCTCTTACCGACCCCGCCCTTTTGTTGCGTGACTGCGATTATCTCTGCTGCCAATTGGTATTCTCCTTTTTGCTATTAGCATGGGATTTTACCTGGAATGTTTTTCAGTTCAATGATTTTTGGTGTAATTCGCAACTGAATTAGCCATTCGGACAAGGTTTATGCGCATAAAGCTCGTGCGAAGGTCAGTGGATGCCGCATCGCGGTCGCTTTGGGTTATGAAGCCCCATCGATCACGCGCTAGATGCATGGCGGACCTGGGAGGAATACTCGTGCACTCAAAGACGACCGCACGCAGGTCACCGCTCTTTATGCGCATAAAGTCAGTCCCTATCCCCCTATCGCATCTCGCCCCTCACAAGCGCGCGACCGGAAGATCTCACCGCGAATCCCAAGTGCAGCCACATGGCTGCAATACGTGTTAAAGGCGTCAGGCCTTCGTCGACTGAGGCTTCATACGTCTACCCGCCCACCCTCGGTAAAATCACAGCGAATCCACGGCGTCACCGAGGCACACCCACTACTCCCCTCTCGTACAGCAGACCCCATGATCACGATCTACCATAACCCCCGCTGCTCCAAATCCCGCGCGGCTTGCGAACTGGTGTCCACCTCGAAGGCGAATGAGTCTGTCGAGGTGATTGAATACCTGAAGCAGCCGCTCACCGTCGACCAACTGAAGGCGCTGCACGCGATGCTGGGCGGCCCGCTGCTCGACATGATCCGCACTGGCGAAACCGAGTACTCAGAGCTTGGTCTGGATGCGCCTGGTGTGACAGATGATCAGTTATACGAAGCAATTGTGCGGCATCCGATTCTGCTTCAACGACCCATCGTCGTACGCGACGGACGCGCCGTGATCGGCCGCCCAACTGAAAACGTCGCAGCGTTGCTCGGTTGAAATCGCCGGTTCGCTCACGCACGACAAGCGGGCGAAAACGCGAGCGTAGGAGCCAGCGTGCAAGGGCGAGACGCAATCAACGCCATGCACGCACCGGAATTGCACATTTGCTAACCTGCAGACGAATCCCACGCGAGGCCCGTATCTACCGGCCCTTCGCGCAAGTTGTCCACAAGCTTATCGACAAAAACTGTGGATAAAATCGCGCCACCCCTGGTTATCCACAGCGGTGCACGGCGCGTGGCCAGGCGCGCGCGCATCGCGAGAACTCGCGCGCGTCTATGATGATGTTTCCTTTCACTGCGCTTCGCGCGCACCTCCGAGGAAACCGAAATGGCTTACAAGATCGCAGTTGTGGTCGGCAGTCTGCGCAAGGAATCATTCAACCGGCAACTCGCGCACGCGGTGACGTCGCTGGCCCCCGCGGATTTCACTTTCGAGTATCTCGACATCGGCGTGCTGCCGCTCTACAGCCAGGAATACGACGCAGACTATCCCGAGGTGGCGCGCCGTTTCAAGCAACAGATCGAAGCCGCCGACGGGCTGCTCTTTGTCACGCCCGAATACAACCGCTCGATTCCGGGTGGGCTGAAAAACGCGCTCGACTGGGGTTCGCGGCCGTGGGGCACGAATTCGTGGCGCGGCAAGCCGGGCGCGGTGCTCGGCACGTCGCTGGGAGCGACCGGCACGGCGCTCGCGCAACAACATCTGCGCAACGTCCTCGCCTATCTCGACGTCGCCGTGCTCGGTCAGCCCGAGATGTTCATCAAGCACGACGCGAGCCGCATCAACGAGAAGGGCGAGATCGTCAGCGAGGACACGCGCAAGTTCCTGCAGGGCTTCGTTGACACGTACGTGGCCTGGGTCAAGCGCCAGCTTGGCCGCTGACGCCTGATCACACCAAACGTACCTCACACGCCGTATTGCGTGGGCGGCCTCAATGTAACGTGCGACGCTGCCCCGGCATGTCCTTGTCGTGCTCGGGCGTGTCTTCCTCGTACTCGAGGAATTCGTCCGGAATCTGCGGCGCGGCGCCAGCGGCGGGTCGCGTCGCTTCGGGCGCGGCTGGAACATCCACATGATGCGCGCCCATCACCGCTCCGGCGCCGGGCGCACTCGCAGAAGTGAGCACGGTCGCCTCGGCCTCGCTCGTCGGCCGCAGCGGTTCGGCGGTGGGGGCGAACGTAGGCTCGTCAGCGGTTTGTCTGCGCGCTGCTTCCGTTTGCGCCGCTCGGCGGCGCAGGGCGTCGGCGAACTCGGAGAGCCCCAGTTCATCGAGCGCCGAGTGCTCGCGCGCGACGGGACTGTCCGTCGCCGGCCACGCCCACGGTGTGCCGCGTAGCGCGACGTCCGTCGCGTGCTCCTCGCGCAGTGTTTCGTACGCGAGATTGGCGTGCGCCTCGTCGCTCACATGCACGCCGATGCGCACCGGCTCGCCCGGCGGCGGCGTCATGCCGGTCTGGGCCTCGGTGGTTCGGCGCACGTCGCCCGTCGTCGAGAAAAAACCTCCCACGAGCCGCTCGATGCCAGCCAGCACGCCCTCAGTGCGCGCCGGCAGGTCGATGTCGCCCGCCGCGAAGCCGCGTTGCAGCAGCGCGTCCTGCGCGTGACGTGCTTCGTCGTAGGTTGGGAAAACGCCGGTCACGGTTTGTTTCATGGCAGCCTCCTTCGCCAGATGGCGACGCCCGCTCACATCATGCGCCGATTGTGCATGGATGGTGCATCGGTCGGCGCATGCTGGGCGTGACGTCTAACCGCCTGATTCTGCGGGTCGCGCTGCCTGCCGCAAGCCTCGTGCCGCGAGGCGGGTCACGCGTGTCCGGTCATGCCCGCGGGCTCTGGAGTGTCGTGTCGTGCTCGCGCTTTGCACGCGCCTGGCGGTCCTCGCGAATCGCCTCGAGCATTTTCTCCAGCAACGCGATGTCGAACGGCTTCGACAGTACACGCACATCGGCATTGCGCGTGCGCTCCAGCTCCTCCGCGTAACCCGTCACGAGGATCACGGGTAGCTCCGGCTCGAGCCCCTGCAGCGCCTCGGCCAGATCGATGCCGTTCATCGTCCCCGGCATGTGGATGTCGGAAAGCACGAGGTCGAAGCGCGGCGCGTGCTCACCCTCGGCAAGCGGCGCTTCGACGCGCTGCAGCGCGCTCGCGGCGTCGCTTGCGCAAGTCACGCGGTGGCCCATCATCTGCAGGAGTGCCTCGGTGCCGGCCGCGACTTCGTCGTTGTCCTCCACGAGCAGCACGTTCAGCCCATGCTGGACCTGGGCGCTCTCCTCGCGCGGCTCGCCCGGACGCTGCGCGGGCGGTTCGGCGAGCGAGCGCGGCAAATACAGATGCACTGTTGTGCCCGCGCCGATTGCGCTGTCGATCGCGGCGAGGCCGCCGGTGCGCTCGCAGAACGCAAACACTTGCGGGAGTCCGAGCCCGGTGCCCGTGCCCTTCGATTTGGTCGTGTAGAGCGGCTCGAACGCGCGCGCGAGCACGTCCGGCGGCATGCCTGTGCCGGTGTCTTCGAGCATGATGTGCACGAAGTCGCCGTCGAGCGGGAAACCTTCGTCCGGCCGGAAGCTGATGTTGCGCGCACGCACGGTGAAGCGGCCGCCATTGGGCATCGCGTCGCGCGCATTCACGGCCAGATTGATCAGTGCAAGCTCGAATTCGGCCACATCGACGAGCACGGGCCACACATCGTCATCGACTTCGACGACGAGCGACACCTTCGCGCCCAGCGACGCGCGCAACAACTCGCGGGCCGCCGGCAGCCAGCGCCCCACATGGATCGTCTCGTTGCGCAGCGGCTGCTTGCGCGCCACGCCGAGCAGCTGGCGCGTAAGCGACTGGCCGCTCTTGAGCGCGCGCTCGACCGCGGAGAGTTCGCGCTCGAAGCCCGCCGCGCCGCGCCGCCGCGCAATCTGCACGTTGGCCGACACGATCATCAGCAGGTTGTTGAAATCGTGCGCGACGCTGCCCACGAGGTTGCCGAGCGCTTCCATCTTGCGCGATTGCCGGTAGGCGGACTCGATCGAGCGGCGCATCGAGGCTTCGGCCTGCCAGCGCTCCCACGCCTCCTCTTCGGCGGCGAGTCGGCGCAGCGAAAGCCAGATCACGCACCACAGCGCGATCGACGGCGTGAACATCGAGATGATGAGCACGCTCAGGTGCCGGTACCAGGCCGCCCAGATCGCCGGCGTGCGATACGCGCAGGTCACGTAGACCGGGTACGCGCCCACGCGCCGGAACGCGAGGATCACGTTGCTGTCGAGCAGCGTGGAATGCATGCGCACGACGCCGGACTCCGTGCCACGCATGAGCGCGGCGCCGAGCGGCGAGCGCGGCGTGATGACCGACGCGTCGGCGCGCGGCGGCGGATCGAAGGCGAGGATCGTGCCGTCGCTGCGCACGAGGCCGAGCGACATCGGCGAATCGGGGCCGAGCAGGTCGCGGTAGAACGAGCTGAAATAGCCGGGGCGCAAGGCGACCGAGACGAGACCCGCGAACTCGCCGGCGTCGTTCAGGCGCGCCACGCCCATGTTGAACACGGTCTCGCCGCTCACCTGGCCCTGCATCACGCGCGAGACGTGGTCGATCACGCGGCCGTCGCGGATGCCGGTGAAGTCGTCGCGCGCGGCAATCGACACCGGCGGTGGCGGCGAGTAGCGGCTGCTCGCGAGCAGATCGCCGTCGCCCCCGAAAATCGACACGGCGGCCACTTGCGGGTATCCGCCGCCGATCGCGTCGAGTTTTTCGTGGATCTGCGCCTCGCTGGCGCGGATGCCCTCGTCGTTCAGGCCGCGCACGAGGTCGACCACGCGCGCGTCGAGCGCCTCGTTCATGTCGAACACCTTGAGTGCATGCTCTTCGGCCACGCGCACGGTGCGCAGCGTGGTGTCGGTGGCGTCGGCTTCGCGCGCGCGCAGGTCGTTGTACGCCATGGCGGCCACGTAGAGGCACGGCAGCACGATCGCCGCGACGAGCAGCGCGAGCAGCGTGCGCCGGCGCACCGTGAAGTCGTGACCCGGCGCGGCCGGAAACGGCGTGTCGTCGGCGGGGGGCGGCAGGGAGGGGCGTTCGTCTGGCCGCTCGGGCCGGTCAGCAATCATCGTACGGAAAAACAGGGAAAAGACGGCTGGGCATGCGACATGATAAACGACCGCGATGACGCCCCGACGGCCAGCGGATCCCCGGCGTGCTGCAAGAATCGGCTGGCAAGCGCGCTGCCCAGGGGGTTTCCTCTCGCTTCATGCCGAATTCGCGAAAATCGGCGAAGCGCAAACGTACCACAAAGGGATAATCGACGTCCTTCATTTAAGGGATTGATCATTTATTTCCATAAATTAGTCGAAATGAGTCGATTTTGTTCGTTGATTGATTAACGGCGAGTTGCATTTGATTCAATTTGATTCGAGAATCGCGGACACGAGATAAATAACGCATTCGCATGTGAGCCATGCCAGCCGACCAGGCGCATGGCCATGCTACGGGGTGGCTGCAGGCATGCAGACGAGGGCCTTCATGACCGGCGCACGGGTTGCCGGTATCCATTGGGCGGCGGCGGAGCGATGGCGCGGCCATGCGCCTTGCGCCGACATGCCAGCGCGCGGATCCGTTCATGCGTTATGCATTATTCGGCGGGTTCGCAATTTTCTTTGAAGTTTTCCCTAAAGTAATTGCCCGTGCCGCCGTTAATCCGTCGAAACGCACTCCGTCCAACGCACACTCATTCAGCATATCCATGTCCTTGCCCATCGTGATCGCCGATGACTCGCTGTTAGCCCGCAAGGTGCTCACGAAGGCGCTGCCCGAGGACTGGGACGTTTCGATTTCGTACGCGGCGAACGGGCACGAAGCGCTTGCGCATTACCGCGCCGGCCGTGCGGCTGTCATGTTCCTCGACCTCACGATGCCCGACATGACGGGCTTCCAGGTCCTCGAAGCGTTGCAGCACGAAGACCTCAACACGTTCGTGATCGTCGTTTCAGCGGACGTCCAGCCTCGTGCCCGTGAGCGCGTGCAGGCGCTCGGCGCGGCGGCGTTCGTCGCAAAGCCGGTAACCCAGGAGGCGCTGCTGCCCATCCTGAAGGAGTACGGGTTGTATGCCTGATCGAGTGTTCACGGAACTCCAGCGCGACGCGCTCCAGGAGATCGCCAATCTCGGCATGGGGCAGGCAGCGACGCGACTGTCGGGGCTGCTCAACGCCTTCATTGAACTTTCGGTGCCGCGCGTGCGCGTGGTCGCCGTATCCGAGGCCGCGGCGGCGCTGCGCGAGATGACCGGCATCGACGGTCCGGTCGCGGCCGTGCGCCAGGGCTTTCGCTCGGAGATCAAGGGCGAGGCGCTGGTGATCTGCCGCAGCGGCGAGATCGCCGAGCTGGGGAGCCTTGTCGGCGGCCCCTACGCCACGATCGGCGACGACGCGCTCACCGAAGAAGAACTGATGTTCGACGTCGCCAACGCGCTCACGGGCGCGTGTGTCTCGTCGATGCTCGACCAGCTCGGGCGCATGCCGGTGTTTTCGCAGCCGGGTCTTCTCGGCGAGGCGATCATGCTCGACGAGGTGTTCCAGCCCGGCCTGCTCGCCTGGGACGTCGCGCTGCTCGTCGAAGTCAATTTCGCGCTGGAAGACCAGCGCTTTCGCGCCCACCTCGTCATGCTGATGGCCGAGGAGTCGATCCATGTCGTGAGCCGGGCCATCGACGCGTTGTTGCATAGCCTATGAACGAGCCATCCGGATTGCCATCGCTATCGGACCTCGTTGTCGAACGGGTGGGTTTCGGCATTTTCGTGGTCGATCGCGACATGAACGTGCTGAGCTGGAACCGCTTCATGCAGGACCACAGCGGTGTCACGGCCGAGGACGTGATCGGCCGCTCCATCTTCGAACGCTTCCCCGATCTGCCGCGCGCGTGGCTCACGCGCAAGGTCGAGAGCGTGTTCCAGCTGGGCAGCTTCGCGTTCAGCTCGTGGGAGCAGCGCCCGTATCTGTTCCAGTTCGACCACGACCGGCCGATCACGGGCGGTGTGGACTACATGCAGCAGGACTGCACCTTCATGCCGCTCATGCGCGGGCGTGACGTGATCGCCGTGTGCGTGACCCTCTCGGATGTCACGCACGTGAGCGTCATGCAGCGCGAGCGCGAGGAGGCCGTGGCCAAGCTGCGCGAATACGCCGATCGCGACGGCCTGACCGGCATTGCGAACCGCCGCTATTTCGAAACACGCCTCGCCGACGAATTCCTGCGCTGGCAGCGCTATGGCGGCGAGCTTTCGATGCTGCTGTTCGACCTCGACCACTTCAAGCGCATCAACGACGAATTCGGCCACGTGGCCGGCGACACGGTGCTGCGCTCGATGGCGCAGCGCGTGTCGGGCGTCGTGCGCAAGCAGGATGTGTTCGGGCGCTTCGGCGGCGAGGAATTCGCGTTGCTGTTGCCGTGCACGCCGCTGGACGACGCGCTCTATGTGGCGGAGAAGATTCGCCGCACGATCGGCGACGAGCCGATCGAGGTGCAAGGCGTGATCGTGCCCGTGACGGCCAGCGTGGGCGCCGCCACCGCGCGCACGGGGGCGCCCGACTACGAAGGCATGATCAACGAGGCGGACGCCGCCCTCTACACCGCGAAACGCCAGGGGCGCAACCGCTCGGTCGCGCTGGCCTGAGACTTGCCCGGGCCGCAGGCGGCTGCGGCCTCGATCCGTCTCATCGCCCCGTGCTTCGGGGTACGCACTCGCATGCTATGCGCCCCGACTCAACTGCGGCGCCCCTCAAAGGTTGATATACTTTTGCCCGTTTCCGGCCTTGCGCGCCCCCTGGCGGGCAATTTTAGGGTCGGGTGCCTCGCGCGTGTCCGCGCGCGCGGGCGACCCGCGGCAATGCGGGCCCGAATAGAGTCGAACGCCCGTTGAGGGCGCCCCCAGCGGAGATCGTCTTGGCTGTTTCCAATCTCGTCGTGGACGATACACAACAAACCGACGCCGCCGCCGCTTCGTCGGGCAGCTCGTTTTATCTGGCGATGCGGATCCTGCCTCCTGCGCAGCGCGACGCCATGTATCAGGTCTACGCCTTTTGCCGCGCTGTCGACGACATCGCGGACAGCGACCTGCCGCGCGCCGAGCGTGCGGCGGGGCTCGATCAATGGCGCGCCGACATCGATGCGTGCTATGCCGGCACGCCGCGCGCCTCGCTCGCGGCGCTCACGCGTCACATCCATACGTTCGGGCTTCAGCGCGAAGACTTCCACGCGATGATCGACGGCATGGCCATGGACGCCGCCGAGGACATCTGCGCGCCCGACGAGGACACGCTCGACCTGTACTGCGACCGCGTGGCGAGCGCCGCGGGCCGCCTGTCGGTGAGAATTTTCGGGATGCAGGAGGAGCCGGGCCGCTTGCTGTCGCACCATCTGGGGCGCGCGCTGCAGCTCACCAACATCCTGCGCGACATCGACGAAGACGCGGACATCAACCGCTGCTACCTGCCGCGCGAGCTGCTCGCGCGCGAAGGCATTGCGGCGGGCAATCCGCACACGATTGCCGCCGACCCGTCGCTGCCGCGCGTGTGCGAGACGCTCGTGCAACGCGCCCGCGCGCACTTCGCGCAAGCCGACGCGATCATGGACGCCGCGCCCCGTGCGCAGGTGAAAGCGCCGCGCATCATGTCGGGCGTCTACCGCGTGCTGCTCGAGCGCACCGTGGATCGCGGCTTTGACTTGCCGCGCACGAAAGTCAGCAAGCCGCGCGCACGGCTGATGTGGATCGTGGCGCGTTACGCGCTGTTCTGATGCCGCGGCTAGTCCACGTCATCGGCGCTGGGCTTGCGGGCCTCGCGACGGCCGTGCGGCTTCAGCGGCGCGGCGTGCAGGTGGCGCTCTACGAGGCCGCCGGCCAGGCAGGTGGACGCTGCCGCTCGTACTACGACCGCACGCTTTCGGCGACGCTCGATACGGGCAACCATCTGGTGCTGGCGGGTCATGCGCGCACACTCGAATACGTGCGCACGATCGGCGCCGGCGACGCGCTTTCCGGCCCCACCGAGCCCGGCTTCGCGTTCATGGATATCGCGGCGCGCTCGCGCTGGACGGTGCGCTTCTCGCGCTCGCGCATGCCGTTCTGGATTGGCGACGCGCGCTCGCGCGTGCCGGGTACGCGCGCCGCTGACTATCTGGGGCTGCTGCCGCTCCTGTTCGCCAAGCCAGGCCGCACGATGGCGCAGACCATGCGCTGCGAAGGCGTGCTGTGGGACCGGCTGCTGCACCCGTTTTTTCTCACGGCGCTCAATGTCGAGCCGCGCGTGGGCAGCGCGGAACTGGCGGGCGCCATGCTGCGCGAGTCGCTCGCAGCGGGCGGCGAGTCGTTCCGGCCGCTGGCGGCGCGCGGCGGACTTTCGAGCGCGTTCGTCGATCCGGCCTTGCGCATGCTTCAGCACGGCGGCGCGGCGATTCGCCTTGACTCTCCGCTCAGGGAGATCGTGTACGACGACGCGGCGGCCCGTGTCGCCGCACTCGATTTTCCAGACGGGCGTATAACGCTCGCTCACGACGAAGCCGTGGTGCTGGCCGTGCCCGGCGCGGCCGCCGCCGCGCTCGTGCCGGCGCTGCAGACGCCGCAGCGCCACAATGCGATCGTCACGGTGCACTACGCCGTGCCGGCGCCGCCGGGCCTCGTCACGCCGATGGCGCTCGTCAACGGCACGGCCCACTGGCTGTGCACGGCCGAAGGGCGACTCTCGGCGACGATCCACGACGCGCACGACGTGCTCGACCTCGATCCCGAGGTCATCGCGCGCCGCGTGTGGGCCGACGTGGCCGAGGCGGCTTCGCTGCCGCTCGAGCCGCTGCCCGCCTGGCGCGTGTGCGCCGATGCGCGCGCGACTTTCGCCGCGGTGCCCGACGAAGAGTGGCGCCGCCCCGCGACGCGCACGCGCTGGAACAATCTGATGCTTGCAGGCGACTGGACGGCTACCGGTCTGCCCGCGACGATCGAAGGAGCGATCCGCTCGGGCCGCAAGGCCGCCGAGCTGCTCCTGACCGAAAATTTGGAACGTAGATGAACGATTTGTCCCAAGCCACGCCGACCGAAGACCTCGTCAGCCCCCTCACGGGCGCTGACGTTGCCGACGCGCCGGCCGTGGCGATGCCCGCTCCCACGTTTGCCGGTGAGACGGCCGCTCCGGTCGCCGCACCGCTGGTCCCGCTCGCATCGCTCGACGCCGCCGTCGCGCGCGCGACCGACGCGATCCTCGCCGACCAGCGTGCCGACGGCCATTGGGTCTACGAACTCGAAGCGGACGCGACGATTCCGGCCGAATACGTGCTGCTCGTGCATTACCTCGGCGAAGAAGCGAACCTCGAGCTCGAACAGAAGATCGCGCGCTACCTGCGCCGCATCCAGTTGCCGGAAGGCGGCTGGCCGCTCTTCACCGACGGCGCCATGGACGTGAGCGCGAGCGTGAAGGCTTACTTCGCACTCAAGATGATCGGCGACGCGGAAGACGCCGAGCACATGGTGCGTGCACGCGAGGCGATTCTCGCGGCGGGCGGCGCGGAGCAGGTCAACGTGTTCACGCGCATCCTGCTCGCGCTCTTTGGCGTGGTGACATGGTACGCAGTCCCGATGATGCCCGTCGAGATCACGTTGCTGCCGCAGTGGTTCCCGTTCCATCTTTCGAAGGTGTCGTACTGGGCGCGCACGGTGATCGTGCCGCTGCTCGTGCTGGGCGCGAAGCGCCCGGTCGCGCGCAACCCGCGCGGCGTGCGCATCGACGAGCTGTTCTGCGGCGCGCCCGTGAGCGTGGGCCTGAACGCCCGCTCCCCGCATCAAAGCAAGGGCTGGTTTGGCTTCTTCCGCGCCGTGGACGGCGTGCTGCGCGTGACCGATCCGCTCTTTCCGAATTACCTGCGCCAACGCGCGATCGACGCCGCGGTGGCGTTCGTGGACGAGCGGCTGAATGGCGAGGACGGTCTGGGCGCGATCTTCCCGGCCATGGCCAACGCCGTGATGATGTACGACGTGCTCGGCTATCCTGCCGATCATCCGCATCGCGCCATCGCGCGCCAGTCGCTCGAAAAGCTCGTGACGGTTCACACCGAGGAAGCGTACGTCCAGCCCTGCCTTTCGCCGGTGTGGGACACGTCGCTTGCGGCGCACGCGTTGCTGGAGACTGGCGAGGCGCGCGCCGAGGAAGCCGCGCGCCGCGGCCTCGAATGGCTGCGTCCGCTGCAGATTCTCGACGTGCGCGGCGACTGGATCTCGCGCCGTGAGGCGGTGCGTCCGGGCGGCTGGGCGTTCCAGTATGCCAACCCGCACTACCCCGACGTCGACGACACGGCCGTGGTCGTGGCCGCGATGGACCGCGTGGACAAGCTCGACAACACGAAGGCCTACGACGCCCCCATCGCCCGTGCGCGCGAATGGGTGGTCGGCATGCAGAGCAGCAACGGCGGCTGGGGCGCATTCGAGCCGGAAAACACCCAGTACTACCTGAACAACATCCCGTTCTCGGACCACGGCGCATTGCTCGATCCGCCGACCGCCGACGTCTCGGGCCGCTGCCTCTCGATGCTCGCGCAGCTCGGCGAACTGCCGGCCGCGAGCGAGCATGCGCTGCGTGCATACAACTACCTGCTCGACGAGCAGGAGGCCGACGGCAGCTGGTACGGCCGCTGGGGCATGAACTACATCTACGGCACGTGGACGGCGCTGTGTGCGCTCAACGCGGCCGGCCTCGCGCACGACGACCCGCGCATGAAGCGCGCGGTGCAGTGGCTCGTGCAGATCCAGAACGACGACGGCGGCTGGGGCGAAGACGGCACGAGCTACAAGCTCGAATACCGCGGCTACGAGCGCGCGACGAGCACCGCTTCGCAAACGGCGTGGGCGCTGCTCGGCCTGATGGCCGCGGGTGCGGTGGATCATCCGGCGGTCGCGCGCGGTATCGACTATCTGCAGAATACGCAGCAGGTCCACGGCCTCTGGGACGAAACGCGCTTCACGGCTACGGGCTTTCCGCGCGTGTTCTATCTGCGCTACCACGGCTATCGCAAGTTCTTTCCGCTGTGGGCGCTCGCGCGCTACCGCAACCTCAAGCGCGCGGGCGTGACGCGCGTCACGGTCGGTCTGTGAGCGCGGCGGCTGGTGTCAAGGCGCGCGCCTTGCCTGTGATCGCGGTGGCGGGCATGGCCTTCGAGGCGGGCATTGCCGCGGGTAAAGGCCAGGACGGCGTGCGCGCCGTCTACGCCGCGCGCGCGGATCTGCTACAGAGCGCACTCGCGGCGGCGCTCAAGGACGGTGCGGCCGGCATCGTCAGCTTCGGCACGGCGGGCGGTCTTGCGCCCGATCTCGAGCCGGGCACCCTGGTGATCGCGCAAGCGATCGACGGCCCGTTCGGGCGCGTCGCGACCGATCCCGCCTGGAGCGCGCGCATGGCCGACGCGTTGATGGCCTCGCCGCTCGCGGCGAAAACCCGGCGCGGCGTGGAGGCAGCCGTTGCCGCGCCGCTTACCGGCGCGGCGGACAAGGCGGCGCTGTTCGGCGCGTGCGGGGCGCTCGCCGTCGACATGGAGTCGCATCTGGCAGCGGCAGCGGCAGCCGCGCATGGCGTGCCGTTCGCGGTGTGCCGCGCGATTGTCGATCCGGCCTGGCGCAGCTTGCCGAAGGCAGCAATGGCAGGCTTGCGCGAGGACGGCACGACCGCAGTGCTCCCTGTCCTGCGCGAGCTGGCGCGCGACCCGTCGCAACTAGGCGGCCTGCTGCGCGTGGCGGCCGATGCGAAAGCGGCACGCCAGTCGCTCAGCGCCGCGCGGCAGGTGCTGACGGCCAGCGGCGCTTTTTTCCCGGAATGACCTTGGCGGGTTATTGAAATACCTAGGGTAAACCCCTATCTCTGGTAACATCTTAGTGTTAACCCTAGATTCGTTTCCACGAATTGGGGGCGAATCACATTTCGGGGAGTTACCAGCCATGAATTTTCATACTCGCAAGTGGGTCAAGCCTGAAGACCTGAATCCGAACGGCACGTTGTTCGGCGGCAGTCTGCTGCGCTGGATCGACGAAGAAGCGGCGATCTACGCGATCTGCCAGCTCGACAACCAGCGCGTGGTGACCAAGTTCATATCTGAGATCAACTTCGTGAGTTCGGCGCGTCAGGGCGACATCATCGAGCTTGGCATAACGGCCACGGAGTTCGGCCGCACGTCGATCACGCTGCGCGCCGAAGTGCGCAACAAGATCACGCGCAAGAGCATTTTGACGATCGAAAAGATGGTGTTCGTGAACCTCGGCGCGGACGGCGTGCCCGCCCCGCACGGCCGCGAACGCATCCGCTACGCCGACGAAGCGTACGAGCGCTATCGCGAGACCGTGCAGACGTCGGCGGACGCCACGGCGTTGGCGGCGGCAAACGAGGCCGAGCGCCTGGCCGAGAGCGAAGACGCTTCGGTGCACTGAGCGGTATGCACGGATGAATGAAAAACCCGGCAATCTGAAAAGGTTGCCGGGTTTTTTTGCGTTTGCATGCTGCCCGCCAGAAGCAGGCCGTCGCTATACCGGGTTCAGGGCGCCGACGCCGGTGTCGCAGGCACCGCCGTCACACCCGAAGCCGGCGCGGCAGCCGAAGCCGCAACCGGCGCCGATGCCGTAGCCGGTGCGGAAGCGGCCGTACCCGCCGCCGCAGCAGCACCCGCACCGGCGACAGCCGCTGTTGCAGCCGTGCTCCCCTCGCCCGGATCGTCGTAATTCGGCAGACCATTATTTGAAGCGCCAGTCGCGCCAGTGGCAGCACCACCCGCACCGCCCGACTCGCCCGGATCCTCATAATTGGGCGCGCCGTTCTCGTTCGGCTTGCCCTCGCCACCTTCGTCGCCCGGCTCGCCGTAATTGGGCAGCGGCGCATTGTTGCCGGCACGTCCGCCGCGAATCAGCGACTCGCGCTGCTGGCGGTACGCGTCGCGCACGAACGAATACGGGTCGAGCGCCGCCTGCTTGAGCAGGTCGGTTGCGCCGAGCAGGTCCGCCCGCGCGCTGATGAACTGCGCGAGATACATCGGATTGCGCACCGCCGGCTCGAAGTAGTTGATGACGTTGAACTTCACGTCCACGGCCATGCCGATACCGTCGCGCACCGAGCTTGGCCCGAACAGCGGCAGCACGAGATACGGGCCGGCCGGCATCCCGTAGTGGCCCATCGTGAGGCCGAAGTCCTGATGATGCTTGGGCAGCCCCGCTGCCGTCGCGAAGTCGATCAGGCCGCCCAGACCGAAGGTCGTGTTCATCGCGATACGCATGAGATCCTCGACGGCGTCGGTGATCTTCAGCTGCAGCACGTTGTTTGCGAAGTTGTCGACGTCTCCGATGTTCGAGAAGAAGTTCGTGATCGCCTGGCGCAGCGGCTGCGGCGTCACCTTCTGGTAGCCCTTGGCGACCGGCTGCGCAATGTAGGTGTCGAGTTTGTCGTTGAACGTGAAAATCGCGCGATTCGCGGGCTCGAACGGATCGCCCGGCTTGCGGTCGGGGCCCGTGGCGCAACCCGACGTCACGAGGAGCGCCAGGCCCGCCGCCGCCATGGTGAGCGCGGCTTGTTTCTTCTTCATTGATCGATCCCCTGAATTTCAGCTCTCGCGCGTTTTGCGCGCGGTTTGCCCATCAGCACCGGCTGGAACACCACGGCGCCGATCAGCGTACAGAACAAGGACAGCGCGAGCAGCTTGCCCATGCTCGAGGTGCCCGGATGATGCGATAGCCACAGGCTCCCGAACGCCGTGGCCGTGGTCGCGGCGGAAAAGAGCACCGCGTGCGTGAGGCTTGAATGCAGGAGGCCGGTTTGCCCCGCGCGCCAGGCCATCACGAAATAGATTTTGAACGCGACGCCAACGCCGAGCATCAGGGGAAGCGCGATGATGTTCGCGAAATTTAGCTGAATTCCAAACACGACGCACAGTTCGAGCGTAACGAGCGCCGATACCAGCAGAGGAATGAGCGTGCGCAGCACGTCGCCGAAATTGCGCAGCGTGATCCAGAGGAGCGCCGTGATCAGCAGGACCGACCACCCCGCTGCCTGGAAGAACGCGAGGATGATCACGTTCGCCGAGTGCAGGATCGAGATCGGGCCACCGATCGCGTTCGGTTCCGCCGCCTTCACAGCGTGTGCAAAGCGCGCGAGCATCGCGTCGTCGTTGGAATCGACACCGGGCGGCACGCGCGGCGCCACGTCCACGATTGCCTGGCCAGTCGGCGCCACCCAGTCGCGCACCATCTCGGGCGGCAGATTTTCACGCGTGATTTCCGAGGGTTGCAAGAGGCGCGCGAGCTGCGCAAACGCAAGCTTGAGCGTGAGGCTGAAAGCGGTTTCCGCGCGGTCTCGCGTGGCCGGGCTCGCGCTCGCGAGCTTGTTGAGCGAGTCGGACAGATGCTTCGCCTCGGCCGCGCCCGGCCCGGGATGGTCGCTCGCGGCGAGCGAGAGCTGGTTGGCCGCGCGCTTGAGCGTCTGCACACGCACCTCGTCGGTCACGGGCGTGGACGGCTGCTGCGTGAGCGCAGGCAGAAGCTGCTGCGCGGCGCTCGAGATCAGCATGAGCTTTTGCTGCTGATCGTCGGGAATGAGCGTGCTGAGCGTCGTCGCACGCGCCACTTCCGGCAGCTTCGAGAGCCGCGCGGCGATCTTGTCGGCTTCTTCGAGCGACGGCGCGAGCACGCTCACGTCGTTGATCGAGATGACGGGCGAGTCCTTCAGCGCGAGCAGCGTCGCCATCGACTCGGTATGCGGATCCTTCAAATGCAGCGGATTGAAGTCGAAGCGCAGATGCAGCAGCAAGGGCGTCGCGCCCACGATGACGACGAGCGTGGTGAGCAGCACCGGCTTGCGATGCTCGGCGAGCCATTTGTCGACCGGTGCGAGGAACGCGAAGCCAGGCGAGGCGCGCTCGCCCTTCGGGTTGAACACGCGAATGAGCGCAGGCAGCACCGTCATGTTGCAGATGTACGCCACGAACATGCCCACGCCCGCGATCTGTCCGAGTTCCGAGAGGCCCTTGTACGCGGTTGGGAGGAAGGAAAAGAAACTTTCGGCCACGGCGATCGCCGCGAGCGTGAGCGGCACGCCGATGGTGCGCGCGGTCTTGAGGAGCGCGGCGTCGAGCCGCTCGTCCTGAAAGCGCTCCTCGCGATACTTCACGCCGAACTGCACGCCGAAATCGACGCCTAGCCCCACGAACAGCACCATGAACGCGACCGAGAGCATGTTGAACGAGCCGATCATCATGAGGCCGAGCGCGGCCGTGATGACGAGGCCGATCACGAGCGTGATGAGCGTGGCGCCGATCAGCTTGCCCGAGCGCAGTGCGAGCCACAGGATGGCGAGCACGACGATGATCGTGATCACGCCGTTGAGCGCGGCGCCGTCCTGCACCGAGGCGAATTCGTCGTCGGCGAGCGGCTGTTCGCCCGTGAGGCGCACGCGCGCGCCGAATTCGGTGTCGAGATGAAGCGAGGCGGCGGTCTCGCGGATCGCCTGCGCTGCGTTCGCGCCCGCCTTGAGTGCGGCGAAATTGAGCACCGGCTGCACGGTGATGAATGCGAACGCGGGCTTCGTGGCCGAGTCCTTGTCGACGAGCGCGCGCCACGAGAACGCAGCGGGCTTGCCGGCCAGGACGTCGTCGACGACATTGGCGGCGCTGCCCAGCAGGCTTGCCATTTGCGGCAACTTGATCTGGCCGATCGTGAGCGGCAACTGCAGCGTGGTCGTGAGCGTGCCGGCCAGACCCGCGAGGCTCGGGTCCTTCGCGAGCTGGTTCACGAGCGGGCGCGCCTGCACGAGCTGGCCCGTGGTCGAGAGCACGGTGGCGGTGGACGGAAAAAGCAGGCCGTTGTGCTGGAAGAACGGGCCGCCCGCGGGCTGCGAGACGGCGCTGAATTCGCGCGAGTCGGCTTTGAGCGCCTGCGCGAGCTTGTCGGCGGCGGCGTCGGCGAGCTCGGGCGCGTCGGCCTCGACAACCACGAGCAGCGAGCTTGCACGCTGCGGGAACGCCTTGTCCTTGGCTTCGCTCAACGCGGCCCATTCGGCCGTGTTCTCGACGAGACCGCTGACGTCGGTGTTGATCTTGAAATGCCTTGCGACGTACACGCCGCTCAGCACGGCGAGCACGATCGCAAGTGCGATCACCCACGCCGCGCGGCGCACCGACCAGGCGACGAGGCTAATGATGAATGGCTTCAGCATACAGGCGAGGGGGCCCTGTCAATGGGGTTCTTTGACGCGAAACGCACAAGTATACCGGCCCCGCCCGTCCTGGCGCGGCTCATGCACGCCGAGCGTGAGGCGGCGCCCCGGCAGCGTGTGCGCCAAAGCCGTTATACTGGCTCAGCCGGCCGCGCGACAGTTGCGTGAATGCGCGCAAAGCGCACGCACCGAACCGCACTGAATCGCACTGTACCGGCGCCTGAATTTCACTGTTCCAGAAGAGCGTATGAAACGTTACCTGACCGCATTTATCGTCGCCGCCTGTTTCACGGGCGTTTCGGGCGCCGCGTTCGCGCAGACCTCGCCGGACGCCACCGTCAAGGCTGCCGTGGAAGGCACCGTGAAGGCGATGCAGGCCGACCCGCAGGCACGCGGCGGCGACATGAACAAGATCACCCAGGTGGTCGAGACCCATTTCGTTCCCGCCACCGATTTCAAACGCACCACGCGTATCGCCGTTGGCAAACCGTGGGCGACGGCCACGCCCGAACAGCAGCAGAAGCTGTATGAGCAATTTCAACTCCTGCTCGTGAAAACGTACGCTTCGTCGCTCTCGCAACTTCGCGATACGCAGGTGAACTTCAAGTTCGCGCCGTCGAACACGGGTGCGGGCGCAAAGGACACCGTGGTGCAGTCGCATGTGATCAGCAACGGCGGCGACGACGCCATCGACTACCGCCTCACGCAAACACCGAGCGGCTGGAAGATTTACGACATCAACATGATGGGCGCGTGGTTGATCCAGGTCTACCAGACGCAGTTTGCCGACCAGATCGCCAAGGGCGGCATCGACGGCCTTATCAAGTTCCTCGTCGACCACAACGCGCGCAGCTGATCGCCAATCTGTGGTTGCACACGCATTGTGCCTCTGAGGGCGCTTCGGTTGATCCGAAGCGCCCTTTTCACTTCCTGCGGTGCTCCACCGCGAACTTGATCAACTCCGCCTGGCCTTCGATCTCCAGCTTGCGCTTGAGATTGAGCCGGTGGGTTTCCACTGTGCGCACCGAGAGCCCCTCGCGCTGCGCGATCTGCTTGCTCGACAGCCCTTGTGCCAGTGCGTCGAGAATGTCCCGCTCGCGCGGCGTGAGCCGCTCCACCGGCGTGCTGCGCGCCGACGCCTGGATCATGCGTGCACTCAACCCCGCGCTGAAATACGTGCGGCCGGCCAGCACCGCCTCGATCGCCCGGATGATCTCGGTGGCCGGCGAATCCTTTAGCACGTAACCGCTCGCGCCCGCGCGCACCGCCTCGGTCACGTATTCGACGTTGTCGTGCATCGAAAGCATGAGCACGCGGATGGCCGGAAAGCGCTCGTGGAAGAGGCCCGCAAGCGCGATGCCGTTCACGCCGGCCATGCCCACGTCCATCAGCACGAGATCGGGTTCGAGCGACGCGGCGAGCGCGATGGCCTCGTCGGCGTTGCCGGCCTCGCCTGCCACCTCGAAACCCGGCACGGCTTCGAGCCGTGCGCGCAGGCCGTCGCGCACGAGCGGATGGTCGTCCACGAGGATGAGGCGCGCGGGCCTCGCGTCGGGGCTCTTTGATTCGTTCACGTTTGCATTCGTCATCGTCATGTCGGCGTTCTGGATACGGCGGCGGCTTTCGGCGCGGCATTAGGCGCAACAGGCACCCACGCGGTGACGAGCGTATGGCCAGGCTGCGAGGTGATGTCGAGGCGGCCGCCCAGCGACTCCAGCCGCTCGCGCATGTTGCGCAGGCCCAGGCCCGCGCGCGGGTCGGCCAGTGCGTGCGCCACGTCGAAGCCGCGGCCATTGTCGGCGATGCCGAGCGTCACGCCGTTCGCCGCGACTTCGAGCGTGAGCGCGGCGCGCGCCGCCTGCGCGTGCCGCACGATGTTGGTGAGCGCTTCCTGCGCAATGCGAAAGAGCACCGTGTTGACGGCGTCGGGCAGCGCGCTCGCTTGCGCCTTTTTGCTCGCAGGCTTCGGCGCGGCTTGCGTGAAGGCGATCTCGATACCCGTTTGCTCGGCCATTTCGCGCGTGAGTTGCTCGAGCGCCGCGGCGAGGCCCAGGTCGTCGAGCATCGAGGGGCGCAGTGCGTGCGAGATGCTGCGCACTTCGCGCAGCGTGTCCGAAAGCCGCGAGAGACCGGTGGCGAGCGACGCTTCGGCGGCGGGCACCCGCGTTTCGCCGCGCTCGAAGCGCGCGAGCGCCGACTCGAGCAGCAGCTTCACCGAAACGAGCATCTGGCTAATGCCGTCGTGCAATTCGCGCGAGAGCCGCGCGCGCTCCTGCTCCTGGGACTCGACCACCTGCTGCGCGAGGCGCTTGAGCTTGGCGTCGGTGCTGCGGTGCTCGCTCACATTGAGCACAAGCGCGCCGAGCGCGATCACGAGCACGCCCGCGAGCGCGATCACGCCGAGCCACTGAATGGTGTGCCTGATATTCGCGGAGGCGCGCTCGTCAATGTGCGCGAGCGTCGAATCGACGTCGTCGAGATAGATGCCGGTGCCGATCATCCAGCCCCAGCGCGGCAGCGGCACCACGTAACCGAGCTTCGGCGCAAGCTTGCCGGTGGACGGCCGGTGCCACATGTAGCGCACGTAGCCGCCGCCGCGCTGGGCCGCGGCAATCAGCTGCTGGATCGTGAGCGCGCCTTGCGGGTCGCGCAGGTTCCAGAGATCCTGGCCGACGAGCGCGGGCTCGCGCGGATGCATGAGCGAGCGGCCGTGCATGTCGTACACGAAGAAGTAGCCGTCGGGGCCGAAGTCCATCTTTTGCAGCACGGCTAGCGCGGCTAGCTGGCGATCGGCTTCGTCGGCGGGCGCGGGCAACGCGGTGCTGGCGTTCTCCTCGGGCGCGTAGAGCGGCGCGATGGCGCTCGTGGCCAGCTCCACGTAGTGGCGCAGCTCGATCTCCTTGCTCGACAGATAGGCGCTTTGCATGGTCGCGTGCTGCGTTTGCGCGAGCTGCGTGGCCTGCTGGCGCACGCCGATCCCGATGCCGGCAATGGCAGCGAGGAACGGCACGACCGCAAGCAGGAAGATTTTCGTCTTCAGGCGGCGGTCGGCGAAGAAAAATGGGGCGGGCATGACGGTGTTCGGGGGCTGAGTCTGCAAGCATAACCGGGCGCGCGCGGCGGGGCCGGCAATCCACGCGGTGTTTAAAAGCGCGGGTCTTCAAATGATGGAGATTGTTGAGCGGCGATGATAGCGATTCTTCCGCCGTTTCCCGGGAACCGGTCATGATCCATCCGATGCCGGTCGATACCCGGTTTGGCTGCGCTGTGCTTTCGTCAATCGTTGAGCGCGCAACGAATTGTTGCTCTGCCTACGTAGTTCTACGTAGCGCGCTTACGTAGTTGTCCGGTTGTGGCTGTCGGTCTGAAAGCGAATACTAGCGCCCACAGCATGGCGCAATGCGTCATGCATGCGCTGGCACTCACCGGCGCGCCTGGGCCCGGTCCTGACGCTGGGCAAAAAGCCAAAACCATAAATGCTTTGCATGAGACCAGAGTCAGCGCTTAGGCGCTAACACTGGTCGACACAGGAGACACCGCATGAGTCGGACATCCAGTTTTGTCGTCTGGACGCTGGTCGCGCTGCTTGGCGCCTTCGCGTTCGGCACCATCGCGCTCGCGCACGGCGAGCGAATCAGCGCACTGTGGATCGTGATCTGCGCCGTGTGCGTCTACCTGATCGCGTATCGCTTCTACAGCCGTTTCATCGCAAGCACCGTCCTGCAACTGGACGGCCTGCGCATGACGCCGGCCGTGCGTCACAACGACGGGCTCGACTTCGTGCCCACCAACAAGTACGTGCTGTTCGGTCATCACTTCGCGGCGATCGCAGGCGCGGGTCCGCTCGTGGGCCCGGTACTCGCCGCGCAGATGGGCTACATGCCCGGCATGCTGTGGATTCTCGCGGGCGTGGTGTTCGCGGGCGCCGTGCAGGACTTCGTGGTGCTGTTCCTCTCCACGCGCCGCGATGGCCGCTCGCTCGGCGACCTCGTGAAGATGGAACTGGGCCCCGTGCCTGGCGTGATCGCCCTCTTCGGCACCTTCCTCATCATGATCATCATTCTCGCGGTGCTCGCGCTGATCGTGGTGAAGGCGCTCACGAACTCGCCGTGGGGCACGTTCACCGTGGCCGCGACGATTCCCATCGCGATCTTCATGGGCCTCTATGTTCGCTACATCCGCCCGGGCAAGATCGGCGAGATCTCGATCATTGGTTTCGTGCTGCTGATGGCGTCCATCGCCTTCGGCCAGCACGTGCACGATTCGCCCACGCTCGCCGCCTGGTTCACGTTCACGGGCACGCAGCTCACGTGGATTCTGATCGGCTATGGCTTTGTCGCTTCGGTGCTGCCAGTGTGGCTGCTGCTCGCGCCGCGCGACTATCTCTCGACGTTCCTGAAAATCGGCACGATCCTCGCGCTCGCGATCGGCATTCTGATCGTCGCGCCGGAACTGAAGATGCCGGCCTTCACGAAGTTCATCGACGGCACGGGTCCGGTCTGGTCGGGCAACCTGTTCCCGTTCCTCTTCATCACGATCGCGTGCGGCTCGGTGTCGGGCTTCCATGCGCTGATCTCGTCGGGCACGACGCCCAAGCTGCTCGATAACGAAACCAACGCGCGCTTCATCGGTTACGGCGCGATGCTGATGGAGTCGTTCGTCGCGATCATGGCGCTCGTGGCTGCTTCGGTGATCGAACCGGGCGTGTACTTCGCGATGAACGCTCCGCTCGCCGTGCTCGGCACGACGCCGGACGCCGTGGCGCACACCGTCGGCCAGTGGGGCTTCATGCTCACGCCGGAGATGCTCACGCACACCGCGCAGGCCGTGGGCGAAACGACCATCGTCGCGCGCGCGGGCGGCGCGCCCACGCTGGCCGTGGGCATGGCGCAGATCCTGCACCAGGTGATCGGCGGCGAAGCGATGATGGCGTTCTGGTATCACTTCGCCATCCTGTTCGAAGCGCTCTTCATCCTGACCGCCGTCGACGCGGGCACGCGCGCGGGCCGCTTCATGCTGCAAGACCTGCTCGGCACGTTCCACCCGTCGCTCAAGCGCACGGAGTCGCTGCCGGCCAACCTGATCGCCACGGGCTTGTGCGTGGCTGCGTGGGGCTACTTCCTGTATCAAGGCGTTGTCGATCCGCTTGGCGGCATCAACACGCTGTGGCCGCTCTTTGGCATCTCGAACCAGATGCTCGCCGGAATCGCGCTGATGCTCGGCACCGTCGTGCTCTTCAAGATGAAGCGCGAGAAGTTCGCATGGGTGACCGCCGTGCCGACGCTCTGGCTGCTCATCTGTACGCTCACGGCCGGCTGGCAGAAGATTTTCGACAGCAACCCGAAGGTGAGCTTCGTTGCGCACGCGCAGAAGCTTTCGGCGGCGATTGCGGAAGGCAAGATCGTCGCGCCCGCGAAGTCGCTCGAGCAGATGCAACGCATGGTGTTCAACGACTACGTGGATGCCGCGCTTTCGGGCCTGTTCATCTTCGTGGTGGTGAGCATTGTCGTGTACGGCCTGCTGGCGATTGCACGCGCACGCCGCATCGACCGCCCGACCGTGCAGGAAACGCCATACCAGGCGATGCCCGCTGGCGGCGCGGCCGTTGCGACGAATCGCGTGCATTGACCGACGTTACGCTACTGAACGGAGCACACCATGTTCTCGGGACTTCGCGACAACGTACAAACGGCCGGGCGCTATCTCGGCCAGGCCATGCGTTTGATGGTCGGATTGCCTGACTATGAGGGCTACGTCGCGCATGTGCGCGCGACGCATCCCGACCGCCCGGTGATGACCTACGAAGAGTTTTTCCGCGAGCGGCAAAACGCGCGGTATGGCTCGGGCGCGGGGAAGTGCTGCTAACGCGCGACTGAGCGGATACGTTCAAAACGAGGCGCGACGGCGAAGGCCGTCGCGCCTTTTTTACGCCTGTAATCTGCCCGGATCGGGGCGCAATCAAAAAGCGCTCAATTCTCGCCGCGCGGCTGCCGTTAACTTTTACGAAGCCCGTGGTGACGACATCGCACCCTCAACACCTGCACCGTAAGGTCTGCGAATCAAAGAATCTTTCATGATCTTTCATCGAATCGGCGCAGCATGGCTCACGGCCGCCCTCACCGCAACGGTTGCGCCCGTATGCGAAGCGCAATACACCACCGACTGGATTGCGAACACCTATGGCACCAACGCAGCGCACGTGGGCAACGTGGCGCGCTCGATGTGGGTCGCGCCCGAAGGCGTGATCTATACGTCGTCGATGTGGGATGAAAACGAAGGCGGCGTGGCGATCTACCAGAACGGCCAGAGCCTCGGTTCGATCGGTGGGCACGGCGACTTCCAGGGCGGCGCGATTACGGGCAATACGACCTCGCTGTTCGTGGCGATGCAGTACAACACCGCGTATGGCAGCGGCAACGTCGGGCGCTACAACCGCGCGAGCGGCGCGCGCGACCTGCTCATTGCCGTGAGCGCCGATACGACCGAAAAGCTCGCCGATGTCATCACCGGACTCGCGACCTCCGGCTCGCTGCTCTATGCAAGCGACTTCCCCGGCAACCGCGTGCGCGTGTACACCACGGATGGCGTCTGGCAACGCGATATCGGCGTGACGGGCCCCGGCGCGCTGACACTCGACGCGAGCGGCAATCTGTGGGTCGCGCAAAAGAGCGCGGGCGCCGTGCTCGAATTCAGTGCCGGCGGCCAGCTCCTGAACACGATCCAGTTGGCATCCACGGCGCGGCCGTCGTCGCTGTATTTCGATTCGCAGACCTCACAGTTGATGATCGGCGACTCGGGTCCCGACATGAACATCAAGAACTTCAGCGTAACGGGCACGCCTTCCCAAACGGGCACGTTCGGCATTCGGGGCGGCTACCTCGACACGACCACGGGCATCAAGGGACAGGCAGGCGACAAGCGCTTTACACGCGTGGTCGGTATCGGCAAGGATTCCGCGGGCACGCTGTACGTGCTGAACAATCCGTGGGGCGGCTCGTGGGACCTCGGCCGCAACGGCGGCACCGATCTGCAGGCTTATGACGGCACCGGCGCGCTGCGCTGGAAGCTCCAGTCGCTCAACTTCGAAGGCAACGCGGCGCCGGATCCGGGCACCGATGGCGCGACGTTTTACGGCGGCATGAATATCTATTCGGGCACGGCTGGCGGCACGTTCGTCGCCAACACGATCGATCCGTTCACGTATCCGTCCGATCCGCGCGTCAATCTCGCAGACGCCGCGCGCGGCGAGCATTTCGCGCAAGTGGCGAGCGTGGGTGGGCAGCGCATTCTCGTGGCCGCCGGTCAGAATCCCGATACGTTCTATTTCTTCCACTTCAACGCGGCAAGCGGCTATATCGCCGTTCCCGATTACACGTTGCCGGGGGCGGCGTTCAATACGGCGGCCCCGGTGCGAAACGGCTTTTGCCTCGACAGCAAGGGCGACCTCTGGGTGGGCCTCGACAAAACCAACGTCATTTCCCACTACCCGCTAACCGGCTTCGACTCGACCGGCAAGCCGCTCTGGGGCGCCGCGCTCACCACACCCGTTCCCGCCACGATCTCGCGGCTCACGCGCATTGTCTACCTGCCCGAAAGCGACACGATGATACTCACGGGAGAAGACGCCGGCATTACCGACTGGACGGCGGTCGGCACGCGAGTGGAGGTGTATCACGGCTGGCTGGCGGGCAACACGAGCGCGCCGAATCCGGTGATTACGCTCACGAGCGCGAATCCCAAGTCGATTGCAGCCGCCGGCAACTATCTGTTCGTGGGTTACGTGCACACCGTGCCCAACATCGATGCCTTCAACCTCACCACCGGCGCGATCGACACGACGCTCATCAATAGCAATCCGAATGCGGTGTACGTGGGCAACGACGTGGATTCGATGTATGGCCTGCGTGCCTATCTGCGCTCGACTGGCGAGTATGTCGTGACGAAGGATAACTACAACGCCGCGAGCGTCGTGGTGTATCGATGGACGCCTGCGGCGTCGAGCGCGACAGCGGCGGCGACAACGGTATCGCCGTTCTAGCCCGAGGTGGCGCGTGAAGGGCGCAACAGACGGCGCGCCCGTTTCATTGCGCGTCGTCTTCGGCCTCGTGCAAATGCGCGTGCTTCAGGTCCTCCAGAAACGCGCGCACGATCGGGCTATGCCGATTGCGCTTCTGCGTGACCACATGAAACGTGACCTCGTAGCTGAGCTGCCTGGGGTTGAGCGCGACGAGCAGGCCGCGCCGCACATGCGGTGCGGCAAACTGCTCGGGCAGGTAGCCGAGATGATGTCCGGAGAGAATCAGCAGGGCAACGGCCTCCATGTTGTCGGCCTGCGCGGTGACCTTGCTTTGTGTCGTCGAGTGCTGGGCCTCGGGTGTGGGATACGTGCGCCATACCCATTCGAATTCCGCGGCCTCTAGCGGATCGAGCTGCCCCGCGCGTTCGAACAGCGCATGC
Organism: Paraburkholderia sp. J10-1; assembly: GCF_905220165.1. Taxonomy (NCBI): domain Bacteria; kingdom Pseudomonadati; phylum Pseudomonadota; class Betaproteobacteria; order Burkholderiales; family Burkholderiaceae; genus Paraburkholderia; species Paraburkholderia sp. J10-1. The sequence goes on along the minus strand of NZ_CAJMYW010000002.1, from coordinate 348,839 downwards.
CCGCGTCCGCAATACGCGATCTGCCGCTCGATAAAAAGCGGCGTGTATTCGAGCGTCGGTACGCGGTGCCAGAAATAGCCGACCGCAATTTGCGTCGCGCCGTTGAGCAGTTGTTCCTCCAGCTCACCCGGCGACTTCACCGAAATCGAGAAACGCACCGCTTCGTCGCGTTGCCGGAACGAAGCGATCGCCTCGCTGATGCGCGCGTTCTGACTGGTCGGCGTATGGCCGATCAAGCCGATGCTCAAGGTCCCCACGAGCTTGCGGTCCAGGTGCCGCGCCTTGAGCGTGAACTCTTCGGCGGCGGCGAGCAGCGTGGTCGCCAGTTCGTAAAGGCGCGCCCCTTTTTCCGTCAGCCTGAAACCGCTGCGCCCGCGCTCGCAGAGCCGATAGCCGAGCCGCGTTTCGAGCGTCGAGAGCTGCGCGCTGATGGTGGGCTGGCTCACGTTCAGCGTGGTCTGCGCAATGCTCACGCCGCCGGCATCCGTCACGGCAACGAAGACGCGCAGCAGGCGCAGGTCGAGATCGGTCAGGCTGCCGAGCATGGATTCTCCAGGGGAAAACATCGATACATAGGCTGAAGTCTATGTGAACAACGACGAGATCGTTATTCATCTTTCATGGACGCGCGCTTACAACTGCGGCTATGGCCGTTTCGAATGATACGGCACGGTAAATGAAAGTGGAGCGCCCTAATGTCTGATCAATACTTCCAGCCGCTCAGCGGCAATGCCATGCCCCGCTGCGGCGGGATCGCGACGATGATGCGCTTGCCGCAGGTCGAGAACGCATCGGGCCTCGACGCCTGCTTCGTGGGCGTGCCGTTCGACCTCGGCACCTCGAACCGCACTGGCGCGCGCTTTGGCCCGCGTCAGGTTCGCTCGGAGTCCGTGCTGCTGCGCCCGTACAACATGGCGACGCGCGCGGCGCCGTTCGATTCGCTGCGCGTGGCCGACATCGGCGACGTCGCGACGAATCCCTACAATCTCGCCGACTCGATCACACGCATCGAAGCCGCCTACGACGCGATCCTCGAACACGATTGCCGCCCGATCTCGCTCGGCGGCGATCACACGATCACGCTGCCGATCCTGCGCGCGATTCATCGCAAGCATGGCCGCGTGGGCCTCATCCATGTGGACGCGCACGCCGACGTCAACGACACGATGTTCGGCGAAAAGATCGCGCACGGCACGCCGTTTCGCCGCGCCGTGGAGGAAGGGCTGCTCGACTGCGATCGCGTCGTGCAGATCGGCTTGCGCGGGACCGGCTACGAGGCCGAGGACTTCGACTGGTGCCGCCAGCAAGGCTTCAAGGTCGTGCAGGCCGAGGAATGCTGGAACCGTTCGCTGGCGCCGCTGATGGAAGAAGTGCGCGAGCGCGTGCAGGGCGGTCCGGTCTACCTGAGCTTCGACATCGACGGTATCGATCCCGCCTATGCGCCGGGCACCGGCACGCCGGAGATCGCCGGGCTGACCGTGCCGCAGGCGCTCGAGATCATCCGCGGTTCGTGGGGGCTCGATATCGTCGGCGCGGATCTCGTGGAAGTGGCGCCGCCGTACGACCCGTTCGGCACCACGGCGCTGCTCGGGGCCAATCTCGCCTTCGAAATGCTTTGCGTGCTGCCGGGCGTGAAGCGCCGCGACTGAGCGCTCGCGCCCCTGCGCCGCCTGAACACACTACGAATATCTGGAGACAAGCAGCATGAATGTTCACGAAAACGCCGGCCTCGCGGCCGAGACGGCCGGGCTCGAAATCGAGAGCCGGTCGATCGACTACATTCCCGAGCGCGAGCGTCACGCGAAACTGAGCAGCCAGGGGCCGTTCTGGTTTCTCGGTAACTTCCACTTCTTCACGATCTCGATCGGCTTCGTCGGCCCGAGCATGGGCCTTTCGGCCGGCTGGACCACGCTCGGCGGCGCACTCGGCATCATGTTCGGCACCATCTTCATGGCGTTCCACGGCTCGCAAGGCCCGGAGATGGGCCTGCCGCAAATGATCCAGTCGCGCGCCCAGTTCGGCTATCGCGGCGTGGCGCTCGCGCTGCTGGCCACGCTCTTCGTGTTCGTGGGCTTCAACGTCGTGAACATCTCGCTGATCATGGACGGCCTGAAGAACGTGTTCGGCGTGAACCCTGCCGTGGTGGCGATCGTGGCGTCGCTCGCGGGCGGCGTGCTCGCGATCTACGGCCACGACCTCATGCACAAGGCGTTCAAGTGGGCGCTGATCGCGACGCTGCCGCTCTATGCGTTAGTGACGATCGCGCTTGCGTTCGGCGCGGGCAAGGGCGCCGCTGTCGTTCCCGCCGTGACCGCTGCCGCGCATCCTGGCTTCAGCTGGGTCGCATTCCTCACGCAGTTCGCGATTGGCGCGAGCTACAACATCTCGTACGCGCCGTATGTCTCCGACTATTCGCGCTATCTGCCGAAGCACACGAGCCGTGCGAAGCTGATCTCCGCGATTTTCCTCGGCGCCTCGCTCTCGGGTGCCTGGATGATTGGTCTCGGCGCATGGCTCGCGCAGCAGCTGAAGGCCTCGGATGCGCTCGTCGCGCTGAATCAGGTGGGCTCGTCGCTGTTTCCGGGCTGCGGAAGCCTGCTTGTCATCGTATCCGTGGCGGGCTTTTTGCCGATCATCGCGCTCAATACGTACAGCGCGATGCTCACGCTGCTCACGGGCGTCGACTCGTTCCGCAAGATCAAGCCCACGCGCCGCGCCCGCATTGGCGCGGTGATGACGATCAGCGCGATCCTGCTGGTCTGCACGCTTTCGATCAAGGGTAACGGCGTCGCGCTGCTCAACACGTTCCTCGTGCTGATGCTGTACTTCCTCGTGCCGTGGACCGCCGTGAATCTCGTCGATTACTTCTTCGTTCGTAAAGGGCGTTACGCGATCTCGCACTTCTTCACGCCGCAGGGCATCTACGGCGCGTGGCAGGCGCGTGGGATTGCTGCGTATCTGATCGGCTTTGCGGCAATGGTTCCGTTCTTCGCCATCGTTGATAACGAATCGGGCAAGGAGATCTTCGTGGGTTACTTCGCTCACCTGATGGACGGCATCGACCTTGCATGGCTCGTCGGGCTGATCGTGGCGGGCGCGAGCTACTATGTGCTGAGTCGCTCGCTCGATCTGCGTGCGGAAGAGAAGGTGATTCGCACCATCAAGGAAAGCGACATCGTTGCGATGGCGCGGCAGTCGGCAGGGCATTGAAAGGGCACGCGGCGCGCAGATGTGCGCCGCAAAAAGACAAAGGGCGCAACGGTCATAACCGTTGCGCCCTTTTCGCTTTCGCGCCTTGCGGCGCGAAAAAGCGTATTAGCTCGCCGCGACCGTAACCGGCTTCTTCGTCTTGGCCGCGTTCTTGATCTCGTCGAGCTTGATCTCGACGTGGCGCGAGAACACGTACTCAGCCGGACGCTGACCATCCAGCGAAATATCCTTCGCGAACGCGCCTTGCGTGCGCGGACCCGTAAGGGCGACGCGCGCGGCCTTGAGCGGATGCGCCACCGTGTCCATCACGGCGGTCGCTTCGAAGCCGCAGTGGACCATGCAGTCCGCGCACTTCTCGTACTTGCCCGTGCCGTACTTGTCCCAGTCGGTGGTTTCCATCAGTTCCTTGAAGGTCTTCACATAACCTTCGCCGACCAGATAGCAGGGCTTTTGCCAGCCGAACACCGTGCGCGCCGGGTTGCCCCACGGCGTGCACTGATACGTCTGGTTGCCCGCCAGGAAGTCGAGGAACAGGCTCGACTGGCTGAACGACCACTTCTTGCCGTTGTTGCCGCGCTTGAAGATCTCGCGGAACAGGTTCTTGGTCTTCTCGCGGTTCAGGAAGTGCTGCTGATCCGGCGCGCGCTCATAGGCATAGCCCGGCGAAACCGTGATACCGTCCACGCCGATCTCGCCGACCGTGTCGAAGAACTTCGCCACGCGCTCGGGTACGGCGTCGTTGAACAGCGTGCAGTTGATGTTCACGCGGAAGCCGCGGCGCTTCGCTTCCTTGATGGCCGCGACGGCCTTGTCATAGACGCCTTCCTGCGAGACCGAGTGGTCGTGCGCTTCGCGGTCGCCGTCAAGGTGCACCGACCAGACGAAGTACGGGTTCGGCTGGTAGTCGTCCATCTTCTTTTCCATGAGCAGCGCATTCGTGCAGAGATACACGAACTTCTTGCGCGCCATGATGCCCTTCACGATCTGCGGCATTTCCTTGTGCAGCAGCGGCTCGCCGCCTGCGATGGAAACGACTGGCGCGCCGCACTCATCGACGGCTTCCAGGCATTCCTCCAGCGACAGGCGCTGGTTCAGGATGGGATCCGGATAGTCGATCTTGCCGCAGCCATTGCAGGCGAGATTGCAGCGGAACAGCGGCTCGAGCATGAGCGCGAGCGGATAGCGCTTGTTGCCGCTGAAATGCTGGCGAAAGATGTACGAGCCAACGCGGACTTTTTGTAGCAGCGGAATAGACAAAGCGTGTCCTCCTTAAACTTCGCGCGCGACGAGCGGTTGCAAGAGCTTCGACGGCAGCTTGAATTCGACTTTTTCTTCACGGCCCGCCATCGTCGACACCTCGACAGGCCCCAACGCGCGCAGCGCGTCAATTACGTTCTCAACCATTTCTTCAGGCGCCGATGCGCCGGCCGTGATGCCGACCGTTTGCACATTGGCGAACCACTCGGACTTCACTTCCGAGCCGTCGGCCACGAGATAGCTCGGCACACCCGTTTCGCTGCCGATTTCGCGCAGACGATTCGAGTTCGAGCTGTTCGTTGCGCCCACGACGAGCAGCACGTCCACCTGATCAGACAGTTCGCGCACCGCAGCCTGGCGGTTCTGCGTCGCGTAGCAGATGTCGCGCGTGTCCGGGCCGACAATGTCGGAGAACCGCGCGAGCAACGCGTCGATGATGCCGCGCGTGTCGTCCACCGAAAGGGTGGTTTGCGTCACGTACGCGAGCGGTGCATCGAGCGGCAGATCGAGCTTCGAAACATCGGCTTCGCTCTGCACGAGCAGCACGGTGCCGGGAATCTGGCCGATCGTACCTTCCACTTCAGGGTGACCGGCATGGCCGATCAGGATCAGCGTGCGGCCCGCCGCGACATACTGGCGGCCCTGCACATGAACCTTCGTGACGAGCGGGCAGGTGGCGTCGAGCACGTCGAGGTCGCGTTCCTCGGCGGCACGTTCCACGGTCTTGGCCACGCCGTGAGCACTGAAGATCGCCACGGCGCCTTCCGGCACTTCGTCGAGCTCTTCCACGAAACGCGCGCCCTTGTTGCGCAGGTTTTCGACCACGTGACGGTTGTGGACGATTTCATGGCGCACGTAGACCGGCGCGCCGTGTTTCTGCAGTGCGCGATCGACAATTTCGATGGCGCGGACAACCCCCGCGCAAAAGCCGCGGGGTTGGGCAAGGATCACTCGCATAAGGTGGCGAACTCCGACTGCCGCGTCAGGCGAGCGAATCGGTAAAAATGACCTGATCGCCGGCGGCTGTCTAATTATTAAGGATGCAAAAAGTCCGCCAAAGGGTGACGGAGTAAAAACTAGACGCGCATTTTAACCCCTTCGCCTTTCGTTTGCTGTGCAGCGCACTCGCGGGTGCTGCGTGCGCGCGACGGTGGCGCCCGGGCCGCATCTATTTTTTCCCGAAAAGCCCCCCGCGTGGCGCTCTTGCGGCATGCGTCACGGCCTGCGCAAAGCGTGTCGCGCCTGCCGCACAGAACGGTACGCGAAGCCGGTGCGTCGGCGTTGCGCGGTGCAACATGCTCCGGGAACCCTTAAAATATCGCGTCCTGCGGGTCGCCTGGATGGTGCCCGTAGATACGACCCCATTCTGGACGCCTTGATGGAACCCGACCACTACGACGATTTTCCGGTAGCGCGCGTACTGCTGCCGAAGGTGCTGCGTGCGCCTGTCGGCGTGATCTACCACGTCGCGCGCACGCTCGATGACATCGCGGACGAAGGCGACTGGAGCCCCGAAGAGCGCCACATGCGCCTCGCCGATTTTCGCGAGGGCCTGAACGCGGTGGCCGAAGGCCGCCCGGCGCGCGTCCATCCCATGCTGTTCGCGAAGCTCGCCGAGGTGGTGCGCGAGTGCCGCCTGCCGCTCGCACCGTTTTACGATCTCGTCGCGGCGTTCGACCAGGATATCGACATCACACGTTATGCCGACCGCTTCGAGCTGCTGGACTTTTGCCGGCGCTCGGCGAATCCGGTCGGCCATCTGATGCTGCATCTGATCCACGAAGCGACGCCCGACAATCTCGCCGATTCCGACGCGATCTGCACCGCCTTGCAGCTCGTCACGTTCTTGCAGGACGTGAGCGCCGACTGGGCGCGCGGCCGCATTTACCTGCCGCTCGCCGACCGCGAGCGCTTTGGCGTGACCGAAGCGCAGATCGCCGCCGGCAAGGTGGACGACGCCTGGCGCGCGCTGATGGCGCACGAGGTGGCGTGCGCGCGCTCGCTCATGTTGAGCGGCGCGCCGCTCGCGCTGCGCGTGCCGGGGCGCTTCGGCCTCGAGCTGTGCAGCGTCGTGCATGGCGGACTGCGCGTGCTCGAAATCATCGAGCGCGGCGGCTACGATGTGTTCCGCGCGCGGCCTGCGCTGCGCGCGCCCGACTGGGCCGTGGTGCTCCTGCGCACGGCGGCCATGTGGCTGTCGCGCCGCGTGAGCGTGCGCGCACCTTCGATCGAGAGTAACAACGCATGATTACGACCATTCTGTTTGCCGTTTCCTGTCTCTCGCTGCTGATCTGGCTCGTGCTGCTGTTCGGGCGCGGCGGCTTCTGGCGCGCCCGCCCGGCCGCACCGCTGCCGATCGTCGAGCCCGCGGCCGGTTGGCCTGCCGCGTGCGCGGTCGTGCCGGCGCGCAACGAGGCCGACGCGATTGGCGAGGCCGTCAGCTCGCTGCTCCAGCAGGACTACGGCGGCGAGTTCCACGTCATCGTGATCGACGACCACAGCACCGACGGCACGGCCGAAGCCGCCCGCGCCGCCGCGCTCGCGCTGCAGTGCCCGGAAAAGCTCAGCGTGATTACGGCGAAGCCGCTGCCGGCAGGCTGGTCGGGCAAGGTCTGGGCGCAGTCGCAGGGCATCGAGGCAGTGCGCACGCTCAAGCTGCCCGCGGACTACCTGCTCCTCACCGACGCCGACATCGGCCATCCGCCCGAAGCGCTCGCGCAGCTTGTGGTGCGCGCGCAGGCCGAAGGCCGCGACCTCGTCTCGCTGATGGTGCGGCTGCGCTGCGATTCCTTCTGGGAAAAGGCGCTGATCCCGGCGTTCGTGTTCTTCTTCGCGAAGCTCTACCCGTTCTCGTGGGTCAACAACCCGAAGAACCGCACGGCGGCCGCGGCCGGTGGCTGCATGCTGGTGCGCCGCCAGGCGCTCGAAGAGGCTGGCGGCATCGAGTCGATCCGCGCCGAGCTGATCGACGACTGCAGCCTGGCCGCGCGGATCAAGCATCGCGGCGAAGGGCATCATCCGATCCGGCTCGACGTCGCCGCGAAGAGCGTGTCGCTGCGCCCGTACGATTCGTGGAAGGACATCTGGAACATGATCGCGCGCACGGCGTTCACGCAGCTGCATTACTCGGCGTGGCAGCTCGCGGGCACGCTGCTCGGCATGACGATCATCTATCTCGCGCCGCCCGTGGTCGCGCTCGTGCTCGGGCCGAAGGGCTGGCCCGCGTGGATTGCCTGGGCGCTGATGTGTTGCGCCTACTCTCCCATGCTCGCCTACTACCGGCGCTCGCCGCTGTGGGCGCCGTTCCTGCCGCTCGTCGCGCTGTTCTATGTAGGCGCGACGTTCGCTTCGGCCTGGCGCTTCTGGCGGGGCAAGGGCGGTCAGTGGAAGGCGCGCGTGCAGGCGCCGGTGCAGGGGCGTTAAAGGGCCTGCAAATGAAAAAAGCCGTCGCTTCCGACGGCTTTTTTGTTTTGACGGTGTCCGCCCGCGCGTTAGCGCTGTGTGAGCATCATGTACATCTGCACGGCGATATCGGGCGAGAACGTGAACGGCACCCAGCCGTGGCCCGTGTGGCGCAACACCAGCAGGCGGTCGCCGTTGGATTGTTTCTGCACGGCCATCATCGGATTCTTCGTCGATGCGAAACGCCAGCCTTGCGGAATGCCCGGCGGCGGTTCGGGCTGCATCGAGGCGCGCGCGTTCGACAGCTCCTCGATCATCTGGCCGACCTGCAGCGCGTTGAGCGTCACCGTCTGGCCGCCGATCGTCAGCGTGATCTCGTTCTGCGACGGGCGCGCAACGTGCAGTTCGGGCTGCGCGGGCGCAGCGTTCGTCGCTTCGTTGGCCGCCTCGGCAGCGGGTTCGATGGCTTCGGCGGTTTCGGTCACGGTTGCACTTGCAGCTTCAACGGCTTCAACGGTTTCTGCGGCCGCGGGCGCGGCGGCGTCGGCATGGCGGTCAGCATCAACCGCGGCCGTCTCGACGGCAACGGTTTGCGGCTGCTCAGCGACGGCTTGCTCCGCTTCGCTGCTTGCAACGGGAGATTCCTGCTGGGGAACTGCGGCGGCGCGTTCATCGGCGCGCGGTGCGTGCGCGGCGGCGGCGGCCTGAAGGAGCTGATCGACGCCCGCTTCGAGCACGCCAATCTGGTCTTGAAGATTCATGCGAGCTTCTCAGGTAAGACCCGCGATTCTACCCGTAGCTCACGCGCATTGCCCTTCAGGCGTTGTACGCATGTTGCAAGAAAAGTTGTAACAGTTTCCTCAGCCTGGCTCATTTCGCGTTCATTTCGCGCTTATTTCGCGTTCAGGTATCCCGCTTCGCGGAACCACGCGAGCGCATCCTTCAAGCCTTCGCGATACGGCCGCGCGCGATAACCGAGCTCGCGCTCCGCCTTCGCCGATGTGAAATACATCTTGTTTTTCGACATCTTGAGTGCGTCGACGGTCACGAACGGCTCGCGCTTCGTGAAGCGCGCCACGGCTTCCGCGCCCATCGCAAGCGGATAGAGCGGCCAGCGCGGCAGCGCGATCGTCGGCGGTTTGCGGCCCACCATGCCGGCGATGTCGGCGAGCATCTGCTGCAGCGGCAGATTCTCCCCGCCGAGGATATAGCGCTCGCCAATGCGCCCGCGCTCCAGCGCGAGGAAGTGGCCGTTCGCCACGTCGTCCACGTGCGCGAGATTCAGGCCGGTGTCGACGAAGGCGGGGATCTTGCCCGTCGCCGCTTCGACAATGATGCGGCCCGTGGGCGTGGGTTTCACGTCGCGCGGGCCGATGGGCGTGGACGGATTGACGATCACGGCGGGCAGGCCGTCGCGCTCGATCATGCGCTCCACGGCGCGCTCGGACAGCACCTTGCTGCGCTTGTACACGCCAATGGCCTGCTCGGGGGTGAGCGGCGAGGTTTCGTCGGCGGAGTTGCCCGAGCTCGTGACCTTGAGCGTGGCCACGCTGCTCGTATAGACGATGCGCTCCACGCCCGCGTCGAGCGCCGCGCGCATGGTGGCTTCGGCGCCTTCGAGGTTGGCGCGTTCGATTTCGTGCGGATCGGGCGCCCACAGGCGATAGTCGGCGGCCACATGAAAGAGGTAGCGCACACCGGCCAGGGCCTGGCGCATGGAGGCGGCGTCGCGCATGTCGCCGGTGACGATCTCGGCGTCGAGCGCTTCGAGGTTCTTGCGCGGGCTCGTCGCGCGCACCAGCACGCGCACGGCAAAGCCCTTTTCCTGCGCGATGCGGGCGACGGCCGAGCCGACGAAGCCGGACGCGCCGGTGATCAGGACGAGATCGCGGTTGGCTCGGGAGGTGTCGGTCATTACAGGGTCGTTTCCATGTTCGGTGATGGCGCTGCGGCGTGGCACGGATTGTACGTGGCGCGAGCCCGGCGCGTGTGCGCGTTGGCGTCTACAATGCCGACCGTAAAGCATGCATGGAGAAACGAACAATGAGCGAACCGGATCTGGATACGCGCCTCGAAACGTACTACGTGCGCGTGCGCGGGACGGTGCAGGGCGTGGGTTTTCGTCACGCGACAGTGCGCCAGGCGCACGCGCTGCGCATTCGCGGCTACGTCGCGAACATGGAGGACGGCTCGGTCGAAGCCGTGATCCAGGGCACGGCGAACCAGGTGGACCGCATGCTTTCGTGGCTGCGCCACGGGCCGCCGGCCGCACGCGTGAGTTCGGTGGAAAGCGAGGAGCGTGTGACCGAAAAACGTTACGAACGCTTCGAGCAACACTGAGAATCGCGCAATAAAAAAGCGGTGCGCCAGGTAACTGGCGCACCGCTTTTTCGTTCCCGGCGCCGCTTACTTCACGGCGAGCAGGCTCTCCGCGAATCCCCATTCCTTCTCGACCCACTGGCGCGTGCATGCGAAGCCCGCGTCGGCGGCGATCGCCGGGATTTCATCGGCGTGGTACTTGTGGCTGCTCTCGGTCCAGATCGTCTCGCCTGCACCGATCTCGACGGCGAGATTCGCCGCGTGCACCTCGGCGTGCACGTCGCGCTTCGCGCGCAGATGCATCTCGATGCTGCGCACGTCCGGATTGAAGCGCGCGACGTGCTCGAAGTCGCGCAGGTCGAAGTCGCCGTCCAGTTCGCGGTTGATGCGCGCAAGCAGGTTCAGGTTGAACGCGGCCGTCGCGCCAATGGCGTCGTCGTAGGCGGCGATCAGCGTATCGACGGGCTTCACGAGGTCGGTGCCGAGCAAGAGCGTGTCGCCGGGGCGCAGCATCGCGCGGATGTCGCGCAGGAAGCGCGTGGCCGCAAGGCGCGCGAAGTTGCCAATCGTGCTGCCGAGAAAGAGCACGAGCAGTTGCTCGCCTTCTTTGCGCTGGCGGCTCACCTCGGATAAACCAGCGAGATAGTCGCGCTCGTAACCGACGATCGAAATGCGCTCGATATCGGCGAGTTCGCGCCGGCATAGCTGCAGGGCGGTGCGCGAAATCTCGATCGGGCAGTAGGACGTTGGGCGCCTGCGGCACAGCGCTTCGAGAATGCGGCGCGTCTTGCGGCCGCTGCCGCTGCCGAGTTCGGCGACTTTCACGTCGGAGGGCAGCGCCTCGACGATCTCGGCCGCGTAGCGCGTGAGCAGACGCTCTTCGCTGCGCGTGACGCCGTACTCGGGCAGCACGGTGATGACTTCGAAGAGGGCCGAGCCGACTTCGTCATACAAATATTTCGAAGGCAATTCCTTTTGCGGCGAGCGCGTCAAACCCGCACGCACTTCGGCGGCGAATGTGCTGGCGGCGGGGGAAAGGGCGAATGCGCGGGCGGGGTCGACAACGGCGGGGCGGGGCGCAGAACGTAGCATGCGGGCTCCAGGGGGCGTTGGACGTTAGGGACGGCGTCGTGAAGCGTGAATCGCGGCGACCGGCGAAGGCGTGGCGCTCTGGGACAAGCGAGGCGCGGCTCCAGCGGCCCCGGTGAAATCTCGCTCGTCGAAGCGAATTCCAGCCGCGAATGCCAGCCAGTCAAGGCGCTGGCGGGCTGGCATGGCGAGACTTACGTTCTAGTCCATCGTTGCGCGATCTGCCGGACTAAATTCCTCGGCCAGTGCCTGGCCCGCAAGCGCGCACGGCATGTGCCCGCCTTGTCCGGCACGGGTTTGCGCCGCCTGCCGGCGTCAAAACGCGACTAGAATGCGGTCTCGCCGACGGCAACGCCGGCCCGCGCCTTATTCAATAGCCAATTCAAATGACAACGTTTTTACCCGCGCGCGCGAAATTTACGCGCCGCGCCGCTCGCGATCTCTCCGCTTTTGCTTTCCTTACCCGCGTGTTCCGATGAACCAGTACGAACCCGGGCGCGGTATTGCGCTTTCCGTGGGCGCTTCGGCGCTGTTCGCGCTGATGTCGGCGTACACGCTCCTGCTCGCGCCGCTCGGCGGCCTCGATATTTTCGCGTGGCGCGTGATCTGGACCGCGCCTGGCGCGCTGGCCCTGCTGGTGCTGCGCCAGCGCGCGCCGCAATTGCGTGCGCTCGTCGCGCGCATGGTGCGAGAGCCGCGCACCGCGCTCGCGCTGGTGGCGAGCGCCGCGCTGCTGGGCTCGCAGCTGTGGGTGTTTCTGTGGGCGCCGCTACACGGACGCATGCTGGAGGTGTCGCTCGGCTACTTTCTGCTGCCGCTCATCATGGTGCTGGTGGGGCGCTTTTACTATCACGAGCGCCTCGAACCGCTGCAATGGCTCGCCGTGGCGTGCGCCGCCGTGGGCGTGGCGCACGAGTTGTGGGCCACGCACGCGTTCTCCTGGCCCACGCTGCTCGTCGCGTTCGGCTATCCGCCGTATTTCGTGCTGCGCCGCAAGATTCACGCGGACTCGCTCGTCACCTTTGCCGTGGAGATGCTGCTGCTCGTGCCGGTGGCGGTGCTCGAAGTGCGTGCGGGCGGCTCGCTCGCGCTGCTCGACGCGCACAAGTTTCTCGCCTTCGTGCTGCTGCCCGGACTCGGCGTGCTCAGCACCGTCGCGCTTGCGTCATACCTGAAAGCGAGCCGTCTGCTGCCGATGGCGCTCTTCGGCATCCTCGGCTATGTCGAGCCGGTGCTCCTCGTCATCGTTTCGGTCACGCTGCTGGGCGAGCATCTCGGCATGCGCCAGCTCGGGACTTACGTGCCGATCTGGCTCGCCGTCGCGCTCACGGCGGTGCACGCGGCGCGGCTCATACGGTTCGAGCGCTGAGGCTCGCTCAACGGCCGGTCACTGCCGCGCTTCCTGAGCGCGCGGCGGGTTGATGCGCGTAGGTCCCACCTTCGCCTCGATAGCCGCACGCAGCTGCGGGCGCCAGCCGAAGCTGAACAGCGCTTCGGCGAGCACGAAAAGCGGGCCGATGATGAGGCCGATGAGATCGTCGACGAAGGCCGGCTTGCGATGCTCCCACGCAATGTGCCCGACGAACTGGAAGATCCAGCCAACCACGAACAGGCCCACGCCGCCGGCTAGCCACGTGGCGGTGCCTTGCTGCGCGAGCCATGCGCCGAACGCCACGCACGCGGCGGAGACGACCGCCATCATGAGTCCGAGCGGCACGTCCAGCACGAGGTAGTAGATCGTTGCAGCGCCGAACAGCAGCCACGCAGGCGACACCGGAACCGGGAGGCCAAACGCCGCGAGCGCGATTGCCGGGCGCGAAAGCAGCACCGCAAGCGCGAGCACGATGAGCGGAATGCCGACGAAATGCGTACCGATGTTGCGCGCGTCGCGGTGATACGCCGCGTACTGGGTGAGTTGCTCGGTCAGGTTACGCATGGGTGTCTCTCTGTCTCCAAAATCATTATGATCGTCGGGCTTACGGGCGCAAACCTTCGGCTAGCCGACAATTGCGCCGATTGCGCCGCTTTTTGTGGGCCGCCTGGCCCGCTTGACCTGCCCCGATGCCTTCACGTTCCACCCCGCCAACCACCGCCAGTTCACCGTCCGCTGTCGCCGCGCTCGAGCGCAGCGCGTGGTTCCGCGGCGCGCCCGCACCGTTGCGCGACGCGCTGCGCGCGGCAGGGCGCGTGCGCACGCTGCAGGCAGGCGAGCGTCTCTTCATGCGCGGCGACCCGGACGACGGCATTTACTGCGTGCTGGAAGGCGCGGTGCGCGTGGGGGCGGCAAGCGTGGCGGGCCGCGAGGCGCTGCTCGCCGTGGTTGGGCCCGCACACTGGTTCGGCGAGATCACGCTCTTCGACGGCGGCGCGCGCACGCACGACGCCTACGCCGAGCGCGACGCCACGCTCTTTCACGTGCCGCGCGCGGCGCTCGTGGCGCTGCTCGACGCAACGCCTGCATACTGGCACGCGTTCGGCTTGCTGCTCGCGCAAAAGCTGCGGCTGGCGTTCGACGCCATTGAGGAAAGCGCGCTGCTGGGTGCTTCCGCGCGCGTGGCGCGCCGGTTACTACTGCTCTCGAACGAATACGGGGAGGCGGCTGCCGCGCACGGCGCGGCGCGCTCGCGCCTCGTGATCAACGTGCCGCAGGAGGATCTCGCGCTGATGCTCGCGCTCTCGCGGCAAACCGTGAACCAGATCCTGCGCCAGTTCGAGCGCGAAGGGTGGCTCGCGTTGCGCTACGGCGAAATCGAGATCGTCGATGCCGCGGGCCTCGCGACACAAGCACAGTGATGCCAATATTTCAGCATCAATACGCGTCCATATCGATTCACATTGATGAATTACATCAATATCAACGGAGCACTCGCACTTCGTTTGCAGCCACATCGCGTTTGCGCCGACAATGACGCGCGTTCGGCGCGCCCGGCCGCGTCGCCTTTCTCTTCCACGCACTGCTGATATCGCTTCATGAACGACCGCGTCATCGCCGCATTCGACTTTGATGGCACCATCACCACGACCGACAGCTTTCGCGCCTTCATGCTCGACGCCGCCGGCCCCGCCCGCTTCGCTGCCGCCGCGCTGCGCTGCCTGCCTTCGCTGATCGGCGTTCCGCTCGGCTGGTCGCCGCGCGGGCCGACCAAGGCGCGCTTCCTGTACGCCGCCATGGGGCCCGTGCGGCGCGAGGCGCTCGAAGCCGCTGCGCAGCGCTTCGTCGAGCGCCGTCTGCCCGCGCTGCTGCGCCCCGAAATGCTCGCGCGCGTGGCCGAACACCAGGCGCTCGGGCACGAGGTCGTGCTCGTGAGTGCGTCGCCGTCGATCTATCTGCGCATCTGGGCAAAGACGGTCGGCATCGACACCGTGCTTTCGAGCGAGCTCGAATGGCGCGATAGCGTGTATACGGGCCGTCTGGCGGGCAACAACTGCTGGGGCCCGGAAAAGGTCGCGCGACTGCGCGCGTGGTGGGGCAAGCATGCGCCCGCCACGCTCTACGCTTATGGCGACAGCCGCGGCGACAAGGAAATGGCCGAACTTGCACAGTACGCGTGGATACGCGGCGAGTCGGCGTTGCCGCCGCTCGCGGCGGCGGGCGGCTTCGACACGGCGTGAAGGGTTCGGCGCGCTGCATCGGCGCGAGATCGACGCTAACCTAGCGCAACTAACCAGGACGAACGGAGGAGACACACCAATGAACGGACAATGGACCCAGGTGAAGTCGCATGACGGCGGCGAATTTCGCGCCTACACGGCGCTGCCGCCCGAGGGCAGCGGTCCCGGCCTCGTGCTGCTGCAGGAGATCTTCGGCGTCAACGGCTACATGCGCGCGCTCGCCGACCGCTACGCCGAGGAAGGCTACGTCGTGATGGTGCCGGACCTGTTCTGGCGTCTGGAGCCGAACGTCGATCTCGGCTACGAAGGCGCCGACGCGCAAAAGGCGTTCTCGCTCTACGAGCGCTTCGATGTCGACCTCGCGATGCAAGACGTGGCGCAAACGCTCGCCGCGCTGCGCGCGCATCCGCAGCATCGCGGCAAGGTCGGCACGGTGGGTTTCTGCCTGGGCGGCAAGCTCGCGTACCTGAGCGCGACGCGCACCGATGTCGATTGCGCGATCGGCTACTACGCCGTGGGGCTCGAAAACAATCTGGACGAAGCCGCGCGCATCACGCGCCCGCTCATGCTGCACTTCGGCGCCGACGACGCCTACTGCGACGCCGCCGCGCGCGAACGCATTGCAGCGGCGCTCTCGGACAAGCCGGGCGTCGAGCTGTATACGTACCCGGGCTGCGATCACGCGTTCGCTTCGCCGGCCCGCCCGCAGTACAACAAGCCGGCTACGATGATGGCGTACTCGCGCACGCTCGCCATGCTGCGCCGCGTGCTTGGCCCGATCTACGACTTCAACGCGTTGTGGGAAGAGCACTGCTATCACGAGTTCGTCGCGCGCAACCCGAGCGACGTGATGCCGACGATGGTCGCGCAACCCTACGTCAACCACATTCCCACGATGACGGGCGGGGTGGGTCACGACGAGCTCAAGCGCTTCTACACGCACCACTTCGTGCATTCGAACCCGGAAGACACGCGCCTGATCCCGATCTCGCGCACGATCGGCTCGGACCGCGTGGTGGACGAGTTCATCTTCTGCTGCACGCACGACCGCGAAATCGACTGGCTGCTGCCGGGCCTCGCGCCCACGGGAAAATACTTCGAAGTGCCGATGCTTGCGGTGATCTGCTTTCGCGGCAACAAGCTCTATAACGAGCACATCTACTGGGACCAGGCCTCGGTGCTCGCGCAGATCGGCGCGATCGATCCCACCGGCCTGCCGATCGTGGGCGCGCAAAGCGCGAAGAAGCTGCTCGACGAAACGCTGCCCTCGAACACGCTCATGGCGCGCGCCTGGAGCGAGAGCGAAGGCAAGCCGTTCTAACGCGCGCTGCGCGTAAGTGTTATCAATTGAACGGATTGTCGACGACGCCGGGCTTCTCGTCCGGCTCGTCGGCGACCTTCGCGGGCAGGTGCGGCTCGGCCTGCAGTTTCTTCACGACGTCGTCGAGCGCCGCCTTTAGCGCCAGTGCGGCAGTGAGGCCGCGCTTGTCGCGCGTAAGCTCCAGCGTGCCGGCAAGCGTCACGCGCGTCGTGCCGTTCGTGAGCGTGAGTGCGTCGCCTTGTACGTTGAGCACGTCGCTGTCGTTTGCGTATGGGTCGAACACCGTTTGATCCTCCTTCTGCGTGACGGGGGCGCGCCCCCTGGTAGCGGCGCGATGTCGGGGCCCGCATTATAGGGAGCCTGACGCGCCACCTTCAATTCTCTTCATCGATTCCTGTCTGTCGCTTCGTCTTTTCTGCCTAAGTTTGTGGCGGACTTGTCACGTCAATGTCAAAGCCACACGCATACACGCCGCGCGCGCTGATGCAGGTCAATTCGCTCGCGCTAAACCACGGCATCCACAGGCAAACCAACGATGATGACGCACCCGCGCCCGCAAGCGCGGACGGTCTGTTTCAGTGCGAGCAAGGGAGTCATCGATGGGAATTCTGGATAAGGTATCTGAAAATGCGGGAGCGGACACGGCGGACAACGCCGCTCCGCAGGCCTGACGATGCGCGGCCAGCATCAAGAGGCCACGCAGCGCGCCACGGCCTCGCGCGTCGCAGTCGGGGCGACGCTCGCATTAGCCATCGCGCTTGAATTCACATTGAGCGGCTGCACGATCACGCCGTGGCGTACCGCAGCAAGCGACGAGGCCGGAACGGCCGCGGACACCGGCGTCACGACGACCGCCGTGCCGCCTCCGGCGGTTGCCGCTTCGACGTTGCCTGCGAAGCCCGCTGCGGCCGAGGCGAACCCCTCCGGCTTGTATCGCGTGAAGTCGGGCGACACGCTCTATCACATCGCGAAAGCCTCGGGCCAGCGCCCGGCCGACCTCGTGAGCTGGAACAAGCTGCCCGCCGACGGAAAGGTCCAGGTGGGGCAGCTCTTGCGCGTTGCGCCGCCCGCGGCCACCGCAGCAACCACCGTCGCGCCCGCGATTACGCCCGCGAAGCCTTCCGCCGCGCAAGCGACCAAACCGGCAGCCACGCCCGCAACCGCAACGGCCACCGCAGCGAGCGCGCCGCCCGCCGTCACACCGAAGCCCGCCGCCGCGCGCAGCAACGCCCGTTTCATCTGGCCGATCGAGGGCAGCGTTGCGCAGCCCTTCAAGGGGAAATCGAAGGGTGTGGTGATCGCCGGGCCGCCGGGCCAACAGGTGAAAGCAGCGGCGTCGGGGCGCGTGGTCTATGCCGGGAGTGGCATGCAGGCGTACGGCAAGCTCGTTATCGTGAAGCACGACGCGCGTCTAGTCACGGCCTACGGGCGCAACGCCAGGCTGCTCGTGAAGGAGGGCGACGCGGTGAAGCAGGGCCAGGCGATTGCCGTGAGCGGCACGGACGGCGCTGGCATCTCCACCCTCATGTTCGAGGTGCGCGAGAACGGCAAGCCCGTCGATCCGCTCGCACAGTTGCCCAAGGCACCTCAATAATTACGCAGGATACCGAATCAAGATGAAGAGAAGGGAATTCCTCACCGGCTCGCTGGCCATTGCCGGATGGCTCGCGGCGAGCGCGGGCTGCACGACGACCTCGGGGTCCGCCGATGCCGATCCCGCTACCGAGAATGCCGTTGCGCGCCGTGAGATCGACACGGGCATCGACGAAACACTCGCACGCCTTTATCGCACCGTGCCGGGCGCGCGTGAACTCATTGCCAAGGCGCGTGGCGTGCTCGTGTTCCCAGAAGTCGTAGGCGCGGGTTTCGTGATTGGCGCCGAATACGGACGCGGCGCGCTGCGCGTGGAAGGCCGCACGCTGGGCTACTTCACGACGATGGGCGGCTCGTTCGGCGCCCAGATCGGGGCACAGTCGCGCGCCGTCGTTTATGCGTTCATGACGCGCTCCTCACTCGACCGCTTCAAGCGCAGCAGCGGCTGGAGCGCGGGCGCGGATGCCACCGTCGCGCTCGTGAAAATGGGCGCCAACGGCAAGATCGATACCTCGACGGCGGTGAATCCCATCGAAGCGTTCGTGCTGACGAACGGCGGCTTGATGGCGGGCGTTTCGCTGGAAGGCTCGAAAGTCTCGCGGCTCGATATCTAGCGCTTCAGCAGCGCCGCCACCGCCTTACCCAGTTACCAGCCCCATTTGCTCACGGCAAAGCCGCGGCCGTTGAACGAGACCTTTTCCTTCGCCGCGACATCCGCCGGAATACCCGGGAACGCAATGCCGCTCTGCGCTTCGAGGTCGCGCACCGAGCGCACGTCATAGCGGTCGACAGCCGTATTGTCGGCGACGATGGCGAACGCGAGCTGCTGCGAAGGCACGTACACGACCTTGAAGATCTGCGTGGGGACGAGCACGCGCGTCGCGCCGATGGTCTGCAACTGCGCGCCCGTGAAGAGCGGGCCGGTCACGACATAAGCTTCGCCATACTTCGATGCGAGCTTGCGTACGGCGGTTTCGATATGCGCCCAGAGGCGCTGATTATTGTCGCGATTCTGCGGAACGATATTGGCGAGCGAAAACGATTCCGCCATCGCCTGCGCATTCCAGCGGTTGCCTGCCGGGCTCATGTGGCCGCGGTCGAAACCGCTGCGCTTGTAGTCGGCGAGCGTCGCGCCTTCACCTTCGGGCAGGCGGTCGTCTTCGAAAAAGCGGTTCGTGCGCGTCATGTCCTTCGCGGCTTCGAGGTGATCGCGCGTGAGATGCTCGGCGGACCACAGCGGACCGTGCGTGACGCCCGAATGCAGCACGACGAAATCCGAGTAGCAAAGCATGCGCGTCTTCGGCGCCATGCGTTGATTCGTGAGCGTCGGGAACTGGCCGCCGGGCACGAATTGCGAACAGGCCGGCGCGGCGTAAGCGTGGCTGGCGGCGGCGAGCACCAGCGAGGAAATCAGTGAGGCGAACAGCTTCTTCATCTAGGGGGCTGGCGGGAACGGGGTGGTATCGAGCGGGCGATAAAGCGGGCTGAAAGTATAGCGGGCGCATGGACGCACTTGAAGGCGGGAGGAAAGCGCGGCGCAAAAAAACGCGCGCCCGCCGGGTGGGCGGGCGCAAGCAAGACGTGAAACAGAATCAGATGCAATGAGCGCGGCAGCGTTGCGTTGCTGCGCGAGGAGCGCGGCGGCAAATGATGCCGCCTGCATTCAATCGATTACGTCATCAACCACCATTCAGCCTGCAAAAAGCGAATGCTCGGCGTGGACCATCTGGCGGTCCACCGCCTGGAGGCGCCATTGGCCTTCCATCGGCGAGTGTGAGGATTCGCACGACCAGGTCGCGTCGCCGTGTGCGGAACTGATTTCCTGGCGGCGATTCACGTGCAGACCGCGTAGCGTGCACAGCGGCTCGTTTTCGAGCGGCGCGCATAGCGACGTGACACCATTCACGTCGCGCAATTCACCCCATTCTGGCAGGTCGATCCCTTCATGAGACTCGCGGGACCAGCGTTGCTGGTCGGTGTCGAGCCAAAGCACTGCATAGTCGTGATTGACGGTCGGATCGGAACCGTTGATCAGGATCGTAAGTCGCATGGCATCTCCGCAAAGTTGATCGGGTGCGTCGGCAAATTCAAAGTCTAGGACGACTCCGCTCGCACGCAAAGTGAAGAGTGCAGGACAGATCGTCGCGCGCACGACGCGTGCCTGGACTGGCCCCGTTTATGCAGGTGGGTGCCCGAGTAAACCCGGCTACGCTATCGCGAGGATTGAAATTCACAATTGGGAACGCAAACGCCGCAACCTAGATTAATAGTGCGGCGGAGTCGCCCACCCATGCTGCATTGCACGAAGGCGAATTGCGTCGCGTCCCCACATTTCAGGTCGAACCATGGAGGCACAGATGTCACAGCTAAAGGGCTCGAAGACGGAACAGAACCTCAAGGATGCATTCGCCGGTGAATCACAGGCCAACCGCCGTTATCTGTATTTCGCAGCCAAGGCCGACGTAGAAGGACAAAACGATGTCGCGGCGCTGTTTCGCTCGACCGCCGAAGGCGAAACCGGCCACGCGCACGGCCACCTCGAATATCTGGAAGCGGTAGGCGATCCGGCCACCGGGCTGCCGTTCGGCAGCTCGCGTTTGAATCTGCAGGCGGCGATTGCAGGCGAAACGCATGAATACACCGACATGTACCCCGGCATGGCCAAGGTCGCGCGCGACGAAGGCTTCGACGAAATCGCGAACTGGTTCGAGACACTAGCCAAGGCGGAGCGCAGTCACGCCAACCGCTATACGAAGGCGCTGGAAGTGCTGGCGGATTGAGCATCGACGCGTGCTTCCCGGCACGCATCCATGACGCGCGCGCTTTTTGTTTCGCGTGCCGGGCAAGCACCGGCGCGCGTACGCGCGCGCTCGCCCGGCCGCGTATTTGGCTGATAAATAAAAGAAGGAGACGTCATGCCCCACAAGGAAGGCAGTCTCGAAGCGCCCACGCGCCATCCGCTCGACTGGCGCTCCGACGCTTTTTACGACCAGGGCCAGCTCGATACGGAACTCGCGCGCGTGTTCGATATCTGTGCGGGCTGCCGGCGCTGCGTGTCGTTATGCGGTGCGTTTCCGGCGCTATTCGATCTCGTCGACGAAACCGAGAGCGGCGAAGCGCACGACGTCGACAAGGCGTCGTTCGACAAGGTCGTCGACCAGTGCTATCTGTGCGATCTCTGCTACATGACGAAGTGCCCCTATGTGCCGCCGCATCCGTGGAATGTGGACTTTCCGCATCTCATGCTGCGGGCCAAAGCGGTTCACTACCGCAAGGGCGAAGTGAAGCTGCGCGACCGCGTGCTTTCGAACACCGACGCACTCGGTCAGATCGCCGGCATTCCGGTCGTCACGCAAACAGTCAATGCGATCAACCACACGAAGGCGATGCGTGGCGCGATGGAAGACATGCTGGGCGTCGATCGCAAAGCGTGGCTGCCCGACTTCGCGACGCACAAGTTTCGTAACGTTGCAAAACGCGCGGCATCGAGCGAGGTGCGCGACGGCGAGCGCACGCCGGGCAAGGTCGCCATTTACGCGACCTGCTACGTGAATTTCAACGAGCCCGGCATTGGCCACGATCTGCTCGCGGTGCTCGACCACAACGAGATTCACTACGAACTGGTGAAGAGCGAATGGTGCTGCGGCATGCCGCTGCTGGAGCAGGGCAATCTGGAGGGCGTGGCGCACAAGCAGTCGCAGAACATGCCGATGCTCGCGCGTTACGCGCGCGACGGTTACGCGCTGATCGGCGCGGTGCCGAGCTGTGTGCTCATGTACAAGCACGAACTACCGCTGATGTTCCCCGACGACGCCAATACGAAAGCCGTGAGCGACGCGTTCTGGGACCCGTTCGAGTATCTCGTGGCACGTCATCGCGACGGCCTGCTGAAGACCGATTTCCGCGCGCCGCTTGGCAACGTGTCGTATCACGTGCCGTGTCACGCGCGCGTGCAGAACATTGGCCGCAAGACCTTCGACCTGCTTTCGCTCGTGCCGGAAACGAAAGTGACGGTGGTCGAGCGCTGTTCGGGCCACGCCGGGACGTTCGGCGTGAAGAAGGAATTCCACGCCATGTCGATGAAGATCGGCACGCCCGTATTCAAGCAGATGGGTCAGGCCCAGCCCAACTTCATCTCGTCCGATTGCCAGCTTGCGGGGCATCACATTGCGCAGGGCATGGAAGAGAACCAGCTCGGCGAGCCGCCGCTCGCGCACCCCATTACCCTGCTGCGCCGCGCCTATGGCATCTAGGCCCCGGCGCAAACACGCAACCTACACGAGGCACGACTCATGACGATCGCGAGAAATTCGTTGTTGACGCTGGAAGCCTACGCCCGCGTGCGGGGCGATATGCGCAAACGCATCATCGAACACAAGAAGCAGCGCGCGGTGCCGCTCGGCAATCACCTCACGTTCCTGTTCGAGGACGAAACCACGATCCGCTATCAGATCCAGGAGATGCTGCACATCGAAAAGATCTTCGACGAAGACGGCATTCAGGGCGAACTCGCGGCCTATCTGCCGCTCGTGCCCGACGGCGGCAACCTGAAGGCGACCATGCAGCTCGAATATGAAAGCGAAGTCGAGCGGCGCGCGGCGCTCGCGCGGCTCATCGGCATCGAGGACAAGGTGTTCGTTCAGGTGGAAGGCGAGCCGCCCGTCTACGCGATCGCCGACGAAGACCTCGAACGCGAAAACGCTGAAAAGACCTCGGCGGTGCACTTCGTGCGTTTCGAACTCACGCCGCAGATGAAAACGCGGCTGCGCGAAGGCGCCGCGCTCACGATAGGCTGCGATCATCCGAATTACCGCGTGCCGACGCAGACCATCGACGGTGAAGTGCGCGCCTCGCTGCTCAAGGATCTAGCCTGAGGTGCTTCAAACGTCCTTGCGGTACATGACGAAGCCAGGCTTCACGGCCACGTCGTCGTAAAGCCGCATTGCCGTGTGATTCGTCTCGTGCGTGTGCCAGTACACGCGCGATGAATTCGACGCCTTCGCGTGCGCATACACGGCTTCGATCAGCGCGCGGCCCACGCCCTGGCCGCGCGCATCCTCCACGGTGAAGAGATCCTGCAAATAGCAGATCGGCCCTTCCAGAATCGTGTTGCGGTGATAGATGAAATGCACAAGACCGAGCACGCGCTCGCCGCGCACGGCGATGAACGCGTGCATGGGCTCGTAGCCGTCGAAGAAGCGCGACCACGTTGTGAGCGTGATGTGCTCCGGCAGCGCGGTTGCTTCGAAGCGGCCGTAAAAGCGGTTATAGCCGTCCCATAGCGGCAGCCATGCGTCGAAATCGTCGGGTGCGACGGCGCGGACTTGAAGCGTCGTGTCGGTCATGCGTTGTCTCCTCGTTTGCAGGCTTGCCCAAACCCCCAAGCGTAAGCGACTTGTGGCACCATTGTTAGTCCCACCGAAATCGAAAACTATGGAGCCACGGGATTGGACTACGCGTTGATGATGGCGGCCTATGCGAAGCGCGCCGTGCGCAAGCTCACGCAGCAGGACCTGCTTTACGAGAGCCTGCGCCGCGCGATTCTCGACGGCGACATTGGCCGCGGCACGCGCCTCGCGTCGAGCCGTGCGCTCGCAGAGCAACTCGGCATTGCGCGCAATTCGGTGCTCTATGCGTACGAGCGGCTCGTGGAAGAGGGCTTTGTCAGCGCTACGCGCCACGGCTCGGTCGTCAACGCGGTCAATGCCACTGCGGCGGCAACGCCTGCGCAGTCCGCGCTGCGCGAAGATCCTGCGCCTGCGCTCGCGCGCCGCGTGCGCAACCTGCCGCCGCGCCGCATGGGCCGCGACGGTCCCAAGGCGCTGCGCCCGGGCGTGCCCGCGCTCGACGCGTTTCCGTACGCGCAATGGCGCGCCGCCGTCGAGCGCGCGCTGCGCGAGTTGCGTGCGCATGACCTCGGTTATGGCGACAGTGCGGGCATGCCTGCGCTGCGCCAGGCCATTGCGCAATATGTGCGGGTGTCACGCGGCGTGCGCTGCCAGCCCGGCCAGGTGTTCGTCACGGACGGCACGCAGTCGAGCCTCGACTTGTGCGCGCGTCTCTTCGCGGACGAGGGCGAGCGCGCGTGGATCGAAAATCCCGGCTATCTCGGCGCGCGCGTGGCGTTTGCCGCTGCGGGCCTGCAGCTCGTGCCGATGAGCGTGGATGCGGCGGGCATGGCGGCCCGCGCCGAAGACTGGCGTGAGCGGCCGCCGCGCCTCGTTTATCTCACGCCGTCGCACCAGTATCCGCTTGGCTGCGTGCTGAGCCTCGAGCGGCGGCTCGCGCTGATCGAGCAGGCGCGTGCGTGCGGCGCGTGGATCGTCGAAGACGACTACGACAGCGAGCTGCGCCACGATGGACCGCCGCTGCCGTCGATCCAGGGCCTGGCCGACGACGCACCCGTGATCTATCTCGGCACGTTCAGCAAGACGCTCTTTCCGGCCCTGCGCATCGGCTTCATGATCGTGCCGCAGCGTGTGGCGGCGCAATTCGCGCAGGCGCATCACACGCTCATGCGCCAGGGTCGCGTGGCGGAGCAACTGGCGCTGGCGGAATTCATCGAAAGCGGGCGCTACGCGCGCCACTTGCGGCGCATGCGCAAGCTTTACGAAGAGCGCCGCGACGGCCTCGTCGCGGCAATCGACAAACATCTGGACGGCATGATGACGGTGTCGGCGGACGCGGGCGGCATGCATTTGAGCGTGCGTCTCGACGTGCCGCTCAGCGACGCCGAGGTGAGTGAAGCGGCGCGCGCACAGGGGTTGCATCTCTCGCCATTGAGTGCGTATTGCGTCGATGCCCCGGACGCCACGCGCTACAACGGCTTCCTGCTCGGCTATGCGGAAACGCCGCCGTACGTTGCCGACACGCTCATGCAGACGCTCGCGCGCATTGTGCGCGAACGTCTGGCAGCGGCCTCGCCGCTTACTGATGACCCGCGATCACATGAGGCAGATAAGGCGCTTCAAGCGTCTTGATCTCTTCGCTGGAGAGCTTGAGCGAGAGGGCGGCGATGGCGTCTTCGAGATGCTGCGGCTTCGAGGCGCCGATGATCGGCGAAGTGATGCCGGGCTTGTGGAGCAGCCACGCGAGCGCGACCTGTGCGCGCGAGACGTTGTGCGTACGCGCGATGGTTGCGACCGCAGCGATAATCGCTTTATCCGCGTCGGCGCCGTAGAGCGTCTTGCCGAACTTGTCGGTTGCCTCGCGTTCGCTCGTTTCGTTCCAGTCGCGCGTGAGGCGGCCGCGCGCGAGCGGGCTCCACGGCATCACGGCAATGCCCTGATCGGCGCACAGCGGCAGCATTTCGCGCTCTTCCTCGCGGTAGAGCAGGTTCACGTGGTCCTGCATGCTCACGAACTCGGTCCAGCCGTGCAGGCGCGACGTGTAGAGCGCCTTGCTGAACTGCCACGCGTGCATGGACGAAGCGCCGATGTAGCGCGCCTTGCCTGCCTTCACCACGTCGTGCAGCGCTTCGAGCGTTTCTTCGATCGGCGTGTCGTAGTCCCAGCGATGGATCTGATAGAGATCGACATAATCGGTGCCCAGGCGCTTGAGACTATGATCGATTTCCGTGAGGATGGCCTTGCGCGACAGGCCCTGGCCGTTCGGACCGGGACGCATGCGGTTGTACACCTTCGTGGCAAGCACGATGTCGTCGCGCTTGACGAAGTCGCGCAGCGCACGCCCGACGATCTCCTCAGAGGTGCCGTCCGAGTACGTGTTCGCGGTGTCGAAGAAGTTGATGCCGGCGTCGAGCGCCTGGCGGATGAGCGGACGGCTGGCTTCTTCGCCGAGCGTCCATGGGTGCGTGCCGCGCTCGGGCACGCCGTAAGTCATGCAACCGAGGCAAAGACGCGAAACCTGCAGCCCTGTCGAGCCGAACCTGACGTAATCCATTGCTGTTGCTCCTGGCGAAAAGGCGATTCAAGCAGAAGAAGTGCGTGCGCCGCGCGAGCGCGGCGGACTTTCGCAAGGGTATAACAGGCGGGGAGAACGTGCAGAGCGTGCCGCTTCAGAACATTTCCATTACACGGTGATAAAGCATGCCGACTTCGAGCGCGGGCCGCCGCCACGCGGGGCCGCCGGGGAAGCGCGCGTGCCGCAGTTGCGCGAACAGATCGAACGAGGCGCGCTCGCCCACGATGGCCTGCGCAACGAGACGCCCCGCAATGCCCGTGAGTGCCACACCGTGCCCCGAAAAACCTTGCACGTAGTAATAATTCGGGTCGATCGCGCCGAAGTCGGGCGCGCGGTTGCGCGTGACATCGACAAAGCCGCCCCAGGCGTATTCCACGCGCGCCGCGGCGAGTTGCGGGAACGTGTCGCTCATGCGCGTTTGCATGGCCGCGGTCAGGCGCTCGGGCGCGGCGCCAGTCGAATCGGCGCGGCCGCCGAACAGCATGCGGTCATCCGCCGAAACGCGGAAATAGTCGAGGAAGAAGTTGTTGTCGCACACGGCTGCACGTTGCGCGATCAACGAGTCGGCCAGTTCGCGCCCGAGCGGTTCGGTCGCAATGATGTACGACGCGATCGGCGCAATGCGTGCGGCCACGGCGCCTGGCAAGACGCCGCCCGGCGCGGCGTTGCTGCACGACACCACGAAGCGGCAGCGCACTTCCCCGCGCGCGGTTTTGACCACGGGCCGCTCGCCGCGCACGACTTCGAGCGCGCGCGTATGGGCGAACAGTTGCGCGCCTTCGCGGCGCGCGGCGGCAGCAAGGCCAAGACAGTACTTGAGCGGATGAAGATGCCCCGAAACCGGATCGTAGACGCCCGCGATATACCGCTGCGACGCCACACGGGCGCGCGTGGCGTCGGTGTCGAGCCATTCGAGGCGGTCGTAGCCCCAGCGCGTGCGCGCCGCCTCCATCCACGCGCGCAGATCGGGCACGCGCTTGGCTTTCGTCGCGACGGTCAGATAGCCCGGCGTGAAATCGCAATCGATGCCGTAGCGCGCAATGCGCTCGCGCACGAGGCTCACGCCTTCGATGGAAAGCGCCCACGCCGCGCGTATACCCTGCGCGCCGAGCTGCTTTTCGAGCACTTCGTCTTTCGCGAAGCCCACGAGCGTTTGGCCGCCATTGCGGCCCGAGGCGCCCCAGCCGGGACGATGCGCGTCGAGTACCACCAC
Organism: Paraburkholderia sp. J10-1; assembly: GCF_905220165.1. Lineage (NCBI taxonomy): Bacteria > Pseudomonadati > Pseudomonadota > Betaproteobacteria > Burkholderiales > Burkholderiaceae > Paraburkholderia > Paraburkholderia sp. J10-1. The sequence goes on along the minus strand of NZ_CAJMYW010000002.1, from coordinate 321,900 downwards.
CGAAAGGCCGCGTGCACGGCACTCCAGCGCGACCGACAGCCCGGCGAAGCCCGCGCCGATTACGCACACGTCGGCGTCGAGCGCGCCTTCCAGCACGGGGTCGTCGTCGGCGGGGCGCGTGGCGGTGGCTTCGTAGTACGAGTGGCGGGCGAGAGCGTCCGCCTGGGCGTCGAGGTCGAGTGTCATCAAAGCAGGTCCTTCATTCGATACCATGCCATCGCGAGCACGAGGGCAGGGGTTCGCAGTGTAGCGCCGCCGGGGAAATCGCGGTGACGGATCTTGCCGAACAGGTCGAAGCGCGCGGCCTGGCCGTGAATGGCTTCGGCGATCAGCGTGCCCGCGAGCCCCGTGGTGTTCACGCCGTGGCCCGAGAAGCCCTGCGCGAAATACACCGTGGGCGAGAGGCGGCCGAAGTGCGGCGCGCGGTTCATCGTGATGTCCACGTAGCCGCCCCACGCGTAATCCACCTTCACATCGGCGAGTTGCGGAAACGTCTTCAGCATGTCGCGGCGCATGGCTTCGCCCAAATTAGGCGGCGCGAACGTGGAATAGCTCACTTTACCGCCCCAAAGCAGACGCGTGTCCGGCGCCGGACGGAAGTAGTCGAGCACGAAGCGGCTGTCGCATACGGCAGCCTGAGCGGGCATCAGCGCATTCATGCGCTCGGCACCCAGCTTTTCGGTCGCGATCACATAGGTGCCAACGGGCATGATCTTGCGCGAGAGCGCCGGTGCGAGATCGCCCAGATACGTATTGCATGCGAGCACAACGAATTTCGCGCGCACGTTGCCACGCGCGGTTTCGACTACATGCCCGCCGTTTTCTTCGCGCAGGCGCGTGACGGGACTGTTCTCGTACACGCGCACGCCGGCTTCGGCGGCCGCGCGCGCGAGGCCGAGCGTGTAGTTGAGCGGATGCAGATGGCCGCTATCGGGATCGTAGAGGCCGCCCGCGTAGCGCGACGACTGCACGTAATTAGCGACGCCGCCGCCATCGACGTAACGGAAGCGGTCGTAACCGAAGCGGCTTGCCGCCTCGTCGCGCCAGCGCTTGAGCGAATCCACGTCGCGCGCCTTGTTGGCGGCGGTGAAATAGCCTTCGGTGAGCGCGCAATCGATATTGTGCTGCTTGACGCGGCGCTTCACGATGTCGAGTGTTTCGAGGCCCATGTCCCAGACCTGACGGACCTCGGCTTCGGGCATGAACTGCGCGAACGTGTCGATATCGCAGGCAAACCCGCCAATCAGCTGCCCGCCGTTACGCCCGCTCGCGGCCCATCCGACCCGCGACGCTTCCACGAGCGCGACGCGATAGCCGCGTTCGGCGAGATTGAGTGCGGCGGAAACGCCCGTAAGGCCCGCGCCGACCACGCAGACATCGGCGTCGATCGCGCCTTCCAGCGCGGGGTGCGCCGTGGTGTCGTTGGCGGTGGCCGCGTACCAGGACGGGGCATGTGGCTGATTGGCGAATTTGAGCATAAAGAGAGCGTAGAAACAAAAAGCGGGCGACGGTCAGGAACCCTGATAGCCGCCGCCCGCCCCAACCTCATCAGAACGAGTAGATGAACTGCGCGCCCAGCAAGTCGTTGCTCTTGCCGTACGAACCGTCGTCGTGCAGGAACACGCGCTGCGTGGCCCAGTCGTGGCGGTATTCCACCTTGACCGTGATCTGCTGCGTCGGGAAGAACAGCAGGTCGAGCGCCACGTCCTGGCGCGTCGCGCCCTTGCACTCGAAGCCGAAGCCGCCGCCCGCCTGCGAATTCGCCAGGCAGTCCGCACCAATGCCGAAGCCGTTGGCCGTGTCCATGCCATTCGAATTCAGCACGATGCCGCCGCCACCGCCGCCGTTCTTGCTGTCGACGAGCAGGTCGTAGCGTGCGGTCACGCCCATGCGGCCCACCACCGGCGCGTTGAACTTGCGGTGCGCGAGCAGCGAGAAGCCGTACCACTGCGCGTTGCCGCCGTTGAACGCAGCACGCTGCTGCTGGCCGTAATCGACTTCGGCGTTGTACTGGATGTCCGCCTGCGTGTAGGTTGCATCCACTTCGCCAAAGAGGAAGTAGCCGCCCGAGCTCGATGCCTGGCCACCCACGCCGTACACGGCCTGGCCCGTCGTCGAGTCGAATGCGCTCGGCAGCGTCTGGCGGCCAATGTTGAACGAGCCGCCAATATCGAGTGCGCTCGACCACGTGTAGTCGGCACGCGCCGTGAACGTCGGGATCTTGTTGCTCGTGGTGATCGGGTCGCCCAGCGCGTTCTGGCCCGTCTGCACGACCGCGCCATTGGTGCGGTACTGCTCGTTGCCAACCATGAACTTGAACGCCCACTGGCTGCCGTCCGGCGTGTAGTTCCAGCCGACGCCCACATAGCTGCCCGGATCGGAGAAATCGTAGAGCAGGTTGTGCGTGAGCGTGAGCATCTGGTTCGACTGCTGCACCTCGTAGCCGCCAAAGCTCGGCATGAGACCGGCGACGAACGTACCCGTGGAGGTCACCGGCACGGTGACGACCGCGGTATTCAGGATGTTGTTGCCGATCTCGCCATGCTCGTTCTGCAGCAGCGTGATGCCGTTGCCGCGGTTGGGCATGAGCGTGATTTCGGCCGAAGGCGCCATCGGGCCCACGCCGAAGGTCTTCTTGATGTCGAGGTAGACATCGCCGAACGTGCTGTTGAAGTAGTTATACGCGCCCGTATGGTTCGCGAACAGGAACGACGACGTGCCCGGCGCGCGGTTGTAGATATACGTCGGGTCGATATAGCCGGTGATCGAAAGCCCGGCGAGCGGACCGGTATTGGCGGCGTCGGTAAGCGAATCGACCTTGAGCTGCTGGCTCGCGATCTGCTGCTTCATCGCATCGACCTGGTCGTTGGTCAGGTTCGCTTGCGCCTTGCCGTAATCGGGCGAACTGATGTCCACGACCGGAGCGGCGGCGGTGGCCGGGACGACCGGCCCTGCGGATGCGGCCTTTGTGGTCGTCTTCGATTGCGCCAGTTCGGTCTTGAGCGACTTCACCTCTTTTTGCAGGGCATTGAGCTGCGCCTGCAGGGCCTTGATCTGATCGCTGGTCGAGTCCGCTAGCGCGAGCCCTGGCAGCGCCCCGGCCACCAGCAGACAGATTAACTTCTTCTTCATTGAAATTCTCCTTGTTGGTCGTTATTGCAGCTACTTCAACGTGCGGGTACGGGACGGCGGGCGGCGTACACCGTCCCGCTAAATGTGTTCGTTATTCGACAGGCGCCATCACGCCGCGCGCCGGCCAATCGGCGCACCCACCGCGCCGGCAGGGGCGGCCGGCGTCAGGGCTTCGGCGGGCTCGGGCTGGACGAAAGCGAGTTGCATGTCGCGCAGGCGCTTTCTCTCGCGGGCCGCCATGATCTGGTTGGCCGCGATCACGCCGATCGTCACCGCGCTGATAAAGAGCGTGGCGAGCGCGTTCATCTCCGGATTCAGACCCAGACGCACGCGCGAGAACACCACGAGCGGCAGCGTGGTCGAGCCCGGGCCCGAGAGGAACGCGGAGAGCACGAGGTCGTCGATCGAGAGCGTGAACGAGAGCAGCCAGCCCGAAATGAGCGCTTGCGAGATCAGCGGCAGCGTGATCACGAAGAACACCTTGAAGGGCGTCGCGCCCAGATCGAGCGCGGCCTCCTCGAGCGACTGGTTCATCTCCTTCACGCGCGACTGCACGATGATCGCCACGTACGACACGCACAGCATCACGTGGCCGATCCACATGGTCAGCACGCCGCGGCCCTTCGGCCAGCCGAGGAACTGCTCCATTGCGACGAACAGCAGCAGAAGCGAAATGCCCTGAATGACTTCGGGAATCACGAGCGGCGCGTTGATCATGCCGGCGAAGAGCGCGAAGCCCCTGAAGCGGCCCATGCGCGCGAGCACGTAGCCGGCCCACGTGCCGATCACGACGGAGGCGAAGGCCGTCATCAGGCCGATCTTCAGCGACAGCCAGGCGGCGCTCAGCAGCTCGTCGTCCTGCAGCAGCGCGGCATACCACTTCAGCGAGAAGCCGGACCACACCGTGACGAGCTTCGACTCGTTGAACGAGTAGACGATGAGGCTGATGATCGGGATGTAGAGGAACAGAAACCCGAGTGTGAGAACGCCGGTGGAGAGCGTACGGTTGGGCTTGATCATTTGCCTTCCTCCAGTTGCTTGACCTGGTTGTGCTGGAAGAGCGCCATCGGCACGAGCAGCAGCAGCACCATCGCGACCGTGACGGCGGAGGCCATCGGCCAGTCCATGTTGTTGAAGAACTCGTCCCACATCACGCGGCCGATCATCAGTGTGTCGGCGCCCCCGAGCAGTTCGGGGATCACGTACTCGCCCACGGCCGGAATGAACACGAGCAGGCTGCCCGCGATGATCCCGTTCTTGGAGAGCGGCAGCGTGATTCGCGTGAACGCGACCCAGGGCTTCGCGCCGAGGTCATAGGCGGCCTCGAGCAGCGTGAGGTCCATCTTCACGAGGTGCGCGTAGAGCGGCATCACCATGAACGGCAGGTACGAATAGACCATGCCGATATAGACGCCCGCGTCGCTGTGATAGAGGCGCAGCGGCGAATGGATGAGGCCGATGGCCATGAGCGTGTGATTGAGCAGGCCGTCGTCCTTGAGGATGCCGATCCACGCGTACACGCGAATCAGGAACGATGTCCAGAACGGCAGCATCACGCCCATCATGAGCAGGTTGCGCGTGGCGGGATTCGAGCGCGCGATGTAGTAGGCGATCGGATAGCCGAGCAGGAGGCAGAAGAGGGTGGAGACGGCCGCCATCTTCAGCGAGCTGATGTAGGTGGCGATGTACAGGTCGTCCTGCAGCAGGAAGGCGTAGTGGCCGAGCTGCAGGGCGAAGTGCACGACGCCGTCCTTCATCTGGACGAGGTTCGTATAGGGCGGCACCGCCATCATCTGGTCGGCGAAGCTGATCTTGAACACGAGCACGAACGGCACGGCGAAGAACAGCGTGAGCCACACGAACGGCACGCCGATCACGGTGGTGCGGCCCGAGGGCACGAAGCGCGAGAAGAAGCGCGCGAGCGTGCCGCGGCGGGCGTCTGCGGCTGCCCGGCCTGACCCAGGCGTGGTGGGAATAGTGGTACTCATGATTCGGGCCTCCTTACTGCGTGAGCACGACGCCGCTGGCCGGCGACCAGGACACGTAAACATCGTCATTCCAGGCGGGCGCGCCCTCATTCATGAGGTGCGAGCTCGAGAGGTTCGAGACGACGACCTTGCCGCCTGGCAGACGCACGTGATAGAGCGAATAGCTGCCCATGTAGGCGACGTCCGTGACCACGCCACGCGCCCAGTTGTGCTGCGTGCCGGGCCTTTCGCGCGTCACGCGCACACGCTCCGGGCGCACCGAAATGCCAACGGGCATGCCGAGCGGCCCGGTCACGCCGTGGCTCACGTACATGCGCGTTTCGAGGTCTTCGCTTTCCACGAAGATGTGATCGGGCTCGTCCTCGACGACCTTGCCTTCGAACAGGTTGGTCGAGCCGATGAATTCGGCCGAGAAACGGCTGTTGGGGAATTCGTAGACTTCGCTCGGCGAGCCGATCTGCACGATGCGGCCTTCGCTCATCACGGCAAGGCGGTTGGCCATGGTCATGGCCTCTTCCTGATCGTGCGTGACCATCACACAGGTGACATCGACTTTCTCGATGATGTTCACGAGTTCGAGCTGGGTCTTCTGGCGGATCTTCTTGTCGAGCGCCGACATCGGTTCGTCGAGCAGCAGGAGCTTGGGGCGCTTCACGAGCGAACGTGCAAGCGCCACGCGCTGCTGCTGGCCGCCGGAAAGCTGATGCGGTTTGCGCTTCGCGTAGCGGCCCATCTGCACGAGGTTGAGGGCGTCGGCCACGCGCTCGCGGATCTCGTTCTTCGGCACGCCTTCCTGCTTGAGGCCGAACGCGACGTTCGACTCCACGCTCATGTGCGGAAAGAGCGCATACGACTGGAACATCATGTTGACGGGGCGGCGGTACGGGGGCAGCGACGCGAGGTCTTCGCCGTCGACGTAGATGCGGCCCGACGTGGCCGTTTCGAGGCCCGCGAGCATGCGCAGCAGGGTGGACTTGCCGCAGCCGGAGCTGCCGAGCAGCGCAAAAAGCTCGTTCTTGGCGATGTTCAGGCTCACGTTGTCCACGGCGGTGCTGTCACCGAACTTCTTGACGACGTTCTCGATACGCACGAACGCGTCGTTCTTTGCCGGGTTCGCGTTGGCGCGCAGAGCTTCTGGGGCGTTGACTTTAGACGTCGAATTCATGATCTGATCTGGGTTCCTATCTGATCGCAGTACTCGGTTTTCAGGCGCGAGGCGACCCGCACGGGGCGCACGGGGCGACTCGCGATTAGTACTGCGAACGGAGCTCGGGAATGGCTCGCGCGCGTCGTCAAAAAAGGGGGGCGGCGCTGCGCGGCCGGACTTCGGAATTGCGCACTTCAGGCGGAGAGGGGTCGAGCGATCCCTCTTCCGCGTTGTCTCCTTCTTGTTTCCTTCAGGGGATGATCGGGGTCTCAGTGGCCCGTTTTCAACTGGGCCCACAGGCGGTTTTCGAGGCGCAGGATGTCAGCCGGCATCGGCTTCATCAGCGTCATCTTCTTGAGCACGTCTTCCGGCGGATACACCGTCGCGTCCTGCGCCACTGCCGGGGTGACGAACTGGCGCGCGGCCTTGTTCGCGGTGGGGTAGAACACTTCGTTGGTGATTTGCGCGTTGACCTTCGGGTCCGAGATGTAGTTGATCCACTTCATCGCGTTCTCGGGGTGCGGGGCGTCCTTCGGGATGACCATCACGTCGAACCACAGCAGGCCGCCTTCCTTCACGTTCGAGAACTTGACGTCATACGAGCGCTTGGCTTCCTCGGCGCGGCGGTGTGCAATGCCGACGTCGCCCGACCATGCCACGGCAACGCAGATATCGTTGTTCACAAGGTCGTTGATATAGCCCGACGAATTGAACTGGGTGATATACGGGCGGACTTTCTTCAGCACTTCGAACGCGGCCTGGTAGTCGGCGGGGTTCGTGCTGTTGGGGTCCTTGTGCATGTATTGCAGCGTCGCGGCGAAGACGTCCACGGCCTGGTCGAGGAACGACACGCCGCAGCCCTTGAGCTTCGAGAGATTTTGCGGATCGAGCACGAGCGCCCAGCTATCCACGGGCGCGTTCGGACCGAGCGCCTTTTCCACCGCTTGCTTGTTGTAACCGATGCCGTCGGTGCCGAACGCCCAGGGCACGCCGTACTGATTGCCCGGATCGGCGTCGGCGATCATGTGCATGAGCACGGGGTCGAGGTTCGCGAGGTTGGGGATCTTCGACTTGTCGAGCTTCTGGTACACGCCGGCCTGAATCTGCTTGGCCATGTAGTTCGATGTGGGCACAACGATGTCATAGCCCGAGCTGCCGGCGAGCAGCTTGGCTTGCAGCGTGTCGTCGCTGTCGTAGTTATCGTACTTGACCTTGACGCCCGCTTCTTTTTCGAAGTTCGGGATCGTGTCCTTCGCAATGTAGTCGGACCAGTTGTAGACGTTCAAATCGCCGTCGGCCGCGTGCGCGGTCTGGCTCGACACGGCCGTGAGGCCTGCACACGCTGCGAGGGCCGCAAGCGCGACCGCATGACGAAGATGACTAACACTCATGTTGCTTTCCCCTGAAGATGAAAATTGGCGGGGGGCCCAGCACCCCGTTGCGCCGCCCGCCTTGGACAAGTCGCGTTAAGAAAGACCCAGTTGTTGCGCAGTTGCGTCGATGGCTTTCTTGGCCTTCGACACGATTTCATCGATCTCTGCCCGCGTGACGACGAGCGGCGGCGAGAGCAGCATGCGATCGCCCGTGGCGCGCATGATGAGGTTGCCGTTGAAGCAGAAGTCGCGGCAGAGCGAGCCCACGTCGCCGCCATTCGCAAAACGCTTGCGCGCCTTCGGATCTTCCGCGAGTTGCAGACCCGCTACGAGGCCCGCACCCGAGATGTCACCGATGATCGGATGATTGCCGAAGGTTTCGCGCAGGCGCTGCTGGAAGTACGGGCCCGTGTCGTTCTTCACGCGCGTCACGATGCCTTCGTCGCGCAGCAGCTTGAGGTTCGCAACGGCCACCGCGGCGGCGACGGGATGCCCTGAGTACGTGAGGCCGTGATTGAAGTCGCCGTTCTCGATGAGCGCTTTGGCCACGCGGTCGTGAATGCCCACCGCACCCATCGGCACATAGCCGCTCGTGAGGCCCTTGGCCATCGTGATGAGATCCGGCTCGAAGCCGAAGTGCTGATGCGCGAACCACTCACCGGTGCGGCCAAAGCCGCCGATCACTTCGTCGGCGCAGAGCAGGACGTCGTACTTGCGGCAAATGCGCTGAATTTCCGGCCAGTAGGTTGAGGGCGGGAAGATCACGCCGCCTGCGCCCTGGAACGGCTCGCCGATAAAGGCGGCCACGTTCTCCGCGCCCACTTCGAGAATCTTCGCTTCGAGCTGTTGTGCACGCGCGAGACCGAACTCCTCGGGCGACATGTTGCCTTGCGCTTCGCCATAGAAGTACGGCTGGTCGATATGCACGATGTTCTCGACCTTCGAAGGCATCTGCTCGTGCATGTAGCCCATGCCGCCCAGCGTGCCGCCCGCGATCGTCGAACCGTGATACGCGTTCTTTCGCGAGATGACGACTTTCTTCGAGGGCTTGCCTTGCGTGAGCCAGTACTGATGCACGATGCGCAGCACCGTGTCGTTGCCTTCGGAGCCGCTGTTGCAATAGAAGAAGTGGTTGAACGGCTCGGGCGAAAGCTGTGCGAGCAGCGCCGACAGTTCGATGACCGGCGGGTGCGTGGTCTTGAAGAACGTGTTGTAGAACGGCAGTTCCTGCATTTGCTCGTAGGCGGCGTCGGCGAGTTCCTTGCGGCCATAGCCCACGTTCACGCACCAGAGCCCGGCCATGCCGTCGATGATCTGGTTGCCTTCCGAGTCCCACAGGTACACGCCTTTCGCCTTCACGATCACACGGCTGCCCGCCTTGTTCAGCGAGCCCATGTCCGAAAACGGGTGAATGTGGTGCGCAGCGTCCAGCGCGCGGTATTCGCTCGTCGAGCGCGTCGTGCGTGCGGCCTGGGCGCGCAGCGTCGTCGGCGCTTCCTGCAGCGCGCTGGCGGGGGCGTCGATTCGATAGTTCATTGCTGTGTCTCCTTTCGTTTACACGTGCAGCAGCAGGTGCTTGCGTTCCCACGAACTGATCACGCGGAAATACGCTTCGTATTCGGTTTCTTTCAGGGCGAGGTAGGCGCGCACGAACTTCTCGCCCAGGATGCCCATGAGCGGTTCGCTCGCGCTCATCAACGTGAGGCCTTCTTCCAGATTGCGCGGCAACTGGTAGGGCAGCGAATAGCCGTCGCTCACGAGCGGTTCCGTGGGCTTGAGGTGCTGCGTCATGCCCAGATAGCCGGCCGCGAGCGTCGCGGCGATCGCGAGGTACGGATTGGTGTCCACGCCCGGAATGCGGTTTTCCACCCGGCGTGCGGCCGGCGACGAGTACGGCACGCGAAAGCCCACGGTGCGGTTGTCGTAGCCCCACGCCACGTTGATCGGCGCGGCCATGAAGCGCGAAAGGCGGCGATACGAGTTGATGTACGGCGCGAAAATCGGCATCAGCGCGGGCGTGTACTTCTGCTGACCGGCGATATACGCGTAGAACATGTCGGTCGGTTTACCGTCCGGGCCGGTGAAGAGGTTCTGGCCGCTTTCCGCCGAGACGAGGCTCTGGTGAATGTGCATGGCCGAGCCCGGCTCGTTCTCCATGGGCTTCGCCATGAAGGTGGCGTACATGTGGTGGCGCAGCGCCGCTTCACGCACCGTGCGCTTGAAGAGAAACACGCGGTCGGCGAGGTTCAACGGATCGCCGTGCAGGAAGTTGATCTCCATCTGCGCCGCGCCCACTTCGTGAATGAGCGTATCGACTTCGAGGCCCTGAATATCGCAGTACTCGTAGATATCTTCGAAGAGCGGATCGAACTCGTTCACTGCTTCGATCGAATACGCCTGGCGGCCCGTTTCCGGACGGCCCGTACGGCCGATCGGCGGCGTGAGCGGAATGTCCGGGTCCTTGTTCATGTCGACGAGATAGAACTCGAGCTCCGGCGCAATGACGGGCTTCCAGCCCTTTGCCTCGTAGAGTTCGAGCACGCGGCGCAGCACGCGGCGCGGCGAGATTTCAACGGGCGAGCCGTCGAAGTGCACGCAATCGTGGATCACCTGCGCGGTGGGATCGATGGCCCACGGAATGATGCGGATCGTCGAGGGATCGGGCACGCACACCATGTCGGGATCGGTGACGCCGGTGAGGCTGCCGTCTTCGGGGTAGTCGCCCGTCACGGTCTGGATCATCACGGCTTGCGGCAAGCGCATCGATTCACCCGATTCGAACTTGCTGCGCGGGATGATCTTGCCGCGCGCAATGCCCGCCATGTCGGGGATGATCGCTTCGATTTCGGTGATGTGGTGCTTTTTCAGGAATTCGTCGATTTCATGCATGATCTTTCTCTCTGTTCTGTATGGGCCGGCATCAGGCGTGGGCGGCGCGTGGCGCGTGCGCCACGTCGTGTCCGGCCCCGCCCGGTATTCGGGCCAGCATGTGGTTGCGGCAGGCCTCGCCGAACGCGTGGAAGATGGCGGTGGAGAGCGCGTCGTCGGCGTGTTTCCACTCGGGGTGCCATTGCACGCCAAGCGCGAAACTGTGCGCGTTCGCCGCGCTCACGGCTTCGATGAGCCCGTCGGGTGCGAATGCCTCGGCCACGAGGCCCGCACCCAGCCGCTCGATGCCCTGGCCGTGCAGTGAATTCACGCGTGCTTCGCGTGCGCCACCCGCGAGCCGTTGCAGCAGACCGCCTTCCACGAGCTTCAACGCGTGCGCCGGACCGTATTGCGTGTCGAGCGGATCGTCCTTGTTCTCGCGATGGTCGTCGTAGCGTGCAACGTTATGCACCTGCTGATGCAGCGTGCCGCCGAACACCACGTTCATCTCCTGGAAGCCGCGGCAGATGGCGAGCACCGGCACGCCCGCCTCGATCGCGGCGCGCATGAGCGGCAGCGTGGTGGCGTCGCGAGCGGGGTCGTGCAACGTGCCGGCCTCGCTCGCCGGGCCGCCATAACGATGCGGCTCGACGTTCGAATAGCTGCCCGTGAAAAGCAGTCCGTCCACGGCTTCGAGAATGTCGGACGCAGCCTGCCGCTCGCCAAGGGCGGGCAGCACGAAGGCGAGCGCGCCTGCGCCATCCACCGCTGCGGCGATGTACTTCTCGCCGGCAACGTGTGATGCGTGCGCTCCCATCATCGTGCGGTCGGCGGTGACGCCAACTAATGGTCTGGTTCGCATGACTAATGATTCGCTTGCTTGCCCGTGCGGGACATATGAATGCGACGGGCGTGACATGACCTTGCAGCCTTGCGGGACGCAAAACTACAAACCCTGTGTGCTCCGCGCGAGCGACGCTAACGGATGGCGCTGCGCGTGGAGATCATGTAAGCGGTTCGCTTCTTGCCGTTGTGAGGCGCGACTGTGTTCAGGCGTGCACAGCTACATCGTGCAGGCGCGACGAAACACCTCGCAACCCAACGACGGCGAAGAAAACGAACAGCGCAGGAACGAGAGGCGCTAGGGCAGGAGCGACGCGACTTCATCCGTGTGGACGGCAATGAAGGCGCGTGCGGAGACCGAGTTGTGACGCCGCACAGAGCGGCGGGAAAGGATCGTGAAGACGGACAGGAACAGGCGAGAGGCAAGCCTGCCGCTACTGCCGTCGGCGATGGCGGTGCAGTCACTGCGAAGACACCTCGCATGACTACGATCCCACCTCACCAGAGGGCCACGGACTCTCACAATAACACTCGACTGGTTGCGTTGAAAAAGACGTTTGGTCCAAGCATTCGAGGTCGTCAATTTGAGCGAAGCTTTAAACATTGAGCGACTTCGATGTATTGCTTTCCAAACTCAGTCGACTCGCTATGTTTCTCGGATAAAACGCGTTTTTTGCGTTGCAACGCGGCAGAAACGATGCAGTGTTCGACCTGTGGTTCAGCATATACGAGCCAAAAAGGGCGTCAATTATTTTTTCAAGTTTTTGATGTCAGCACTTTCCCCGAGGGCCTCGAGAAATAGCTTGCTGTGCGAAATATTGGCCCCTGTCCTTATATTTCGAATAACTTACAGGGGTTTGTACTGACGCAAAATAAAGCAAACTGATTAGAATATTCAACACGTCCACCGCGTCACCTGCACGCCCTGCTAACGGTCCTTCATCGTGTCCGAGTCTGCCTCTGTTTCATCCGAAGTCGCCACGCGTCTGCGCTACGTTCGCAAACGTTATGGTTTGTCGCAGCGCGAACTCGCCAAGCGTGCGGGTGTGACCAATGGCGCGATCTCGCTGATCGAGCAAAGTCGCGTCAGCCCGTCCGTCGGTTCGCTCAAGAAGCTGCTCGAATGCATTCCGATGAGCCTTGCCGAATTCTTCACATTTGATCTGAGCGAGGGGACAGAAGTCGTGTCGCGGCGCGGCGAAATGCCGAACCTCGGCAACGAGTCGATCGAGTTCTATCTGGCCGGCGCGAGCATGAAGGACCGCAACATGGGCATCATGCGCGAGGTCTATCAGCCGCTGGCCGACACTGGCCCCGAAATGCTGGTGCATGCGGGGCACGAAGGCGGCGTGGTGGTCGCCGGGCAACTCGAGCTGACCGTGGAAGGCACGACCTGGCTGCTCGACCCCGGAGACAGCTACTACTTCGAAAGCCGCTTCCCGCACCGGTTTCGCAATCCCAGCGCGAACGAAGTCTGCGAAGTGGTGTCGGCCAATTCGCCGCCCACCTTCTGACTCCCTGATCGCGCGAACCCGTTTCACCTGGCGCCGCGGTGCGGCGCGCAAGGTGGATCGCAAATCATTGAGGCATCCTGATGGAAAAGAAAACTCTCGCTTATTGGCAGGACAAGGCCGCGACGCTATCGATCGAAGGCCGCGCATTCATCGACGGCACGTACCGTGACGCGTATTCGGGCCGCACGTTCGACTGTGTGAGCCCGATCGACGGCCGGGTGCTCGCAAGCGTCGCCGATTGCGGCGCAGCCGATGTCGACGCCGCGGTAGGCGCCGCTCGCCGCGCGTTCGACGAAGGTGTATGGGCAGGCCTGAATCCGCGTGCGCGCAAAGCCGTATTACTGCGCTGGGCTGCGCTCATGCGCGAACATCTCGACGAACTGGCGCTGCTCGAAACGCTCGATGCAGGCAAGCCGATTGGCGACACGACCACCGTAGACGTGCCGGGTGCCGCCTACTGCGTGGAATGGTTCGCTGAAGCCATCGACAAGGTCGGCGGCGAAGTCGTGCCCGCCGATCATCATCTCGTGGGCCTCGTCACGCGCGAACCCATTGGCGTGGTAGCCGCGGTCGTGCCGTGGAATTTCCCGATCCTGATGGCTTCATGGAAGTTCGGCCCTGCGCTCGCCGCGGGCAATAGCGTCGTGCTCAAGCCTTCGGAGAAGTCGCCGCTCACGGCCATTCGCGTGGCGCAGCTTGCGCACGAGGCCGGTATTCCTGCGGGCGTGTTCAACGTGCTGCCGGGCGGCGGGGAGCCTGGGAAGCTGCTTGGCCTGCATCGCGACGTGGACTGCATTGCGTTCACCGGATCGACGAACGTGGGCAAGCAGATCATGCAGTACGCAGGGCAGTCGAACCTCAAGCGCGTGTGGCTCGAACTGGGCGGCAAGTCGCCCAATATCGTGCTGCACGATTGCCCGGATCTCGACCGTGCGGCAAACGCAGCGGCAGGCGCCATCTTCTACAACATGGGCGAGATGTGCACGGCGGGCTCGCGCCTGCTCGTTCATCACGAAATCAAGGACGTGTTCCTCGCGAAACTTGTCGAGGCCGCGAAAGCATACAAGCCTGGCAATCCTCTCGATCCGCAAGTGTCGATGGGCGCGATCATCGACAAGATTCAGCTGGATCGGGTGCTGAGCTATATCGAAGCCGGCCGCAAGGATTCGAAGCTGCTGACAGGCGGTGAACGCGTGAATGCGGAGGGCGGCGGCTTCTACGTGCAGCCCACGGTGTTCGACACGCACCACGACACGAAGATCGCGCGCGAGGAAATTTTCGGACCGGTGCTCTCGGTCATCACGTTCAGCACGATCGACGAGGCGGTGCGTATTGCCAACGACAGCGACTACGGGCTCGCGGCGGCCGTGTGGACCGCGAACCTCACGCACGCGCATGAAATTTCGCGCCGCCTGCGTGCCGGCACCGTGTGGGTGAACTGCTACGACGAAGGCGGCGACATGAACTTCCCGTTCGGCGGCTTCAAGGAGTCGGGCAACGGCCGCGACAAGTCATTGCACGCGCTCGAAAAGTACACGGAACTCAAGTCCACGCTCGTGCGGCTGCGCTAACGCTCGTTACCGCTCCACCAGCGCGCCGAGATTGGCGCGCACTCGCTGCAGCATCGCACTGAACTGCTCAGCTTCTTCAGGCGTGAAGCCCGCCAGGGCTTCCGCCTGCACCTCGTCGCCCACGCGGCGTGCGCCCGTGAGCACGCCTTCCGCCTTGGGCGTGAGGCTCACCAGCAATTCGCGGCGGTCGCCCGGGTTGGGCGTGCGCTCGACCCAGCCGCCTTCTTCCATGCGCTCCAGCAGCCGCCCCGCGGATATGGGCGCCACTTCCAGCAGCTCGGCAAGACGTGCCTGGTTCATGTCGCCGTAGTGCGCCAGGTACGCGATCATGCGGCACTGCGCGCGCGTGAGTTCGAGCGATGACTTCGCAAGCTCGTCGTAACGTTTGCCGTAGAGCCGGCCCACGTCGACGACCAGGAAGCCAAAGCGCCTTTCGAGGTCGGTAGTCATCGCGCGATTATACGGGCGTGTGGCTTGCGCCTTCGCGCGAGCGTCCTCCGGCTGTCGATACCGATTGCGTCCACAGGTGCGAGTCGTATAATAAGCAGGCTTATTAATTCGACGCGCTCCGCCCCCAATCTAAGACAGCCGCAAGACAACCGCACGATGACCGCAGTCATGCAGGACGGTTCCGCCGCGCAGCATCGGGCGGAGCCGCGCAAGGAAGCCCCGCTCAATCGCGGCATGATCACGCTCTCGATCATGCTAGCCACGCTCATGCAGACGCTGGACAGCACGATCGCCAATGTCGCGCTGCCGCATATGCAGGGCACACTGTCCGCCTCGCAGGACGAGATCACCTGGGTGCTCACGTCGTACATCGTCGCGGCGGCCATTGCCACGCCGCTCACGGGGTGGCTCGCCGATCGCTTCGGCGTAAAGCGCCTGTTAGGCGTGGCGATTGCGGGTTTCACCGTGGCCTCGGCGCTATGCGGGCTGTCCGAAACGCTCGGGGAGATCGTTGCTTCGCGGCTCTTGCAGGGCGTGTTCGGCGCGTCGCTCGTGCCGCTCTCGCAGTCCATTCTTCTCGACATCAACCCGCGTGAGCGCCAGGGCCAGGCGATGGCGGTCTGGGGCATGGGCGTGATGGTCGGCCCGGTGCTCGGGCCCACGCTGGGCGGCTGGCTAACCGATAGCTACAACTGGCGCTGGGTGTTCTTCATCAACGTGCCTGTGGGGCTGTTCGCGTTCTTTGGCGTCTCGACCTTCATGCCCGCGCGTGCGCCGGGCCGCACGCAGCGCTTCGACGTGTTCGGCTTCGCCACGCTCGCGCTCGCCATCGGCGCGCTGCAGGCCTTGCTCGACCGCGGCGAGCAGCTCGACTGGTTCGGTTCGCTGGAAATACGCATCGAAGCACTGGTGGCGGCGATTGCCTTCGCGTTCTTCATCGTGCATACGGCAACGTCAGGGCCCGGCACGTTCTTTCGCTACCAGCTGCTCAAGGACCGCAACTTCGCGACGGGCACGCTCTTCATTTTCGTGATTGGCGCGGTGCTCTACGCCACGCGCGCACTGCTGCCGCCCATGCTGCAGAACCTCATGGGCTATCCGGTCGCCACCACGGGGCTCGTTACCGCGCCAAGCGGCGCGGGCACGATGGTTGCCATGCTGATAGCGGGGCGCATGCTGAAGCGCGTGGACGCGCGCGTCATGCTGCTGTTTGGCTTCGTGGTGTCCGCTTATGCGCTATGGCAGATGATGCAGTACACGCTCGTGCTGTCGCCCTCGGATATCGTGTGGCCCGGCGTGGTGCAGGGGTTTGGCCTCGGCTTCGTATTCGTGCCGCTTTCCGCGCTGACTTTCTCGACGCTTACGCCGCAACTGCGCGCGGACGGCACGGCCACGTATAGCCTCATGCGCAATATCGGCAGCAGTATCGGCATTTCGATCGTGCAGACCTTTGTCACGCGTAGCACCCAGATCGCGCATTCGGACCTCGCCGCGAACATCACGCCGTTCAATCCGGCGGTTCAACAGATGCTCGAAAGCGGTTCGCGGTACGATCTCGCCGTGCTCAACCAGTCGATCACGCAGCAGGCCCAGATGATCGCGTACCTCAACGACTTCAAGATGATGTTCGTGGCCACGCTGCTCGTCATTCCACTGCTCTTTCTGATCCGCACCGGCCCGAGCGCCGCCACCGTCGATACGAGTCACGCGGCGATGGACTAGTGCAACCGTTTGTCTTTCGTTTCACCCTGGCGCGCGGCACGTCCGCGCGCTTTGCATTCACGAATCCCGATGCTTTCTGCCGTTTCCATTCTCCTGCCCGTTTTCGGCCTCATATTCGCGGGCTTCGCCTGCCGTCGCACGAATGTACTCGGCCCCGCCGCGGCATCCGAGTTGAACCGCTTCGTCGTGTGGCTCGCGCTGCCCGCGCTGCTCTTCGATATCCTTGCGCACGCAACGTGGCACGAGCTGTATCAGCCCGCATTCGTTGCGGCGTTCGGTCTTGCCGGGCTCGCGGTGTTCGCGGCCGTCGTGGGCGTGCGCGTGTTCCTCGGCCGACCGCTCGCGGATGCGAGCATCGATGGGCTCGCCGCCGCGTATCCGAATACCGGCTACGTGGGCTTCCCGCTGTGCATGATCGCATTCGGGCGGTCGAGCCTCACGCCCACGACCATCGCGACGATCCTCGTGGTCTGCGTGTTGTTCGCCATCGCGATCGTGCTGATCGAAACGGGCCTGCAAAGCGAGCGGCGTCCGCACCGGCTCGCCATCAAGGTCGTGCGCTCGCTGCTGCGCAATCCGCTGCTGGTCGCGCCGGCGCTGGGGGCGGTGGTTTCCGCCGCGCACGTCACGCTGCCTGCGAGCGCGGAAACGTTCCTCAAGCTGCTGGGCGGCGCGGCGAGTCCGTGCGCGCTCGTGAGCCTCGGGCTCTTTCTGGCGGAGCGCCGTGCGAGTGGCGACGCGCCGCGCGAGTCGTCGTGGTGGCTCACGCTCTCCAAGCTGGTCGCGCAGCCGCTTATCACCTGGTGGCTGGCAGAGCGCGTATTCGGGCTGTCCGACCAGCTCGTGGAAATCGCGGTGCTGCTAGCGGCGCTGCCCACGGGTACCGGCCCGTTCATGCTCGCCGAGTACTACCGCCGCGAGGCGCACGTGACTTCGCGCACCATTTTGCATTCCACGCTGGGCTCGCTCGTTACGCTCACGCTGATCCTGCTGCATCTGCACCACGGCTGAAAGCCGCCGCGGCACGATGCTTGCTGGCATGTAAGCCACAACCATCGATCAGGAGAATCGACGATGAACTGGCTACGTCGCTTAAGCGCCGCGCGCGCGTCACTCGTCATTACCGTCGTGTTCACTGCGGCTGGCATGGGAGCCTGTACGCTGGGCGGCGCCGCCGCGGGCGGTTATGTCGGCAACCGGGCCACCAACGGCAGCGCGGTCGGTACCGTAGGCGGCGCCGTGGCCGGCGGCGTGATCGGACATGAACTGAGCAAGTAGGCGAAGTCTCGCGCATCTCGAGATGTTGCGCCCCCACGCGCGTGCGAGGGGGCGCCGCGCGTCTGTCTGCAGCGAGACAGGTGATTCAATTAATCGATCGAAATTCCACGCAATTCAACTTGCGAAAAATGCAAACGGGAGTTTTTCGCCTAGCCGATGAAATAAGAACTTGAGTTCTCTGAATGAAGATGAATTGAAATTTGCAGTCGTTCTGAATTAACCCAATCCTGTTGTGAAATGGCCGTGCTTGGCCAATATCAAGCACAACAAATTGCTGGGCCCCGCCGATCTGGCTGGTGACCGGAGGGCCTGCACCGGGCATGACACGGGCGTGGGACGCGCCTGCGGTGCGCAGCGCCATGAAGCCTTCTGTCGAAGAACGGGTGTGCTTCTTTGACGATCCTTAATCGTCATCAAACCGCATTTTTCTTTGCGAATTTAAAATATTTTGCTGATTAATGTTTTCGCGCGCACTGACAGATTTCTGTTTAATCAGGTGACTATTTGCCAAATAGATTTGGC
Source organism: Paraburkholderia sp. J10-1 (assembly GCF_905220165.1). NCBI lineage: Bacteria > Pseudomonadati > Pseudomonadota > Betaproteobacteria > Burkholderiales > Burkholderiaceae > Paraburkholderia > Paraburkholderia sp. J10-1. The sequence goes on along the minus strand of NZ_CAJMYW010000002.1, from coordinate 303,492 downwards.
TAGCCTATGTGCGTCCCGTTTCAACACGTCACTTCGACGCCAGCTCACAAAGGATACTCGTGCAAGACGTAAGATCCAAGGCTTTCGCAATGCCGATCACCAACCCGGCGTATCCGATAGGCCCTTACAAGTTTGTGGACCGGGAGTTCCTGATCATCACCTATCGCACCGACCTCGAAAGTCTGCGCAAGGTCGTGCCCGAGCCGCTCGAGGTCACCAACCCGATCGTTAGCTACGAATTCATCCGCATGCCCGACTCGACCGGTTTTGGCAACTACACGGAAAGTGGCCAGGTTATCCCCGTCACGTATCAGGGCCAGCCGGGCACCTATACGCATGCGATGTACCTCGACGACCATCCGCCCATTGCCGGTGGCCGGGAGCTTTGGGGTTTTCCGAAGAAGCTCGCTTCGCCCACGCTTGCGGTTCACTCCGACACGCTGGTCGGCACGCTCGACTACGGTCCCGTTCGTGTCGCCACTGGCACGATGGGCTACAAGCACCGCGAACTCGACCTGGCCGACCAGGCAAAGCGCCTTGGCGCGCCCAACTATCTGCTCAAGATCGTGCCGCACGTGGACGGCTCGCCGCGCGTATGCGAACTCGTGCGCTACTACTTGAAGGACATCAAGCTCAAAGGCGCATGGACAGGGCCTGCCGCGCTCCATCTCACGCCACACGCGCTTGCGCCCGTCGCGGAATTGCCCGTACTCGAAATCATCGAAGCCCGTCATCTGGTCGCGGACTTGACCCTGGGCCTCGGTGAAGTCGTGTACGACTATCTCGCGAAGTAATTCACAGTCCGATTACTTCACCGCGCCAAGTGCGAGCCCCTTCACCATGTAGCGCTGCAGCCAGGCGAACACGACCGAAACCGGCAGCGTGGCCGCGAGCGTCGCCGCCATGACGAGCTGCCATTCCACGGTGTACTTGCCGGCCACCATGTCGGTGACCTGCACCGTGAGTGTCTTGTTCTCGGGCGAGCGGATCAGCGTGTAGACCACGGCGAATTCGTTCCACGCGCTGATGAATGTGAAGATCGCCGTGACCACCACGGCCGGCACCGCGAGCGGCAGGAACACGCGGAACACGGCGCCGGTACGGCTGCAGCCTTCGAGCCATGCCGATTCCTCCAGATCGCGCGGTACGGTCTGGAAGTACGACGAGAGCATCCACACGGCAAACGCAATGTTGAAGGCGGCGTACGAGACGATCACGCCGATCTTCGAGTCGACGAGATTGCCGTCGCCATACGGAATCATCGCGGCGAGCCGGAACAGGCCGACCACGAGCAGGATGGGCGAGAGCATCTGCGTGACGAGCAGGAACTGGCGATAAAGGCCGCGCCCGCGGAACGGGAAGCGCGCGAGCGCGTAGGCGGCCGGCAGACTCACGGCGAGCGCGAGCGCCGTGGAAAGGCAACTCACCACAATGCTGTTGCGCAGCGCGACACCGAAGTTCGCGGCCTGCCACATGTCGACGTAGTTTTGCCAGCGCCACTGCATGGGCAGCCAGCGCGCCGGATAGACGAACACTTCCGAAGCCGGCTTGAACGAGGTGAAGAACATCACCGCGAACGGGAACAGTACGGCCACGACGAGCGGCGAGAGCGCGAGCCAGCACCAGATCGAACGTTTGAGCTTGCGGTTCATGCGAGGTCTCCTTCGGCGCCGCCGCGTTTGGCCTGCAGGCGCAGGTAGACCACCGAGAACGCGAACAGGATTACGAGCATGATGAGCGAGACGGCAGCGGCTTCGCCTGGTCGTCCTAACCGGAAGCCGAGTTCGTAAAGGTACGTGACGAGAATGTGCGTGCTGTCGTCGGGGCCGCCTTGCGTCATGACCCAGATGATCGGGAACGAGTTGAACACGTAGATCACGTTCAGCAGGATCGCCATGTTGATGAACGGCTTGAGCAGCGGCAGCGTGAGCTGGCGGAACTGCTGCCAGGCACTCGCGCCGTCGATGCGCGCGGCTTCGTAAATATCGCCCGGCACCGAGGAAAGGCCGCCCAGCAGGATCGTGGTCGTGAACGGTATCGACACGAGTATGCCCACGCAGATTTCAACCGGGAACGCATATTCCGGCGTCGCAAGCCAGTGGATCGGCCCGGAAACAAGCCCGAGCCGCTGCAGCGTGACGTTGACCATGCCGTAGTCGTCGTTGAACGCCCAGCGCCAGACCACGGCCGTCATCGTGAGCGAGACGGACCACGGCAGCATGACGATCGTGCGCGCAATGCCGCGGCCGTAGAAGTCCTGGTTGAGCACGAGCGCGACGGGCACGGAAATTCCCACGGTGCCCACCACGACGAAGAATGTCCAGATCAGCGTGTTCCTGAGGGCGCTCATGAACACCGGATCGCCGAACACGTTATAGAAGTTCTGCAGGCCGCTGAAGCCGCGGATCTGTCCGAAGCGCGATACATCGTGCAGCGACTGATACACGATGTTGAAGATCGGATAGCTGATGATGAAGAGCGCGAGCACGAGACTCGGCACGATCAGGAGCCAGGGCGCGCGGGGCGCGGAAACGGCGCGGGGTAGTCGGCTCATGCGATGTCGTGCGCGTGATCGGTCGGGGGCATCGCCGGCCGCTGCGGTGGCGGGCGAGGGCTTCAGGGGACCCGTAGTCATGTCGAATCGTCAGTGCTTCGAAACGTCGGTTCTCAGGCGTTCCGGCGCGCGCCGGGACTTCGGGCGCGCGCCGGTTTTGCCGTTAAGGCTTGCTTGCAGACTGGTTTGCCAGACTTACTTGCCGAGCGACTTGTTCGCTTCGGTGGCCGCCTGGTTCAGCGCGTCGGCAGGCTTGGCCTTGCCGAGGTACACCGACTGCATGGCGTTGGTCACGGCCTTCGCGGTGTCTTCCCAGCCGGTCACGGTCGGCGCGAACTTCGCATGCGGCAGCAGTGCGATAAAGGCCTTCGTGTCGGGATCCTGGAACACCGGGTCGGTCGCTTCAGCCTTGGTGGTCGGCAGGAAGCCTTCCGTGCTCGTGAACTGCACGCGCGGTTCCTTCGTGAACAGGAAGTCCAGGAACTTCCAGGCGCTCTGCTTCACCTTGGAGTTCTTGAACATCATGATCGAGTCGGTCACCGCATAGGTGGCCGGCGTCGTTGCAACCGGGATCGGGTCGATGCCGTACTTGATGTTCGGGGCTTCCTTCTTCAGCTGCTTGGCGAGGAACGGCGCCGAGATCATCATCGCAACGCGGCCCTGCTTGAAGAGGTTCTGCACGTCTTCACGGCTGTAGCCCGTCACGCCCGGCTGCGTAAGACCTTCGTCGATCATGGTCTTGTAGAGCGTCGCGGCCTTCACGCCAGCGGGCGAGTTGAACGCCGCCTTGCCGTCCTTGCCCACCACTTCGCCGCCGTGGGTCCACAGTGCGTAGTAGTAGTACACGTCGGTTTCGATTTCCTTGCCCTGCAGACCGAAGCCCGCAATACCCTTCGCCTTGAGCTTCTTCGAGGCGTCGACCACGTCGTTCCAGGTCTTCGGGCCGTCCGGATAGCCAACCGAAGCCAGCATGTCCTTGTTGTAGTACAGCGCGCGCGCCGAAGCGGCGATCGGCAGGCCGTAGGTCTTGCCGTTGATCTGACCCGGAGCGAGGAACGGACCGATGAAGCGGCCCTTGAAGTTCGCGTCCATGTACGGGTCGAGCGGTTCGGCGATGTCGTCCTTCACGAAGTCGAGCAGCCAGCGCGTGCCGATGATCGCAAGGTCGGCGTTGGCGCCGCCGGAGATGTCCGTTTGCAGCTTCTGTTGCAGCGAGTCCCAGTTCACGTCTTCGATCTTGATCGTGATGCCGGGGTTGGCAGCCTCGAACTGCTTGGCCATTTTCTCGAAGTAGGGGGCGGTGGCGTCGCTGTAGTGGGCGACGGTCACGCGGACCGTGTCGGCGTGCGCCGCGGCGGTGATGCCGGCGAACGCTAGCGCGACGGCGAGCTTGCCGAGCATGGTGGTTGCACGTGCCTGAAACGACATTCTCTCTCTCCTTGTCGATGGGAGTTGGCGCTTTAGCGCTTGGTCCCATCCCATGCGGGGTTGTTGTTGCTGGTGGTTTTTCCTGCTTATGCCGCCGCCTTGACCCGGCTGCTGGGTTGCGTTGTTTGAAAAAATCCTACAGGATGAAAAAAGCGTTGTCACCTGGTAATCTCGATATTGTTTCGGGTGCCGGAATTTGCATAACATGCTGTAAAACAGGGGAAATTCATGCGCCGCAGCAGCGCGGTGTGGTTGGTATAAACCCGCATACGGGCAACCGCACGTCATTCGTATGTAGGAAATTTTCAGGCTTGCTGGCAGGACTGGCGGGCCTCATGGAGAGTCGACATGAGCCGGGTGGTGCTGGTGACGGGGGCGAGCGGCGGCATAGGCCGCGCGCTGTGCAAACGGTTTCTGGAAGCGGGTGACACGGTGCTCGCGCTCGAACGCGACGCTGCGCTCGTGCAACAACTCGCGGCGGAATTCGGCGCACCGGGCGCGGCGCGCCTCGAGCCGCTCGTGGCCGACGTGAGCGATCAGGCCGCCGTGGCCCAGGCCGTGGCGCGCGGCGTGGCGGCGCGCGGCCCGGTGGACGTGGCGGTGGCGAACGCGGGCGGCGCGCTCGGCACGACGCTCGCGCATACCGACGCCGAGAGCTGGCGGCGCGACATCGACCTGAACCTGAACGGGACCTACTACACGGTCGAAGCCGTGCGCGCCTCGATGATCGAACGCCGGCGCGGCGCGCTCGTGCTGATCGGCTCGGTCAACGGGCTTTCGGCGCTCGGCCACCCCGCGTACAGCGCGGCGAAGGCGGGCCTCGTGAGCTACACGAAGGCGCTCGCGATGGAGCTGGGGCCGCACGGCATACGTGCGAACATCGTCTGCCCGGGCACGGTGAAAACGCCTGCATGGCGCGCGCGCGTCGAGCAGCATCCGAAGATCTTCGAAGAACTAAGCAAGTGGTATCCGCTCGGCGACGTGGCCACGCCCGAGGATATCGCCGACGCCGTGCAGTTTCTCGCTTCGCCGCAAGCGCGCGTCATTACGGGCGTGGCGCTGCCCGTGGACGCGGGCCTCATGGCCGGTAACCGGCTCATGGCGAACGAACTGACGCTCGACCCGTTCTGAGGCGCGCACGCGACGCTTCGACCTGGTAAGACCTGAAAAGACTTCACGCAAACGAGGAAAGCATGGCAGCGGTACAACTGAACGGCATCTACAAGCGCTATGGCGACACCCAGGTCGTGCACGGCGTCGATCTCGACATCGAAGACGGTGAATTCGTCGTGCTCGTCGGCCCCTCGGGTTGCGGCAAGACCACGGTGATGCGCATGATCGCCGGTCTCGAAGACATCTCCGGCGGCGACCTGACCATCGGCGGCACGCGCGCGAATGCGCTGCCGCCGCAGCAGCGCAACATCTCGATGGTGTTCCAGAGCTACGCGCTCTACCCGCATCTCTCGGTGTACGACAACATCGCGTTCGGTCCGCGCATTCGCAAGGAGCGCGAGGACGGGTTCAAGCCGCGCATCGAAGCCGCCGCGAAAATGCTCAACCTGTCGAGCTACCTGGAGCGCTTGCCGCGCGCGCTTTCGGGCGGTCAGCGCCAGCGCGTCGCCATGGGCCGCGCCGTGGTGCGCGAGCCTGCGCTCTTTCTCTTCGACGAGCCGCTGTCGAACCTCGACGCCAAGCTGCGCGTGCAGATGCGCACTGAGATCAAGGCGCTGCACCAGCGCCTGCGCAACACGGTGGTGTACGTGACGCACGACCAGATCGAGGCGATGACGATGGCCGACCGGATCGTCGTGATGAACGCGGGGCGTATCGAACAGATTGGCCGGCCGCTCGACCTTTACGACAGGCCGGGCAACCTGTTCGTGGCGAGCTTCCTCGGCTCGCCCTCGATGAACTTCGCGCAAGGCACGGTGATGAGCGACGCGCGCGGCACCGCGCTCGTGCTCGAAGACGGCGTGCGCATCCCGCTGCCGGAAGGCAAGGCGCAAGCGGGCGCGCGCGTGACGCTCGGCGTGCGGCCCGAGCACATCGAGGCGGGCGGCGACGTGCCGTTCACGGTCGACGTGATCGAGCCGACTGGCGCGGAGACCCATATGTACGGGAAAATAGGCGACACCACATGGTGCGTCACGACTCGCGCGCGCCCGGACGTCAATCCGGGCCAGCGCATGACGCTAGGTTTGCCTTTGGCGCACCTGCATCTGTTCGATACTGAAAGCGGCAAGCGGCTCGATTGAAGCGGAAGCACGCATCGAAATACGGATAGCGGGCCAAGGGTCTGCTCACATGAATAACAGGCTTGCGAACGTGCCTGGCCGCCAGAAGGGCCGATCGCTGCGTCATGCTCCTCACGAATACGTTGAGTATTCGCTTCGTCGCAGTCCTTGCGCTCGGCCCTTCTGGCGGCCAGCGCAAGCCTGTTATTCATGTGAGCAGACCCTCGTACCTTTGACGGGAAAAACAGCTTGCCGGTCTCCAACCTGATCCATCACATCCGCAACGTCGCGGAGTCGCTGCGTCCCGCCGAGCGCAAGGTCGCGGAGATGGTGCTTGCCGACATCGACTTCGCCATGCGCGCGAGCATCACCGAGCTCGCGTTGCGCGCGGACGTGTCCGAGCCATCCGTCACGCGCTTTTGCCGCGCGGTGGGTGCGCACGGCCTGCGCGACTTCAAGATGCGGCTCGCGCAGAGCGCGGCGGGCAACGTGCCCTTCGCACTCGCCACGGAGATGACGGGCGGCGAAGCGGGCGGCGCGCAGTGGGCCGGCGAGGTCGGCACCTTGCTCGACAAGGTGACGGAATCGGTCGTCCAGGGCGTGACGCATGCGCGCGCTTCGCTCGATACGGCCGTGTTCGAGGCTGCGGTGGCGGCGCTCGCGAGCGCGCGGCGCGTGTACTTTTTCGGCGTGGGCGCGGGTTCGGGCCTCGTTGCGCAAGACGCGGCGCTGCGCCTGCTGCGGCTCGACATCGCCGCGAGTGCGTTCACGGACGCGCATTTGCAGCGCCTTTACGCGGCGCTGCTCGAACCGGGCGACGTGGCGTTCGCGATCTCGCAATCGGGGCGCAGCGTGGAGGTGAACGAGAGCATCCAGATCGCGAAGGAGCGTGGGGCGACCACTATCGCACTGACGAGCGCGGGCTCGCGCCTCGCGTGGGTGGTGGACATTCCGCTGCTGCTGCGCGTGCCCGCGGCGGCGGATGCGCATGCGCCCGCCGTGGTGCGCATCGCGCATCTCGCGGTGCTCGATGCGCTGGCGCTGGGCGTGTCGCTCGGGCTCGGGCCCAAGACGCTCGAGAAGATGCGCGACGCGCAGGCGCGCAGCGAAGGCGAAAGCCCCGGCACAGAGGACCTTGGATCGCCGCCGGGCGCAGCCTGAGCTTCGCCGCCAACTGTCTGGCTCGTCAGTTGGACTTCATCAGCTTGATCACCAGCGTGCGATTGTCGCGCAGAACGCTCACCTGGCCGGTAGCCGGGTTGGACAGCAGCTCGATCGTGGGGCCAAGGTCCAGCTTCGCAACGGATGTCTGGCCCACCTGAGTGATCAGGTCGCCGACCTTGGCGCCGCTGCGGGCCAGCCTGCCGTCGGGCGCGAGCGAGGCGATTTCATAGCGCTCGCCCGCGCGCAGCAGGACGGAACTTGGCGGCGTAATCGCGCTGTCGCGCGGCGCGGCGGGAAGATCGAAGCAGAACCGGTTGCGGCGGAAATCCAGTTCGAAGCGGTCCATTTTTTCCAGCGTGCCAAGCCCAATGCGCGGATCTTGCGAAGCGTCGCTCACCACGAGCTTCGGCAACGTCTTCTGGCCGATGGTGAGGCCGGCAAGCAGACCCTGCCGGTTATGACTAACGCGATTCGTCACGTCAATGCCGGACACCGTGCCGACATTGGGGAACCGCTTCGCTTGCACGAGGACGTCGAACATGTCGGCCGGTATCGCCACGTCGGCGTCGTAGCCGGTGTCCAGGATGAAAAATCTGGACTCGCCGTCGAGCGAGAGGCTGATGATCGGCGTGCGCTGTTGCGGATCCAGCGCCATGAACGTGCATTGCTGCCACTCGTGGGCAGGGGCTTCATTGCTGTAGGCCGTGAGATGGCCATCGACGTAATCCGCGCGCCACGTCAGGTTGCGCATGGTTTCGCTTCCGATAATGCCCTTGACGGGCGCATCGTCCACCGACGCTACGCGGCCCAGATCTCCCAGGAGGGCCGGCGCGCCCGCGGGCATGGACCAGTTCTGGATGCGCAGCGCGGGGGAAATGCCCAACTTGAATTGCCTGGGATCACTGAGCGTTCCGGCTGACAGGGTTCCGTCGCCGGTCGGGCTGTTCAGCGCCCCTTGCTTGAGGAGCGCGGCTTCGGTTTCCTTGGTGATCGGCGTTGCGGCCAGCGGTCCTTGCTCCGGCAACGCGTTCAGCGTTGCACCGGTATCGAGCAGCAGCGGCAAAGACCGATTGTCCGCGCCTTGCGCCTCCACGACCCACTGTCCGTTACGCTGGAGCGGGATGGAAAGCAGCGGCGTGCTGGCGGCGGTTGCAGCCGGTGCGGTTTGGGCATCCTGCTTGCTGTGACAGCCGAGGAGCAGCGTGCAGAGCACGAGACCGGCGCTCGCGCGTTTCAGGTTGGGGAGATTGGCATACTTGAGCATGGACGCGGTGCCTGACGGTCGTTTGAAAGGCGATCACGATAGTCGGTGGCGCGCGTCTTGAATTCGGTGTCTTAAGTTTTGTTGTGCACTGTCAAATCCGCAGATTCAGACGCCTTGTTCGCCCTTTTCGCGCGGTTTGAGCCGTACCGGCATCGTGTCGGGCACCATCGTGAATGCCTGCACCTCCTGAATCTTCGCGGGATCGATCGCCAGTTCGATCGTGAACGACTTCATCAGCATCGAGAGCGCAAGGCGCATTTCCACGGTCGCGAGATGGCGGCCCGGGCACACGCGCGGCCCCGCGCCGAATTGCAGATACGCGCGCACGTCGTGGGCTTTTCCATCATCGGATTCGCGTTCTGAGCGCTTCATCCAGCGCCATGGATCGTAGCGCTGCGGATCGGCGAAGTTTTTCGCATCGAGCATGGCGGGGCGCGCGACGAAGAACATGCGCGTGCCCTTGGGCAGCGCCACGTTGTCCACCACCACATCCTCCAGCGGCTCGAACGAATGCACGGACGCCACCGGGCGCAAACGCGTCGCCTCGATACAGATCGCCTCGAAAATATCGAGGTCTTTCAACGTCGCGTAGTCGGGGCAGACCGGCGAATGACCGAGCACGCGCGAAGCTTCGTCGCCGAGATGCTGCTGTAGCGCTGCATCGGCGGCGACGTAGGGCAGCGTCCATGCGATGGAATCGGCCGTCGTGTCTTCGCCCGCGATCAGGAGCGTGAGCACGTTGGCGCGGATCTGCGCGTCGCTGATCGACGCGGCGCCGCCCGGCGCCTGCTGCTGCGCGAGCATCGCTTCTAGCAGATTGCGTGGCGTTTCGGAGGGCTCGTCGCGCATGCGCTCGCGAGCGCGCGCCATCATCGCGTTGACGTAGCGGTGCACTTCCTCTAGCGACCGCTCGAGCTTGCGGTCGGATGGCAGCTTGACGTATCGCCAGTATGGAAAGAGCGCGTTGGTGCGCCTCATCACGCCCGGCAGGATGCGCTCCAGATGCTCCTGGATCACGCCGTGGTCGCGCTCCAGCGTGCGCGGGTCCTCGCCGAACGCGAGCGCGCTCGTCACGTCCACTGTGTAGCGTTTGAGGTCGTCGGTCATCTCGACGGTCTCGCCGCGTTCGGCCGCACGTTGCCAGCGGGTGTGAAGCCGCTGCGTGATCTCGGCGAGCGTCGGGTAGAACGCCTTGATGTTGGGGATCGAGAGCGCTTGCATCACGAGCTTGCGCTGCGGTTCCCACGCTACGCCTTCCGCCGAGAAAAGCCCGTTGAAGCCCATCTCCTCGAACACGGCTTCGATCGGCTGGTAGCGCCGGAAGCGGTGCGGCCGCTCGCGCATGATCTGCTGGATCAGCTCGGTGTCGGTCCAGATCGTGATGGGGATGCCGCCCACCTGGAAGCGGTAGGGCGCACCGAGTTCGGCGGCCCATTGTTCGAGGATCAAATGCAGACGCGGCGGCGAAAGCTGCAGCAGATTGCCGAGCAGCGGCAGGCCGCGCGGGCAGGGCAGGTCGGCGATCTGGCGCAACGTTTGTCCGGTCGATGCCGTGCTCATGGGGCGGTTCTCATTAGTTGAGCTTGATGTTTCGGGATTGCGCGTGAAAGGCGCTTACAGCGGCGCGGCCGCCGCGCCTTCCATGTAGCCGAAGCGGCGCGAGAGGCGCTGCGCGGCGGCGATCAGCAGTTGCGCTGCCGTGCCTTCGCGCGCGATGTCGAGGCTGCCCGAAGGGCCCATGACCGCGAGCACGAGGCACACGCTGCCCGTGTGGTCGAACACGGGCGCGGTCACGGTGCTGATGCCGGGAATGGGCTTGTCGAGCGCCGTGTCGACCCCTTCTGCGCGAATGGCGGCCAGGCGCGCGAGGTACGCGGGCGTGGTGCCTTCGCGTGGCTTCGCGCCCGCGAGCCGCAGTTCGTCCTGGGCGAGGAGGGCTGCGCGCACGTCGTCGTCGACCCATGCAGAGAACACGCGTCCGATCGACGTGTTCACGAGCGACATCACCGTGCCGGGGCGCAGGCTCACGTGCAGCGGCAGCGCCGATTCTTCGAGACGCACGACGGTTGGGCCGAGCGGCCCCGGCACCGCGAGCGCGACGCTCATCGCGGTGGCGGCGGCGAGGCCGACCAGTTCGGCGTCGGCCTCGCGCACCGGCGAAAGGCGCGCGAGGCCGATCAGGCCGAGTTCGAGGCTGAGCGGCCCCGCTTCATAGCGGCCCGCCGCGTCGCGTGCCAGCAGCCCGATCTTCTGGAGGCTCACGAGGTGCGGGAAGGCCTTGGCGGGCGCCATGCCGGCGGCAGCGGCCAGGTCGCGCAGCGGCAAAGGTGTGCCGGCCGCAACGAGCGCGGCGAGCAGTTCACCCGTGATATCGAGCGACTGGATGCCGCGCTGCGGTTTGTCGGCTTCGGGCGTGACGTTGGCCGCGACGTCGGTGCTCGTGTCGTCGCGTGGGGGCTTGGAGCTTACTCGGGGCATGTCGGTGTCGATGGAAAGGCGGCGGCTGCGATTTCGGCAGCGGCGTCGCGCAGCGCACGCACGACCGCGCCTTCCGCGCGCACGTCGAGCGTGCCGCTCGCGCCAATTGCCGTGAGCAGGAGGCTCGGTTCGCGCTGCGGCCCGAGTATGGCCACGCACACGCTGCTCACGCCGGGGCTGGGTGCGTCGATGGCGAGTTCGTAGCCACGCGCGCGGATGGCGTCGAGCGAGGCGAGGAAGCCGGCGTCGGGCGTGCCTTCCGGCGGCGCGCTGGCGGCACTCGCCGCGTGGCTGGTGCCGCGCCACACTGGCTGGGCGGTTTGCGCGGCCCATACGGCTTCGAGCGCCTCGGTCCCGAGGTACGCACAGAACGCGCGGCCGGTGGCCGTGGCCCGCAGCGACATTACCGTGCCGACGTGCAGGTTCACGTGCAGCGGGAGGCTCGCGTGCTCGTAGCGCACGATGGTTGGCCCCTGCGGCCCGGCAATACAGAGCGCGACGCTGCAGTTCAGCGCCTGCGCGAGCGCGGCCGCGCGCGGCACCGCCTCGCGCAGTGCGGGCTGCTGCGCGAGATGCAGGAGGCCCAGGCGCAGCGCGAGCGGGCCGGGCTCATAGCGCCCCGAAAGCGCGTCGCGCTTGATAAGCCCGAGGCGCGTCAAGCTCACGAGATAGGCGTGCGCCTGGCTCGACGGAATGTCGCCGATCGCCGCGAGATCGGTGGCGCCAAGCGGCGCGCGCGCGTCGGCGAGGGCGCGCAGCAGGCGTCCGCCCACCTCGACGCTCTGAATGCCGCGCTGCGTGCGTGCCGCCGCTGCGCTGCCTTCCGGCGCGGACGCGGCGCTGTCGTTGCGACGTCTCATTGGCGCTTTTCTCTGGCTGAAAAAGGGTCCATGTTAACTGAACGGCGGCGTGCATTGGCAGCGGACGCGATCTCGTCATGCCATTCAGCCGGGCACGGCAAGAAATTAGCGTATGGCAATATGATTCGCTATTGACAAATAAAAAGCACGAGGCCTATGATGGCCTAACCTCGGCATAACAGTGGTTCAGCTACATTCAAAACGGGGCGAGACAACGAGGCTGGCGCGTGCGCCAGGCCTGCCCGCGCTTCGCCCGCCCTCAATACGGAGACTCAACATGGCAAAGGCGTTCGCATCCCAGGCCGACCTCGAAGAAAAGAAGGTCACGTTCACGCAGCTTTCGGAAAACGCATATGCGTACACCACGGAAGGCGACCCCAACTCGGGCGTCATCATCGGCGACGACGGCGTGCTGATCGTCGACACCACGGCCACGCCCGCCATGGCGCAGGACCTCATCGCGAAAATCCGCACGGTCACGGACAAGCCCATCAAGTACGTCGTGCTCTCGCACTATCACGCCGTGCGCGTGCTGGGCGCTTCGGCGTACTTCAAGGAAGGCGCGCAGCAGATCATCGCGAGCCGCGGCACGTATGAAATGATCGTCGAGCGCGGCGAAGCCGACATGAAGTCGGAAATCGAGCGCTTCCCGCGCCTCTTTGCGGGTGTCGAAACGGTGCCGGGCCTCACGTGGCCCACGCTCGTGTTCGAGAAGGAAATCACGCTGTTCCTCGGCAAGCTCGAAGTCAAGATCGCGCACCTCGGCTCGGGCCACACGAAGGGCGACACCGTGGTGTGGCTGCCGCAGCAGAAGGTGCTGTTCTCGGGCGACCTCGTCGAATACGACGCCGCGTGCTATTGCGGCGATGCCCAGCTCGCCGACTGGCCCGCCACGCTCGAAGCGCTGCGCTCGCTTGGCGCCGAAAAGCTCGTGCCGGGCCGCGGCCCCGCGCTGCTCAACCCGGCCGAAGTCAACAAGGGTCTCGACTACACGAAGGACTTCGTGACCACGCTGCTCGCACAGGGCCGCGCGGCCGTTGAGCAGAAGCTCGACCTGAAGGGTGCGATGGCGCTCACGCGTGAAGCGATGGACCCGAAGTTCGGCCATGTGTTCATCTACGAGCATTGCCTGCCGTTCGACGTGACCCGCGCGTATGACGAAGCGAGCGGCATGACGCATCCGCGCATCTGGACGGCGCAGCGCGACAAGGAGATGTGGGACGCGTTGCAGGATTGAAGCGACAACGCGCATAGAGATACGTGGCACCTTGCCTGGGATCGCAGTAAGCGCTAAAGCGCTAACTGCGACCGACAGCGGCATGGGACCAGAGTAAGTGCTGAAGCACTAACTCTGGTCGACAGGAGACAAAACGATGATCGACTATCAAACGCTGACCTTCGACTACGCGCGATGCAGCGAACAAACCCCGGACGCCGCCGCCTGCGTGCGTCCGGTCGTGGTGGTCGGCGCGGGGCCGGTGGGCCTTGCGACGGCCATCGACCTCGCGCGGCAAGGTGTGCAGGTGGTGCTCGTGGACGACGACTGCACGCTTTCCACGGGCTCGCGCGCCATCTGTTTTTCCAAGCGCTCGCTCGATATCTTCGACCGCCTCGGCTGCGGCGAGCGCATGGTCGAAAAGGGCGTGAGCTGGAACGTGGGCAAAGTGTTCCGTAAGGACGAGCTTGTCTACACGTTCAACCTGCTGCCTGAAAGCGGTCACCATCGGCCGGCTTTCGTCAATCTTCAGCAGTACTACGTGGAGGGCTATCTGCTCGAACGCGCGCAGGAACTGCCCAACCTCGAAATCCGCTGGAAGAACAAGGTAACGGGCGTGGCGCAGCATGGCACGCCGGGTTCGAACGATGCGCACGTCGCGCTCGAAATCGACACGCCCGATGGTCCGTACATGCTGCTCGCGCGCTACGTGGTGGCCGCCGACGGCTCGCGCAGCCCGCTGCGCAAGCTGCTCGGCCTCGACAGCCACGGCCGCACGTTCAAGGACCGCTTCCTCATCGCCGACGTGAAGATGGAAGCCGACTTCCCCACCGAACGCTGGTTCTGGTTCGATCCGCCGTTCCATCCGAACCAGTCGGTGCTGCTGCATCGCCAGCCCGATAACGTGTGGCGCATCGACTTCCAGCTCGGCTGGGACGCCGACCCGGTGCTCGAGAAAACGCCCGAGCGCGTGATCCCGCGTGTGCGCGCACTGCTCGGCCCCGATGTGAAGTTCGAGCTGGAGTGGGTGAGCATCTACACGTTCTCGTGCCTGCGTATGGACAGCTTCCGCCAGGGCAACGTGCTGTTCGCGGGCGACTCGGCGCATCTGGTTTCGCCGTTCGGCGCGCGCGGCGCGAATAGCGGCTTCCAGGACGGCGAGAACCTCGCATGGAAGCTCGCCATGGTGCTGGAGAATCACGCGCCCGACGCGCTGCTCGACACCTATGCAAGCGAGCGCGAATACGCGGCTGACGAAAACATCCGCAACTCCACGCGTTCGACTGACTTCATCACGCCGAAGAGCGCGGTGAGCCGCGTGTTCCGCGACGCCGTGCTCACGCTCGCTCGCGAGCATGCCTTCGCGCGGCAGTTGGTGAACAGCGGCCGGCTTTCCGTGCCGGCGGTGCTGCGCGAATCGACCTTGAACACGCCCGACGAAGACACGTTCGACGGCAAGATGGAGCCGGGCGCTTCGTGTGCGGATGCGCCGGTGCTAAGCGCAGCGGGTGACGAGAGCTGGCTGCTTGCGCATCTGGGCGACCAGTTCGCGGGCCTCGTGTTCAGCCGCGCGGGCTCGGCATTCGATACCGCGACGCTCGACTCGCTGCAGACGCTCTCGCGCTCAGCGGTGCCGCTCAAGTTCGTGGTGATGCTCGAAGGCGACGCGGCCGTGCCCGCGGGTCTGCCTGCATCGACGGTGGTGTTGCGCGACGTGCAAGGGTTGGCGGCGCAGCGCTACGGCGCGCAGGAGGGGGCGTTCTATCTGATTCGTCCGGACCAGCACGTGAGCGCGCGCTGGCGGCGCGCCGACGCGGCGCGCGTGGAAAGCGCGCTCAAGCGCTCGCTTTGCGTGCAAGGCACGGCATAGAGGACGAGGAGACAACCATGCTGAACACTCAACCGAACCTGGCAAGACCGGACGATTTTTACGAAGCGCTCATCGACATGCATCGCGATCTCGACGAGGCGCAGAGTCAATCGGCCAACGCGCAACTCATTCTGCTGCTCGCGAATCACATCGGCGAACACGAAACGCTGATGCAAGCGCTTCACTTCGCGCGCGCAGGCGTGAGTGCGCCGGCGAGCCACGGCGCGACGGGAAAACTCGCGGCGTGAATGCGCCACTGCGTCGACGCGAGCGGCCGGATGCCTGCCGGCCGCTCGCTCGCCGTCACACCTGCATGGACGGCACATCCTTCATGCAGCGCAAGGCGAACATCGACCGGCTGTGACGAATGCTCGAGATGCGATAGAGCTTCTCGCGCAGGAAACGTTCGTAGCCTGCGGTGCCGTCCACTGCCACCTTGATCCAGTAGTCGTACTCGCCGGAGACGAGATACGCCTCGAGCACTTCGGGCAGCGCCGCGAGTTCGGCGCCGAAGCGCGCGAGCGCGTCGTCTTCGTGGCGGTCGAGCGTCACTTCCAGAATCACGATGTCGGCGTAGCCCAGCTTCTGCTGGTTCACGAGCGCGACATAGCCGTCGATGTAACCGTCGGCTTCGAGCTGGCGCGTGCGATTCCAGCACGCGGTGGTGGACATGCCCACTTGCTCGGCCAGTTCGGCATTCGACAGACGGGCGTTCTTTTGCAGGGCGCTGAGGATCTTGCGGTCCTGATTGTCGAGCGCTTTGGGCGCGCGTTCACGAGGGCTCATGGCGAAGAAGAATCTTGTACAGGTAGGATCGATTCTAGCGGAAGAAGATTCCGTATAACGTCGGTTTCTACCTGAAAACCGGAAGCCTAATCCGGCTATTCATCGGTATATTTTCCACATGCCTTCTTGCCTGGCACGACCCACGCGGCCACCTCCCCGCGTTGGGGAGCGCCGCCGCAGCCACAAGCCGCGGTGGTCCGTCAGGGCCGGTTTCCGTTGCACCCTGCGGCGGCTACCGGGCGTTGCGCGCGTACACCACGCAGCCAGCAATGTCCGGTCAGGCAGATGGCATTTGAAAACCGCGCTTCTGCGCGGTTTTTTGTTGCCCGTTTTCGATGTCTTTCACAAACCCGAGCCCCCGAGCGCCGTCCGTCACAACGTCTTCGCCAGCACGCCCAGCAATGTCGATCCAGCTGTATCTATCTTTTCTCGCCGCCGCGCTCGTACTCGTCTACACCCCCGGTCCCGTCAACGTGCTCACCATGAGCCAGGCGCTTCACGCCGGCTGGCGCCGCGCGCTGCCCTGCGTCTGGGGCGGTACGCTCGCGGTACTGCTCCAGCTCGCGTTGACGGCGCTTTGCCTCAATTCGCTGCTGCTCATTAGTGAGCATTCACTTACGTTGCTGCGTTGGCTGGGCGCGGCCTATCTCGTCTGGCTGGGCTGCAAGCAGTGGCGCAGCCGCTCGCTGGCCGGTACGGATGCGCCTGCCGAGGCTGCCGATAGCGCAAGCCGTCGTGATTTGTTCTGGCGCGGATTTACGACTTCGGGGCTCAATCCGAAGACCTTGCTGTTCTTCCCGTCGTTTTTCCCGCAGTTCATGAGCGCCGACGCGCCCTGGAGCGCCAACCGCCAGTATTTGCTGTTGGCGGCGACGTTCGCTCTGCTGTTTGCGGGCGGCGTGGCTTCGATGGCGCTGTTCTCGCACCGGCTGCGCCATGTGCTGCAGCGGCCGAGGCGCATGCGCGCCGTGAATCGCCTGATGGGCAGTCTGCTCGTGGGAATGGGCGCGATGATGGCCGGCTTGCGCTGAGCGCGCAGGCGGCGCATGGCTCGCGCGCGGCTGTGCGCGAGCCGGTTGGCGTGACGCCGGTTCAGCGCGCCGTTTAGGGCGTGATCGCGGTGCCGGTGGCCGACACGGTCGGCGTAGCCGCGGTGCCCTGCGTGGTGGCGGTGCCGGAGCTTGCCGAGGTGGACGCGAGCGTTTGCGCCGGCGCAGCGCTAGCTGACGCCGCAACGGGGGCAGACGCCGCGTTGTGAGTGGTCACACTCGCCGCGAGCCCCGCAGCCTGCGGGCTTTCCGGAGCCGTCACGGGGACGCCCATGATCGCGGCCGCAGCCGCCGTGGCGTGGTCGACCGGCGCGGAGGCGCCCGGCGCCGAAGCTGCGGGCGCGGGCGCAGCCGTTGGGGCAGACGCCGCCGTGGGCGCGGCCGCAGGCGCCGTCACCACCGGCGCGGCCGGCAGCGTGGTGCTGTGCAACACCGCCGCACCCGTTGCCGCAGCCGCTGCCGCAGCAGCCGGCGCTGCCGAGCCCACCGTGGTCGCGGCAGGCGCGGCGCTCGCCGCGACCGGCTCGATGGGCGGCGGCAGCGGCGAAATCTTGATCGCGCCGGTGGCCGGCACGGCCTCGCTGCGCGCCGCAGCGTTCAAATACTGCCCCACCAGCTCGAAGAAGCGCGAGTAAAACGGCCCCGACTGGATCGTCTCGCTCGAAATTTTCACCATCTCGTCGCTGTTCGAGCGAATGGGCAGCGAAACCGACCCCAGAATCGAGAGCCCCACGCTCGCCGAGGTATCGCTCTTCTTGAGCGCATAGCCGTTCTGCACGGCGTTCACGTACACCATGCTCGTATTGCTCGCGTCGCCGGGCGTGCAGACCACGTGCACCTCCACGACGATGTGCTGATCCATCGTCGGCTGGAAGTTCTTGGTGGCGTCGACGGTGTCGTTGCGCGTCATCGTCGTCATGTAGCCCTGGCTCAGCAGCGCGCGGCGCGACGATTCACAGGCGTCCGTGCTCGCGTAGTTGAAGCTGCGCGAGAACTGGCTGGGCGCGGTGCTCAGCAACTGATCTTCCTGGAACTTGGGCTTGGGCGACGAGCACGCGCCGAGTGCAGCGGCCAGCGTCACCGTGGTGACGGCGAGGGCGGCGCTGCGCAGCGGGACGGGCAAACGAGGGAAAACTTTCGAAAAACGGGACATGTTCGGGGCAAACAGGGCAGCAATGCGGCATTGCATCGGACGGCATGATTGTAGTTCGGTTCCGCTGCGCACGACCGAACGCTCGTTTTTTCGAGGCTTTTCGAAAGCCGGACGAAGGCGTTTCGAAGCTTACATTCCGTATGGCGAAAAAAAACGGGCTTCCGCCCAACGCGAAAGCCCGTGTCAACCCGGCGCCCGGGGCAGCGAGCGGAGAAGCGAACTCGCTGGCGTGCGCCGCAGCCGGGTACCGCCGGCTGTTCCAGTGCGCAATGCGCAAAATTGTGGGGGCCACATTTGCCGCCGCGCCCGCAACGCGGCGTTAGTGTGGGCTCACTTCATCGGCCAACCGCGTCGGCTTACTTCGTGCCGACCGTCGTGAGCGGCTGCCACTTGCCGTTCACGACCTTGTAGACCGTCACGCCGCCGTACTTGAGGTCGCCGTACTGGTCGTAGGCCAGTTCGTTCGTGGTCACGCCCTTCATGTTGGTCGCCTTGAGCGAGGCGAGGTAGATGTGCGGATCGGTCGAGTTCGCCTTCTTCATGGCGGCGATCACGGCGCGCGTGCCGTCATACGCGTACGGCGAATACAGTTCGACCGGCTTGTTGAAGCGCTTCGTGTAGCTCTCGACATAAGCCTTGCCGCCCGGCATCTGGTCGAGCGGGCTGCCGCCCGACGAAGCGAGCGCGCCTTCCGCCGCCGGACCGGCGATTTTGATCAGTTCGTCCGAGTGCATCATGTCGGGGCCGATCAGCGTGGCTTTGATCGCAAGCGACTTCATCTGCTTGAGCATCGGCGCGGCCTGGGTGTCGGCGCCGCCGTAGAAGATCGCGTCGGCGTCGGCCGACTTGATGTGCGTGAGGATCGAGCGGAAGTCCACGGCCTTGTCGTTCGTGAACTCCTGCGCGACCACCGTGCCGCCCGCCGCCTTCACGGCCTTGGCGAACTCTTCGGCCACGCCCTGACCGTAAGCCGTGCGGTCGTCGATCACGGCGAAGCGCTTGAACTTCAGGTCCTTCACGACGTACTCGCCGAGCACGCCGCCTTGCTGCGAGTCGGAGGTCACGAGGCGGAATGTGGTGGGCAGACCCTGACGCGTATAGGTGGGCGCGGTGGCCGTCGCGATTTCGGGAATGCCGGCCTTCGCATAGATCGGCGCGGCCGGAATGCTGGTGCCCGAGTTGAAGTGGCCGATCACGGCGGAAACGCCGTCGTCCACGAGCTTTTGCGCGACGGTCGTGCCGGTGCGCGGGTCGGCCTGGTCGTCGTAGGCGTCGAGCACGAAGCGCACCGGCTTGCCGCCGATGGTCGGGTTCGTGGCGTTCTCGTCGTCGATCGCCATCTGCACGCCGCTGCGGAAGTCCGCGCCGTAGTGGGCCTGACCGCCGGTGAGCGGGGCGGCGAAGCCGATCTTGACGTCGGTGGCCTGGGCGAGCGCACCGGCGCTCCACAGGGCCGCCACGGCGGCAAGAACGGCGGGCGCGCGCAGGCGCAGTCGCATTTGCGTGTTTCGGTTGCTTGGGTTCATCCTGGTTCTCTCCTCAGCGGTCTACGTTTTTCATGGGCGCAAGCGGGCCCGCACCGCGTTCGGAGCGCGCGGCGTGCCTTTTTGCGCAGGGGTGAAGCAAAAGAAATCGGCCGCCAGACGGCGGTTTGCCAATCGAATCCGTTGCGCACGCAACGGCCTCGGGCCGACCCGGTGGATACGCTAAAATTGCTTGGTTTTCAGATGCTTACAGAAACCTATACAGTCTCCCGACAAGGACACGGCACAGTGGGAACGGCTGGCGGATCCGTCTTGCCAGCTTAAATATCCAGAAGCGATTGGATTGTATCCAATTCTGGCAGGCAAAAATATTGACGACAACACTTTTTCGTCGGACGGCGTTCGTCCGTCCGGCGCCCACGAGCTCATGACGACAGTGCAGGCCAAGGAAGACCAGCGATCGCTGCCCCAGACGATCCGCGACCAGCTGCGCGACGAGATCCTGCGCGGCGTGCTGCCGCCCGGTGCGCAGCTCCGCCAGGAAAGCCTGGCGGAGCGCTTCGGCGCGAGCCGCATTCCCGTGCGCGAGGCGCTGCGCCAGCTCGAGGCCGAAGGGCTCGTGAGCTACCAGCTCAATCGCGGTGCGGTGGTCATCGCCATGTCGACGCAGGAGATCTGCGAGCTGCTCGACATTCGCGCGGCACTGGAGACCTATGCGGCGAAGCTCGCGGTGCCGAACATGGTGGCCGGCGACATCGACGTGATGAAGCGCATTCTCGCGGCGTACGACGCCGCTTCGTCGCCCGCCGAGTGGGCCGAATGCAACCGCCAGTTCCATCTCGCGCTGTGCGCGCCCGCGAACAACACGCGTTTGCGCAAGATGATCGAGGAGTACTGCCTGAGCACGACGAATCGATATCCGCATCTGCGCATGTCGCTCGATACGGAGAAGAACGAGGTGCAAAGCGATCACTACGCGATCGTCGATGCCTGCAAGCGGCGCGCCGTGGATGAAGTGGTGGCGCTGATCGAGCGGCATATTCTCGATACCAAGCGCGAGGTGATGGCCGCCGCGCGACTGGCGGGGCTGGATAGCTGAGCAGTTCTTTTCGCTGCATTGGATACAAAAACGGCGAGCGCCCCGTAAGGGACGCTCGCCGTTTTGTTTGAAGCGGAACTAGCTGTGAAGCGCTTCGCTCACACCGCCATTTCCGGCGGCGCCTGGCGGAAGCAGCGCGTGATCCAGCCGAGGTACGCGAGGCCGAGCACGAACCAGACGATGCCGAGCACGATCGCCGTCTTCTCGAGACTGCACAGCAGCCAGATATCGGTCACGGCGCCGATCAGCGGGAATACCAGGCCGCCGAGGAACCCAAAGCCACGCGTGCCTGCCGCGCCGCTGAAGTACTGGCGGATCACGCACAGGTTCACCGAAGTGAACGCGAGGAACGCACCGAAGTTGATGAACGAAGTCGACGTGGCTACGTCGAGCTTCAGCGCGATCAAACCTACGACACCGGCAATCGCAATGTTGATCGCAGGCGTGCGGAAACGCGGGTGGATGTAGCCGAAAATCGACTTGGGCAGCACTTCATCGCGGCCCATTGCATAGAGCAGGCGCCCCACGCTGGCCTGCGCCGAGATGCCCGAGGCAAACTGCGCGAGGATCAGGCCTGCGAGGAAAATCGTCACGAAGATATCGCCGCCCACTTTGCGCGCGATTTCGAACGCGGCCGAATCGGGGTCCTTGAACACGGCGCCCGGATGCGCGAGTTGCAGCGTGTACGCCGCGATCACGAAGATCGCGCCGCCCACCAGCGCGATCAGCACGATGGCGCGCGGAATGGTCTTTTCGGGCTCGATGGTTTCCTCGGTGAGCGTGGAAACGGCGTCGAAGCCGAGGTACGAATATGCGGCGATCGCAGCGCCCGCCATCGTGGCCGAAAGCGGCACGTGCGGCTGGAAGAACGGCTGCGCTGCGATGAGTCCGCCCGGGCCCGCGGCCGCGGAGGCGTAGTGCACACACAGGACTACGAACATTGCCGTAATGCCGAGCTGCACGATCATCAGCACGATGTTAAAGCGCGCGGCGAGTTCGATGCCGACGATGTTCAGCGCGCTCGTGAACACGATGAACGCGACAATCCAGATCCACGTGGGCACGTTCGGGAACGCAGCGCCAAGATAGGCTGCGCCGATCAGCCAGATGACCATCGGCAGGAAGAAGTAATCGAGCAGCGTGGCCCAGCCGATCATGAAGCCCAGGTGCGCATTGAAGCTCTTGCGCGTGTACGTGTAGGCCGAACCTGCCACAGGGAAAAGGCGCGCGAGCTTGCCGTAGCTGAGCGCCGTGAACACGATTGCGATGAGGGCAATGAGATACGCGAGGGCGGCCGTGTCCTGGCTCGCGCCTGCGAGCACGCCATAGGTGCCGTAGACGATCAGCGGCGCCATATAGGCGAGGCCGAACAGGAGCACGGACGGCAGGCCGAGCGTGCGCTTCAGGTGAGGTACGTGAGTGCCGCGTTCATGCGATGGCGAGGCAGGATTCATGATGCAGTTGTCTCCAGGGTGCTGCGGTTCTGGCAGGCGTAAGCGGGCCCGGCTAGCCACGAGAAGTGGCTAGCCGGAACGCTTGTTGCCGGGTTTTGCTGCTTGGCGCGCTTAACGCCCTTAATGTCTTTAGCGCGTGCGCGAGCGGATATTGAGCGAGCGGCGGCCTTGCGCGTCGTTCTCGTCCACGAGATTGAGCGCAATGCGTGCGTCGTGCAGATAGCTGTAATGCTCGCGGCTTTGCGCGAGGAGCGCGCGATCAACCTTCACGTGCAGCACTGCGTCTTCGTCCTTCAACTCGCAGAGCACGTCGCCGAACGGGCTCACGAGCGCCGTTTCGCCGGGGAACGTGAGGTTGTCGTCGCCGTCGCCGGTGCGGTTCACGAGCGCCGCGAACATCTGGTTCTCCATGGCGCGCGCGACGATTGCGCGGCGATGCACAGGGCCGAATGGATCCATGTTGCCGTTCGTGACGACGAGCATTTCCGCGCCGAGCGAGGCGACGGCGCGCGCCGTTTCGGGAAACTCGATGTCGTAGCAGATCAGCAGACCAACGGTCGTGCCCTTGAATTCGCACACCTCGTAGCGCTCGCCCGGCGTGAACACGCCCACGTCCGAGGCCCACAGGTGCGTCTTGCGGTAACGCAGTGCGATGTCGCCGCGTTCGTCGATCAGCACGGTGGTGTTGTAGAAGCGATCGCCTTCGCGCTCGGCGAGGCCCACGGCAACGCCGATATTGGCTGCACGTGCGGCGTCGCGCACTTTGGAGAGCGAGGGGCCTTCGAGCGTTTCGGCAATGTCGCGCACGTTTTCGCGCGTGGGAAAGCCGGTGAGCGTGGCTTCGGGAAAGACGATGAGATCGCTGCCTTCGCGGCGCTTGCCAATCGTGTCGAGCACGCGGGCAAGGTTGGGCGCGACTGCGCCGTCCACGACCGGGATCTGCGCGAGTTCGAGTTGCATGCCTGTCTCCTTCCTTATGTATTACGTAAAGCACCGCGTGGGCGTCAGGAGCGGCTATTATCTCCACGTTATTTTTGTCGAGAAATTACCCTGCAGGGGTACCCTGATCGGAGGACTCATGGAGCCCCTAATGGAACTGGACTGGCAGGACCGCGCGTTCCATCACCATATCGCGACGCTGATCGACGCCCTCGACGGCCCCGACTTCTGGACCCGCATGACGCGCGTAATCGAGCGCTTCGTGGCGTTCGACAACTGGGTTGCGCTCGTCTTCCGGCGCGATCGCGCGCCGCTCGTGTGCGCCGAGTCGCCCATGCCCGACGGTACCGTGGATCTCTTGTTCCGCGCGTATCTGGAGGGGATGTACCTGCTCGATCCGTTCTATCTGAACGCGAGCGAAAAGCCGCGCGCAGGCCTCGTCACGCTCGCCGAAGTCGCGCCCGATAATTTCCGCATGACGGACTATTACCAGCGCTACTTCAAGAGCAACATCATCGGCGACGAAGTGCAGTTCAACTTGCCTCTGGACGAAGCCCACACGCTGATTTTCTCGCTGGGCGCAAAGCACCATTACACGGAGCGCGATATTGCGTTGTTCGCGATGTTCGCGCCGTGGGTCGTCGCGCTCATGAAGCAGCGGCTTGCGCATGAGACGTTTGCCGAGGGCGTTGCCGAGGCGGTTGCCTCGGATTCGGTTGAAGCCGAAAGCGCGGCGCAGCAGGGGCAGTTGAGCGAGGCGGGGTTCGCTAGCCGCATCGAAACGGTCACGCAGCAAAGCGGACGCGTGCCGCTCACCGCGCGCGAGATCGAAGTGGTGCGTTTGAGCTTGAGCGGCTTTTCCACGCGCGCGATTGCGGAACGGCTCGAAATCTCGTTCGAGACCGTGCGCGCGCACAAGAAGCATATTTACGCGAAGCTCGGCGTGAGCTCGCAGTCTGAGCTGTTTGCGCTGTTCTACGAGCCGCTCGGACGCGCGGGCGTGTGAGCGCCGCGCGCCGCTAGCGGTGCGCATTAGAACTCGACGAGCGCGAAGTCTTCCTTGCCCACGTCGCAAAGCGGGCAGCGCCAGTCGTCGGGCACGTCGGCCCAGCGGGTGCCGGGGGCGAGGCCGTCGTCGGGGGCGCCTGCCGCTTCGTCGTACACCCAGCCGCAGATCACGCAGACCCATTGCTTGAGGCCGTCGTCGGCGCCCGCAGCAGCCGTTGAGGCGCTTGCAGGGGCTTCGCGCGCGGCGCTTTCGCGCGGCGTGTCGAGCGCGACGACGAGCGGCGCTGCGGTGCTTTCGCGTGCAGCGAGCTTCGTTTGCAGCGTGGCAAGCAGCGCGGCGGCTTCGTCGGCGGTGAGGTCGATCCAGTACGGGTCGCCTGCGCCGTCATTCAGGCGTTCGGGAGAGAACTGGATTTCGAGGGCGACGCCTTTCTTGTACATAAGCGAAAACGGTTGGCTTAGTGCCCCGCGCGCGCTGCGCTCACAGGAAGTAGCGGAACAGCAGCGAGGCCGCGATGCCGCCAGCCGCGATCAGCGCGAGCATTTGCAGGAGCGTGATGGACTTGCTGGACTTGGCGTTCGAAGCGGCGGGACGGGTGGTGGTGTTCATAGGGTGAAATTGCGGCGGCGTGGGTTGCGTTCTCGGGTTGCATTCGCGATTGCGCCCTGTAATGTCGCCATGTTTTGCATGGCGTCGGCAGAGCGCGGCGGGGGAGTTTCGCACGATTTCGTGTCGACGGGGGTATTTGCGCGGCGACTGCGCGCACGCGCCGCAGATTTCGCCCCCGGCAACCTGGCCGCACAGCGGTAGGGATTATCGCCGCTCACGCGGGCCGGATTCCTGAGCACCCGGAGATGGATTATTTCGTATGCGTTGAGAGACGATGCTCAGGCATGCAGCCAGCGTTGTTCGATATACGAAAACAGCCAGCTGACCGGCACCGCGCAGGCCATGCCGATGCCCACCTGCGCCACGCGAAAGAGCGCGACGTCCCATACCGGCCCGTTCATGGGCACGAGGAGCACGATGGTGGTGGTGATCGCGCCCAGCCGCGCGGCGGTGCTCACACTCAGGCACCAGCAGCCGATGATCACCACGCTCACCGCTACGAGATAGGCCGCGAGATTCTCCGGGCCGAACGCCGCCGTTGCGAAGCCCACCACGCCGCCCGCAATCGCGCCAATGAACTGGTCGCGCGACTGGGCGAGCGTATCGGCGTAATCGTGCTGGGTGACGGCGATCGCCGTAATCGCGGCCCAGAACGCCTGTTCGGTGTGGAGCGCGCGGCCGATGCTGTACGCAAGCCCCGCCGCGCATACGGCGCGCAGCGCCATGAGCGTGCCTTGCACGGCGCGGCTCTTGAGCGGCAGGCGCTTGAGCGCGCTCAGCGCCGATTGCTGGAGCGAAGTGAGGTACGCGTAGAGGTTGTCTTGTGGATCGTGCATCGCGCGTAATGAATCGTAAGGAGAACGTGAGGCCTGGCGGGCGCGCTGCCAAGCATATCAAGCTGTGTCTGCCGTGTGCGGATCGTCGGGCAGGCAATGCAGGCGCAGCGGCTTGGCCGCGTGGCGCAGGTCGCGCTCGACGGCGCGCCGCGCGCCTGGTGCGTCGCGGCGTTTGAGCCGCCGCATCAGGCCTTCGTGTGCTGCGTTGAGCGTGCGCGCAAAGCCGGGCTCGTCGAACAGCAGGTTCGAGATCGGCCCCACCTGGAGCCACACCGTTTCGATCAGATCCACGAGCAGCGGCGAGCCGCTCGCGCGATAGAGCATGAGGTGGAAGTCTTCGTTGGTGTCGAGATAGTGCGCGCGCTTGTTCTGCTCCAGCGCCTCGGCCATCTGTGCGCATAGGGCGTCGAGCTGCGTGACTTCGCTGGCGGTGAGGCGTGTGGCGGCGAGAAACGCCGCTTCGCCTTCGAGCATCACGCGGACGTTGAGCACGTCGTCGAACTGCGCGCGCGTGAGCTGCGGCACCACCACGCCGCGGTTAGGCAGGTTCACGAGCGCAGACTCGCCTGCCAGACGCACGAGCGCCGCGCGCACCGGCATCTCGCCCACGCCCAGTTGCTCAGCGAGCGCGTGAATGCGCAAACGCTCGCCCGGCACGAAGCGCCCGAGGCTCAGCCAGCGGCGCAGCGTGGCGTAGGTCTCGTCCTGCAGCGATTGATGCGCGCGTGTTTTCATCGTCCGGTCAGTGCGCTTAGTTCGCTCAAGCAGGCTTCGAATGCGGCGAGCAGGCGGTCGACGTCGGCCTCGGTCGTTTCCGGGCACACGAGCATCATGTTGTGGAACGGCGTGATGAGCACGCCGCGATTGAGTAGATACAGATGCAGCAGGTGCTCGAGTTCGTCGTCCATGGCGGCGCGCGCCTCGCTGCCGTTGCGCGGCGGCACGGCGCAGAACTGGAACTCGGTGCGTGCGCCCACCCGCGTCACGCACCACGGCAGCGCATGGCGCGCGATCGTCGCTGCGAGCCCGTTGGCGAGCCGCTCGGCCAACGCGAACATGTGCGTGTAGGCGGCGTCGGTCATGACTTCGCTGAGCGTTGCGCGCATTGCGCTCATCGAAAGCGCGTTCGCCGTGAGCGTCGTGCCGATGCCTGAATGGCCCGGCGGCGCATCGAATTTCGCCTGCTGTGCACGCGCGGCGAACTCGGCGGAAAAGCCGTAGACCGCGCACGGCACGCCGCCGCCTACCGGCTTGCCGAGCACGAAGAGGTCGGGCTCGATGCCATGCTCGCGCGCGTAGCCGCGCGGCCCGCTGCTGATCGTATGCGTTTCGTCGATCAACAGCAGCGTGCCGTGCCGCTTCATGAGCGCCTGCGCCTCGCGCCAGAAGCCGGGCTCGGGCAGCACCATGCCCACGTTCGTCATGGCGGGCTCTGCGAGCATGCAGGCGACGTCGTTGCCGGCGAGTGCGCGCGCGAGCGCTTCGAGATCGTTGAACTCGACTACGCGCGTAGTTGGCAGCAGGTCGTGAACCTGCCCGAGCAGGCTCGCGCGCTGCGTGGGCTGGCCATCGACGAGATCGACGAACACATCGTCGACGGTGCCGTGATAGCAGCCGTTGAACACGAGTATCGTGTGTCGCCCTGTGGCCGCGCGCGCCCAGCGTACGGCGAAGCGGTTGGCGTCGCTTGCGGTCATGGCGAACTGCCAGAAGGGCAGGCCGAAACGCTGCGCGAGCGCTTCGCCCACGGCCACGGCGTCTTCGCCCGGCAACATCGTCGTGAAGCCGCGCTGTGCCTGAGCCGCGAGCGCGCGCGCCACGGGCTGCGGCGCATGGCCGAACATCGCGCCCGTGTCGCCGAGGCAGAAGTCGGTGTAGCGGTGGCCGTCCACGTCGGTGAAGGCTGCGCCGCGCGCGGCATCCACGTACAGCGAGAAGGGCGTGGACCAATCGTTCATCCAGTGCAGCGGCACCCCGAACAGCAGATGGTGTGCGGCTTGCGCGGACAATGCCTGCGACTTCGGGCGCGCGGCGGCGAAGGCTTCGCGTTCCCGGGCGAGGACGTGCTGCGCACGGTCCCAGTTCACGCCTTGACGGGTTTGCATGCGTGTCTCCTTGTGATTTGATCAAATCTTCGCATGAGCAAACGGGGAAGTAAATTTGATCAAATTGCTGGCGACGCAAAAAAAGCGCGATGCCTTGCAGCATCGCGCCTTTCTACAGCCCGAGAAAACAGTACGTTACTTCCTGTCGATCGAGATCCGCCCCGGACCCGTTACCGCGAGTGCGAGCAAGCCGCCGGCGATGCTGATGTTCTTGTAGAAGTTGATCATGTTCATCATCTGGTCTGCACCGGTCATGGTCCAGAAGTGATGGCCGATGAACGCCGTCGCGACCGTATAGATCGCGAGCAGCACGGCGAGCGGCCGCGTATAGAACCCCACGAGCAGCAGAATGCCAACCGCGAACTCCATGATCACGGCGATGACGGCCGAGAGCATCGGCACGGGCGCGCCCACGTGCGCCATGTAGTCGACGGTGCCCGAAAAGCCGGTGATCTTGGACCAACCGAACAGGATGAACAGGGAAGTCAGCAGAACGCGCGAGACCAGAAGCACGACGTCGTTGCCCGGCCCGAACAGGTTGTATCGCATGGTTTTCTCCGAAGAAGTTTTAAGCAGTTCACTACGTATCAGTTCGCGCTTCGCCGGACGGCGGCCCGCATTCGCTTTCAGTAAGCGGGCCGCCGCGTGCCGGTGTGCGCCAGCATAACCTCAGACGCCGCGCCGAAGTTAAGACCAGAGCTCCGACACTTCGATATTACGCAGATCGAACACCAGGACCTCTGCATCGTGTCCGTCGCTGAAGGCAAGCTCGCGCTCGGAGCGGATGCGCGCGCCGTCGCCTTCGCCAAGTTCCACGCCGTTCAGCTTCACGCTGCCGCGCGCCACATGAACGTAGGCGTAGCGGTCGGCGCCGACTTCGACCTTCGCCGTTTCCGCGCCGTCGAGGCGTCCGGCATACACGCGTGCGTCCTGGCGCAGCAACAGCGAGTCTTCGGCGCCGTCCGGCGAGAGGATCAGGCGAAACTTGCCGCGCTTTTGTTCATCGGCGATGTTCTTCTGCTGGTAGCGCGGCTGCGCGCCCTTCACGTTCGGTGCAATCCAGATCTGCAGGAAGTGCACCCCTTCGTCGGCCGAGTGGTTGAACTCGCTGTGCGCGACGCCCGTACCGGCGCTCATCAGTTGCACGTCGCCGGGGACGATCACCGAGCCCGTGCCCATCGAGTCCTTGTGCTCGAGCGCGCCTTCCAGCACGTACGAGAAGATTTCCATGTCGCGGTGCGGGTGCTTGCCGAAGCCGCGCGCCGGGGCTACGCGGTCGTCGTTGATCACGAGCAGGTCCGAAAAGCCGACTTGCTTCGGATCGTAGTAATTGGCAAACGAAAACGTGTGACGCGAGCTGAGCCAGCCATGTTCACCGCGGCCGCGTTGGTCTGCCTTGCGAACTTCGATCATTTTCGTCTCTCCGTGTGAATCGTTTCGATTCAGTGTTGGTTGCGATGGAAAGAATTTTAGGTCAATTAAATCGACTGGAATCGCCGTAAAATACGACTCACTGTCACATTGAAGTGGACAATCGACATGCAACTCGACGACATGCGGATCTTCGTGAACACCGTGGATGCCGGCAATTTCACGGCGGCGGCGCACCGGCTGCGGCTTTCCAAGCAGTTCGTGAGCCGGCGCGTGGCGGCGCTGGAGGCCGATCTGGGCGCGCGCCTGCTCGTGCGCAACACGCGCAAGCTGGCGGTCACGGACCTCGGCCAGGACTTCTACGAGCGCGCCAAGCGCATCCTTGCGGACGTGTCCGAGGCCGAGCAGGCCATGTCGGACCGCCGCAGCGAACCGCGCGGCCTCCTGAAAGTGAGCGCGCCGATGTCTTTCGGCATGGCGCACCTTTCGCCGCTCGTTGCCGAATTTCTGCGCGAGCACCCGGACGTCCGCTTCGACATGGACTTAAGCGACCGCAATGTCGATGTGATCGGCGAGGGTTTCGATATGGCGTTGCGCATTGGCCGGCTGGCGGATTCCACGCTGGTCGTGCAAAAGCTCATCGACGTGCGCATGATCGCCTGCTGCAGCCCCGGCTACCGACGCCGCCGCCGAGCGCCGCAAACGCCTGCCGATCTCGCGCAGCACGCCTGCCTGCCGTATGGGCAGCAGGGCCGCGCGCCGTGGGAGTTCATCGTCGATGGCGTGCGCACGCCTTTCGACGTGCACGGGCCGCTGCGCGCGAACAACGGCGAAGTGATCCGCGATGCAGCCATTGCCGGGCTCGGCATCTGCTATCTGCCGGACTTCATCGTGGCGGGATCGGTGGATGCGGGGCTGCTGGTCGAGGTGCTCGAGCCGTTCATGCCGCCGCCCAACGCGCTGCACGCGCTGTACCCGCAGCATCGTGAAGCTTCCGTGACGATCCGCGCGTTCACGCAATATTTGCGCGAGCGACTGGCGGCGCGTGCAGCAACCGCGCGCGGCGGGGTGCTCTGACGCAGCATGCACGCAGCAAGCGCGCAGCCCTTGCAGAAAGGCCGTTGCGCCTGCATCTAAGGGGTAGCGCCTCGCGGATGCACCACGAAAGGGCGGGCATGTGAGGCGCATTGTCGCAGTTGTGTTGTATGCTCACCGCCCGGAAGGTTGCCCCGGCCGCGCGATGCGGGCGCGGAACCCCATGCAGACGGGCTTTGACGGCCGCTATGGGGTCCGATAGGCAGGGTTAATACCCGCGATCAAAGCAACCAATTTTTCAAACGGGCGCGGTTCCCGTAACCTTCGTCCATACCTTTTCCCAACCCAGAGCGAGGAAACAACGCATGTCTCTCATCAACACGCAAGTCAAGCCGTTCAACGCAACCGCATACCACAACGGTAAGTTCGTTCCGGTCTCTGAAGAAAACCTGAAGGGCAAGTGGTCGGTTGTCGTGTTCTACCCGGCCGACTTCACTTTCGTGTGCCCGACGGAACTCGGCGACCTGGCTGACCAGTACGCAGAATTCCAGAAGCTGGGCGTTGAAATCTACGGTGTGTCGACCGACACGCACTTCACGCACAAGGCATGGCACGACACGTCGGACACGATCGCCAAGATCAAGTACCCGCTGGTCGGCGACCCGACGGGCGCAATCACGCGCAACTTCGACGTCATGATCGAAGAAGAAGGCCTGGCACTGCGCGGCACGTTCGTGATCAACCCGGAAGGCGAGATCAAGCTGTGCGAAATCCACGACAACGGCATCGGCCGTGACGCCAAGGAACTGCTGCGCAAGGTGCAAGCTGCCCAGTACGTGGCATCGCACCCGGGTGAAGTTTGCCCCGCCAAGTGGACGCCGGGCGCTGAAACGCTCAAGCCGTCGCTCGACCTCGTCGGCAAGATCTAAGCGTCGCTGTTCACATGCGATCGCCCTGATCGCATGACGCCCAAGTCTCATTAGCTGTATCCCCGGGCCGCGCCCACGCGGCTGCGGCCCGGGAACCCTGCTCGCCTCGTCACGCCATAAGCGGAACGGCGAAATTGCCAGGCATTACTTAGAATTCCCCCGCTTCTTCTCTAGCCGGAAAAATACGCCATGCTCGACGCCAACATCAAAGATCAACTCAAAAGTTACCTCGAAAAAGTCACGCAGTCGATCGAGATCGTTGCGTACCTGGACGACGGCGAGAAGTCGCAAGAACTGCAGCAACTGCTGCAGGATGTCGCATCGCTCTCGAATCGCATCTCCTACGAAGAACGCCGTGGCGCCGCTGCTGGCGACGCGCGTACCCCTTCGTTCGACATCAAGCGCGCGAACTCCGACGTGAAAGTCACGTTCGCGGGCATTCCGATGGGCCACGAATTCACGTCGCTCGTGCTTGCACTGCTCCAGGTGGGCGGCCACCCGGTCAAGCTCGAGAACGACACGATCGAACAGGTGAAGGCGCTCGACGGCGTGTTCTCGTTCGAAGTCTATATGTCGCTGTCGTGCCAGAACTGCCCGGAAGTCGTGCAGTCGATCAACGCGATGGCCACGCTCAACCCCAACGTGCAGATCGTCACCATCGACGGCGCGCTGTATCAGGACGAAGTCGAGAAGCGCCAGATCATGGCCGTGCCGACCATCTACCTGAACGGCGAAGTGTTCGGCCAGGGCCGCATGGGCGTGGAAGAGATTCTCGCGAAGCTCGACACCGGCGCATCGTCGCGCGCCGCCGAGAAGCTGAACCAGAAGGATATTTTCGACATGCTGATCGTCGGCGGCGGTCCCGCTGGCGCGGCGGCTGCGATCTACGCGGCGCGCAAGGGCATTCGCACCGGCGTGCTCGCCGAGCGCTTCGGCGGCCAGGTGCTCGACACGATGTCGATCGAGAACTTCGTCTCGGTCACGGAAACGGAAGGGCCGAAGTTCGCCACGGCGCTGGAGCAGCACGTGCGCGCCTACGACGTCGACATCATGAATCTGCAGCGCGCCGAAGCGCTCGTGCCCACCGGCAACGGCTTCGAAGTGCGCACGCAAAGCGGCGCGACGCTGCGCGCGAAGAGCGTGGTGCTCGCAACCGGTGCGCGCTGGCGCAACGTGGATGTGCCGGGCGAGCAGCAGTACAAGAACAAGGGTGTGGCCTACTGCCCGCACTGCGACGGCCCGCTCTTCAAGGGCAAGCGCGTGGCGGTGATTGGCGGCGGCAACTCGGGTGTGGAAGCGGCGATCGACCTGGCCGGTATCGTGAGTCATGTCACGCTGCTCGAATTCGGCACGCAACTGCGCGCGGACGAAGTGTTGCAACGCAAACTGCGCAGCCTGCCGAACGTCACGGTGCACGTGAACGCGCAAACCACCGAGATTTCCGGCGACGGCCAGAAGGTGACGGGTCTTGCGTATCTCGAGCGCACGTCGGGCGAAAAGCGTCATGTCGAACTCGAAGGCGTGTTCGTGCAGATCGGCCTCGTGCCGAACACCGAGTTTCTCAAGGGCACGGTGGCGCTGTCGAAACACGGCGAGATCGAAGTGGACGCGAAGGGCCAAACGTCGGTGCCGGGCGTGTTCGCCGCGGGCGACGTGACGACCGTGCCGTTCAAGCAGATCGTGATTGCCGTGGGCGAAGGCGCGAAGGCGTCGCTCGGCGCGTTCGATTACCTGATCCGCTCGTCGGTCGAGCAGGAAGAAGACGCGAAGGCAGCGCCCGTAGTTGCCTGAGTAGCGGCCTAAGTCGTCGCCTGATCGAAGATTGAAAGCAGTCTCTCTTTACGCCGGCTTACGCCGGCGTTTTTTTATGCCTTCGCGGGATCAGAGAGGGCTCAGTCCTGCACGAGCGGGCTGCCATACGCGAAGCTGGCCGCCGGTTCGGCATGCTTTTGGCGATGCGCGTTGCGCAATGGTTTGAGCACGAATACGGCGAGCAACGCGGAGACCGCCGCCATGCCCGCGGCGAGCATGAACACCGCGTGCCAGCTGCCGGTTGCCGCGGTGATCACGCTCGTGAACGGCACCAGCAGTGCGGCAGTGCCCTTCGCGGTGTAAAGCAGGCCCGCGTTGGTCGCGGCGAACTTCGGTCCGTAGGTGTCGCCGCAGGTGGCGGGAAAAAGGCTATAGATCTCGCCCCACGCGAAGAACACGATGCCGGTAAGCACGACGAACGCCGTCGGCGTGTGGCCGTATTGCGAGAGCAGCACGATGCCGACCGCCTCGATGCCGAACGCGACGAACATCGTGTTCTCGCGGCCAATGCGGTCCGAGACCCAGCCGAAGAAGGGCCGCGTGAGACCGTTGAGCACGCGGTCGATGGTCAGCGCGAACGTGAGCGCAGGCAGCGTGAGGCCAAGCAGCGAAACGGGCGAGTCGTGCAGGCCGAAGTCCTTCGCGATCGGGCCGAGCTGCGCGGTTGCCATCAGGCCGCCGGCGGCCATCATCACGAACATGGCGTACATCACCCAGAAGATGGGCGACGCAATCACCTCGCGCGGACTCGCGTTGTAGACGGCGCTCGCACTTTGCGCAACTTGCTTCGCCGCTTGTCCGATGGCGCGTTTCGCTGCGGCGACGCCGTGCGAGGCGGGCGCGCTAAGCGCGAAACCGAGCACGAGCACGACGATCCCTTGCCCCAGACCGAACCAGAGGAACGTGGACTCATATCCGCTGCTCTTGATCATGTTGGCGATAGGCACGACGGTCGCCGCCGAACCCGCACCGAAACCCGCCGCGGTAATGCCCGCCGCGAGCCCGCGCCGGGTCGGAAACCACTTGAGCGCGTTGCCGACGCAGGTGCCATAAACGGCGCCCGCACCGAGCCCGCCGATCGCCGCCGCGATATAGAGCACCGGCAGCGACGCGGCCACCGAGTTGAGCACCCAGGCAACGGCGCACAACAGCCCGCCGCCCACGACCACGGGACGCGGCCCGTACTTGTCGACGAGCCAGCCTTCCACGGGTACAAGCCAGGTTTCGGTGACGACGAAGATCGTGAACGCGACCTGAATCGCGGCGCGCCCCCAGTGGTACTTTTCGTTGATGGGATTGACGAACAGCGTCCAGCCGTACTGCATGTTGGCGATCATCGCCATGCAGATGACGCCGAGCACGAGTTGCGTCCACGGCGACGCGAATCGCGACGCCCCTCCTTGCCGATGCTCCATGTGTGTCTCCGGTTTCTTCGAATGAACGGCCTTGCGCGAAGAGCGCTTTCTGCCCGAATCGCGGTCAGCGAATCCTGTCGTTTGCCTGACAGTCGTTTACACAATATGTAATATATCAACGAAGTCAAGCGGAAGGCATCTCAGGGCTTCCACTAGCTCTGCGCATTAATGAGTATGGTTTTTGAAAGCTTTCGACCGATGCCGCGCACGCCGGAAAAAAAGCCCGCCGGCTAGGCCAGGCGGGCTGAGGCATGTGCGAGATAGCGGAAATCGCGACATGTGATGTCGTTATAGGCGAAAGCTTTTAGTAATGTAAGGGGGAATTTTTCGAAAGCCTTTCACGTCGATTTGAGTGAAAGGTTGGCCGGGATGCCTGCAGGGGAGTGGGCGGTCCGGCGGGAGGCCAAGTCGTGCAGCGCGTTGGCGTGCGTGCCAAACTGGCCGATGGCGCGTCGACACCGTCGAGCGAGGAGACGAATCATGCAGCGCGAAACATTCATCCGCAGCCTGGCCGATGAAGGCTTTCCCGAACCCGTTGTCGTGACGCGCGAAGCCGGCGTCATGGAGGTCCATTCGCATCCGTTCGAAGCGAAGGCGCTCGTCATCGAAGGCGATCTGCACATTCGCGTGGGCGACGAAGAGCGGCACTACAAGGCCGGCGACGTGTTCCATCTCGCCGCCAACCTGCCGCACGCCGAGCGCTACGGGCCGCAGGGCGTGCAGTATCTCGTCGCGAGAAAGTAAGCGTGGGGCGCGACTTCACCCCCGCGCCGCAATTTCCTTCTTCCATCCCGCGATGATCTTCGCGGCAAGCGCGTTGTAGTCGCCGTCGAAGTGATGGTCGCCGCTCGTCTTGACGACGTCGATGCCGGTATTCACGAGCGCCGGGCACAGCGTGTCTTTCTCGCCCGCGCCATACACGCATTGCACGATCGAAGGCGGCACCTTCGCGAGTTCCGGGCGCACCTGCAGCGCCTTGTCGCTGGCGGGCATGCCGAGCCAGCCCGTCACGCGGATCTGGAAATCGGCGTCCGGCGCGAAGCCGAGCAGCGACATGTACGACACCTTCGCGCGCAGCGCGTCGGGCAGACGGTTGTAGGCGAACGGCATGACGTCCGCGCCAAACGAGTAGCCCACGAGCGCAATGTGCTGCGCATGCCAGCGCGAGCCGTAAGTCTTCAGCACGCGTGCGAGATCGTGGCTCGTTTGTGCCGGCGTCTTTTCGCTCCAGAAGTAACGCAGCGCGTCCCAGCCGATCACCGAAATGCCCTGCTTTTGCAGCGCTTCCGCAATCGTCTTGTCGAGATCGCGCCAGCCGCCGTCACCCGAGATCACCACCGCGAGCATGTCGGTCGCGTGCGCCGCGGGCAGTTCGACGAGCGGCAGATCCGACACGTCCTCTTCGCTTTCCGTCGAGACGCGCAGATGGTTCGAGGTGAGCGCAACGATCTTGTCGGCGTCGGCTACACCGGGGGCAAAGGTGCGCGGCGCGCCAGCATTCGTTGCGTGCGTATCTTTCGTCGTCACGCCCTGCTCGAAGAAGCCGGGCAGGCCGGTGCCGCGCGACAGCGTGGGGTCGGCCGGGCACGGTGAGAAGCGCGCGTCGAGCTGCGCGGCGGGATCGAGCGACACGGCGCCTGCCATCGTGTTCGCGGGCGCCTGCGAGAGCATGCGCTGAGCGATGAGCGCGCCTTCGCCGCTGCCGATGGCGATCGGCGCGTAGTACTCGCTCGCGCCCAGCTGGCGTTCGAGCTGATGGCTCAGCGCTTCGGCGTCGCCGTAGAGCTTGTGGCAGGTTTCGTTCTTTACGGCCGCGAGGTTCTGCGCGTAGCGCTCCGTATCCACACCCACGACGAGCGCGCCATGCTGCGCGAGCGCGTCGGCGCGTTGCTGGTCGGCGGCGCTCCAGTGCTTGTCCGCGGAAAACAGCACGGTGAAGCCGCGGATCGTGCCGGTCGGTTTCGTCACTGCGACATCGCCGTAACGGCCGCCGGAAACGCGCATCGTCGCGGCGGAAGCCGGCGCCGAGGCGGACGGTGAAGCGGACGCTGAAGCGGAAGTCGAAGCGGGCATCGAAGCCGCGTTTGCGTGAGCGGTGAAAAACGCGAGCACAGCGGCGCCCGCTGCCGTGCCTGCAAGGCGCGGCAGCCTGGTGATACGGAATGTCATGAGCGCCAGCCTCCTGCCAGCAGCGATAGATCGGCGAGGGTGATGAACACGCTGATCGAGCCCGAAGCGGCCAGATAGCGCGGTTCCCAGCGCGGCGCGAACTTGTTCTTGAAGCCGCGCAGCCCCCGGAAGTTATAGAAGCGGCCGCCGAAGCGCCAGATGAAGCCCGCGAGCCGGTGCCACGACGAAGCAAGCGGCGTGGGACCCATGCCCGAGAGCGGCGCCATGCCGAGCGAGAGCGACTGGTAGCCGGCGGCCTTCAGATGCAGTGCGAGCTGCGTGAACAGATACTCCATCGCGTAGGGCGAGGCGCCGGGCAAATGGCGCATGACGCCCACCGTCGCGTCGGTATTCAGATCGGTCGTCATGAAGGTGACGAACGCGAGCGGCTCGCCGTTCTGGCGGATCAGCAGCACGGACTGCGCGGCGAGATAGTCGTCGTCGAACGCGGCCACCGAGAAGCTCTTTTCGCGCGCTTCGCGGTCCTGCAGCCAGGCGTCGGAGATCGCGCGCAGCACCGGCAGGCTCGCGCCCATCTGCGTGGGCTCGATGTGTTCGATCGAAAAGCCGTCGCGTTCGCCGCGCTTGAGCGCGTAGCGCAAATGCGCGCGCTGCGGACCCTTCAGGTCGAATTCCTGCAGCATCACGCGCGCTTCCTCGCCGAGCTTCATCAGCGTGAGGCCGGCGTCGAGATAGAGCGGCAGCGCGTCGGCGCGCACCTGGTAGAACGCCGCGCGGCCGTTGTGCGCGTGCGCGAGTGTGACGAATTCGCGGATCAGCGCCGGCCACTCTTCGCGCGGGCCGACCGGGTCGTGCAGCGCCGCCCACGTGCGGCCGCGCTTCGCGTACATCAGGAATGCCTTGCGCGAGGCGGAGAAGAGGAAGCTCTTGTCGCCCATCAGCGCGAGGCCCGCGTCGCTGCGCTCCTGCGCACGCACGATGCGCGCGGCCTCTTCGAGGTCTTCGCTCGGCGGCATCACGAAGCGGCCCGCGGCGGGGCGCAACAGTTGCCACAGCGCGAGCGCGGCGGCGAACACGCCTGCGCCGAGCGTGGCGCGCAGTGCGCGCGGGGCGCGGCTGTGGAAGGCGAATTGCCACCAGAGACTCTGCGAGTACTGCACGTCGCGGAACGCGAACAGCAGCACCCATACGGCAAGCGCGATCACGCAGCCGACCGAGGCGAGCCAGGCCGGCGTGAAGCGCTCGGAGAACATCGACGAATGGCGGTTAAAGCGCTTGCGCGTGGCAAGGAGCAGCACGATCAGCACGCACAGCACGCCCGCTTCGACGAAGGCGAGGCCCTTGGCAAGCGAGAGCGCGAGGTTGGCCACGGCGATCACGAGCGCGAGCCACCAGGCGGCGTCGAGGCGCCGCAGCAGGCCGCGCGCGACGAAGAGGAGCAGCACGCCGAAGAGGCTGCCCATCAATTGCGAGCTTTCGAGCACCCACAGCGGCACGATGGTTTGCAGCAGCGCGATGCGCTTGGAGAACGCGGGCGTGGCGCCCGAGATCACGAGCATGCTGCCGGTCACGAACGTGACGATGGCGAGAAAGAGCGGCGCGAGCTGCGAGACGCCGTCGGCGCCGCGCTTCGCAAAGCGGGCGCTGAGCGGAGTTTTGAGCGCGCGGCCTTCGAATACCGCGAGCACGCCCGCCGCGAGCGCGAGCGGCGCGCCGAAATAGATCGCGCGATAGGCGAGCAGCGCGGCTAGCACCTTGGAAGTCGGCACGCTCGGGCCGAGCGCGTAGACCATGGCGGCTTCGAACACGCCGATGCCGCCGGGCGTGTGGCCGATCAGGCCGAGCAGCATGGCGGCGCAATAGACGGTGAGGAAGTCGGTGAAGCCGAGGAGTGCGTGCGGCATGACCGACCAGAGCGCGAGCCCGGCGCCGACCACGTCGAGCGCGGCCAGCAGCAATTGCGCAACGAGGTCGCGCCGCGCCGGCACGGAAAAGCGCAGCCATGCGCGGCCAAATGGCTCGATCTCTTGTGCGTGGGCCGGGCAGAGGATCACGAGCACCGCGCCGCAGCCGAGCACCACGCCGCCGATCAGGCGCAATTCGTCGGGCGAGAGATGCAGCAGGCCGGAGAGCGTGCCGGCAGCGCCCACCATGCCGAGCGCGGTCATGAGCACGAGTGCGAGGGCGAGCGTGACGCTCGTGAACACCGTCATGCGGCCGATCTGCGCGGGCGTGACGCCGGCGCCACCATACACGCGGCAGCGCACGGCGCCGCCTGTGAGCGCGCCGAAGCCGGTGACGTTGCCAAGCGCCGAGCCGGCGATCGCGCCGGCCCACAGCGCGCCGCGCGAGACGCGCGCGCCGAGGTAGCGCAGGCCCACGGCGTCGCGTCCGACCAGCGCGACGAAGCTCACGGCCGTGGCGGCGAGCGCGCCGGCCCATTGCGCTGGCGTGAGCGTCCAGAGCTGGCGGATCACCGAGTGGTAGTCGACCGTGCGCGAGAGGTGCTGGAACACGACCAGCAGCAGCGCGCAGATGCCGAGCGCGAACACCGGCGCGACAAAGCGCTGCAGGCGCAGGGCTCCGGCACGGCGGCGCAGCGCCTCGAGGGCGCGCGCCGCGCGTGAAGAATGCGATTGAGACATGGATCGGTCTGGTGGCTCTCTGCGGTGTCGCCGTATCGACTGTTACAGCTTCCCCGGCGGTGACATCGCGTTTATTCGCGTTCTGCGTTTACGTTCTTGCGAGGCCGGTTCTCGCGCACCTCGCGCCGCGAACCGGAAATTCGAGTCGAATCGTAATCGTTCGGAAAGGACTAGTTAAGCTCAGCAAACGCATAGGACTACCCGCCGGTTGACGCCCCGGCACAAGAAACCGCTTTTGGGTACGGATCGATCGGGCGCCATGCCGCGTCCTAACTAGCGGATTTAATTGGGGAATTATCTCGTGTCGATTAATGTTTGCAAAGCCTAATTAACAGATAAGTTGAAGCGATAAGGTAATCGTTAAGTTATGAGTAATGCGGGCTTGTATATCACATATTGAAACGCTCGCCGGTTTGGTCGGTTCTCCGAAAGCCTTGCCTGGTGGGCGTTGCAGGAGGGCGATCAGTGCATTGTTTCGCAGCGGGAGATAATGTTTCGGCAGTTATCCAGGCGCTTCCTGAAACCGCTGTCACTAATTCGAGACAGCTTGTTTAATCCTTTTACATTGCTCGACGGGCGAGTTAGTCTGCTTTGGTCAAGAGTTGTTTTACTGCGCCGGGAGAAAGACGTGAACAGACTAGCCTTGACTTCCCTTTCGCTTGCCGCGCTCGGGGTTGCCGGCATGGCTCAGGCACAGACCAGCGTGACGCTGTACGGGACCATCGACACCTCGATCACGTACGTCAACCACGCCGAAGGCAGCAACAACCTCTGGGCGCTCGGCAACAGCAGCAATGGCAATCTCTCCGGCTCGCGATGGGGTTTGAAGGGCGCCGAAGATCTCGGCGGCGGCCTCAAGGCAATCTTTCAGTTGGAAAACGGCTTCAACCCGTCGACAGGCTCGCTCGCGCAAGGCGGCAGGCTGTTCGGGCGGCAGGCGTACGTGGGCTTGACGGCTGAGCAGTACGGTTCGCTAACGCTGGGGCGGCAGTACGACCCGCTCATCGATCTCGTGCAGGGGATCACGGCCGACAACTATTTCGGCTCCGTGTTCGCAACGGCGGGCGACGTCGACAACTACGACAACAGCTTCCGCGTGAACAATGCCGTCAAGTACACGACGCCCGTGTGGAGCGGCCTGCAGGTCGCGGCGATGTACTCGTTTGGCGGCGTGGCGGGCTCGACCGGCGCAGAGCAGTCGTACTCGGCGGCGGTCAACTACACCAACGGCCCGCTCGCGCTCGCCGGCGGTTACTTCTACGCGACGAACAGCCAGGCGGTGAACGGCATTCGCACCGACGGCTGGACGAGCACCTCGGACGGCACCTTCGACGGCCCGATCAACTCCGGCTACGCCACGGCGCACTCGCTCACCATTGCGCGCGCGGCGGCGCAGTACCAGCTCGGCCAGTTCACCTTCGGCCTCGGCTACAGCAATGCGCGCTACTCGCCGGACGGCAGCTCGGTGTTCCTCAACACCCAGAAGTACAACACCGGCCAGGGCTTCCTGAACTATCAGCTGACCCCCGCGCTGCTCCTGGGTCTTGGCTACAGCTATACGCATGCCAATGGCGATACGACGGCGAGCTACAACCAGGTCTCGCTCGGCGCGGACTACAGCCTCTCGAAGCGCACCGACCTGTACATGACGGCGGCGTGGCAGCACGCGAGCGGCGATACGGGCAACGGCTCGGGCGGCTCGATGCCGGCCGAGGCTTCGATCGGTTCGTATGGCTACGCGGGCACGTCGAACCAAACCATCGTGAACCTCGGGCTGCGGCACAAGTTCTGAGTCAGCGCCCGTCTTACGACGCCGGATGCGCCCATTGAGCGGCGTATCCGGCGTTTTGGCGTGTGCGGCCCTGGCTTCGGCTCAAAGCGCATCCGGCGCGCGGGCTTCACGCCTCGGGCGAGCGCCGTAGCGTGAGCAGCGCAAGCCAGGCGGCAAGGCGTTCCCTACAGCGCTGCACGCCCGCAAACGGCGGCTGCCATGCGCTCGTGATGCTCACGCGCGCCGGCAAAACAGCCTCGGTGCTGAGCCAGATGCGCTCGCCGCGTTCGAGGCGCAGCGTCTCGCCCGGCTGCAGCCAGTGGTCGTAGGGCGAGCGGGCGCGCGTGACCCACACCTGGGCTGATTGAACCCGCAGCGTGGCTGACGCATTCACGCGCCACGTGAGCGTGCGCATGGGCGGCACGGCGAAGTGGACCGACTGCGAGGGCAACGGGTCGTCGAAGCGGTCGGTTGCGTCTGCAACGGTCAGCGGAGCGGGTTGCGCGGTGGGCTGTGAAGTGGACTGTAAAGCGGCTTGTGAAGCGGGCTGTGAAGCAGGCTGTGAAGCTGCCTGAAATGCGTCATCCATCGTGTTCTCCATTTTTTGGAGCCGACGAACGGAGCGCTGCCACCCAGAAAAACAAAAAGCCCCGTCGATGCCGGCGGGGCTTGTGATTTGCGTGACGACAGACTGCTAGTACGCACACCATCCCCGTGGACGACCCATATGGGTTTTCCACGGATGATTCATCGTGTTTGCGATGACGAGGCGGGTGACGGAAGTGTGCATGGGTCGAGTGTGCGGGGTGGCTCGCCGCGCTGTCAACCTGAAATGCTTAAATAGCTTTGGCGGCCGTAGTGTGTGTTGCGCGCGAGTCTCGTTCACACGTTTGCCTGACGCGATCGTGCCCTTCGATGCCGTATCCTCTTGCGGGCCGTACCGGTTTCTCACTAGCATGGGTTGTTTTTCATAGATATACGGTCGACTGTACCCATAATGTGGGAGCGCACCCCCTGCTGAGCCCCGGAAGCATCGAAGTGTTGTGCGGAAACGACTGCATCTGATATATCACATACAGAATATTGCTTTCTGCCGCAACGCAGCATATGATTGAGTTATTCGATTACTCAATCATGCGGAGCTTCAAATGGATTTCGTTTCTCTCGCACTTTTCGGTGCTGCGGTTGTGGGTCTGGGTGCGGCTGCTACGGTCATGATCGCCAGGTGGCTGCCGCAGTCTGCTATTGAGCAAGCTGCACAGCATGGCCGGTACGTCGGTTTGGGCGAAGCGCCGCGCGCGAAGGCGGTGCGTCGTGCACAATTCGGTCCGCGAATCCGTCCGCAGGTCGGAAAAGAGGTAATCAATGTCGTCAGAACAAACTGAAGTAGTAGCAAGCCGGGAAGCGGCGCCGCTCAAGCTGGCGCTGCAGCCCATCAACGCAACACTGAGCCTGCGCGATCAGGCTTACGCCATGCTGCGCCAGGCCATTGCCGACGCCGACATCTACCAGACACGCGAAGAAATCCGGCTCGACGAGCGCGTGCTGAGTGAGTCGCTCGGCGTGAGCCGCACGCCCGTGCGCGAGGCCATGACGCTGCTCGAGCAGGAAGGCTTCCTGCGCATGGTGCCCCGCCGCGGCATCTATATTGTGCGCAAGAGCAAGCGCGAGATCGTGGAGATGATCCAGATGTGGGCGGCGCTCGAAAGCATGGCCGCACGCCTCGCCACGGTTCACGCCACCGACGAGGAAATCGCGCGGCTGCGCCACATGTTCGACGACTTCCGCGACAGCACGCCGGCCGAGCATATCGCCGAGTACTCGGACGCCAACATCGCGTTCCACCAGGCGATTGTCGAGCTTTCCAAGTCGCAGATCATTCTCGACACCATCAAGAACATCTTCGTGCACGTGCGCGCCATTCGCCGCATGACGATCTCGCAGAGCGACCGGGCCTCGCGCTCGATCGTCGACCATCTGCGCATTATCGAGGCGCTCGAGAAGCGCGACACCGAACTGGCGGAAAAGCTCGTGCGCCAGCATTCGCTCGATCTCGCGGTTTACGTCGAGAAGAACTGCGATTTCCTTGACTGAAGTGCGCAACTAGCGCCGCGGTTAGTGCAAAACGGGAGACCTTCGGGTCTCCCGTTTTGCATGCAGTAACGTCCCAGCGCGTCCCGGTGGTTCAAAGGCCTCCACCGGCCGACTTTATGCGCATCAACCCCTGGCATCCCTGACCAAATCGCGGGCCCTTACAGCCATCCTTCACACGGAATCTGGCATATCAGGCGCGATAGATTCTCGGGGTTTTCCCTCGTGTGCACCGCGTCAACGACGTCGAACTTGCGCGAAAGCCAGGCTGGGCAAGGCTTTGACGCGATTCTAATGGCATTCCCGATGAGCAATTCCCCTCTTGCCTCGTTCTGATATATCACATACCGTATTGCTCAAGGACGCAGATGTCGCGCCATGGCGCGAAACGCCTCTGCCCACGCAACCCCACCGATTTTCGAAAACTCGCCCGGCCACGATTAGATAAGGAGATATGACATGGGCAAGGCATTGAACGGCGTGCGCATCCTCGATTTCACGCATGTGCAGTCGGGACCCACCTGCACGCAACTGCTCGCCTGGTTCGGCGCGGACGTGATCAAGGTAGAGCGTGCAGGCGCTGGCGACATCACGCGGGAACAGCTGCGCGACCTGCCGGACGCAGACAGCCTCTACTTCACGATGCTCAACGGCAACAAGCGTTCGCTCACGCTCGACACGAAGAACCCGCAAGGCAAGCGGGTGCTCGAGCGGCTCATCCGCGACTGCGACGTGCTGGTCGAGAACTTCGCGCCGGGTGCGCTCGAGCGCATGGGCTTCAGCTGGGAACATATCCAGACGCTGAACCCGCGCATGATTGTCGCCTCGGTGAAGGGCTTCGGTCCTGGGCCCTATGAGGACTGCAAGGTCTACGAGAACGTTGCGCAGTGCGTGGGCGGTGCGGCTTCGACGACCGGCTTCGACGACGGTCCGCCGGTCGTTTCGGGCGCGCAGATCGGCG
The DNA here is from genome assembly GCF_905220165.1 of Paraburkholderia sp. J10-1. Taxonomy (NCBI): domain Bacteria; kingdom Pseudomonadati; phylum Pseudomonadota; class Betaproteobacteria; order Burkholderiales; family Burkholderiaceae; genus Paraburkholderia; species Paraburkholderia sp. J10-1. The sequence continues at coordinate 259,741 of NZ_CAJMYW010000002.1, read as the reverse complement.
ACAGCGGCACTGGCCTGCATCTCGCGCTCGGCATCGTCACGGCGCTCTATCAGCGCACGCATACGGGGCGCGGCCAAAAGGTGCTCGCAGCCATGCAGGACGGCGTGCTCAACCTGTGCCGCGTGAAGCTGCGCGACCAGCAGCGGCTCGAACGCACCGGCGTCATGAAGGAGTACCCGCAGTACCCCAACGACAGTTTCGGTGAAGCGGTGCCGCGCGCCGGCAATGCGTCGGGTGGCGGGCAGCCGGGCTGGATTCTCAAGTGCAAGGGGTGGGAGACCGACCCGAACGCTTATATCTACTTCATCGCGCAGGCACCGGTGTGGGACCGCATCTGCAAGCTGATCGGACGCGAGGAGTGGATCGACGACCCGGACTACGCCACGCCGAATGCGCGTCTGCCGCGCTTGAAGGCGATCTTCGACGAAATCGAGCACTGGACCATGCACCGCACGAAGTTCGACGCGATGGCCTTGCTCAACCGTTACGACATTCCATGCGGCCCGATTCTTTCGATGAAGGAGATCGCGGGCGACGAATCGCTGCGCGCGAGCGGAACGATCGTCGAGGTGGATCACCCGGTGCGGGGCAAGTACCTCACGGTGGGCAACCCGATCAAGCTCTCGGACAGCCCGACCGAAGTCACGCGTTCTCCGCTGCTCGGCGAACACACCGACGAGGTGCTCGCTGAATTCGGCTACACGAAGGACGAGATTCACTCGCTGCGCGTGTCTGGCGCCGTTTGAAACCAGGGAGCGAAAACATGGAAACGTGGATGCGTTTGATGGCGAGCGACGGGAGCATTGTGTTCGGCCGCGTCGAGAACGGTTACCTGCACGAATACGAAGGGCTCGATCAGCCGGTGCCCACTGGCGCGGTGCTGTCGCTGCGCGCGCTCACGCCGCTTGCGCCTTGTGCGCCCGGCAAGGTGGTCGCGCTCTGGAACAATTTTCACGCGCTCGCCGCGAAGCTGGAAAAGCCGGTGCCTTCGCACCCGCTTTTCCTCATCAAGCCGGCGGCTTCGGTGATCGGCTCTGCGGAATTGATTCGGCGTCCTGCCCACTATGCGGGAAAAATCGTGTTCGAAGGCGAACTCGGCATCGTGATCGGCAAGCGCTGCCGCGACGCGAGCGTCGAGGAAGCCGAGTCGGCGATCTTCGGCTACACGATCGTCAACGACGTCACGGCTGCGGGCCTCATCACCGAGAATCCGCACTTCCCGCAATGGTGCCGAGCCAAAGGTTTCGATACGTTCTGTTGTCTGGGCCCGGCGATCGTTTCCGGGTTCGACTGGCAGCGCGCACGCGTTGTCACGAAACTCGATGGTGTGGAGCGCCAGAATTATCCGCTCGACGACATGGTGTTTTCGCCGGCGCAGCAGGTGAGCCTCATTTCGCAGGATCTGACGCTCGAACCGGGTGACGTGATTGCGTGCGGGACTTCACTCGGCGTAGGCTCGATCGTTGATGGCGCAACTGTCGAGGTCACCATCGAAGGGATTGGCACGTTGAGCAATATGTTGGGCACCGCATGCGCGCAGAGCGAGTCGCTTGCTGCCGTAGAGAGCGGGGCCTGATGACGTAAAACCAAAAACGCGCGGCAGACATGCCGCGCGAGGAGGAGAGATGCCGGAGCAACTGGCTGGCGACCTGGCGTGGCTGGGTGTGGGTGCGCTATTCGCATGGCTCGTCTGTGCATTTGCACAATTAGCGGCGCTCGCGCCGGTCCGTGCATGGTCGTCGTCACGTTCCCGTGCCGCGCTGCGCTGTGCAAAGCGTGCTGCTGCGCCGCACAAGCATCGGCTTGCCTTCGCCATTTCGTTCGCATTGCTGTTGACCGTGCCGCCCGGCTTGATCGCCGCGGGCTGGATGCAGTCGCCCGTTGCGACGGTCGCTGTCGAAGCGGGTGTGCTGGGCGGTCTGTGCCTCGCGGGCCGGCGCGACCTCACGCGACGTGCGCGGACGGCCGCGCTGCTCGGCGGTGTTTCGGGCGCGAGTGTGTTGATCGGCGCTTTCATTGGCTACGTGTTGCAGCCTGAGCGTAGTCCGATCGCGCGCGTGGCGCTGTTCGTCGCGGTGGCGACCGGCGCGTTGCTGGTCGGCGGCGCGCTGAGTCTGTTCAGCCGTGGCGCACGAGCGAGTGGCGCGGCTCGAAGGCGCGTGCCGTTCGGCCGTGGCGACCGCGTCGTTCATGTCATGGCGCTGCTGCTTGCAGCGGCGCTCGGCTATGGGTTCCTGAGCGTGCGTGCTTGCCCCGACGTCGAAATCTCCATACTGGTAGCGGCGAGCGTGCTGTGTGCGGCACTGGGCGCGCGGCTCATGAGCGGCGCGAGGCGGCCGCGGCTCGCGCGTACGGGCGCGGTCGAGGCGTCACTGTCAAGCGAGCCCTTCAGTGCAATATTCAACGCGAGCTTCGCGGGTGTGCCGGACGAACTGCTGGTCGCGGCCTGCGGCGGCGGCGCCTTCGAACCGGCGTGGCTGGCCGCGAACGACGCGCCGCATGGCGGCCCGGGGCGCGCGGGTCATCACGCGTCACAGGACTTGCCACGGCGGCGGCGCAGCCGGGGCGGCGCGTTGCGGCAGCGGCAAGGGCCGCACTGAGGCAGCCCGCCAAAGGCATCACAAGATCATCTACGGGAGCAGGGGAACACGACAGAACGCGCAACACGACGCGAATGATTAGCCATGCGTGATAGTTTTCGGCGTAGGTATAAAACCTTACTTATGCAAACTTGCTTCTGACACTTTTGTAATGTTCTCGATAAGCGCGGCGCCTTCCTCCATGAGGAAGCGCTTGAACGCGAGCGCGACGGGCGGCAGGCGCTTGTTTTTCCGGTGCACGACGTACCAGTTGAGCATGACCGGGAAGCCTTCGACGTCGAGCACCGTGAGGTGGCCGACCTGCAATTCGAGGCTGATGGTGTGCGCCGAGAGAAACGCGATGCCCATGCCCGCGATCACGGCCTGCTTGATCGTTTCGGTGCTTTGAATCTCCATGGCGATCTTGAGGTTCGTGATCTTCCCGGCGAAGCCTTCTTCCATCGAATTCCATGTGTCCGAGCCGCGCTCGCGCACGATGAACGCCTCGTTGGCGAGCGTGCTGAGCTTGATGGCGCGCTTGTGCGCAAGCGGATGCGAGGGCGCCGCGACGATCACGTACGGGTGCGGCGCAAACGGCTCGTTGATGGCGTCGGTTGCGTGGGGCGGCCGCACCATCACGGCGAGATCGGTCTGGTTGGTGGCGAGCTGCTGGAGCAGCTGCTCGCGGTTGTGCACGGAGAGATTGAGCGCGACGCCCTTGTAGCGGCGCGTGAACTCAGCCAGCAGGCGCGGAAAGAAGTAATCGCCCGCGCTAATGACGGCCACGTTGAGCTTGCCGCCCGAGACGCCCTTTAGCTGGCTCATCGCCTCGTCGACTTCGTGGAACTGCTGCATGATCGCGCGGCTGTAGTGGAGCATCTCCGTGCCCGCGGGCGTGAGATAGATCTTCTTGCCGAGCTGCTCGAAGAGCGGCAGGCCTGCGTGATCTTCGAGCTGCCGAACCTGCGTAGAAACGGCCGGCTGGGTGAGATGCAGCTCTTCCGCAGCACGCGAAAAACTGAGGTGGCGCGCCACGGTCTCGAAGACCTTGAGCTGGCGCAGCGTGGCGTTTCGCATCGTCATGGCCGAACCATAAAGGATACTGAATCCACATAATAACAAACTTTAATTGTGAGTAATTCAGCAATCATCCTAGCATAGTTGAAAGGCATCCGAATGCCGTGCGACGTGCTCGAATCTATGTTCGGGTTAACGCTCGGAAATACGATTTCATAAGGGACAACACGTAGAAAAGCCCTTGTTTAACGATGTTTTAAGGGGTTTGCTGTACGGTCAGGGTGAATGAGGATTGACGAATTTTAATTCGAATATCTGATTCATCTGGCCAATAAAAAACAGCATCTGGAAGTGAAAAAGATAAAACCATAAGCCTGAATTTATGCAGACCCGCAATTGCGCGGCTGCAATGAATAGATAGCGGAGACAAGCGATATGAATGCAATCGGTCAGAGGAGCGAGAGCGGTCCGTTCTGGACGAACCGCTGGTTTCAACTGGTGGTGGGCATGCTATGCATGGCGCTCGTTGCCAACCTGCAATACGCATGGACGCTGTTCGTCGCACCGATGAACTCGCGTCACCACTGGGGCCAGGCGGAGATTCAACTGGCGTTCTCGATCTTTATTCTGACCGAGACCTGGCTCGTGCCGGTGGAAGGCTGGCTCGTCGACAAGTTTGGCCCGCGTCCGGTCGTGGCAGGCGGCGCGGTTTGCGCAGGCCTCGCCTGGGTGATCAACTCCTACGTCACGACGCTGCCGATGCTCTACGTTTCTGCCGTGATCGCGGGTATCGGCGCGGGCGGCGTGTATGGCACCTGCGTGGGCAACGCGCTCAAGTGGTTCCCGGACCGCCGCGGTCTCGCCGCCGGTCTCACGGCCGCGGGCTTCGGCGCCGGCGCTGCCGTGACGGTAATTCCGATTGCGAACATGATCACGCGCTCAGGCTACGAGCACACGTTCTTCTTCTTCGGCGTGTTGCAGGGCGTGTCGATCCTCGTGCTCTCGTTCCTGCTCGTAAAGCCGGTGCCGCCGCGCTCCTTCGTCGTGGCTGGCCGCAGTCTCGTCTCGCGCGTCGATTACACGCCGGGGCAGATGGTCAAGCAGCCGGTGTTCTGGGTGATCTACATCTGCTTCGTCGCGGTGGCCGCTGGCGGCCTGATGGCAACGGCGCAGATCGGACCGATCGCCAAGGACTGGGGCCTCGCCCGCATTCCGATGACGGTATTCGGCATGACGCTGCCGCTGCTCACGCTCACGCTCTCGATCGACAACATCTGCAACGGCTTTACGCGTCCGCTGTGCGGTTTCATTTCCGACAAGATCGGCCGTGAGAACGCGATGTTCCTGATCTTCGTGGGCGAAGGGCTCGCGCTGCTCGGCATGATGCAGTTCGGCACGAACCCGTATGCATTCATGGTCTTCGCTGCGCTGATCTTCCTGTTCTGGGGTGAGATCTTCTCGATCTTTCCGGCCATCTGCGCGGACACGTTCGGCAGCAAGTACGCCGCCTCCAATGCCGGCACGCTGTACACCGCGAAGGGCACCGCCGCGCTGCTCGTGCCGGTAGCCTCGGTGCTGTCTGCCACGGGCGGCTGGAGCGCCGTGTTCATCGCGGCTGCGGTCATCACGATCGCGGCGGGCGTGAGCGCCAAGTTCTTCCTCGCACCGATGCGCAAGCGCCTGATCGAACAAAGCAGCGAAGCAAGCAACGAAGCAGGCAGCGAGCCCAATGTCACGCTGGCAACGAATACGGGCGCGGGGTTGCCGCACTGGTCCAACCAAAGCGGCGAATGAAGCGCGCGGGCCCGCCATGTCGATGAACGTATCGCTCCAGCAACTCAAGGTGTTCGTCGCGGTGGCGCGGGCGCGCAGCTTCACACGCGCCGCGCGCGAGTTCGGGCTCACGCAGTCGGCGGTGAGCCGCTGCGTGCGCGAACTGGAAGAAGCGGTCGAACTCAAGCTCTTCGACCGCACCACGCGCCAGGTCGAGCTCACGCTCGCGGGCAGCGGCTTCGAGCGGCGCATCGGCCGCCTGCTCGACGAGATCGAGATGGCGCTCAGCGAGGGCCGCGACGCGCACCAGTCGCATAGCGGCGTGGTGCTCGTGGCGAGCAACCCGGTGCTCTCGTCGACCTGGGTGCCCGCCGCGCTCGCGCGCTGCGCCGCGGCCTTTCCTTCGCTCACGCTGCAATTGCAGGACTTGCCGCAGGCGGCTGTGCTGCAGGCGGTCGAGCAGGGCGAGGCCGATTTCGGCGTGATCGCCGAAAGCGTGCCGTTCGCGAGCGGCAATCTCGACGTGCAGCCGCTTTCCGCCACACCGCTATGCGCGCTCTTGCCCGCGCACCATCCGCTTGCGCTACAGGGGGCGCTGCGATGGGACGATCTCGCGCGCGAGCCGCTCGTCACGCTCAATCGCGACGCGGGCTGCCGCGGTGCGGTGATGCGCGCGCTGGACGGTCTGCGGCCCGAGGGGAGGCCGCTGCAGGAGTTCGCGCACGTGGCGGGCGTGGCGCGCATGGCGCAGCTCGGCATGGGCATCGGCGTGCTGCCGGTGTGCGTGGAGGGCGCGCGCGCAGGGCATGCGCATCGCTCAGGGGAAGTTGCGCACGCAACGTGTCACTGGCCTGCGCCCGCGGGGCCGCTCGTTACGCGCTTGCTGCATCCTGTCGTCAACGTGACGACGATGCTCGTGCGCCGCCGCCATCGTTCGCTGCGGCCTTGCGCTCAGGCGGCGTGGTCGCAGTTTATGGCGGACAGCGCGGCGCCAGACGGTTCGGACGCGGAGGCTTCGTCGCAGGACAACGAAGCGCTGCCGGAAACCTCCATCGACGGCTCGCCGATGCGCGGCTCGAACGGCGCGCCGATGCGCGTCGCGCTGCGCAGCGCCGATGCGCCGCCGCCGCTGCAAGTGACCCGCACACACGCGCGCATCGAATAGCGCGTGTTTCCTTCTGCTGCAAAGCAAAACGGATCGCTCGATGCGATCCGTTTTGCTTTTCCAGGCTCCGCAATCCCGCAAAAAAAGCGGCGCACGCGCCGCCCCTTCGCCGTGACTTAAGCCGCCTGCATGGCCATGCGCTCACGCTGCTTGATCAACGCGAGCACCGTGTCGATGGCCGGCGTCGGCTCGCCAACCAGCTTGCCCATTTCCTGCACGACGGTGATCAGCGGATCGATCTCCATCGGCCGGCCGGTTTCGAGGTCGACGAGCATCGAGGTCTTGTGCGCGCCCACCGCGCCCGCGCCGTCGATGCGCCGCTCCACGTCCACGCGGAAATTCACGCCGAACTGCTCGGCAATACGCTTGCCTTCGAGCATCATCGTGCGCGCCACGGCGCGCGTGGCCGGGTCGCTCGTGATGACGTCGAGTGTGGCGTGCGTGAGCGCGCTGATCGGGTTGAAGCAGAGATTGCCCCACAGCTTGAGCCAGATTTCGTCGCGAATGTTCTCGCGGATCGGCGCATCGAACCCGGCGGCCTGCATGGCTTCATGGAGCTGGACGATGCGCGGGGTGCGCTCGCCCGAAGGCTCGCCAATCGGAAACTTCTTGCCGTACACATGGCGGATCACGCCGGGCGCGTCGATTTCGGCGGCCGGGTAGAGGACGCAGCCAATCGCGCGCTCGGGCGTGAGGCGGTTCCATTGCGAGCCGTCCGGGTCGACGCTTTCGAGCCGCGTGCCCGCGAACTTGCCGCCGTGCTGGTAGAAGTACCAGTAGGGAATGCCGTTGGTGCCGGTGACGATGGCCGTATGCTTGCCGAGGAGCGGCTGCATCGAGTCGATCACGCCCGCCACGGAATGCGCCTTGAGCGTGATGATGACGACGTCCTGCACACCGAGTTCGCGCGGGTCGGACGTGCAGCGCACCTTCGCCACGTACTCCTCACCGTCCATCAGCAGGCGAGCGCCGTTTTCGCGCATGGCGGCCAGATGCGGGCCGCGGGCAACGAAGCTCACGTCGGCGCCTGCGCGTGCGAGTTGCACGCCCATCATGCCTCCAATGGCGCCCGCTCCAAAGATGCAGATCTTCATGTTGAAACCCCAATGACGTTGAAAACCGCTTGTCCGTGGGCGTTTCAGAGAGCGTTGGGGAAAAGCCAGGCGCTCGCCGCGACCCCGGACGATGGTTTGAGCATAGGGGCTGCTGTCGATTAACGACAGTTAAAGTTTCTCGCGAAAATCATCAAGAGAAACTTATGGATAAAGCGTTGCGCAACGAGGCCTTCAGGCGCGCCGCACAAGCAGAAAACTCACGCCGATCAGGCCGAGAAACGCGCCGCAGGTGCGATTGAACCAGCGGCGCACGGTGGTGCGCGTGAGCCAGCGGCCGAGGTACATGCCGGCAAGCGAATAGAGCGCGATGGCCACGCATTCGAGCACGAGAAAGCTCGCGCCGAGCACGCCGAACTGCGGCGCGATGGGCTTCGCGACATCGACGAATTGCGGCAGGAAGGCCGTGAAAACGAGAATCGCCTTGGGGTTGCCCGCCGCAACAAGACACTCGCGCCACGCAAGGCGCGCGAGCGAGGCGTCGCTGTCCGTGCTCTCGCCGATCGGGTTGGCGTCGCTGCGCCAAAGCTGCACGGCGAGCCACACGAGGTAAGCGGCGCCCGCCAGTTTGATGACGAAAAAGACCGCCTCGGAGGCGCGCAGCACGACGGCAAGCCCGGTGGCCGCGAGCGCGATCATGGCGGCGAACGACACGAGCCGCCCCGCGCCGCCAAGGAACGCGCGCAGGAAGCCGTGCCGCGCGGCGACGTTGATGGAGAGAAGATTGTTCGGCCCCGGCGCCATGTTCAGTGCGAAACAGGCGGGCAGAAAGAAGAGCCAGGCAGTGAGGGACATAGTGACGCTCGAACGTTGGCGCCGTGCGCGGCGCGCCGTGAATCGCATCATTCTAGCGCGGTTGGCGTGAGGCGCCCTGCCGCTCAATGGAAAATCGGCAGCAGGAGAAAGAGCTTGATGGTGATCGCGTTGGCAATGTCGATAAAGAACGCGGCCACCATCGGCACCACGAGAAACGCGAGATGGGAATGGCCAAAGCGGGCCGTGACCGCCTGCATGTTCGCGATCGCCGTGGGCGTGGCGCCGAGGCCGAAACCGCAGTGGCCGGCCGCAAGCACGACAGCGTCGTAGTCTGCGCCCATCACGCGGAACGTCACGAAGATCGCGTAGATCACCATGAGCAGCGTTTGCGCGGCGAGGATCGTGAACACCGGCAGCGCGAGCGCGGCGAGGTCCCACAGGCGCAGTGTCATGAGCGCCATGGCGAGAAAGAGCGCGAGGCTCACGTTGCCGATCAGCGCGACGGCGTGCTCGGCCACGGGGCGCCCGAGGAGCGCGAGCCCATTGGCGAGCAGCACGCCTACGAACAGCACGCACACGAAGGTGGGCAATTCGAACGCGGTGCCCGCGATGAGCCCGGAGAGCGCGTCGCCCACAGCTAGGCTGATGGCGATGAGCGTGAGCGTGTTGATGAACGCGCCCGGCGTGGTGGGCTGCTCGGCTTTCGGTTCTTCGAATGCGTACGGGTCGGGCGTTGCCGCGCCGCTTGCGTCGGGCGCCGCGTCGCCAGCCGGCGTGCCGATGCGCTTCATCAGATGCTGCGCCACCGGGCCGCCCAGAATGCCGCCCATGATCAGCCCGAACGTGGCGCAGGCAATGGCCGCTTCGGTGGCGGACTGCAGCCCGTGATGCTCGGTGAACACCGCGCCCCACGCGGCGCCCGTGCCATGCCCGCCCGCGAGCGACACCGAGCCGCCCAGCAGCCCGTACAGCGGATCGACGCCGAACGCCATGGCGAGCGCAATGCCCAGCACGTTTTGCAGCACGAGAAGCGCGACCACCACGGCGAGAAAGCGCACGAGCACAGGGCCGCCGTGTTTCAGGTTGGCGAGGTTCGCATTGAGGCCGATGGTGGCGAAGAACGCTTGCATGAGCGGCGCTTGCAGCGAGGTGTCGAAGACCACGTCCATGTGCGCGAAGCTGTGCAGACCGAACACGATCAGCGCGGCGACGATGCCGCCCGCTACGGGTTCCGGTATCGTCCATTTGCGCAAGATTGGCACGGCGGCGACGAGCCACTGTCCGGCCAGCAGCACGAGCGATGCGACGACGAGCGTTCCGTAAACTGTGACGTTCATGGCGGGTGTCCGGCGGGGCGGTGAGGGCGCAAGGCGTGCGGCGCATCTTTCGCGCACGGTACACCACGCGCTCGCGCGTTGCGCGCATGGTGCGCAGAGGTGTACAACCGGGCGCCGGTTCCGGCCACGTTGCTTGCACGAAACGGGGCCCCACGCTTAAATACGCAAGCGGAACGCCAACGCTTCCGCCGCGGCCACCGCGCGCGAGGCCGCCGCTCATGCAGGACGAATATCCCCCGAGTCTGGCCGTCTGCGAGGACGGCGCGAGACCGTACAAGAACCGGAGAAGGTCATGAATGGGAGCACCGTTGCTGAACGCGAGGCGGCCGGGCGTGCCGTGCGCGAGCGCTCGAAACGTTCGAGCCACAAGGAAACCGGCACCTTCAAGCGCGATCCGCTAGCCCTCCTGCGCGCAAGCAGCGAAGGCCGCGTGTCGAACCTCGTGCAACTGCGCTACGGGCGCATGATCGTCTCGCCGTTCACGTTCTTTCGCGGCAGCGCGATTCTCCAGGCGCACGATCTCGCCGGCGTGCCCAGCACCGGCATGGCAATGGAAATTTGCGGCGACGCGCATCTGCTGAACTTCGGTGGCTTCGCCACGCCCGAGCGCCAACTCGTGTTCGATCTCAACGACTTCGACGAGGTGGCGCCCGGCCCGTGGGAGTGGGACGTGAAGCGCCTCGTGGCGAGCTTCGTCGTGGCGGCGCGGCACATGCGCTACTCGCGCGGCGTGGCCGAGGAACTGGTGATGGCGGCCGTGACCAGCTATCGCGACCGCCTGCGCCAATATGCCGAGTTCGGCGCGCTCGATCTCTGGTACGACAAAATCACCTTCGATCGCATGGTCGAAACCGCGCTCACGCCCGAAGGCCGACGCCTGATCCGGCGCGGCATGGAGAAGGCCGCGAACCGCACGCACGAGAACCTGCTCGAAAAGCTAGCGGAGCGCGACGGTGATCACTGGACGATTCACGACGTGCCGCCCGCGCTCTTTCACGTGCACGGCGTGAACACGCTGTTCGACCCGGAAGACGACTGGTTCACGCTCGGCGACTGGCGCACACTGATCGAGCCGATGTACGAGGAATACACGAAAACGCTCGCGCCCGACCGGCGCGAACTGCTCGATCACTTCGCGATTCAGGATCTGGTGTTCAAGGTCGTGGGCGTGGGCAGCGTGGGCACGCGCTGCCTCGTGATGCTGCTCGTCGATCATCACGAGAAACCGCTCTTTCTGCAGGTGAAAGAGGCACGGCGCTCGGTTGTTTCGCAGTACTTCAAGTCGCCTTCGATCAAGCACGAAGGTGCGCGTGTCGTGCACGGCCAGCGTCTTCTGCAGGCGGCGAGCGACATCTTTCTTGGCTGGACCACGGGGCCCGCGGGGCGCCATTTTTATGTGCGCCAGTTGCGCGACATGAAGCTTTCGATCGATCTCCAGCTGCTCGACAGCACGCTGCTGTGCGGCTATGCGCGGCTGTGCGGCTGGGCGCTCGCTCGCGCGCATGCGAAGTCGGGCAGCTCGGCTATCGAAATCTCTTCGTACATTGGCCGCAGCGACCTGTTCGCGGAGGCGCTCACGACCTACGCGTTCAGCTATGCCGACCAGGTGGAGCGCGATTACGACGTGTTCGTCAAGGCCGCGCGCAGCGGCGAGATTGTCGCGCGCAGCGAAGAGGACATGGCGTCCGATTTCCGCGTTTGAACCACGTTTGAGCCGCATTTGAGCCGCATTTGGCTTCAGGCCCGAACGCGCTATCCTTGCGGTTTTCTTTCGTCACGCCGCGCATGAACGCATGTGCGGCATGCGCCCCATGCGTCTACGTCATATCGAAGTCTTTCACGCGATCATGCGCACCGGCTCACTCTCCAAAGCGGCAGAGCTGCTGTGCGTGTCCCAGCCCGCGGTCAGCAAGGTGCTCGCGCATGCGGAGCGCAGCGCGGGTCTGAAGCTCTTCAGCCGCGCGCACGGCCGCCTGCAGCCCACGCGCGAGGCGGAATTGCTGTTCGCCGAGACGCAGAAGCTGCAATCGAACCTCGACGGCATTCGCGATCTCGCGCGCAATCTCGCGCTGCGTCCGCAAGGGCTGTTGCGTATCGGCTGTTTGCCCAGCCTTGGCATGAGCCTGATTCCGGCTGCCGTGCAGTCGTTTCGCGCAGGTTATCCCGATGTGTCGCTCAAGATCCAGACGCGCCACACGGCCGAACTGCTCAACGCGCTGCTCACGCGCGAACTCGATCTGGGCGTCGCGCTCAATCCGCCCGCGCGGCCGGGCATTGCCGCCGTCGAACTCGCGCGCACGGCCGTGGTCTGCGTCGCGCCGCCCGACGACCCCACGCCGGAACATGCGCCGCTCGCGTTGCGCGATCTGGTCGACGGCGAGTGGATCAGCATCGGCAACGTCGACCCGCTCGGCGAGGCGATTGGCAACCTGCTCGAAGCCGAAGGCGTGGACGACCGGCTCGCGGCAGTCGAGGCGCAAACGTGGCACGTCGCGCGCGCACTTGCGGCACGCGGCGTCGGCCGCGTGCTGCTCGACGAACTCAGCGCGCGCGGAGCGGGCGAGCCCGTGGCGATCCGGCGCGTCGAACCGGCGCTCACGGTCGGCGTGTTCGCCATGTGGCGCGAAGGCGGCATGGACTCGCAGGCGGGCAACGCGTTCGTGGAAGTGCTGCGCGCAAGCCTCGCGCATTCTTGCGCAGTGTGAAGGCGCGAGCCGCCACGGGCCACCGGTACAATTGCGCGCAGGGGGAAGCGGCGCGGTGCGCGCTTCAAGCGAACGAATGAGCGATCCACAGGAGAGACGGTTGAAGCGCGAGTCAAAGCCGCTGGGCATCGCCGGAACACCGAGTGGCTCCATGCGGCGCGGCAGCATGGCGCGCGCGCTCCTGGCCATGCGCTGCGCGGCGCTCGCGTGCGCCTGCGCGTCTGCGGGCGCGGTGCATGCCGATGAACTGGAAAGCCCCACGCTGCGCAAGATTCGCGACACCGGCACGATCGCCATTGGCGTGCGCGATGCGACCGTGCCTTTCTCCTATATGGCCGGCGGCGGGCACGCAACGGGCTACTCGTACGAGATTACCGAGCGCATTGTGGAAAGCGTGCGCGAAACACTGAAGCTTCCGGCGCTGCGCGTGCGCGAAGTGATCGTCACGCCGCAAAACCGCATCATGCTCGTGCAGAACGGCACGATCGATCTCGAGTGCAGCACGACGACCCATACGCGCGAGCGCGAGAACGACGTCGCATTCTCGAACAGCTTTTTCGAGTACGGCGTGCGCATGCTCGTGAAGCGCGGCTCGCCAGTCAAGGACTTCGGCGATCTCGCGGGCCGCACCGTGGTCACGACCACGGGCACTTCGGAAGAGCGCCTGTTGCGCCGCTGGAACCTGGAGCGCGCGATGAACATGCACATCGTCGTAGCGAAGACTCATGGCGATTCGGTCGAAGCCGTGCGCTCCGGACGCGCCGTTGCCTTCGTGATGGACGAGCCGTTGCTGCACGCCGCGCTCGCAACCGGCTACATGGCGAGCGAGACGCCGGGTGCGCCGGTGGCGCAAAGCGCGAATGCCATGAGCGACGCGCACGCTTACGCGATTGTTGGCACCCCGGCCAGGTCGGAGGTCTACGGCTGCATGTTCCGGCGCGGCGACACCGCATTCAAGCGCATTGCCGACGACACCATCGCGAAGATGGAGCGCTCGGGCGAAGCGCTCGCGCTTTACCGGCGCTGGTTCGAGTCGCCCATTCCGCCTGCGGGCGTGAATCTCGACTATCCGATGTCGGAGCCGATGAAAGCGCTCTTTGCGAATCCCAACGACCAGCCGCTCGACTGAAGGCTCAACCGAAAGCAAGAGGCAACGATGAGTGATACGCAACAACGCAAAATCGCACTGGTGACGGGCGCGGGCAGCGGCATAGGCCGCGCGTGCGCGCTCAGGCTGCTGGCCAATGGCTTCGCCGTCGTGCTGGCGGGCAGGCGGGCCGAGCCGCTCGAAGCGCTCGCCGGCGAGGCGCGCGCGCGTGGCGAAGAGGCGCTGGCGGCGCCCTGCGATGTGACCGACGCGGCGGCCGTCGAGGCGCTCTTTGAGACGATCCGCGCGCGCTACGGCCGGCTCGATCTGCTCTTCAACAACGCGGGCCGCAACGCGCCGGCCGTGGACATCGACGAGCTTTCGGTGGACGACTGGCGCGCCGTGGTCGATACAAACCTCACCGGCGTGTTCCTGTGCACGCGCGCGGCGTTCGGGCTCATGAAGCGGCAGACGCCGCGCGGCGGGCGCATCATCAACAACGGCTCGATTTCCGCGCATGCGCCGCGGCCGTTCAGCATCGCCTATACGGCCACCAAGCACGCCATCACCGGCCTGACGAAAACCGTTTCGCTCGACGGCCGGCGCTACGACATCGCGTGCGGGCAAATCGATATCGGCAATGCGGCGACGGAGATGGCCGAGCGCATGGCGCGCGGCGTGCCGCAGGCGAACGGCGAGATTGCCGTCGAGCCGCTGATGGACGTGGAACGCGTGGCCGATGCGCTGCTGCACATGGCGCAACTGCCGCTCGAAGCGAATGTGCAGTTCATGACGGTCATGGCGACGAAGATGCCGTTCGTGGGCCGAGGCTGAGCGCAACAGACGGGCGCAAACGGATGTGAGCGGGCGCAGGCGCGTCCGCACGCGCTCGCGCGCAGTCCCGTATACTGGCCGCTGAACCACCACGCCGCCTGAGCGCCCATGTCTTTGCCCCCGCGTCCGGACGACGATCCGCGTCCCCAGCCGCCCGCATGTCCCGATAACGACGACTGCTGCCATAGCGGCTGCGACCCCTGCATCTTCGATCTATACGACGAGGAATTCGGCCGGTATCGCGCCGCGCTGGCTGCGTGGGAAGCGCGCGAAGCCGAGCGCGCGGCGCAGGCGAAAGCCTCGCGCAAGCCAGCCGCGAAATCCACCGAATCGCGCGGCAAGCCCTCGCACTGAACTGCATTGCTACCCGCCGCCATGACCGACCCCATCCTCGCTCCCAGCGCTCCCGTTCTCGATGCCGCCGCGCTCGACGCACTGCAGGCGTTCGTCGAGCGCCATCCGCGCCTGTTCGTGCTGACCGGCGCGGGCATCAGCACGGATTCGGGCATTCCGGGCTACCGCGACGAGAACGGCGCCTGGAAGCGCTCGCCGCCCATCACGCTGCAGGAATTCCTCGGCTCCGAGAGCATGCGTCGGCGCTACTGGGCGCGCAGCCTGATCGGCTGGCCCACGGTGGGTCTCGCGCAGCCCAACGGCGCACACCGCGCGCTCGCGCGCCTCGGTGCGGCGGGCTACGCGCGCACGCTCGTCACGCAGAACGTGGATGGGCTGCATCAGCGCGCAGGCAGCCGCGACGTGATCGAACTGCACGGCAGCATCGCGCACGTGCATTGCCTCGACTGCGGCGCGCAGTATTCGCGCGCCTCGATCCAGCCGGAACTCGTGGCGCGCAATCCGGACATTGCGGGCGCGATCGCGGAACCCGCCGCCGACGGCGACGCCCATCTCGACTTCGACGGCGCCAACGCCTTCCACGTGCCCGCATGCGCGGCGTGTGGCGGCCTGCTCAAGCCTTCGGTGGTGTTCTTCGGCGAGAACGTGCCGCGCGAGCGCGTGGCCAGCGCCTCGAACGCGCTCGACGAGGCCGACGCCGTGCTCGTGGTCGGCTCCTCGCTCATGGTGTATTCCGGCTATCGTTTCTGTGCCTGGGCGCAGCAGCGCGGCAAGCCCGTGGCCGCGATCAACATGGGCAAGACGCGCGCCGACCCGCTCCTCGCGCTGAAGCTCGAAGCACCCTGCGCCGCCGTGCTCGACGCACTGGGCGCGCGCCTCGTCCCCTGACACGCCACGATTCCACGGAACCGACGCCATGCTGACCACGCTAGCCGCCCTCGAAGCCCACTACGGCACACCGCACGAACGCGCGTTGCGTAAGGAAATCGATCACGTCAACGCGGACTACCGGCGCTTTATCGAAAGCTCGCCGTTCGTCGTGCTCGCCACGGGCGGCCCGGAAGGCCTCGACTGTTCGCCGCGCGGCGACGCCCCCGGTTTCGTGCACATTCTCGATGAGCGCACGCTCGCGTTGCCCGACCGCCCCGGCAACAACCGGGTGGACAGCCTGCGCAACGTGGTCGCGTCGTCGCAGGTGGGACTGCTTTTCATGGTGCCGGGCGTGGGCGAGATGCTGCGCGTGAACGGACGCGGCCGCGTGAGCACCGACCCCGAACTCGTCGCGAGCTTCGCCGTGGATGGCAAGCCGCCGCGCTCGGTGCTCGTGATCGACGTGGAAAGCGTGTACTTCCATTGCTCCAAGGCCATCGTGCGCTCGAAGCTGTGGGACCCGTCGCACCACGTCGAACGCTCGCATCTGCCGAGCGCCGGCGAGATGCTGCGCCGCGTGAACGAGGAGCAATATGGCGAGACGTTCGACGCCGAGACCTACGAAGCCGGTCTCGCCGAACGCATCAAGACCACGCTGTACTGACTGAACGCCGGTTCAACGCCGATTCAACGCTGAAGAGAACGCAACACGATGAACGACCCGCAAGCCGCGCAACGTCTTTCCGCCCCCGCCGCCGCGCGCAACGCCGCGCCAATCCTGGAGGTGCTGCGCGGGGCGCTGCCCGCGCGGGGCACGGTGCTCGAAATCGCGAGCGGCACCGGCCAGCATGCGGTCCATTTCGCGGCTGCGTTTCCCGACGTCGTGTGGCAGCCGAGCGACGCCGACGCGCGCGCCCGCGCCTCGATCGACGCCTGGCGCGAGCACACGGGTCTGGCTAACCTGCGCGCGCCGCTCGATCTCGACGTGCGACGCGAGCCTTGGCCGATCGACGTGGTGGACGCCGTCGTTTGCATCAACATGATTCACATCGCGCCATGGGAGGCCGCGCAAGCGCTGATGAAAGGCGCGGGCGCGCGCCTGGCTTCTGGGGGCGCGCTCGTGCTGTACGGGCCGTACCGGCGCGAAGGCGCGCACACGGCGCCGAGCAATGAGGCCTTCGACGCCGACTTGCGCGCGCGCGACCCGTCCTGGGGCGTGCGCGACATGGAGGCCGTGGAGGCGCTGGCGCTGGCGCAAGGCTTCGACTGCGAAGCGCGCGTGGCGATGCCGGCGAACAATTTCAGCCTGGTGTTCCGAAAACGCTAAGCAGGTAGGGAAACATGAGCCGCATTGCGCGCGTGCGCGCGGCTCCAGGGCGTTTCCCTTATGCTTGCACGGTTGGCGCCCCGTTGCGGCGCCGTCTATGAATGAAGTGGAGAAACAACATGAGCAAACAGCCAATCGGCGTTGTGGGTCTGGCCGTGATGGGTAGCAATCTGGCGCTCAACATCGAAAGCCGCGGCCATGCGGTCTCGGTGTTCAACCGCAGCCGCGCCCGAACCGACGAGCTGATCGCTGAGTATCCGGATCGCAAGCTCGTGCCGGCGTACACGCTCGAAGAGTTCGTGGATTCGCTCGAAAAACCGCGCCGCATTCTGATGATGGTGAAGGCCGGCGCGCCCACCGACGACACCATCGCCGCGCTCAAGCCGCTGCTCGAGAAGGGCGACATCCTGATCGACGGCGGCAATACGCACTTCACCGATACCATCCGCCGCAATCAGGAACTCGCGAAGTCGGGCCTGCACTTCATCGGCACGGGCGTGTCGGGCGGCGAGGAAGGCGCGCTCAAAGGCCCGTCGATCATGCCGGGCGGCCAGCGCGATGCTTACGATCTCGTTGCGCCGATCCTGACTGAAATCTCCGCGAAGGCGCCGGACGGCGAGCCGTGCGTGGCCTACATGGGTCCGGACGGCGCAGGCCATTTCGTGAAGATGGTGCACAACGGCATCGAGTACGGCGACATGCAGCTGATCGCCGAAAGCTACGCGGTGCTCAAGCAGGTGGTCGGCCTCTCGAATGAGGAACTGGCCAAGGTTTACACCGAATGGAACGAGGGCGAACTCGACAGCTACCTGATCGAAATCACCTCGAAGATCTTCACCAAGAAGGACGAGGAAACGGGCAAGGATCTCGTCGACGTGATTCTCGACCGCGCTGCGCAAAAGGGCACCGGCAAGTGGACCAGCCAGAACGCGCTCGATCTCGGCGCGCCGCTGCCGCTCATCACCGAGGCCGTGTTCGCGCGCGTGCTCTCGTCGCTCAAGACGCAGCGCGTGGCGGCGAGCAAGGTGCTCTCGGGCCCGGACACGAAGCCGTTCTCGGGCGACCGCAAGGCGTTCATCGAGTCGGTGCGCCGCGCGCTGTACTTCTCGAAGGTCATTTCGTACGCGCAAGGCTTCGCGCAACTGCGCGCCGCCTCCGACGAGTACAAGTGGGACCTGCAGTACGGCACGATCGCCAAGATTTTCCGCGCCGGCTGCATCATCCGCGCGCGCTTCCTGCAGAAGATCATGGACGCCTACGCGAAGAACCCGCAGCTCGATAACCTGCTGCTCGATCCCTATTTCCGTGACATCGCGGCCAACTATCAGTCGGCGCTGCGCGACGTGGTGATCCAGGCGGTGAGCGCGGGCGTGCCGGTGCCGGCGTTCTCGTCGGCGGTGGCCTACTTCGACGGCTACCGCTCGGAGCGCGTGCCCGCCAACCTCGTGCAGGCGCAGCGCGACTTCTTCGGCGCGCACACGTTCGAGCGCATCGACAAGCCCGGCAGCTTCCACGCCGACTGGTCGTAAGGAAATTGCAAGACAAAAGACCGCAATGTCGTTGCGGTCTTTGTTGGAATCGAAAGGTGAGTCCTTGGGACTCACCTTTTTTTATTGCGAGAATTGCAACGGTGTTTTGACGAATAAGGGTTTTCCCTATATGAGCCGGAGGCCTACACTGTATTCAACGGCTGACGAACACGGTGTTCCGAAGCCGACATAAAACAGATGGAGGTCCGATCATGAACAAGCTTATTTCCGCAGCCGTTGTTGCCGCCGCTCTTGCTGTTCCGGCAATCTCGTTCGCCCAGTCGAGCGAGCAAGGCCTGACCCGCGCTCAAGTGCGCGCAGAACTGGTTCAACTCGAGAAGGCTGGCTACAACCCGTCGGCTGACCATGTGAACTACCCGGAAAACCTGCAGGCCGCTCAAGCCCGCGTGACCGAGGAAAAGCTCGCCGCCGGCGACACCAGCGGCTACGGCGCACCGGCAGTCGGCACGTCGCAGTCGGGCGCAGCGGTGCAACCGGCGCAAGTCGCACCGAACCAACGCATTTACTTCGGCCACTAAGCCCTGACCGAACGGAACCGCTCCCGGCGGTTCCGGCAAGCTACCCCCTGTAGTGAGTTGTCGCTGTACGTAGTTGGTAGTTGCAGCAGAAGTTGTAGTTTGAGTCGTTGCAGTACGCAGTGAGTTGTTGCGGTAGAAGTTGCAGTCGCAGTACGTAGAGAGCGGTTGCAGTAGAAGTGGCAGTTCGCGGTGTGCAGTTGCAATACGCAGTAGGCAGTACGCAGGTCAGTTGTTGCAGTGAAGCAGTTGCAGTACGCAGAGAGAGCAGAAGGTAGTTGAAGTTGGCTGGCGCAGTGAGAGGTGCAGCCGTGCAGTAGCAGTACGCATGATGTGTAGCAGGCAGTACGCAGTACGTTGTTGCAAAAGGCAGTCCAGCGCGGGCCGGTTCTCCACCGGCCCGTACTTTTTTGTGGCGCGTTTTCCGCTGTCTAAGGACGCCGTAGCAAACATTGACGGGTCCGGACGCCACTCCTATGATCGGTCGGCAGTTTCCATAACAGTTGCCCAGCGACAGGAGACGCCCCGCCATGACCCACCCCACCCGCAAGCCCTTGCGCAGCCAGGCCTGGTTCGGCAAAGCCGACAAGGACGGCTTCATCCACCGCTCGTGGATGAAAAATCAGGGCATCCCTCACGACGCATTCGACGGCCGCCCCGTCATCGGCATCTGCAATACGTGGTCGGAACTCACGCCGTGCAACGCGCATTTTCGCGAGCTCGCGCAGTACGTGAAGAAGGGCGTGTACGAAGCCGGTGGCCTGCCGCTCGAATTTCCCGTGATGTCGCTTGGCGAGTCGAACCTGCGGCCCACCGCGATGCTGTTTCGCAACCTCGCTTCAATGGACGTCGAAGAGTCGATTCGCGGCAATCCGATCGACGGCACGATTTTGCTCGTCGGCTGCGACAAGACCACGCCGGCCTTGCTGATGGGCGCAGCGTCGTGCGACTTGCCCGCGCTCGCGGTGTCGGGCGGCCCGATGCTCAACGGACGTTTTCGCGGCCACGAAATCGGCTCGGGCACGGGCGTGTGGCAAATGTCCGAGGAAGTGCGCGCGGGGACGATGTCGCAGGCCGAATTCGTCGAGGCGGAGTCGTGCATGAACCGCTCGCGCGGCCACTGCATGACCATGGGCACCGCGTCCACGATGGCCTCGATGGTCGAATCGCTCGGCATGGGGCTGCCGCACAATGCGGCCATCCCCGCTGTCGATGCGCGCCGCCAGGTGCTCGCGCAACTCGCCGGCCGGCGCATCGTCGAGATGGTGCGCGAAGACCTCACGATGTCGAAGATCCTCACGCGCGCGGCATTCGAAAATGCGATCCGCACCAACGCGGCCATCGGCGGCTCGACCAATGCCGTCGTGCATCTGCTCGCGCTCGCGCGGCGCATTGGCGTGCCGCTTTCGCTCGACGACTGGGAACTCGGCTCGGACATACCGTGCCTCGTAAATCTGCAGCCTTCAGGCCACTTCCTGATGGAGGACTTCTATTACGCGGGCGGCTTGCCCGCGGTGCTGCGCCAACTCGGCGAACAAGGGCTGCTGCATCGGGACGCGTTGACCGTCAACGGTAAAACCATCTGGGAAAACGTGGCCGAGGCGCCGAACTACAACGCCGAAGTCATTACCTCGTTTGCGCAGCCGTTCAAGCCCAAAGCGGGAATCGCCGTGCTCAAGGGCAACCTCGCGCCCGACGGCGCGGTCATCAAGCCTTCTGCCGCCACGCCCGCGCTGCTGCGTCATCGCGGCCGCGCGGTGGTGTTCGAGAACGTCGAGGAACTGCACGCAAAGGTCGACGACGCTTCGCTCGATATCGACGAGCATTGCGTCATGGTCCTCAAGGGCGCCGGGCCCAAGGGCTACCCCGGTTTCGCCGAGGTCGGCAACATGCCGCTGCCGAAGAAGGTGCTGCAAAAGGGCATTACCGACATGGTGCGCATCTCGGATGGCCGCATGAGCGGCACGGCGTATGGCGCGGTCGTGCTGCACGTGTCGCCCGAAGCGGCGGCGGGCGGTCCGCTCGCGCTCGTGCGCACGGGCGACATGATCGAGCTGGACGTCGCGGCGCGGCGCCTGCATCTGGAGGTCTCTGACGAGGAACTCGCGCGCCGCAAGGCGGAATGGAAGGCGCCCGAGCTGCCCGAGCGCGGCTATTACCGGCTTTACGTCGAACACGTGCTGCAGGCCGACAAGGGCGCCGACCTGGACTTTCTCGTTGGCGCGAGCGGTGCGGCCGTGCCGCGCGACTCGCACTGATCGTGCCGGAGGCAGCGATGGCAGCGCCTGCCACATCCGTCGGCGACATTGCCGGCATCTATCCCATCCTCTACGCGTTCTTCGATCGCGAAAACCGCCTCGACCGCGCGGCCATGCGCCGCCAGGTCGAAGCGGCCGTGCGCGGCGGGGCGCCGGGCATGGCGGTGCTCGGGCTCGCGACCGAGGTCAACAAGCTTTCGCGCGCTGAACGCGAGCAGGTGATCGACTGGGCGCAGGAGGACAGCGGCGGCGCGCTGCCGCTTGCCGTCACGGTGAGCGGTCCCACGGTGGCGGCGCAGCGCGAATTCGCGCAATTCGCCATCGAGCGCGGCGCGGCGTGGCTGATCCTCCAGCCGCCGGCGCGCGCGCAGGGCGAAAGCGCACAGCCCGAATCGTTCTATTTCGACTTCTTCGCTGGCGTGATGACGGGGCTGGATGTGACGGTCGGCATTCAGAACGCGCCGGAGTATCTGGGCGTCGGGCTTTCGCCGGGCAGTTTGCGCGCGCTTGCGGCGCAATGTCCGAACTTCCGTGTGCTCAAAGGTGAAGGCCCCGCGGTGACGATTGCCGAAACGATCGCGCAGATCGGCGACCTGATGCCCGTGCTCAACGGGCGCGGCGGCATGGAATTGCTCGATAACCTGCGCGCCGGCTGCGCGGGCATGATCGTCGCGCCCGACTGCTTCGACTGGCAGCAGCAGATTTACACGGCGTTCCGTTCAGGCGATATCGAGCGCGCGCAGACCCTTTACCAGCAGGTGCTGCCTGCCATCGTCTTCGTCATGCAGTCGCTCGATACGCTGATTTGCTACGGCAAGCGCATCGCGGCGTGGCGCATGGGCATCGACGTCGAGTACGAGCGCGACGTCAAGCTGGCGCCGAGCCGCTTCGGCCTGGAAGCCGCCCGGCGATTCGCGCGGCAACTGGGCCCGCTTGCGTGATCACCGCGCATGCAGATGCGGCACGCCCTCGCTCGTCGCGACCTTGAGCTGATGCAGCGCCCGGTGTGCCTTGTTCAACTGCGCCTGCGCGGCGATGCGCTGCGCCTCCAGCTGCGCGACTTCCTTGCGCACCTGACTCTGGCGGCCCGTCACCGTTACCTCCTGTTCCGCGTGGCGCTGCAGGTCCACGCGCAGGCGTTCGGCCTGGGCTTCCGACTCCTCGATTTGCCGCGAGAGTTCCGCGTTTTGCGCAACGAGCTGCACGCGGCGCGTTTCGCCGTCGGCGAGGCGCGTGGCTTGCTCCTGCATCAAGTGAAACGCCGAGCCGGCCGCGTCGAGATCGTTGGCTTTCAGCGCGCGCCACAGTACGCTTTCCTGATGTAGCGCGACGAAGTAGCCGAGCGTGGGCGCATGGAAGAAGAGGCTGACCGTATACGCGAAGCAGCGGTACACGCGGAACGTCATCAACTCGTCGGCGGCGTGGAGCGCTTCGAACGCGGCGCCGTCGGCGATCTGCACCGGGCGGCCGTTCAGGTGCGCGGGCATGACCGGCACCGGATGGAGTGTGGACACCGTTCGCGTTCCGCCGGCGCCCTCGGATACCACGGTCGCCTCCGCGCGCGACTCGATCTCGACGGTGGTCTCGGTTGGCGTCACTGCGGAATCGGCGGGATTGGCCGCGGATTGCGGCGCGCGGCTGGCAGCTTCACTTGCGACGGCGCGTTGCGTGGCGGCATCATGGGCCACGGCAAGGATGCGCGATGGTGCGCCAGAGAGCGCGGTGTTACGGCGGTTCAAAATGGATTTCACGGCGGTTCCCCCAGTTTGGCGCGCCAAAAACGAGGCGCTCCGCGCGCGGCAGCATGGCACACAGGCGCCAGCGCGCAGGCAAATGGGGCGGGCGATGCGGGTAGGGCGCCGTCCGCTCCGGGTTCGTGTACTAGTGAAGCAGGCGCGGCCGGCGTGCAATGTCGTCGAAGAGCGCACGGCCGGGTTCGAGTGCGAAAAGCCACGTTTCGTCATAGCCGCTCAGGGTGTCGAGCGCATCGCGCAGGCGCTCGATGACTACGGCGGGAATTTCCACGCACGCCTGGGTGGCGCCGGAAAGCCGCGCGATGCTGGCGTGCTGCACCAGTTCGTCGGCGGCCTCGGCCACGTCGGCTGCGAAGATGAGATGGTTGTTCAACAATTCGACGAGGCCCGGCGACGACGTGACATCTTCGACGTTGAGCTGCAGCGAAAGAAAGGTGGCTTTGTTCATTCTCGGATCCCTCAGGGCCATTGGGACTGCAGCGAGAGGCCTTTCATCTGATTATCGGGTGACGCGTGAACCAGTATAGGCGTTGACCCGCGCAAACGCAGGCGGGGCGCGCATGCCGGCTAAAAAAGGCGGTTCGGGCATGAACGATATAATGGGGGACGTTCGCCATTTCCGGCCTGGCATCGATGCAATTCGCGCGGAATGTGGCGCGCAAGCGAACGCCTGCGGCCCGCCGCGCATCCCCTACGCGTATTTTTTCTTCATACGCGAGGACCAAGCGAGGAACAGCAAGATGAATCGACAACGGCGAAACCCGGGCGCGTATGCGGCGCTGGCCGCCCTTACGCTCGTCTGCAGCGCCTGTAGCAGCACCTTCACGCCGTGGGCGGAGTCCCCGAGCGCGCCTCCAGTGTCCACGAGCGGCGTGCCGGCGGGCTACTACCGCGTCAATCCGGGCGACACACTCGCGCGCGTCGCCGTGGCCTTCGGCCAGCGTCCGCAGGACATCGCGATCTGGAACCAGCTGCCTTCAGCCAACGTGCAGATCCTGCCCGGCCAGGTGCTGCGCGTCGCCCCCCCACCCAACTACCCGGCGCCCACGCCACCGGGGCAGGCGCAGACGCCCAGCGCCCCCGCCGCAGCCGGCGTAGCCATGCCCGCGCCCGTCGCGCCCGCCATCGCGCTCGCGTGGCCCGCACGCGGCCCGATCCTGCAGCGCTTCGTGCCGGGCAAGTCCACCGGCATCGTGATCGGCGGCACGCCCGGCGAGGAGGTCAAGGCCGCTGCCGCTGGCCGGGTGGTCTACGCGGGCACGGGTATCGAGGCCTACGGACCGCTCGTGATCATCAAGCACAACGACCAGGTCGTCACGGCCTATGGCCGCAACGGCAGGCTGCTCGTGAAGGAAGACGACGCCGTCTCGCAAGGCCAGCCGATCGCGGAAATGGGCTCCGGCGGCGTTCAGTTCGAAGTCCGCAGCGACGGCAAGCCCGTCGATCCGCTGCCGCTGCTCGCGCACTAGCCGCGGCGCGAGCGCCCCGGCATTGCGCTGGGCCGCCGTTTGAAAATACACTCGATGGTTCTCACGCCGCGAGAGCGCGCGCCCGACAAGGCGCGCGCACGTTTGCCGCGCGCGTGCTTCAACCACGAGGATTTCATCGCAATGATCGACCTGCGCAGCGACACCGTCACCCGTCCGAGCGAAGCCATGCTCGCCGCCATGACCCGCGCCGAAACCGGCGACGACGTGTGGGGCGACGACCCGACCGTGCTGCGCCTGCAGGCGCGCATGGCGCAGGAGGCGGGCAAGGAGGCGGGGCTATTTTTCCCGAGCGGCACGCAAAGCAACCTCGCCGCGCTGATGGCGCATTGCGCGCGCGGCGACGAGTACATCGTCGGCCAGGCGGCGCACACCTATAAGTACGAGGGCGGCGGCGCGGCCGTGCTGGGCAGCATCCAGCCGCAGCCGCTCGACAACGCCGAAGACGGTTCGATCCCGCTCGAACGCATCGCCGCCGCGATCAAGCCGCTCGACGACCACTTCGCGCGCACGCGCCTGCTCGCGCTCGAAAACACCATCGGCGGCAAGGTGCTGCCGGCGGATTACGTCGCGAAGGCCACGCAGCTCGCGCATGAGCGCGGGCTTGCCACGCACCTCGACGGCGCGCGCGTGTACAACGCGGCGGTCGCTTCGGGCCAGCCGCTCGAGGCGCTCACGGCGGGCTTCGACTCGGTGTCGATCTGCTTTTCGAAGGGCCTGGGCACGCCGGTGGGGTCGGTGCTGGTGGGCAGCCGCGCGCTCATCGACGCCGCGCATCGCTGGCGCAAGGTGCTGGGCGGCGGGATGCGCCAGTCGGGCGTGCTCGCGGCCGCGTGCCTTTACGCGCTCGATCACAACGTTGCGCGTCTGGCCGACGACCACGCGAACGCCGCGCGTCTTGCCGCCGGTCTCGCGCAGATCGATCAGGTCAAGGTGATGTCGCAGGCCACGAACATGGTGTTCGTGCAGTTCCCGCAGGAACACTGCGCGCCCCTGGAGGCGTATCTCAAGGAGCGCGGCATCCTCACGCAGATGCTGTACGCGTCGCGCTTCGTGACGCACCTCGACGTCACGGCCGCCGATATCGATACGTTCGTGGCGGCGGTGAAGGGTTACTTCGCGCGCTGAGCCGACAGGTCGGCTGGCAAAGGCGCGCTTCTCCAGCGCGTCTTTGCCTCAGGCCTTGGCGGGCCGCATCGCCCGCACTACCTGAATTACCCGCCCTGCACCGCCCGGTGCGAGGGCGCGAAGAGCCTCAGCCCGCTCGCAATGGCCGCCGCGCCCGCAAAGGCGCAACCAAGGCCCAACGCGAGCGTCGGGCCGTGCCGGCCCACGATCCCGAAGCACAGCGCGACCAACGCCGCGCCGGTGGTTTGCCCGAGCAGACGCGAGACGGCGATGGTGCCGCTCGCGCCGCCGCTGCGCTCGGGCGGCGCGCTCGCCATGATCGCCCGCAGGTTGGGCGACTGGAAAAAGCCGAAGCCCGCGCCGCAGATCGCCATGCGCACGACAATATCCGTCACCGAGGGGTGCGCAGGCAGCAAAGCGAGCGACGCCATGCCGGCCGAGAGGATCGCGAGACCGATCGCGCCGAGGAGGCCCGGCGGATAGCGGTCGGAGAGGCGTCCCGCAATGGGCGCCGCGGCGGCCACGACCACGGGCCAGGGTGTCATCAGGAAGCCGGTCTCCACCTGGCTGCGCATCAGGACGGTTTCGAAATAGAACGGCAGCGAAACGAACGCGAGGCCCTGGGCCGCGAACGAGCAGATCGCGGTGACCGACGAAAGCGCGAATATCGGCCGGCGGAACAGATCCACGGGCAGCATCGGCGCGGGATGTCCGGCTTCACGTCGGATCAGCAGCGCGCCGAACACCAGCGCCACGACGGCGGCAATGGCCACTTCGACGCCGGGCGCGCGCTGCGCGGCTTCGCCGAGCGCGAAGATCAGCGCCGCGAAGGTAATGACGTTGAGCACCGCCGCGACGGGATCGAACGCGTGCTTGCCGCGCGCCGTTTGCGGCAGCGCCGGCAGCGCGAACACGAGCGCGACCACGCCGAGCGGCACGTTGATCGCGAAGAGCCACGGCCAGGTGCCCGCGGAGAGGATTAGCGATGCCATGGTCGGGCCCACGGCGAACGAAACGCCCACGACCAGCGCGTTCATGCCGAGCCCGCGCCCCAGCCGGTGCGGCGGGTAAAGAAACCGGATCAGCGCCGTGTTTACGCTCATGATGGCGCTCGCACCGAGCCCCTGCAGCACGCGCGCGCCGGCGAGCGCGGTGAGCGTGGGCGCGAGCGCGCAGGCGAGCGAAGCGACCGTGAAGATCGCGAGGCCGCTGATATAGATGCGCCGGTGGCCGATGATGTCGCCGAGCGCCGCGAGCGGCAGCAACGTGGCGACCATCGCGAGCTGGTACGCGTTGATGATCCACACCGAGGCGGCGGGGGCCGCGTGCAGATCGGTGGCGATGGCGGGCAGCGCCGTGTTGGCGATGGCGGTGTCGAGCGTGGCGAGCGCGACGGCAAGCATCACCGCGCCCATGGCGCGGCGGGTCTTCGCGGACATGGGCGCGTCGGGGGGCTCGGAATGGCCGGTATTGCGGGATTCGCGCGCCGCGGAAAGGGTTTCGGACAAGACAGTCTCGGGCGGGTGGGACGATGAAGGCTGCGGCGCGGGCCGCACGGACGAACTTTGCGATTGTTACAGAGCCCGGCTGGTTTTGCAGGAGACGCTTCAGAGCGTGGGGTGACTGTAAGGCTTTGGGCCGCGCGCAATCGTCGTCGAATGCCATCGAGCGCCGTCATATCGCAACTAACTGCCAGTCCCGTCGCGCGCACGCGTGCCGCCGCGCTGCGCGCGCGGAGCCGTCCGCATGGCAAGGGATCGAGGCGGTCGGCGGGTTCCGCCTGCCGGGCGGCTAGCGTCCGCGCGCGATTTGCGCGCCGCCGCACACGATTTGAAAATGCACTACTCTGCAAATTGATCTGCGCTCGCTGGCGAGCGGTGCCGGCCTTTTGCGCCGCGACGCCGATGCGTCATCGTCCCGTTCCGCCCCGCGCGGCGCAGGCCCGGAACAACCGCGCGTCCTGCACCATTTTGGGACGCTCTGCTTCTTCGACAGGAGTCGTCGATGACAGCCATCGGTCTCGAGTTCGATCAGTTGCAAAGCAGCGTCGAAGCGCTGCGCCGTTCCCTCTCCAATCGCCTGATGTACGGTGTCGGCAAGGACGCCGTCACGGCGCGTCCGCAAGACTGGCTGCACGCCGCGGCGCTCGCCGTGCGCGACCGCCTCGTCGAGCGCTGGATGATCACCACGCGCCGCCAGTACGATCAGGACGTCAAACGCGTCTATTACCTGTCGATGGAGTTTCTCATCGGCCGCACGTTCTCGAACGCGCTGATCGCACTCGGCATTCACGAGCAGATGAAAGAGGCGCTCGCGAGTGTGGGCGTCGACATGGAGACCGTGCTCGATTACGAGCCCGACGCCGCGCTCGGCAACGGTGGCCTCGGCCGGCTGGCGGCGTGCTTTCTCGATTCGATGGCGACGCTCGGCATTCCGGGCTTTGGCTATGGCATTCGCTACGACTACGGCATGTTCCGCCAGCAGATCGTGAACGGCGAGCAGGTCGAAGCGCCCGACTACTGGCTGCGCTATGGCAACCCCTGGGAGTTTCCGCGGCCCGAGGTCCAGTACCCCGTGCATTTTGGCGGCCGCACCTTGCAGCGCAACGGGCATGTGGAGTGGGTCGACACGCAGCATGTGAACGCCATGGCCTACGACACGGTGATTCCCGGCTACGCCACGAGCGCGACCAACACGCTGCGGCTGTGGTCCGCGCGCGCGGATGAAGAACTCGATCTTTCGGCGTTCAACCAGGGCGACTATCAGCGCGCGGTGGAAGCGCGCAACATCTCCGAGAACGTTTCGCGTCTGCTCTATCCCGACGACTCGACGATGGCCGGGCGCGAGTTGCGCCTGCGCCAGGAGTATTTCTTCGTCTCGGCGACGATGCAGGACCTGATTCGCCGCTACCTGCGCACACACAGCACGTTCGGGCGCTTCTCCGAAAAGGTCGCGGTGCACCTGAACGACACGCACCCGGTGCTGGCGATTCCTGAACTGATCCGCCTGCTCGTGGACGTGCATCATCTGCCGTGGGACGATGCGATGGCCCACGTGCGCCGCGTGTTCTCGTACACAAACCATACGTTGATGCCCGAAGCGCTGGAAACCTGGGACGTCGAACTATTGGCGCGTTTGCTGCCGCGCCACCTCGAAATCATCTTCGACATCAACGCGGCGTTCCTGCGCGAAGCGAGCGACCGCGGCGCGCACGATCTCGACCAGATCCGCCGCATCTCGCTCGTGGACGAATACGGCCAGCGCCGCGTGCGCATGGCCTATCTCGCGATCGTGGCGAGCCAAAAGGTGAATGGCGTCTCGAAGTTGCACTCGCAACTGATGACGCGCGATATCTTCGCCGACTTCGCGCGCCTTTTTCCCGACCGCTTCACGAATGTGACCAACGGCATCACGCCGCGCCGCTGGCTCGCGCAGGCGAACCCGCCACTCGCGCACCTCGTGGACGAAGCGATCGGGCCGCGTTGGCGCAGCGATCTCTTCGAATTGGGCGCGCTGCGCAAGCTGCGTGGCGATGCCGCGTTCGAAGCCGCGTTCCGCGCGGCCAAGCGCAGCAACAAGGTGCGCCTCGCACACCGCGCGTTGCAGCGCACGGGCATTGTCTTCAATCCCGACGCGCTGTTCGACATGCAGGTCAAGCGCATTCACGAGTACAAGCGTCAGTTGCTCAACGTGCTGCACGTGATCACACGCTACAACCGCATTCTGGAAGCGCCGGAGCGCGACTGGGTGCCGCGCGTCGTGCTGTTCGCGGGCAAGGCCGCCTCGGCCTACCGCATGGCGAAGATGATCATTCACCTGATCAACGACGTGGCCGCGAAGATCAACAACGATCCCGTGGTGGGCGATCGCCTCAAGGTGGTGTTCGTGCCGAACTACGGTGTGAGCGTGGCCGAAATGCTGATTCCGGCGGCGGACCTTTCCGAGCAGATCTCGACGGCGGGCACCGAAGCGTCGGGCACCGGCAACATGAAGCTCGCGCTCAACGGCGCGCTCACGATGGGCACGCTGGACGGTGCGAACATCGAGATCGGCGAGGCCGTGGGGCAGGACAACATCTTCATCTTCGGACACACGTCCGACCAGGTGGACCAGTTGCGTTGCGCGGGCTACCGGCCGCGCCAGGTCTACGAGGAAAACGCCGAGTTGCGCCGCGCGCTCGACCAGATCCGCACGGGTTTCTTTTCGCCGCACGATACGGCGCGCTATACGGACATCTTCCACACGCTCGTGGACTGGGGCGACCACTACCTCGTGCTGGCCGACTACTCGGCTTTCATCGAGGCGCAGGAAGCCGCCGACCAGCGCTTCATGGACGTGCCGGCGTGGACCGCGAGCGCGATCGAAAACGTGGCGGGAATGGGGAAATTCTCATCGGACCGTGCGATCGCGGAGTACGCCCGCGATATCTGGCACGTGAAATCGATCGAGATGGAGTGAGGGGCAGGTCTGCCGTGCCACCGGCAGAATCAGGGCGCCGTTGGCCGCGTCGTGCCGCCTTCGGCCTGGGCCGCTTGCGCGGCCTTGGCGATGCGTACTGCCTCGACCACGCGTTCGAGGAATGCCGGGTCGAGGCTCGTGACTGCCTCGCGCGATTCTCCGCCCGTCACGACATAGAGCCGATGGATGGCCTCTTGCCAGAGCCACGCGAGCCAGCCCACCACGATCACCATCACGCCGCACGCGAGACCGGCCGCCGAGCCGAGCACGCCGCCCACGACAGCGCCGGCGGCACCGACGAGGCTGATCGCGATGGGCACGGCGCGGCTGCGCCGCCCGATGACGATGCGCACGTCTTCGATGTCGCGCATGGGGAAGACCTGGCCGGCTGCGGAGAGCGCGTTGCGCGTGACCGAGACGGCGGCTTCGTTGAAAGGGAGTTCCATCGGTTCGATAGCTGCGAGGTGAGAGAGCGCAGCGTACCAGAAGCGGGGCCAGGGTGGGGCCGTGGCGGGCATAACGTCGCAGGCCGCACGCATGGCCAGCCGCTATACTTGCGCGCTTTTATTGCCCAAGTCGGCACCAGGGATTCACCATGAGCGCATTGCCACGCTGTCCGAAATGCAATTCCGAGTTCACCTACGAAGATGGCGACGTCTACATCTGCCCGGAGTGTGCGCACGAATGGTCGCGGCAAGCCGCCGCGCCGGCCGAAACGGCGGGCAGGGTGTATCGCGATTCGGCGGGCAATGTCCTTCAGGACGGCGATACCGTCACGGTCATCAAGGACCTGAAACTCAAGGGTTCCGGTGGCGTGATCAAGATGGGCACCAAAGTGAAGAATATCCGCCTGGTGGACAGCGACCACGATATCGATTGCAAGATAGACGGCTTTGGCGCGATGAGCCTCAAGTCGGAGTTCGTCAAGAAGGCGTGACGAAGGGCGTCCGGCGCCCGCCGGTTTTGCCCTTGCGCCGCGGCAGAACTGCGATGAACCAAAAAAAAGCGGGGCATCCCAAGGGATGCCCCGTCCGGTAAGGCGCGGCGTGCAGCGTGCGCTGCGGCGCGCCGAGCAGAGCCGGCGGGATGAGCCGCCGGCTGCCGCTGTTGCTTAGAACTTGTGGCGGATACCGACGCGAACCGCGACTTGATCCTGCGAACCCGTGCCCGACGGCTGGAAAATGTTCGAGCCCGAGTCGCCGATCTGCGCCTGAACCTTCTGGCCGTTCGCGAGCGTGCCCGACGCGTCCTGGTACGACACGAGGCCGTACACGTCGGTGCGCTTGCTGAGCGCGTAGTCAAGCGATGCGTTGACCTGGTTCCAGTGAGCCGTCTGGCTGCCCGAGGTGCGCGAGTACGTGTAGCCAAGGCCTGCCGACAGAGCCGGCGTGAAGGCGTACTTGCCGCCTGCTTCGTACGCGTTGTAGAGCGTCGACGAACCGGCGATCGGCGAGAGCAGCGTGTTGGTCCACAGGGCCCACAGCGTTGCCGGGCCGACGATGTAGCGGCCACCCACGCCGAACGAGCGCAGGTCGCGCAGCGCGCCCTGCGGCACGTTGGCGATCGTCGTCGTCGTCGACGGCGTGGTCTGGCCCGGGTACGTGATGTTCGTGTACGCAGCGCCGAGGCTGAACGGGCCGTAGCCGTAGTTCGCGCCGAAGCTGTATGCGCGCGACGAGCCGGCGACCGGGTTGGCCGTCGTGCCCGTTGCCGGTGCGCCGGCGAACGAGGTCGAGTTCGAGAAGCCATACAGACCGCCGAACGTGAAGCCCGAGAAGTTCACGCTCTGGAACTTGACCGCATTGTTGATGCGGCTCGAGGTCAGCTGGTCGATATCGTTGAAGTGGTAGGCCCAGTTACCCGAAACCGTGTTGCCACCCGTCGAGTACTGCGAGCCGAGAATGTCCGTGTTGAACGAGTATTGACGGCCGAACGTCAGCGAACCGATGTTCGATTGCGTCAGACCGACGAACGCTTGACGGCCGAACATCGCGCCGCCCTGGCCAGCCGTGCCGTTACCGCTGTTGAAGCCGTTTTCGAGCACGAAGATCGCCTTCAGGCCGCCGCCCAGGTCTTCCGTGCCGCGCAGGCCCCAACGGCTGCCTTGAGCTACGCCGTCACCATACGAGAACTGATGCGAGCTGCCGTTCGTCGCATTCTTCACGTTGCTGATGTAGTTCACACCCGCGTCGATCACGCCGTACAGCGTCACGCTGCTTTGTGCGTGGGCAACGCCTGCAATCGAGGCAAGAATAGCGGTGGTCAGAATTTTCTTTTTCAACTGTTTCTCCGGGTAAAGGAAAGATGACTACTCCAGCCTCTTATGGGCCGGTCAATGCGACGGGCTGCAATTTAAGGGTCGACAACGAAAGGAATGTGACAGTAAGGCTTTGTAGGGAAATTGTCGTCGTTCTGTTGTGTGGATGCGACACACGGCTTGCGCGCGGGGAGAACGGCGCATGAGGCCCGCCAATACTGGGTTCGCGGCCGATTTTCCTGTCAATTTGAAAGGCCGGATTGCGGCATTCGGCCATATAAAATTTTTTTCTAAGCTTTCTTCTATTTGCCGGGTTAATCGATCTTTTGAATCTGGCTTCAAGTTGGAATTGATTAATCTCAAGAACGCATTAACGGCCGATCAATGCGCGCTTTACATGGCTGATTGCCATCGATTCATGGAAGTTTGAAATTAGCTATCCGAAATAATTGAAATAACGGGGAAAGCTCATGAAAAAAGGGCTCGCACCGGTGGTGCGAGCCCTTTTACGGTAAGGCGTTGCCGTTACAGCGAGAGGAGCGAGCCGCTGCGAATGGGCTTTTCACCGGCAATGCGTGCGACCTCCATGCCGGCCGTCGCGAAGCGCGCGCTGTGGCGTGCGTACATCACGCCGCTCACGCCCGCATGCAGCGTTGTCACGGTGTCGGCGAGCGGGTCGATGACATCGGCAATTGCCGCACCCCGCTCCACCCACGTGCCGCAATCCACACGGAACACGAGCACGCCGCTGGCCGGCGCGACGATCGGCTCCGTGCCCGCGAGCGGCGTGGCCGCATGGGCGAGCGGCGGCAGCGGCGCCGCCGTGCCTTCGATCACGCCGCGCCCGATCAGATAGTCGACGATGGCCTGGGCGTCGTGTTCGGCGAGCTCGTGCGAAACGTCGCGCTGGCCGCGCAGCTCTACCGTGACCGAAATCGAGCCGTACGGAATGGGATAGCGCTTGCCGAAATGTTCGCGCAGCTCCGACCAGCAGAAGCTGTGAATCTCGTCGAACGGATTGCCGATCGAGTTGAGCGCGAGGAGCGACGCCTTCGCGTCGAGATAGCGCGCGAGCGGTTCGACATCGGGCCACAGCTCGGGGTTCGTGTAGATGTGCATGGCGGCTTCCCAGTCGCAATGCAGGTCCAGCACGATGTCGGCGTCGTACGAAAGGCGTTGGAGCGCGAGCCGCATCGAATCGAGTTCGGTCTTCGGCTGCTGCGTGGCCAGCGCTTCACCCATGGCCGCGCGGATGGCCGTACGGTTCGCGGCTTCGTCGGAGCCGAGACGCGCCTCGATATTGGGCATCACGAGCGCGGTGAGCTCATGGAAATTGCGGTTGAAGTTCTGCGCCGTGTTCGATTCGAAGCGGCCGATCATGTGCCCGAGCCAGTGCTGATTCAGGCCCACGGGGTTGGGCACCGGCACGATCACGATTTCGCCGCGCAGGCGGCCCGCGGCTTCCAGCTCCGCGAGCTTGCGGCGCAGCGCCCACGAGACGAGCATGCCCGGCAGCTCGTCGGCGTGCAGCGAGGACTGGATGTAGACCTTCTGGTTAGCGCCGGCTTTGCCGTAGTGGAAACTGACAAGTTCCCGCGCGGTACCGAGGGCGGGCGCGATCAACGGGTGGTTTCGGGTTTGCATGATGAATGCGCGAGGCGCGTCGGCCCGCAAAAGGTGTTGGAGTGAATGTGGCCCCGCAGGAACACGCAGGGGCCGTAGACCGATCTTAGCCGATTCAGCGCGGCGCCGGAACCAGCCCGCCTGAGCGCATGTCCGGCATCGCCCATAAAATACGGAATCCGAAATAAAAATCCGCAAAAGAAAAAACCCGGACGCTAGTCCGGGCTTCGTGCGCCGTGATGCAGCGCCGGCGCGATGCGGTGCTTAGGGTGCTTAGCCGCCGTACACGTCGAAGTCGAAGTACTTGGCTTCGATCTTCTTGTACGTGCCGTCCTTGATCATGTCGGCGATCGCCTTGTCGATCTTCGTCTTCAGGTCGGCGTCTTCCTTGCGCAGGCCGATAGCGGCGGCGCCCGTCGGGATTTCCTTGCCGGCGAACTGGAAGCCAGCGCCGCGCGGGGTCTTCAGGAAGCCCAGATCCGCTTGCACTTCATCCTGCAGCGCTGCGTCCAGACGGCCCGAGATCAGGTCGGCGTAGACCTGGTCCTGGTTCTGGTAAGGAACGACGTTCACGCCCTTCGGTGCCCAGTTTTCCTTGGCATAGGTTTCCTGGATCGTGCCTTGTTCGACGCCAACCGACTTGCCCTTGAGCGAGTCAGCGCTCGGCGCGAGGCTCGAGCCCTTCTTGGCGACGAGGCGCGTCGGCGTGTTGAACAGCTTCGCCGAGAAGGCGATCTGCTGCTCGCGCTGCGGGGTGATCGTCATCGACGAGAGCACGCCGTCGAACTTCTTGGCCTTCAGGCCCGGGATCATGCCGTCGAAGTCTTGCTCGACCCACACGCACTTGGCGTTCAGGCGCTTGCAGATTTCGTTGCCGAGGTCGATGTCGAAGCCGACCAGCTTGCCATCGGGTGCTTTGGATTCGAACGGTGCGTAGCTGGCGTCGACGCCGAAACGCACGGTGGACCAGTCCTTCGCGTGGGCGACGCCGGCCGAGACGGCGAGCAGGGCAACCGAGAGGGTGGCAAGCAGTTTCTTCACTATGGGTACTCCTCGAGATGGTTCAGGGCGCGCCGCGTGCGGTCGTGCCGCCAAGGCGCATTTTCCGGCGCGGCTCGCGCTGGATTATTGTTGGACCCGCCAGCCTGCAGCCAGCAAAGCGCGGCAAGCTTACCAGGTCAAAATTGCTGCGTCGCTAGTGTAATACCGGATAGCGGGAAAGTGACCCGCTAAGTGTACGCCCGTGCGCTTGTACGATTTAACGCAAAGCCTTGTGGGATAAGGCGTACGAGCCAGTACGGGCGGGCCGTTGCGAGGCGCTTTAGAGGGGTTGCACGATGCTCGGCCGCAACAGTCGGAGGAATGCGAGGCGGCGTGAGCGCGGCGTCGTCAACGATATGAAGGGAGATTGAAATCGAATCGATGGCGCGCCGTCGGCTTTCGGTCTGGATGAAGCCAACCGGCGCGCCGTTTTTGTCGCGGTGCAGCAGATCGAGCGGCTGCACCGCGTCAACTCCGTCAGACCACGCGCACACCTGCGCGCCACGTCGCGCGCGGCACGGGCAGCGTGTCGAGCATGGTCACGCGCACGAAGTCCGCGCGCAGGCCCGGCTCGATCGCGCCGCGGTCGTGCAGGCCCGACTTGCTGGCGGGTTCCCACGAGACCGTGGCGAGCGCGCGCGGCAGCGTCCAGTCTGCCTTGGTCACGAGGTCGAACGCGGCGGTCAGGAGGCTCGACGGCACGTAGTCGGAAGAGAGGATATCGAGCAGGTCGGCCTGCGCCAGTTCCAGCGCCGAGACGTTGCCCGAGTGTGAGCCGCCGCGCACCACGTTCGGCGCGCCCATGATCGTCGCGATGCCGCGTTTTTTCGCTTCCTCGGCGGCGACGCGCGTGGTCGGGAATTCGGCGAGCACGATGCCTTCGGCGGCGGCCTGCTCGACGTGTTCGACGAGCGTGTCGTCGT
Source organism: Paraburkholderia sp. J10-1 (assembly GCF_905220165.1). Taxonomy (NCBI): domain Bacteria; kingdom Pseudomonadati; phylum Pseudomonadota; class Betaproteobacteria; order Burkholderiales; family Burkholderiaceae; genus Paraburkholderia; species Paraburkholderia sp. J10-1. Next base: position 223,831 of record NZ_CAJMYW010000002.1, on the reverse strand, counting down.
GGCTCGCAAGCGGGATGCCGCGCACGCGGCAGCGCTGCACGATTTCAAGGCGGTGCGCGTCGGCGTAGCGCTCCTGCTCAGTGGCCATTTCGGCGAGCATGGTGTTCGTCTGCTCGTCGGTCCACTTGCCGTGGCGCTCCTGAAATTTGCGCCACTGCTCGCGGTCGTGCCACTGGCGCTGGCCCGGCGTGTGGTCCATCACCGAGGCGAGGCGCAGCAGCGGGTGGCCGCTCAGTGTGTCGAACAGCTCGATCACGTCTTCGGTGGCGATTTCGCAGCGCAGATGCAGGAAGTGCTCCGCGCGCAGCAGGTTGCGCTCGGAAAAGCGCTTGAGGGCGTTGGCGCTCGCAAGCTGCACGTCGCGGCCGCGCACGCCCACGGCGAGGCGCGTGCCGATGGCGAGCGCGTCGAAGACCGTGGTGATGCCGGCGGCCGCGATCTGCGCGTCGTGAATGACGAATGCGGCGTCGGTGTTCCAGTGCACGCCGGGGCGCGGCGCGAGGTGCTTTTCCAGGTTGTCGGTGTGCAGTTCGACGAGGCCGGGCAGCAGGAAGTCGCCTTCCCAGTCTTCGGCTTCGCTCGCGGCGGTCGAGCCGCGCGAGATGTCGCGGATCTTGCCGTCTTCCACGCTTAGCGTGCCGGTGAAAACTTCGTCTCGCGTCACGATGCGAGCGTTTTTGATCAACATCGTCAGGCTCCGTATCAGATATCGGTTGGTGCCGTTCAGGCGGTATTCAGGCTGCAGCGGTGAGCGGCGCATCGTTTGCGCTCGCGCGCGGCGCGGTGAGTTCGAGCACGCGTGTGGCGACGCGCGCGCGCGTGTCCTCGTCGTGGAACACGCCGACGATCGCCGCGCCGCGCTCGCGCGCCTCGCCAATCAGGCTCGCGACGACTTCGCGATTTTCCGCGTCGAGCGAGGCGGTGGGTTCGTCGAGCAGCAGCACGCGGTGCTGCGCGATCAGGCCCCGCGCGATGTTCACGCGCTGCTGCTCGCCGCCCGAGAACGTGGCGGGCGCGAGCGGCCAGAGGCGCTGCGGCACGTTCAGGCGTGCAAGCAGAGTTTTCGCGCGCTCGCGCGCTTCGTCTTCCTCCACACCGCGCGAAACGAGCGGCGCGGCCACGATGTCGAGCGCGCTCACGCGCGGAATCACGCGCAAAAACTGGCTCACGTAGCCCACCACGTTGCGGCGCAGGCGCAGGATGTCATGAGGCGCTGCGCCCGTGATTTCCAGATGCTCGAGCGGCGCGCCCTCGTCGCGGATTGCGATCGAGCCGCCGCTTGCGAGATAGTTGCCGTACAGGCAGCGCAAAAACGTGCTCTTGCCCGCGCCCGACGGTCCGACCAGCACGATGCATTCGCCGCGCTCCACGTCGAGCGAAACGCCTGCGAGCGCTTCGATGCCGATGCCGCCCTGGCCGTGCAGCGTGAAGGTCTTGCGCACGTCTTCGGCGCGCAGCATGAGCGCGGGGCGTTCGATGAACGCGCGCGTGCCACGGGATTCGCGCACCGCCGACGATTCAGCCGATGATGAAGTGAAAGTCATGTCGATCATCCTAGACCGGCAGCACGGAGGCCACCAGCGTCTGCGTATAGGGATGTTGCGGGTCGTCCAGCACCTGGTCGGTCAGGCCCGATTCGACCACCGTGCCGCCTTGCATCACCATCAAGCGATGCGCGAGCAGGCGCGCCACGCCAATGTCGTGCGTGACGATCAGCACCGAAAGATGCAGCGTGCTCGTGAGCGTGCGCAGCAGGTCGAGCAGGCGCGCCTGCACGGACACGTCGAGACCGGCCGTGGGTTCGTCCATGAAGACGAGGCGCGGCCCCGTGACGAGGTTGCGCGCGATTTGCAGGCGCTGCTGCATGCCGCCCGAAAACGCCGAGGGCAATTCGTCGATGCGCTGGGCGTCCAGCTCCACGCGCTGCATCCATTGCTGCGCCGTGTGGCGGATCTGCCCGTAGTGGCGCGCGCCCACGGCCATCAACGGCTCGCCGATATTGGCGCCCGCGGAAACGCCGGCACGCAGGCCGTCGCGCGGATTCTGCTGCACGAAGCCCCATTCGGTGCGCGCTAGCAGGCGCCGGCGCGGCTCGGAAAGCGTGCGCAGGTCGAGCGTTTCGCCATTCGAGTTCGTGTAGTGCAGCGTGCCCGAGTCGGACTCCGTGCGCAGCGCGAGCGCGTTGAGCAGCGTGGTCTTGCCCGAGCCCGATTCGCCGACGATGCACAGCACCTCGCCGGGATACAGGTCGAAGCTCACGTCGCGGCAGCCGTTTCGGCCGCCGTACTGCTTCGTGAGCGATCTTGCGCTTAGCAGCGGCGTCATGCGTTTTCTCCTGCTTCGTTCGTTGCGTGCGCATCGAGATCTTCGCGGCGGTCGTGGCAGTAGTCGCTGTCCGAGCACACGAACATGCGCTTGCCCGCGTCGTCGACGATCATCTCGTCGAGGAAGCTTTCGCGCGAGCCGCACAGCGCGCATGCATGCTCCCAGCGCTGCACTTCGAATGGATGGTCGTCGAAGTCGAGGCTCTTTACCGGCGTGTACGGCGGAATCGCGTAGATGCGGCGCTCGCGGCCCGCGCCGAACAACTGCAGCGCGGCGTTCATATGGAGCTTGGGGTTGTCGAACTTCGGAATCGGCGAGGGCGACGTGAGATAGCGGCCATTCACCGTGACCGGGTAGTCGTACGTGGTGGCGATACTGCCGTGCTGCACGATGTCCTCGTAAAGCTTCACGCTGATGAGGCCATAGTCGGCGAGCGCATGCAGTTTCTTGCATTCGGCCACGCGCGGCTCCAGGCGGAACAGCGGCTCGGGCATCGGCACCTGGTACACGAGGATTTGCTTGTCGGTGAGCGGCGTTTCGGGAATGCGGTGCCGCGTCTGGACGATCGACGCCTCGCTCGTGCGGCGCGTAGTGGCCACGCCCGTGGTGCGCGCGAAAAAGCGGCGGATGTTCACGGCGTTCGTGGTGTCGTCCGAGCCCTGGTCGATGACCTTGAGCGTGTCCTTCGCGCCGATGATCGCCGCCGTCACCTGAATGCCGCCCGTGCCCCAGCCATACGGCAGCGGCATTTCGCGCGAGGCGAACGGCACCTGGTAGCCCGGCACGGCCACGGCCTTGAGCAGCGCGCGGCGCAGCATGCGCTTGGTCTGCTCGTCGAGGTACGCGAAGTTATAGCCCGAGACGGCCTGTGTTTCGTGCGACGCGAGTTCGGCTGCGGGAGATTGCAAGGTATCGGGCGCGTTCATGCGGCCTCCTTGTTTTGCGCTTCGGCGTCGACATCGGCGCCGCTTTCGTGCTGCGCGCGCAGCTTGCGCACGAGTTCCAGCTCCGCCTGAAAATCTACGTAGTGCGGCAGCTTCAGGTGTTGAACGAAGCCCGAGGCTTCCACGTTGTCGCTGTGCGAGAGCATGAATTCGATGTCCTGAGTCGGCGAGGCGATCGTCTCGCCCAGCTCCTCGGCGCGCAGCGCGCGGTCGACGAGCGCCATCGCCATGGCTTTGCGCTCCGCGTGCCCGAACGCGAGGCCATAGCCTTGCGTGAATTGCGGCGGCACGTCTTTCGCGCCCGCGAACTGGTTGATCATCTGGCACTCGGTCAGATCGATCTCGCCCATTTCGACGGGCTCATCGAGTTCGTCCAGCATCATTTCTACGCAGACCGAACCAAAACGGATCTCGCCCGCGAACGGGTGCGAATGCGCGTAGCCGCGCTGCGTGGCATAGCCCATCGCGAGCAGGAAACCCTCGTCGCCGCGGGCGAGATTCTGCAGGCGCACGGTGCGGTCGGCAGGAAACGCCAGCGGCTCGCGCGAGAGGTCGCCGGGTTCGCGCGCTTGCGGCGAGCGCGTTTCCTGTTCGATCAGGCCTTCCTTGTCGAGCAGCGAGACCACGCGCGGCATGGCCTCTGCGGGCGGCGTTGCGCGCGGCGCCTCGGGCGTGGCGGTCTCCGCGCTGTCGCCTTCGGCCAGCAGCGCGAAGTCGAGCAGGCGCTGCGTGTAGTCGTAGGTCGCGCCGAGCACCTGGCCGCCGGGCACATCCTTGAAGGTCGCGGAAATGCGGCGCTCCACCACCATGTTTTCCGTTTCGACCGGTTGCGTATAGCCAAAGCGCGGCAGCGTGGTGCGATAGGCGCGCAGCAAGAAGATCGCTTCGACGAGATCGCCTGCTGCCTGCTTGATCGCGAGCGCGGCGAGTTCTTCGTCGTAGACCGAACCTTCGGCCATCACGCGCGCCACGGCGAGGCGCATCTGTTCGCGGATCTGCGCAACGCTCAGCTCGGGCACGCGCGTGTCGCCGCGGCGTGCTTCGTCGAGCAGACGCCACGACGCTTCGATCGCGCGTTCCCCTCCTTTGACGGCGACGTACATCAGTGCATCTCCACGAGAGTGGTGCGCGGCAGGCCCATCAGACGGTCGCCACACACGAGATAGAAGTCGATGCCGCACGGGAAGTGCGGCGCGAGGGCGGCGCGTTCGCGCCAGAAGCGCTCGGGCAGGCCGGCGGGCGCGATGCTGCAGGTCGTTTCGATGCCAGGGCCGCGCAGCGTGAGCGGCGCGCCGCCCGTGAGCGAATCGACGCGCACGAACACGGTGGCCGACTGCTCCGGCGATTCGGGCGTGCCGCACGCGAAGGCTTCGAGCGGCGGCAGCGCGGCCGCGTTATGAACGTAGGCGAACGCGGCTTCGCGCGCTTCCTGCGCAAACGGCGCGCCTGCGTGAAAGCGCAGCGCGGCCGCGAGCGCGGCGTCGGGCTGGGCGAGCCAGACCGGCGTCGCGTAGTCCGCGAGTGCGAGCAGCGAGGCGAAGGCGGCGAGGCCGGCGCGCGCGGGCGAGGCATTCGCCGCCGTGGCCGCGGGCAGCGGCGTTTCGATGACGCCGATCGTGCCGGGGCGCGCGAGCGCGTCGAGCAGTGTGCGGAACACGGTCTGCGTGTCGTGAACGGGATCGCCGAAGCCGGGCGCGAGCGCCGCGAGCAAATCGGGCGTCATGGCATTGCGTTCGTTGCTCATGCATCACCTCGAACCATCGTGAAGAACTCGACCCGCGTGCTGGCGGCGTCGGCGCGGCGTGCGTTGCGTCGTGCGGCGAGGCGCGCCGCGAGCGGTTCGATCAGCTGCACGCGCAACTGGTCGTGGCGTGCGGGCAGCTGCAGCAGCGCGTCGGCGAGCGCGGCCAGCTCGGCGCGGCGTTTATCGCGGCCCAGATGGCAGGCCACGCCGACCGGGCCGGGCGCATTGGCATCGGCGCCTTCAATGCCATTGGCGGTTGAGGCGCGCAGACGCAGCGTGGCGCGCGTGACGGTGGCTTCGCCCAGATTGAAGGCGTCGCCGGTGCCGCCAATGCGCCCGCGGACCATGGCGAGTCCGGTTTGTGGCGGACGCAGCCAGTCGAAAGCGGGCTCGGGTGCACCGGCGAGCGCGTCGCTGAGCGCCGCTTCAAGCTCGGCGCGCGGGGTGTGCGCGAGAACGGCCATCCATGCGCGCCGGGTGGCCGTCGCGGAGGATGGGGTGGAGGAAGCGTTCATCGGAGTTCCTGTGTCGTGAACGGGTGAGAACGGACATGGCAACTGCGCCTGGCGAACAGCCCGGGTCTGCACATCGATTGAACCATCTATTCATCTAAACGTCTAGACGTTTAGTGGTACAGTCGTCCAACGCGAGCGCAACGGAGGTTTTCATATTTCCATCACGCCCTGCGCACTACAATGCACAAAACGCTATTGGAACCGAGAGGAATGACAGCACCATGACATCGAACGACGAGGCGCCGTCCAGCCTGCTTGAGCGCGGCGCGGGGGTGGCGGTGTGGCGGCAGATCGAACAGATCCTCGCGGCGGAGATCGCTGCGAAGGGCTTCGGCGAAGACGGCCGGCTGCCTAGCGAGGGCGAGCTTGCGCGCCGCTTCGACGTGAACCGCCACACGGTGCGGCGCGCGATGCTGGGCCTCGCGGCGCTGGGCCTCGTGAGCGTGGAGCAGGGGCGCGGCACCTTCGTGCAGCCCGGCGCAATCGATTACACCATCGGCAAGCGCACGCGCTTTACGGAGAATCTGAAGCGTCATCAGCATGCGGCGGCGGGCAAGCTTCTCGCGTCGTCGCGCGGCAAGGCGGACCCCACGGTCGCCAAGGCGCTCGGGCTGCGCGCGGGCGCGCTCGTGTACCGGCTCGAAACGCTGCACGAGTCGGACGGCGTGCCGCTCACGTATGCGCGCAGCTGGTATCCCGCCGCGCGCTTCGCCGATCTGCCCGTCGTCATGGAACGTGTCGACAGTACGTCGAAGGCGCTCGCCGAATACGGCGTGACGGACTATCTGCGCAAGTGGAGCCGTATTGGCAGCGTGCTGCCCGATGCCGAAGTGGCGCGCCGCCTGAACATCAACCGGCAGCAGCCGGTGCTGTGGGTCGAGAACGTCGACGTCGATCTCGATGGCGTGCCGATCAAGTACGGCGTCACGCACTTCGCCGCCGACCGCGTGCAGCTGATGGTGGAGCACGACCTATGAGCGTGCTGCACGAAGCCTGGAGCGAAGCCGCGCGCTTCGCGCTTTACTATGCGCCGCCGCGCGAGTCGGCGTGGTGGCAGGCGGGCTGCGCGTGGCTTGGCCGCGATCCGGAAACGGGCGACACCCTCGCGCCGCCGCCGTGGCTCACCGGCTTGCCGCAGCCGCTGGAAACGCTCTCGGTCGCGCCACGCCGCTATGGCTGGCACGGCACCCTTGTGCCGCCATTCCGTCTGTCGCGAGGCGTGACGCCCACGGCGCTCCTTGCCGCCGCACGGCAGTGGGCGCAGGAGCAGGCGCGCTTCGAGGCCCACGTCGAAGCGGCGTTGCTCGGCCGCTTCGTGGCGCTGCGCCCCGCCGACGACGCTGGCGAAACCGCGCTGCGCGAACTGGCAGCCAACGCACTGCGCGCGCTCGGCTCGCTGCGCGCTCCACAAACGCCCGCCGAACTTGCGAAGCGCCTGGACGCGCCGCTCACGTCGCGCCAGCGCGCGTACGTCGAAGCGTGGGGCTACCCGTACGTGTTCGAAGAATTCCGCTTTCACATGACGCTATCCGATTCGCTGAACGACGCGCAAACGTGCGCACAACTCGTCGATGCCTGGAACGCGCGGATGCGCGATGCCGGCCCGCTGCCGGTGCAGGGCGCGGCGCTCTTCGTCGAACCCGAGCCGGGCGCGCCGTTCGTGCTGTGGCGCCGCCTGCCGTTCGCGGGGGAGCGCGCATGAAGGGCGGTCTGATCTACGTCATGGGGCCTTCGGGCGCGGGTAAGGACACGCTGCTGCGGTACGCGCGCGAGCGCCTGTCCGGTCAGGACGTCGTGTTTGCGCATCGCTACATCACGCGCGAGGACAGCGGCGGCGAGAACCACGTCGCGCTCACCGAAACCGAGTTCGAGGCGCGCTCGCAGCGCGGCCTCTTCGCGCTGCAATGGCGCAGCCATGCATTGCACTATGGCGTGGGCGTCGAGATCGACCAGTGGATGACGCTTGGCTGCACCGTCGTGGTGAACGGCTCGCGTGCCTACGCCGGCGAGGCGTTCGAGCGCTACCCGCGCATGACGCTCGTGCATATCGAAGCCGCGCAGCACGTGCTGGCCGCGCGCCTCGCTTCCCGCGCGCGCGAAACGCCCGAGCAGGTTGCGGCGCGCCTCGCGCGGCGCGCGCCGTTCGAGGTGCCGGCGGGCGCGGCGTTCGCGCGTATCGACAACTCCGGGCATCTGGAGGAAGCGGGCGAGGCGTTCGTCGAACTCGTGCGGCAGGCGGCGGCGGGGTAGCCAGCGCCGCGCTTAACAGCCGCTTAAGGGCTCGACCGGGCTGGGGGATTTTTGGTTGGGTGCGGTTGCCGTGAGAAGATTCAGGCGACCCGAGAACTCAACGAGAATGCCCTTGGACCGTTTCCAGGAGATGCAGATTTTCACGCGCATCGTCGACCGCCGCAGCTTCACGCAGGCGGCCGAGGATCTGAACCTGCCGCGCGCGACGGTCACCAATTCGATCAAGCGTCTCGAAGCGCGCCTGGGCGTGCGCCTGCTCGAGCGCACCACGCGCCAGGTGAAGCCGACGCTCGACGGCGACGCCTATTACCAGCGCTGCATGCGCCTGCTCGCCGACCTCGAGGAAACCGAGGAGGCGTTTCGCGACACCGATCCGCAGGGGCGTTTGCGCGTGAACATGCAGGGCACGCTCACGCAGTATTTCGTGATGCCGCGCCTGCCCGACTTTCTCGCGCGCTACCCGCGCATCGAGCTTTTTATCGGCTCGGGCGACCACTTTGTCGATCTCGTGCGCGAGGGCGTGGACTGCGTGCTGCGCGCGGGCGAGCTGGCCGACTCGTCGATGATCGCGCGGCGCGTGGCGCTGCTCGAGCAGGTGACCTGTGCGAGCCCCGCGTACCTTGAACGGCACGGCGACCCGGAGTCGATCGAGGCGCTCGCGGGCACACGCACGGAACATCCTGGCCGCGCAGGTCATCGGGCCGTGAACTATGTTTCGCCGGCTACGGGCCGTGCACTTCCGCTCGAATTCACGACACCCGAAGGTGTTGTCAACGTGACGCTGCCGGGTCCGGTCGCCGTGAATGGCGCGGAACTCTACACGTCGGGCGCGCTGGCGGGGCTCGGTATCGTGCAGGTGCCGCGCTATCGCGTGCGCGAACTGCTCGCCAACGGCGAGCTTTGCGTGGTGCTGCCTGACCACCCGCCGCCGCCGTTGCCAGTTTCGGTGCTGTATCCGCAGAACCGCCAGCTGTCGCTGCGCGTGCGCGCTTTCGCGGACTGGCTCGTGCAGGTGTTTGCCGAGGTCGCCTGAACTGGCTTCGAGCGCGCCGGGCGGCGCGCTCAGTTGCGAGAAGTGGCGGGAAGCGGCGAACAGTCGCCTTCAGGTGCGCCGCGCGACCATGCCGGACACGCGCGCCGCGGCTTGCTGGAGCGGATCGAGGAAGGTCTTCACCATCTGCTTGGCGGAAGTGCGCTGCGCGTTGCCGCTGATGTTCATCGCGGCGATCACGCGGCCTTGCCGGTTGCGAATGGGCGCGGAGATCGAGATGAGCCCGCCTTCCAGTTCCTGATCGACGATCGCCCAGCCCTGCTGGCGCACCTGCGCGATGATCTTCTTGAGTTCGCCGACGTCGGTGACCGTGCGCGCCGTATGCGCGTAGAGCGGCGAGGAGCCGAGCGTTTCGTCGAGCGCGGCGTCGTCGAGCGAGGCGAGCAGCACACGCCCCATCGAGGTGCAATACGCAGGCAGGCGGCTGCCGATCGAGAGGTTGATCGTCATGATCTTGTGCGTGGGCACGCGCAGCACGTAGACGATCTCGGTGCGGTCGAGCACGGCCGCCGAGCAGCTCTCGTGCACCTCCTGCGAAAGCGCCTCCATCACCGGCTCGGCGAGATTCCAGAACGGCATCGACGTGAGGTACGCGAAGCCGAGGTCGAGAATGCGCGGAGTGAGGCGAAAGAGCCGCCCCTCCGCTTCGACGTAGCCGAGCGTCTGCAGCGTGAGCAGAATTCGGCGCGCCCCGGCGCGCGTGAGGCCCGTGGCGGCGGCGACGTCGGTCAAGGTCTGCTCGGGATGCTCGGCGTTGAACGCGCGGATGACCGAAAGCCCGCGCGCGAACGACTGCACATAGGAGTCGCCCGGCTTTTCGGGGATCTCCTGCTGGTCGGCGGAGCGGTTTGGCGAGGCACTGGAAGCGGAATTCATGGGCGTGGCGGTCGATCTTGCTGCGGCGCTTGGATAGGCTATCAAGATAGCGCAAGCGATCGGTTTCGCCAACAAGCGGCGGGGTCGAAGGGGGCACAAACCTTCGGGGCGGGGCGCCCGAGCAAACGTCGATCGCGCGGTGTGCCATGACATGCGTCAAATGCGCACATTGGATCAATTGACATTCAATTATTTGATTTCAGTCAATTAGCTGTGGTCGAAAAATATTGACGTATGAGCCGATTATTTAAGTCTGAATATTGGCATGTCATGACATTAAAATCAGGATAAAAGCGACGTCGAAATTCGAATGAATTGGCATATTTTCTGACAATTCATCGATCGCACCGCGCATCGCTTCGATCCCCTTCTTTGCCTGCGCGCGCGCTGGGTGCCGCGCTGAAACCGCCGCACCGTGGTCGTTTGCGAGATGAAAGCTATTAGAAAGATAATTGCGGCTTTCCGTCGCGCTTGCCTGGGCGAGCTTTGTCCCGCTCGCGAATCCTTAGCAAAGATCAAATTTTGAGATTGGTGCTTTCCGTAGAATCGCGCTGAATACGATACGGGTGCATTTTGCGTGGCGATTTTGCGATGCAAATGTGTTGGGTGTTTCGCGTTTTGGTGGACAACGGAAGAACAGGCAAACATGAAAGACAGAAAAGCCTTTAAAAGGTGGTTAATCCCCCTCGGCAGCGGGCTGCTCGTTTCTCTTGCGGGGTGCAGCGGCAATTTCGCCGTGCTGGACCCGAAGGGCAGCGTGGGCGCGGCCGAGAAGTCGCTCATCCTCACGGCCACGTGGGCCATGCTGCTGGTCGTGGTGCCCGTCATCATCCTGACGCTCGTGTTCGCGTGGCGCTACCGCGCTTCGAACCGCAACGCGACCTACGCGCCGAAGTGGGCCCACTCCACGGTGATCGAAGTGGTGGTCTGGGCCATTCCGGCCGCGATCATCCTGTTCCTCGCCATCCTCACGTGGCGCACCTCGCACGAGCTCGATCCGTACAAGCCGCTGGAGTCGAGTGTGAAGCCCATCAACGTCGAAGTCGTCGCGCTCGACTGGAAGTGGCTCTTCATCTACCCGGACCTCGGCATCGCCACGGTGAACCAGCTTGCCGTGCCGGTGGGCACGCCGGTCAACTTCCGCATCACGTCGGACGCGGTGATGAACTCGTTCTTCATCCCGCAGCTGGGCACCCAGGTCTACGCCATGGCGGGCATGCAAACGCGTCTGCACCTGATCGCCGACGAAGCCGGCGATTTCGACGGTCTCTCGTCCAACTACAGCGGCAAGGGTTTCTCGGACATGAAGTTCCGCACACTCGCCACGAGCCAGCAGGACTTCGACGCGTGGGTGCAGAAGGTGAAGGCGTCGTCCACCCAGCTTTCGATGGACGAGTACGCAACGGTTTCGCAGCCGCAGGAGAAAGCGCCGGTGCAGTACTTCTCGACCGTCGACCCGAAGCTCTTCAATAACATCATCGCGAAGTACAACAACGGGCACGTCACGAATTTCGACCCGTCTTGCGTGACCAAGGGGTAAGCAGCATGTTCGGAAAACTCACATTAGAGGCGATCCCGTTCGATCAGCCCATCATTGTGATCGCGGCGGCGTTCATGGCGCTGATCGTGATCAGCGCGCTCGGTCTCGTTACGGTGACTGGCAAGTGGAAGTACATCTGGACCGAGTGGCTCACCAGCGTGGACCACAAACGCATTGGCGTGATGTACATGATCGTGGCGGTGCTCATGCTCGTGCGCGGCTTCACCGACGCGGTCATGATGCGCGTGCAGCAGGCCCTGGCGTTCAATTCGCCCGGCTACCTGCCGCCACACCACTTCGACCAGATCTTCACGGCGCACGGCGTCATCATGATCTTCTTCATGGCGATGGCGCTCATGGTCGGTTTCTTCAACCTTATCGTGCCCCAGCAGATCGGCGCGCGCGACGTGGCGTTCCCGTTCCTGAACTCGCTCTCGTTCTGGATGACGGTGTTCAGCGCGATCCTCATTAACCTCTCGCTCGTGATCGGTGAGTTCGCGAAGGTGGGCTGGCTTGCGTATCCGCCGCTTTCTGAGCTGCAGTTCAGTCCGGACGTGGGGGTGGATTACTACATCTGGGCGGTCCAGCTCTCTGGCGTCGGCACCTTGATCACGGGCGTGAACTTCTTCGTCACGATCATCAAGATGCGCGCGCCGGGCATGACGCTCATGAAGATGCCGGTGTTCACGTGGACGGCGCTGTGCTCGAACGTGCTCATCATGGCCACGTTCCCGATCCTCACGATCGCCGTGGCGCTGCTCGGCCTCGACCGCTACGTCGGCACGCACTTCTTCACGAACGACGGCGGCGGCAACGCCATGCTGTATCTGAACCTGATCTGGGCGTGGGGCCACCCCGAGGTGTACATCCTCGTGCTGCCTGCGTTCGGCATCTATTCGGAAGTGATGGCCACGTTCTGCAAGAAGCCGCTGTTTGGCTACAAGACGATGGTCTACGCCTCGTGCGCGATCATGGTGCTGGCGTTCCTCGTGTGGGCGCACCACTTCTTCACGATGGGCTCCGGTGCTGACGTCAACGCGTTCTTCGGCATCGCGACGATGATTATCGCCATTCCAACCGGCGTGAAGATCTTCAACTGGCTGTTCACGATGTACCGCGGCCGCGTCCACTTCACCGCGCCGGTGCTCTGGACCATCGGCTTCATGGTGACGTTCTCGATCGGCGGCATGACCGGCGTGATGATGGCGATTCCGGGTGCGGACTTCGTGCTGCACAACTCGCTATTCCTCGTCGCGCACTTCCATAACGCCATTATCGGCGGCGTGGTGTTTGGTTACCTCGCGGGCCTGCAGTACTGGTTCCCGAAGGTGTTTGGCCTGAAGCCCAGCGAAAAGCTCGGCAAGGCGTCGTTCTGGTGCTGGTTCATCGGCTTCTACGTGGCTTTCGTGCCTATCTATGTGCTCGGCTTCATGGGCGCCACGCGCCGCACGAATCACTACGACGTGCCGGAATGGCATCCGTACTTCGTCGTTGCCGCCATTGGTGCAGCGATCATCGGGCTCGGTATCGTGTTGCAGGTCCTGCTGTGGGTGATGGCTTTCGTGAACCGCAACAAGGCTGAGTGCCAGGACGTGAATGGCGATCCGTGGGACGGCCGCACGCTCGAATGGGCAACGTCCTCGCCGCCGGCGGTCTACAACTTCGCGGTCATTCCGCAGGTTGAAGAGATCGACGCCTTCGCGCATATGAAGGAAACGGGCCGCGGGTACGGGCTCGCCGCGAAATACACGGACATCCATATGCCGTCCAACACGGCGGCGGGCCTCATCATCGGCATTCTTAGCCTCGTGCTGGGCTTTGCCGCCGTGTGGCACATCACGTGGCTTGCGGTGCTCGCCTTCGTCGGCATTGTGCTGACGATCATCATCAAGAGCTTTGGCAAGAACGACGGTTACTACATTCCGGCCGCGAAGGTCCGCGAGATCGAGGAACGGCGCTTCGGCACCGGCGTCGCCGTGGCCAAGCGTGATCTGGTCGCCGAGGAGGCAATCTGATGTTGCAGAAAACCAATGCGGCAACCCTTGCCGAACTCGATCACCACGATCATCCTGAGTCGCACTCGGTATTCGGCTTCTGGGTCTACCTGATGACCGACTGCGTGCTGTTCGCGGCGCTGTTCGCCACGTTCGGCGTGCTGGGTCACCAGTTCGCGGGCGGCCCGACGGGCAAGGACCTGTTCGATATTCCGGGTGTTGCGCTCGAAACGGCCGTGCTGCTGCTTTCGAGCATCACATACGGCTTTGCGATGCTCGGCGCGCAGCAGCGCAAGAACGGCATGGTACTCGGCTGGCTCGCTGTCACCTTCGTGCTGGGTGCGTCGTTCCTCGTGCTCGAACTGCGCGAGTTCTCGCACCTGATCGCAGAAGGCGCCGGCCCGCAGCGCAGCGCGTTCCTTTCGTCGTTCTTCACGCTTGTCGCCACGCACGGCCTGCACGTGTTCTTTGGCCTCGTGTGGATGCTCGTGATGATGATCCAGGTGGTTCGCGCGCGGCAGCTTGGCGAGCAGGAAATCCGCCGCCTCACGTGCCTGAGCCTCTTCTGGCACTTTCTCGACGTGGTGTGGATCTGCGTGTTTTCTTTTGTCTATCTGGGGAGCGTGCTCTAAATGGCTCAATCTCATGCTCATGCAGAGTCGCACGGCAGCCTCGGCAGCTATGTGGCGGGCTTTATTCTTTCGGTGCTGCTGACTGCCGGTGCATTCGGCGTTGTCCTGCAAGGCTCGCTCGACGCCACCACGGCCATGATCGCCATCGCCGTGCTTGCCTTCGTGCAGGTGGTCGTGCATCTCGTGTTCTTCCTGCATCTGAACACGTCGCCGGGGCAGGGCTGGAACGTGCTGTCGCTTGCGTACACGGTGCTGGCCGCCGCGTTCCTGATCTTCGGCACGATCTGGGTCATGCACAACGTCGGCATGCACATGATGTCGCGTTAAGCGTTTGACGCACCGGCCGGCGCTTCGCGCCCGCCTGAAACCGCGAAGCCGCACGGGCACCCGCCCTGTGCGGCTTTTTCGCTTTTGGCGCCACATGTCCGCGTGCTTGACACTCGTCCCGGGACGCGCCTATTATGGCCGTCAAATTGTTCGATAAACGATCATTAGTTCGACAGTCGAACAAATCGCACGAGGACGTGCGCGATCGATCTCCCATTTTCGCCCGCGCAGTCCGTCAATCTCAATCATCTTTGCATGGGATCGCATCAAGTGCCTGCGATCGAAAGGAGACTCACATGACGGAAGCATTCATCTGCGACGCGATTCGCACGCCTATTGGCCGCTACGCGGGCGCGCTTGCCCAGGTTCGCGCCGACGACCTCGGCGCCGTGCCGCTCAAGGCGCTCATGGAGCGCAACAAGGACGTGGACTGGACGGCGGTCGACGACGTCATCTACGGTTGTGCGAACCAGGCGGGCGAAGACAACCGTAACGTCGCGCGCATGTCGTCGCTGCTGGCTGGCTTGCCGCAAGCCGTGCCGGGCTCGACAGTGAACCGCCTGTGCGGTTCCGGCATGGACGCTGTGGGCATCGCCGCGCGTGCGCTCAAGTCCGGCGAAACGGGGCTGATGATTGCGGGCGGCGTGGAAAGCATGAGCCGCGCGCCGTTCGTCATGGGCAAGGCGGCGAGCGCCTTCGCTCGCGACGCCGCGATCTACGATACGACGATTGGCTGGCGCTTCGTCAATCCGCTGATGAAGCAGCAATACGGCGTGGACTCGATGCCGGAAACGGGCGAGAACGTCGCGGTCGACTACAACGTGAGCCGTGCCGATCAAGACGCGTTTGCGGTTCGCAGCCAGCAAAAGGCGGCGCGCGCGCAGGCCGACGGCACGCTGGCGCAGGAGATCGTCGCGGTGACGATTGCGCAGAAGAAGGGCGATCCGATTGTTTTCTCGCGTGACGAGCATCCGCGTGAGACGAGCCTCGAAGCGCTGGCCAAGCTCAAGGGCGTCGTGCGCCCGGACGGTTCGGTCACGGCAGGCAATGCTTCGGGTGTGAACGACGGCGCTTGTGCGCTGCTGCTCGCCAATGAGCAAAACGCCACGCGCTTCGGGCTCGTGCCGCGTGCGCGCGTGCTGGGCATCGCAACTGCCGGCGTCGCGCCGCGTGTAATGGGCATCGGCCCCGCGCCCGCTACGCAGAAGCTCCTCGCACGTCTGAACATGACCATCGATCAGTTCGATGTCATCGAGTTGAATGAAGCTTTTGCTTCGCAAGGGCTCGCTGTGCTGCGCATGCTCGGCGTTGCCGATGACGATCCTCGTGTCAATCCTAATGGCGGCGCGATTGCGCTTGGGCATCCGCTTGGGATGAGCGGCGCACGGCTCGTGACGACCGCCACGTATCAGCTCCATCGCACGCAAGGGCGCTTCGCGCTTTGCACGATGTGTATCGGCGTGGGACAGGGGATTGCGATTGCTATCGAGCGTGTCTGATTTTCGGTCGCTCTGAAACGCGAAAGCCGCGGATCGATTGGATCCGCGGCTTTTTTGTTGTGCCGTGCGCCCTGGTTTTTCCTTGGGGCGGTGTTGCTCAGGTTGGGTCGGCCAGGTGCGGCAGCGACGGCAACGCCGAACGGTCTGCCGCTCTGGCGACGCCCTTGTCACGGTCCGCCGAGATGTGGCTGTTGGTTTCGCTCAAGCCCCGCTCGCTCATATGGCTTGCCGATCTTCCGTCCGCATGGAGACTGTGGCCGCGCGCGTGATGTCCCGCCCGGTCGCCCGCTCGCGCGAGTCCCTTGTCACGGTCCGCCGAAACGTGGCTGTTCGTGTTGCTGAACCCCGTGTGGCTCATATGGCCAAATGACATCCCATCCGCATGGCCAACACCCGCGCCCAACGCGGCGCCATGGCCGTTTCCACCACCGTTCCCGCCACCGCTGCCACCGCCGCTGCCACCGCCGTTCCCGCCTCCGTGCGCATAAGCCGTAGCCGAAGCGCAAGCCAGCAAGCAGGCCACCGTTGCAATGATCGTTCGTGCTTTTCTCACGTTTGTCTCCCTAACGCTTTCGACGCGTCGATTGTATGAGCAGCACCGGTCGCAAGGTGTGCCCCATGTGTAATCGTCTGTAAGTGCTGTATCGAGTCTGTTGGTGTTGTCTCTCGTTGCGGTTGCACGACAGTGCTGGACGTTTGGTGTGCCAACTTACAAAAGCCCGCGACATGGCTCTCCTGCATCCTGGCTGGGCAATCTCGTGTGCGGCGCAAGGGATTCCACTCATATCGGTCTGCCATCCGCTGGTGCACTGCGTCGGTGCGCATCTCTTTTCGTGAAGATAGTCGTGCAATCAATCAAAATTATCTCGGTCAGCGGCAAGTATTCTGACTAAACGACAGAAATAGTGCTGAAAAACAGGTGTAAAAAATATGGATACCTAAATAATGGAGAGATTTCGGGATCGCTATGAAAACGCTTCCGTCTAGTGTGGAAACGTTTCCGGCTGCTTCCCGCATTGCTATACGTTAAGCACATGTCAATGCACACTGCAAAGCCGTGCGAAAAAAGTATTTCGCGCTACGCAATAAATACGCGCTTCGTTTCAACGCGCAATCTCGGAGGAATTTGATCACCCGCAAACCCCTGGGAAATCATCCGTATTCATTGCCGATCGCTTGATCCGCTTCCGGCCACGTAGCGTCCCCGTTTTAGGCGCCGCGCGTAGAATCGGTCGCACTTCGGCGCCACACGCCGATGCAAATATGGCAGTCAATTCAAACCGGTTTGATGAGGAGAATGCGAATGACGAAGGCAGCGATTCTGGCGGCGGCATGGGTAGTGGGCGTAGGCATTTCGCAGGCGGCGTTCGCGCAAAACGACGCGCCCGCGTCGGCGCCGCAAGGGCAAAGTGCGCTTGCCAGCGCAGCGCAGGAAGTGATCGCCAACGCAGAGCCGGTGCATATTCACGCGAAGATCGTCGGCATCGATCGCGCTGCGCGCGTCGTCACGCTGCGCGGCCCGCAAGGCAATGAAGTCGATATCGCACTCAGTCAGCAGGTGAGCAACTTCGATCAACTGAACGTGGGCGACACGGTCGACGTGCTCTACAAGAACGCACTGCTCGTGACCGCCGAAAAGATCACGGGCAAGGACAAGGGCATTCGCAAGCGCGTGGATACCAATGTCTATTTGCCCGCGTCGTCGGGTTACGACGCCGCGCGTCAGGTCGAAGTTCAGGCCACGGTACAGCATATCAACGCGAAGAAACGTGAAGTGACGCTGCGCGGCGCGTATCAGACCGTCACGCTCCAGGCCACGCCCGATATCGACCTCAAGACCTTGAAGGTCGGCGACACGATCCACGCCGTGTTCGTTTCCGCTTACGCGACGCAGGTGACGCCGGCCGGCGCCGCGCAGTAAGCATAAAAAAGCCGGCGCATAGTGGCGCCGGCTTGTGCGATCCGAACGGGCGCCTCGGAAGGCGCCCGTTTTTTTCGTGGGCTTACATGCCCGCCATGCACATGTACTTGATGACCACGTAGTCATCCACGCCGTAGTGCGAGCCTTCGCGGCCCAAGCCCGACTGCTTCACGCCGCCAAACGGCGCGACTTCGTTCGAGATCAGGCCGGTGTTGATGCCCACCATGCCGTATTCGAGCGCTTCAGCTACGCGCCACACGCGGCCGATGTCACGGCTGTAGAAGTAAGCGGCGAGACCGAACTCGGTATCGTTCGCCATCCTGATCACCTCTTCATCCGACGAGAAGCGGAACAGCGGCGCGAGCGGACCGAAGGTTTCGTCGCGCGCAACCTTCATCGCAGGCGTGACGCCGGTGAGGATGGTCGGCTCGAAAAAGCCGTGGCCGAGCGCATGGCGCTTGCCGCCTGCGATCACCTGGGCGCCTTTCGCGAGCGCGTCCTCGATATGCGATTCCACCTTCAGCACGGCCGCTTCGTTGATGAGCGGACCTTGCGTCACGCCGGCCTCCGTGCCGAGGCCGACCTTGAGCTTTTCAACGGCGTCGCGCAGTTTGGCCGCGAACGCGTCGTACACGGCGTCGTGCACATAGAAGCGGTTCGTGCACACGCAAGTCTGGCCGCTGTTGCGATACTTCGATGCGATGGCGCCGGCTACAGCGGCATCGAGATCGGCGTCTTCGAACACGATGAACGGTGCGTTGCCGCCCAGTTCCAGCGAGACCTTCTTGACGGTCGAGGCGCACTGGCTCATGAGCAGGCGGCCCACCGGCGTCGAGCCCGTGAACGAGAGCTTGCGCACGGTCGGGTTGCTCGTGAGTTCGCCGCCAATCGCCTTCGGGTCGCCCGTCACCACGCTGAAGATACCGCGCGGCACGCCAGCGCGTTCGGCCAGCACGGCCAGTGCGAGCGCCGAGAACGGCGTGGCTTCGGCGGGCTTGAGCACGATCGGGCAGCCTGCCGCGAGCGCGGGGCCGACCTTGCGGGTGATCATCGCGGCGGGGAAGTTCCACGGCGTGATCGCGGCGCACACGCCCACCGGTTCCTTCGTCACGACAATGCGCTTGTCGTTGGCGGGCGTGGGGATCGTGTCGCCGTAAATGCGCTTGCCTTCTTCCGCGAACCACTCGAGGAACGACGCGGCATAGCCGATTTCGCCCTTCGCTTCGGCGAGCGGCTTGCCTTGTTCCGTGGTGAGGATCAGCGCGAGGTCATCGGCGTTTTCCATCATCAGATCGTGCCACTTGCGCAGGATGCTGCTGCGCTCCTTCGCGGTCTTCGCGCGCCATGCGGGCCATGCGGCATTGGCGGCGGCGATCGCGCGGCGCGTTTCGGCCGCGCCCATGCGCGGCACCGTGCCGATCAGCGCGCCAGTGGCGGGATTCTTCACTTCGAACGTTGCGCCGTCTTCGGCGCCTTGCCATTCGCCGTTGATATAGGCGTTGGTTTGCAGCAGCGATGCGTCTTTCAGATTCATGCCCGAGCTCCCGGTAGGCGTAGATTCGATTCGTTTAGAACGACGAACGGCACAGCGGCAAGCGCCGGTGTGCCGTTTCGTGGATGGCCCGCGTCATAGTCCACTGCACGCGGGCCTCAAAGTTGTGAAGGCTTACGCCGGCACGCCCACGGCTTCCTTGATCGACTCTTCGAGGATCGCGAGCGCTTCGTCGAACACGGCGTCCTGGATCGTCAGCGGGAACAGGAAGCGCACGACGTTCGAGTACACGCCGCACACGAGCAGCAGCAGGCCGCGGTTCAGCGCTGCGGTTTGCACGCGCTTGGTGAAGTCGGCGTCGGCTTCGTTCGTGCCGGGCTTGCAGAACTCCACGGCGTTCATCGCGCCCGGGCCGCGCACGTCGACGATTTGCGGCACGTCGGCCTTCATCGCGTTGAGCTTGGCCTTGAGCTTGTCGCCGAGCTTCGTGGCGCGCTCGCAGAGCTTTTCCTCTTCGATGATCTCGATCACGGCGTGCGCCGACGCCACGGCCAGCGGGTTACCCGCGTACGTGCCGCCGAGACCGCCAGGCGCTGCAGCGTCCATCACTTCCGCGCGGCCCACCACGCCCGACAGCGGCATGCCGCCGGCCAGGCTCTTGGCGATCGTCATGAGGTCAGGCGTGACGTCGTAGTGCTCCATCGCGAACAGCTTGCCGGTGCGCGCGAAGCCCGTTTGCACTTCGTCGGCGATCAGCAGGATGCCGTGCGTGTCGCAGATCTTGCGCAGGCCGCGCACGAAGTCTGCCGGCGCCTGGTAGAAGCCGCCTTCGCCTTGAACCGGTTCGAAGATGATCGCGGCCACGCGCTTCGGATCGATATCGGCCTTGAACAGCATTTCGATGTGCTTGAGCGAGTCAGCCGTGCTGATGCCGTGCACCGAGTTCGGGTACGGCGCGTGGTACACGTCGGCCGGGAACGGGCCGAACGCGAGCTTGTACGGAGCGACCTTGCCCGTGAGCGCCATGCCCATGAGCGTGCGGCCGTGGAAGCCGCCTGCGAAGGCGATCACGCCCGGACGGCCCGTGTGGGCACGTGCGATTTTCACGGCGTTTTCAACGGCTTCGGCGCCGGTCGTGAAGAACGCGGCTTTCTTGGCGAAGCTGCCCGGTGCGCGCTGGGCGATCTTCTCGGCCAGCGAGACATACGACTCGTACGGCACGATCTGGTAGGCCGTGTGCGTGAAGTGGTCGAGCTGCGCCTTGATGGCGGCGACGATCTTCGGATGGCGGTGGCCCGTGTTGCACACGGCGATGCCGGCGGCGAAGTCGATGAAGCGGCGGCCTTCCACGTCCCACAGCTCGGCGTTTTCAGCGCGCTCGGCGTAGAAGTCGCACATCACGCCCACGCCGCGCGGGGTAATGGCGTTCTTGCGGCTTTGCAGATCGGCGTTCTTGCTCACGTTCATCTCCTGTGGAATCGGTGTCAGTTCTAGGGTTGGTTGGCGGACCGGCAAACAGTCCATGTCGCGACTATACTCACGTTTGGCTCTAAATTTCAGAGCCATTCAGTGCAATATTTAGGAGCCAATTTCGATGCGTGCGAGTGTTCTCTCCGATTGGCTGGCCCAACGGCTCGACCGCGGCAGCGCCCAGCCGGTGTACCGGCAGCTGCACAAGCTGCTGCAGCAGGCGATCCTTTCGCGCGAGCTGCCAGCCGGGGCACGGGTGCCGTCGTCGCGGCTGCTGGCGGCGGAGCTGGGGATTGCGCGCAATACCGTGACGCAGGTCTACGAACAATTGGTGCTCGAAGGCTATGTCACGTCGGCCACGGGGCGTGGCACCTTCGTGGCCGATACGTCGCCCGACGAGATCGTCGGGGCGACGGAAATTGGCTCTGTTCAGACGCGGAAAAATAGCGATATTTCAGGAGCCGTGCCGCATGGCGGGGTCGTTGCAACTAACAGCCAGATCGCGCACGGCACGGAATCAGTCGCTGCGGTGGCGTCTGGCGTTGCAGCGGCAAGCGGCCCGGAGACCGTCGCCGCCGGGCATTCGCAGCGCCCCGCGGCGCGCTCGCTCTCGGTTCGCGGCGCGCGCCTGATCGGAAGCGCGGGCGTGTCGAAGCGCCAGGGCGGCGCGTTCATGCCGGGCGTGCCCGATGTCTCCCGCTTTCCCTCGCGTGTCTGGACGCGTCTGCACAACAAGTACTGGCGCAGCCTGCGGCCGGACCTGCTGACCTACGCGCCCGGCGGCGGCCTCGCGCTGCTGCGCCACGTGCTCGCCGACTATCTGCGCACCTCGCGCTCGGTGCGTTGCTCGCCGGAGCAGATCATCATCACGACGGGCATTCATCAGTCGGTGGACCTGGCCGTGCGCCTGCTCTCCGACCCCGGCGACACCATCTGGACCGAAGACCCGTGTTACTGGGGCGTGCGCAGCGTGTTGCACGTCTCGGGCCTCAATACGCGGCCGATCGCCGTGGACAGCGAGGGCCTCAACCCGTCGCCTGACGACTTCGCTGCGCCGCCGCCGCGGCTCATGCTCGTCACGCCTTCGCACCAGTATCCGCTCGGCATGGTGATGAGCCTCGCGCGCCGCCGCATGCTGCTCGAGTACGCGCGCCAGCACCAGTGCTGGATCATCGAAGACGACTACGACAGCGAGTTCCGCTACGGCAGCCGCCCGCTCGCCTCTTTGCAGGGGCTCGATACGGCCGGGCAGGTGATCTATGTGGGGAGCTTCGGCAAGACGCTCTTTCCGGGCTTGCGCGTGGGCTATCTCGTTGCGCCGGAAGCGCTCGCGGAAAGCTTCGCGACAGCGAGCGCGGAGTTGTATCGCGAGGGGCAATTGCTGCAGCAGGCCGTGCTTGCGGAGTTCATCGCCGAAGGGCATTTCACCTCGCATATCCGCAAGATGCGCGCGCTCTACGGCCAGCGCCGCCAGGTGCTGCTCGACGCCGTTTCGCGCCGCTACGGCGACGCGCTGCCCGCCATGGGCGGCGACGCTGGCCTGCACGTCGTCATGCAATTGCCAGAGGGCAGCGACGACCGCGCCGTGGCCGAAGCCGCGCTCGCGCGCAATATCGTCGTGCGGCCGCTTTCGGGGTATTACTCGTCGCGCGAGCGCGCGAACCCGGGCTTGTTGATCGGCTATGCGTGCGTGCCCGACGAGGAAATCGCGCCGGCGTTCGAAACGCTGGCCGAGGCGATCGATACGACGCTACCCGCGTTCGTGTGAGCGACTACGGGCCGATCACAGCCGGATCAGCACCGCGCCGCAAGTGACCAGCGCGCACGCGACCATGCGGCGCGCCGTGAGCTTCTCGTTCATGAACAGCCAGCCGATCAGCACGGCGAAGATCGACGAAAGCTCACGCAGCGCGGAAACCATCGCGATAGGCAAGAAGCGGAACGCTTCGATCACGAGGCAATACGCCGTGAGGGCGAGTACGCCCGCGAGCATGCCGCGCGCGACCGCGGACTTCGAGGTGAACATCTGCGCCGCGCCGCCGCGCAGCTTGCAGACCACGAGAAACTGCGGGACGTTCCAGAGCAGATACACCCACATGATGTAGCTCATGCCGTTGCCGGCGAGGCGCGCGCCGATGCCGTCGATGACCGAATACATCGCGATGAAAAGGCCGGTGAGCAGCGCGTAAGGCACGCTCTCGCCCGAAAAACGCATGCCGCGCCGGAAGGCGAGTGACATGATGCCGAGCGAAACGAGTGCAACGCCCGTGGCCGCGAGCGCATGCAGTGCTTCGTGCGCGAACATGAGCGCGCCCCCGAATACGAGCATCGGCGAGAGCCCGCGCGCAATGGGGTAGATCTGCCCGAAATCGCCGCTGCGATAGGCGCGGATCAGCGTGAAGCAGTACACGAACTCGAGCACCACTGAAGCGGCGATGTACGGCCAGCTCGCCTGCGCAGGCAGCGGCAGCACGCACACGGCGATCGCGCTCACGACAATGTACGGAACCGAGAACATGCCGAGCAGCCAGAGGCGGTCGCCCGAAAGATGGAGGAAGGCGTTCCAGCTCGCGTGCATGAGCGCCGAGAGCAGGACCAGCAAGACGACGAAACTGGCCATTGGGCAGCGGATTGGATCGATGGGTTAGGGCGGATGCGGGCCGTTGCGGCCGCAAGGAAGCGATTATTCCACCGATTGCCCGCGATTGCCACAAATTGCCACAAATCGCCAGAAAAGAGGATGCGCGAGCCGTTTTATCAGGATTCTGTTCTGGCTCGCGCGGGGTGAGGTGAGCGTTGGGTCGAACTGCGGTGTCAGATCACGCGCGCACGCAGTCTTGCGGAGATGAGATCGATGGCCGTGACGACGACGATCACCATGATGAGCACGGCACTGGTCTGCTGATAATCGAACGAGCGGATTTCCTCGTACAGCACGACGCCGATGCCGCCCGCGCCCACCATGCCCACCACCATCGCCGAGCGCACGTTCGACTCGAACCGGTAGAGCGCGTAAGAGATCCACAGCGGCATGACCTGGGGCAGCACGCCGTAGATGATCTCGTCGAGCGGCGAGGCGCCCGTGGCGCGCACGCCTTCCACGGGGCGCGGGTCGATGGCTTCCACGGCTTCGGCAAAGAGCTTCGCGAGCACGCCCGTGGTATGCACCCACAAGGCGAGCACGCCTGCGAACGGCCCGAGGCCCACGGCCACGATGAAGAGCATCGCGAACACCATCTCGTTGATGGCGCGGCACGCGTCCATCAAACGCCGCACGGGATGCAGCACCCACGCGGGCGCGAGATTGTGCGCCGACATCAACCCGAACGGCACCGCACAGACAATGGCGAGCGCCGTGCCCCACAGCGCCACCGCGACCGTGACCCACATTTCGTGGGCGTACGTGCGCCATTCCGTGAAGTCCGGCGGGAAGAAGCCGCGCGCGAACGTGCCCATGTTCGCGGAGTCGGAGAAGAGGTCGAGCGGGCGCATGTCGGCGCCGCGCCACGCCACGCCGAGCAGCACGAACACGATGGCCCAGAGCGCGAGCGAGGACCAGCTGCGCTTGCCTGCCTGCTTGCTCGCCGCAAGGGCGGCCGCCGCTTGGGCCGCTTGCGGCGCGGCGGCGGTTGGCGTCGCCGCCGGTCCGGCGACGGGCTCGGTAACGTCGGCCTGCCGCACGGCGCGTGAGCGGTCGAAATCCATTGCGCCCATTACTGCTTCGCGAGTGCGCCAATCTTGGCGTCAATGGCCGCGATCTGGCTCTTGCGGTCGTCGTCGGAGAGATTCGTGTTGGCGGCGATCTTCTCTTTCTGCTGGAACAGCGCGACCTGGCGGATCGGCAGGAGCTGCGCGTCGGTGGCGGGCGCGAAGCCTGCATAGCCGGTGATGTCGGCCATGATCTTCTTCTCGCGCGGATCGGTCTTCGCGTAGTGGTAGAAGAAGTCGCGCAGCTTTTGCTTCGTGGCTTCAGGCAGATCCTTGCGATACACGAGCGGATCGGACGGAATGAGCGGCGAGGTCCACAGCACGCGCACCTGCGCAAAGCGGTCCGGGTGCTTCTGCTGCAGCGTGGAAAGCTCGATGCTGTTGTTGGTGGCGATATCGACCTTGTTGTTCACCACGGCGAGCAGGTTCGCTTCATGGCTCGACGGCAGCACGGTCTTGAAGTTCGTCGCGTTCACCGAAATGCCATGCTGCGCGAAGAGGTAGTAGCCCGGAATCAGCGTGCCCGAAGTCGAATTGGGGTCGCCCCAGCCGAGCGTGAGATCCTTAGTATTCTTGAACACATCGTCGATCGTCTTCACGCGGCTGTTCACGTTGGTGATGAGCACCGACTTGTAGCCCGTGTCGCCGTTCGCGTAGAGCACCTTCGCGAAGATCTCGCCATTCGAGCGGTCCACGGCTTCCATGGCCGAAGCATTGCCGAAGTAGCCGATCTGCACCTTGTTGAAGCGCATGGCTTCGATGATGCCCGAGTAGTCGGTGGCGAAGAACGCCTTCACGTTCAGGCCGGTCTGCTTGTTCAGGTCGTCGATGAACGGTTGCCAGCGTTGCTTGAGCACCGCCGACGAATCGGTCGAGATGATGCCGAAGCTGAGGTCTTCCGCGTGAGCGGCCGCGCTGCCGAGCGAGGCAAACGCGACGGCGCCGGCGGCGCACCAGGAGAGCATGGAGCGGAGCAGTTTCATTGGGGCGGTCCGTGGTGAGGGGAAACGTTGCGGGTTGAAAATGGGTTGAGTGATTACGCCGCGCGAGGCTGCGCGCCGAAGCGCGTTGCAACTGAAGGCGCGGCATCGGGCTCGAGCAGTTCGCGCGCGGCGCTGCCATAAAGTTGTTGCAGCAGGGCAGGCGTGAGCGCCGCAGAAGCGCCGTCGTACACCACGCGCCCGTCGCGCAGCGCGATGGTGCGCGGGCAATACTCCATGGCGATATCCACCTGATGCAGCGAGACGACCACGGTCAAGCCGTGATCGCGGTTGAGCATGCGCATCATGTCCATGACGCGCCGCGACGATGCGGGGTCGAGCGAGGCGATCGGTTCGTCGGCGAGAATGAGGCGCGCGCGCTGCACGAGCGCGCGGGCGAGCGCCGCGCGCTGCTGCTGGCCGCCCGAGAGATTCGCGGCGCGCTCAGGGGCCTTGTGCGCAATGCCCACTTCACCGAGCGCGGCGAGCATCAGCTCGCGCTCGGCGCGCGGAAAGCGGCCCGTGAGGCGTCGCCACAACGGCAAGCGCGACAGCGCGCCGATCAGCACATTCGTTTCGACCGTGAGGCGATTGACGAGATTGAACTGCTGAAACACGAAGCCGATGTCGCGGCGAATGCGGCGCACTTCGCGCACGATGCGCCCGTCCTGTTGAATAGGACGACCAAGGATATCGATGCGCGAAGGCTGCGGGTCGGATGCGGTGAAGCCCGCAATATGACGCAGCAAAGTCGATTTGCCCGAGCCCGATGCGCCGATCAGCGCGACCATCTCGCCAACGCCTACGCGCAGGTTGATTTCGTCGAGTGCCTTGCGGCCGCTGTCGAAGCTTTTCGAGAGGCGTTCGATGCGAATGGCGTCCATAACAATCCGTCGCTGTGTAGTCGAGGGCTCATTCTAGGAAGGGACTGTGACGGTTGAGTGAAGGTGTCGCGACGTCTAGACGACTACATGTCTTGCGGCTCCGCGTGCAGAGAAAACATCGCGAGAGATGTGACAGAGGCATGACGCCAAACATCTGTCACGCTCAATATCGGAGGAAGCGGCTATATTGATGGGCAGCGCACATGCTGTCCCTGGTTTTCCTGACTTATTGCTGACTCATTGTCGACAGGGGCGGCAGGCGCAAGGCAGTTGTAGACAATGCGGCCGCCCAGCGCGGCCCCGGTCTGGGCGGCCTCATCCAAACAAGCGACGAAACCCGGCGCCATATGCAGGCACTGAGCTTCTTACCCGACAGCTTCGCGGAATACGAGGACCTCAAGGCGATCCTCGATGCCGGCGCGCGCTGGTTCGACATTCGCAGCGCGGGCGAGGTCGAAGTGCGGGGCCGCACCTTTGCGCTGCATGTCGCGGCGATCGGCTCGCGCGATCCGGCCGCGCCCGCCATTGGTTTTTTCGGCGGCATACACGGGCTCGAGCGCATCGGCTCGCAACTGGTGCTCGACTACATGCGCGCGTTGGTGGGGCGTCTCGCGTGGGACGAACTGCTCATGCATCAGCTCGAATCCGTGCGTATCGTGCTCGCGCCGATCGTCAATCCGGGCGGCATGTGGCTCGCCACGCGCGCGAACCCCAACGGCGTGGATCTCATGCGCAACGCGCCGCAGGACGCCGACGAACGTGTGCCTTTTCTCGCGGGCGGACAGCGTGTGGGCTCGTGGCTGCCGTGGTATCGCGGCAGGCGTGGCGCGGCCATGGAAACCGAGGCGAGCGCGCTCCTGAAGATCGTCGATGAAGAACTCACGCAGCGCCCGCTTTCTTTCGCGCTCGACTGCCATTCGGGATACGGCTGGAGTGACAGCATCTGGTTCCCGTACGCGCGCACGCGCCGGCTCATGAGACATCTGCCTGAAATGTACGTGCTCAAGACGATGTTCGAGCGCGCGCATCCGCATCACGGCTACACGTTCGAGCCGCAGAGCCACCAATATTTGCTGCACGGCGACCTGTGGGACTGTGCGTACGATCGCGCGCCCGCCGGCAACATCTTCCTGCCGCTCACGCTCGAACTGGGCTCGTGGCTATGGATCAAGAAGAATCCGCGCCAGATTTTCTCGCGCCAGGGCATGTTCAATCCGGTGATGCAGCATCGCACGGCGCGCGTGCTTCGGCGTCACGCAAACCTGTTCGAATTCCTCACGCGCGCCGCGTATTCGTCGCAACGCTGGTTGCCCGAGGGCGTGACGCGCGAACAGGTGCTGCAAAGCGCGATCGCACACTGGTATCACAGGCCGGGCGCATGAGCGGACCGTGGATTCTTTTGCGCGGCCTCACGCGCGAATCGCGCCATTGGGGTGCGTTTGCCACGCTGCTCGCCGCGCGCGATGGCGTGTTGCCCATCGACCTGGCGGGCAACGGCACCGAAGCGCACGCGCGCTCGCCGCTAGCAGTCGGCGCCTATGTGGACGCGCTGCGCGAGCAGGCGCAACGGCGCGGCGCGAGCGCGCCTTACCGCGTGCTGGCGATGTCGCTGGGCGGCATGGTGGCGACGGCGTGGGCGCTGCGTTACCCCGGAGAGATCGAGCGCCTCGTGCTCGTGAACACGAGCATGCGGCCGCATAGCCGCGTGCACGAGCGCTTGCGGCCCTCGGCGTGGCCCGCGCTCGCGCGCGTGGCGCGGTATTGGGAGGGCAACGACAGCAACGGTATTGCCGAGACGCTGATCCACGGCCTTACCTGTGTGCGGCGCGACACGCTGGCCGCCGACCTCGAAGCGTGGCGCGAGATCCGCGCGGGCGCCCACGTGAGCCGCGCGAACGCGCTACGCCAGCTAGCTGCCGCGGCGCGCTTCAAGGCGCGCGGCGCGCCGCGCGGTGCGGTGCTCGTGGTGTCGTCGCGCGGCGACCGGCTCGTGAATCCCGTTTGCTCGGCCAGGCTCGCGCGGGCCTGGGGCGCGCCGCATGTGGAACATCCGTGGGCGGGGCACGATCTGCCACACGACGATCCGCAATGGCTCGTCGATGCGCTTCACGCGGGCGATACGGCCGCGAACGCCGCGGGCCAGGCCGCCGGGCGCGTCTGAGTGGCTGCGCAGCGGCGCCGCCCGCATCGCCCGCTCGCCCGTTTGGCGATTGCCCCATAATAGGAAAACTCATCCGGCACTTTCAAGGCGATTCCAGACATGAACGACAAACCCGCCATCGGCGCTGCAGTGCCGCGCCTCACGAGCCTTTCCCACGGCGGCGGCTGCGGCTGCAAGATCGCGCCGGGCGTGCTTTCCGCGCTGCTCGCGCGCAGCACGCCGCTCACCACCGCGTTTCCGAACCTGCTGGTCGGCACCGAGACCGCCGACGACGCCGCCGTCTACAAGCTCAACGACGAACAGGCGATCGTCGCGACCACGGACTTCTTCATGCCGATCGTGGACGACCCGTACGACTTCGGCCGCATTGCCGCGACCAACGCGCTTTCGGACGTCTACGCCATGGGCGGCAAGCCGATTCTCGCGCTCGCGCTGGTCGGCATGCCCATCAACGTGCTGCCGCACGACGTGATCGCGCAGGTGCTGCGCGGCGGCGAGGACGTGTGCGCGGCGGCGGGCATCCCCGTGGCGGGCGGCCATTCGATCGACTCCGTGGAGCCCATTTACGGGCTCGCGGCGCTCGGCGTGGTGCATCCCGAGCGCGTGAAGCGCAACGCGTCGGCCCAAGCCGGCGACGTGCTCGTACTCGGCAAGCCGCTGGGCGTGGGCGTGCTCTCCGCCGCGCTCAAGAAGGAGACTCTCGACGACGCTGGTTACCAGGCCATGGTGACCGCCGCAACGATGCTCAACAAGCCCGGCGCGACGCTCGCGGAACTGCCGGGCGTGCACGCCATGACGGACGTGACCGGCTTCGGTCTGCTCGGCCACACGCTCGAGATCGCGCGCGGCGCGAATCTCACGGCGCGCGTGCGCTACGCCGACCTGCCGTGGCTACCGGGCGTGCAGAAGTTCGTCGATGACGGCGTATTCACGGGCGCCTCGGGCCGCAACTGGGCTTCATACGGCGATGCTGTCACGCTCGCGCCCGGCCTGCCCGAAAGCGCGCGCACGCTGCTCACCGACCCGCAAACCTCGGGCGGCCTGCTCGTGGCCTGCGCGCCGCAAAGCGTGGACGAAGTGCTGGCGATCTTCCGCGCGGAAGGCTTTAGCGACGCCCGCGTGATCGGCGAACTGAGCGAAGGCCCGGCGCGCGTGGAAGCGCTGTGAGGACCGTATGAGCGGAGACTCGCCGAAAGCCATTTTTTATGCGCTCGCAGCGAACCTGGGCATTGCGATCTGCAAGTACGCTGCCGCGGCGTTCACGGGTTCGGGCTCGATGTTCGCGGAGGCGATTCACTCCACGGCCGACTGCGGCAATCAACTGCTGCTGCTCTTCGGCCTGCGCCAGTCGCGCGAGCCGCCCACGCCGCTGCACCCCATGGGCACGGGCCGCGCGATCAACTTCTATTCGCTGCTCGTGGCGCTGCTGCTGTTTTTCGTGGGCGGCGCGTTCTCGGTATACGAGGGCGTGCATCGTCTGATCCTGCGCGAGCCGCTCCGATTCGTGTACGTGGCGCTCGTCGTGCTCGGCATTTCCGTCGTGCTCGAGGCGTTCTCGCTCTATGGCGCGCTGCGCGAGATCCGCAAAGGCTCTCCTACGAAATCGCTATGGCGCTGGGCGCGCGAAACGCGCGACTCGGACCTGCTCGTCGTGGCCGGCGAGGACATCGCTGCGCTCGCGGGTCTCGCCATTGCGTTTGCCGCGGTGCTGCTCACGGTCATCACGGGCAACCCGGTATGGGACGCGTGCGGCTCGATCGGCGTGGGCGTGCTGCTCATGCTGATTTCGTGGTTCATCGCGCGCGAAGTGAAGTCGATGATCGTGGGCGAATCGGCGAGCCCGGAAATGCGGCGCGATATCGAATTGTTCCTGCGCGCGCGGCCCGAGATTCGCAGCATCATCAGCCTCATTACCCTGCAATGGGGCAAGGAGGTGATGGTGGCCGTGCAGTGCGAAATGCTCGACTACGACCACAGCCGCACGATGGTTGAAGCGATCAACGAGATCGAAGCCGATCTGCAGGCGCGCTTTCCTGCGGTGCGCTGGGTGTTTTTCGAGCCGGATTTCGTGAACCGGTAACGCCAAGGCCCGACGGTTATAAAACCGCCGGGCCTTTTCACATCTTCCCGCGCTTCAAGCGTCAATGCCGAAACGGCGTCCACACGGGCGTGGTGTTGTCCCACTGTTCGAGTTCGGAAGGTACGGTCGAGTTCATATTGGACTCCTACGTGTTTCGTCTTGCAATCGAAATGCCGATGCGTCCTGCGGGTTTATTCGCCAGCCTGCGCAACGCGTTGAGCATTGTTCGCGTGGCTTTCCTGCAGCGCGATGCGTTGCGCTTGCGTGCGGCCGATCAGGCTTTGCTCGGGGTAGCTCGTCTTGTTCAACGAGGGCAGCGTGCCGTCACGATACGCGGCGGCGATTTCGGCTTTGACTTCGGCGCGGGTTTTCGGAGCGCTGTTGTCCTGTGCGAAAGCCGAAGCACTAGCGGCGAGCGAGAGAACGAGCGTGGCGCCAATGGCGGTTGCGAGAGTGCGTTTCATGATCTGCTCCTTTTCTACTGGTGCCACGTGAGTCGCGGCGACAGGAGCAAATGTAGTTGCGCAGCCGTTTGCGATAAACGGCCGCAACGCGAAAGGAATTGTCGAAAATCCGGAACAATCGCTGCGCCGCACCCGCGAAAGCCTTTGCGGGCGCGGCTTTGAGGGCGGGCGCAGTGCTACGGCGTTATGCGGCCCACTCCGAGATAACCGGCGTTTCGAGCGCCGGCGCATTTTCGCGCTCTTCGAGCGTGCGCATTGTGCAGGCCTTGTCGAGCGAGGCGCGGCCGGAGAGGAGCGGGCAGCGGTCGAACACCTCGGCGATCCAGTCCACGAATACGCGCACTTTGGGTGACAGATGGCGGCTGTGCGGGTACACGGCCGAAATCGGCATGGGCAGCGGTTTGAAATCGGGCAGCACTTCGACGAGCGCACCCGACTTCAGATGCGGCAGCACCATGTAGCGCGGCCCCTGGATCAAGCCGAAGCCTTCGATGCCGCACGTGATATAGGCATCCGCGTCGTTCACCGAGACCATGCTCTTGAGCTTGATCTCCACTTCCTTGCCGTCGACGAGAAACGCCCAGTCGATCACGCGCCCCGTGCGCGACGAGAAATAATTCACGGCGCGATGTTCGGCCAGTTCTTCGAGCGTTTGCGGCGTGCCGTGGCGCTCCAGATACGAGGGCGCCGCACACGATACACCTTCGAAAATGCCGATGCGCCGCGCGACCAGCGACGAATCCTGCAGCGCGCCCACGCGCACCACGCAATCCACGCCTTCCTGCAGCAAGTCGACGGGGCGGTCGGAGAGGCCCAGTTGCAGGTCGATGTCCGGGTAGCGGCCGTGGAACTCGCACAGCGACGGAATCACGATGAGCCGCCCGATCGAGCCCGGCATGTCGATGCGCAGCTTGCCGTGCGGCTTGCGGTTGCGATCCTGGAATGTGGTTTCCGTTTCCTCGACGTCCGCGAGAATGCGCACGCAGCGCTCGTAGTACGCGGCGCCGTCGGGTGTGAGCGAAAGGCGGCGCGTGGTGCGGTGCATGAGGCGCACGCCGAGAAATGCTTCGAGATTCTGAATGATCGTCGTGACCGAAGCGCGCGGCATGTCGAGCGTTTCGGCAGCGCGTGTGAAGCTGTTGGTATCGACGACGCGGGTGAACACCTGCATGGCCTGAAGGCGGTCCATTGCCACTCTCCAAAAAGCTTCGGTCGCACGGCGCGCAGCGTTTAAAGGAAACGCCCGCGCAGAAAGGGGAGACAGATTGTTCAGGTGCGCCGAATTGTGTTGCCGGATTATAGGCATTTATTTGGAAGTCTGCCGAACCCACAATTCGCTCCATTCGAATCTACTCTCGCGCATTGCGCCGATTTGACATGGATGTCTTTAAACGCCCAACGTCCTGGATCTCCGCGGATGAAGCGCCGCTGGCCGAAGTTCCGGCGGCTGTCCCTGTTACCGCGTCCCCCAGGCCCAGCAAGGCGCGCGCGCTGCTCACGACCGACGTGGTGATCGAAGGCTACGCGCAGCAGATTCCGCTGCGTCTGTACCGCCCCGAAGCTGCGAACGGCCTGCCGGTGTTGCTGTATTTCCACGGCGGCGGTTTCGTGCGCGGGTCGATCGAAGAGTCGGACGCCGTTGGGCGTTTTCTCGCAGAACGCTTACCGGCGCTGGTCGTGAGCGTGGGGTATTCGCTTGCGCCGAAGCACCCGTTTCCCGCCGCGCCCGAAGACGCGCATCGCGCCGCGCTGTGGGCGCTCACGCGGGCGCGCGCCTTCGGCGGCAACCCGAAACGCGTGATCGCGGCGGGCCACGACGCAGGCGGCCAGATCGCCAACGTGCTCGCATTCATGGGACGCGATCGCGGCGACGTGAAACTCGCGGCGCAGGCGCTGTTCGCGCCGATGCTGGACCCGAGCCTCACGCGCCTTGGCGACGAGGCGCGCCTGAGCTCCGATATCACCGCAAGCGAATGCGCGGCGTGTTATCGCGCGTATCTGCCCGACGCGGCGCAGCGCATGCATCCGTACGCGGCGCCGCTCGAATCGCTGCGCCTTGGCGGACTGCCGCCCACGCTCATCGTGACCGCACAGAACGACGTGCTGCACATCGAAGCGGAGAAGTACGCAAGCCGACTGATCGACGCGGGTGTGCGCACCCAGGTGGTGCGCTACCCGAGCGTGTCGCACGCGAACCTCGCCGCGCATCCGGCCGCGCTCAACGAAGCCGTGCGGTTTTTTCAGTGTTGCTTCGACGCGGGCGCGTCATAAGCAAAGCGCCATAGCGGCGGTGCTGCCGAGCCAGTGAAGAACATCAACCATTATTTCTGGAGTCCGACATGTCACTCTTTTCGCAATCCCGAACCCGTATCGCGCTGGCAGTCTTTGGCGTGATCGTGGTCGCGGGCCTGGGCACTTTCGGCGCAATCCGCCTCGACTCGCATCCCGCCGTTGCCGCGGAAGCGCCGCCCGCGCCCGAGGTCGATGTCGCAGCGGTGCTCAATCGCACCATCACCGACTGGCAGACCTACTCGGGCCGCATGGCCGCCGTCGAAAAAGTGGAGATACGTCCGCAGGTTTCGGGCACGATCGTCTCGGTGAACTTCCGTGATGGCGCGCTCGTGAAGCAGGGCGATACGCTGTTCGTGATCGACCCGCGCCCGTACCAGGCGGCCGTCGACCAGGCCGCCGCGCAGCTTGCCGCCGCGCAGGCGCGCACGGGCTACGCGCAAAGCGACTGGGAGCGCGCGCAGCGCCTGATTGGCGACAACGCCATCGCGAAGCGCGATTACGACGAGAAGCAGAACGCTTCGCGCGAAGCGAACGCGAATCTCAAGGCCGCGCAGGCCGCGCTCGAAGCCGCGCAGATCAACCTCGGCTACACGCGCATCGCCGCGCCGGTTGCGGGGCGTGTCTCGCGCGCGGAGATCACGGTGGGCAACGTCGTTTCGGCGGGAGCCGCCGCCGCGCCGCTCACGACGCTCGTTTCCGTTTCGCCCATCTACGCCGAATTCGACGCCGACGAGCAGACCTATCTCGACTACATCAGCCGCATGAAGGATGGCTCGAAGGTGCCGGTCGAGCTGGGTCTCGCGAACGAATCGGGCTATTCGCGCACCGGCACGATCGAGTCGGTGGATAACCGTCTGGACACGACGTCGGGCACGATCCGCGTACGCGCGCGCTTCGACAACGCCGACGGCGCGCTGGTGCCGGGGCTTTACGCACGCATCAAGGTAGGAGGCAGCGCCCCGCACCCGGCGTTGCTCGTGGACGATGCCGCGATCGGCACCGACCAGGACAAGAAGTTTGTATACGTCGTGGATAACAGCGGCAAGATCGCGTACCGCACCGTGCAAACGGGCGGCCAGCAGGGCAACCTGCGCGTGATTCTGGACGGCCTGAAGGCGGGCGACCACGTGGTGGTGAACGGCACACAGCGCGTGCGCCCTGGCATTGTCGTGCGCTCGCATATGGTGCCAATGAACGGCGACCCCGACGCCGATTCGGCCAGCACGGCAGCGAACCCCGGCGCCAAGGCAGCGAAGACGTCCTGACGAGCGGCGGGCGTGGGCGTTTGCAGCATACGCCTCCCCGTCAGTCAGGATGCCTAAGCGTAAGATGAATTGCGCAAAATTGAGCGTCATGAACAAGAGCAACCCATGAACATATCGAAATTCTTCATCGACCGGCCGATCTTCGCGGGCGTACTGTCCGTGCTGATCCTGCTGGCCGGCGTGATCGCGCTGTTCCAGTTGCCGATCTCCGAGTACCCCGAGGTCGTGCCGCCTTCGGTGGTGGTCCACGCGCAGTATCCGGGCGCGAACCCGAAAGTGATCGCCGAAGCCGTGGCCGCGCCGCTGGAAGAGCAGATCAACGGCGTCGAGAACATGCTGTACATGCAGTCGCAGGCCAATAGCGACGGCAACCTCACGCTCACGGTCACGTTTCGCCTCGGCACCGACCCGGACAAGGCCACGCAGCTCGTGCAAAACCGCGTGAACCAGGCGCTGCCGCGCCTGCCGGAAGACGTGCAGCGTCTCGGCATCACGACCATCAAGAGTTCCCCCACGCTCACGATGGTGGTGCACCTGATTTCGCCGGACAACCGCTACGACATGACGTACCTGCGCAACTACGCGCTGCTCAATGTGAAGGACCGCCTTTCGAACATTCAGGGCGTGGGCGAGGTGCAGTTGTGGGGCTCGGGCGATTACGCCATGCGTATCTGGCTCGACCCGCAGAAGGTAGCGCAGCGCAACCTCACCGCGAACGATGTCGTCAACGCGATTCGCGAGCAGAACGTGCAAGTGGCGGCGGGTGTGATCGGCGCATCGCCTAGCGTGCCCGGCACGCCGTACCAGTTGAACGTCAACGCGCGTGGCCGTCTGCGCACGGAGAGCGAGTTCGGCGACATCATCGTCAAGACGAATCCCGACGGCGGCGTGACGTACCTGCGCGATATCGCGCGTATCGAACTGGCCGCGTCGGAATACGGTTTGCGCTCGCTGCTCGACAACAAGCCGGCCGTCGCGCTCGCGATCAACCAGGCCCCGGGCGCGAACTCGCTCGCGATCTCGGACCAGGTGCGCGCGGCGATGAAGGAACTCAAGCAGGACATGCCCGCGGGCGTGGATTACAAGATTGTCTACGACCCCACACAGTTCGTGCGCTCCAGTATCGAAGCGGTCGTGCACACGCTGCTCGAAGCCATCGCGCTCGTGGTGATCGTGGTGATCGTGTTCCTGCAAACGTGGCGTGCCTCGATCATTCCGCTGATTGCGGTGCCGGTGTCGATCGTCGGGACGTTCTCGCTGCTGCTTGCGTTCGGCTTCTCGATCAACGCGCTCTCGCTGTTCGGCATGGTGCTCGCCATCGGTATCGTGGTGGACGATGCGATCGTGGTGGTGGAAAACGTGGAGCGCAACATCGCGAGCGGGTTATCCGCGCGCGATGCGACCTACAAGGCCATGCAGGAGGTGAGCGGGCCGATCATCGCCATCGCGCTCACGCTCGTGGCCGTGTTCGTGCCGCTCGCGTTCATGAGCGGTCTCACGGGCCAGTTCTACAAGCAGTTCGCGATGACCATCGCCATTTCCACGGTGATCTCGGCGTTCAACTCGCTCACGCTTTCGCCCGCGCTTTCAGCGCTGCTGCTGCGCGGCCACGGCGAGAAGGAAGACTGGCTCACGCGCGGCATGAACCTCGTGCTGGGCGGCTTTTTCCGCCGCTTCAACCAGGTGTTCCATCGCGGCTCGGAAAGCTATGGGCGCGGCGTGAACGGCGTGCTGCGCCACAAGGGCGCGATGCTCGGGGTCTATGTGGTGCTGATCGCCGCAACGGTGCTGATGGCGCGTGTGGTGCCGGGCGGCTTCGTGCCCGCGCAGGACAAGGAGTATCTGATCGCATTCGCGCAACTGCCCAATGGCGCCGCGCTCGACCGCACCGAGAACGTGATTCGCGACATGAGCGCCATTGCGCTCAAGCAGCCCGGCGTGGAAAGCGCCGTGGCGTTCCCGGGCCTTTCGGTGAACGGCTTCACCAATAGCTCGAGCGCGGGCATTGTGTTCGTCACGCTCAAGCCGTTCAAGGAGCGCAAGGGCAAGGCGCTTTCGGCCGGTGCGATCGCGGGTGCGCTGAACCAGCAGTACGCGAGCATCAAGGACTCGTTTATCGCCGTGTTCCCGCCGCCGCCGGTGCTCGGCCTCGGCACGCTCGGCGGCTTCAAGCTGCAGCTGGAGGATCATGGTGCGCTCGGCTATGAGGCGCTCAACCGCGCGACGCAGGACTTCGTCAAGCGCGCGGCGCAAACGCCGGAGCTGGGCCCGACGTTCACGAACTATCAGATCAACGTCCCGCAGCTGAACGTCGATCTCGACCGCACGAAGGCGAAGCAGCTTGGCGTACCGGTCACGGACGTGTTCGACACGATGCAGATCTATCTCGGGTCGCTCTACGTGAACGACTTCAACCGCTTCGGACGCGTGTATCAGGTACGCGTGCAGGCCGATGCGCCGTTCCGCCAGAGGGCCGACGATATCCTGCAACTGAAGACGCGCAACGCCGCGGGCGAAATGGTGCCGCTCTCGTCGCTCGTCACGGTTACGCCCACGTACGGCCCCGAAATGGTGGTGCGTTACAACGGCTACACCGCTGCCGACATCAACGGCGGCCCCGCACCCGGTTACTCGTCGGGTCAGGCGCAGGCGGCGGCGGAGCGCATTGCGGCCGAAGTGCTGCCGCGCGGCGTGAAGTTCGAATGGACCGACCTCACGTACCAGCAGGTGCTGGCGGGCAATGCGGGCATCTGGGTGTTCCCGATCAGCGTGCTGCTCGTGTTCCTCGTGCTGGCCGCGCTCTACGAGAGCCTGACGCTGCCGCTCGCGGTGATCCTGATCGTGCCGATGAGCGTGCTGTGTGCGCTAACGGGCGTTTGGCTCACGCAGGGCGACAACAACATCTTCACGCAGATCGGCTTGATGGTGCTGGTGGGGCTGGCTTCGAAGAACGCCATTCTGATCGTCGAATTTGCGCGTGAGCTGGAGCACGACGGACACACGCCGCTCTCCGCGGCAATCGAAGCGAGCCGCCTGCGTCTGCGGCCGATCCTGATGACGTCCATTGCGTTCATCATGGGCGTGGTGCCGCTCGTGCTCTCGAGCGGGGCGGGGTCGGAGATGCGTCATGCGATGGGCGTGGCCGTGTTCTTCGGCATGCTGGGTGTGACCGCGTTCGGCCTGCTGCTCACGCCGGTGTTCTACGTGGTGCTGCGCACGCTCGCGGGCGGCAAGATTCACGTCGCGCAAAAGGACAATGCGCGCAAGCCGCAGTCGATGGTCGATGCGTAAGGCGACAAGGGAGAATGATTAACATGACTAACGAATCCAGCTTGCGCTATAGCCGAAATGTCTCGCCGGGAGGCGGGCAGTTTGCGCGTATCACACGAATCGCGGCGAGCGTCGCGCTGTTTGCCTGGCTCGCGGCGTGCTCCGTCGAGCCCACCTACAAGGTGCCCGACGCCGCCGTGCCCGCCGCCTACAAGGAAGCGCCGCAGCAAACGCAAAGCGCGAATCCGCATGACGTGGGCACATGGAAGCCCGCGCAGCCCGCCGACGACGCTCACCGCGGCGAATGGTGGACGGTGTTCGGCGACCCGACGCTCGACAAGCTCGAACAGCAGGCGCTCGAAGCGAACCAGGACCTCAAGGCGGCCGCCGCGCGCGTGCAGCAGGCGCGCGCCGTGACGCAGGCCGCGCGCGCCTCGTGGTTCCCGTCGATCGATGCGGGCTTCGGGCCGACCTACGAGCGTGCTTCACCGGCTTCGCTGTATGAGTCGCAGAACACCAATGTGCCCGCGCAAACGCTTTGGCGCGCGCAGGCCACCGCGAGCTACGAGGTCGATCTGTTCGGCCGCGTGAGTTCGAACGTCCACGCCACGCAGGCAGACGCGCAGCAAAGCGAGGCCTTGTTCCTCTCGGTGCAGCTCGCCTTGCAGGCCGACG
This sequence comes from Paraburkholderia sp. J10-1, assembly GCF_905220165.1. Taxonomy (NCBI): domain Bacteria; kingdom Pseudomonadati; phylum Pseudomonadota; class Betaproteobacteria; order Burkholderiales; family Burkholderiaceae; genus Paraburkholderia; species Paraburkholderia sp. J10-1. Next base: position 185,472 of record NZ_CAJMYW010000002.1, on the reverse strand, counting down.
TCGCGCAGAACTACTTCCAGCTGCGCCAGTTCGACTCGGACGTCGATCTGTACCGCCGCACGGTGGCGCTGCGTGAAGATGCGCTCAAGCTCGTCGAGCGCCGCTTCAAGGAAGGCGACATCAGCGCGCTGGACGTGGCGCAGGCGCGCAACGAGCTGGCGAGCGCGCGTGCCGACGCGGTGGGCGTCGCGCGTCAGCGCGCGGCCTCGGAGCATAGCCTGGCGATCCTGCTCGGCAAGGCGCCCGCGGACTTTACGTTCCCGGAAACGCCGCTCGCGCCGGTGGTCGTACAGGTGCCGCCCGGCCTGCCTTCCGCGCTGCTGGAGCGTCGCCCCGACGTGGCGGCCGCCGAGCGCTCCATGGCGGCCGCGAACGCACGCGTGGGTCTCGCGAAGTCGGCGTTCTTCCCGCAGCTCAATATCACGGGTGCCGCCGGCTTCGAGTCGGCCACGCTCGCCGACCTGTTCATGTGGTCGAGCCGCGCGTTCCTGCTTGGGCCGCTTGCCGGCACGGCGCTCACGCTGCCGCTTTTCGACGGCGGCCGGCGCAAGGCGAATCTCGCACAGTCGCGTGCGAAATACGATGAAGATGTGGCGCAATATCGCCAGCAGGTGCTCGTGGCGTTCCGCGAGGTGGAGGACAATCTCTCCGACCTGCGCCTGCTCGACGACCAGATCCGCGAGCAGAACGACGCGGTGAGCGCTTCGCAGCAATCGGCGCACCTTTCGCGCACGCAGTACGAGGAAGGCGAGGTGAGCTATCTGAACGTGATCGACAGCGAACGGACGGTGCTCGTGTCGCAATTGCAGGCCAGCCATCTGCAAGGCTCGCAGGCCGTGGCGACCGTGAACCTGATCCGCGCGCTGGGCGGCGGCTGGGGCGATGCGAAGCCCGGCGATGGCGCGCCGCCGCCGCTCGCAGCACGCTAAACGTCCCGCAAGACTTCATAGAAACAGCTGGAACGCTCGCCGCCTGCGCATATCGCAGGCGGCGATTTCCTTTGCGTAATCGCTTCGTAGACCCGGCCCCGCCGCGCCCCTATCATCGTCTGGACCCATCTGGAGCCAACGCGATGGGCCCTCATCGCGTCGCTCCTCACTGAACGAAGTCCAACTTCCATTCGAGGAACGCGATGATCCGTGCCGTGCGCGCCGTGGGGCGCCCTTCTTCTTTTCACCGCGTTTTTGCCTGGCTCGGTCTGCTGACGGCAATTGCCGTGCCGCTCGCGGCCACCACACTCAACGCGTACGCGGATACCCCGACGCTCAAGATCGGCATTGCCACCACGCCGCAAACGCCAGCGCTGCAGGAAGCGGCGCGCGAGGCGAAGGCGCAGGGCGTGGACGTGAAGATCATCGAATTCACCGACTGGAACACGCCCAACGCCGCCTTGGCGAACAAGGACATCGACGTCAACTACTTCCAGCACACGCCGTTTCTGGAGAACGCCGAAAAGCAGGGCGGTTACAAGTTCGTCGCCATTGCGCCGGGCACGATCATGAAGATCGGCCTGTATTCGAAGAAGGTAAAACGTTTCGAAGACCTGAAGGATGGCGCGACGGTCGCCATCGCGAACGATCCCGTGAACGGCGGACGCGGCCTGTTGCTGCTGCAGCGCGCGGGCCTCATCAAGCTCAAGCCGGGCGTGGATTACCGTGCCACGACGCTCGATATCGTTTCCAACCCCAAGCATTTGAAGATCGTTCAGCTCGAAGCGTCGCAACTCGCACGCTCGCTCGACGACGTGGATCTCGCGCAGGGTTACCCGAGCTTCATCAAGCTTGCGGGCACGACCGATCCGAATAGCGCGCTGCTCTTCGACGGCGTCGAAAACAAGTCGTTCGCGATCCAGTTCGTCGTGCGGCCCGAGAGCGTGAACGATCCGCGCATTCGCAAGTTCATCGACATCTACCAGCATTCGCCGGCTGTGCGCAAGGAACTCGACAAGGCCTTCGGCAACCTGTACGCGGTCGCCTGGTAAAGCGCGCGTCAAACACGCACGAGGAGCAGCGATGATGAAATGGTTCGGAGCGGCGCGCTTCATTGAAGCGGGCCCGGCGGCGGGCGAGGCGACGCGCGACGCCGACGTGTCGCAGCCCGCGGTCGTGTTCGAAAACGTCGGCAAGACCTACGCGGCTGGCGCGCATGCGGCGCTCGCGGGCGTCGGCTTGCAGGTGGCGCGCGGCGAGGTGTTCGGCATCATCGGGCGCAGCGGCGCGGGCAAGTCCACGCTGCTGCGACTCGTGAACGGCCTCGAAAAGCCCACGAGCGGCGGCGTGCGTGTGAACGGCGTGGACGTGGGCGCGCTCGACGAGCGGGCGCTCGTTGCGCTGCGACGGCGCATCGGCATGGTGTTTCAGCACTTCAACCTGCTTTCCGCGAAAACGGTGCACGACAACATCGCGCTGCCGCTGAAAATCGCGGGCGTGCCGAAAGCGTCCATCGAGGCGCGCGTGAACGCGCTGCTCGAACTGGTGGGGTTGAGCGAGCGCCGCGATGCGTGGCCCGCGCGGCTTTCCGGCGGACAGAAGCAGCGTGTGGGCATTGCACGCGCGCTCGTGCACGAGCCCGATATCCTGCTGTGCGACGAGGCGACTTCGGCGCTCGACCCGGAAACCACGCGCGCCATTCTTGCGCTGCTGCGCGACATCAACCGGCGCCTGGGCGTCACCATCGTGCTCATCACGCATGAGATGGAGGTCATACGCGACGTGTGCGATACGGTCGCGGTGATCGAGCGCGGCAAGGTGGTCGAGCAGGGGCCGGTATGGCGCGTGTTCGGCAATCCGCAGCACGAAGCGACGCGTGCGCTCCTGCACACACCGGGCCACGAGTTGCCCGAGGACCTCGCGGCGCGCATTCACGCTTCGCCGCAAGCGGGTGCGCATGCGCTGTTCGACGTGCGCTTCACGGGCGAGGCGGCGCAGGAGCCCGACCTCGCCACGCTCGCGCAGGCGTTCGGCGCGCAGGGTGTGCGGTTTGTGCACGGCGGTATCGAGCGGATTCAGGGGCGCGCGCAAGGGCGGCTGGTCGTCTCCGCGCCGGTGCAAAGCGCCGAAGAGGCGGCGTCGCTGGCCGGGCGCGCGCGTGGCCATGCAAGCCGTGTGGAGGTGCTGGGCTATGTCTGACGTATGGATCACCGAACTCCTCGAAGGCATACGCGACACGCTGCTGATGGTCGGCGTATCAGCGCTATTCGCACTGCTGATCGGTATTCCCATCGCGCTACTGCTGGTCACGACCGCGCGCGGCGGCATTCTGGAGCGACCCGCGCTCAATTCCGCGCTGGGCGCGCTCGTCAACGCGTTTCGCTCCACGCCCTTCATCATCTTGCTGGTCGCGTTGCTGCCGCTTACGCGCTTCCTCGTGGGCACGACAATCGGCGTATGGGCCGCCGTGGTGCCGCTTTCCATTGCGGCCATTCCGTTCTTCGCGCGCGTGGCCGAAGTGAGCCTGCGCGAAGTCGATCGCGGCTTGATCGAGGCGGCCCAGGCCATGGGCGCGCAGCGCCGCCATATCGTGTGGCATGTGCTGCTGCCCGAGGCGCTGCCCGGCATGGTGGGCGGCTTCACGATCACCGTGGTGGCGATGATCGGCTCGTCGGCGATGGCGGGCGCCGTCGGCGCGGGTGGCCTCGGCGATCTCGCGATACGCTACGGCTATCAACGTTTCGACACGACGGTCATGGTCACCGTCATCGTGCTGCTGATCGCGATCGTTGCGGCCGTGCAGTTCGCGGGCGACGTGCTGGTGCGGCATCTTTTGCGGCGAACCTGAAGGGCGCAGCCTTTTCGACATCACGCGCGCAGCCTCTTTGCTGCGCGCTTCGCTTTTATTGGCATCTCATTCGGGAAATATGGGTATGAACGAAGCACAGCGCCCACGCGGGCAGGAACAGGACGGGCGTTTCGCCGCGCTGCTCGAAGCGCTGCGTGCGAACGCCGCACAACGCGATCTTGCAGGCGGCCACGCGGCGGCCGAAAAGCAGCGCATTGCCGATGCCGGACTGCTCACGCTCGCCGTGCCGCGTGAGTTCGGCGGCCAGTTCGGCAAGGACGGCGTGCGCTGGAGCGATATCTACGCGACGATCCGCGCGCTTGCGCGCGTCGATAGTGCGCTTGCGCATCTGCTCGGCTTCCAGTGCCTGCAGGTGGCGAGCGTCGAATTGTGGGGCAGCGCCGCGCAGCGCGCGAACTGGCTGCAAGGCACCGTCGAGCATCGCTGGTGGTGGGGCAACGCGGTGAATCCACTCGACACGCGGCTCGTCGCGCAGCCGGACAAGGAAGGTGGCTGGCGTTTGCATGGCAAGAAGGGATTTTGTTCGGGCACCTACGGTTCGCAGAGGATGACCGTGAGCGCGCACGATCCCGCCACTGGCAACCCGGTGTTCGCGGTCGTGCCCACCACGCGCGCCGGGATCACGGTGCACGACGACTGGGACCCGATAGGCCAGCGCCAAACCGATAGCGGCACCGTATCGTTCGAGAACGTCGCAGTGCGCGCCGACGAAGTGCTGCAACGCCCCGACACGCCGCGCGCCACGCTGCGCACGCTGGTTTCGCAAGGCGTGCTGACGAATCTTTTCGTGGGCCTTGCCGAAGGTGCGCTTGAAGAAGCGCGCGCCTATGTGCTCACGAACGGCCGCCCGTGGGTCAATTCGGGCGTTCAGCACGTGGCCGACGACCCGTTCCTGCAGCAGCGCTTTGGCGAGATGCGCGTGCAGTCGCTCGCGGCGGCCGTGCTGGCGGATCGCGCGGGCGCGCTGCTCGACGCTGCGTGGGACGAAGGCGAGGCCTTGAACACAGCCACGCGTGCCGAAGTCTCGCTCGCGATTTCAGAGGCGAAGATCGTCGCGCACCGTGCCGCGCTCGAGGGCGGCGAGCAGCTTTTCGAGGCGTGCGGCGCGCGCGCCACGGGCGCGGCGCTCGCGCTCGACCGCTTCTGGCGCAATGCGCGCGTGCACACGCTGCACGATCCGATCGACTACCGCCTGCGCGACGTGGGCCGTTTCACGCTCTTGAGAGAAGTGCCGCAGCCGACGCTGTACACTTGAGGGCCCGATCGCGGCATGTGCCGCGACAGGTCAACCCTTGAGGATCGAACCGTTGGAGTTCCGACTACCGACCACGGCAACGGCGCCTTTTTGCCCTTCAGAAGTGCAGGGCAGTATCGAGGTTTCGCCGCGCGCGCCGTTCTGGAAGAAGTTCTGGCAATTCGCGGGTCCCGGCCTGCTGGTGTCGATCGGGTATATGGACCCGGGCAACTGGGCCACCGACATCGAGGCGGGCTCGCGCTACGGTTACAGCCTCCTGTTCGTCGTCGTGCTATCGAGCCTCGCGGCCATCGCACTGCAGTGCCTGTCCATGCGACTTGGCATCGTGACGCAACGCGATCTCGCGGAGCTGTCGCGCGAGCGCTATTCGAGGCCGGTCGCGCTCGGCCAGTGGCTGCTCGCCGAGCTTTCGATCATCGCGTGCGATCTTGCGGAGGTGCTGGGCGGCGCGCTCGCGTTCCACCTGCTGCTCGGCTGCTCGCTGATGGTGGGCGTGGTGCTCACCGCGTTCGACACGCTGATCGTGCTCGGCCTGAAGGGCAAGAACTTCCGCTCGCTCGAGGCGATCATGGCCGGCCTGATCGCCACGATAGGCCTGGGTTATGTGATCCAGCTCGCGCTCGTGAAGCCGCACTGGCCTTCGGTCTTTGCGGGTGCGGTGCCGTCGTGGCACGCCATTTCCTCGGTGGAGCCGCTGTATCTGGCGATCGGCATTCTCGGCGCGACCGTCATGCCGCACAACCTCTATCTGCATTCGTCGATCGTGCAAACGCGCGCCGTCAAACGCGACCCTGCGAGCCTCAAGCAGGCCATTGGCCTTTCTCGGCTCGACACGATCGCCTCGCTTCTGATCGCGCTCCTGATCAATGCGGCCATCCTGATTCTGGCGGCAGCGGCTTTTCACGCCAACGGGCACACCGACGTCACCGACATCGAGCAGGCTTACAAACTGCTCGCGCCGATTGTCGGCACGGGCGCGGCGGCAGTGCTGTTCGCGATCACGCTGCTCGCCTCCGGGCAGAGCTCGACGTTCACGGGCACCGTGGCGGGCCAGGTCATCATGGAAGGCTTCCTGCAGATGAAGATTCCGTGTTACCAGCGGCGCTTGATCACGCGTGTGCTCGCGCTGATTCCCGCCTTCGCGGGTGTGGCGCTGCTCGGCAACGGTGCAGTGGGCAAGCTGCTGGTGGCAAGCCAGGTGGTGTTGAGCCTGCAACTGCCGTTCGCGCTCTGGCCGCTCATTCGCATGACGAACGATCGTGCGCTCATGGGCGAGTTCGTGAACCGGCTCCCCACGCGGTTGATTGCGTGGTTCCTGTTCGTCGTGATAACGGCTGCGAACCTGTGGCTCGTCTGGCAGACGTTCACCGGAAATTAGAAGCGGGAAAGGTGTAACAGGCGCGCGCCACGGAGGCGGCAAGCAGAGGCGGCAAGCAAAGGCCGCAAGCAAAAGCGGCAATCGGAAAGCGCTTCGCCGTCCGGCGCCCCCGAGCGCCGGACGGTTTCACGTCTTGGTCTCAAGTCCGGTTGACCCGGATCTGCTCTCCTACGCTTACGCAGCCTCGGCAATGCCATCCGACGTTACCACTGCCGGAAGGTCGCTCTCGGTCTGCTCGGCGCCCCGTCGCGCTGCAGCCGCCTTTTTCGTCTTGCCGGCTCGCGATGGAGGCTGGCATGCGCCGCACACGACATTGTGCTGAAGGTCGTGGCGATGCGCGACGAACTTGCCGTTGCAACGGCAGCAAGGCGTCAACTGCAGAATATCGGCATCGAAAAATCGCACCAGGGTCCACGCACGCGTGAGGTCGAGCGCCGGCTCGGCCCCGCTATGGCGGCAGTGTTCCAGATACAACCGGAACCCCTTGGTGAGCGCGTCGAGATGCGAGCAACGCGCTTCGTTCTTCAGGAACAGGTACGTGTTATAGAACAGCGAGGCATGGATGTTGGCCAGCCACGTCATGTACCAGTCCGCCGAGAACGGCAACATACCTTTGGGCGGCGACACGCCACGGATCTCGCGATACAGGCGGATCATGCGGTCGCGCGAGAGCGTGAGTTCGCTTTCGAGCACCTGCATACGCGCGCCCAGCTCGATCAGTGCGATCGCGCGGAATACTTCCTGAGCGTCTTCGGTGAGGCTGCGCCGCGTAGTCATGACGTCACCCTCAGGCGAATTGCCCAGCCGGCTGTCCTGCTAGCAGGATGGCCGCATGGGTTGCCGCCACGTCGGCATGCCTGGAAGTCTGCGTAAGCGCCGACAACATCGCATGATCGTCGAAGCGGAAAAAACAGAGAAGTTGGTCGGAAGAGGCCAACCTGACGATCTGCGCGAGCGACAGAGCGCCAAGCAGATCGGCCAGTTCCGACGACAGTCCCAGTCGGAACATACCGACTGGCTTGTCCTCGCGCAGCATGCGCTGTGCGAGCATCAGATACGACAAATTAATTTCGCGGATAGATTCCAGCGTCTCGCTGCTACGGTCCATTTCTCTAGTTTCCGAAGCCCCGAATTTAACCCCCCGGCTTTTTCGCCGTTGTATCTTTTCTGGTCTTGTCGTCGATCTTCGCTCGTTGGCTTGATCTGACTCTTTGATACAGGTTGTTACATCTCGTAACAACCTTGGACTGAATTGTATGAGGGCTTATCTCAGAAAGCAATCCCTCAGAAAAAAAATAATCGGACTGTTGTAAATAATTTTCGGTAAGTTTTGCCGTGGTTTGAAACCTGGCTTACAGCCAGCCGTCGAGGCCTTGATCTGATTGATGAATTTGGCCGCACAGCCTTGGTTTATCAGGGTTTCCGCCAACTTCTCGATGCATGCGCAACGAATCGCCGCGAGTCAAAAAGCGCCGGCGCCATGGAATAAACGTTTAGAAAGGAGTGGCGTTGACAGGTAAAAAATGCGGGTCTGCGGATTAATACCTATGACGATTAAGATGTAACAGGTGTTTCGACCCTGACGACCTGTAACAGGGCAATGTGTAACTGAGATGTTACGAGTGCAGAAGACAGGTAACACCGTTGTTTCCGGGAATATATGCAGAGCGGATATTGCGCGGAGATCGCGTCTTTGTAACGTTTGCGGGGGAGCGTAGTGCGGCGGCGCAGGCCAGCGTTCCAGTCATATCATGATGTGATACAGCTGCCATAATGAAAGCGGCACTTCGGGTGTACGGCGCGCTCGCCTGTCTTGCGCCGGGAATCGTCGGGGGAGGAATCATGGCCTCGTTCAACAGGATTCTGCTGTGTTACGACGCAACGCGCGAAGGCCGCCGGGCTTTGCGCGAGGGCGCCGACCTTGCGCGCACATGCCACGCGCAAACGCATTTGCTCGCCGTGCTCGATCAGGCGCCGCTGCAATGGGGGACGGACATCGCGTCTGCCGTGCCGTTCGAAGCCGCGGAAGAGGCGGCGCGCGAGATTCTGCGTGAGGGGGTGGCCTGCCTGCAGGAGAAGGGCCTCGCGGCAACGGGCCACTTCGTGGTGGGCCGGCCGATTGACGTGATCGCGAGCTACTGCGCGGAGCTTCTGCCCGATCTCATCGTGCTGGCTCACCACCGGCGCGGTCCGTTCAAGCGTTGGTGGGCCGGTCGCGATGACCGCTTGCTGCTCGACCGCGTGTCGTGCAGCGTGCTGGTTGTCACAGCACCGGACCCGGAGCCGGTGAAAGCGGCGGCCTGAGCCGCAGCGGCGCAGGTTTGACCGGTGCGCGGTTCAGGCGCTGGGTTCGCCAAGAATCGGCGTGCGCTTGACTTCGGAAATGTAGAGCAGGATCAGCGAGACCCATACGACGCCGTAAAGCAGCATGAAGCAGCTCGACCGGATCTTGAGCCAGTCGAGCAGGATGCCGAACAGGATCGGCAGCAAAAAGCCGCCCAGCCCGCCCGCCAGACCGACAATACCGGTCACGATGCCCATGTTGGTGGGGAAGTCGTCGGCCACATACTTGAATGTCGAGGCCATGCCAAACGCGAACACCGCGCCCAGCACGAAGGCGATCGCAACGAAGCCGAACACCGGCATGCTGATGTGCAGCGACGCCTGGCCGTCTATCGTGTGAATCACGAAGTCGGTGGGCGGGTACGAGAGAATGAAGAGGCAAATCCACGCCACCCACAGACCCCACCACGTGACGGTATGCGCGCCGAGCTTGTCGGCGAGCACGCCGCCCACGGCGCGCAGGATAGAGCCTGGCAGCGAAAAGCCCGCGGCGAAGGCCGAAGCCATGACGAGCGACATGCCGTACTCCGCCTTCAGATATTGCGGAATCCACAGCGAAAGCGCGGTGAAGCCGCCGAAGGTGATCGAGTAGTACTGGCATAGCCGCCACACGCGCGGGTCGGCCAGCACCTTGAACGAGTCGAGCAGCGAGCCGCCCGACTTGCCGGCGCCCGGGTCGCGCGCCGAGCCGAGCCAGAAAATCACGGCGGTCACGAGCAGCGCGACGGCATAGACGCGCGGCACGAAGCGCCATCCATAGAGATTCTCCAGTTGCGGCGTGACGAACAGGTTGACGGCGGCGCCCACGGTGCCCGCACCGAAAAAACCCATGGCGAAGCCGCGCTGGCTCGGCGGGAAAAAGCGCGCCACGTACGGCGTGCCCACTGCGAACGAGGCGCCCACGCAGCCGAGGAAGAGACCGATGAGCAGGAATTGCCACAGCTCGCTTGCGTAGCTGACGATATACACCGGCACGGCGCAGACCACGAGCAGCGTGGTCATGACGATGCGTCCGCCGAAGCGGTCGGTCCACGCGCCGAGCGGCAGCCGCATGAGCGCGCCGGTCAGCACGGGGGTGGCGGTTAGCAGGCCGAACTCGGTGCTGTTGAGCTGGAGTTCCTCGCGCAGCTGCACGCCGAGCACGCCGAACATCATCCACACCACGAAACAGACAAGAAACGCGAGCGTGCTGACGAGCAGGACGGACCATGCCTTCGCGCCGACTTTCTCGGGCTGCGCCGCGCTCGTCACGGGGCGCGCCGGTTCGCTACGCAGATTCATGTTGCCTCCATCGAGTCGGAATGCACATCGACATCACTGGACGAGCGGGCTCGTCGCCGCTTCCAGGGCCGCGTTTTCGAGCGTCGCTTCCGATGCCAGAATCGATACGTACTGTTGAATGGCCTTGTGGCGCACGCGTTCGCTGAGAAAGCGCGCGATGTCGCCGGAGACTTCCTCGTAGCGCACCGGATTTCCGGGCACGCGCTGATCCACGCGCACGAGATGAAAACCGAAGCGTGTGCGTACGAGGCGCGGCAGAACGCCCATGTCGGCGCAGTCGAACAGCGCCGCTTCGAACTCGGGCACCGTGTCGCCGCGCGTGAGCTGGCCAAGACTCCCGCCCACGCCCGCTGAAGGGCAGTTCGAGAACTGGCGCGCCAGCGCCTCGAACGTGTCGGGCGCCTGCTGCAACTCGCGCAGCGTTGCTTCGGCTTTCTGGCGCAGCATCGCGAGCGGCACGCGGTCAGTAATGGCGAAGAGAATGTGGCTCGCGTACACGAGTTCGTTGCGCACGAAGCGCTTTGTGTGCTGCGTGTAGTAGCGCTCGCAGTCTTCGGGCGTCGGCTCGGGCACGCGCAGTTCGCGCTCTAGCAGCTTGTCTGTCGTGCTGTCGTCGAGTTCGGCGTCGGGCGCCAGCAGGTTCAGCGCCACGGCGCGCTGGCGCAGCAGTTCGTGCACGACGAGCGTGCGCCGCGCGGCGAGCGCGGGGTCCGGGTCGTCGGCGTGGTTGCCGCGCTCGGCTTCGATTGCGGCGAGGCCGATCTCAACGTCGTTCACGCGGGCGGGCTGGGCTGGCTGTTCTTCGTGGGGGGCCGCATTCATCATCGATCGCGCTCCTGGTTCCGGTTGGCGATTAGCGCTTGCGCACGAGCTGGTACGGCCGGATCAGATAGAACACCGAAGCGATGCCGCTCCAGATATGCACCATGCGCGTGAAGGGCGAAACGAGGAAGATCGTGAAGCCGAGTGCGATATGGGTTTGATACACGAGCGGCACGCCGTCGAGCAGCGCGGCAATATTGGGGCGGAACGTCACCACGCCCTTCACGTAGTCGGTGAGCTGTTCGAACATCAGGCCATCCATGTGGCGCGCCGAGAGCACCACGGTCGCGAGGCCGAGCGCGAGTTGCGCCCACAGCATGAACACGATGAGGATGTCCGACGGCTTGCTGTTCACGCGAATGCGCGTGTCGCCAAGCCGCCGCACGATCAGGATCGTGAGGCCGACAATGGCGAAGCTGCCGGCCACGCCGCCCGCGACCATCGCGAGCAACTGGTGCACGGTGGCCGAGATGAACGGCGCGACGAGCCAGTGCGGCGCGAGAAAGCCGACGAAGTGACCCATCACCACGACGAGAATGCCCCAGTGGAACAGGTTGCTGCCAAGCCGCAGCGCGCCGCGCCGCAGCAGTTGCGACGAGTCGCTCTTCCACGTGTACTGCTCGCGGTCGAAGCGCACGAGCGAGCCGAACAGCAGCACCGCAAGGCAGATGTACGGATAGATGCCGAACAGAAACTGATGAAAGTAATCGCCCATGACGGCTCCTTGCTTGCGGTGTTCGAACGGCGTGCCCGGGTAGCGTGTGTTGCCTTTCTAGCGCGGCGCGCGGCGCGGGTGAAACTCGACCGGTGCGACGGCAGGGCGCTCCGCCCCCATGAATTGCACGGGCTCATCGGCCCAGGCTGCGTCGAGCGCTCGCAGATGCTCTTTGTCGTGCGGCTTGCCCGCGTCGTCGTCGTGTGCCGCTTCGGGCAGATCCGCGCCGCCCGCGCCCGCGAGCGGCAGCAGCGCGCCGATCACATATGCGTAGTGGCTGTTGCGCCGGCTCAGTTCCTGCGTAATCGATTGCAGGATCGCGACGGTCTCGCCCAGCAGTGCGCGCGCCTCGTTCGTCTCCAGAATCGAGAGATATTCGAGGAACACGGGGAGGTAGTCGGGCAACTGGCCGGGCTGCAGCAACATGCCGTGCTTCTCGTAGGTCTGAACGAGGTCGATCATCGCCTGGCCTCGATCGCGCGATTCGCCGTGTACGTGCTCGAACAAATGCAGCGATGTTGCGCGGCCGCGGTCGAACAACGCGACGTAGTTTTCCTGCAGCGCAAGCAGATCGCGCGAGCCGAGATAGTCGAGGAAGCGCTCCAGCTTCTCGCGCGCCTCGGCGCCGAATGCGCGCTCGCTGCGTACGATCGCGCGTAATTCATGCACGGCCTCGATGAGCGACGCATCGGGGTATTCGAGCAGCGACGCAATGAGCCGGTACGTCATGGGCTGGGGACGAGCGGCGAACATGGTCAGATCTCCTGAATGGGAATCTTGCGATGCCCACTCTTCGGTGCGAACAGGCTCGCCTCCGATTTACCGTCCGAGCAGCCGTTGCCGAACGTGAAGCCGCATGACGAGCGCAGGTCGAAGGCGTTTTCCGCGTATTCACGGTGCGTGGTGGGAATCACGAAACGATCCTCGTAGTTCGCAATCGCGAGATAGCGATACATCTCCTCGACCTGTGCGAGCGACAGTCCCACTTGCGAGAGGACCTGCGGGGCATCCATGCGGTCCACATGGCGCGCACGCATGAACGCGCGCATGGCGAGCAGGCGTTCCAGCGCGACCTGCACCGGCTTTTCGTCTCCGGCGGTGAGGAGGTTCGCGAGATAGCGCAACGGAATGCGCAGCGAATGCACGTCGGGCAGCCAGCCATTCATGCCGAGTTCGCCGCTGTTGGCCGCCGCGTTGATCGGCGAAAGCGGCGGCACGTACCAGACCATCGGCAGCGTGCGGTACTCCGGGTGCAGCGGGAAGGCAATGCGCCAGTCGATCGCCATCTTGTAGACGGGCGAGCGCTGCGCACCGTCGATCCACGCCTGCGGCACACCGTCGCGCGCGGCTTGCTCGATCACGGCCGGATCGAACGGGTCGAGGAATACGTCGAGTTGCGCCTGGTAGAGATCCTTCTCGTCCGCTACGCTCGCGGCCTCGCGAATGCGATCGGCGTCGTAGAGCAGCACGCCGAGGTAGCGAATGCGTCCCACGCAGGTTTCCGAGCACACCGTGGGTTGCCCCGCCTCGATGCGCGGATAGCAGAAGATGCACTTCTCGGCCTTGCCGCTTTGCCAGTTGAAGTAGATCTTCTTGTACGGGCAGCCTGAAACGCACATGCGCCAGCCGCGGCACTTGTCCTGATCGATCAGCACGATGCCGTCTTCCTCGCGCTTGTAGATCGAGCCGGAAGGGCACGCGGCCACGCATGCGGGGTTCAGGCAGTGCTCGCACAGGCGCGGCAGATACATCATGAAGGTGTTCTCGAACTGACCGTAGATATCCTTCTGCACGTTTTCGAAGTTATAGTCCTTCGAACGCTTCTCGAACTCGCCGCCCAGAATCTCTTCCCAGTTCGGACCCCACTCGATCTTCTCCATGCGCTCGCCGCTCACGAGCGAGCGCGGCCGCGCAACCGGCGTGGCCTTCGTGTTGCCCGCTTCCTGCAAGTGCGCGTAGTCGAACGTGAAGGGCTCGTAGTAGTCGTCGATTTCCGGCAGATGCGGATTCGCGAAGATCTGCGCGAGCAACCGCCACTTGCCGCCGAGGCGCGGCTCGATCTGGCCATCGGCCTTGCGGACCCAGCCGCCGCGCCAGCGCTCCTGGTTCTCCCACTCCTTCGGGTAGCCAATGCCGGGCTTCGTCTCGACGTTGTTGAACCACGCGTATTCCATGCCCTCGCGGCTCGTCCAGACGTTCTTGCAGGTGACCGAACAGGTGTGACAGCCAATGCACTTGTCGAGGTTCAGCACCATCGCGATCTGTGCGCGCACTTTCATGAGCCTTCTCCTTCGCGAACGGCCGCATTCACAGCGGCAGGCAAGGGACCAACGGGCGTTTCCTCCGTGTCGAGCCAGTCGACGTTCTTCATCTTGCGCACGATGAGGAATTCATCGCGGTTCGAGCCGACTGTGCCGTAGTAGTTGAAGCCGTAAGCGAGCTGCGCATAGCCGCCGATCATGTGCGTAGGCTTGAGCGAAATGCGCGTGACCGAGTTGTGAATGCCGCCGCGCGTGCCCGTTATTTCGGAGCCCGGCGTGTTCACGATTTTTTCCTGTGCGTGGTACATCATCACCATGCCGCGCGGAATACGCTGGCTCACCACGGCGCGCGCGCAGAGCGCACCGTTCGCGTTGAAGCATTCGATCCAGTCGTTGTCGACCACGCCGATCTGCGCGGCGTCCTGCTCCGAAATCCACACGATCGGGCCGCCGCGCGAGAGCGTGAGCATCAGCAAATTGTCGGTGTAGGTGCTGTGAATGCCCCACTTCTGGTGCGGCGTGATGAAGTTGAGCGCCAGCTCCGGATTGCCGTTCGAGCGCGAGCCCGCCATCTTTTCGTAACTGCCCGTGTCGATAGGCGGCTTGTAGACGCACAGCGCCTCGCCGAAATCGCGCATCCACGTATGGTCCTGATAGAGCTGCTGGCGGCCGCTCAGCGTGCGCCAGGGGATCAGCTCGTGCACGTTCGTGTAACCCGCGTTGTACGACACGTGTTCCGACTCGATGCCGCTCCACGTTGGCGACGAGATGATTTTGCGCGGCTGCGCCTGGATATCGCGAAAGCGGATCTTTTCGTCGGCGCGGGCATCGGCGAGATGCGCGTGCTCGATGCCCGTGAACTTCGAGAGCGCTTCCCACGCTTTCTTCGCCACCGCGCCGTTCGTTTCGGGTGCGAGCGAAAGAATCGTCTCCGCGGCGTCGAGCGCGGTTTCGATGCGAGGTCGGCCCTTCGCGTCGCCGGCGTCTTCGGATTGATCGCGATAGTTCAGCGCGCCGAGTTCGTGCACTTCCTCCTCGGTATTCCAGCTAATGCCCTTGCCGCCGTTGCCGAGCTTGTCCATGAGCGGCCCGAGCGACGTGAAGCGGTGATACGTCTCGGGGTAGTTGCGCTCGAGCGTGACCACGCCCGGCATGGTCTTGCCAGGAACCGGCTCGCATTCGCCGCGTTTCCAGTCGGCCACGCCGAAGGGCTGCGCCAGTTCGCCCGCGCCGTCGTGCGCGATGGGCGCGAGCACCACGTCGCGCTCCACGCCGAGATGGCCGACGCTCAGTTCGGAAAAGCGCTTCGCGATGGCCTTGAAAATGTCCCAGTCGCTGCGCGCCTGCCACGCCGGATCGACAGCGGCGGAGAGCGGGTGAATGAACGGGTGCATGTCGGACGTATTCATGTCGTCCTTCTCGTACCACGTGGCGGTGGGCAACACGATGTCCGAGTACATGCAGGTGGTGGACATGCGGAAGTCGAGCGTGCAGAGCAGGTCGAGCTTGCCTTTGGGTGCGTCCTCATGCCAGACGACCTCTTCGGGACGCGGCACGCCGTCCTTGACCACTTCCTCGCCCTGCACACCGTTCGTTGTGCCAAGCAGATGCTTCAGGAAGTACTCGTGCCCCTTGCCAGACGAGCCGAGCAGGTTCGAGCGCCACACGAACAGGTTGCGCGGAAACACGGCCGGATTGTCGGGGTCCTCGCAGGCGAGCTTGAGGCTGCCGTCTTTCAGTCGGTGCGCGACTTCGGCGCCGGCTTTCGAAGGGTCTTCGAGGGAGCGGCCCAGCTCCAGCGGATTGCTCGTGAGTTGCGGCGCGGAAGGCAGCCAGCCCATGCGCTCGGCGCGTACGTTGTAGTCGATCGGCGCGCCGTGGTAGCCGGCCTTGTTCGCGAGCGGCGAAAGCAGGTCCGTGGGATTCATCGGGTCGTAGCGCCACTGGTCGGTATGCGCATAGAAGAACGACGTGGCATTCATCTGGCGCGGCGGCCGGTTCCAGTCGAGTGCGAACGCGAGCGCGGTCCAGCCTGTTTGCGGGCGCAACTTTTCCTGGCCCACGTAATGCGACCAGCCGCCACCGGACTTGCCGACGCAGCCGCACATCACGAGCATGTTGATGATGGCGCGATACGCCATGTCCATGTGGAACCAGTGATTGATGCCCGCGCCGATGATGACCATCGAGCGGCCTTCGGTCTTGTCGGCGTTCTCGGCGAACTGGCGCGCGACGTTGATGACGTCCGCGCGCTTCACGCCGGTAATCGCTTCCTGCCAGGCAGGCGTGTAGGGCATGTCGTCGTCGTAGCTATGCGCGAGGTCCTTGCCGCCCAGGCCCTGGTCGAGCCCGTAGTTCGCCACGAAGAGATCGTAGACCGTAGCCACGAGCCGCTCGCCGGCGGGCGTCGCCACACGCCGCACGCCAATGCGGCGGCTCAGCACCGGTCCGTGCGAGGTGTGCGGGAAATGCGGATGCGCGACGTTGCCGAAGTAGGGGAACAGCACGTCCACCACGTCGTCGTGCTTTTCGACGAGCGAGAGCGCGGGCTTGAGCGGCGCGCCGTCAACACCTTCCTCGCGCAGGTTCCACTTGCCGCGATCGGCGCCTTCCTGCTGGCCCCAGCGAAAGCCCACCGAGCCGAGCGGCACCGCGAACTCGTTCGTCGCGCTGTCGATCACCACGGTCTTCCATTCGGCGTTGTTCTCCTGCGCGAGTGCGCCTTCGAAGTCGGACGCGCGCAGATAGCGGTCGGGCACGTACTGACCGTCGCGCTCGACGAGCGCGACGAGACAGGACATGTCGGTGAAGCGGCTGCAATAGTCGGCGAAATAGGCGCTTTTGCCGGCGAGGTGATACTCCTTGAGGATCACGTGGCCCATGGCGAGCGCGAGTGCCGCGTCGGTGCCTTGCTTGGGATGCAGCCAGATGTCGCCGAACTTCGCGCCTTCGGCGTAGTCGGGGAAGATCGAAACGATCTTCGCGCCGCGATAGCGCGCTTCCACCATGAAGTGCGCGTCGGGCGTGCGCGTTTGCGGCACATTCGACCCCCACATCACGATGAACGACGAGTTGTACCAGTCTGCGGATTCGGGCACGTCGGTCTGCTCGCCCCATGTTTGCGGCGAGGCGGGCGGCAGGTCGCAGTACCAGTCGTAGAACGAGAGGCACACGCCGCCGATGAGCGAGAGATAGCGCGAGCCGGCCGCGTACGACACCATCGACATGGCGGGAATGGGCGAGAAGCCGATCACGCGGTCGGGGCCGTGGCGCTTGATGGTGTGCACGTTCGCGGCGGCCGCGATTTCGAGCGCTTCGCTCCAGTCTGCCCGCACGAAGCCGCCAAGACCGCGCCGCGTTTGATAACTTTTTCGCGCGGCGTCGTCATCGACAATGGCGGCCCACGCGGCAACGGGCTCGAGCGTGCGGCGCTTTTCGCGCCACAGCTTCACGAGTGCGCTGCGTACGAGCGGATACTTGAGGCGATTGGCGCTATAGAGATACCACGAATACGACGCGCCGCGCGAGCAGCCGCGCGGTTCGTGGTTGGGCATGTCGGGGCGCGTGCGCGGATAGTCGGTTTGCTGCGTTTCCCACGCGACAATGCCGCCCTTCACATAGATTTTCCACGAGCATGAGCCCGTGCAATTCACGCCGTGTGTCGAGCGCACGATCTTGTCGTGCTGCCAGCGTGTACGGTAAGCCTCCTCCCATTTTCGGTCTTCGTCTGTGACGGCGCCGTGACCGTCCGCGAATTGTGTTCGTGCCGCAGTGAAGTAACGCAGACGATCCAGAAAATGGCTCATGGCATCTCCAGCGTGTGTGCGCGTCCGGGACACCGGTATTTAAGAGGAGGAATTAGAAGATGTAAAGGAGATGAATGTAATCTATTTCGACGTATTCACGTGAACATATCGATTTTTTGCAATATTTGTCGGAAAAATTGCGAAACGTCGATTGTGCAAAACACGCGTTTGCATAGGGAGATGTTTGAGAACGATACAAGTTTCAAAGCTTTCTTTCGGTGAAGGAAATTGCCTTGATTTCGTGAATGAATCGATCAATTGAGCGTCGCGCAGATTTTTCTCGATTGCATTATCAAGGTGAAAATGATTCGTAAATAAAGGCGCAAAACGGCGCTTTTTTTTGTAGTCGATTGAGATTGACTCTGCCGTGCGTGGAGTTGCTGGATCGTTGCGTGCGCATGAATCCGCAATGATTGTTCGCGCTCGTTTCACGAGCCAGACCGACTTCAACGCGCGTGATCGCGTAATGCCTGCGCCGTTTGCGGATTGGCGGGAAAGAACGCTTCGATTGCCAGTTCGGAAAGCGTGATGTCGACCGGTGTGCCGAACACGGTGGTCGTGCTGTAGAACGCCAGTTCGCCAAGCACCGTGCGCACGCGCAGCGGCACGGCAATGTGGTGGGCGATGGGCTCGGCGCTCGTGTTCGCCACGCCCGGCGGGGTGGGATACGACGCGAGCTCCTCGTGCAGCGCGGCGAGCGCGGGGTCGGCGCTTGCATCGATCTGACGCTGCAGGCGCGTCAGCAGATGCGCACGCCACGCGTGCCAGTTGACGATCCGCGGCGCCATGCCTTCCGGATGCAGCGAAAGCCGCAGCGCATTGATGGGCGCGGCGAGCAGCGCGGGTGAAGCGTCGCCGATGAGCGGTGCGAGCGAGCCGTTCGCGGCGACGATATTCCAGTGGCGGTCCACTGCTACGGCAGGATAGGGCTCGTGCCCACGCAGCACGAGATCGACCGCCTCGCGCGCGGCGGCGAGCTGCGGGTCGTCGAGCGCCCGCTCGCGATAGAGCGGCGCGTAGCCTGCCGCCATTAGCAGCGCGTTGCGCTCGCGCAGCGGCACGTCGAGTTGCTCCGCGAGATGCATGACCATCTCGCGGCTCGGCAGCGCGCGGCCCGACTCGACGAAGCTCAAATGGCGCGTGGAAATCTCGGCTTCGGTGGCGAGCAGCAGCTGGCTCATGCGCCGGCGCACGCGCCAGTCGCGCAGCATCTCGCCGACGCTGCGGCGCACAGTGCCGGACGGCGTTGCAGGGAGAATGGAAGCGAGCGTGGTCATGGCGCCGATTTTAGCGAAACGCGTGGCCGAAGCGATTACGTATGAGGTAAAGAAACTGTCTGGCGCTGCCGACATCGGATATATGAAAACCTTGGGTTTATGTCCCTGCTGCATGCGTGGACGACGTTTACCGTGTGCCGCGCTATCGCCTAGAATGAAAAATCTCACGTACTGTGGCGTCGCGCTGAGGAGACAGCCATGAGGGAAACGGTTGCTGCTTATCTGCTCGGACCAGGCGTCATGTTGCTGGTGTGCGCGGTCATGTGGGCCGTGTCGCGCCGCAGCAGAGGCGCGCTCGAGGCGCGCCTGACTCGCTGGCTCGACGCGCATCGGCCGCACGGCATGCGCCACAAGCATTGAGCGTGCCAGCGCCGCGGTGTTTTGCGCGGGTTTGTGCGTTCGTGTCGTGGCATCGCGAGCGAATCGCCGCATTCGCTGCTACGTAAATTCCATAGCATTCCGAATCAATTGCCGGCCTGGTTTCCGGGTTCGTTTGCGTCGCTCCGGCGTACGGCACGCCCTGGCGCGTCACGCTTCGTCTGCCGTTCCCGTATCAATTCGAGGGAACTGACCGTGCGCCCTGTGGTCATTCCGATA
The DNA here is from genome assembly GCF_905220165.1 of Paraburkholderia sp. J10-1. Lineage (NCBI taxonomy): Bacteria > Pseudomonadati > Pseudomonadota > Betaproteobacteria > Burkholderiales > Burkholderiaceae > Paraburkholderia > Paraburkholderia sp. J10-1. The sequence goes on along the minus strand of NZ_CAJMYW010000002.1, from coordinate 165,939 downwards.
TTGCATACCGGAGCCCTCCATGACCCGTCCCGCCGATTCCTTCATCATCTTCATCGCCCGCATCGCGCTCGCCATTCTGTTTCTCTGGGGCGGTGCCATGAAGCTGCTGGGGTACGCGGGGTTCGTCGGCTACCTGCACTCGAAGGGCGTGCCGTATGCCTCGTATGGCGCAATCGTGGCGACCGTCATCGAACTGCTCGGCGGCATCGCGCTCGTGCTGGGCGTGCGCACACGCGCGGTTGCGTTCCTGCTGGCCCTGTACGCTATTGTCACGGCGATACTGGGCCATGACTTCTGGAACGTGACCCAGGCGGCGGCGCAGCAAGATGCGGTTATTCACTTCTGGAAAAACGTGGCGATCGCGGGCGGTTTCCTGTTGTTGAGCGTGACGGGCGCGGGACGTGCTTCCGTTGATGGCATGCGCGCGCCGCGCGGCGGCCTGCGAGGCTGACGCCTTTGTATGGCGAGGCGCGAGTGTCGAATCACAACCACCGGGCAACCGGGTGTAAAGGGAGCAGGCCTTGATACAGAACTTCGACTTCAACGTGGCAGGCAAGACCGGGCAGTTCTGCGCGAGTCTTGCGGAGGACGGCACGCGGCGCGTGTTCATCAGCTATGCGGATACCGCGAAGACGCTGGTGATTCTCGACGCCACCGGGATTCTCGGCGCGCTCAAGGCCGAGCTCGAAGAGCCCGACCAGCTGATTGCCCACGCCATCCGCAAGGCGCAGAGCGATGGCTTGATCGCCCGCGCGATCGACTCCGGCACGATCCAGGAGGCGTCGCTGTAATTTGGCGCCGCAGTGCGCCATCACAGCGCGTCACCCCAGCTCGCCATTGCATCAGCGCGATTCCGGCTCGTTCATCCGCGCAGGCGCGGCACGGCGCACGCGCGCATGCGCCGGATCGGTTTTCACGAACCAGGCGAGCCCGGCCGCCGTGAGCAGGAGCGCCGTCGAGACCGCCGTTTCCGCACGCAGGCCGGCCACCACCTGTGCCGCGAGCGCGCCGCCCGCGAGCGCACCGAACGCCGCCACTCCCACCGCACCGCCCGCCTGACGCGCCGTATTGAGCAGCGCCGAGGCCGTGCCCGCGCGCGCGGGTTCGACTGAGGAAAGCACGGCCGTCGTCATCGCAGGCACGGCGAGGCCCATGCCCGAGGGAATCAGCAGGAAGGCGAGCAGCACGAAGGCGAGCGGCGTCGCGGCGTCCACGCCGACCAGTAGCGCATAGCCCGCACCCGCGATCAGCGCGCCGACGATCATCGGCCGGCGCGTGCCGTAATGCGCCACCACATGGCCGCTCACGATATTCGAGAGCAGGAACCCGCCGGTGAGCGGAATGAACGCAAGGCCCGCCTGCAACGGCGTTTCGCCGCGCGCATGCTGCAGGTAAAGCGCGAGCACGAACACGGTGCCGTAATACGTGAGATTCACGCAGATACCGAACAGCACGGCCGCGCTGAACGTGCGGTTGCGCAGCATGGCGAGCGGCACCATGGGGTCGCGCGTGCGCGCTTCGAGCGCGACAAACGCCAAACCCGCTACGAACGCGAGCGCAAAGCCGCCAGCCACGGCCCAGTGCGCGAAGCCGAGCGGCCGCCATTCGATCACGGCGCCCGTAAAGGCCGTGAGCGCCACGATGGCGAGGAGCTGGCCGCGCACGTCGAGGCTGCGCGCGGCGGGCGCGCCGGCAGCGGTGGATTCGTGCTGGTGGCGGCGCGGCGCGGGAATCCACGCGAGCGTGGCCCACAGGCCGGCCGCGCACAGTGGCAGGTTGACGAGGAAAATGCTGCGCCAGCCGAACGCCGCGATCAGCAGGCCGCCCGCCACCGGGCCCGCGGCGATCGAGATGGCGCCCGCTGCGGTCCAGAAACCCACGGCGCGTGCCCTCAGCCCGCGGTCGTGGCGGCACGCTTCATTGAGCAACGCGAGCGAGTTGGGCAGCATGGCCGCCGCGCCCGCGCCCTGCACCGCGCGGGCGGCGATCAGCATGACCGGATTGGCCGCGAGCCCGCAGGCGAGCGAGGCGAACGCGAACACGACAAGACCGGCGGCGTAGAGGCGGCGCGCGCCGTAGCGCTCGCCGAGCACGCCGCCCGAGAGCATCAGCACCGCGAAGGCGAGCGTGTAGGCGTCGACGATCCATTGCAGGCCCGCGACGTTCGCATGGAGATCGGTTGCGACGCGCGCGAGCGCGATATTGACAATGGTCACGTCGAGCTGCGTGACGACGAACCCGATGCTGACGGTTGCGACGATACGCGTGAGCGCGGGCGTGAAATGGACGGGGGCGGGGGTGGGGTGTGAGGTATTCATGCGCCCATGGTAGGACGCTCGCCGGCTTCGACGTTTCAGCGCGAGGTGAATCGTCGAAGCCGCCGGAAAAATGGTGCCGGACCGGGCGGGCGCTCAGTGTGCGCTCAGCGTGCGTTCAGAGCGCCCGGCGGGGCATTTACGACTCCCGGTGCGGGTCCTTGAAGAACAGCGTGGTGATCGCGCCGAGCACACAGATCGCGGCCACGTAATAAGTGGGCGCGAGCGGTGCGGACTTCATCAGCAGTGCGACGACGATCGGCGTGAGGCCGCCGAACACGGCATACGCCACGTTGTACGAGAACGAGATGCCCGAGAAGCGCACCACGGGCGGGAACGCGTTCACCATCACATACGGCACCGCGCCGATCGTGCCGACCAGCAGCCCGCTCACCGCGTAGAGCGGCATGAGCATCGAACTGTCTACGGCGATCTGGCGGAACAGCACGTAGTACGAGATCGCGAGCGCAATGCCGCCAATGGCCAGCACGCGGCGCGCGCCGAAGCGGTCCGCGAGCGCGCCCGCGCTCACGCAGCCTACCGTGAGAAAGAGCGTGGCCACGCAGTTCGCCAGCAGCGACGTGGTGGCGTCGAGATGGAACTGCTTTTGCAGCAGCGGCGGCGTCATGAGGATCACGACGACGATGGCGGCCGACAGCATCCACGTGAGCAGCATCGAGACGATCACGGCGCGGCCGTGGTCGCGCAGCACGGCCTTGAGCGGAATTTCTTCGGCGAGCGACTTGCGCGCCTTCATTTCCGCGAACACGGGCGTTTCGTGCAGCCACTGGCGCAGATACACCGAGAACATGCCGAACAGCCCGCCGATCAGGAACGGAATGCGCCAGGCATACGCGGCGATGTCGCTCGGGGCGTAGTGATGATTGACGGCCGCGGCGATCAGCGAGCCGAGCAGGATGCCGAACGTGAGGCCCGCCGTGAGCGTGCCGCACGCATAGCCGATATGGCGGCGCGGCACGTGCTCGGAAACGAACACCCACGCGCCCGGCACCTCGCCGCCCACGGCTGCGCCTTGCAGCACGCGCAGCGCGAGCAGCAGCACGGGCGCGAGCACGCCGATCGAAGCAAAGGTGGGCAGGCAGCCCATGGCGAGCGTGGGCAGCGCCATCAGCAGCACGGAGAGCGTGAACATGCGCTTGCGGCCGAGCAGGTCGCCGAAATGCGCCATGACAATGCCGCCGAGCGGGCGCGCGAGGTAGCCCGCCGCGAAGATGCCGAAGGTCTGCAGCTGGCGCAGCCAGTCGGGAATCGTTGCGGGGAAGAACAACTGGCCGATAGCCGGCGCGAAGAACACGAAGATGATGAAGTCGTAGAACTCGAGGGCGCCGCCAAGCGCGGCGAGCCCGAGCGTCTTGTAGTCGCTGCGGGTGAGCGCGCGCGCAGCGGCAGGCGTGCGCACGCCAATGTCTGTTGCTTGCATTTCCGAAAAACCAGGATGTTGTTATGTACGACGTTGCATGTAGCGCGTGAAGAACGCGTGCGGACGTCCGTGATGGCCGAATTTGCCTGGTGCGCGCGTGGCGCGGGGGCGGCGGTCGTCGGATAGGCGGGCGCAAGGGTGGGGGCACGGCAACAGCGCGTCCGCGCGGGTGGGCGGACGTGCCGACGAGTTCAGGCCAGCCGGAGATTCTACAGGAAGCTTGCCGGCCGCCAGACGCGGGCCTGGCCTGCGTCCGTCAGAGCGCGCATGGGCGGCTGTGGGAAAGCGCTGCGGCCGATTGGATTTCGGACTCGTCCGATGGGCAGTTTTTGCACATCTCCACAAAATTGCACGCTTCGATAGTCGATTCATAAAAGGACCCACTATGCGCATCGCGATTTTCCAGCGCGACGCTGCCCATCGCCAGCAACTCGAGCGCGTGTTGACGCAATGCGGTCACGCCTGCGTTCAGTTCAGCGACGCGCTCACACTGGCGAGGACGCTGGCCGCATCGACGGTCGACATGCTCGTGCTCGACTGGCAGGGCTCGCAGGTTGCCGGCGCCGAGTTGCTGAGAACGTTGCGGGCGGTGAACGGCAGTCAGATTCCGGTACTTTTCGTCTCGGAAGACGCGTCCGACGAGAGCGTGGTGCGCGCGTTTTCGGTTGGCGCAGACGACTATGTGGGCCTGCCAGTGTGCCCTTCGGTGCTGCGCGCGCGCGTGAACGCGCTCTTGCGCCGCGCGTTTCCCGACCGCTACGAGAATATGACGATCGACGCGGGTCCCTATCACTTCGATATGCGGCGTCAGGCTGTCAGCGTGCATCGCAAGCCCGTGGAGCTTTCGACTACGCAATACCGGCTCGCCGCGCTGTTCTTTTCGAACATCGGCCGGGTGCTCTCGCGCGATCATATTTACGCGATGGTGTGGGGGCGCGAGTTGCATACGCTGACCCGCACGATCGACAGCCACGTGTCGCGCCTGCGTCTGCTGCTGGAGATCGAGACGCCGAACGGCTTCCGGCTCCAGCCGGTATACAAGAGCGGCTACCGGCTACTGCGCTTGCAGGACGAAAATGAGGCGTTCGCCGCCGAAAATGAGGAGCTCGAGCCGGCTTGAGGCGACGCGCGCACCGTTATGCGGTTCGGCAAAAAAAACGGCGGCACGCAATGCGTGTCGCCGTCTTTTTTGTTCGACGTGTCCGGTGCGGCGCGCGGCAACCTCAGCGCGCGAGGCCGAGTCCTTGCAGCACGGCGTTGCCTTCCGACGTGAGGCGGATGCGCGCGTCACCGGCGGCGTCCTGCACCTGCTCGACGAGGCCGGCTTCCTTGAGCATGGGAATTTCCGGTTTGGCGTGCGCATCGATCGGCGCATGCAGCAGCAACAGGAGGGTCGCAAGCTCGTGGTGGCTGAGCAAACGGCGCAACAAGGTGCGGCGAACGGGCTTCGCACCGGGCGCTGCCTCGCTGTTGACCTGACTCGTCGTCTGGATCTGCGGATCTTGCTGTTTCACGGAACCTCCTGCTGCATGCGTTTCTTCTGAGTGAAGCGATGATGCGCACGAAGACTTAAGCGATTCTTAAAACGCCTGGCGAAAATGTGTCAGCGCGCTACACAGCGCGCATGAATGTAAAAGGCTGTAATAGACGGGCGTCAAACTGCGAAAAAGCGCAAAAAGGCGCTTTCGGCACGCGCACGTCGCGGCTGCGGCGCAAGCCGCCCGTCAAATGCTCAAGGCGCGCAGGTTTTGCTCGCGCCCTCGATCCACAGGTTCGAGGCGTGGCGTTTGCCGGCGTAATAGCGGTAGGTCGTCGCGCCGTTGTCGGTGCGAACCTTGATGACGTTCGAGTCGCCGAACTCGAGCATCTGGCCTTGCGGCAGCGGCGAGGTGCTAAAGCTGGCGCCGTGACGCTGGGCTTCCACGGTCAGGCACGAGATCACGTCCTGGACCGACCGGTTGGTTGTGGAATCGATGACCGGCTGACCCGCGTCCGGGTTGCTCTGAAACCACGCGCACGCGCCGAGCGTGAGCGAAAGGGCAAGGGGCACGGCAAGCTTCTTCATATTTCCCGGTATCCAACCAAATAGTCAGTCAATCATTATATCGGGAGCATCTCCCGTGCCACGGGGCTCGCGCAAAATGCCGCAAAACTGTCACGCACCGGGCATAGGTGTTGCGGCAGTGCGACGAGCGTGCGGAGCCCTACATAGCGGCACGCAAGATCCTACGGAGAGAGATAGACTATCTGAGGGGTGCCGCCTGGAAATCTGACGTGACGTCAGGAGAATACGCATGAACCGCCCATCGGTACGCTTTCCTGTTCGCGCCGCTGGCGCTGGCTCACTTTTCAGGTGGGTCAAGTGGGGATTCGTCGTCGCGTTTCTGGCCGCCCTCGTCATCATCGCGCGCATCGTGCAGATCGAAATCGATACGTCGCGTCTGCAGGCGCGCTACCTTTCCGAACTCACGCGTGACATAGGCTATACGGTCGAGAACGGGCCGAGCCACAGCATCCGCTTTCCCACCACGAACGGGCCGTACGACGTGCGGCTCGGTTATGCGCAATTGCCCACCTTCGCGAACCGGCTTGCGGAACGCGGTTTCGCGATCGCGGCGCAGGCGCGCGATTCGGATCGCATGCTCGCCGTGGCCGACCAGGGGCTTTTCCTGCCCTTCGAAGAAAAGGATCAGGCCGGGATCGTGCTGCGCGACGCGTCGGGTGCGACACTGTTCCATACGCGTTATCCGCAGCGCGCCTACGAGAATTTCGACGCGGTGCCGCCCGTGGTGCGCGACTCGCTGCTTTTCATCGAGGACAAGTACCTGCTGGCCCCGGATCAGCCGAACCGCAACCCGGCCATCGACTGGGGGCGTTTTAGCCGCGCGCTCGTCGACCAGGGGGCGCGCCTCGTGAACCGGCATCAGCAAACGCCGGGCGGCAGCACGCTCGCCACGCAGATCGAGAAGTTCCGGCATTCGTCGGGCGGCCGTACCTCGACGCCGCCGGAGAAGCTGCGCCAGATCGCGTCCGCTTCGCTGCGCGCTTACCTGGACGGCCCGCAGACCATGCCTGCGCGCCAGCAGATTCTCGTGCACTACCTGAATTCGGTGCCGCTCTCCGCCAAGCCGGGTGTGGGTGAAGTCAACGGTCTTGGCGACGGCCTCGCCGCCTGGTATGGGCGCGACTTCCGCGACGTCAACCGGATCCTGCGCGCACCGCTCACGCCCGAGTCGCTCGACACGCAGGCGCTGGCGTTCCGCCAGGTGCTCTCGCTGCTGATCGCCCAGCGCGCGCCTTCGTATTTCCTGCAAAAGAACAACGACGCGCTCGCGAAACTGACCGACAGCTACATCCGCCTGCTTGGCGCCGGCGGCGTGATTACGCCCGCGTTGCGCGACGCCGCGCTCGCCACGCAACTCTCGCTCGACCGCTCGAAGCCGTCGCAGCGCGCGCCGGTGTCATTCATGGAGCGCAAGGCGGTGCTGACGCTGCGCACTCAACTCATGCAGGCGCTCGGACTGAAGACGCTTTATGACCTCGACCGCCTCGATCTCACCGCCACGGCTACGCTCGTCGACAGCGTGCAGCAGGCCGTGGGCGAGCGCCTTGCCGACGCCGCGACGAAGGACGGCGCGCGCCAGGCGGGTCTGGTCGGCTTCGAGATGCTGCGCCCCTCCGACGATCCTTCGAAGATCGCGTATAGCTTCACGCTGTTCGAGCGCAGCAACGGCGAAAACCTCGTGCGCGTGCAAACGGACAGCGTGAACCAGCCATTCGACATCAATTCGGGTGCGCGGCTGAATCTGGGGTCGACAGCGAAGCTGCGCACGCTCGTGACGTATCTGCAGATCGTGAGCGCACTGCACGCGCGGTACGCGGCCGATGACGTGAAGTCGTTGCGCGCGATGCTGCCGCAAATCGATCCGAGCGACGCGCTCACGCGCTGGGCCGTCGACTATCTCTCGAAAACGTCCGACCGCTCGCTGCATGCCATGCTCGAAGCGGCCGTGGAGCGCAAGTATTCGGCCAACCCGGGCGAGACGTTCTACACCGGCGGCGGCGCGCAGAGCTTCAACAATTTCGAGTCGAGCGACAACGCACAGATTCTCACGGTGCACCGCGCGTTCCAGCATTCGGTGAATCTGGTGTTCGTGCGGCTCATGCGCGACATCGTTCACTACGAGATGATCCAGACTTCGGGGCCGCCCGCGCAGTGGCTCGACGACCCGGCCGTGCGCACGCGCTTTCTCACGCAGTTCGCCGACGGTGAAAGCCAGGTCTACATGAAGCGCTTCTACACGCGCTACGCGGGCAAGAGCAACGACGAAGCGCTGGCGATTTTGCTGCAGCACACGCGCAAGGGCCCGGCGCGCATTGCGACCGTGCTGCGCAGCGCGAAGCCCGACGGCCAGTTGCCATGGTTCGACGCACAGATGCGCGCGCAACTCAAGAACACGAAGTTCCAGTGGCTCGACGACGAAGACCTCGCGCGCTACTACGACAAGTACGCAATCGACAAATTCAACCTCAACGATCGTGGCTATATTGCGGGCATTCACCCGCTCGAACTGTGGTTGCTGAATTACTTGCGCACGCACCCGGATGCGACGCTCGCGCAGGTCCAGGAAGCGAGCCGCGACACGCGACTTTATACCTACTCGTGGCTCTTCAAGACGAAGTACCACGCCACGCAGAACCGGCGCATTCGCCACATGATCGAACTGCGCGCCTATGACGCGATCGGCAAGTCCTGGCGCTCGCTCGGTTATCCGTTCGACAGCATCACGCCTTCGTATGGCGCGGCGATCGGCGCGTCGGGCGACCGGCCCGCGGCGCTCGCGCAGCTCATCGGCCTCATATCGAGCAACGGCGAAAAGCTGCCGACGCATAGTTTCGAGTCGCTCGACTTTGCACGCGGCACACCCTATGAGACGCACTTCGTGCATGCGTCCACGCCGCCGCAAGCGCTGGTTTCGCCCGAGATTTCGCAGGTGGTGCGCGAGTTGCTGACGGCGGTGGTGGAGGGCGGCACGGCCAAGCGCCTTGCCGAGGGCATGACGCTCCCCGACGGCAAGACGCTGCCGGTCTACGGCAAGACCGGCACCGGCGACCAGCGCTTCAACGTGTACGCGCCGGGCGCGCGGCTGATCGAATCGCGCAAGGTGAACCGCAGCGCGACCTTCGTGTTCGTGATCGGCAACCGCTTCTACGGCACGCTCACGGCATGGGTGCACGAGCCTTATGCGGCGCGCTACACGTTCACGAGCGCGCTGTCCGTGCAACTGCTGAAGTCGCTTGCGCCTGTGTTGCAGCCGCTGCTCGAATCGAGGCCCGCCTCGGACGGCGATGCGAAACCCGATCCCGTGCACGCCGCACAGCAGATGACGCTGATCGACCCGCAATCGGGTGAAATGCACCGTGTGGTGTGGAACGGCAAGGCGCTCGAGCTCGATTCGCACTGAATCGGGCGATTCGGCATCCAAAGCAAAACGCGGGGCTTGGCGCATGCGCCAAGTCCCGCGTTCTTTTTATGCGGTCAATACCGCTTCAATAGCCGCTAGGCGGCGGAGGCGCCGACCCCGGCGGGGGCGGCGGCAAATAGCGGGGCGCTGTCTGGAATTGCTGCTGCGGCGCCTGGAACTGCTGGGGTTGCGACATCGTCATGTTGCCGGGCGCTGGTATGCGGTTGCCGGTGGCGTACATGCATTGCAGATAGGCGTAGTCGTAGCGGCGCTGCACGTCCCACGCGGAGCCCTGGGCGTTGCCCATGCCGACCGCGCTGCCGGCAAGCAGGCCCGCGCCCGCGCCGATGGCCGCCCCCTGGCCCCCGCCGAATGCCGCGCCCGCGGCCGCGCCGAGCGCCGTGCCCACCACGGCGCTGCCGAGGCCTGCGCCGGTCGCCGCCTGGTTCGCGGTGACGCCGCCTACCTGCTGGAAGGCGAATTGGCGGCAATTCGCGTCGTCGGCGCGGAACTGGTCGAAGGTTTTGCCTGTGCCGGGCAAGGCCATCACGCTCGGCCCCGTGGGCGTCACGGCGCATGCGCTCAGGAGCCCCGCGGCGGCGAGTAGCGCGAGATACGTGTATTTCATTTGCGGCTCGATATCGTCAAGGTGGTCAGTTCGAAGGCGCCGGCTGGGCGGGAACCGCGCGCCAGCCCGACGAGCATTGCTTTACATACGGATAGTAGGTTCTCGACTCGTCGCAGTAGTACCAGGTGTCGGCGTTTGCCTGCTGCTCGCCCACTGCATCGCCGGGGCCCGGCTGCGGGTCCATCGGGGCGCCGGCTTGCCCCTGCTCGATGTAGTCGGGCGCCTGTGGCGGCGCGACGATGACGGGCGGCGCGTAGTAGTACGGTACGGGCGCGACCGGGTAGTAATACGGCACACCGCCGCCGATGAACACGCCGACGCGCGCCGCCTGTGCTACCCCGCATACGCCGACAAGCGCGGCCGCTGCGGCCCCGAGAAACAGTTTCGACCTTCTCACACACGATCTCCAGAAACGGGCAGGCTGGGGCAACGGCGCGCGCCAGCCAATTATCGAACGCTAAGACATCGGCGGAACCAATGCAATTACGCGAGTTGCGCCGATTTTTCGAGTTGTTACAAACGCTGGCAGGTTTATGGGGCGCGAAGCTCTCCCGGAGCGCAAACGGCGTGCAACGGCTGGCTTCGTGGCCCATGTTTCACGCAAATGCCCGCAGCGAGGGGCGAGCGCGCGCCGCCCGGCTGTAACAATTGGATATCGATCTTCTTGCAGCTTGCGCCCTGCCGTGGCCATCAACAAATCGAAAAAGCCATTTCGATTTTCTGAATGCAGGTCCTTCGTTGGATTGACATAGACTTCCCGCGCCTCACTGCTGCAGCGCGCCGCTGTGCGTTCACATAATTAATAAGGACTGCGACATGAGGAAAAATCTTACTTGTCTTGTCACGATGTCGCTGCTGTCCGCGTCGCCGGCGTGGGCCGCGCTGGGGGGGACACCCACCTACGCCGGAGTGCGTAGCGTGCCCGACGTCCGTCTCATGGCAGCCGGCAAGTCGGCCGTCGCCCGCTACACCGTCAATACCTCGACCCTTGCCAATGGCGCGACGATTCGCGAATACCTCGATGCGAAAGGCATCGTCTTCGCGCTCTCGTGGCGCGGCCCGCGTGTGGGATCGCTCGAAACGCTGCTCGGCAGCTATTTCCCCGCGTGGCAGAAAGGACTCGCCAGCGCCCACGCCGCGCGCGGCGGCGGCTATGGACCGGTCGCATTGCGCGAGGACGATCTCGTCGTGGAGTCGGGTGGTCATATGGGTGCGCTGACAGGTCGAGCCTGGCTGCCACCGGCGCTGCCGCAGGGCTTCAGCACGGACGAAATCCAGTAAGGCAACGGGGAGACGCAACGAAAAGAATCACGTGGATCTCGGTGCTCGTACTGAGCTTCGTCCTGACTGCTTGCGGCGGAGGCGGTGGGGGCGGGGACATCATCAATCCCGTCGCGCTGTTTCCCATCGACAACAATGGCGTCATTGTCGATATGCCCGCGGTCTCGTCGCTTGGCGCGAGCGCGGTGGACGGCACGCTCACGTTCGGCATCGACACCCAGGCGAACAACCCGTTGAGCGGCGCCGGCGCGACGGTTCTGGCCACGGACAGCTACGGCAACTTTGTCGCGAAGTACAGCGGCTCGACGGCAGTCGCCGGATTCATCGATTCCGGATCGAACGCGACGTTCTTCGATGACCGCTCGATCATGCAATACAACGGATTCTTCGCGCCGCCAGTCGACTGGACGCGCAATGTCGTGCTGAACGATTCCACTGGTGTGAGCGACAACGTGACGGTGAATATCGGCAACGCGTTCGCGCTACTCGCTTCCAGCAATTTCGCCTTCAACAACCTCACGGCTTACATGGCTCAAACGGTCGATCTCGGCCTGCCGTTCTTCCTGGGCCGGCGCGTCTACTACGGGATCGACGGCGCACGTTCCGCTGGCGGTGGGAAGGGTCCCTATGTGGCATACATGAATCGCTAGTTGCACGCGGCGACTTTAAAAGCGAAAGCGCACTGTAAAGTGCGCTTTTTTTATTACTCAATAACTGAGGAAATGGGAACTAAAACGTTTTCAGTATTGATTGCATGAAATGGCGTTTCAATTACCAATTTTTCATTAAATGAATATTGGAATTGAAGCAGCTGTATCTCATGAAAAAAATATCGCGCGATGGCTAACGTGGGGCCGAACGAAAACGTTTGCCTTAGCACAAACCCCTGGTCAAGTTAACCAGATAGTGAGCCGATAAAACACGGGTAAGAGATGCAGCATCGAGGCGCCACGAGCGCCAAATAAAAAATCCGAGAGAAATCGCCCGAACCTGACGGCGGCACGCCGCAATCCGATTTGCATCGAAAGCGAACCCAATACGAGGGCAGGACCATGGAACAATCGACACCGGATCGTCAGATCGAATTACGCGAATTAAGCGCAGTCAATGCAGCGCTAAATCGTGTTCAGGCAGTCATTGAATTCGACCTTCAAGGCACCATTCTTCACGCCAATGAGAATTTCCTCGCGACGCTCGGCTATACGCTCGAGGAAGTGCGTGGCAAGCATCACCGGATGTTCTGCGATCCTGATTATGTGCGTACCGAGGCTTATCGGCAGTTCTGGGACCGGCTTGGCCGCGGCGAGTTCGACCGCGGCGAATACCGGCGCGTAGGGCGCGGCGGCCGCGAGATCTGGATCAACGCGTCATACAACCCGGTGATCGACGAAAACGGCCGGCCCTACAAGGTCATCAAGTTCGCCACCGATATCACCGCCGCCAAGCAGCAGCACGCGGAATACGAAGGGCGTCTGCGCGCCATCGACAAGGCCCAGGCCGTGATCGAGTTCGACACGGGCGGTGTCGTGCTGCACGCGAACCAGAACTTCCTCGACACGCTCGGCTATCGTCTCGAAGAGATTCTCGGCAAGCATCACCGCACGTTCTGCGAGGAGGCGTACGCGGCCAGCCCCGACTATCGCGAGTTCTGGGCCAAGCTCAATCGCGGCGAGTTCGACGCGGGACGTTACAAGCGCATCGCCAAGGGCGGCCGCGTGGTGTGGATCCAGGCGACCTATAACCCGATCTTCGACGTGAATGGCCGGCTCTACAAAGTCATCAAGTTCGCCAACGACGTGAGCGCCCAGGTCGAGCTGGAAGAGAGCGTGCAGCGCCGCGCGCAGGACGATCAGCGCAAGGTCGAGAAGCTGCTCGGCGTGGTGAGTCGCGCGGCCGCCGGCGACCTCACGGGCGACGTCGAGGTCACCGGCGAGGAGCCGATCGACCAGCTGGCCGCCGGCATCAAGGGCATGATGAGCGACCTCGCGGGCGTGATCGGCAAGGTGGTCGAATCGGCGGGCACCTTCAAGGACTCTTCGCAGGACATCGCCGCGCGCGCGGACACCGTGGCGAGCGGCGCACAACTGCTCGGCGCGACGGTCGAGGAAATGAACGCATCGATCGAAGAACTCACGGCCTCCATCAACTCGATCGCCGACAACTCACGGGGCGCCGACCAGCTCGCCAAGGACACGCAACAGGAAGCGGAGCGCGGCGCGAAGGCCGTGACGCGATCGATCGAGGCGATGGAGTTGATCAACCGCTCGTCGGAGGATATCGGCGAGATCATCAAGGTGATTGGCGAGATCGCCAGCCAGACCAATCTGCTCGCGTTCAACGCGGCGATCGAAGCGGCGCGCGCGGGCGAGCACGGCCTCGGCTTCTCCGTGGTCGCCGATGAAGTGCGCAAGCTGGCGGAACGCTCTTCGCAAGCGACGAAGGAAATCTCGAAGCTCATCAACGAGTCGGTGAAACGCGTTGCGCAGGGCAGCGAAATTTCGAAGCAGGCGGGCGAAGCGTTCGAGAAGATCGTGGCCGGCGTGAGCCGCACGACCCAGGCCATTTCGGAAATCTCCTGCGGCGCGGACGAGCAGCTCATTGCGGCCCGCGAGGTGAGCGCCGCGATTCAGCAGGTAGCCGAGGAAACCGAGAAGTCGGCGGGTGCATGCGACACGATCGCGCGCGCGGCGGCGTCGCTCAAGGGCGGGGCGGTGGGTCTCGACACGACGGTGGCGCGCTTCGTGGTGTGAAGTCTGGAGGTTGCAGTGGATATCGATCAGGATGCCGAATTGTCGGTGCGTAACGCGCTGTTCGAGAAGGTGCGCCGGCATACCGGCATCGCGATGAACGAGCGCAAGTGGACCATGCTCAAGGGCCGCTTGCGCCGCCGCATCATGACGCTCGGGCTGCCCGACTATGGCGATTATTTGCGCTTGCTCGACGGCAGCTCGGACGAGGTGCGCGACTTCATCGATCTCGTCACGACGAACGAAACGTCGTTCTTTCGCACGCCCCGCATCTGGGAGTATCTGGCGGGCGAATTCCTGCCGCGATGGGCAGCACAGCGCAAGGGCGAGCCCTTGCGCGTCTGGTCGGCTGCAGCGTCGAGTGGCGAGGAGGCGTGGACAACGGCCATGCTCTGCGAGGAGTTGCGCTTGCTGCATCCCTCGCTACGCTATGCGATCGTCGGCACCGATATCTCCGACGGCATTCTTGCGAGTGCACGCGCCGGACACTATGCCGGCCGCAGCATGGAGAGCCTGCGCCAGCAGCGGCCGGAACTCGTGCAGCGGTATTTCCGCAGCGACGCGGCGGGCATCAGCGTGAACGAGGCCTTGCGCACGCACGTGAGCTTTCGCCGTCACAACCTCTACGACGTGCCGCGCGATCTCGGCCAGTTCGATCTGGTCCTGTTGCGCAATGTCCTGATCTATTTCGATCTCGAAGGCCAGAAGGCCGTGCTCGCCAACGTGCGGCGGGCGATGCGGCCGGGCGCCGTGCTGATCGTGGGCGAGTCCGAATCGCTGAGCCGCGTCGCAGCGGGATTCGTCTTCGAACAGCCGCTCATCTATCGCAACGAGGTACGTGAACATGAGCATCCAGCGTGACGTGCAGGTGCGAATGTGTGAAATCGCCGTGAGCAGCGGCGAGGAAGGGAAAATCCTGCGCGCGACGCTGGGGTCGTGCGTGGGCATCGGGCTCCTGTGGCGCTCGCGCGCGACATACGGGTTAGCCCATTGTCTGTTGCCCGAGCCCACGGGAGGCGCACGGGTCGCCGGTGCTCCGCAGGCCGGCAATGGCGCGAAGTACGTGATCGAAGCGTTGCCGAAACTGCTCGCCATGATGCACGCCCACGAGGCCCGCGAAGGCGATATCGAGGCTGTGCTCGCGGGGGGCGCGAACATGATGCACCATCGCACGACAATTCACGAACCGATCGGAGAGCTAAACGTTCGTATTGCGCGCCAGATGCTGGCCGACGCGCGGCTGAAACTCGTGCATGTCGACGTGGGCGGCGAGTGCGGTCGCCAGCTGAGCATCGACTGCGAGCAGCATCACTATGCTGTGCGCCACTTCTCGCGCTCGCTCGAGCCGAAGTCCTCTGCGATGCCCTCGCAGTTGCCGGAACAAGGAGTCACTCGATGAGTCTACGCACGCTTGCAGCCGGCCCGAACGTGGAACTGTACGGCTCGTTCCATCTGGCGGGCACCGAACTGGCGCTGCCGGTGTCCGCCTTGCAGGAGGTCGTCAATCCGCCCGAGACGCTCACAGCGATCCCGCTTGCACCGTCGTATTTGCTCGGGCTTTTCAACCTGCGCGGCACGCTGATTCCCGTGGTCGATCTGCGGCAGCTGCTGCGTTTGAACGCCGAGAGCACGAGCGCGGCGCGCAAGGTCGCCATTGTCGAATCCGGCGGCGTACGCGTAGGGCTGCTGTTCGACGCGACGGGCGAAATTTTGCGTGTGCCGCGCGAGCAGGTCATCACGCTCGACGTGCCCGAGGGCAGCCCGCCCATGGCGATTGGCGCGGTGCTCAAGCTCGACGGCGGCGAGCGCATTCTGCAGGTGCTCGCGCCCGCGGTGCTGCTCAGTTTGCGCGACATGCCGCAGCTCGCGCAAACGGCGCCGCGCGCGGCCGAGCGGCGTGCGCACCAGGGGCAACGCCGCCAGAATGTGTCGTTCAAGGTGGGCGCCACGGCGCTCGCGCTGCCGATGGACGCGATCCAGGAAATTATCCGCGTGCCGGCCTTGCAGCAGTCGCCGCTCGCCAACGAGGTATGCATCGGCATGCTGAACCTGCGCGGCGCGACGATTCCCGTGCTCGATTTCAGCGCGCTGCTGGGCTTCGCGCGCGCGAGCGGCGACGAGGCGCGTGTGGACGAGCGGCGCATTGTCGTGCTTCATCGCAACGACCTGCATTTCGGCATGCTGGTGGACGAAGTGGCGAGCATCGTTGCATACCGCGAAGAAGACCTGCTGCCCATGCCGGCTTACGGCGGCAATGCGCAGCGCTCGCTGTTCGCGGGTTATCTGGCGGCCGAAGAAGATGGCGCGGGCGTGCTGCTCATGAACGCCGACGCGCTGTTTGCCAACGAGCGTGTCGTGGCGCTCGCGGCGGGTCATCGCGATCTGTATCGCAACGCTCTGACGCAGGCGGCGCAAAAGCGCGGTGCAGGCACGCGGCAAACGCTCGTTACGTTCCGCATCGGCCAGTTGATCGGCGTGCGCATCGCCCAGTTGCGCGAGGTAATCGACTATCGCGACGACATCGTGCATACGCCGGGGCTGCCCGGCGTCGTGCGCGGCATGCTCAACCTGCGCGGCGTGCTCGTGACCGTGATCGACGTGCGCGCGATGTACGGCATGCCGCCGTATGAGGATCTCGCGCGCGCGAAGGTGCTGATTGTCGAATACGAGCGTGAAAAATACGGACTGCTTGTCGATTCGGTCGAAGATATCGTGACGCTGACCGGTTCGGCCCAGCTCGCGTTGCCGCAGTCGTTCACGCGCAGCGAAGGCGCGTGCGTGCGCAACGACATGCGCGAAGCCGTGGAACTGCCGGGCAAGGGCACGCTGATGCTGCTCGACCCCGCTTCGCTATGCGCGCGCGTGGCCGACGAAGCGGCGGTTTGATGGCTGGCCAACCTGTGTGCGAAGCGGCGCGCCGGCTAGCGCGCGGCGCGTTCGCGCTCGAGCCGGCGCACCGCTTCACCCACGTCCTGGCTGAATTGCGCTAGCGCGGCGAGTTCGAGGTTGGGCGGCTGCAGGGCCGACCAGAGCGCATCCACGAGCCGTTCGGCCGTGGCGTCGATGTCCGTGCGGCGGTTGGCGAGCGTCGCGTCCCACAGCACGTGCTCCATGGGCCCGAACACCAGAGAACGCAGCAGCCGCAGCGGCAGGTCGTTGCGGATCTGGCCGTTTTCCTGGCCGCGCGCGAGCACCCGCATGAGCGGCGCCGTGTAGCGGCGCTGCATTTCCGTGAGCGCGTCGCTCAGATCGTGGTGGCGCGTGCGGCCTTCCGAGAGCACCAGTTCGCAGATGCCGGTGCCGCTCTCCAGCATCAACTGCAGATGCATGCGCACGATGAATGCAAACTGCTGGCGCACGGTGCCGTCGCGCGGCAGGCCGCCTTCGATCGCGGCGATCGATTCGTCATACCAGTCGCCGATCACGCGCGCGCACAACTCCCGTTTGCCCCGAAAGTAACTGAACACCGTTGCCTCGGACACACCGAGGCGCTGGGCGATCTCGGCCGTGGTGGCGCGTGCGTACCCTTTTTCCGAGAACACCTCGCGACCCGCTTGCAGGATTTCCCGCACGCGCTGCTGCGACTTGCGGCCCGCCGGCTGGCGGCGCGAGGCGGGCAGGACGGCTTTCCGGGCAACGGCTTCCATGTTGAGCTTGATTCAATTTACGTCAGGGTGGAATTCATTATCTACGAAAGAATCGCCGCCAGACAAGGAAATTTCATCTGCATGACAACTTGAGCGTCACTCAGAAATACCTATTGACGTTAACGTAAATGTGGCGTGAAATGGGCGTCCATGGGGCGAAGCACCGCCCGGACCGAGATTCTCTGGAGACACACATGAGCAACGTACCCGGTTTGCAGTTCCCGCTTGGCGAAGAAGTCGAAATGCTGCGCGACAGCATCGCCGGCTTTGCGGCGAAGGAAATCGCGCCGCGCGCGGGCGAAATCGACCGCACCGACCAGTTCCCGATGGACCTCTGGCGCAAGTTCGGCGACCTGGGCGTGCTCGGCATGACGGTTTCGGAGGAATACGGCGGCGCGAACATGGGCTACACGGCTCACATGGTCGCGATGGAGGAAATCTCGCGCGCGTCCGCCTCGGTCGGCCTGTCATACGGTGCGCATTCGAACCTGTGCGTGAACCAGATTCATCGCAACGGCACCGAGGCGCAAAAGCGCAAGTACCTGCCGAAGCTCGTTTCGGGCGAACACATCGGCGCGCTCGCCATGAGCGAGCCGAACGCGGGTTCGGACGTCGTGAGCATGAAGCTGCGCGCGGAAAAGAAGGGCGACCGCTACGTGCTCAACGGCACGAAGATGTGGATCACCAACGGCCCGGATTGCGACACGCTGGTGGTCTATGCGAAAACCGACCCCGAAGCAGGGTCGCGCGGCATTACGGCGTTCATCGTCGAGAAAGGCATGAAGGGCTTTTCGGTTGCGCAGAAGCTCGACAAGCTCGGCATGCGCGGCTCGCATACGGGCGAACTAGTGTTCCAGGACGTGGAAGTGCCCGAAGAGAACATCCTGGGCCAGCTCAACGGTGGCGTGAAGGTGCTGATGAGCGGCCTCGACTACGAGCGCGCCGTGCTTGCGGGCGGCCCCACGGGCATCATGGCCGCGGTCATGGACGCCGTGGTGCCGTACATCCACGACCGCAAGCAGTTCGGCCAGGCCATCGGCGAATTCCAGCTCATTCAGGGCAAGGTTGCCGATCTCTACACGACGTACCAGGCGTGCCGCGCATATCTCTACGCAGTGGGCCGCCAGCTCGACACGCTCGGCAAGGACCACGTGCGCCAGGTGCGCAAGGACTGCGCGGGTGTGATTCTCTACACCGCGGAAAAGGCCACGTGGATGGCGGGCGAAGCCATTCAGATTCTCGGCGGCAATGGTTATATCAACGAGTATCCGGTGGGGCGTCTCTGGCGCGACGCGAAGCTCTACGAAATCGGCGCGGGCACGAGCGAGATTCGCCGCATGTTGATCGGCCGCGAGCTGTTCGCGGAAACGATGTAATCCCAGGCAACTCAGGTTAATCAAGGGAGGACGGGATGCCGGTCATCGAATCGAAGCTCAATCCGCGCTCGGAAGACTTCAAGGCCAATACCGCGGCACTCGAAGCGCTCGTCGCGGACCTGCGCGAGAAGATCCAGAAGCTTTCGCTCGGCGGCGGCGAGGCCGCGCGCGACAAGCACCTCTCGCGCGGCAAACTGCTGCCGCGCGATCGCATTGCGCAACTGCTCGATCCGGGCACGCCGTTTCTGGAGTTCTCGCAACTCGCGGCTTACGGCATGTACAACGACGACGCGCCGGGCGCGGGCATCATCACGGGCATTGGCCGCATTGCCGGCCAGGAGTGCGTGATCGTTTGCAACGACGCCACGGTGAAGGGCGGCACGTACTATCCGGTCACGGTGAAGAAGCACGTGCGCGCACAGGAAATCGCGCAGGAAAACAACCTGCCGTGCGTGTATCTCGTCGATTCGGGCGGCGCCAACCTGCCGAACCAGGACGAGGTGTTCCCGGACCGCGATCACTTCGGCCGCATTTTCTACAACCAGGCGAATCTGTCTTCGCAGGGTATTCCGCAGATCGCCGTGGTGATGGGCTCGTGCACGGCTGGCGGCGCCTATGTGCCGGCCATGAGCGACGAGTCGATCATCGTGAAGAACCAGGGCACGATTTTCCTTGGCGGCCCGCCGCTCGTAAAGGCGGCGACGGGCGAGGAAGTGAGCGCCGAGGACCTGGGCGGCGGCGACGTCCATACGCGTCTTTCCGGCGTGGTCGACCATCTCGCGCAGAACGACGCCCACGCGCTGGCGATTGCGCGTTCGATCGTCGGCAATCTGAACCGCACGAAAACGCCGCCTGTTGTGCTGCGCGAACCGCTGCCGCCGCGCTTCGACGCGAAAAGCCTCTACGGCGTGATTCCCGTCGATACGCGCAAGCCGTTCGACGTGCGCGAGGTGATCGCCCGCATCGTCGACGACTCGGCTTTCGACGAGTTCAAGGCACGCTACGGCACCACGCTCGTGACCGGCTTCGCGCACATCTGGGGCCACCCGGTCGGCATCATCGCGAACAACGGCATTCTGTTCTCCGAATCGGCGCTGAAGGGCACGCACTTCATTGAGCTGTGCTGCCAGCGCAAGATTCCGCTCGTGTTCCTGCAGAACATCACGGGCTTCATGGTGGGCCGCAAGTACGAGAACGAAGGTATTGCGCGCAACGGCGCGAAGATGGTGACGGCGGTGGCCACGGCCAAGGTGCCGAAATTCACGGTCATCATTGGCGGCTCGTTCGGCGCAGGCAATTACGGCATGTGCGGCCGCGCGTATTCGCCGCGTTTCCTGTGGATGTGGCCGAACGCGCGCATTTCGGTGATGGGCGGCGAGCAGGCCGCATCCGTGCTCGCCACGGTGCGCCGCGACGGCATCGAAGCGAAGGGCGGCACGTGGAGCGCCGAAGAAGAAAATGCATTCAAGCAGCCGATTCGCGATCAATACGAGGTGCAGGGCCATCCGTACTACGCGAGCGCACGCCTTTGGGACGACGGCGTGATCGACCCGGCGCAAACGCGCGACGTGCTCGGCCTCGGCCTTTCCGCCACGATGAATGCGCCGATCGAAGAGACGCGCTTCGGCGTGTTCCGCATGTGATGCATTGAGGACGAGAACCATGCAATACGAAACGCTCACCGTAGACATCGTCGGGCACGTGGCGACTGTCACGCTCAATCGCCCGGACGTGCGTAACGCGTTCAACGAGACGATGATCGCGGACGTCACGGCGGCATTCACGGCGCTCGGCGCTCACGACAACGTGCGCGCGATCGTGCTCGCCGGCAATGGCAAGGCCTTTTGCGCAGGCGCGGACCTGAACTGGATGCGCAAGATGGCCGGCTATTCCGACGAGGAGAATCGCGCCGACGCCATGCGTCTCGCGCAAATGCTCTCGGCGGTCTATCGCTGCCCGAAGCCGGTCGTCGCACGCGTGCATGGCGACGCCTATGCGGGCGGCATGGGTCTCGTTTGCGCGGCGGATATCGTCGTAGCCGTGGAAACCGCACACTTCTGCCTTTCCGAAGCGCGCCTCGGCCTCATGCCCGCCACGATCGCGCCTTACGTGATCCGCGCGCTTGGCGAGCAGGCATCGCGCCGCTACTTCGTCACCGCCGAAGCCTTCGACTGCGCCACCGCGCAGCGGCTTGGCCTCGTGAGCGAAGCCGTGAGTGCGCAAGCACTCGACGCGACGGTGCAACGCATTACCGAAACGCTTTGCACGAACAGCCCGAACGCCGTGCGCGAGTGCAAGCAGCTCGTGCAGGACGTCGCGGGCCAAACGATCGACAACGCGTTGATCGAAGACACCGCCGTTCGTATCGCGCGTATTCGCGCGAGCGAGCAGGGGCGCGACGGCGTCTCGTCGTTCCTTGAAAAGCGCACGCCGCGCTGGCGCGATCAATAAGGCAAGAAGCAGGAAACGAAGCGAGGACAGCACATGTTCAACAAAATCCTGATCGCCAACCGCGGCGAGATCGCATGCCGGGTTGCGGCTACGTGCAGGCGGCTCGGCGTGAAGAGCGTGGCCGTGTACTCGGACGCCGACGCGAACGCCAAGCACGTCGCGGCCTGCGACGAAGCCGTGCATATCGGCGAAGCGGCCGCCGCGCAAAGCTATCTGCGCTTTGAGCGCATTATCGAAGCCGCACGCGCCACGGGCGCTCAGGCCATTCACCCCGGCTATGGATTTCTTTCGGAGAACGAAGACTTTGCCCGCGCATGCGAAGCAGCGGGCATCGCCTTTATCGGGCCGCCGGTCGAGGCAATCGCCGCCATGGGCTCGAAGGCGGCAGCGAAGGCGCTGATGCATGCGGCGGCCGTGCCGCTCGTGCCGGGCTATCACGGCGACGACCAGGACCCCGCGCTCCTGCAGCGCGAGGCGGATGCAATGGGCTACCCCGTGCTGCTCAAAGCAAGCGCGGGCGGCGGCGGCAAGGGCATGCGCGTGGTCGAGCGCAGCGAGGACTTCGCGGCGGCGCTCGCTTCGTGCAAGCGCGAGGCGGCAAGCAGCTTCGGCAACGATCGCGTGTTGATCGAGAAGTACCTCACGCGGCCGCGCCACGTTGAAGTACAAGTGTTCGCCGACAAGCACGGCGGCGCGGTCTACCTGTTCGATCGCGACTGCTCGGTGCAGCGCCGTCACCAGAAAGTGCTCGAAGAGGCGCCCGCGCCGGGCCTGGCCGACAACGTGCGCCGCGCCATGGGCGAGGCGGCCGTGGCCGCGGCGCGTGCGGTCCATTACGAGGGTGCGGGCACCGTCGAATTCATCATGACGGGCGCCGACTTCTACTTCATGGAGATGAACACGCGCCTGCAGGTCGAGCACCCCGTGACGGAAATGATCACGGGCCTCGACCTCGTTGAATGGCAATTGCGCGTGGCCGCGGGCGAGCCGCTGCCGCTCGGGCAGTCGCAGCTTTCGATCACGGGCCATGCACTCGAAGCGCGCATTTACGCGGAAAACCCGGCGCGCGGCTTCCTGCCCTCCACAGGCACGCTCAAGCATCTGCGCATGCCCGAGGGCGTTGAGTTCCGGCTCGGCGACGCGGGTCAGCGCGCGAGCGTGCGCATCGACAGCGGCGTGCGTGAGGGTGACACCATTACGCCGTTCTACGATCCGATGATCGCCAAGCTGATCGTGCACGGCGCGACGCGTGACGACGCACTGGCACGCATGGAGCGTGCTCTCGAAGCGTGCGAGGTGGTGGGGCCGCATACGAACGTCGAGTTTCTGCACCGGCTCGTGACCTGTGAGCCGTTTGCGAGCGCCGATCTCGACACGGGCCTGATCGAGCGCAACCACGACGCCTTGTTCTCGCCGCAGCAGAAGCCGGTTCGCGAAGCGCTTGCGCTCGCGTGCGCGGCGCTGCTTGGCCGCGAGGGTGGGCTGACGACGGGCACGTCGCCGTGGCAGTCGCTTTCGCATTGGCGCTTGAATAGCGGCTTTTCGCAATCGCTTGCGTGGCGCGACGTCGAAAGCGACACGGCGTTCGCCGTGGCGCATACGCATGACGGGAGCGAACAGACGCTAGCCTATGCGGGCCACACGGCGCGTTACACGTGGTGGCGCGGCGACGGCGCGGACGAATACGGCGCGACCATCGGCGACAAGCACGTAAAGGGTCGCGTATTCATCGACGGCGACGTGTTTCATGTGTTCTGCCTCGGCACGGCAATGGCGTTCGAGTGGCAGAACCTGCTCGCGCACGCCGCCGACGCGGAGCACGGGGAGGGCCGCCTGACCGCGCCCATGCCGGGCAAGGTGATCGCCGTGCTGGTGGAGCCGGGCGCCGTGGTCGAAAAAGGCACGCCGCTCATCGTCATGGAAGCGATGAAGATGGAGCACACGATCGGCGCACCGGCGGCTGGTAAGGTGACCGAAGTTTTGTACGGCGTAGGCGACCAGGTGGCGGACGGTGCGCAATTGCTCGTGCTCGAAGCCGCTTGACGATGCTTGATGAGAGTTGACTGGCTGGGCCAATGAGTTCTTTCCGGTTTCCCTGTAGCCGGAGAACGACGTGAGAGTTTTACCCTGGGGCGCTCTGTTATAGCGGAGCGCCCTTTTTTTCGCTTGCGGCCAGGAACCGCTCAGCGTTGCTTCGCATGCGTCGCAAGCAGTTCCCGATGCCGCGCTTCGGTGTCGTCGTCGGCTGGGAACATGCATTCAAGGCGCAATTCCTGAGCGGCGACGTTTTGCGGCGCGCCCACGCTTGTCACCATCGAAAAATAGCGAAGCACGCTGCCGTTGCTGATGAAACTCAGTGGAATGACTGGCATGCCAGGCGTGCTGCTCGATCCGTGATGCGCTTTCCAGTCGCCCGGCACGCCGGGATATGCAAGCAATTCATCGAGAAGCATACGGGTTTCGTCGTCGATCACGCGGCCAACCGCTTCGCGATAGACACGCTGCAGCAGGCTTCGCGATACGTTCTCCCAGTCGACAAGGAAGGGGCGTAGGCCCTGAGGATCGAACATCAAATGCAACATGTTGCGCCGGCCCGTGCGCGCCGCCATGTCGATGAAGTGGCCGAAGAAGCGCGGCGCGGCGTCGTTGGTCATCAGCACGTTCCAGTGCCGGTCCATGACGATGGCCGGAAACGGATCGTGCTGGCGAATCACGCGCTCCAACGCCCGCACGACGTGCTGCATTTCCTGTGCGTTCCAGGGCGCTTCCGAATAAACGGGCGCGTAGCCGGCGGCGAGCAGCAGGGCGTTGCGCTCGCGCAGCGGCACATCGAGTGTCTGTGCCAGGGCAAGCAGCGTGTCACGGCCCGGCACGCTGCGCCCGCTTTCGATAAAGCTGATCTGCCGCTGGGAGATTCCCGCATCCAGTGACAGATCGAGTTGACTCACGCCACGCGCATCCCGCCAATAGCGCAGCAGGGTGCCGAGTTCGCTTTGCGTCGCGTGTGGGACGGCTCGCGTGGCGTTCATCAGTTCTCCGTAGTTGAAGTGAACCACGATAGCGGACTCACGCCGCGTTCGCACGCCAGGCAAATGGCTCGAACTGCGCTTCGAGCGCCGGGTGTGTCACGCTCGCGACGTAGTTCGTGATGGCCGATGCGGCGACCACCGCGATGACCTCCAGCGTCTGCTCGGCGCTGAACCCTGCATCGAGAAACCGCTGCTGGTCTTCGCCGGAGATACGGCCGCGCTTTTCGATCAGCGTGCGCGCAAGCGTCGACAAGGCAGCGAGTTGCGCGTCGGCCGGCGGGCGGCCGTGGCGCATCGCTTCGACGTCGGCGCGACTGACGCCTTCCTTCAAGGCTAGCGCCGTGTGAAACGCAACGGGCCATTCGGCTGCATTCGTGACCGCATTGGTGAGCAGCAGTGTCTGGATCTGCGGCTCGCTCAGGCTGCTCGAGTGGACACGCTGGAACACGCTGAAAAAGCCGCCGATCAGCACCGGCGAGTTGGCCATCTTCGCCGCGATGTTCGGGATCATGCCGAACGTCTGCTGCAGTTGCTGGAGCACGGGCTGCGATTGCGCGGGTGCGGACTCGATCGTGTGTTGAGGATAGGTGGACATGCTGACTCCTGGGTGTTGGGCGTCACCCGATTGGCGACGCGACAGCCGAAGAGTAGAAGCGACGGCGCGCCGCGCCAATTACATGCCATGTAATAGCGGCGCTGCAGTGAATCGCGAACTTTGGCGTGCAGGGCGTGGCCGCGTTTTCGAGCGCGCATTTTTCAGGAAAACAGTGCGATCATGTGTGCAGGCTTTTCGGCAGACCTTTCAGGTCGAACCCTGGGACGCCTGCTGCCGAGCCGACTCCCCACTCGGGGAGATGCGGGGTCGGAGTGCAAATCTTCTGCAACCCACCATGGCCATACCACCGCTCTACCAGACAGGTGAGGTCATCATGCTTGGTGTTCGTAAAGCTGTGTTCCCGGTGGCGGGAATCGATATGAGCTTTCTGCCGGCAACGAAGGCGAGCCCGAAGGAAATGCTGCCCGTTATCGACAAACCGCTCATTCAATACGCTGTTGAAGAAGCAATAGCCGCAGGCATTACGGAACTGATATTCGTCACGGGCCGCGGTAAGCGTGTCATCGAGGATCATTTCGACAAGTCCTACGAGGTCGAACATCGGCTGAGGGCGCGAGGCAAGCAGAATCTCGTCGAGCTCGTGCAGGACATCAAGCCGGCCAACGTCGAGTGCATCTACGTTCGGCAAGCCGAGCCGCTTGGTCTTGGCCACGCCATACTCTGCGCAGAAAAGCTCATTGGCGACGAGCCGTTTGCAATCGTGCTCGCTGACGATCTGCTCGATGGAACGCCCCCGGTTCTCGCGCAGATGGTGCATATATTCAGCCACTACGATTCCTCGGTTCTCGCCGTCGAGGAATTCGATTCGCGAGAGTCCACGACGCACGGCGTGATCGATGGCCGCCATTGGGACGAACGCGTGATCAGCGTCAGCCGCATCATCGAGAAGCCTTCGCCCGAACTGGCGCCGTCGAGCTTCGGCGTTGCCGGACGCTATGTGCTCATGCCAAGCATCTTCGCGCATTTGCGTTCGGTGAAGCCCGACTTGAATGGCGAGATCCAACTCACGCCCGCCATCCATTCAATGCGCGAGGGGGAGCAGGTGCTGGCCTACGAGTTCGTTGGCAAGCGCTATGACTGCGGCACCAAGCTCGGCTATGTTCAGGCGACGGTTGATTTCGCCCTGCGGCATGCGGAGTTGCACGAGACCTTCGACGCATGGCTGCGTGAGCGCGTTGGCGCGTTGCAACTGGGTGCGTGGGCACCGGTTCCGATGCTCAACCAACTGGCTCCGGGCGTGCAGGAACTCGCGCACTGAAGTCATGCCAGGTTGCATAGGAGAATTGAACGATCCGTGCGAACGTGCAGGCTCCATTGCAGGGTTTCATGCTATCTGGATGAAACCCGATGATTCCGCCCTTTTTCAAAGGTGATGCGAGGAAAGGAAAGGTAAGAAACGTTGCAAGGTTCCGCCCGCCCCGCTGCTTTAAAATCGCGGCATGAACCCCAGCGTCCTCATTGTCGACGACGATCCCGTCGTGCGCGACCTGCTGAGCCGTTTTCTGCGCTCGCATAACTTCGATACGGCCGTGCTGCACGACGGCGTCCACCTCCAGCGCCGCCTCGAGCGCGAACGTCCGTCCATCGTGGTGCTGGACATCATGATGCCCGAGACCGACGGCCTCGAGGCCATCGCCGCTCTGCGCGCGGCCGGCGACGACATTCCTGTGATTTTCGTTACGGCGCGCGGCGCGGTGAGCGATCGCATTCGCGGGCTTTCGCTGGGCGCGGACGACTATTTGCCAAAGCCTTTCGATCCGCACGAACTGCTCGTGCGCATTCAGAACATTCTGCGCCGGCGCGGCCCGTCCACCGCGAGCGCGCCGGAAGCGCGCCGGCGCTACCGGTTCGGCGACTTCGAACTCGATTTCACGATGCGCACGCTCTCCTGCGGCGACACGCAAATCCCCTTGCGGGAAAGCGAATTCGCGCTGCTGAAGGTATTCGCCACGCATCCCTACAAAGTGCTTTCGCGCACGCTGATCCACGATATCGTGCACCGCGACGAGCGCGAGTTTCACGAACGCAGCCTCGACGTGCCGATCTGGCGCCTGCGCCGCGTGATCGAGGCCGATCCGTCCAATCCGCGCCACATTCAAACGGTGCGCGGCAAGGGCTATGTATTCGTGCCGGATCCCGCGAATTATTCGGAGGCGCACGGCGCAGCAATTCAGTGAGAAGTCCGTTGAATACGCTGTTCGGGCGCATGGCGTTGCTCTCGACGGCGGTTTTGCTTTCCATGCAGCTTGGCTGGTTTTTGCTGCTTGCCCGCCAGCCGCCGCGCCATGAAGTCGACGGTTTCGCACGCGGCGTGCTGCTCGCGCTGCGCGTGGCCAGCGAGGAGCACGTCGGTGGCGGCACAGTGCCGCCACCCGTGCATCTTGGCGGCTCTCTCGAGCCGCCGAAGGACGGCGACCTGAGCGCCGTGCTGCGCGTGCACCGCGTGCCGGTGTGGAACGTGCCCAAGGCCGTTCACTTGCACGAACCGACGCGCCGGCCGCTAGTCGACTTGACGCGCCATCTACGCGAGCAATTGCCGCCCGGCACGCAGTTCGCCGTGGACGATGGGCGGCCGCCGCAACTATGGGTACGCTTTCCGGGCAGCACGACCTGGGTCGTCGTGCCCGTCGATATTCCGCCGCCGCCGCGCTTTGTCATCGAAGGAATCTCGATGCTGCTGGCAGCGCTTACGCTGTCCTTCCTCGCTGCCTGGCAGATCCAGAAACCGCTTGCGAGTCTCGCGCAGGCGGCGCGCCGGTTCGGCACGGGTGAGCGCATTGCGCCGCTCGAAGGCAAGGGGCCACGCGAACTGCGCGATGTGAGCACGTCGTTCAACGACATGATGCGCTGTGTGAACGAGGCCGAAGACGACCGCGTGGTGATGCTGAGCGGCATTGCGCATGATCTGAAGACCCCGCTTACCCGGCTGAAACTGCGTGCGACGCTGATGGCCGAGGAGTCGGAGCGCAATGGCATGCTGCGCGACGTCGACTCGCTCACCCACATCGTCCAGCAGTTTCTGGAGTTCGCGCAACAGTCGCCCGACGCGGGCAGGCTGCTGAGCGTCGATGGCTTTCTGCAAAGCCAGTTTGGCAATCCTGACGAAATCGAGGGCGGCAACGGACCGCTATTCGTGCTCGATTTGCGCGCGGGCCCCCGGTTCAAGCTGCCGCAGGTGACGTTGGACCGGCTCGTCACGAATCTGGTCGACAACGCGCTTGAGTATGGCGCACCGCCGGTCGAAATTTCGACGGCGATCGAAAACGGATCGTGCTGGATAAGCGTGCGCGATCACGGCGCAGGTATCGAGCCCGAGCGGATTCCGGCGGCCATGAGGCCGTTCGTACGTCTGAGTGCAGCGCGTGGCGGCGAAGGCCATTGCGGTCTCGGGCTGGCCATCGTCGCGCGGCTCGCGCGCGACTGCGGCGGCCATTGCGACGTCGAGAACCATCCCGAAGGCGGCCTGCTCGTGCAGCTCAGCTTTCCCGTCACTCACACCTGACACGCCCACACGAAAAAAGCGCGCCGAGCCCTCGCGGACCGGCGCGCAAACAAACGTACCAACGCTTGAAAAGCGGGCGCTTGTGGACGGATTGGGTCAGGCCGTCGTGCTCACGAACAGGCCGCTCGCGGCGCCCGAGCCCTGCTGTTGCAGGTTGCTGGCGAGCGTCGTGAGGAATTGCTGAAGCTCGGACGTCGTGTCGCTTGTGGAACTGCTCGACGATGCGCCCATGGCCGTCAAGAGGTTCTGGAAGTCGGACGTCAGTTCGCTGTCCGAACTGCTGCCGCTCGATGTGCTGCTTGACGCGCTCGAATCGGAGGACGTGCTGCTCGAAGCCGAGGAAGCCGAAGTAAGCGACTGCGCAAGGTTCGAGATCGCCGAGGCCAGATCGTTACCGTAGCCGCCCGCCGACGAGGGCGGCGGAGGCGGCAGC
The DNA here is from genome assembly GCF_905220165.1 of Paraburkholderia sp. J10-1. NCBI lineage: Bacteria > Pseudomonadati > Pseudomonadota > Betaproteobacteria > Burkholderiales > Burkholderiaceae > Paraburkholderia > Paraburkholderia sp. J10-1. Next base: position 137,008 of record NZ_CAJMYW010000002.1, on the reverse strand, counting down.
GGAGGCATCATCGCGGCTGCGCTGCTCGTATCGCTCGACGCGGACGACGTGCTGGAACTCGAAGAACTCGAAGCCGCGCTCGTCGCAGACGCAGCGCTTGCCGACGAAACCGTGCTGCTGTCGCTGCTGTCGTCCGTGCCCGTCACGGTGGCGCCGCTTTGTTGCGCGGCCGCCTGGAACAGCGCGCCGAGGAATTGCTGAAGCGCGGCGGCCAGTGCATCGGGCGAAGTGGCCGACGTGCTCGACGTCGAAGCGGTGGCGCTCGACGACGAATCTGAACTGCTGGTGCTAGCGGAAGCACTGGCCGTGCTGTCGGTCGTGAAGCCGAGCGATGAGAGCGCCGAGGCGATGGCGGCAACGAGCGGATTGACGTTGTTAGAGTCCGACGAGGCGTCCGAGGACATGGGCATGCCCGGCGTCTGGCTGGTGCTTGTGGTTTGTCCGTCTGCCTGGTAAGCCGCCCAGGTGGAATACAGCGAGTTTGAGTTGGATAACGCGCTTATCGACATGTTTAACCCCCCGGTAAATGTGCGATATGGTCGATGCTCGACCGAGATGGCTGGTCAGGCCACTCAGTTGGCGCAATCGTATGTCGCCTTTCGCCGCAGGGGGCGGCTTTGTAATTGGAGGAAAGAGTTCTGGTAAGAATCTCGCGCAATCCTTACCTTACCTTTCCTTGGCGGCAATCAGGCCGCTTCGTCGCGCACCGGCGGCGCAAAACGCAGCGCCACAGCAATGCGGTTCCACGCATTGATATTCGCCACGGCGGCGGTCAAGAACGCCATCTGTTCGCCGGGAAATTGTCGCGCGACTTCTTCGTAAAGTGCATCGCTCACGCCTTCATGGAGCTTCGCGCTCAGCGCCTCGGTGTAGGCCAGCGCGGCGCGCTCGCGCTCGCTGAAGCACTCCGGCGCCTCGTGCCACGCGGCCACGAGATCGAGCTTGACGCGCGGCACGGCTTTTTCGCGCGCAATGTTGAGGTGATACTGAATGCAGAAGGCACAGCCGTTGATTTGCGAGGCGCGGATTTTCAGCAACTCGGTGAGCGGCTTTTCGAGCCCGGAAGCATCGACCGCCTTGCTCATGGCGGAGAGCGCGGTGGCCACGGGAGCGGCGTCGCGCACGAAAGCTTCATAAGCAATACGGGTGGAAGCGCTGGACATGACTGGACCTCGCGAAGTTTGACAGTTAATATCAGAGCACGAACATAATATTCGAACTCTGACATTATGCGCAAGACTGCGAAGAAAGACCCGGCTATGAAGAGGGGCGAGCCCGTGAGCGCCATTCCGGAGGTCGGTGAGGGCAAGCGCGGCGAGGCGGGCTATTTCGGCTACCTGCTGCGCCAGGCGGGTGCGGCGCACCGTTTGCGCATGGAACGCGCGCTCGACGATATCGGCATTACGCCGCCGCAGTTCGTCGTGCTGACGCTGCTGGTCGCGTACCCCGGCATTTCGGGCGCCGATCTCGCGAGGCTCGCGGCGCTCACGCCGCAAACGGTGAGTGTGATCGTCGCGAATCTCGAACGCGGCGGCGCAATCGTGCGTCGGCCGCACGCGGCGCATGGGCGCATTCAGCAGATCGACGTGACCGACGAGGGCGAGGCGCTGCTCAAGCAGTGCCGCTCGCGTGTGAAGAAGCTGGAGGCGCGCATGGCCGCGGGCTTCACGGCCGAAGAAGAGCAGGTGATACGGCGCTGGTTAGTGAGCGTCGCGCGCGAGGACGACGCCGGCTAAGTGTTACTGCGAGGCGCTTTTCTCCTGCGCGAGACTGCACGAATGGTCGAGCAGGCCTTCCGCCGTTCCTGTTCCGCCATCGACATCGAGCCCGCTGTTCACGACGAGCCAGCCGTTGCGCTGCGCATCGGGGCCTGCGCCCGTCACGAGTATCGTCTGCACGGCCATGGTCTGTTTCGGGCTGAGATCGCGCTCGACTACGCGGAACGGGTTGTTACGGTCCGAGAGGCTCGTCACGCGCGTAACACGGTAGCGCGAGCCGTCGAGCGTCGTCCAGCGCCATGTGCCCGGCGCGATGTCGCCATACGGCGCGAGCGCTTTCGTAATGTCGGGGCGCATGCAATCGACGTGAATGTGCAGTTGATTCTGCGTGCGGCGCTCCGAGGAGTTGATCTCCAGGCCGAGCTGGTTGCCGGCGAGCGGCATGCCGAGTTTCGCTTCCACAAAGCGTCCGGCTCCCCATGCGCCTACCCAGTATTCCGGCGCGCCGCCGTAAAGAATCTCCGGGCTTTCGATGCCGGCCACGCGGTCAGTGGGAATCACGAGATATTGCGCGCGGCCTGCGATGTCCTTGAGCACGGCATAGCGTTTCTGGAAGTCGACGGTGGTGCAGGGGCCGGGCTGGCCCTTGTCGCGCATGTTCGGCACGCACTGGCCGCCCACGACTTTCCAGAGACCGTTGGAGTCGACCGCGGAGAGGCGTACGCAGGCGCCCGTGGCGGCGAGCGCAACGACTGCCGCCGTGGCCGCGGCAAGGCGGGACATCCGTATGAAAGGGGCAAGGCGCAGGGATCGCATTGGCACGAAGGGTCTGGATTCATTCGATCAAACGCGCCGCGGTGCGAGCCTGCTCACGTCGCGGCGCGACGCAGCGCGCAGTGTAGCGCAATGCCCGTGACAGTCACGAGGCTCGCGGCGACGAGCAGCGCGATCACTGAGTTTTGCGCAACGAATCCGGTGTTCATTCGACGTGCCTCGCGATCCAACACGTGAGGAACGACGCCACAAAGGCCACGACGAACTCGCCAGGTTGCGTCGTCGCCTCAAATTTCAGGCGCAGGCAGCGTCCCCAGAATCGCTTCGAACGCGAGACCGATCGCGAGCAGCCTGCGGTCGCCGCCAGCCGGTCCGTCGAGTTCGAGACCGACTGGCAAGCGCGCATCGATTAGGCCCGCCGGGAGCGCGAGGCCCGGAATGCCGGCGTTGCTCGCGGGATCGGTGTTGCGCAGATACGCCTCCAGTTCGTCGATCGGCGCCGCGCCGTCGATCGACACGCGAGACGAACCGTTCAGCTCGTCGATCGGCACGGCGGCGAGCCGCGTCGTGGGAAAGAGCAGCGCGTCGAGGCCGCTTGCGGAGAAGGTCTGTGCATAGAGCTGCTGCAGGCGCGGCCGCCACACGGTCATCGCGCCGTGGTAGTCGCCGCCGCGCGCGTCGGCGAGCACGGCGTCGTAGGCCGCGCGCACGTCGGGGCTCGCAATACGCGCGGCGACCTCGGCCACGGTTTGCGCGGGCGCGTGGTTCGCAACGAGCCACGCGGCGAGATCGTCGATGGGCTCGTGCAGCGCGATCGCGTAGCTCACGCGGTCGTTCAGCGCGAGCAGTTCGCGCATTTCGACAGGCACGAGCGTGACGCCCGCAGCTTCGAGCTTCGCGAGCGCTACGCGCGCCACATCTTCGAGCGCGGTTTCGAGGCCTTCCCACAGCGGCGCGGGCAGGCCAACACGCAGATTCGGCACGGCGGCAGGCGAGAGCGGACCGTGCCCCGTGATCACGGCGTCGAGCAGCGCGACATCGGCTACGGTGCGTCCCATCGGCCCGACCGTGTCGCGCGTATGGCTGATCGGCACGACGGCTTGCGGGTCGTGATAGCGGCGTTGCGTGCCGCCGTCGCCCACGCTCGGGCGCAAACCGACGATGCCGCACAGCGCGGCGGGAATGCGCGTGGAGCCGCCCGTGTCAGTGCCCAGTCCCGCGGGCACGATGCGCGCCGCGATGGCGGCCGCCGTGCCGCCTGACGAGCCGCCAGGAATTCGTTCGGGATCCCAGGGGTTGCGCACGGGCCCGGCATGCGGCGCGAGATTCGTGCTGGTGATGCCGAACGCAAGCTCGTGCATGTTGGCTTTGCCGAGCACGATTGCGCCGGCGTCGACGAGGCGCTGCACCGATGGCGCGTGACGCGCGGGCAGGAAGCCTTCGAGCGCGGGCGTGCCCGCAGAGGTTTGCAGACCGCGCGTATTGATGTTGTCCTTCACGGCCACGGGCAGCCCCGCAAGCGGCAGACGCGCACGCTCGCCTGGCGCTAGCGCGTCGATACGTTGTGCGGCGGCGAGCGCGCCTTCCACGTCGAGCACGGTGAACGCGTTGAGGTTGGAGAGCGCTTGTGCGCGCGCGAGCAACGTGGCGACGTAGTCGGCGGCCTTCAGTTGTCCTGCGTGGATGGCCTCGACGGCTTGCGTCGCGCTCAGTTCCAGTTGCTGGTCGACAGTCCAGGTCATGCGGCGTTCTCCTCGTGCGGCCATGTGGCCATGCACACAGCGCGTGAGACGTTGTGGCGCTACTTCTTCAGCAAGCGTAGCGCGAAGCGTGCGAGCGTGGGCACGAGCGTTGGCCGCAACAGGCGCGCGTCGTAGCCGCTCATGCGCGCGTCGTTTTCCTCGAGGCAGAGTTCGATCATTTCGCGCGGTTCGAGCGAGTCGCCCAGCACCTCGCGGTTCGCGGGCAGGAAATTCGAGTCGCGCGCGTTGCCGCTGGCGTCGATACCTCGAGCGATAGCGAGCCGCTCCCACACCAGCATGAACCAGATAGCGGCTACGCGCACGGAGTGCCACGGCCTGCGCCACCAGGGCATGGTCTTGCGATACCACGCCACCCAGTTCACGAAGAAGAGGATATGACGCGCCTCTTCCTGGATCACGGGCTCGAAGGTTTCGACGAGGTCTGCCGGAAAAAAGCCCGAGCGCTGCGCCGAGCGAAACAGGCCGAACGCGAAGAAGCTGTCGATGCACTCGCTATAGCCGGTGAACATCCACGCCCATTCCGCTTTTTTGGGCGGCGGGTACGCGGGTTCCGGCGCAAGTTCGATGCCATAGGCCTGCACGAGGTGCGAGAGCACGACCTTGTGGCGCGCCTCTTCGGCGGCGTCCATTTCGATCGCTTCGCGCAGCAGCGGGTCGTTCAGGGTTTGCGCGTAAGTCTTCACGCGAATCGAGGCGCGGCCCTCGGTTTGCACCGCGATGTCCCAGATCGGCAGCGACGTGAGCCGCCCGAGCGCGTCGGGTTCGAGCTTGGGCCAGTCGAGCACGGCGGGCCGATAAGGATCGTGGGTGTCGAGCAGCATCCGGCAGAACATCTTGCGGTGTTCGTCCGATCCGATTTTGATGGGCCCTGGCGTGGCGTGAGTCCAGTGCCGCAACGCGGCGTCCTGCTCGGAGATGAAGGCTGCGCCTTCGTCCGGATGCGTCAGGGTTTCGGACATGGGCATCGAAATTTGAACGGGGTATGACTCCTATTCTGTCACAACCGTAAGGAAGCAGGCGCGCTCACGCGCAGTGGCGCTGCTGGTCGATCCACATGCGCGCCCAGCGGCAGGCGTAGGCGAGTGCGTGTCTTTCTTCGAAGAAGTAATCGAGTGCGTCGAACGAATACTGCGCGCCCGGCTGCGTGCCAATGGTGAGATTGGCGGCGAAAAGGCCGTTCGGGAGTTGCTGCGCGCTGGGGGCGACGACGTAGCCTTTGTAGCGTAGTGGAGTGTTCATGGCCGCGCTTCCTGCTGATCGACTGCTGATTTGCTCGGGTTCTCTTCCTGGGTGGCGCGTGTATTTGCAGCCACTCGCTGTGCCGACACGGACCAGCGTACGAGCCGCCGCGTGTCGATGGAACCAATCATTCGTCGCAAGCAAATCAAGTGCGGCCTGGGACGGTCAGCAGAATGATCCGGATGAGGCGAGGGGTGAATCCGGCTTCAATGTGGACCGGACGAAATGCGCAGTCTGTGGGATGGCGCACGCGATGCGCGCCACGCGACATGCGCAATGTGGGTTAGGGAACGTTTCCCGTCCCGCGCGCGCAGCGGCGCGCGGGTGGGCAGGCCGCAGAGCCCGGTTAGTGCGTCAGCTAGCGTTTCAGTTAGTGCTTCAGACAGCGAGGCTCAGGCGCTTTTCGGTGCGCGCAGCGTTGGCGGCCTGTGTGCTCCCAACGCCGTTCACGGCGCTCGCAACCGGCGCCGCTTGCTGGCCCTGAGTGCCGAACGCGAGCGCGAACTGCGCCGCCTGACGGCCGACCGTCGCGAGCTGTTCGGCGACCTTCGCGTCGGAGCACTGCTGTGCACTCTCGAAGCGCGTCTCGAGCGTGTTGATGCCTGCGCCGAACGGCGTGGGCCAGCCGCGCAGCGCGTGCACGATCGAGCGCAGCGAGGTCAGCACGGAACCCGCGGCCTGCCAGCCATAGGCCGTGACGATGCAGCCCACGGCACGGCCGTCCAGGTACGGGCGATGGTCGGCGCGCAGTTCTTCGAGCGTGTCGAGTGCGTTCTTCACGAGCCCGGAAACGCCGCCGTGATAGCCCGGCGTCGCGATGATGACGGCGTCGGCGGCGCGCACGGCTTCGATCAGCTCGAGCTGGGCGTCGGTGCGAGTGGGGTCTTCGGGCGCATAGTGCGGCAGCGTGTGCAGGAACGTGCCGCCGAACAATTGCGTGCGCGCGCCGGCTTCTTCGGCGCCGCGCAGCGCGAAAGCAAGCGCGCGCTCGGTCGACGAAGCGGCGCGGGTGGTGCCGCCAATGCCCACGACGAGCGGGCGGCGTTGCGAATCGGAAAGGCTCAAGGGGACTCCCTCAAATGCGATGAGGCCTGGCTCGCGCGTGATCGGGCAACGCGGCCACGAAACCTGGAAAGGGTCATCTTAGAGAGCGCGCCGCGCGGCGCGAAACGACTTTTTGTTCTAACCATATGCCGGCAGCGCTACGTTGCGCTGCGCCATGCGGCCCGAAATGCATATGCCAAACCATTGGTTGGACGCGCGGCGGGCCATGGCTAAGATGAACCCGTCTCCTCCATGACATCTCCTTGACATGGGATTCGGCCCCGCACTTCTCCGGTGACGGGGCTGTTTTTTTTCTGGAGTCGGGAAGGAGTGGCGCTTCGAGGGGTTCGAGGCCGGGATCGCGGCAGATTCGCGCCGCGCTGAATGTCGTGCTATGTGCTGCTCGGTGTGCTGCTCAATACGGCCGGGCGCCAGATCAAACCGTGAGCACGTTGCCGTCGGGGCCGATTTGCGGCGGAATTTCCGGCAAGGTTCCGTTGCCAGGCGCGGTGCGCGCGGGCGCACCCGGCGTGGCCGGCAGCGTGGGCGCGGGCTCGCGCACAGCCGGTTCGGCGACCTTGCGTGTGGTGAGCTTGTCGGCGGAGGCGAGTTTGTGCTTCGTGCCGTGATGCGCCTTCTTGCCGGCATTGGCCGCATGCGCCGAGGGCGTGCGCGCTTCCGGCGGATTCCAGATCTCGATGTAGTGTTCCCCGGCGAGCGCGGTGGACGCGAGGACGCCCAGCAAGGTCCCCGTGATGAAGAATCGCACGTCGTGTTCTCCGTTTCGATGTACAGGCCGGGGCCGCGCCATGCAGCAAGGTGCGATGGGGCGGCGCAAACTGGTACGGCGCCGGTACGGCGACCGGGCGGCACGAACGGCCGGCTGCCACGCACTGTACATTCATACAGGCGCTTATGCAAACGTTTCACGACGTGCCGCGGGCGATCTGTTGCATGGGCGCGCCGCAGCCCGGCGGGGCGCCCATGCGGGCTTGTGCCGGTGCTGAATCTGAGGTGTGCGCTCGGCTCAGGCGTCGAGTGCGGCCCGGTTTTGGGCAACTGCGCCGTCCGCCGTCGATGCAGGCGCGGCCGGGCCGTGAGCGCCGAGCCAGCGCCCGTAGCTGCGCGGCGAGAACGCGAGCGTGAGCACGATCATTGCGCTGATCGATACAGCGAGCATGATCCACGCGCCCGTAAAGCCGCCCGTGAGGTCGCGCACGCGCCCGGCCACGATGGGGGCGAGCGCGGCGATCACGAAGCCCAGACCCTGAACGAAGGCAACGAGTCGCGCGGCCACGCGATGGTCGGCCGAATGGTCGAGGGCGGTGACGAGCGTGACCGAGAACACGCCGCCGAGCCCCGCGCCGGCCGCCGCGACCCACAACAGCGGCGCGGCCTCGGGCCACGCGGCGAGGCCGATCACGCCGAACAGTTGGGCGCACAGCCCCAGAACGAGCCACGGTCGCCGGTCCGTGAACGCTGCTGCGGCAAGCGGCAGGAGCAGCGCGCTGGCGGCCTGGAACACGGTCATCGCGGCGAGCAGCGAACCGCTCGCTTCCACGCTCGCGCCGTGCTGCTGATAGTAGGCGGGCAGCCACGCGACGAGACTCGTGTAGCCGCCGTTGACGAGCCCGAAATGCAGTCCGAGCGTCCACGCCCGGCGCTTGCGCCAGACCGGCACCGTTGCCGCTTTGACATGCTCCGGCGAGGGCGCAGCGGCGGTCTGCTGTGCGCGGCGGTCGCCGCCGCTCCCGCTGTTCAGCGTCCACCAGGTCGCGAGCGCGGTCAGCGCGGGCAGAGACCACACGGCGAGCCCCGCATGCCACGAGCCGCTGATGCGCGCGACGAGCGGGCTCAGGCTCGCGCCGAGCCCGCCGCCGCCCATGATCGACGCCGAGAACAGGCCCATTGCGAGCGGCACCCGCGCGGCGAAGCGTTGCTTCATGACGGCGGGCAGCAGCGCCTGGATGGCCGCAACGCCCGCACCGGCTGCCGCCGCCGTGAGCATGAGCGCGCCGCCGCTGGCGGCGAACGCGCGGGCCGCGCATGCCGCGGCGATCGCCACGAGCCCGAGTGCGACGCCGCGCGTCTCGCCAAGCCGGCGCGCGAGCAGGCTGGCGCCGAACGCACCGAGCCCCATCGCGACGACGGGCAGGCTCGTGAGTAGCGAAGCGCCGAAGAAACTCAGGCCGGTGTCGTGGCGAATGGTCGTCATGAGCGGGCTGATCGAGGTGAGCAGCGGCCGCAGATTCAGGCCGATGGCGACGATCGCGGCATACCACGCAAGCACGCTGGCCGACTCGCCGGACGGCGTCTGGGGGCGAATGGAGCGGTTTTGAGGGTTCAATGCGGTCAACCTTTTTACTACCGTATGGTTGACCATTATACAAAAAAATTGTCAACAATCGGCCGATGCCGGCTATCTCCGGCATGGGGGATCGAGTATGGGAGCGGGTCTGTATCGCCGCGTCATCCCGCTCGCTACAATGCGACCTGACCCAGCTGCCTGACCTACATAGCGCGCGTTTTTCATGGCCCAATCCTCCCGCCTCGCTTCGCCCCGCGACACCGACGAACCGTCCGACGTCGAAGCGCATGTCTACGCGTCGATTTCTTCCGCGCTGCTGGAGGGCAAGCTCGCGCCGGGCCAGCAACTGGTGGAGCGCGAACTCGCGGCGGCGTTCGGCTGCACGCGCGGCGCGCTGCGCAAGGTGTTGGCGCGCCTTGGCTACGAGGGCAAGCTCGTACTCGAACCCAATCGCGGCGCATTCGTTCCGTCGCCTTCGGAGGACGACATCCGCGCCGTGTACCGCGCGCGCCAGGTGGCCGAAGCGGGCGTGATGGTGAGCTTGTGCGGCAAGCTCGACGCCGCGATGCGGCGCAAGCTCGCGGCCCATGTGCGCAGCGAGAAAAAGGCGTTGCGCGAGGCACGCGTGGACGACGCGGTGCGCCTCGCGGGGCGGTTTCATCTGCTGCTGACCGAGCAGGCGGGCGGCGCCGCGCTCGTGGATGCGCTGGCGCAACTGGTCGCGAAAACGGAACTCTACAAGGCGTTGTTCGATCCGTCGAAGGCGTCAATGTGTGCGCCCGACGAGCACGCGCAGATCATCGAAGCGCTCGAAGCGGGAGACCTGGCAGCGGCGCTCGCCACGATGCGCGCGCATCTGGCCGAGCTGGAAGAGCGGGTGGTGCAGCAGGCGCGTGCGCGCGCCGGGCGCGATCTCAAGGCGGTATTCGCCGATCTCGCAAACGGTTGAGCCTTCAGGGCAAGCGTCAGCCTCCGCCTACGCGCCGGCGCAGTTCCTTCGAAGCCGCGAGCGGAATGCGCGCGTCGTCCCATGTGGCGAGCCATTCGACCTCTTTCGCGGCGAACACCTGGCCGTGATTGCGCAGCGCGTACTGCAATGAATCGATGACGTGATTGCGGATGATTTCGGGCGTATGCGGGTCGTCGAGGACGATGCGCAACGCTTCGAGCGTGGCCATTGTGCGGCTCCGGCGAATGTGGCAACCGCAACGTTATCTCACGACAAAAATGCACGCCAAAAAAAGCGCTTGCCGGGCGGCAAAAAAGGCCCGGCAAGCGCGCCTCAGTGCCGCGTGCGCTTGAAGATCTCATACTCCTCCGCGAAAGCCCGCGCAACGGCGGGCCGCTCGCGCACGCGTTGCGCATAGGTCGCAATGGCCGGCCATTGCGACACATCGATGCCCACGTACGGCGCCCAGTTCAGCACGGTCACGAGATAGGCGTCCGCCACGCTGAAGGCGTCGAGCAGGAACGTGCGCGATTCGAGGTGATGCGCGAGCAGGTCGAAGCGGCGCGCGATCTTGCCGCGCGCATAGTCCTTGACGGCTTCGTCCACGTCCTTGGCGAGCAGCGGCACGAACACGGCCTTATGCAACTCGGTACCGATAAAGCCCAGCCAGTGATGCAGATGCGCGCGCTCGCGTGTGCCCGCTGGCGGGGCGAGCCGCGCCTCGGGAAAGCGGTCGGCCACCCACGGCAGCACTGCCGAGTTTTCGGTGAGTGTCCAGCCGTCGTCCTCGCGCAGCACCGGCACCTGTCCGAGTGGGTTGACGGCGAAGAAGTCACCGCCTTCGGCGAGCTGCTTCGTGAGCGTATCGACCTGAACGTAGCGTGCTTGTGCGCCTGCCTCGTAGAGCGCGATGCGCGTGGCGAGCGAGCACGCCAGCGGGGCGAAATACAGATCCATCGTCATCCTCCCTTGCGGTTTTTTCGGGTTCTGTGAGTTTTGTACTATAGTGAACAAAAATCGACGATCCAATATTTCTATGCAATCCAGTACAAAAAAGGATAGCCGCCCGCGTGGACGCCCGCGCGCCTACGATCCGGAGGAGGCGCTTGCCCGCGTGCGTGATACGTTCTGGCGCAATGGCTACACAGGCACATCGCTCGACGACCTGAGCGAGGCGACCGGCATGAACCGGCCGAGCCTGTATGGCGCGTTCGGCGACAAGCACGCGCTCTATCTGCAAACCATGGAGCGCTACGTGGAGGCGGGGCGCGTGGCGATGGAGTCCGCGCTCGACAGCGCGTTGCCGCTGCGCGAGGCGCTGATGCGCGTATTCGACGGCGCGCTCGGCTGGTATTTGCCGGCGCACGACGCGGCGCGCGGCTGCCTGCTGATCGGCACGGCGGCGGTGGAAGCCGTCAACGACGACGCGGTACGCGAGCGTCTTGCCGCGGGCTTGCGCACATTCGACAAGGCCTTCGAGCGGCGCCTGCGCGCAGCGCTCGCGCAAGGCGAGCTACAGCCCAGTGCCAGCGCGCCGATGCTTGCGCGTCTCGCGTCGGCGGTATTGCACAGCATGGCGCTGCGCGCGCGGGCCGGCGATTCGCGGGCCTCGCTGCGCGCCATGGCAGTGGCGGGCGTTGCGCTGATCTGCGGCGAAGCGCCCGCTGCGATCGATGCGACCGCTGCGCGCGCGGCGCGGCGGCGCACGAAGTGATATCACGCTGAGCGCCGTTTGACGGCGCCTGCGGCACGGGTCCGTACGCCGCTTTCCCTTGTTACACTGGCACGGTCGCGCAGGGACGGCTTGCGCACTCGAAGAGGGGAAGACGATGGTGCGCTACAGGCACTACAAGGGTGGCATTTACGAACTGGTATGCGAGGCGACGCTCGAATCGGATCCTTCCGTCACGATGGTCGTGTATCGCGCGGCGAACGGTACGATCTGGACGCGACCCGCAACGGTGTTCTTCGAACTCGTCGAGCACGAAGGCGGGCTTGTACCGCGCTTTGCGCCCGTCAACTGATTCTTTCCAGACTCGTCTTTTTCCACGCTTAAGAGGTTTTGCCGAATGCGTTTACTGATTGCGCTGATCCTGCCCTGGCTCCTGTTCTTCACCATTGGGCGTCCGATTGCGGGCATCGTCTGCCTGATCCTGCAGATCACGTTGATCGGCTGGATTCCCGCTGCGATCTGGGCCGTGTACTCGCTCAGCCAGTACAAGACAGACCGGAAAATAGAGGACGCACTCGGCCGCCGCGGCTAAATTTCGCACTCAGCGCCTATGCGCCGTGCAGCGGCGCGTTGCCGGTTACAACGGTAATCCATGCTCACAATTCAATAAGAACTTAATGCTGGTTTTTCTTTCTTACAAATAGAAAGGAGGATCAGCAATGTTCAAGTTCGTTCTCACAGCAGGGGCCATCGCGCTCCTTGCCGGGTGTGCGGTTGCCCCCGGCTACGACTACGGCTACGGCGGCTATGGCCAGCCGTACTCCACCGGGTATTACAGCGGCTACGCGCCGGGCTATGCGCCGGCATATGGCAGCGTCAATATCGGCGTCTGGGGCGGTGGCGGCGGTCGCGATTATCACGGCGGCGGCGGTGGCTGGCACGGTGGTGGTCCGGGTGGTCCTGGTGGTCACGGCGGCGGACACGGTGCACCCTGGGGCCCGCCGCCCGGTGGTGGTCATGGAGGCGGCCCCGGCGGCGGCCATGGCGGCGGAGGCCACGGCGGAGGTGGTGGCGGTCACGGCGGCGGCGGTCCGGGCGGCGGCCGGTGACGCAGGCTTGCCGCTCGCACAGGCGGACTCCAGGGCGCCGCCATGATCCGCCCCGAGCAGGAAACCGCTTTCAAAACGCATCAGGCCCGCCACTCTCACGAGGGCGGGCCTGATGCTTTGCACGGGAACCCGGCGTCACAGCCGGGGTTGCCGCGAAACTTACTGGCTCGACTGCGACGTACCGCTCGTCGAAGGGCCGTACGCCGTCGCGCGCTGTGCCGCGACCTTGGCTTCGGCAGCCTGAATGTTTTCCGGGTAGTGCATCCAGTCGCTCGGATCGTAGCCGGCGGCGCGCAGTTGCGCGAGATCGGCGCGAACTTCGGCGCGGGTCACGGGTTGTTGCTCGGGTTGTGCCTGCGCGAATGCGGCAGCGGGCACGGCGACGATGGCGGCAAGCACGGCTGCCTTAAGAAACGACTTCATGACTGACCTCCGATATCTTTTGTGAAGAGCCATCGCATCGGCGCGGCCCATGTCGACAATGTATGCGGGCTGAGGGTCAGGGTAAATACTTAGAAGACGAATTCAGTGTTCTCCTCGCGACAACAATCGGGTTCGAAATCTTCAGAAGTATTGCGCCACGCGCGTGCAATCGGCCGAGCAGGCCGCAGACTAGCTGGCCCTAAAACCTTACCGATTATTGCGAAATCTGTAATTCCAATTCGCCTGAAACAGTCTGTATCCGGCGGGGCCGCTTGCCTAGAATCCACTCACAGCCAGCCGTTGCGGCGATTGCAGCGAGCCGGCCGAGCACGACACGATGTGCACCGTCATTGCGCATCGACGTTAAAAAATTTCGGAGGTTGTGATCATGAAGTCGCTTCTCAAGGCTGTTGCGCTTACCGTAGCTCTCGCTGCTCCGCTGGCCGCTTTCGCCCAGGCCGATCAAGGTCTGACCCGGGAGCAAGTGCGCGAGCAACTCGTCGAATTCCAGCAAACGAGCCGCAACCAGGGCGCAGTGGCCGCCCAGGCAACCGCGCCGGTCGCACAGACCGATGGCTCGTTCGGCGGCGTGAGCACGTCGTCGGCAGCGGGTGCCCGCTATGTGTCGGAAGCGGCGCGCACGGGTCCGCAATCGGTGTACTTCGGCGGTCAGTAAGTCCGTCGGCAGTCAGCAGATAAAAAACGGCCCGCGAGTTTGCTTCGCGGGCCGCTTCGCATTTGCGCTCCCCGTTCACTGCCGCTACATCTCTTCTGCCTCCGGCACGTCGAGCACGAGATCCGTGCGCGCGACGGCCACGCAGGTCAGCACATAGCCCTCGGCTTTTTCTTCGCGGCTCAATCCGGGCCACTCGATCGTGAAGCTCACTTCGCCGCTCACCACGCGGCACAGGCAGGCGCGGCAGGTGCCGTTGCGGCACATGCGCGGCAGGCGGATGCCTTCGAACGCCGCCGCTTCGAGCAAACTCAGTTCGGGTGGCGCTTCGAAGCTGCGCCCGAGCGGCTCCACGCGAACGACGGGCACGCGTGGCGGCCCGTCCTGCAAGCCTTCGTGGCTCGTGTCGTTCATGAAATCGATACCCCCAGCAGCCGCCCCGCGCCTGCGGTGAACGCCGCCGCGGCGAGCCCGATCACGATCTGCCGCAGCGCCGAGAACGTTGCGCTGCGCCCGTTGAAGAGCGACGTGAACACGCCGACAAGGGCAAGCCCGCACGCGCTCAGCGCGACCGACTGCGCGATGGCCGTGACGCCGTGCGCCCACAGGAACGGGGCCGTCGGAAACGCCGCGCCGAGCGAAAAGAGGCAAAACGATACAGCGGCGGCCGACCACGGATTGCCGCCCAGTTCCTTCGGGTCGATGCCCAGTTCCTCGCGCGCGAGCGTATTGAGCGCCTCGTCCTTGTTGCGCATGATCTGGGCGGCCACGCGGCGTGCTTCTTCGGGTTCGACACCCTTCGCCTCATAGATGAGCGCAAGCTCGTGGCGCTCGGCGTCGGGCGTATGTTCGAGCTCGTCGGCTTCCTTCGCGAGTTGCGTGCGCGCCAGCTCGCGCGCGTTGGTCACCGAGAGCCATTCGCCGAGCGCCATGGAGCAGGCGCCGGCCACGAGGCCCGCGAGCCCCGTGAGCAAGATCGTGCGATTAGCGCTGCCCGCGCCCGCCACACCCATGATCAGGCAGAAGTTCGAGACGAGCCCGTCGTTCGCACCGAGGACCGCTGCACGCAGGTCGTTGCCCGACGTCGCGCTCTTGTGCCACGACTCGGCCGCGCCGATCGTCTCGCCATGGCCGTGTTCCGGTTCGCGCTTTTTTGCGACGATCGCCTGCACGATGGCGGCGTGCTGCTGTTCCTGCGCGGAAAGCGTCTCGGCGCCGGGTTCGTGCGCGTAGCGGTCGCGGTCGGCGTATTCGGCGGCGGCGACCGTGGGCAGCACGAGCGAAGGACCAAAGGTGCGCGTGAGCGCTTGCAGCAGGCGAGTTTTTGCGCTGCGCCGGTGCGGCCGGGGTGTGACGCCGTTAGCCGCGAGCTTGTCGCGCCAGACGCTCGCGTGCTCGCGCTCGGACGCGGCGAGTTCGGCGAAGATGCGGCGGCGTTCTTCGTCTTTCTCTACTGCGGATAGCGTGTCGTAGACGGCCGCGCTGTCGAGTTCGTCGGCGAGATTGCGCCGGAAGCGGTTGATTTCCTGAGCGGAGGCCATGGGGCGCGATGCGTAATGCGATCCACCAAGCTTACCCTGGCGCCGCTGCGGCCAGAAGCCGCGCTTCGAGCCGGTTTGACCTGTGTGCTCAGCGGCGCTGTCGCAAATGCCGATAGACCGTGTTGCGCGCGAGCCCAAGTTCGCGAGCCGCCGCCGAAACATTGCCGCTATGGCGCGCGAGGGTCTCTTCGATGAGCCTCGACTGCCAGACGGACAGGCGCGCGGGCCCGCGCTCTGTGTCGCTCGCCTCGCAATCGGCCGTGGCATCGCCGGACGGCTGCGCGCATTCGCTCGCGGGGTCGCAATCGTGCATGAGGTCTTCGGGCAGATGCTCCATGTCGATTGCGTCTTCGCCTTCGGCCATGATCGCCGCCGTGCGCAGCGTGCTGGCGAGCTGACGCAGATTGCCCGGCCAGCGGCAGCGCGCAAAGCATGCCCGCACAGCCGGCGTGAGGTGCATGGGCGCGCCCGGCACCTCGCGCCGCACGATCTCGAGCATGCGGGCGACGAGCGCGTCGAGGTCGGTGCGCTCCGCGAGCGACGGCAGCGTGACGACGAGGCCGTTGATGCGGTAGTAGAGATCCTCGCGGAATGTCCCTTCGGCGATCATCGCGCGCAGATCGCGGTGCGTCGCGCAGACGATGCGCAAATCCACCGGCACCGCACGCGTACCGCCGAGCGGCACGACGGCGCGCTCCTGCAACACGCGCATGAGCCGTACCTGTTGCGCGAGCGGCATGTCGCCGATCTCGTCGAGAAAGAGCGTGCCGCCATGCGCCTGCGCGATCTTGCCGGCGCTGCCGCGGCGCTTCGCGCCCGTGAACGCGCCGTCCTCGTAGCCGAACAGTTCCGCTTCGATCAGCGTGTCGGGCAGCGCCGCGCAGTTGAGCGCGACAAACGGCCCGTCGCGGCGCGGCGAATCGCGATGCAGCGCCCGCGCGAGCCATTCCTTGCCGGTGCCGGTGCGCCCGAGCACGAGCACGGCGATGTCGCGTCCGCGCACGCGCGCCACGCGCTGCAGCGCTGCGGCGAGCCGCTCGTCGCCCGTATCGAGTTCGGCGAGCGTGGGCTGCGGTGTCGTGTCGGCGTTGGGCGCTTTCGCCTGGGCGGGCGCAGGTGCGAATGGCGCGCGGGACACTTCAGGCACGGCGCTTCGCGCAAGCGTCGCGACGCCCGACATGGCGGCGCCGGGCGTGGCGCGCGCGATCACGCGCACGCCGCTTGGCAGCGCGAGTGTGAGCGGGTCGCCGCTTGCGCGCATGACCTGCTGCATGAACGCCGCAAATGGCTGGCCGAAGAGCGCCGCGAACTCGCGCTGCTGCAGTTCGGCGAGCGGCGCGCCGAACTGGAACAGAGCGCTGCGGTTGGCGCACAGCAGCGTGCCGTCGGCTGAGAAGGCGGCCAATCCTTCGTACAGCGTACCAATGAACTCCGCGCGCGCATGAAACTGGAGCCGGATGGCATCGGCGAATTCGGTGTTGAACAGATGGTTCTCGATCATCTGCGCCGACATGCGCACGAGTGCGAGCGTGTGCTTGTGAAAGCCGCGCGACTCGCCGCTCACGTCAAGCGCGCCGAGCGTGCGCCCGTATGGATCTGCGATCGGCGCACACGAGCAGGTGAGGATGTGATTGGCGCGCAGAAAGTGCTCGCCCGCATGCACCGTGGTCGGCTGGCCTTCGACGAGCGCCGTGCCGATCGCATTCGTGCCGCGATGTTGCTCGGCCCACGACACGCCCGGGCGCAGCGCCACGCGCTGCGCTTTCTCGACGAAGTCGCTGTCGGCAAAGCTGTGGAGGATCACGCCGTTGCGGTCGGTGAGCAGCACCATGCTCTGCGTATCGACGATCTGCGCGTGCAAGGCGTCCATCACGGGACGCGCCTGGTGATAGAGCGTGCGGTTCGTGTCGATCAGCTCGCGCAGGTCCGCGGCGGCCAGTGCGTCGAATTCGGGCGCTTCGGTGGCGCGCAGTCCGAGTGCGCGCGAGCGCGCGTGAGCCTGCGCGATGGCGTCCGCGCGGGCCGCGTCGTGCGGCGTGACGGGGCGTCGGGTCACTCGTGTCTCCAGTCGTTTTGGGCGCTACGCTGCGTCGCAGCATGACACATGCACGTCAGCTGCGCGTGCGGCGCCTCTGGGGCAGTTCATGGTACAGGATCTGCGGCGGCTGCCAATCCGGGTTGAAGCCGGGTTGAAGCGGCGGCGCGCCAAAGCAACTGCGCCTTGAGTTTCCTCGCGTGAGTGCCATGATGAAGGTGAGGGCGCATTCGCGTCGCGTCCCCAGCGGCGGGCGTTTCTGGCCACTGCGGTTGGCAACCGCGCCGCCTGCTTCGTAGCGGAGTTCGTCATGGTGCACGGCGAATTGAGGATCGTGGTGGCGGTGCTTGCCACGTTCGTTGCGCTCTTTGGCCTCGGGTATGCGATCGATGGACTGATCTTCGACGAGAACAACGTCGTGCTGTCCGGAATGCTGACCGTGGCCCTTGGGATCGTCGCGTTCGTGGTGATGCTCACCTTGCACCCAAAAGACCTCGAACATCTCGATCACCCCCGGCATCGCGAATCCTGACGCGCCCGAGCGGCGTGCATGGTGCGATGCGGCAACCGGCGCAGCGCGTTGGCGCAGGGCCGGGAGGAGGATGTTTGTGCGCGCAACGGCAGCTGCGAATGCTGCATTTGCAAAACAGGGAGCAAAGCAAGGTGCAAACAAGGGCCACGCTGGCTATTTCAGGCGTGTGACAACGTCGACCTTGCGGGCGGCGGGAAGTCGTCTAAAGTGAATCCAATCAACCTGCGCGAACGCGTGGTTCGCGGGGGTTGGTGTTGATCCGCGCATGCCGGATCGGGGTGTGCCCAGACACCAGGTTGGGGCAGCCCGGGAAGGTTGAACGCGGCCTTTTCACCCTCCACCAAAGGCGACTCCCATGCAGATCATGTTTCCGAATGAGGTGCCCGAATACTCGGGCCCAGACCTGACTTTGGCGTTTCCGGCGATGATCGATGGCGAGCGGGTGGAGTGTCTGATCACGGCGGCGGCGCTGGAAGACCACTTCGGAGCGGCCTCGCCGCGTGCCGAAGACATGCTCAGCGCGTTCGACCATCATCGCGACCGCATCGAGGCTTGCGCGCGCCGATTGCTCTCCGAAACACGTGCGCAGTGTCTTGTGCTGCGCAGCGGCTACGTGCGTTTCGTGCAGGCGCACGGTACCGCGTAGTCGATGCAAAAGCGCGACGCAAAAGCGCCCGCAAGAAGCGGGCGCCTTCCGTTCAACTGAATTGATTGCCGCGCCCCTCGGGGCGCGGCTTCGTTTAGCGCGCGCCACTAGATCATGCGGCGCAGGGTGTTGTCGCGGAACACGACGTGATGCGCGATGGCCGCGAGCGCGTGCAGGCCGATCACCCAGTAGAACAGATTGCCGATCAGCACGTGCGCGTCCTTGAGGAACTGGCGTGCGGCCGGATCGGGGCCAACGAGTGTGATCTGCAGATCGAGTCCCGCGAGCGTAACCGGATGACCGCCTGTGTTGATCATCAGAATGCCGAGGAGCGGCTGCACGAAGATGAACAGGTAGAGCGCGAGATGCACGAGGCGCGAGAGAAACGACAGCAAAGCGTTCGAGTCGATGTCCGCGGGCGCGCCGCGCCACAAACGCCACGCAAGGCGCAGCACCGCGAGCGCGAGCACGAGCGTGCCCGCCCAGAAGTGCACGTTGCTCCAGAACGCGCGGCTGTCCGTGCCCTTGGGGCCGCGCACCTCGATCGCGAGATAGGCGAGCGCGACGAGTACGAAGATGGCCCAGTGAAAGAAGATGGCGGGCTTCGTATAGCGTTCGGTTGCGGCGGGGTACGTTGCCACGTGGCGGCTCCTTTATGCGGGGAATCTGGCGATGGTTCCCTATGATAAGGAGGACGCCCCGTGCGGGGGCAGCTACGCGGCCGGGAAGTTTGATGCTGCGGGGTGGCGGCGGCGAAAAAGTGGCGAGTTGCCGGCGAACGGGCCGAACAAGCAAAAAGGGTGGCACTCAGCCACCCTTTTGTGTTTTATGCGTTGCCGAGATAGAAGTACCGGAACAGGAACACGGCGGCGATGATCCACACGATCAGCTTCACGTCGCGCACGCGGCCCGTGAGGAGCTTCAGGCCCGCATACGAGATGAAGCCGAACGCCACGCCATTGGCGATCGAGTAGGTGAACGGCATGGCGAGCGCCGTGAGGGCGGCGGGCACGACCTCGGTCGCGTCGTCCCAGGGCAGATCGGCGAGTTCGCGCAGCATCAGGCACGAGACGTACAGCAGCGCCGGCGCCGTGGCGTAGCCCGGCACGACGCCCGCGAGCGGCGCAACGAACAGGCACGCGAGGAACAGCACGGCAACCGTCAGCGCGGTCATGCCGGTGCGGCCGCCCGCCTGCACGCCCGAGGCGCTTTCGATATACGCCGTGGTCGACGAGGTGCCGAGCACCGAGCCCGCGAGAATCGCGGTGCTATCGGCGAGCAGCGCGCGGTTCAGGCGGTGCATCTTGCCGTGCACGAGCAGGCCCGCGCGGTTGGCCACGCCCATCAGCGTGCCGGTCGCATCGAACAGTTCGACGAGGAAGAACACGAGCACGACGTTGAGGATGCCCGTGGAAAGCGCGGTCTTGATGTCGAGTTGCGCGAACGTCGGCGCGATCGAAGGCGGCGGGGAGAAGATGCCGTGGAACTGGTTGCCGCCGAAGAAGAACGACAAGACCGTGACGCCCACGATGCCGATCAGGATCGCGCCGCGCACCTTCAACACGTCGAGTGTGACGATCGCAAAGAAGCCGATGATCGCGAGGATCGTATGCGGGTCGTGCAGGTTGCCGAGTTCGACGAGCGTGGCCGGGCTGCCGACCACCACACCCGACGTCTTGAGCGAGATGATCGCGAGGAAGAGGCCGATACCCGCGGTGATCGACACGCGAATCGAATGCGGAATGCCATTGACGATGGCTTCGCGCACGCGCAGCAGCGTGACGATGAAGAACAGGCACCCGGAGATGAACACCGCGCCGAGCGCGGCTTGCCAGGTGAAGCCCATGCCCTTCACGACCGTATAGGCGAAATACGCGTTCAGGCCCATGCCGGGCGCGAGCGCGATGGGGTAGTTCGCGTAGAGGCCCATGACGAGCGAAGCGAGCGCCGCGACGAGACAGGTGGCGACGAATACGCTTTCCTTCGGCATGCCGGCGTCGCCGAGGATGGCCGGGTTCACGAAGATGATGTAAGCCATCGTGAGGAAAGTGGTGAAACCGGCGAGCAGTTCGGTGCGCAGGTTGGTGCCTGCTTCTTCGAAACCGAAATAGCGTTTGATGGCGTCCATGAAGATCGGGCCCTTGAGAGTCGAGCGGGTTGTTCGCTGCTTGTTGGTGTGGTGTCTTGCGTGTAGCGGGCGCCGGCAGGTCGTCGGCATGCCCATGCACGCGCCTGCCTTGGTGCGTGGCTACGGGCGCGATTGTAAACAATTGTCTGTCGAGCGCAGAAAAGCCGTTGTGAGCGTGGAACACGTACAACAGCGCGCGTTGCGTCAGCAAGCGGGGGCGAGGGCGGCGAATGCGCCCGTGGTGGCAGGAAATCGGCGCAACGGCTCGCGGGCGCCGGGCGTTGCGTGTCCCGGTGCCGGTTCACTGCGGCCGTACTGCCATCAAGCGATTACTGCGTCATTTGACCGGCGGGAGCGCCATATCCGCCACGCGCCGCGCGTCGCTGCGCGACGATCGCGCCCGCACGTTGAGCGTTTTCCGGATAGTCGATCCAATCGAGCGGGTCGTAGCCCGCCTGCCGCCATTCAACCAGATCCGCACGGACCTGGGCGCGAGTGAGCGGTTGCGAGGGATCGTACGGTTGGGCCACCGCCGCAGCCGACGCGAAGCAGCACGCTGCGGCAACGATGCCGAGCGCTACACGCGGAAGGGAGTTCATGGCAAGGCCTTTCGTATTAGGGATATCCCTGAAATTATAGGCGCTATCTTGATAACCGAAAGGTGGATCGAGGCTATCGCTTGCTGCCGCGGGAGCGGGCCGCGCGGAAGTCGGTCGGGCGCTGTCCGGTCCATTTGCGGAACGCCCGGTGAAACGCGCTCGGCTCTGCAAACCCGACCGCCGCCGCGACGTCGGCGACCGAGCGGCCCGGCTCCTGCAGCGCCGCGATCGCAAGGTCGCGGCGCAACTCGTCCTTGATCGACTGGCAGCTGTGGCCCTCCTGGCTCAAGCGCCGGCGCAGCGTGGCGGGCGCCACGTTCAGGCGTTGCGCGATGGCATCGGCATCGGGCCAGGCGGCGACAGGCAGTGCGCGCAGCGCACGCCGCACGCGCGCCGCGAACGAGCCCGGATTGCGGTACTTCACGACGAAGTTGCCCGGCGCGTTGCGCAGAAACGCGCGCGCCGAGCTGGCGGTCTGGATCACGGGCAGCTCGAGAAAGCCGGGTGCGAATTCGAACCACGTGGCCGGCTGGTCGAACGTCATGTCGTCGCAGAGCATGAGCTGGTATTCGTGCGCGGCGTGCGGCTGCGGGCAGCGAAAGCGCGCGCAGAGAAGCGGAATGCGCCGCCCAACGAGCCAGCACACGAGTCCGTAGACAAGGATGAACCAGGTGGCATACGCGAAGAGGGTGGGCGCGGGTTTGCCCGCGCGATGCGAGAGCGTGACGCGCACGCGCGTGGCGTCGATGTCGATCTCGCCTGCCAGGTCGTCGAGCACGAGCCGCATGAAGTGCACGGCGCGCTGCAGCGCCTGGCGGCCGGTGCTGGCGCCAAGCGCCGAGTGCGTCATGGCGATGAAACTGCCGCTTTTCATCGCGTGCGAGTCCTGGCCGAAGAATTCGTCGTCGAGCGCGCGCGCGATACCCGACCACAACTGGCCGTATTGCGCCGCGCTCACGCGGGCCTCGGGTGCGCGCAGCACAGCCGGCGCGATGCCGGCGGCCTCGGTGAGCGGCGCGATTTCGAGTCCGCCCGCGCGCGCCAGCGCGAGCGTCTCGTTCACGAGGCTCATCGAGATTGTGCCTTTTTCGCTCAGTGTATGCATTCGCGTTGGTTGCAAGGAGCCGCCTGCTGATGGGTTGTCGCAGCCAGTATGGTAAATCCGATCAACGACTTTGAGCGTGACGGGCATCGAATACGGTCGCCTGCGTGCCTACACTTTTCGCAAGCCTTGCAGCCGGGGCCGCATCGCGCCACAGTGGAAGGCAAGCGCAAGAGACACAGGAAGGGGACACACATGGACGAGTTCTACACCGACGACCAGCGCATGATTCGCGACGCCGCGCGCGACTTCGCAAGCGAGCAGCTGGCGCCGAACGCGGCGCAATGGGACCGCGACGGCAAGCTGCCCGACGAGGTCGTCAAGCAACTGGGTGAACTGGGCTTTCTCGGCATGATCGTGCCGCAGGAGCAGGGCGGTTCGTACACCGACTACGTGGCCTACGCGCTCGCCATGGAAGAGATCGCGGCGGGCTGCGCCTCGTGCGCGACGCTCGTCAGCGTGCACAACTCGGTGGGCTGCGGGCCGATCCTGCAGTTCGGCACCGACGTGCAAAAGGACCGCTGGCTCGGCAAGCTCGCAAGCGGCGAGCTGATCGGCGCGTTCTGTCTGACCGAGCCGCAGGCGGGCTCCGAGGCGAACAACCTGCGCACGCGCGCCGAACTGCGCGACGGCAAGTGGGTGCTCAACGGCAACAAGCAGTTTGTGACCAACGGCTCGCGCGCGAATATCGCCATCGTGTTCGCCGTGACCGATCCCGACGCGGGCAAGCGCGGCATTTCCGCGTTCATCGTGCCGACCGATACGCCGGGCTTCAACGTCGGGCCGCACGAGAAGAAGATGGGCATCCGTGCTTCGGACACCTGCCCGATTTCGCTCGTGGACTGTGCGATTCCCGAAGCGAACCTGCTCGGCCAGCGCGGCGAAGGATTGAAGATCGCATTGGCGAATCTCGAAGGCGGACGCATTGGCATTGCCGCGCAGGCGCTCGGCATCGCACGCGCGGCCTTCGACGCGGCGCGCACCTATGCGCACGAACGCGTGCAGTTCGGCGAACCGATCATCAAGCATCAGAGCGTGGCGAACATGCTCGCGGACATGCATACGCGCATCAACGCCGCGCGCCATCTCGTGCATCACGCGGCGCGGCTGCGCTCGCTTGGCAAGCCGTGTCTTTCCGAGGCTTCGCAGGCCAAGCTTTACGCTTCAGAAATGGCCGAGGAAGTGTGTTCGCACGCCATTCAGATCCACGGCGGCTATGGCTTTCTGAACGACTATCCGGTGGAGCGCCACTATCGCGATGCACGCATCACGCAGATTTACGAAGGCACGAGCGAAGTGCAACGGATGGTGATTGCTCGACAGCTTTAATCAGTAGTAGAAGTGGCGAATCAAAAATAAGCGCGCGTACGCGCCGATGAAATAAGGAGACGACGATGACCGGGTTCACCCCTTCCGCGCAGGCCTTCATCGACGCACGCGAATTGCTGCTGCGTCACCGCACCGACTACGTACGCGCTTACGACGAGTTCGCGTGGCCGAAGCTCGACACGTTCAACTGGGCGCTCGACTACTTCGACGTGATGGCGCGCGGCAACGACAACCCGGCGCTCTGGATCGTCGACGACCTCGCGAACGGCGGCACGCGCTATTCGTTCGCGCAGATGTCCGAGCGCTCGTCGCGCATGGCGAACTTCCTGCGTGAGCAGGGCGTGGTGCGCGGCGACCGCTTGCTGTTGATGCTGCCCAATCGCGTCGAACTCTGGGACGTGATGCTGGCGGCAATGAAGCTCGGCGCGATCGTGCTGCCCGCGACGACGCAGCTCTCGCCCGACGACGTGCGCGAGCGCGTGGAAACGGGCGGCGCGGGCTACGTCGTGGTGGACGCCGCCGAACTCGGCAAATTCGATGCGCTCGACAAAAGCGTGAAGCGTATCGCGGTTGGCGCGGCGCCCAATGCCTGCGAAGGCTGGATCGATCTCTCGCGTGCGTACGAAGCGAGCGCCGCCTTCGAACCCGACGGCCCGACGCGCGCCACCGACCCGCTCCTGCTCTATTTCACCTCGGGCACGACCTCGAAGCCCAAGCTCGTCGAGCACACGCACGAAAGCTACCCCGTAGGCCACCTTTCGACGATGTACTGGATCGGCCTCATGCCGGGCGACATCCACTGGAACATCAGTTCGCCGGGCTGGGCCAAACATGCGTGGAGTTGCTTCTTCGCGCCGTGGAATGCGCAGGCGTGCGTGTTCGTCTACAACTACGCGCGCTTCGTGCCGAAAGACACGCTCGCCGCGCTCGTGCAATGCGGCGTGACCACGCTGTGCGCGCCGCCCACGGTGTGGCGCATGCTCGTGCAGGAGCCGCTCGCAACGTATGCGGTGAAGCTGCGTGAGATCGTGGGCGCGGGCGAGCCGCTGAACCCCGAGGTCATCGAGCGCGTGCGTCACGCGTGGGGCATCACGATCCGCGACGGCTACGGCCAGACCGAAACGACCTGCCAGATCGGCAATTCGCCGGGCCAGCCCGTGGTGGCGGGCTCGATGGGGCGCCCGCTGCCGGGCTATCGCGTGGAACTCGTCGATGCCGACGACCATCCCGCGAGCGAAGGCGAGATCGCTCTGCCGCTCCTGCACCGTCCGCTCGGCCTCATGACGGGCTACGCGAACAACGCGAAAGCGAGCGAATACGCCATGCGCAACGACTACTACCATACGTCCGACGTGGCGCTGCGCCGTGACGATGGTTACTACGTCTACGTGGGCCGCGCCGACGATGTGTTCAAGTCGTCCGATTACCGCCTGAGCCCGTTCGAACTGGAGAGCGTGCTGATCGAGCATGAAGCGATCGCCGAAGCGGCAGTTGTGCCGAGTCCGGACGAACTGCGCCTTTCCGTGCCGAAGGCGTTCGTCATCGTGCGCCAGGGTTTCGAAGCGGGCCCCGAACTCGCACGAGAGGTGTTCCGCTTCTCGCGCGAAAAGCTCGCGCCGTACAAGCGCATTCGCCGCCTGCAGTTCAGCGACTTGCCCAAGACCATCTCGGGCAAGATTCGCCGCGTGGAACTGCGCCGCCGCGAAATGGAGCGCGGCGCCGAACCCGCGCGCCAGCCCGACGAGTACTGGGAAGAGGATTTCCCCGAGCTGCGCTGATATCCACACGGAGTCCGAAATGATCGAATTCGAGTACGCGCACGAAGGCGCGGTGGCCCTGCTCACGCTTTCGCGGCCACCGGCGAATGCCTTCACGGTCGACGGCTTACGTCAGCTGCAGCAGGTCATCGAAGCGTTCGACCGCGAACCACAGGTACGCGCCATCGTCATCACTGGCAGCGGGCCGAAGTTTTTCAGCGCGGGCGCCGACCTCAATGCCTTCGCCAATGGCGATCGCGAGGTCGCGCGCACCGCGGCGAGCGCGTTCGGCGCGGCATTCGAGGCGCTGCAGAAGGCGCGGCCCGTGGTTATCGCGGCGATCAACGGCTATGCAATGGGCGGCGGCCTGGAGTGCGCACTCGCCTGCGATATCCGCATTGCCGAGGAGCATGCGCAACTCGCTCTGCCCGAGCCCGCCGTGGGGCTGCTGCCCTCCGGCTGCGGCACGCAGACCTTGCCCTGGCTCGTGGGCGAAGGCTGGGCCAAACGCATCATCCTTACGGGCGAGCGCGTGAACGCGCAAACGGCGCTGCGCATCGGCCTCGTCGAGGAAGTCGTCGCAACGGGCGGCGCACGCGAGGCCGCGCTCGCCATGGCCGCGCGTGTCGCGGGCTTGAGCCCGCAAGCAGTCACCTTCAGCAAGTCGCTGATCCATCAGGCGCGCAATGGCGTGCCGCGCGACGCGGCGCTCGCTGTCGAGCGCGAGCGCTTCGTCGATCTGTTCGATTCGCCTAACCAGCGTGAAGGCGTCAATGCGTTTCTGGATAAGCGCAAACCTCACTGGCATCTTGAAACGGAGAGCTAAGTAATGAGTGCAACACCCGCTTGCGATCAGGCGGCAACGGAAGCCGAAAAGAATGTGCTGTTTCGCGTGGTCAATCGCGTGGCGATCGTCACGCTCAATCGTCCGTCTGCGCTCAATGCGCTTTCGCACGCCATGGTGCGCGAACTGGCTGTGCTGCTGGAACGCGTGCGCACGGACGACGGCATCGTCGCGCTCGTGCTCGAAGGCGCGGGCCCGAAAGGTTTTTGCGCGGGCGGCGACGTGCGCGCGATTTACCAGCTGGCGCGCGAGAAAGCGCGTGAGGGCGCGAACGGCTGGCAGCAATTCTTCATTGACGAATATCGCCTCGATTACGCACTGCATACGTTTTCCAAGCCGCTCGTCGCGCTGCTAGACGGCGTGACGATGGGCGGCGGCATGGGTCTTGGCCAGGCGGCGTCGCTGCGCGTAGCGACCTCGCGCACGAAGATCGCCATGCCGGAAACACGCATCGGCTTGCTGCCCGACGTGGGCGCGACGCACTTCCTCGCGCGGATGCCGGTGGAGATGGCGCTATACGTAGGTTTGACCGGCGCGATGCTTGGCGGCGCGGACGCGGTGCATTGCGGCCTCGCGGATGCCTGCGTGCCGGGCGAATGGCTCGATGATTACGAGGCGCGTCTTCTGGCCGCGCAATGGTCAGGCGATGTGCATGCGGCGTTGCGCGAAGTGTTCGTCGCACCGTGTCACGAGGCGAACGAGGGCGCGCTCGCAACGTTCACGTCGCTCGTCGTGCGGCACTTCGACCGTCGCCTGCGTGTCGAGCAGATCGTCGCCTCGCTGCGCGCCGACCTCGAACACGACCACTCGCAAGCGGAACAGGCGTGGCTCGAAAGCACGCTAGAAGCGCTCACGCACTATTCGCCGACGATGCTCGAAGTCACGCGCGAAGCGCTGCTGCGCGGCCGCCAGATGACGCTCGCCGAGTGCTTCCGCATGGAGCTTGGCATCGTAGGCCGGGCGATCGAGGAAGGCGACTTCTGCGAAGGCGTGCGCGCGCATCTCGTCGACAAGGACCGCAAGCCGCGCTGGGCGCCGGCCACGCTCGTGGAAGTGCGCGCCGAACGCGTGCAGCACTTCCTTGCGTCGCCGTGGCGTGCGGAGGCGCATCCGTTGGCCGACCTCGGCAAATAGCGGGTTAGTCGGAGGACTCGCGCGCCGACGGCTCGCGCAGCGCGGCGAGCCGCAGTTCGCGCTCGGCGCCGAGCGTTGGGGCGCCGTGCGAAGGACGCTGCGCGCGCGCCAGCAGCCGCAGCGTGGCGACAGAACCTGCCACGGCGAGCAGCAGTGGAATCGCCAGATCGTGATTCACGTGCGTGAACTCGAGGATCAGCACGGTCGCGGTAATCGGCATCTGCATCGAGGATGCGAGAAACGCGCCCGCCCCGACGATCGCAAAGGCGCCCGGCGAAAGACCGGGCCACACGTGATTCACCAGCCCCGCGATCACGATGGCGAGCAGCGCGCCGTTCGCGAGTCCCGGCGTGAGCAGGCCGCCCTTGGCGCCCGCGCGCAACGTGGTCGTCGTGATGAACACGCGCAGCACGAGCAGCGTGGCGGCCAGACCAATGCCGAGGTTGTCGTCGAAGCTCAGGCCTGCCGGGCCCTTGCCGTTGCCGAGCAACTGCGGAAACCAGATGGCCAGCAGGCCGATGCCCGCAAAATTCACCAGCGTGTAGAGCGGCAGCCGCCAGTCCTTCGGCGACGCGTCGCGCGCGCGGTTCGTCACGCGCGAGAAACCGTGCGCGGCTGCCCCGAACAACGGCCCGCAGAGCACCGACCACACTACGAGCTGCGCATTGATGCCGTAAGGGGGCACGTGGTATTGCTGCTCGTCGCCAAGACCGATCCATGCGATCACGGCCGCAATCGCCGAGGTGGTGATGGCCGGCACCGCCACCGACCAGCCGAACGTGCCGAGCAGCACTTCGAGCACGAAAATCGCGCCGCCCAGCGGCACGTTGTACACCGCCGCGAGCCCCGCGCCCGCGCCGCACGCGATCATCACCCGGCGCTCCGCAGCGGTGAGGCCCGTACGCTTCGCGAGCCAGCTTGCGAACGCGGCGCCGATCTCGCGCGGCGCGACTTCGCGCCCGAGCGGCGAACCCATCGCGACGGTCACGATCTGCAGCAGCGCATGAACGGTGGTCGCGAAAATCGGCATGCGCTTGCCGCCCGGCTTGATCGCCGCGCTGATGCTGACGAGCGGACGTGCGTAGCGATAGAGCGCCCACCATCCGCCACCGCCGATCAACCCGCAGGCCACGAGCACGGCCACGCGCCGCCAGGGCGCGGTATCGGTCACGCCCTGCAGAAAGCTCTCCGCTCCGACGATATGGCCCGCGCCGTAACCGTAGGCCACGTGCTGGATCGCGTGCAGCAGCAGCGCGAGCAGCATGCCGCCCAGGCCCGCGCCGATGCCCGTAAGCACGGTCACGATCGCAAGCGTGGCAAGCGGGCTGCGCGGCGGCGGACGATCGGCGTTGGCGCGAGGGCGCGGCGAGGGAAGGGGATCGAGGGATGACACGGCGGAAAGGCGAGCGGGAAAGTCGCGGGGCGACGGGCTGGCGCCCATTGTAGCGAGCGGGTAAGGGCGGCGCGTCCAGCACGTTCAGCGCGCCCGGCGCGCCCCGGCAAAAACGAAAACGCCCGCCGCGAGTCGCGCGGCGGGTCAGGCGAGGCGCTGCTTACAGGTAGCTGCAAACGTAGTCGAGCGTCTCGATCACGTCGATGTCGAAGCGGCTCTTGCCCGGCACCGAGAACGACTCGCCGGCGCTGTAGGTCTTCCACTCGTCGGTGCCTTCCAGGCGGATGCGGCACTGGCCGGCCTGCACTTCCATCAGTTCGGCGGCGTCGGTGCCGAAGTTCAGCGTGCCCGGCAGGATCACGCCGAGCGTCTTGCGCGAGCCGTCGGCGAACAGCACGGTGTGCGAAACGCACTTGCCGTCGAAGTAGACGTTGGCGCGTTTGATTACGGAAACCTGGTCGAATTGTGCTGCTGCCGTCATGGCGGTCTTCCTCTGTCTTCGTGAATGGAACCGGGCGCCGGGACGACGCGTCGTCCGCGGTGAGGCCGCCATCATACCGGCAGTCGGGGGCGGCGGGGGGGGGCTCGCTCCTGCGCCTTGCGTGGACCTTGGCGCTTGCCGCGGCCTACGAATTTCTCATTGAATATTTACAAACATATAACAAGTTATTACAATCGAAATAACGAATGAGAATCATGCGCATTCGTAACAACGACATTTCGCCGACCAACTCGCTCACTCATGTCCGTCCATTTCCCGACGCGGATGCGCGCCATCGCTTCCGTCGCTGCGCTCTATTGCTCCGGTTTCTTCGCATCGCCTCTCGTTTACGCGCAAACCGCACCTGCCGCCGACAGTTCAGCCGCCGCGAGCGCAGCGCCAGCTGCGCCGGCATCGTCAACCGCCGCTACGGAAAGCACGCTGCCCGCCGTGAAGGTCGTTTCCGCGCCTTCCGACATGCAGACCAAAGCGCTCGATTCGTACAAGTTCACGGCGCCGCTCATCGACACGCCGCGCTCGGTCACAGTGATTCCCGAGGAAGTGCTCAAGGAGAAGAACGTCACGACGTTCCAGGACGCGTTGCGCACGGTGCCCGGCATCACGTTCCTCGGCGGCGACGCGGCGGCGAATCCTTCCGCCGATCGCCCCGTGATTCGCGGCTTCGAATCGCGCAACTCGATCTTTGTGGACGGCATGCGCGACTCGGGCGTGCAGAACCGCGAAACCTTCGATGTGCAGAACATCAGCGTCATCAAGGGCCCGGATTCCGTGTACGCCGGGCGCGGCTCGGTAGGCGGCAGCATCGACATCACGACGAAAACACCGCAGGCCGATAACTTCATCAACGGCAGCGTGGGTCTTGGCACCGATAGCTACCGCCGCGCCACCATCGACTGGAACCAGACGCTCAACGACACCACCGCGTTCCGCCTGAACGCCATGGGCCACGACGCCGACCAGGCGGGCCGCACCGACGTGTACAGCAAGCGCTGGGGCGTGGCGCCCTCGATCGCGTTCGGCCTGAACTCGCCGACCACGGTCACGGTGAGCTACTACCACCTGAACACCTACGACATGCCCGACTTCAGCGTGCCGTTCCGCTCGACGGGCGGCACGCCGGTGTCGTCCAACCGCGGCCAGTTCTACGGCCTGAACACGCGCGACTACCGCTACGGGCAGACCGACACGGGCGAAGTGAAGGTGGAGCACCGCATCAACGATGCGTGGAAGATCAAGAACACGACGATGTTCGGCCGCTCGACGCTCGACTACGTGGCGACCAATCCACAGCTGACGAACGCGACCTCGAACATCCTGAGCCTGCAGGCCAAGAGCGGCAAGTACGCGACCAACAGCGTCGCGAACCAGACGGAAGCGACCGGCAAATTCGACCTCTACGGCATGCGCCACACGTTCACGGCAGGCGTGGAGTTCAGCCACGAGCAGGACCTTTACGAGGGCTATCTCGTGACCGACTCGGCGGGCAACAACATCCGCTCGGGCGGTCCGTGCTCGGTCGCGTACAACTGCGCGTCGATCAACAACTGGAATCCGAACAATCCGTGGACGGGCAGCATCGTCCTGAACGGCGACAAGAGCTTCCCGGGACCGGCCACGCATACACAGACGAATATCGCTTCGGCGTACATGTTCGACAGCGTGCAGCTTTCCGAGCGCTGGATCTTCAACGCGGGCTTGCGCTTCGACCGCTACGACGTGACCGCGCAGCAGGCGGGCGTGGCCGATCTGTCGAATACGTCGAATCTCTTCAGCTACCAGTTCGGCCTCGTGTTCAAGCCGATCCCGACTTTGAGCCTTTATACGTCGTACGGCACCTCGGCGAATCCGCCGGGCTCGAATTCGGGCCTGGGCGGCGGCACGGACCAGATCACGGCGACCAACAAGGATCTCGCGCCCGAGCGCTCGCGCAATATCGAAGTGGGCGCGAAGTGGGATGTGCTCGATCAGCGCCTCTCGCTCACTACGGCGTTGTTCCAGACCGAAAAGACCAACGCGCGCGTGAGCGACGGCCTGGGCGGCACGATCAACGCAGGCTCGCAGCGCGTGCGCGGTTTCGAGTTCGGGTTCGCGGGTAACGTGACGAACAAGTGGTCCGTGTTCGGCGGCTATTCGTACCTCGACGCGATCACGACCGACGCCGGCCCGGCGAGCCCGGCACTCTCCGGCCTGCCGATGGTGATGGTGCCCAAGCACAACTTCACGCTGTGGACGAGCTATGACGTGCTGCCGAAGCTCACGGTGGGTGCGGGCGCAACGGTTTCGAGCCTGACGTATGCATCGGTTTCGGCGACTTCGCGCAAATGGACGCCGGGCTATGCGCGCTTCGATGCTTCGGCTACGTGGCGCGTGTCGAAGAAGATCGATCTGCAGCTCAACGTGAACAACATCTTCGACAAGGAGTACTACCAGAGCGCGTACCCGATTTATGCAACCTGGGCGCCGGGCCGCTCAGCGGTCGTGACCGTGAACTTCTATCAGTGATCGTTCATTGAGCACTAGCGGCAAGGCATGAAAAAAGGGGCGCTCGTCACGGAGCGCCCCTTTTTCGTGGCTTAAGGGAATCAGCGTGGCCTTATTCCGGCTTCACCGCCACCGAAGCCTCGGAAGTCAGCATCAAGAACGTAAAGCTCTCTTGCAGATAAAGCTTCACGCTCTTGTCGTCATGCGACGAATACCCGATCGACACATCCTGCCCGAGGTGGAACGCGAAGTCGCCGCCACGCGTGCTCAGGATGGCGCCGCCTTCGATGGCCGGCGCCCAGATGATCTCGCCGTTCACGAGACGGCGAATGTGCTCGAGAACCGGATAGCCCTGGTCGCTCGCTTCGCTCACCGCTGTATAAGCATCGGAGCCGAGCAGCACCGCATACGGGCCGTCCACGCCTTGCAGACGCAACTGTTCGAGCGCCTTGGCGATGACCGTGGGGTAGTCGGCGATATCGGCCGGCAACGGCAGGATCGGGTTCGACGAGCCTTCGCGAATGCCCGTGATCTGCGCGGCCGTGTAGCCGTCGAAGATCGCGCGGTCTTCCGCGAACGCGAGGCGCGTGGCCGCTTCCTTGGCCGGTTGCCAGTCGGAGTCTTCTGCGCCGCGCTCCACGTCGTCAATGGCGTCGCGCGAGAGTTCGAACGGCACGCGCAATTCCACAATCGCCTTCACTTCGCGCTGGCGCGCGCGGATGCCTTCCAGCGGCGCTTCAATGCCGTTCTGGTGGCCGGTGCCGATTGCCGCGAGCGCCGGGCCGCCGGGGCCCTCGACGTCCACGACGCGGCGGCCCGCGAGCGAGCGCTTGAAGGTGCGCGCGACTTCTTCTTCGATTTGCGACCACGCGGCCGTGGAGATGGGCGCCAGCTCGCGATGGAGGTTATTCATACCGGGGTGCTCCTTTGAGGGATCCGATGGCGAGCGAGCCGTCCGCGCTCGGCGCGGCGGCAGGCCCGGATTCTGTTTTTGTTTCTGATGTGTTGGCGGCGCTCACCTCGATGGTGGGCGCGGCGCCCGGATCGACTTCGGCGAGCGCTTCGAGCAACGGTTGCGAAGGCACGAAGAACAGGCTGCCCGTGACAGCGCGGCTGAAGTCGAGCAGCCGGTCGTAGTTGCCGGGCGGCAGGCCGACGAACATGTTCTCGAGCATCTGTTCGATCGGCTCGGGCGAGCGCGCATAGCCGATGAAGTAGGTGCCGAATTCGGCCGAACCGGGCCGGCCGAACGGCATGTTGTCACGCAGGATCTTGATCTCGTTGCCCGCGTTGTCTTCGAGCGTGGTGAGCGAGCTGTGCGACCAGCTCGGCTTCACGGCTTCGTCCAGTTCGATGTCCTGGAGTTTGGTGCGCCCGATGATTTGCTCCTGGGCCTCCACGGAAAGCGCGTTCCAGCCTTTCATGTCGTGCAGGTACTTCTGCACGAGCACGTAGCTGCCGCCGCAGAATTCGGGGTCGTCGCTTTCGCCGATTACGGTGAAATGCACGGCTTCGTTGCCCGTGGGATTTTCGGTGCCGTCGACGAAGCCGATCATCGCGCGCATGTCGAAGTTGCGAAAGCCGTGCACTTCGTCCACGGTCGTGACCGCGCCTTCCAGGCGCGTCATGAGCTGGGTGGCGAGCTCGAAGCACAGGTCGGTTTCGTCGGCGCGAATATGCAACAGAATGTCACCTGGCGTGGCAATCGCCCGGCGCTCGCCGGTGCCGAATTCGCGGAACGGATGCAGGTTGGCCGGGCGCGGTTCGCCGAACAGCTTGTCCCATGCGTCGGACGAAAAGCCCACCACACACGAGAGATTGCCCGCGGGCACGCGTTTGCCCACCGCGCGCACGAGGTTGGCGACGTCGGCGCACCAGGCGCGCACGGTGGCGCGGCTTGCTGCGTCTTCGTTGACGGTGGCCACGATGAAGAAGGCGTTGCGCGTAACAGCGCTGGAGACGGACTGCGGTTCCTGCGTGAGAGAGGCCGGCGTCATGATGTGGGGTATCGCTTGGGAATCGGGTTTGAGTTCTGCTGCGCCCGCATAGTTTAGCCAAACTCGCGGAAAAAGGCCGTTTGCAGGCGAGAGGGGTGCCGTGCGACGATAATTGGCATGTTAGGCATGGGACAGGAGACACGCCATGTGGGACCACACCGAGCATGAAGGCTTCGAGATCTGGGTGCTGCCGATTCCGGCGTTCGGGCCGCGCTCGCCCGAGCCGCTGTTCCACTACAGCGGCTACATTTGCCGCCACGGCGCGGATGCCCATGTCGAAGGGCGCAGCGTGCGCTTTCACGACATGATGCGCAATTACACCGGGTCCGACGCCGCGCTCGACGCCGCCTACGCGGACGCCCGCAAGCGCATCGACCGCTTCCATGCCACGGGAAGCTGGGGCGAGAGCACCGCCTGAGCTTTCGATTTGCCTTTCAGCGGCCGCCCTGCACGATCAGCTTCACGGGCCGCCCCTCGCAACCCGCTTCGCCCGGCAGCGCGAGCGTGCGCCAGCCGGCCGGCTGGCCGGGGGCGCTGAGGTCCGAGGCGTCGTCGAGGTAGCTCGTGACGACGTTGAACGGCCAGGAACCGCGGCGCAGTCGCTCGTGCACGAGCGAGCCGACCCAGATTGGCGTGAGTTCCCCTGCGTCTGCGTTGCCATTGTTGCTTCCAGCATGCCGCGGCGCGAGCGCATAGCCTGAAGGCCAGAAGCGCAGCACGTCCCGGTGGCTGCCCGGCGCGAGCTTTTCGTCTCCGGCGTCATTCCTGTCGGTCAGGCGCGCGCGGGCGAACACGAGCGGCGAGGGCAGGCCGTTGTTCAGCTTCGGCAGCAGCGGCAGCGACATCACGTCCACGTTCGGCGCAACGAGCGAAAGCACGCTTCTCAGCGAGATCTGCGGGCCTTCGGCCCAGCCTGCGTCGCGCAGCGCCGTGCGCAGGTCGTCCGCGCTTGCGGCCCACTGGATCGTCATCGGCTCGCGGCGCGCGCCTTTCATGTCGAAGCGGTAGCACGCAAACGTCCTCCACAGCGAATCGCTCCACTGCAATTGCGTGATGACGACGGGCGGCGCCGCCGTGGCGGTCGTAGGCGGCGCGGGTGGGCGCACTGACGGCACCGTCTGCAGGAGAACGGCGCCGACCAGCACGATGAGCACGATGGGCGGCACATACGGACGTTGCGGCGGCCGCTTGGGGTAGCGCCAAAGCGAGGTGAGCACGACGATCGCCACCCAGATCGCGGCGAAGGCTGCGCCGCCGATGGCGTCCGAGAACAGGAAACGGTCGAAGTAGAGCCCCGCGAACGCCACGGACACGACAATCGCGTTGCCGAGCGCGGCGACGAGCGCGGCCTCGAGCATGCTCGCGCGGCGCACGAGCAGGAACATCACGAAGCCGTAGACGATCACCATCGACGCCACGCGGTCGCTCGGGAATACGTAGGCTTCGATGGCCTGGCCGCCGCCCGTCGCCGTATGGTGGATCACGAAGCGCAGCATGAGGATGAGCAGCTGCGAAACGGCCGCCGCAATCATCCAGTAAGCGATGGTGCGCCAGCGCCGCTCCAGCACCATCCACACGGCCATCGTCGCGATGAGCGCCGCCAGCGTCCAGGTGCTGCCGAGTGTCTCGACGCGCGCGAGCGTCGCATCGGCCCATGTGGTGTGGATCGACTGAAGGAACTGGCGCACGGACTGGTCGAGCTGCACGAGCGGCTCGCCGCGCAGCACGTTGCCGAGCACATAGGAAAACACGGCCGCGCATACCGGCACGAGGCCCGTGATCACGATCACGGGGCCGAGCGCGGGCTGCGCCGGATCGAGCAGGCGGGCGAGACGCTTCGAGGCGCGCCCGGGATGCTGCGCCGCCCACTGCGCCGCGCTGCGCCGCGACGCGCCGGCCCAGTTGTCGATGTGCAGGAGCAGCATGCGCACGAAGCGCCAGATGAGCCAGATCGCGAGCGCAACGATGCCGATCACGACCACGAGCCGGAACGACACCGCGCCCGCGAGCTGGAGCGAGGCGCCGAACACCACGCCCGGCACGATATGCGCGGGCGCCCAGATGAGCGCGGAGATCACGTTCATCATGAAGAAGCGCATGGGCTTCATGCCGGCCATGCCCGCGACGATCGGCACCACGGCGCGCAGCGGCGCGATGAAGCGCGCGAGGATCACGCTGCGTGTGCCGTGGCTCACGAAGTAGGCCTGCGCGCGTTCGAGAATGCCGGGGTGGCGGCTGAACGGCCACATCTGGCCAAGCGAGCCGCGGTAGCGGTGGCCGATCCAGAAGCTCACGCCGTCGCCGGCCACGGCGCCCACTATGGCGCAAACGAAGAGCCAGCCCAGATTGATCGTGCCCGTGGCTGCGAACGCGCCCGCAATGAACATCGCCGTGCTGCCGGGAACGAACGTGCCGATGAACGCGAGCGATTCGAGAAAAGCGGCGACCACGACAAAAGCAAGCGTCCACGTAGCGTGCGCGGCGAGCAGGTGCAGCAGATGATCGTAGGCGTGCTCCATCGGCGGTGCGGCTGGGTACGGGCGTGGCGGCGGTTGATCGGGCGGCGCGCGGTGCGCCCGGTTGCGCGCCGCGTCCCATGCGCACTATAACCGGCGCCGCAATTGCGCGTGCGCCGTGGTGTTGGCGCGCCGCGCACGCCGCTATGAAGGCCAAAAGAAAGCGCCCCGCAGCGTGCGTGATGCATACGCTGAGGGGCGCGGGACTCGCGCATGACGTTGTCCGTTTCGTTGCGCGATCAGGCGATTTAGCGCCTCAGTGCCTTAGTGCTTCACGGCCTCCATCGGCAGGAGTCCGGTCTGGCCGTAGAATTCCTGCGCGGCGAACGCCTCGCGTTCCTTGCGGGCGCGCGCACCGGCGTCGAGGCGCGAGACTGCCCAGATACCGAAGAACGCGAGCGGCACGGAAACGATCGCGGGATTGTCGAGGAACACGGGTGCGTGGGCGTGATGGAGCACGTCGACCCACACCGACTTCGAGAAGACCGTGAGCAGTACCGACGAGACAAGGCCGAGCGTACCGCCTGCAACCGCGCCGCGCGTGGTCATGCCGCTCCAGAAGATCGACATGACGAGCATCGGGAAGTTGGCGCTGGCCGCCACGGCCGCGACGAGACCCACGAGGAATGCCACGTTCGCGTGCTCGAAGAGGATGCCGAGGCCGATTGCAATTGCACTGAGTACGAGTGTCGCGACGCGCGAGATGCGCATCTCGCGATGCTCGTTCTTGCGTCCGCGCGCGAGCCAGCTTGCGTAGAGATCGTGCGAGACCGTGGTTGCGCCCGAGAGCGTGAGGCCTGCCACCACGGCGAGGATCGTCGCGAACGTGACCGCCGCGATGAAGCCGTAGAACAGGTTGCCGCCCACCGCCTGGGCGAGCTTCACGGCCACCATGTTCGAACCGCCGAGCAGGTCGGTCGTGAGATTGAAGTGGCCCGCCGCGTCGACGCGGAAGAACTCGGGATGCTGGGCGAGCAGCGCGATCGCCGAGAAGCCGATCACGAACGTGAGCAGGTAGAAGTAGCCGATGAAGCCCGTGGCATAGAACACCGACTTGCGCGCCTCTTTCGCGTTGGGCACCGTGAAAAAGCGCATCAGGATATGCGGAAAG
Organism: Paraburkholderia sp. J10-1; assembly: GCF_905220165.1. Taxonomy (NCBI): domain Bacteria; kingdom Pseudomonadati; phylum Pseudomonadota; class Betaproteobacteria; order Burkholderiales; family Burkholderiaceae; genus Paraburkholderia; species Paraburkholderia sp. J10-1. The sequence goes on along the minus strand of NZ_CAJMYW010000002.1, from coordinate 99,689 downwards.
CCTGCCGTGCCGAACATCAGCGCGATACCGAGCGAGAGCGCGTTCAGCGGATCGCGAATCAGCTTGCCCGGCGCCATGATGCTCAGGGCGCCCGGGTGCACGTTGACGGCCTGGCGGAACATCTCGTTCGCACTGAAGCCGAAGTGCGCAAGCGCGAGCACCGCCATGAACGTCGCGCCGCACAGCAGCAGCGCCGCCTTGATGAGCTGCACCCACGTCGTGGCTTTCATGCCGCCGAAGAACACGTAGATCACCATCAGCACGCCCACGACGATTTCGGCGATCCAGTAGTCGAGGCCGAACAGCAGTTCGATGAGCTTGCCCGCGCCAACCATCTGCACGACCAGATAGAAGATCACGACCATCAACGAATTGGCCGAGGTGATCAGGCGGATCGGGCCTTGCTCGAAGCGATAGGCGACCACGTCGGCGAACGTGAACTTGCCGAGATTGCGCAGCGGCTCGGCGATCAGAAACATCACGAACGGCCAGCCGACGAGAAAGCCGATCGAGTAAATGAGTCCGTCGAATCCGAAGATGAACACCATGCCCGAGAGGCCGAGGAACGAAGCCGCGGACATGTAGTCGCCGGCAATCGCCAGGCCGTTCTGCAAGCCGCTGATACCGCCGCCGCCCGTGTAGAAGTCGTGCGCGGTGCGCGTGCGGCGCGCGGCCCACTGCGTGATGCCGAGCGTCACGAGAACGAAAAGCACAAACATGCCGATGGCTACCGGGTTGTGCTGGGGCGCGGGCATGGGCGCTGCCGCGGCAGCGGGCACGTTTGCGCGGGCGAAGCTGCTGGCGGCCGCGAGTGCGAGTGCGGGGAGAAGGCGGGCTGGCTTCATGCAGGCACCTCGTCATGGAGCTTCGCGATGAGCGCGCGCATGGCTGGATCGAAGCGGCGGTTGGCGCGCAGCACATAGAGGCCGGTGAGCGCAACAGCGCACAGGATGATGCCTACGCCAACGGCAATGCCGACGCTGGTGGTGGCGCTCGCATAGAGCGGATGCGCGAGCTGATGCGGCGCGAGCGCGACGACCAGGATGAAGCCGTAGTAGATGGCGATCATGAGCGCGGTCAGCGTGAAGCTGAAGCGCCGGCGCACGGCAATCAGCTGCCGGTATTCGGGATGCGCCTTGATCGTTTCGATCGAGGGTGTCGTCATGGTGTCTCCGGTTCCACTTCATGCAACCAGTGCCGTCTCGTTGCGGCAAGCGCGCATGCCCCGTGCTGCCTTCGGCGGGTGCATGACGCCGTTTGCGGCGGGTCTGGTTGTCGTTTCTATCGAATGACCACGGCGCTTGTGGGCGCCGCGGCGGGTGCGCGTTTGACGGCTTGTCGTTGCCGCTTCTTGCGCTAGCTGCGTCGTCAGGCGAGCGTGCTCGCCAGCTCCGGCACGACCGTGAACAGGTCACCCACGAGGCCGTAGTCGGCCACGCTGAAGATCGGCGCTTCTTCGTCCTTGTTGATCGCGACGATGACCTTCGAGTCCTTCATGCCGGCCAGATGCTGGATCGCACCCGAGATGCCGACCGCCACGTACAGTTGCGGCGCGACGATCTTGCCCGTCTGACCGACCTGGTAGTCGTTCGGCACGTAGCCTGCGTCAACTGCTGCGCGCGAGGCGCCGAGCGCTGCGTTGAGCTTGTCGGCGAGCGGCTCCAGCACCTTCGTGTAGTTCTCGCCGCTGCCCAAACCCCGGCCACCCGAGACGATGATCTTCGCGCTCGTGAGTTCCGGACGGTCGAGCTTCGTGACTTCACGGCCGACGAACTGCGTGAGGCCGCTGTCCGCTGCGGCCTCGAGCTTCTCAACGGCTGCGCTGCCACCTTCGGCCGCAACGGCGTCGAATGCCGTCGTGCGAACGGTGATGACCTTGACCGGATCGACCGATTGCACCGTTGCGATCGCGTTGCCCGCGTAGATCGGACGCTCGAACGTGTCCGGCGCATCCACGGCGGTGATGTCGCTGATCTGCGCGACGTCGAGCTTCGCGGCAATACGCGGCGTGACGTTCTTGCCCGCTGCCGTTGCCGGCGCGAGGATGTGCGAGTAGTTCTTCGCAATGGCGAGGACCGTCGCTTCGACGTTCTCGGCGAGACCCTGTTCGAGTTGCGGCGCGTCGGCGAGCAGCACCTTCGCTACGCCTGCGATCTTCGCGGCTGCGTCCGCGGCGGCCTGGGCGTTGTGGCCCGCGACCAGCACGTGCACGTCGCCACCAATCTTCTGTGCTGCTGCGACGGTGTTCAGCGTCGCGGCCTTGATCGAGTGATTGTCGTGTTCAGCGATTACCAGATTCACCAGATTCGTCATTGTCGTCTCGCTCCTTACAGCACCTTGGCTTCGGTCTTCAGCTTCTCGACCAGCGTCTTCACGTCCGGCACCTTCACGCCTGCGCTACGCTTGGGCGGCTCGGCAACCTTCAGCGTCTTCAGACGCGGCGTAACGTCAACGCCCAGGTCTTCCGGCTTGACCGTTTCGAGCGGCTTCTTCTTCGCCTTCATGATGTTCGGCAGCGTGACGTAGCGCGGCTCGTTCAGGCGCAGATCCGTCGTGACCACGGCGGGCAGCGTGAGCGACAGCGTTTCCGCGCCGCCATCCACTTCGCGCGACACGGTCGCCTTGCCGTCGGCCACGACGACCTTCGATGCAAACGTCGCTTGCGGCAGGTTCGCGAGAGCGGCGAGCATCTGGCCGGTCTGGTTCGAATCGTCGTCGATGGCCTGCTTGCCGAGGATGACCAGTTGCGGCTGTTCCTTGTCGACCAGCGCCTTCAGGAGCTTGGCGACAGCCAGCGGCTGCAGGTCTTCGTTCGACTCGATGAGGATCGCACGGTCCGCGCCGATGGCCAGTGCCGTGCGCAGCGTTTCCTGCGCTTGCGTCACGCCCGCCGAAACGGCGATGACTTCCGTCGCCACGCCCGCTTCCTTCAGACGCACCGCTTCTTCCACGGCGATTTCATCGAACGGGTTCATCGACATCTTCACGTTGGCGATATCGACGCCCGTGCCGTCCGACTTCACACGAACCTTCACGTTGTAATCGACTACGCGCTTAACAGGTACAAGTATCTTCACTTCATGCCTCCATCCACATGGAACTAGATAACGCCTTTATCCTTCAACCCGGCCACCTGCTGCGCCGAATAACCGAGCAGCGACTGCAGGACCTCCTGTGTGCCTTCGCCCAGTTGCGGCGGCGCGTGCCGCACGGGCAGGCGTTCGCCGTCGAAGCGCCACGGCGGCGCGAGCACGGGCGTCGTGCCGCTTTCGGTATGCGGATGCGGCTGCTGCGTGACGAGCCCGCCCTGCGTCGCGCGCGCCGAAAGCAGCGCCTCGCGCAAGCCGGCCACTTCGCCGCACGGAATGCCCGCACGCGCGAGGCGTTCGAGCAGGAGCTTGCGCCCACGGCTGCCCAGCTCGCGCGTGAGTTCCGGCACGAGCGTGTCGCGGTTCTGACCGCGCAGGATGTTGGTCTTGTAGCGCGCGTCGTCGGCGAGATCGGCGCGCTCGATCACTTCGCGGCAGAAGCGCTCGAACTGCGCGTTGTTGCCCACGGTGATGACGAGCGGACCATCGGCCGCATCGAACACGCCATACGGCACGATCGACGGATGTGCGTTGCCGTAGCGCGGCGGGTCTTCGCCGATCAGCAGCGCTTCGAGGCCGTAGTAAGCGGTAATCATGAGGCCGCAGTCGAACAGCGCCATTTCGATATGGCGTCCGCGTCCCGTGCGCTCGCGCTCGTACAGCGCGGCGAGCATCGCCTGCGCCGAATACATGCCCGTGAAAAGATCCACGGCCGCCACGCCGAATTTGAGCGGCGGCTGGTGGGCCTCGCCGTTCATCGCCATGAGGCCCGTTTCGCCCTGCACGACGAGGTCGTAGCCCGGGCGTTTTGCTTCCGGTCCCGTGCGGTCGTAGCCCGAAATCGAGCAATAGATGAGACGCGGGTTCTCAGCGCTCAACTGCTCATAGCCAAGCCCGAGCTTTTCCATGCCGCCGAACTTGAAGTTCTGCACGACGATGTCGCTGGTTTTCGCCAGATCGCGCACGATCTGCTGGCCTTCGGGCGTTTGCAGATCGAGCGTGATCGAACGCTTGTTGCGATTCACGCTGTTGAAATACGCCGTCTCGGTCTTGCCGACTCGCACGCCCCAGTCGCGCGTGTCGTCGCCGCGGTCGGGATGCTCGATCTTGATGACTTCCGCGCCGAGGTCGCCGAGCACCATCGCGCTCCACGGCCCGGCCAGCACACGCGAAAGATCGAGTACGCGCACGCCCGATAGCGGCAAGCTGCTTTTGTCCGTCTCCATCAACAGGCACTCCTGATTCGTTGTTGGGGCGGCGCTTCGCGCTCGCCCCTTCATGGCTTACGCCGCCTCGTGCCCCAATGCGATGTAGCGCGCGAGATGATGATCCTCGTCGCCGAGCTGATGATCGATCATCACGAGCCGCTTTGCATAGTGCGCGAGCGGCAATTCCCACGTCATGCCAATGCCGCCATGCAGCTGGATTGCTTCTTCGGCCACGCGCGCGCCAATGCGCCCGATCGTGTACTTCGCCGCCGAAAGCGCGCGCTCGCGCTGCGTGCGCGGTGCGTCGATTGCAGCCGCCGCGTTGATGACCGCAGAGCGCGCCTGCTCGATTTCGAGCAGCACGTCCGCCATGCGATGCTGCAACGCCTGGAAGCTGCCGAGGGGCATGCCGAACTGCTTGCGGGTGCGCAGGTATTCAAGCGTGAAGTCGCGTGCGATCTCCATCGCGCCCACCGCTTCCGACGCGAGTGCCACGATGCCGTAGCCGCGTGCGTGTTCGAGCGTCGCGAAGCCGCTGCCTTGCGCGCCGACGAGCGCGTCGGCGTTCACCTTCACGTTGTCGAGCGTCACTTCCGCTGCGCGGCCGCCGTCGATCTTCGCGTAGCTGCGCACGCTCACGCCCGCTGCATCGCGCGGCACGAGAAAGAGGGAGATGCCCGCTTCGTCGAATTCGCTGCCCGAGGTGCGGGCCGAAACGAGCAGCATGTTTGCGTGTTCCGCATGCTGCACGACGCCCTTCGCGCCTTGCAGCACCCAGCCATCGCCGCTTTTCTCGGCACGCGTCGTCACACGCGCGTCCTCGTAATGCGAACCCGGCTCGTCGTGCGCGAGCGCGGCGATTTGCGTACCGTCGATAAACGACGCAATGCGAGCGCGCTGCGCCTCGCTGCCCGCATGCGCGAGCGCACGGCCGACGATCAGCGTATCGAGGAACGGCTCGACCACGAGCGCGCGCCCGAGCGCTTCGAAGACCACCGCGATATCGAAGCCCGCGCCGCCAAAGCCGCCATCGGCCTCGTCGAACAGCGCGCCGATCACGCCGAGTTCGGCGAAGCGCTGCCACATGTCTGCGCTAAAGCCTTCCGTGGAGCGCGCGATTGTATCGCGCGTAGTGAAGCCGTATTGCTCCGTAGTGAAGCGGTTGAGCGTATCCGCAAGCATGCGGCGGTCTTCGGTGTGCTGGAAGTCCATGGCGTGCCTCTCAAAGACCGAGAATCATCTTGGAGATGATGTTCTTCTGAATTTCGTTGGAGCCGCCGAAAATCGACAGCTTGCGGTTGTTGAAGTATTGCGCTGCAGCGCTGGCGGCTTCGTCCGGGCCGATTGCCTCGCCCGCATAGCCTTCCTCGAGCGCTTCCTCGACGAACGGCGCCGCATACGGCCCCATCGCGCGGCGCAGCAGCGACGAAATCTCCTGGCGGATCTCGGTGCCGCGAATCTTGAGCATCGAGCTTTCCGCACCGGGCACGCCGCCGCCCGCAACGGCTGCGATCACGCGCAGGTTCGTCGTCTTCATGTTTTCCAGATCGATCTCGACTTTCGCAAGACGTGCGGCGAACTGCGGATCGTCGGCAAGCGGCCTGCCGTTGCGCGTGACTTTCTGCGCGGCGCGCTTCAGACGCGCGAGCGCCGCCACCGAAAAGCCCACGCCCGCGATGTTCGTGCGTTCGTACGTGAGCAGATACTTCGCGTAGGTCCAGCCCTTGTTTTCTTCGCCGACGAGATTTTCCACGGGCACGCGCACGTCGGTGAAGAACACTTCGTTCACCTCATGTTCACCGTCGAGCGTGACGATGGGGCGGACTTCGATGCCCGGCGTGTTCATGTCGATCAGCAGGAAACTGATGCCTTCCTGCTTGCGCACGTCGGTTGCGGTGCGCACGAGGCAGAAGATCATGTTCGCGTAGTGGCCGAGCGTGGTCCACGTCTTCTGCCCGTTCACCACGTAGTGGTCGCCGTGGCGAACCGCTGTGGTGCGCAGCGAGGCGAGGTCCGAGCCCGCGCCCGGTTCCGAGTAGCCCTGGCACCACCAGTCGGAGCCGTCGAGAATGCGCGGCAGCCAGTAGCGCTTTTGCGCCTCGCTCGCGTACTTGATGAGCACGGGACCGAGCATGTTCACGCCGAACGGCACGATGCGCGGCGCACCGGCAATCGCACATTCGTTCTCGAAGATGAACTTCTGCACGGCGCTCCATCCGGGGCCGCCGTATTCCTTCGGCCAGTGATTCGCGAGCCAGCCTTTTTCGTGCAGGATGGCGTGCCATTGCGCCATGTCGTCGCGGGTGAGGTGGCGGCCGTTGCTCACCTTGTTCGCGACGCGCTGCGGCAGGCGCTCCTTCAGGAACGCGAGCACTTCGCCGCGAAACGCCTCTTCTTCGGCGGTGAATTTGAGGTCCATGTGTGAAAAGCTCCTTATTGCACCCTTATTGCACTTTCAAGCCGATTGATTGAGGCTCGCGAAATTCTCACCGCGCTCCACGAGTTCGACGAGCAGTGGCGAAGGACGCCAGAACAGCGGATCTTCCTTTGCGTACGTGCGGATATCGGCGAGCACGTTGGCGAGGCCCACGGTATCGGCGTACTTCATCGGGCCGCCGCGATAGCGCGGGAAGCCGTAGCCGTAGAGCAGCGTGACGTCCACGTCGAGCGGGCGCAGCGCGATCTTCTCGAACACGACGTTCGCGCCTTCGTTCACCATCGCGGCCATGTAGCGGCGCATGATCTCTTCGTCGGTGAAGCTGCGCGGCTCGATGCCGGCGCGCTCGCGCTCAGTGCGGATGATGGATTCGACTTCGGGGTCGGGCGTGCCCGTGCGTGCGCCTTCGGGGTAGAGGTAGAAGCCGCGGCCCGTCTTCTGGCCGAACCAGCCGCGTTCGCAAATGCGGTCGGCGATCTGCACGTAGCGCGCCTTCGGGTCGCGCGTGGCGGCGCGGCGCTTGCGCGTGGCCCAGCCAATGTCGCCGCCCGCAAGATCGACGACCTGGTACGGGCCCATCGGAAAGCCGAAGTCGCGCACGGCCTTGTCGATCTGATACGGCGAGGCGCCGTCTTCCATCAGATGGTCCGCAGCCGTGCGGAATACCGCGAGAATGCGATTTCCGATGAAGCCGTCGCACACGCCGGCGCGCACCGGCACCTTGCGCAGCTTCTTCGCCAGCTCGAATGCGGTGGCGACCACGTCGGCGCTGACCTGCTTCGGCACCACGATTTCGAGCAGCTTCATGATGTTGGCGGGCGAGAAGAAGTGCAGGCCCACCACGTCCTGCGGGCGCTTGATGCTGGCCGCAATGGCGTCGATGTCGAGATACGACGTGTTGGTCGCGAGCACGGCGCCGGGCTTGCACACGCGGTCGAGTTCGGCGAACACGGCCTGCTTCACGGCCATGTCCTCGAACACGGCTTCGATCACGAGATCGGTGTTCGCGAGCGCATCGTACGAGGTGCTGCCGCTGAAGCGCGCGAGGATCTGTTCTTTCGCTTCGGGCTTCATGCGGCCCTTGGCGATGAGGCCGTCGTAGACCTTTTCCACATGTGCGCGGCCGCGAGCGAGCGAGGCGTCGTCGCGTTCGATCATCGTCACGGGCAGGCCCGCGTCGAGCACGGCCACGGCAATGCCCGCGCCCATCGTGCCGCCGCCGATCACGCCGACGGTTTCGATCGCGCGCGGTTTCGCGCTCTTCGTTTCAGGGGCTTTCTGCACTTCGCGCTCGGCGAAGAAGGCGTGCACGAGGCCCGCGCGCTGCGGGCTTTCGAGGCATTCGAGGAACTGCTTGCGCTCGAAGCGCAGGCCTTCGTCGAACGAAAGATCGAGCGCAGCCTGCACGCAATCGACGATCTTCAGCGGCGAGAAGAGACCCCGCGACTTCTTCGCGGTGTCGGCGCGCGCGGCATCGATTGCGGCTTGCGCTTGCGTGCGGTCCGCGAGCGCCTGGGCGTCGCGCGTGCGGCGCACGTGCGCATGGCCAGCGAGCAGTTCCTGCGCGTAGGCGAGGCCTTCGGCGAGAATGTCGTCGCTCGCACCTACGCGATCGACGAGGCCGAGCTTGTGCGCTTCCTGCGCGCTAGCGTGACGGCCGGTCAACATGAGCGAAAGCGCGGCTTCGGCGCCGATCAGGCGCGGCGTGCGCTGCGTGCCGCCTGCGCCGGGCAGCAGGCCCAGTTGCACTTCGGGCAGGCCGAGTTTCGCGCCGCCAACGGCCAGGCGGTAGTGCGCCGCGAGCGCCACTTCGAGGCCGCCGCCGAGCGCCGCGCCGTGAATGGCGGCGATCACCGGCTTGTGGCAGGCCTCGATGCGGTTGCACACGTCGGGCAGCGCGGGCGGCTGCGGCGGCTTGCCGAACTCGCGAATGTCCGCGCCGGCGATGAAATTGCGCCCCGCGCCGACGATCAGCACGGCCTGCACGGCGTCGTTCGCTTCGGCGTGCTCGATGGCGGCGGCGAGGCCGCGGCGCACGTCCACGCCCAGCGCGTTCACGGGCGGATTGTCCACGGTGACGAGCAGCACCTTGCCGCGCAGTTCGTGAGTAACGGGGGAGGCGTTCACGGGATCGGATGCCATGGGGGTGCTGTCTCCATAATGAGGGCCGGACTGGCGGGCCGTGCTGGTGGCCCGGGCGGCAATGTTTCATGTTCGCGTCGATTCTCAGCGCGTCAGGGGCAATTGACAATCCCATCGCTCGTTGACAGACTGTCAAAATATCTTTGACAGTGGAAGTTGCCATGGACGTCAACGCGCTGACCCTGCTCGTCGAGATTCTCGACGCGGGCAATCTGAGCGAGGCGGCGCGCCGGCTCAAGATGAGCCGCGCGAACGTCAGCTACCACCTCAATCACCTCGAGAAGTCGATCGGCCTGCAGCTCGTGCGCCGGACCACGCGCCGTGTCGAGCCGACCGAAATCGGCCTGAAGCTTTACGAGCATGGCCGCTCGATCCAGAACGCGCTGCTCGCTGCGCGCGAGTCGGTCTCCACCCTCGGGCAGAGCCTGCAGGGGCGCGTGCGGCTTTCGGTGCCGAGCGGCTACGGGCAGCTCGTCATGTCGGACTGGCTCATTCAGTTCAAGCGCATGTACCCCGGCATCGTGCTCGACGTGATGTTCGAAAATCGCGTGGAAGACCTGCTGCGCGACGAAGTGGATATCGCCGTGCGCGTGATGCACGAGCCGCCGCAGAACCTCGTGGCGCGCGACATGGGGCCGGTGAAGTACATCGCGTGCGCGTGCACGGAGTGGGCCGAAAGGCACGGCATGCCGCAAACGCTGGAAGACCTGGCGCGCGCACCCGTCATCACGGCAACCGTGGTGGGGCGGCAATTGCGGCTGGCAGGCTATTTGAACGAGGACCGGCACGAGGTGTTACTCGAGCCTTCGATCATTTCGGAAAACTTTCTATTTTTGCGGCAGTCGATTCTGGCGGGACTCGGCGTGGGCATCGTGCCCGACTATGTGATGCACGACGACATTCGCCAGGGCGCTGCTGTCACGTCGCTCGATGCCTGGCGCTTGAGCATTTTCGGCACGCACATGTACATGCTCTACATGCCGAACCGGCATCACACGCGGGCGGCGTCCACCTTCATCGATTATGTGCTGGGCGAGGCACGCAAGACGGGGCGCGGTGCGGACGCGTGAGAGGCGCATATTGCATCGAGCATGCCCCACGCGCCGTGTGCGACGTTCGATGGCGGCTTTTACCGGCGTAAAAGTCCACGCCTGTATTCAGGAATCCTGTGCGGCGTTGTTGTCCGGGCTCGCGTCTTGCGTTCGGTTGACGGTGGCGTCCGGCCGCCCGCGGGTGGCGGACGAAACGGCTACGCGTTGCTGAATGCCTGCCTTCGTGAGCATATGCGCGCTAATAGGCGCGGTAAGAAACAGGAACGCAGGTATCAGCACTTCATGCAGGCTCGCGAAATTGTTGTGCACGCTGAAGTAGACCACGGAAGCGAGCACGACGCCGCCCACGCCGAGCGTGGTCGATTTGGTCGGCCCGTGCAGGCGCATGTAGAAGTCAGGCAGGCGCGCGAGACCGATTGCGCCGATCAGCGTGAACGCGCTGCCGAGCAGGAGCAGCACACAGACAATGGCTTCGATAACCGTTTGCATGACGAAGTCGCCCTAGTTCAATTCGATGATGTCGCCGCGCTGCAGGTACTTCGTGAACGCAACGGTCGCCACGAACCCCATTACCGCGATGAGCAGCGCGATTTCGAAGAAGACCGTCGAGCGCAGCATGATGCCGTAGACGACGATCAGCGCGATCGCGTTGATATTGAGCGTGTCGAGCGCGACGAGGCGGTCGGGCAGCGAAGGCCCGCGCACGAGGCGCACGAGCGTGAGCAGGAACGCGAGCCCGAGGATCGCGAACGACACCGGAATGACGATGGCTAGCATGCGAAGATCTCCATGAGCGGGGCTTCGTAACGGGACTTGATCAGGGCGACGAGTGCGGCTTCGTCTTCGAGATCGAGCACGTGGACGACGAGGCGCGTGCGGTCGTCGGAGAGTTCGGCGCACAGCGTGCCGGGGCTCAGCGAGACGATGCTGATGAGCGACGCCAGCGCGATTTCGTGGGTGCTGTCGAGCGGCACTTCGATGAAGGCGGGGCGCAGGCGTTTCATCGGGCCGAGCACGAGCAGCGCGACTTCGAGATTCGCCACGAGGATGTCGTAGAGCACGTGTCCGAGGAGCCGCACGAGCAGCCACGGTTTGCCGAAGCGCACGGGCGCGAGCCACAGCCCTTCGCCCACGGCGAAAGCGATCACAGTGCCGAGTCCGAAGCCGAGCAGCAGGTTGCCGGGCGTTGCGTCGTTCATCAGCAATACCCAGCACACGAGCAGCACGATCGTGAGCCAGGGGTGCGGAAAGAGCCTCTTGAGCATGTCAGCTTCCTCCGCCCTGTGATGTTTGCGGCGCTTGCGCAGGCAGGATCGCGTGAACGTAGGCTTCGCGATCGAGCAACTGCGCCGCGGTGGCGTCGAGATACTGCTTGAGCGGTCCCGCAAACACCGTAGCGGCCACGACGCCCGCGAGCAGCAGCGCGCAGGCGGCGAGCTTGGAGCGGCTGCCGCGCGGCGCGGCGGCGGGCGCGCCGTCGTAGGCGCGGGCGGCGGGTATCGCCCACAGCAAACGCGTGCCCGTGCGGCTCAAAGCGACGATCGATAGCAGTCCGGCGATCAGCACGGCGGGCCAGAGCACGACAGCCTGCGAAAGCGGCGTGGCGGCGAGCACCATGGCCTTGCCGAGAAAGCCCGAGAGCGGCGGTAGTCCAACCGCGCCCACGGCTGCCGCGAGATAGAGCACGCCAGCGAGGTTCGAAGGCCAGGGCGCGGGACGCCTTTCAGGGGGCGCGGCCGTGGAAGGCGTTGCAACCGGCTCGCCGTCCGCTTCGGGCGTGATGGCGGGCGCGGTGGCGTCGTCGAGCGATTCGAGCGAGGCGGGCTCGCGCGTTTCGGCTGCAGCGGGCGCGGTCGGGGATTCGGTTGTTTCGGACTCCAGCGTATCGGCGAGCATGAACAGGGCGCCCGTACACAGCGTCGTGCTGATGAGGTAGTAAAGCAGCGCGCTCCACGCGAGCACGGTTTGCAGCGTGACGGCGGCAATCAGCAGACCGACCGAGACCAGCACGAGAAAGCCTGTCGTGGTCTTGAGGCTCGATACCGCAAGCGCGCCGAGCGCGCCATAGATAATCGTCGCAATGGCGAGCCACCACGCCCATTGATGCAGGAACGCGTCGAGCACGCCGCCCGCCGCGCCGAACACGAGCGCGTCGCAGCGAAGCATCGCATAGATGCCCACCTTGGTCATGATCGCGAACAGCGCGGCCACCGGACCGATCGCGCTGCGATATGCCTGTGGCAACCAGAACGACATCGGGAACACGGCGGCCTTGAGGCCGAATACGAGCATGAGCGTTGCGCCCGCGAACTGCGCGAGCGGCAGGGATGCGGCGTCCAGATGCGCGAGCCGCTCGCCCATGTCGGCCATGTTGAGGGTGCCCGTGAGGCCATAGAGCACGCCCAGCGCGATCAGGAAGAACGACGAGCCCACGAGGTTCAGCAGCATGTAGTGCAGGCCGTTGCGCACGCGGCGGCGCCCGCCGCCGTGCAGCAGCAGCGCGTACGAGGCGATCAGCAGCAGTTCGAAGAACACGAACAGGTTGAAGAGATCGCCGGCGAGAAACGCGCCGTTCAGGCCCATCAGCTCGAACTGCACGAGCGCGCGATAGTAGCGCCCGCGCCGGGCGTCGGCGCTCGTGGTGCCGAGCAGGCAGCAGCACGCGAGCAGCGCGGTCAGCACGAGCATGAGCGCGCCGAGCCGGTCGATCTGCAGCACGATGCCGAACGGCGCGGGCCACGCACCGAGCGCATAGCTCGCAATCTGCCCCTGCGCCGCGAATTCGGCGAGCGCCACCGCGATTGGCAGCAGCGCGAGTGTAGCGATCACGTTGATCGCGCGCTGCAGGCGTTTCGCGCGCGGCGGCAGCGCGACGATCGCACCGGCCGCAAAAAGCGGAATGAGGATAGGGAGAATGAGAGCGTGGTTCATTCGCTGCGCATCTCCAGGCCCTTGCGGTGCGCCTTGTCGCCGTCGACATGGTCGGTGCCGTCTATCGCGAGCGCGCGCAGCGCGAGCACGACCGTGAAGGCCGTCATGGCGAAGCCGATCACAATGGCGGTGAGCACGAGCGCCTGCGGCACGGGGTCCGCATACTGGGCGCCCGGTACGATCACGGGCGGCCTGCCGGCGGAGAGCCGCCCCATGCCGAGCAGGAACAGGTTGATCGCGTACGAGAACAGCGTGATGCCGAGGATCACCGGCAGCACGCGCGCGCACAGCAGCAGGTAGATGCCGCTCGCGCAGAGTACGCCGAGCGTAATGGCGAAGGCGGCTTCCATCAGCTTTTCTCCACGGATTGCATGTCCTTGTCGCGTACGCCCAGGTGCGAGACGATCGTGAGCGTCGTGCCGACCACTGCGCCAAGCACGCCGAGGTCGAACAGCATGGCTGTGCTCAATTCGACTTCTCCGATCAGCGGCACATGCAAATGGCCGAACGCGCTGGTGAGGAAGGGCTGGCCGAACACGATCGCGCCCACGCCCGTTGCGGCCGCAACGAGAATGCCGAGGCCCGCGAGCGCACGATAGTTGATGCGGATGCGCGACTCGGTCCACAGCACGCCGCTCGCTACGTACTGCAGCAGAAGCGCAATGGAGATCACGAGCGAGGCGATGAAGCCGCCGCCCGGCAAGTTGTGTCCGCGCAAAAAGATGAATACGGCGACGAGGATGGTGAGCGGCAACATGAGGCGCGCAAGAATGGCCAGCAGCAACGGATGCGATTGCGACGACCACGGCAGGCCGCCCGGCCCCGTGTCGGGCGACTTCAGGCGCAGGCCGCGCAGCAGTGCCTTCACGGCGAGCCCCGCGACCACGAGCACGCTGATCTCGACCATCGTGTCGAAGCCCCGGAAGTCCACGAGGATGACGTTCACGACGTTGTGGCCGCCGCTGCCCGGCAGCGCATTCGCGAGAAAGTACTGGCCGATGCCGTCGATCGGTGCGCGCGTCATCACCGCGTATGCCACGCCAGCGATTAGCGCACCGCCCGCGAGTGCGAGCACCGCATTGCGCGCCCGCGTGAACGGAGGCTGTTCCGCGCGCTGCACGACCGGCAGAAAGTAGATGGCGAGCACGAGCAGCAGCACCGTGACCACTTCCACGGAGATTTGCGTGAGCGCGAGGTCCGGCGCGGAAAAACGCACGAACGCGAGCGTGACGAGCAAGCCGCACGTGCTCAGCATCACGAGTGCATAGAGCGTATTGGCGCGTACGAGCACGACACCCACCGCCATCAGCGCCATCAGCACGAGGCCGACGAGCGTCATCGCGTCGAGTGGCGCCGAGCGGTACGCGCCGTCGAGCGCCGGCAGGGCGAGCAGCGCCGCGCCGGGCACGATCAGCATTGCCGCAACCATCCACGCGAGATACGACGGCAGCGAACGCGTTTCAAAGAGATTCACCACGTAACCCGCGGCCTTTTCGAGCTGCTGCACGAAACGGTCGAAGCCTTCGCTCGCGTTCATTTCGGAGAGCACCGAACGATGGTGGCGGAACGCGTCGCGGCGATAGAAGAACAGCAGGGCGCCGCCCACGAACGACACGCAGCTCATCAGCAGCGGCAGATTGATGCCGTGCCACAAGCTCAGGCTGTAAGTGGGCACGACGCCGCCCAGTGCGAACCATGCCGCCGATTCGAGCATCTTGCCAATGGTCTGCTCCGGCACGAGCCCCACGAGCAGACAGATCACGACGAGAATCTCGACAGGCAGCTTCATGAAGCGCGGCGGCTCGTGCGGCGGGTAGTGCGGCAGGTCGTGCGGCGTTTCGCCGTCGAAGAACACGCCCCACACGAAGCGCAGCGAGTACGCCACCGAGAGCCCCGCCGCAATGACGGCGAGCGCGGGAATGATCCAGTTGAAGTCGCCGAGCAGTCCTTGCGCGAGCGTTTCGCCAAAGAACATTTCCTTCGAGAGGAAGCCGTTGAGGAGCGGCACGCCCGCCATGGCGAGCGACGCCACGGCGGCTAGCGCGGCGGTATGCGGCATGAAGCGGCGCAGGCCGCGCAGACGGCCGAGATCGCGCGTGCCCGTTTCATGGTCGATGATGCCCGCGGCCATGAAGAGCGAGGCCTTGAAGACCGCGTGGTTGAAGGTGTGAAAGAGCGCGGCGACGGTGGAGAGCTGCGTGTCGAGGCCGAACAGCAGCACGATGAGTCCGAGATGGCTGATGGTGGAATACGCGAGCAGCCCCTTCAGATCGCGTTGCACGAGCGCCATGGCCGCGCCGCCCGTGAGCGTGACGAGGCCGATCAGGCTCGTCACGTAGAAGAACCAGCCGGTGCCTTCGAGCACGGGGTAAAAGCGCGCGATAAGGAAGATGCCAGCCTTTACCATCGTCGCCGAATGCAGGTACGCCGAAACCGGCGTGGGCGCCGACATGGCATGCGGGAGCCAGAAGTGAAACGGGAACTGCGCCGACTTCGTGCAGGCCGCGAAAAGAATGAGCAGGAGAATGGCGGGATACAGCGGATCGCGCTGCACGAAGCCCGCATGCGCGAGCACGACGTCGAGGTCATAGCTGCCGCAGACGTGGCCAAGCAGCAGTACGGCGGCCAGTAGCGCGAGGCCGCCCGCGCCCGTGATGGTGAGCGCCATGCGCGCCCCGCGCCGCGCTTCGGGGCGTGAAGGCCAGAAGCCGATCAGCAGGAACGACACGATGCTCGTGAGTTCCCAGAAGATCACGAGCAGCAGCAGGTTGTCCGATAGCACGACGCCGAGCATCGCGCCCATGAAAAGCAGCAGCAGCGCGTAAAGGCGCGGCAGCGACTCGCTGCCGGCGAGGTAGTAGCGCGCGTAGACGAAAACGAGCAGGCCGATCGCGAGCACGAGCAGCGCGAACATGAACGAGAGGCCGTCCAGACGCAGCGCGAACGAAAGGCCGATTTGCGGGATCCAGTCGGCTTGCCAGTACAGCACGCCATGGGTGGCCATGCCTACGCGTTCGCTGCCCAGCATCCCGAGACCGAAGAGCGCGGCCGCGAAGGCGATCCAGGTGCCGGAGGCGGGCGCGTGACGCCCCGCGAACGCGACGAGCGCCGCGGCGACGAACGGTAAGACGACGAGCCACCCCATTGCCATTCGACACTCCCCCGTGAATCCGGCTGGGCGCCGGGCCGGCGCGCCGCAGTTCACGATCATAGCCGCAAACGGGGACGGAGTTCATTCATGTGGCATGAATGCACCCGCAGGGTGTCATGCGAAAGACATGTGCGTCAGCGCCGCTGACTGGAGGGCTCGTCAATGACCTTCACATCGGCCAGACGAAGGTTTCGTGAGCGCGTGTCGCCTTGCCGATGTCCACCGTACGCCGCTCCGTATTGCCGCCATGGCTCGCGGTGATCACATAGCGGCCGTCCGGAATCGAAACGAGCATGAACGGGCCGCGCGTGCGCGTGGAAAGGAGCGGTGTGCCGTGCATGTCGGCGATCTTTACGGGGACGTCCGCGAGATATTCATTGCCGTCGGCGGATTGCCGCGCGAATTCGAGCGAGAGCGGATAGCGATGCATCGCGGCTTTGAACGCCGCCGACTGGTCGCTGCCGACGCCGCCGGACAGATACGCAATATCGCCGCTGCGCTGGGCGGGCGGCAGCACGCCCGCTGTTGCGGCCATGATGTCCGCATTGCCTGCTGCCGGGGTTGCCGCCCACGCACCCGGCGCGCCGAACACCACAGCGAGCGCGAGCGCCGCGCCGATCCACGGAGTTGAGCGTGCTTTCATTTTCCACCTCCATCGATTCGTTGACCGGATGCCGGCACGCGTGTCGCGTGTGCCGGACGGATCGAGGGTAGGCAGGGCGGCTTAAAAGTCGCTTAAAGCCAGCGCTTTTCACGCCGGATGCAAAGAAGGCCGTTGCCCGCGCACGGCGGAAAACGGCCTTCGTGATTTCATGACGGCGCTTACATCGTCACTGCGGAATCATGCCCGTCAGCACATAAGCCTGAATCAGCGTCACCACGCCCACCACAGCCGCGAAGAACAGGCTGTGACGCACGGTGAAGCGAAACAGCGACGACTCCTTGCCGACAAGACCCGTTGCCGCGCAAGCCACCGCGATCGACTGCGGCGAGATCATCTTGCCGCTTACGCCGCCCGAGGTGTTGGCTGCGACGAGCAGCGTGTCCGACACGTTGATCTGATGCGCCGTGGTGTGCTGCAGCGAGCAGAACAGCGCGTTCGACGAGGTATCGGAGCCCGTGAGAAACACGCCGAGCCAGCCGAGGAACGGCGAGAAGAACGGGAACGCGGCGCCGGTGCCCGCAAGCGCGAGGGCGAGCGTGGACGACATACCCGAGTAGTTCGCGACGAACGCGAAGGCGAGCACGAGGCCGATGGAAAGCACGGGGCGGCGCAGTTCGCCGAGCGTTTCGAAGAAAGCGGCCACGGCGGCGCGCGGCTTCATGCGCAGCAGGATCACGGAGAGGATCGCCGTGATCATGATCGCGGTGCCCACGGCAGAGAGCCAGTCGAGCTTGAATACGGCTTCATAGGGCTTGGGCGTAGCGACGATCGGCGCCGTGCGCACGACGAGCTGATCGAGACCCGGCACGTGCAGGCTCAGAATCGTGCCCGCGAGCGGACCCTTCGCCGCGAAAAGCGCCTTGAACGGCTTGACGCTCCACACGGTCACGATGGCCGTGAGCAGAATGAACGGCGACCACGCGCGCACGGTTTGCGCGATGCTGTACGGCGAAGCCTGGCGGCTCGCAGCGGCCGCGCGCGAACCGCCTGCGCCGCCGCCAAAACCGCCCAGCGCGGCTGCACCGCCGCTCACCTTCACGCTCGTGCCTTGCGCAGCCCGGCGCGGCTGCCACACGTTGAGAAACGCGGCGAGCGCAACGAGGCTCACGAGCGCCGAGGTGATGTCCGGCAGCTCAGGCCCGATGTGGTTCGACGTGAAGTACTGCGTCACAGCGAAGCTGCCGCCGGCCACGAGCGCGGCGGGCCACGTTTCCTTCACGCCGCGCTTGCCGTCCATGATGAAGACGAGCCAGAACGGCACGAAGAGCGAAAGCAACGGCAGCTGGCGGCCAGCCATTGCGCCGATCAGGAACGGATCGATGCCCGTGACCTGACCCGCGACGATGATGGGAATGCCCATCGCGCCGAACGCGACCGGCGCGGTATTGGCGATGAGGCACAGACCGGCGGCGTAGAGCGGCTCGAAACCGAGGCCGACGAGCAGCGCCGAGGTGATCGCCACCGGCGCGCCGAAGCCCGCCGCGCCTTCGAGGAACGCGCCGAACGAGAAGCCGATCAGCAGCAGTTGCAGGCGCTGGTCGTCGGTGATCGAGAGCACCGAGGCGCGGATGATTTCGAATTGCCCCGTCTTCACGACGATCTTGTAGAGGAACACCGCGGTGACGATGATCCACGCGATCGGCCAGATGCCATAGGCAAAGCCAAAGCCCGCGGAAATGAGCGCCTGGCGCACGGGCATGCCGTACTCGAAGATTGCCACGGCGAGCGCGAGCAGCAGGGTGATCGCGGCGGCGACATGGCCCTTCATGCGCAGGCCCGCGAGCGCGACGAAGAAAAACAGAATGGGGATGGCGGCGACGAGCGCGGATAGCCACAAATTGCCAAGCGGTGTGTAGATCTGATACCAGGGTTGCACTACGGTCTCCTCCGACGATACGGGTAAAAAATTTATGTCAGTTCGTCAGGCACGCATTTACGATTTATTTCGCATGCCTGACGACATGATCGCTACTGCGGCTGATCGCGTTCGCGCAGCAGGTCGTGCAGGCTGCGCGGTGCGGGCTTGAGCGGTGTGCGATGCTGCGTCCAGCCCATCTGCTGTGTGGGGGCGAGGCCCCGCAGGCGCGTCACGGCCCAGCGCAGCGCGCGGTATGCGCGCGGATGCGCGAATGCGCCGCTCCAGAAGCGCCAGATGAATTGCTCGCTTCTGCTGTGATTCGCGCCCTGGCCGCGAAGCGGATGCGCGACGCTTTCCTCGGGGTCGCGGTTCGCTTCGGTGCGCAGGCGCACGAGCAGTTGCGGAATCGGAATGCGCACCGGGCAGACTTCGCCGCACGCGCCGCACAGGCTCGAAGCCGTGGGCAACTCGGCGGTCGCGTCGAGCCCGAGCAGATGCGGCGAAATGATCTTGCCGATCGGCCCCGGGTACGTCGTGCCATACGCATGCCCGCCAATGCGCGTGTACACCGGGCAGTGATTCATGCACGCGCCGCAACGAATGCATTGCAACGTGGCGCGCAATTGCTCGTCGGCGTAAGCCTGGCTGCGGCCATTGTCGAGCAGCACGAGATGCACTTCGCGCGGCCCGTCTTTCTCGCCTTCGCGGCGCGGGCTGCTGATCAGGTTGAAATACGTCGTGATGGGCTGGCCCGTGGCCGAGCGCGTGAGCAGGCTCGAAAGCGGCACGATGTGCTCGAGCTTCGCCACCACCTTCTCCATGCCCATGATCGCGATATGCACGTCGGGCACCGTGGTGGAAAGGCGGCCGTTGCCTTCGTTTTCCACGAGCCAGAGCGTGCCCGTGTCGGCGGCGGCGAAGTTCACGCCGGAGAGGCCGATCTGCGCATCCACGAAGGCACGGCGCAGCGCGCGGCGGCCCGTTTGAATGAGCGTGTCCACGTCTTCCGTAAAGGGCGTATCGGGAATGTGTTCTTCGAACAGGTGCCCGATATCGCCCTTCGTTTTGTGGATCGCGGGCATGACGATGTGCGAGGGCTTTTCGCCCGCGAGCTGCACGATGTACTCGCCCATGTCCGATTCGATACAGTCGACCCCGCGCGCGGCGAGGTAATGGTTGAGCTCGATTTCCTCGCTCGCCATCGACTTGCCCTTGATCACGCGCGTGGCCGCATGCCGCTGCGCGATGTCGTGGACGATGCGGTTGGCTTCGTCGGCGGTCTCGGCCCAATGCACCTGAATGCCGTTCGCGCGCAGTGTCGTTTCCAGTTGCTCGAGCAATTCCGGCAGGCGCGCAAGCGCGTGCTGGCGCACGGCTTCGCCGAGGTCGCGCAGGGCTTCGAGTTCGTCCGCTTCAGGAAACTGTGTGGCGCGCTTGCCTTGCAGGAAGTCCATCGCACCGCGAAAGCTCTCGCGCAACTGCGGGTCGTCGAGCGCCGTGCGTGCACGCTGGCGGAATTGCGCGGTCGGGACGAAATGCAGCGTGTTTTCCTGGGGCGTTTGCGTGTTCGTGCTCATTGGGCGGCTCCGTGCTGCGCACACGTTGCGTGATCCTCATCCGTTACGACGACGACCCACAGCGCGCGCGGGCCGTGCGCGCCATACGCGGTGGTCTGCTGAATGTCCGAGGTCTTCGAAGGCCCCGAAATCATCACGAGATTGGTGGGCATGCCGCCGCTCCAGCGTTCGGCCGCCACAGCGGCGTGCAGGTCCGCATGCAGCGTGTGCGCGTGGATCAGCGCGACGTGCAAAGGCGGCACGAGCGAGACCGTGCGCGGCGCGTTCGCGTCGGGCACGACTACGAGCGTGCCCGTCGCCGCGAGGCCTGAGCGCGCGACCGTGAAGCCCGCGTCGATGGTGTCGAAGAGTTCGCTCTTCCATTGCTCGATCGGCTGCGCATAGCTGCGCGCCTGCACGGCAGGCGGGAGCGCTGCCGTGAGCGCTTGCCCTTCGGCGCATGTGGTGTCGAGCAGCAGGCTGCGCACGCCGGTTGCTGCCAGGCGCCCGGCGAGATCGGCGGCCCAGGTGGCGGCGCTCGTGCAGATCACCTCGGCGTGCGCGGCCTCGAGCATGCGCTGGAACTGCGCGACGCGTTCGTTCAGCGCAAGCGGCGCGTGTGCGCGGCGCTCCGCGAAATGCGCGTCGATGCGTGCACCGAGCGCTTCGACCGTCGTGGCGGGCGCGGCGGGTGCATGGGCGCGCAGGCGTTGCAGCATGCGCGCGCGCGCGCTCATCGAATCGACGCTCATGCGGCCTCCCCGCCGGTGCGGCGCCAGAGGAAGGAGGCCAGGTGCTCCACGGCGAGCGGCGCGCCCTTGTGCGCCGCCGCGTGGCCGATGTTGAGCAGGCAGCCGCAGTCGGCGGAAACGAGGCGCTCGCAGCCCGTGGCGCAGGCCGAGGCGATCTTGTCGGCGACCATCGCGCCGGAAATGTCGGGGTGCTTGAGCGAGAACGTGCCGCCAAAGCCGCAGCATTCCGATTCGCGCTCGTGGTCGATGCGCGTGACGCCCGGCAGCGCATCGATGACTTCGACGCCGTGCACGCGCGTGCCCATCTCGCGCCGCGCGCCGCATGAGGTATGCAGCACGACGCGCTCTTCGGGCTGCTGGACGGAGCCCTTCGCGCCATACGCGTTGAAATCGACGTTCAGCACGCGCACGAGGAATTCCGTGAGTTCGTACACACGCTCGGAGAGTCCCTGGGCGCGCGCGGCGTTTGCGGCGTCGTCGTCGAACAGCGCGGGCCAGTGGTGGCGCATCATGCCCGCGCATGAGCCCGAAGGCACGATCACTGGCCACGGCTTTTCGAAGAGACCCAGCTGCGCGAGCGCGACCTCGCGCGCCTGGCGCGGGTTGCCGCTGCTGTACGCGGGCTGGCCGCAGCAACTCTGGCTGCGCGGGAAATGGACCGTGAGGCCCTCGCGTTCGAGCAGCTTGACCGCGTCGAGACCGGCTTGCGGCACGAACAGGTCGACGAGGCAGGTGGCGAACAGATAGACGTCGGTGGGGCGCTCGGTGGGGTATTGCCGTGGCTTCATGTCTCGCTCGGTGTCTTTGCGCGCTTTCGCGATCTGCCCTCGCGGGCCAGGGGGGCCGTGAAGGTTGAAGACAAGCGCGGGTTTGGGCGCATAATTCCCGCTTCGGGCGAGTGGTTCAAACTGGTTGGACCACCCGCCGCAAGCGACAACGAGACTCGGGATGGCACGGGGATGGCAATCAGGGACAGGGCGGGTACGCGCGGGCGTGTGGAAACCGTGATGCGCCGCATGGAGACGGCGCTGCTCGACGGCACGTGGCGCGCAGGAGCGAAGCTGCCCTCCGAGCGGGTGCTCGCGCTGGAGTACGGCGTGGCGCGCAACACGGTGCGCGAGGCGATCCAGCGCCTGGCCGCGCGCGGCCTCGTGCAAAGCAGGCCGGGAGCGGGCGTGTTCGTGACCGACCAGCTGCGCACGGGCTTTGCGTCGCCCTGGGGGCAACTCGTGGCCGATCATCCGGCCTTGCGCGAAGACATCCTCGAGTTTCGCCGCGTGCTGGAAGGCGCGACCGCGTATTTTGCGGCGCTGCGCGCGAGCGACGAGGACATCGCGCGCATTCGCGCGCTGATGCAGGAACTGGAGCGCACGCGCGAAGTGGACGACAAGGCCGCCGAGGCCGACACCGACGCGAAGCTGCACGAAGTGATCGCGCAGGCTTCCCACAACGCGATGTTCCTGCATCTGCACACGAGCGTGCTGGGCGTGCTGCGCGAGCACATCACGATCAACGGCACGGGGCTGCGCGTGCAGAACGAGGACGCGCCGGACCAGTTGCTGCTGCAGCATCGAACGCTTTGCGATGCGATCGTCGCGCGGCGTCCCGAGGAGGCGCGCACGGCCATGCAGACGCATATCGACTTCGTGCGCACGCGGGTGGGAGAGGAGATCGGCTGGCCGGAAAGTGGTCCAACCAGTGACGGAGTCGTGCGCACCGCGCAGGCCGGCAAGACGCTGCGCAAGACCACTCGCAAGGCGCCGGGCGGCGCAGAGCAAAAGCCAACGGCTCGCGCACGGCGGGCGAACGCTGCTAAAGTCGACTGATTGGGTCGACGGGCCGCAGTGCGGGTCTCACGCAGTGCCTGGCCACCAGAGCAGGAGGAGCCGATGAACGAGAGTGCCGCGCAAATCGTGGCGTTGAGCGCCGTGACGCTGACCGTCAGCGATATCGCGCGGTCGGTGCCGTTTTACGAGGCGCTCGGCTTCGTGCAGAGAGCCGGGCACGCCATACCGGGCTTCGCGTCGTTCGAGCTGGGCGGCGGTGCGGCGGGCGTTTGCTATCTGAATCTGCTCGAGGGGCCGCACGGCGCGGTGAACGGCTGGGGGCGCGTGATTCTCTACGTCGCCGACGTGGACGCCTTCTACGCCCGCGCGCTGGCGGCCGGCGCGAAGCCCGAATTCGCACCGCGCGACGCGCCGTGGGGCGAGCGCTATTTTCATCTCGTCGATCCGGACGGCCATGAGTTGAGCTTCGCCCGGCCGCTCCCCTGAGCCGGCCCAATGCATTTGAAATATTCGTGACACTCGCTGCGCCGATAGTGGCGCGAGTTGCCAGCATATCGACCAAGGAGAGAGTCGCCATGAATGAATTCGACCGCACGATGGACGCCGAACAACAGGATGCGCAGCAGCAGGAGGCCGAACGGCACCGCCGCCGCCGTCTGGATGAGGAACTCATCGACGCCTACGACGAAGAGCTCGAAATGGAGGTCGACGACCGGTTGCAGGAAAGCGGCCTGCAGATCAGCGACGAGGCGCGCGCGCTGCGACGCGTCTATTTCCGCGAGCTGATCCGGCTGCAGGGCGAGCTCGTCAAGCTGCAGGACTGGATCGTGAGCACGGGGCACCGGCTCGTCGTGATCTTCGAAGGGCGTGACGCAGCGGGCAAGGGGGGCGTCATCAAGCGCATCACGCAGCGCCTGAACCCGCGCATGTGTCGTGTGGCCGCGCTGCCCGCGCCGAACAACCGCGAGCGCACGCAATGGTATTTCCAGCGCTACGTGCAGCATTTGCCGGCGGGCGGCGAGATGGTGCTGTTCGACCGCAGTTGGTACAACCGCGCGGGCGTGGAGCGCGTGATGAACTTCTGCACCGACGACGAATACGAAGAATTCTTCCGCTCGGTGCCGGAATTCGAAAAGATGCTCGTGAGGAGCGGCATCCAGATCGTCAAGTACTGGTTCTCGATTACCGACGACGAGCAGGAAGTGCGCTTCCAGAGCCGTATCGACGATCCACTCAAGCAGTGGAAGCTCTCGCCGATGGACCTCGAAAGCCGCCGCCGCTGGGAGGCCTATACGCACGTGAAAGAAGTGATGCTGCAGCGCTCGCACATTCCCGAGGCGCCGTGGTGGGTGGTGCAGGGCGTGGACAAGAAGCGCGCGCGCCTGAACTGCATCCACCACTTGCTGAGCCAGGTGCCGTATCACGAGATCGAGCATCCGCAAGTCACGCTGCCGGCGCGCGTGCATCATCCGGATTACATTCGCCAGCCGGTCGCAGAGCAAATGATCATTCCGGAGATTTATTGACGGGTTGCCCGCTTTTGGCCTGATCGAAAGCAAACGCGACGATTTTGGGGTGCCCATGGCGAAGTAACATATTTGTTACTTCGCCATGGGATGCCGGCTCGACTTTTACAGTGAGCGCGTCGAACGCAGCATCTATGCGCTGCCGAAAATGCTCGCGGTGCGCTTCGTGGCGCTTGCCGAGCGCATGGAGCAACACGGTCCGAACCTTGGAGAGCCGCACACCAAAGCGATGGGTGACGGCTTGTTCGAACTCCGCCTCAAAGCGGCGGAAGGTCTTGCAAGGGTGTTCTACTGCGCAATGGTGGATCGTCGTGTCGTGATGCTTCATTGCTATGTGAAGAAGACGCAGCACAAGGAACCGGAAATTGCGTGCAAGCGGCACCAGGAGGTAAAAAGTGGGAACCTTTAGGGAAATGCGCGAGCGAGTCCTCGCTGATCCCGAGGCGCGGGCGGAATACGACCGGTTGAATCGCGAAGAATTTGCGCTGCTCGACCAGATGCTGGCTGCCCGCCATAAAGCAGGATTGAGCCAGGCACAGGTCGCCGAGCGCATGGGTACGAAAGCGCCGGCAATCACACGTCTCGAACGCGCATTGGCATCAGGCGAGCACTCGCCTTCGATCGACACATTGCGCAAATATGCGCAGGCGTGCGGCAAGACGCTGATCATCTCGATCGTCTGAATTCAGGCATTCGATGAAAAAAAGCCGGACTCCCCAAGGGGAGCCCGGCTTTTTCATGTCCGTTCGCACTCAGAACAGGTGCTTGAACACCCAGTAAAGCGCGCCCGCCAGCACGATCGATGCGGGCAGCGTGAGCACCCACGCCATCACGAGGCTGCGCACGGTGTTCCATTGCAGGCCCGAGCCGTTTGCGGCCATCGTGCCCGCCACGCCCGAGGAGAGCACGTGCGTGGTCGAGACCGGCAGGCCGTACACGTCGGCCGCGCCGATCGTCACCATCGCCACGACTTCCGCGCAGCCGCCCTGGCCGTAGCTCAGGTGCTGCTTGCCGATACGCTCGCCCACTGTGACCACGATGCGCTTCCAGCCCACCATCGTGCCGAGACCCAGCGCGATCGCCACGGCCACTTTCACCCACGTCGGGATGAATTTCGTCGCGTGGTCGATCTGGCTGCGGAAGTTGTTGATGGCCTTCGCGTCGTCGGCAGAAAAGGCCACGGCCTTCTGTTTGTCGAGCAGGCGGATCGCTTCGGAAATCACGTACATGTTGTTGCGCACGTTATCGACGACCGATTGCGGCACCGCCGCGAGCGAGCCATAGCCGTGCACCTGGTCGGCCACCTGGTTCGACAGCGCGGCGAGCGCGGGCACCGTCGTGCTCGAGATCGTACGGCTGCCGATGAAGCGCTCGACTTCGGCGCGCGGCACGGCGGGCGCGGCCACGCCGTTCGTGTAGCGTTCGAGCGCGCGCGTGGCGTCGTGTGCGACGGCGATGAAGGTCTGCGTTTGCTCGGCCGTCACGGCGCGGTTCAGCGCGTAGGCGGTGGGCACCGTGCCGATCAGGATCAGCATGATGAGGCCCATGCCCTTCTGGCCGTCGTTGGAGCCGTGCGCGAACGACACGCCCGTGCAGGTGAGAATGAGCAGCGAGCGGATCCAGAACGGCGGCGGCTCCTTGCCCTTCGGCTCGGAGTAGAGCTCGGGCACGCGCACGACCGCCTTCAGGATGAGCAGCAGGAGGCCCGCCAGCAAGAAGCCGACGATCGGCGAAAAGAGCAGCGACTTGCCCACGCCGAGCGCCTGGCTCCAGTCCACGCCGCTCGTGCCGTTGGCGCCGTGCATGAGCTGGTTCATGAGACCCACGCCGATGATCGAGCCGATCAGCGTATGCGAGCTCGACGAAGGCAGGCCGAAGTACCACGTGCCGAGGTTCCAGATGATCGCGGCAATGAGCAGCGCGAACACCATGGCGAAGCCCGCGCTGCTGCCCACCTGCAGGATCAGTTCGACGGGCAGCAGCTGCAGGATGCCGAAGGCCACCGCGCCGGTGGAGGTGAGCACGCCGAGAAAATTCCAGGCGCCCGACCAGATCACCGCGATATTGGGTGAAAGCGAGTGCGTATAGATGACGGTTGCGACCGCATTCGCGGTATCGTGGAAGCCGTTCACGAACTCGAAGCCGAGCGCGATGATCAGCGCGATGCCGAGCAGTACCCAGGGCATCGCCGAGCTTTCGCGCACCGGCGAGAGGTCGTCGGCGAGATGCATCCCCACGTACACGGCGCCGATGGCGATGACAATGAGAAATGCGAGCAGGCTGACATTGCGCCCTCGCGCGGGGGCAGTGCCCGGTTGCGGTGACAGGGAAAATTCTGGCATGGCGGGCGGGCTCCTGGGGGAGGGAGGGGGCAGAGGTTTCGCCTTCGATCCTGAACCGCCCAGGTGTCCGTTTGATGACGGTTTTGTGCCAGCCATGCCCGACGCATGTCCGATGGATCGGCGCCCTGTCCACACGCGCCATCGGTAAGAGGATTGCGTTGATGCAAAAACGGGTTCTTTCGTTGCGCCTGCGGGTGCGCCGCTGGGCCGTCGTTCGGGCGAAGGCGGCGACACGCCTGATCGGCAACTATCCCTTTTTCGCAGGGTTATCCGGCACGCTCATCGCGACGGCGATGGCGATCCTGACCTACGCGGCGCTCTACGAGGGCCGCGCCGAAGAACTGCGCCACGCGCAGGAGAATTCGCACAATCTCGTGCAACTCATCAGCAACGACATCGCCCGCAACGTCGAGATTTACGACCTGTCGCTGCAGGCCGTGGTCACGGCCGCGCAGCAGGCGCAAACCTGGAATTTGCCCGAGGCGCTGCGCCAGCGCGTGCTGTTCGACCGCGCGACGGCGGCGTCGAGGCTGGGCGGCGCTTATGTGATCGACGCCACGGGCCATGTGAAGGCCGCGCGCAGCAACGCCCTGAATGCTTCGGAAGCCGGCATTTCGTTTGCCGATCGCGATTACTTCATTGCGCAGCAGCGCGACCCGCAAGCTGGCCTGTTCTTTTCGAAGCCGTACCATTCGCGCCTGCGCGGCGGCGTGCTCACCCTCGGCCTCACCCGCCGCATCAATGCGCCCGACGGCTCGTTCGCGGGCGTCGCGCTGCTCGGGGTGCGTCTCGACTACTTTCAGCACCTTCTGGAGCGCATCAATCTGGGGCCGGGCGGTCACCTCTTCATATTGATGCGCGACGGCACGGTGCTCGCGAGTCAGCCGCCGTCGCTGGGCGGCGCCGGATCGAACTATGCGGACCTGCCGAATTTCGCGGTCTTTTCCCGTCGCGGCGCCGGCAGCGATACGCTGCGCTCGGCGCTCGACGGCGTGGAGCGCATCTACACGTTTGCGCACGTAGGCGACTCGCCGTTCATCGTCGTTGTGGCGCCCGCCGTGGACGACGTGCTCGCCGGCTGGAGGCGGCGCAGCTATATCGCGCTGGTGGTGACCACGGTGTTCGGCGGCGCGTGGGTCGCCGTGTCATGGGTGCTTGCGTTCGCGCTGCGCGACAAGGTGGTGGCCGAGGGCGAACTCATGCGCCTGGCGGTTACCGACCCGCTCACGGGTCTTGCGAATCGGCGCGCGCTCGACAGCCGTCTCGCGGCGGAATGGCATCACGCGGTGCGCGAGCGCACGCCGCTTTCCGTGCTGTTCTTCGATATCGATCACTTCAAGCTCTTCAACGACACCTATGGGCACGCCGCGGGCGACGAGGTGCTGGCCTTCGTGGCCGGGCGCATCGCTTCGGGGTCGCGGCGCGCAACCGACCTCGCCGCGCGCTTTGGCGGCGAAGAGTTCGCAGTGGTGCTGCCGGGCACGGCGCTCGACGCCGCAACGCGCGTTGCGGAGAAGATCCGCAAACGCATCGAGTCGGACAATCTCACGCTAAGTGGTACGCACCATGGGTGCGTGACGGTGAGCGCGGGGTGTGCGAGCTGCAATCCGCCGGAGGGCGGCAGCAGCGCGAAGCTGCTGGCCGCCGCCGACCGCCTGCTGTATGAGGCCAAGGAAGCCGGCCGCAACCAGGTCCGGTCGCAGCAATGGACGGGAGAGGGAGCGCAGCCGCTGGTGGATTCCGAGGCCGGAACCCGAGGCCGTGATGCGCCCGCAACCCGGGGCTGAAGCGCGCCGGCATCTCGTGCGGCGCGCGACGCCCTCCATGCCGCTCAGCGCGCGGATTTCGACAGCCGGTGGCCGAGGCCCAGGTTCGAGACGATCTGCCACGTATAGACGCGCGAATAGTGCACGCCGAACTGCCGGCCGATCAACTCGCGCACGCGGCTGTTGGTCCACGCATCGCTCGCGAAGCCATGCTCTCGAGCGGAGCCGTGCAGGGCGCTCGCGATCCAGCCTAGCGCGGCCTGATCGAGCACAGAGGGACGGCCGCCCACGCTCATCTGCTGGAGCGCGGCCAGTCCGCCGTCCTCGACGATGGACTTGTAGCGCCTCACCGTCTGGGCGGAGAGGTGGAGTGAGTCGGCGACGCTATTCACGGTCGCGCCTTCCATCAACATCTGGCCGGCGGCCATTCTTCTCGCGACGCTCGGCAGGTTCTCGGTTCGGGTAAGCATGTGTTCACTCGTCGACGAAAGATTCCGGACACGCGGCATTGCGGATGTGCCGCTCCTGTAACCCTTCCTGCAAGCGGGTCTTGTCGCTTGCCATGAACCCCGGCGCCGGTGCGGTGACGCGAGAGCCATGACGGACGGCGAAATCGACGCCCGGTGAAGGGCGCTTGTTGCGAAACGCCTCGGTGTTCCGCAGCGGATATTAATAATTGTTTTTGTAGGGAATGTGTATAGCTAGCGGAAAAATAGTCTGCTTGACTTGTGGATAATCCTGAACTAATGGGAAAAAACAACCGGTTCGCGTTGCTCAACAATGGGGGCTGGCATTTCGCATTGATCCCGCAATGCGAAGTTTGCTCCCATTGCAGCAAGATAACCTGACTTATTTGCTCAATCATTGAAAAGCAACATTGTGCGCTGTTTTGTATGATTAATTCACCGTTCGGCGGATATTTCGCCGGATCGACTCTATTCAATATGGATTAAATCGCGGGAGTGGTGGCTGGAGATGTTTGTTAGCGTTTCAGGCTGCTGTCCGGTAAAAATCACCGCCGCCCGGCATGAGTGACGATGTCAGCGGGGCAATTTCAGGGAGTGATTTGATTTTTTTGTGCAGAATGTTTTTCGCAAACATTTCGAATCGATTCGAATGCGGATTGGATTCGAATGAACGAATGCAGAATGCCGGATTTGCCGCGCAACGTATCGCGTAGCGAAACGGGTCCCTGAATCCTGTCGGGCCGCCAAATGCGCGCGCTTTTCGTCAAGCGACGCGCGGCATGGGCGGCGGCCCGCTTTCTGGCCGCTGCGGATGAATAAAGAACTCGATGAAAAGGTAGGTCGTTTGTTGCGCCGCGCCGCGAGCCGCCGCTCGCTCGTGCCGTATGGCGCGTTTCACGCCCTGTTCGCGGGCGACGTGCCGTTGCGCGAGCGTTACGAAAAGCTCGAGGCGGCCGCGGCTGCGTTGTGCGAGCCGAGCGAGGCCGACTATGCGTCGCTGCTCTCGACCGATTCGGGCCTGCCCGGGCCGGACTTCTACACGCGCTTCAAGCGCCTGCACGCCGAGCGCTATTACGCGACGCTCGGCGCGGACCGGCACCGGATGCTGCGGCTCGCCGAAAAACGCCAGCTTGCGAACGAGGAACGCGAGCGCGTGTATGCCCACTATCTGCGCTGTGCTGCCGAAGAAGCCTGCATGAACGGCGTGTGATCCGCGCGAGCGGTGCCGCGTTGTTCTCTTGCCATTGACGATCCACGAAAAGGAGTTGCCACATGTCCACGCGCAATCGTTCTTCCGCGCCGCTGCTCGGCGCTGTTCTCGTGTTTGCCCTCGGCGTGTCGACGCCGCTGCTTGCGCAGACGGCATCCGATGCCGCGCCTGAAAGCGCGCCGAACGCCCAGCTGCAGATCGGCGAGGTTCAGACCACGGCCACGGTCGTGAGCATCGACGCGGCCACCAATTCGGTCACGCTGCGCGGTGCGCGGCGCAACCTGGTGACGGTCGCGGTCGATCCCACCATCGGCGACGTGAGCAAGCTCAAGCCGGGCGATCACGTGAATATCCTCTACAAGGAGGCATTGCTGCTGCGCGCCGAAAAGGTGGCGACGAGGGGTATCCGTTCGCGCGTCGATACGGTCGCTACCACGCCCGCTTCCGGTGGCGTGGCGGCCACGGCGCACAGCGTTCAGGTGGTTGCGACGGTGCAGAAGATCGACCGCAAGAGCCGCAAGGTCGCGTTGCGCGGACCGACCCGCACGGTCGTGGTCGTCGCGCCGCCGGACGTGCCGCTCGAATCGATCAAGGTGGGCGACAGCATTCGCGCCGACTATGTGAGCGCGACGGCGGTGCAGGTCACGCGCGACGGCCAGAAACTGCAGTGAGGAAATGACGCGTGGGCGGCGTGCCAGGCAAGGGCGCTAGTCCACGCGATTGCGGTCGCGCACGAGGATCGTGACGTAGATCGCCGTGCAGACGATGATGACGGCCACGCCGGTAATCACCTTCTGGTGGTCGAAGTTGATGAGGCCGACCACCGCGATGGCGATGCCGGCGGCGGAGCCGAGCGTGCCCATCGCGGCCACGAAAATGCGCATCTTGCTCCAGACGCGATGGCGCCGCTCGGGACCTGCGCCTTCCATAAATCGATGCAGTCGATCAAACATGGCGGCTCTTCCGGGTTGGGTAGAAGTCGGTCATGCGGGCACGATTGAATGAGCGGCCCTGACCAGTTCACGCACAGTTCAAGTATAGCCAGCCCATTATTACGCGTTCTTTCATTTGCCTGCACGCTATCGCGCCGGAATACCCGATCGCTTTTTGCGCAGGTTTAAGTTTGGCTTAATTTTCGCTCGCGATGATGGGGCCGTCGGGTCGATTTGATAGTTCGATTCGCGGTTGTTCTTCACGTCCCCTGTTGGCCGCCGATTCGTTCGGCGGCCTTTTTTTTGCCTGCCCTCGACGTTTGCTAGCGTCGAGCCGCGCGCATTCAAGCCTTATTTGTGATTGGTCGCGAGCGCGCCCGCGCTGTTCGCGCCGCCGAAAAGCTGCGTCAGATATTGCTGGTTGTTGTTCATGATCGACATGAGGTTATTGAGCGCGGTGAACTGGCTGTTGAATTTCGCAGTGAGCTGGGTGGCGCGCGCCTCGAGCAACGACGACTGCTTCTTGATGTCGTCGAGTTCCTTGTTGATGGCAGTGCTGCGCCGCTCGATGATGCCGCTCGATTGCACGTAGGGCGTGATGGCGCTGCTCAGTTTCGCGGTCATGCCGCTGCTGCCAAACAGCGCTGCAATCGCGCGATTGCCCGGTTGCAGCGCATTCTTGAACGTATCGTCGTCGATCTCCAGCTTCCCGCTCTTGTCGAGCTTGATGCCAATCTCGCCCAGCGAGTGGGTTACGCCGTCGTTGCCCTTCACGCCCGCCGATACGGCGGCCGGCAAACTCGACGCGAGCGTGCGCGCGATCGAGTCGCCGAGCAGCGCGCCCGCTTGTGCGCTGCTCGTACCGGTGGCGGCCGTGTAGGAGGTCAGCCCGTTCAGGGCGTCCACGTAGCTGTTGTACGCCTTCACGAAGTCGCGGATGGACGTGCCTGTCGCTTCGGTGTCGGGGGCGATGGTGAGCGTTTGCTTCGTGCCCACCGAAGCGCTTTCGAGCTTGATCGTGATGTCGCTCACCACGCCCTCGAGCGTGTTGCTCGCGCTCGTGACGCGCGTACCGTCTATGTGCAGTTCTGCGTCGCCGGCTGGCTCGACTTCGCGCATCTGCGAGGAAGCGAGGCGCGTATCGACGCCCGTGCCCGCCTGCACGTCGATCGCGTTGGCCGCGCCGGTTTTGTTCGCGCTCAGCACGAGGTGCTGACCGTCGGCGCCATTGACGATCGACGCCGTGACGCCGGGGTTGTCCTTCGCCCGGTTGATCGCCGCGGCGACATCGGTGAGCTTGTTGCTGCCCGCGGCGATCGTCAGATGCATGGACTTGCCGCCCATCGAAATGTCGAGGCTGCCCTCGCCGAGCGTCTCGCCCGTGGCGAAGCTATCCGAGGTGAGCTTGTGCGCGCTCGCCAGGTGATCGACCTCGACCGTGAAGCTGCTCGCCACCGCGCTCTTGCCGGCAACCGCGCTCAACCCTTTGTCCTTTTCGCTCGTCGTGACCGTGAAGCGTTGCAGCGCGGCGCCGTCCTTGAACGGCTCGAGTGCGCTCTGGAGCGAAGCGAGCGCCGACTTCAGCGTGCCGAGCGCTGAGAGCGTCGTGTTGCTGGCCGTTTGCTTCGCGCTGAGGATGGCGCTTGGGCCCGCGATCTTCGCGTTGACGAGCGCCTTGACGAGCTGGTTGACGTCGAGCGTGGAGTTGGTCGCGCCGCTGATGATCGACTGGGCGGCGTCGCTCAGCGCGCTGTTCGCGCTGGCGGTGGTGTTCGTGATCGTGCTTGCCATGAAAGAAGTCCGTTCGTTCCGGTGCGTCGAGTCGACGGAGCGCGCGAATGCGCGGCCATGCTTTCATTACGGCAAGCTTTCATGAAACTTAATGAAAGATTTGAAAAGAATTTGAAAAGTTCATGCCTCGCTTTCGTGGGGGGTGCGGGCGAACGTTTCAGACGTGCTCGGGGAAGCCGGAGCGGCCTTGCGTGATGTCGGTTAGCGCGTTGCGCGCGGCCTCCACGGCGGTGGCGGGCAGCTGGATCGTGAGGCGCACGGTCATGGTGTATTGGCTTTCCACGAGCGTGAACTGCTCCTGGTCGATCCAGTGACGCACGCGGGTTTCGTCGGGGTAGCCGAGTTCGACCGTGAGGCGCGCCTGCGCGATGCGCTCGACGCGCGCGGCCCCCTGCAGGGCGGTGGCGATGGCGTCGGTATAGGCGCGCACGAGGCCGCCGGCGCCGAGCTTCACGCCGCCGTAGTAGCGCACCACGGCCGCGAGCACGCCGTCCAGGTCGTGATGGCGCAGCACTTCGAGAATCGGGCGCCCGGCGGTGCCGGAGGGCTCGCCGTCGTCGGACATGCCGGACTGGCCGCCCGCGAGCAGGGCCCAGCAAACGTGCGTGGCAGTGGGATGTTCGTCGCGCAGACGGCGGATTTCAGCCATGGCCGCTTCACGGTCGGCCACGGGAATGGCGTGCGCGATGAAGCGGCTCTTGCGGATCTCGAGTTCCGCGGTGACGGGATGGGCGAGGGTGAAAGTCGGCACAGGCGGGTTGGCACGGCAGGCGAAACCACCATGTTAGCCGATGCGCACCGACCGGATTTCGACGTCCGGCCCCATATCTTGCCAGTTTGTGTAATGGATCTTTGCGCGGGATGCTAGTGACGCCCTGGCTTTCAGGCCGGATAATGCTCGGCATGACGGATCTAGCTCTGG
The DNA here is from genome assembly GCF_905220165.1 of Paraburkholderia sp. J10-1. Classification (NCBI taxonomy): domain Bacteria; kingdom Pseudomonadati; phylum Pseudomonadota; class Betaproteobacteria; order Burkholderiales; family Burkholderiaceae; genus Paraburkholderia; species Paraburkholderia sp. J10-1. Next base: position 66,106 of record NZ_CAJMYW010000002.1, on the reverse strand, counting down.
CTGGAGCGAAGCCGAACTCCTCATTCGGTGATCCGTCATAGTCCTTTCTCTCGCGGCGCCGTTGCGGCCGACGCGAATCCCCAAGCGCACAGAAGCCAAAAAAATCCCCGGTCGGACTGAGTCACGACCGGGGGTCACAAGGCTCGCCTGTTCTCAAGAGGCAATCCCACATTACGTCCGCAAAATTGCGTCCGCAATCGGAAAAAAAACCTGGTGCGCTTCGCGTTCGGCGCGCGCTAGTGTTCTCACGGGTGCCAAAAAAAATCCCGGCCATCGCTGGCCGGGCAATGAGAATACACCGTGCGCTCCGGGGAACGAAACGCCCGACAACGTTACTAGCGGGCCGTGCGACCGGCAACACTTTCGCATTACCTTCAATTACTGACGTATGCCTTTCGGGTGGCGCCCGGCGCCCGGCGCGGCGGGCTGGAATGGCCGTGTGGCGGGCATTGTCGGAAAATTATTTCGCATGCCGAATGATATTTGCGCCTGAGTGCGCACATGGCTGAGTAAGGTGCTGAAATGCGCCGAGGCCGATCTCCCCTCGGGAAGACCGGCCTCGGTGTGCCACCTCCGGCGCCGCCAGGGAAGGCGGCCCGTCGATCAGGCGTACGTTATCAGTAACGCGGCGGGGGCGGCGGACGATGGTCGCCGTCACGATAGTGCGGGGGGCCCGGATCGTGCGGATGATGGTGCATCCACTCGTCGTGCGCCCAGTAACGGTGGCCGTCCCAATAACGGTCATCGTGCCAGCCGATCGAGACATGCGCGTCCACCGGCATCATGTGCGGTTGGCCGTATTGCGGCGTCGATTCGGCACGCAGCCCATACGGTGCGGATTGAGCGAAGGCGCTCGATGCGCCCATCAATGCGCCGCCGGCGATCAGTGCTGCGGCGATGGCGCGGGCGGGGGTCTTCCAGCTCTTGGTATTCATGAGTTACCTCCTCTTTGGTTGCGTCGTCAGTCACGCGGCATCGGGATGCCTTTGTGTTGCGACCACGGATCAAAGCTTATCGGCCCGAAGCGGAGGAAAACGTGACACCTTGTAAGCTTTCGTTTCATACGATTCTTCATGCCCGAAGGGCCGTTTTGACAGTTGGCCCTTGATGCAAAAAGGATTAAGCGCCACGCCTGACAATCGCAAACAGGTCCCGCACGGTCGCGTTGTCAACTGGCGTTACATTCGGGCGGCGCGCGCCGCCCGAATGCGTCACCTGTACCGGCCGGCGGGTGCCGGTGTCGTTTTTACCGAGGTGTTTTCGGCGCGTCTTGCGTGCCGGCCAGATCGATGGCGCTTTGCGAACCTAGTTGCGCGCGCAACTCATATTTCTGGATCTTGCCCGTGGCCGTGCGCGGCAGTTCGCCAAAGCGCACGGCGCGCGGCACCTTGAAGTGCGCGAGAAAGAGCCGGCAGTGCGCGATGATTTCCTCGGCCGTCACGCTCGCGCCAGGCCGCAATTCGACGAACGCGCAAGGCACTTCTCCCCACTTCGGGTCGGGCATCGCCACGACGGCGGCGAGCGCGACGGCAGGGTGGCGATACAGCGTGTCTTCGACTTCGATGCTCGAGATGTTCTCGCCACCCGAGATGATGATGTCCTTGCTGCGGTCGGTAATGCGCACGTAGCCGTCGGGCGTCATCACGCCGAGGTCGCCTGTATGGAACCAGCCGCCGCGGAACGCCTCTTCGGTCGCGCGCTCGTTCTTTAAATAGCCCTTCATGCAGATGTTGCCGCGGAACATGATCTCGCCGAGCGTTTCGCCGTCGGCGGGCACGGGCTCCATCGTCTGCGCATTGCGCACGCTCACACCGCTTTGCAGGTGATAGCGCACGCCCTGGCGGGCGGCGAGGCGCGCCTGTTCCTCTTCGGGCAGCGTCTGCCAGCGCTCCTGCACCGCGCACACGGCAGCGGGACCGTACACCTCGGTCAGACCGTACACATGCGTAAGCTCGATGCCGATCGCCTTCATCTTCGCGATCACGGCCGGTGGGGGCGGCGCGCCGGCGACCATCGTGCGCACGGTGTGCGCGATGCCATCGCGATACTCCGCGGGGGCGTCGGCGAGCGCGCCCTGCACGATGGGCGCGCCGCAATAGTGCGTGACGCGCTCGCTGCGAATGAGGTCGAACACGAGCTTCGCGTCGAACTTGCGCAGGCATACGTTGACGCCCGCGCGCGCGGCGACGGTCCACGCGAAGCACCAGCCGTTGCAGTGAAAGAGCGGCAGCGTCCAGAGGTACACGGCGTGCTTGGGCATGTCCCATTCGAGGATGTTGCTCACCGCGTTGAGGTACGCGCCGCGATGGTGATAGACCACGCCCTTGGGGTCGCCCGTCGTGCCCGAGGTGTAGTTCAGCGCAATCGCGTCCCATTCGTTGCTCGGCGTCACCCAGGCGTACTCGGGATCGCCCTGTTCGAGGAACGCTTCGTAGTCGGTCGCGCGCGGGAAGAACTCGGGGTCGGCGGGCGCGATGTCGGCCACGCTGATGATCTTGAGGTTCGGAAATTCGAGCGCCGCACGTTGCGCGAGCGCCGCGAATTCGGTATCGACGATCAGCGCTTTCGCTTCGCCATGGCGCAGCATGAACAGCATGGTTGCGACATCGAGCCGCGTGTTGAGCGTATTGAGCACCGCACCGAGCATGGGCACGCCGAAATGCGCCTCGACCATTGCGGGGATATTGGGCAGCAGCGCCGCCACCGTGTCGCCGCGGCCGATGCCCGCCCGCGCGAGCGCGCTCGCGAGCCGCCGCGTGCGCGCATACGTTTCGCGCCAGGTGCGGCGGACGTCGCCATGGACCACGGCGAGGCGCTCGCCATAGACTTCGGCCGCGCGGGCGATGAAATCGATTGGCGTGAGCGGCACATAGTTGGCTTCGCGTTGTGCGAGCCCTTCTTCGTACGGGTGCAACATGGCGGTGTCTCCGGTGTCGATCGCCGATGCCGGCTCGAAAGCCGTGCCGCGGCGTGTCGCAGGTTTGTAGGTATGATTCGCGCTACCGTAGCAGGGCCGCGCACGCCAGTCTGTCGCCGGCGCGACAGAGCGGGTCGCGAGAGCGCTGCAACTCACGATCCGCTCGACAATATCGACCCAAAGATTGACCTAACTCCAGGAAAGCGCGATGTCGCAATCCATTATGCCCCCGGACGGGACACCGCCCGCCCGCGATTCGTGGCGCGAAGGCGAGCGCATCGACGCAGCGAACATGGCGCGCCTCGCCGCCTTGTTCGAGCGCTGCGTGTGGTTTCGCGCGCTTGCGCCCGAGCATCGCGAGTGGGTGCTGGCGTCCTCGCATGCCCAGGGTTATGCCGCGGGCGCGATCGTCGCCGCGCGCGAAGCCCCCTCGGACTGGTGGCTCGGCGTGAGTTCGGGCCTCGTGAAGCTGGCGATTTTCAATGCTTCAGGGCGCGGCTGCACGTTTTCGGGTGTGCCGCATGGCGGCTGGTTCGGCGAGGGGAGTGTGATCAAGCGCGAGCCGCGCAAGTACGATGTGATTGCGCTGCAACCTTCGCTCGTCATGGCCGTCGCCACCGAGACGTTCCACCGCCTCATGGACTGCAGCCTGCCGTTCAACCGCTTCGTGATCCATCAGCTCAACAATCGCATGGGCGAGTTCATTGCGCTGATCCAGAACAGCCGTCTGCTGGACGTCGACGCGCGCGTTGCGCAGTCGCTCGCGCAGATGTTCAATCCCGATCTTTACCCCGAAACGGGGCGCGCGCTCGACATCTCGCAGGAGGAGATCGGCATGCTGGCGGGCGCGTCGAGGCAACGGATCAACCAGGCCCTGCAGACGCTCGAGCGCCGGGGGCTCGTCGCGCTCTCCTATAACCGCGTGGACGTGCTCGATCTCGACGGGCTGCGCGCGTTTGGCCGCGACCAGATTTGAGGACCGCAGAAGTCCTTATCAATCTTGCGAGGAATAGAAGACTCTCTCCTGCGTAAGCCGGTTTTTATGCGTGGCCGCGCTACGTAGACTTTGCTCATCGAGTTCATACGGAGAGCAAGGTGAAGAACGCAATGCTACGCGTGGCGCTGGTTTCGATGATGGCGATCGTTCCGACGGTGTCGTTTGCCCAGGCCAACAGTACGCAAAACACCGCGCAAAACGGCTCGGTGACGCGCGCCCAGGTGCTGCAGGAACTGGTCGATCTGGAGTCGGTGGGCTACAACCCGGCTTCAGCGAATGACGTCAACTATCCGGAAGATGTGCAAAGCGCCATGCACAGGCTTGCCGAAAAACGCGCCAACGAAGCGCGCCTCGCGCAGGCGCGCCAGCAGCAAGAACAGGTTGCGCAGTCGGGTTACGGTGCGCCGCCTGCGCAGAACGGCGAAGCCGGTGCGCCCGCCGCGGTGTCAGGCAGCGAGCCGCCGCCCGCTTATCGCCACCATTGATTGCGACGCTAACCGCGCCCAGAGCCAGGCTTCGCGCCGTTCGCGCCCTTGGCGCTCTCGGGTGCGGCCGCGACATCGGGTGGCACGCCGAGCAACTGCAGCGTGCCGGCCGTCACACCGGAGAACACCGGTCCCGCGACCGTGCCGCCATAGAACGCCTTGCCCGCAGGATCGTCGATCATCACCGCCACGATCACGCGCGGCGCGCTCATCGGCGCCATGCCCACGAAGAGCGCGCGATAGCGGTTCTTCGCGTAGCCCGCGCCGATCTGCTTGCGCGCGGTGCCCGTCTTGCCGCCCACGCGATAGCCATCCACGTTCGCCGCGCGCCCCGTGCCGCCGTCGCTCGTCGCCATTTCCAGCATCTTGCGCATGGCGGCGGCCGTGGCCGGGGTCGTGACCGCGCGCGTGGCCAACGCCGTTGAACCGCCCGCGCCGGCTGGCGCATCGCGCAGCAGCGTGACCGGATGCAGCGTGCCGTCGCCGGCGTAGGCCGTGTAGATCTGCGCCATCTGCAGCAGCGAAGTGGAAAGGCCGTAGCCATACGCCATCGTCGCCTGTTCGATGGGGCGCCAGCGCGCCCACGGCCGCACGCGGCCAGGCGCCACGCCCGGGAACGTGACGCCGGGCTTCTGCCCGAGTCCGTACTCCTGATACTTGTCCCAGATGGTTTGCGCGGGAAGATTCAGCGCGAGCTTGGCGAGTGCGATGTTGCTCGACTTCTGGATCGCTTCGGCCACGGTCATGCGGCCATGATTGGACGTGTCGTGGACCGTCGCGGGACCGATGCGGTAAGTGCCCGGCGAGGTGTCGATGATCGTGTTCGCGTTGACCTTGCGCAGGTCCATGGCCAGCGAAACGACCACGGGCTTGATGGTCGAGCCGGGTTCGAACGTGTCGACCACGGCGCGGTTGCGCAGCTGCTTGCCCGTGAGACGCGCGCGGTCGTTCGGGTCGAACGACGGCCAGTTCGCGAGCGCGAGGATCTCGCCGTTCTGTGCGTCGAGCACGACGACGCTGCCCGCTTCCGCATGGTTTTTCGCCACGGCTGCCTTGAGCTGCGTGTACGCGAGCTGCTGCACGCGGCGGTCGATGGTGAGTTGCACGGTGTCGCCGTTGCGCGGCTGCACGCGCTCGCGCGGCTCGGAGACGACGCGCCCGAGCCGGTCGCGGATCACCTCGCGCTGCCCCGGCGTGCCGCGCAGGCGCGCGTTCGCCGCAAGTTCGATGCCTTCCTGGCCGGCGTCTTCGATATCGGTGAAGCCCACCACGTGCGCGGCCGATTCGCCTTCGGGGTAATAGCGCTTCGAGTCGGCGATCAGGGTGATGCCGCCCGTGCCCATCTCGTCGATGTGCTCGGCGGTGCTGGCGTCCACCTGGCGCTTGAGCAGCACGAAGGAGCGGTCGCCGGCCACGCGCCGCTCGAGCTCCGCGAGCGGCATGTCGAGCAGGCGCGCGAGCGGCGCGTGCGCGGCGGCGTCGAGCAGCCGCGGGTTCACCCAGACTTCGAAGGTCGCGAGGCTCACGGCCAGCAGCGCGCCGTTGCGATCGACGATGCGCCCGCGCATGGCGTCGAGCTCCAGCGTGCGCTGGTAGCGCTTTTGGCCCTGCTTCACGTAAAAGCCGTGATTGGCGATTTGAATCCAGAACGCGCGCCCGGCCAGCGCAGCGAACGCCGCGAACGTGATGAACACGATGAACTTCGAGCGCCACGCGGGCAGGCGCGGCGCAAGCATCGGGTGACGGGTCGCGGCCGCGTGCGGGTCGCGCGGCGGTTTCCTGGAGCGGATCATCGGCAAGGCGGGGTGGCTTGGCAGAATTACATTGTAAACATGATGTAATTGAATTGAAATGATAGGTGCGCGCGGCCGCGAGACGACTGGGCGCGCGTTGCGCGCCGTCATGCGGCGCGAACGTTGGGAGAAAGCGGGAGGGGCGTAAAGCAAACCGGGCCGCGAAAGCGGCCCGGAGGGAAGGGGGAGCGCGCGGCGGCGAAGTCGCGCCGCGGCGGGCAGAACGAGTTAAGCGTGCATCGGCAAGCGGAAGCTCGCGATCGACTCGCGCAGCACGCTCACCTGATCCTTGAGCGAATGGGCGGCGGCGGCGGCCTCTTCCACGAGCGCCGCGTTCTGCTGCGTCACCTGATCCATCTCGCCCACGGCGCGGTTGACCTGCTCGATGCCGGCGCTCTGCTCGCGCGACGCGTTGCTGATCTCTTCGAGGATCTCGTGCACGCGTCGCACCGACTGCACGATCTCGGTCATCGTCGAGCCCGCGTTGGTCACGAGCTGCTGGCCTTCGGTCACGGTGCCGGTCGACTTTTCGATCAGCGCCTTGATCTCCTTGGCGGCGGTGGCGGAGCGCTGCGCGAGGCTGCGCACTTCGGCGGCCACCACCGCGAAGCCGCGGCCTTGTTCGCCGGCGCGCGCCGCTTCCACGGCCGCGTTCAGCGCGAGGATGTTGGTCTGGAACGCAATGCCGTCGATCACGCCGATGATGTCGCCGATCTGCTGCGAGCTCGTCGTGATGTCACCCATGGTGCGCACCACGTCGTCGACCACGGCGCTGCCGCGCGTGGCGACGTCGGCGGCCTGGCTCGCGAGCGACGCCGCATGCTGGGCGCTATCCGCGTTCTGGCGCACGTTCGCCGTCATCTGATCCATGCTCGATGCAGTCTGCACGAGCGCCGCCGCCTGCTCCTCGGTGCGCTGCGAGAGATCCGTGTTGCCCGCCGCAATCTCGTTCGCGCCCACGTTGATGTTTTCCGCGCCGCTGCGCACGCGCGAGACGGTTTGCACGAGCGCCGTCTGCATCGTTGCGAGCGCACGCATCAGGCTCGCCTCGTTCGTGCCCTGCACCTGCAGGCGCAGCGTGAGGTCGCCCTGGGCGATACGGTTGGCTGCGTCCACTGCGCCTTCCAGCTCGCCGCCGATGCTGCTGCGCACGCTCTTCACCACGAGCACCATCACCGCGGTGGCGGCGGCACCCAGCAGGAAGGTCACGCCAAGCCAGCGCAGCAGGCTGTCGAAGAACTCGGCGCGCACGTCGTCCATGTACATGCCCGTCACGATCACCCAGTCCCACGGCGCGAAGCGTCGGCCATAGCTCGTCTTGGGCACCGGCTCGCTATGGCCGGGCTTGGCCCACAGGTAGTCGAGGAAGCCGCCGTTCGGGCCGCTCGCCGCGCTCACGAGTTCGGTGAAGACGTGGGTGCCGGCCGGGTCGGTGAAGTCGGTGAGCTTCTTGCCGTTCAGCTCCGGCTTGATCGGGTGCATCAGCATGACCGCATTCGAGTCGTTGATGCTCAGATAGCCGTCCGAGCCGTAGCGGATCGAACCGATCACGGCGAGCGCCTGCTTTTGCGCGTCGGCTTCGGGCATGACGTTGCGTTGCGAGAGGCCGTAGTAGTAGTTCGTCACGCTCATCGCTTCTTCAACGAGCGTCGTGAGTTGCGCGCGCCGCTCGCGGACCATCGCCTCGCGGCTTTGCCAGGCGCCAAAGGCGACGATCAGCAGCAGGCCGATCCAGAGGATCGCGATCATCGAGCGGAGCTTCTTGTTGAGTGTCATCTTCTGCATGGTCGGTCGGGTATTCCAGAGAGGCTGCACGGCGGGCACAACGCAGGGGGAGAAACGAGGCCGTCTGTGTGTGTTTACGGCCCCCGCAAACGTGCGCGAGACCCAGGGGGAACCCTGCTTAGGCAGCGTTTCTTCATACAAATCAACGATCTTTGATCTGGCGCATAAGGGCGCATGTGACGCCGCGCTGAAACCCACGCGAAAACGCCGATAAAAGCCACAAATTTCACTGTATCTCCATGATTTGCCACTCTTTGCGGTGATCGACTGCGGATAGGAATCATTTCCGATATAGTCGCGACTTTGCACCCGGCCGGCCCGACTTCGAGGCCCCGACGAGGCCGGGATGAAGGACCTTTCCCAACGATGCGACGCGCACGGCGCAGCCCCCGCTGCCGCCCTCATGACGTCCACTGGAGTAACAAGAATGAACGCACGCGAACCCGCCCTGGTCCCCGCCGCTGTAGCCACGTCGCGCAGCGCGCGGCTGCGCCAGATGCTGACCAGCAACGAACTCGAATTCCTGATGGAAGCGCACAACGGCCTTTCCGCACGCATCGCGCGCGAAGCGGGCTTCAAGGCGATCTGGGGCTCGGGCCTCTCGATCTCCGCGCAGTTCGGCGTGCGCGACAACAACGAGGCGAGCTGGACCCAGGTGGTCGACAACCTCGAGTTCATGGCCGATGCGAGCGACTTGCCGATCCTGCTCGACGGCGACACCGGCTATGGCAACTTCAACAACGTGCGCCGTCTCGTGCGCAAGCTGGAGCAGCGCGGCATCGCCGGTGTCTGCATTGAAGACAAGGTGTTCCCGAAGACCAACAGTTTCATCGGCGGCGAAGCGCAACCGCTCGCCGACATCGACGAATTCTGCGGCAAGATCAAGGCCGGCAAGGACTCGCAAACCGACGAGCACTTCTCGATCGTCGCGCGTGTGGAGGCGCTGATCGCGGGCTGGGGCATGGACGAAGCGCTCAAGCGCGCCGAGGCGTATCGGCAGGCTGGCGCGGACGCGATCCTCATCCACAGCAAGCTTTCGAAAGCTGACGAGATTCTCACGTTCGCGCGCGAGTGGGCGGGCCGCGGGCCGCTCGTGATCGTGCCGACCAAGTACTACAGCACGCCGACCGACGTGTTCCGCAAGGCGGGCATCAGCACGGTGATCTGGGCGAACCATCAGATTCGTGCGGCCGTTTCGGCCATGCAGGCAGTCACAAAAACGATTTACGAAACGCAAACGCTCGTCGATGTCGAAGACCGTATTGCTACGGTCAACGAAATTTTTCGCCTGCAGGACGCCGACGAATACTCGGAAGCCGAAGACCGTTACCTTTCCGCTTCGTCGCGCGGCGCGGGCTCGGCGATCGTGCTGGCCGCGAGCCGCGGTTCGGGCCTCGACGCCTACACGGAAGACAAGCCCAAGGTCATGCTGCCCGTGGCGGGCAAGCCGCTGCTGCGCTGGCTCGTCGATGCGTTCAAGAAGCAGTCGGTCAACGACATCACCGTGGTGGGCGGCTACAAGGCCGAGGCCATCGACACCGCGGGCATCAAGCTCGTGCGCAACGAGCGTTTCGCACAGACGAACGAACTCGCTTCGCTCGCGTGCGCGGTTGGCGCGCTCGACAACGACACGGTGATTTCGTACGGCGACCTCGTGTTCCGCAGCTACATCCTGCGCGATCTCGTGGAAAGCGAAGCGGACTTCAGCGTGGTGGTGGATTCGTCGCCTGACTCGGAGAACAGCAGCACGCGCGACTTCGCATGGTGCTCGGCCGCCGACGAGCGCGACCTGTTCGGCAACAAGGTGTTCCTCGAGCGGGTGGCGAGCGAACCGGCCGCGAACGGCTCGGCGGCGCATGGCCGCTGGATCGGTCTCGTGAACGTGCGTGGCGCGGGCCGCGCGAAGCTCGCGAAGAAGCTCGCGCAACTGCAAACGCGCGCCGACTTCGACACGCTCGACATGCCCGCGCTGCTCAACGCGCTGATCGCAGACGGCGAGAAAGTCGAAGTGCAATACGTGCACGGCCATTGGCGCGGTGTGAACGACCTCGAAGACTTCCGCCGCGCGGGCGATTTCGCCCACGCGCAAACGCCGCTGGGCGCGGAGGGCCAGGCATGATCGAAGCCGCACAGTTCGTCGAAGCGGCGCGCTCGCGCGGCTTCGAGTGGTACGCAGGCGTGCCGTGCTCGTACCTCACGCCGTTCATCAACTACGTGCTGCAAGACGACTCGCTGCACTACGTGAGCGCGGCCAACGAAGGCGACGCGGTCGCGGTCATCGCGGGCGTGGCGCTCGCGGGCAAGCGCGGCATCACGATGATGCAGAACTCGGGCCTCGGCAACGCCGTGAGCCCGCTCACTTCGCTCACGTGGACATTCCGCCTGCCGCAACTGCTGATCGTGACGTGGCGCGGCCAGCCGGGCGTCAGCGACGAACCGCAGCACGCGTTGATGGGCCCTGTCACGCCGCAGATGCTGGAAACGATGGAAATTCCGTGGGAGACGTTCCCCACGGAAGCGGATCAGATCGCGGCGGCGCTCGACCGCGCCATCAGGCACATGGACGAAACGGGCCGCCCGTATGCGCTCGTCATGCAGAAGGGTAGTGTGGCGCCCTACGAACTCAAGGGCGGCGGCGCCATGCCGGAAAAGCATGCGCTGCCCGTCGCGCAGGCAAAGTGGACCGGAAAGACGCCTGATCAACTGGCCACGCGTCAGCAGGCGCTCGAGCGCGTGATCGCCGCGACGCCTGCCGAGTCGACGGTGGTCGTCGCCTCGACGGGTTTCTGCGGCCGCGAACTCTACGCGCTCGACGACCGCTCGAACCAGCTTTACATGGTGGGCTCGATGGGCTGCGTCACGCCGTTCGCGCTCGGCTTCGCGCTTGCGCGGCCCGACCTGAACGTGGTCGCGCTAGACGGCGACGGCGCGGCGCTCATGCGCATGGGCGTGTTCGCCACGCTCGGCGCCTATGGCCCCGCGAACCTCACGCACGTGCTGCTCGACAACGGCGCGCACGACTCGACGGGTGGCCAGGCCACCGTGTCGGGGCAGGTGTCGTTCGCGAACGTGGCTGCCGCGTGCGGTTACGCGGACGCCGTGGAAGGCGACGACCTCACCACGCTCGACAGCGTGCTCGCCGCCGCGCGCGAACGCGCGAAGGGCGCTTCGGGTGTCGCAGGCACACGCTTCGTACGCCTGACGATTCGCCGCGGCACGCCCGACGGCCTGCCGCGCCCCACGATCACGCCGCCCGCTGTGAAGACGCGCCTCATGCGCCACATCGGCGCGCTCGCTTACGAGTCTGCCAAATAAGGAATTCACGATGCTGCTGCTCAACCCCGGCCCGGTCACGCTGACCGAACGCGTGCGCCAGAGCCTTCTCCAGGAAGACCTGTGCCATCGCGAAAGCGAGTTCTTCGACGTGCAGGAAGAGGCGCGCACGCGTCTCGTGGGCGTCTACGATCTCGACCCCGCGCAGTGGCAGGCCGTGCTCATGACGGGTTCCGGCACGGCTGCGGTCGAAAGCATGATCTCGACACTCGTGCCTGCGACCGGCAAGCTGCTGATCGTCGAAAACGGCGTGTATGGCGAGCGCATTACGGCCATCGCGAAGCAGTACGGCATTGCGCATGAGGTCGTCAAGCACGACTGGATGCAGGCGCCGGACCTCGCGCGCATCACGGCCGCGCTCGACGCCGACAAGGCGATCACGCACGTTGCGATCATCCATCACGAAACGACTACGGGCCGCCTGAACGATCTGCGCGCGCTGGGCGAAGCGTGCCGCGCGCGCGGCGTGCAAATGCTTGTGGACGGCGTGAGCAGCTTCGGTTCCGAAGCGATCGATTTCGGCGACGCGAGCATCGCGGCGGTGGCCGCGACGGCGAACAAGTGCCTGCACGGCGTGCCGGGCGCGGCCTTCGTGGTGGTGCGCCGCACGGCGCTCGCACAGGCGCATAGCCGCACGTACTATCTCGACCTCAAGCGTCTTGCCACGCTGCAGGATCAGCGCAACACGCCGTTCACGCCTTCCGTGCACGCGTATTACGCGCTCGTCGAGGCGCTGCGCGAACTCGCCGATGAAGGCGGCTGGCAGGCGCGTCACGCGCGCTATGCGGCGCTTTCGGAGCAGGTGCGTGCGGGGCTCGCCGCACGCGGCATGGAGAGCGTGCTGCCGAAAGATGAATCGTCGGTCGTGCTGCGCGCGTTCCGCCTGCCCGCAGGCGTCGATTATCCGTTGCTGCATGACGCGCTCAAGGCGCGCGGCTTCGTGATCTATGCGGGGCAAGGCGGCTTGTCGGCGGAACTGTTCCGCATTTCGACGATGGGCGACATTCACGCCGCCGATGTCGAGCGCTTGCTCGCGGCGTTCGATGAAGTGACGCGCTGAACGCAAGCATGGCGAGCGAGCGGTTTCGAGCCCGTCCAAAAAAAAGGCCTTGCAGCGAGTGATCGTTGCAAGGCCTTTTGTTTTGTCACGCGCGTTTGTTTGCGGATCAGTTCGTGGCGCGCTCGCGCGTGCCGATCGTGCTGGCCGTCCTGGCTTGCTTCGCGGGCTTGCGCCGCGCACGCGCTTTCTTGAGCCAGATGAGTACGCCGGTCACGCTGAGCATCGCCACGACGAGACCGGTGAAGCTGATGGCGATACGGCCCGGCAGCCCGGCGATGCGACCCGAGTGCAACGGAAACTGTGCCTGAAGGAAGATGTCGCCTGCGCTGCCTTTGCCGGGAATCTGCCTGCCGAGCACGTCGCCCGTGCGCGCGTTCATCATGAGCCAGGCGTTGCCGAGGCCCGCGTCGCCGTGATCCATGCCCGGTGCGTAGTAGCCCACGCCATACACGCCGGACGTGGGCAGCCCGAAGAGTCCGCCCGGCGGCGCCGTGATGCCTTCGCGGCGCCCCACGTCGGCGGCTTCGCTCACGATACGTTCGCGCGCGGTCGTGGCCTCTGCGGGCGTGAGCGCGGGGCCAGGCGCCACGATGCGGAACGGGTCCGGCGCGAGTGTCGAGAAAACCGACACCACCGGGCGCACGACCTGCGCGCCGAGATTCATCGAAATGGACGTGACAGCCACGACGATCAGGAGTCCCCACAGCCACACGCCGCCCGAGCGGTGCAGGTCGAAGGTGAGCGCATAACCGCCGCGCTTCACGCGAAACGCGAGCGACTTGCGCCAGCTTTTCAGGCTCGGGAAAGCGAGCACGATCGCGATGAAGCCGTCGAGCAGCCACACGATCCCCACCACGCCCATCGTCCAGACGCCGAAGTCGATGCCCATCTTCGTCGGCATGAACAGCGTGTAGTGGAGTTGGTAGAGGAACGGAATCAGGTTCTGGCGCGCAAGCGATGCCTTGCCCCACATGCGGCGCCCTTGCTCTTCACCCGTTACGGGGTCGAGTGCGACCTGGTTGAAGTCGAGCGCGTAGGGCGCCTCGCTTGCAGGATCGACGCGCGGCGCCACCAGCGCGATCCAGGTATGGCCGGGCTCGACGGCAAGCGGCATGAAGGTCACGACCGCGTGCGGTTCTTCGGCCTCGAGGCGCTTGGCGAGTTCGAGCGCAGGCAGCGGCGTGCCAGGCGTCGCGCTACGGAAGAACGACGGGTTGAGCAGCGCGTCGAGTTCGTGGTCCCACGCGATCACCGCGCCGGTGAGTCCGGCGAGGAACAGGAAGGCGGCGGTGCCAAGACCGAACCAGCGGTGCAGGCGGACCAGCAGCGGTCTCATGCGAAACCTCGGCTCGCCCGCCAGTGTGCGCGGGCGAACGCGATGACGATTGGGCTCACGGCAATCTTGAAAAATACTGCAAATAGGAATCGTTTGCATTCTACGGATCGACCGTCGAAGGCGCAAGCTTTGCGAAAGGCAGGGATATGGGGACGGAAGAAAGGCGGGGCGCGCAGGAAGCGCCGCGGCGCTTGCGAGCCGTCGTCGCGAGCGCCGTTACGGCCGTGAGGTGAGACGCCAGGCGCTGGCGGCCGGGCGTGCCATCAGCCGGTCAGACGGGGTCCTTGTCCGGCGGTCCCTCGGGCTGCTGGGGTTCGTCGTTGTGATGGCCCGGCGCCGGCGGGCTGAGCGGGTCGCGTTCGGGGTCCCGTGTCGGATCGGCGAGCGGATCGGGAAGCGGGTTCGTGTGCGAGCAGATCATCGCGAGGTCCTCTTGCGCTAAAGCGGACGGCTGGAAGGTGCGCGTCAGCTTATAGCCTAGGCGATCGTTTGCATGCCAGGCACTCGCAATTGAACAATCGAACCATCTCAGCGCGGGGGGCGCCGAATCAAAGCCCGTTGAGGTCGGCTGGCGTGTCGACGTCGCGCAGAATGCCGGGGTCGTCGACTTCGACTCGCGTGAGCGGGTGCGCATTCAGCAGGGCGCGTGCGCCCGCGTCGCCATCGAGCGCGACGAGCGCTGCGCGATGCGGGTAGCCGAAGCCCACGGGATGTCCGCGCTGCCCGCGATAGAACGGTGCGACGAGCGACGCGCCGTCGTCCAGCGCACGCGCCACAGCTTCGATCGATGCGACGGCAATGCAGGGCATGTCGGCCAGCGCGACGATCCAGCTTTCCGCGTCATGATCGGTTTCCACGCCGGCAGCGAGGCTCGCGCCCATGCCGCGCGCGGCGTCGGGCGCGAACACGACGTCGCAACCCGCGTCGTTGAGCACGTGCGCGAGCGTTTCCGCCCCGGGACGCACCACGGCGATCACTTTGGGCACGACACGCAGCAGCCGTTGCGCGGACTCGCGCGCGACGCATGTGCCTTCCGGCAGAGGGGCGAGGAGTTTGTTGCGCAGACCGTTGGGATCGAAGCGCGAGCCGGTGCCGGCGGCGAGCAACACGCCGGTGGCGAACGAAGCATAGGCCATGGGTGTGAACGCCCGCGAAGAGGGGGAGCAGTGATTGTGCGGCGCAAGCGCGCGCGAGGCAAGCCCCGCCCGCGCTATTTGCCTTGCGCCGCAAGGATTAGCCGCTCATGCACTATGCGGGTGCAGGATCGTCATTGCAGGCCACACAGTGCCGGTCATACGAGCGAATTCATCTGCGGAACGACCTTGTCGAGCGTGATCGGCAAATCGCGCACGCGCACGCCGGTGGCGTGATACACGGCGTTTGCAATGGCCGCAGGCACGCCGGTTATGCCGATCTCGCCGATGCCGCGCACGCCGAGCGGATTGAAGCGCAGATCCGGCTCGCCCACGAACAGCACGTCCAGCTCGCGGATATCCGCGTTCACGGGCACGTGATACTCCGCGAGATTGTTGTTCGCAATGCGGCCCATGCGCGTGTCGAAAAGCCCCTCTTCGTGCAGGGCCGTGCCCACGCCCCACACCATGCCGCCCATCAACTGGCTGCGCGCGGTCTTTTCGTTGAGCACGCGCCCTACGTCGTACGCGCCGACGATGTGCGCCACGCGTATCGTTCCCGTATCGGCATCGACATGCACTTCGGCGAACACCGCGCCGAATGAGTGAAACGCGTACTGCTGCTTTTCCGCGCCGGGCCTGGTCGCGACCTGCGCCTCCAAAGGCTGTCCGCCCGCGCGTGCGATGACGGCGGCGGCCGGATCGCGGCGCGAGCTGTCGCTGCGGCTCACGACCCAGCCGTCCTGCACGCTCACGTCGTCGTTGGCGAGACCGTAGACGGGCGAACCGCGGTCCGCGCGCGCGAGCGCGACGAGCTTGTCGCGCACGGCGGTGCACGCGGCCTGCACGGCGGGCGAGACGCTTGCCGCCGACTGCGAGCCGCCCGAAACCGGCGCTTGCGGCAAGGTCGAATCGCCCAGCGCAAAGTGGATGCGACTGGGCGGGAAGCCGAGCGCGTCGGCGGCCACCTGGGTCATGACCGTGTAAGTGCCGGTGCCGATGTCCTGAGTGCCCGACGCGACCATCGCAGTGCCGTCGGGCAAGATACGCGCCACGGCGGCGGCTTCGCTGCGATTCGCGGGGTAGGTCGCGCTGGCCATGCCAAGGCCGATGAGCGTATTGCCGTTGCGCATGGCGCGCGGCGTGGCGATGCGCCGCGACCAGTTGAAGCGTTGCGCGCCCGTTTCATAGCATTGGCGCAGCGCTTTCGACGACCACGGCTTGCCGTCCTGCGGCTCGCTTTCGGCGTAGTTCTTCAGGCGCAACGCAACCGGGTCCATCTTCAGCTGCCATGCCAGTTCGTCCATGGCGGATTCGAGCGCGAATGAGCCCGTGGTTTCACCGGGCGCGCGCATGAAGGTCGGCGTGCCGACATTCAGGGGTACGACACGATGGCTCGTGCTGCAATTGGGCACCGCGTACATCATGCGTGTGATGAGGCCGGACATCTCGAGCCAGTCTTCGAACGAGGACGTGTGGGCGAACGTGTCGTGGCGGAGGGCCGTAAGCGTGCCATCCGCGCGCGCGGCGAGCGAGAGATGCTGCTCCGTGTGCGGGCGCGAGCCGACCGAGCCGAACATTTGCGGGCGCGCGAGCGCGAGGCGCACGGGGCGCCCGGTCTGCTTCGCGGCCATTGCGCACAGGCTCACGTGCGACCACGACGACCCCTTGGAACCGAAGCCGCCGCCGAGGAACGGCGAGATCACACGCACGTTGTCCGGCGCGATGCCAAACACGGCCGCCACTGCGTTGCGCGCGCCGCTCACGCCCTGGGTGGCGTCGTAGAGCGTGAGGTCGGGGCCGTCCCAATGGGCCAACGTCGCGTGCGGCTCCATCGGGTTGTGGAACTGCGTGGGCGTCGTGTAGACCGCGTCGAGCCGCACCGCACCTTCGTTCATGCCGGCCTCGACGTTGCCGCGCGTCGATTCGACCGGGCGGCCCATCGGGCTTGGCGGCGCGTGCGCGTCGCCCTTCGCGCGGTTGAAGTCGAGCGTGGCCTGCGTTGGCGAGTAGGCGATGTCGAGGTGGCGCGCGGCATCCGTCGCGTGTTCGAGCGTGTCGGCCACGACGACCGCGACAGGCTCGTTGCTGTAGCGCACGACGTTGTCCTGCAGCAGCGTGAGGTGGCGTCCGGCGGGCGGCTTGAGCGGCGAGCGCCCGCCATTGGGCAGGCGCATCGCGTTCTGGTACGTCATGACGAGCAGCACGCCGGGCATGGACTGCGCACGGCTCGCGTCGATCGACGCGATCGTGCCGCTCGCCATCGTGCTGGTGACGAGCACGGCATGGGCAAGCCGCGTTTGCGGGAAATCGCTCGCGTAGAGGGCGCCGCCCGTGACCTTGAGCATGCCGTCGATGCGGTCCATCGGTTGTCCGGTCAGCGTGCTCATGCAATCTCTCCGGTGTTTTGACCTTGCGTGCCGGCTGCGGCGAGCAGCGTCGAACGAATGATTGCGCGCTGCGCGAGCCCGACCTTGAAGGCATTGCCGCTCAGCGGTCTCGCCTGGGCGAGTTCCGCCGCTGCGGCTTCGCGTAGCGTCGTCGCGCTGAGTGTTTTTCCCGCGAGATGCTGCTCCGCCACGCTCGCGCGCCAGGGCCGATGCGCGACGCCGCCCAGCGCGATGCGCGCCGCGCGTATGCGGTGGCCGTCGAGTTGCAGCGCGCTCGCGACGGAGACGAGCGCGAAAGCATAGCTCGCGCGGTCGCGGACCTTGAGATAGTGCGAGTGCTCACTGAACAAGGGCGGGGGCAAGTCGACCGAAGTGATCAGTTCACCTGACTGAAGCGTTGTGTCGAGATCGGGCCGGTCGCCAGGCAAGCGATGAAATGAGGCGAACGGAATCGAACGTTGACCACGCGGCCCGCTCACCTGCACGGTCGCGTCGAGCGCCGCGAGCGCGACGCTCATATCGGATGGATTGACGGCCACGCATTGCGTGCTCGCGCCGAGGATCGCATGCATGCGGTTGAAGCCGCCAACCGCCGCGCAGCCGCTGCCGGGCGCGCGCTTGTTGCATTGGGAGAAAGCGGTGTCGTAAAAGTACGCGCAGCGCGTGCGTTGCATGAGATTGCCGCCCACGGTCGCCATGTTGCGCAGTTGCGGCGAAGCGCCTGCGAGCAGCGCCTGCGAGAGCAGCGGGTATTGCGTGCGCACGAGCGTGTGATTGGCCGCGTCGCTGTTGCGCACGAGCGCGCCAATGCGCAGGCCGCCGTTGGGCAGCGTTTCGACTTGATCGAGCGTCTCGATGCGCGTGATGTCGATGAGCGTCACCGGATGCGCGACGCCGCCTTTCATGAGATCGAGCAGATTCGTGCCGCCGCCGATGAACACCGCGCCGGGTCGCTGCGCGGCGGCGATCGCGCCGTTCACGTCGGCGGCGCGCTGGTACGAGATGGCATCCATGTTCGTGCCTCCGTGACTCAGGCGCTGGCCGTGTGCGCATCGCGCACGGCGGCCACGATGTTGACATAGGCGCCGCAGCGGCAGATGTTGCCGCTCATGCGCTCGCGTATTTCGGCGTCGCTCAGTTGCGCGGGGCGTGTGCGCACGTCGGGCGTGGCGGCGCTCGCCGTACCTGCTGTGAATTCGCTCAGGCATGCTGTTGCCGAGCACAACTGGCCCGGCGTGCAGAAGCCGCACTGGAAGGCATCGTGTTCGACAAAGGCACGCTGCACAGGACTCAGCGCGGCCGCGCCCGCGAGCCCTTCGACTGTGGTGATGCGCTGACCTTCGTGCATCACCGCGAGCGTGAGGCAACTGTTGATGCGCCGTCCTTCCACGAGCACCGTACATGCGCCGCACTGGCCGCGGTCGCAACCTTTCTTGGTGCCGGTGAGACCCGCATAGTCGCGCAGCGCATCGAGCAGCGTAACGCGCGGTTCGATATGCAGCGCATATTCGCGGCCGTTGATATCGAGCCTGACCGGTTGCGCGGGTGCAGGCGGCGGAGCTTGCGTTGGGGCGGTGGCCGGTGGCGCGTTCTGCGCATGCAGATGAGGCGTTGCGCTCAGTGCGGCAGCGGCAGCGGCCGATTGCAGGAAGCGGCGGCGCGTGACGTCGGCGGGCGCGCGCGAGGGGGAAGCCTGGGAGGCGTCGTCGCTATCGCACGGCGCATCGAGGGGACGTTCGTTGGACATGGCGTTCTGCGGACTCCAGAATGAAGACGGAACGTGAACCGGGGACTTCAAACGCGGGACTTCAGGCGCTGGCCGCGCGGGGTTGCGCAGGGCTTTTTCGCGCAGCGGGGTGCGTCTTTCGTGCAGCAATTCCAATGCCGCGGCCGCTCAGCCGGGCATGGCAGAACTGCAAATTGCACTTCTCGAACCCGAAAGTAAAGCGCTTGCGTGTGAATTTTTCGCTGCACATTGCTTGATGGCGCAACGCTGTCCCATGACTGACGCCAGCCCGGCGCGAAGCTGGCGCAGTGGACAGAAATGCCGTGCTGCAAGAGGAAAAAAGCGTATTGAAAGATCGCGAGCGGCGATCTGTTCTGCGAGATACTACGCGCGGTCTTCCTGGAGGTAGCGATGCACGAAGGCGATCGCCATGCTGCCTTCACCAACGGCGGAGGCCACGCGCTTGACCGGGCTCAGCCGCACGTCGCCGCAGGCAAAGATGCCGGGCACGCTCGATTCGAGCAGGTAAGGATCGCGGCGGTGCGACCAGCGCCCGGCTTTCACGGCATCGTCGCCGGTCAGCACGTAGCCGCGTTTATCGCAGGCAATCTCGGGCGGCAGCCAGCCCGTTTCCGCGTCGGCGCCAATGAACACGAACAGGCCGCCGCATTCGCGCCGGCTCACGCTTGCGCTGGCCGTGTCGAGCACGTCGATGGCGTCGAGATGCGTCTCCCCGTGCACGCCGACCACTTCGGAATTCAGCTCGACGCGCACATTCTCCTTGCCGGCCAACTGCTCGACGAGATAGCGCGACATCTTGTTCTCGAGCGATTCGCCACGCACGACGAGCGTGACGGCGCGCGCATGATTGGCGAAGTACAGCGCGGCCTGTCCCGACGAATTGCCACCGCCGATCAGATACACGTCGAGTCCGTGCGTTCCGCTCGCTTCGCTGCGCGCCGCGCCGTAATAAATGCCCTTGCCGATGAAGCGGTCGAAGCCCTCGATCGCCAGGCGCCGCCACGTGACGCCCGTCGCGAGAATGAGTGTGTGCGCGCGCACCATGTCGCCGCCGTCCAGATGGACTTCGCGCGCGGCGGTATCCACACGCGCGACGGCGCGCGTGACGAGGATCTCCGCGCCGAGCCGCCTGGCTTGCTGCAATGCGCGGCTCGCCAGTTCGTCGCCGGAAATGCCGCCAGGAAAGCCCAGATAATTCTCGATGCGCGACGAGGTGCCGGCCTGGCCGCCCGGCGCTTCACGCTCCACCACAATGGTACGGAGTCCTTCCGACGCACCATAGACAGCGGCGGCAAGCCCGGCCGGGCCGCCGCCGATGATCAGCGTGTCGTACTCCGTGAGGCGTGGCTGGGTTTGCAGCCCGAGGCGTTCCGCGAGGTCGCGCGTCGCGGGGCGGCTTAGCAGCGTGCCGTCGGCGAGACGTAACGTCGGGCAGTCCTGCTCTTCGGGGCACGGCCCGCTCCAGCGCGCTTTGAGTTCGGGCGCATCGGGCGTCATCCACTCGCAGCTGATCTGGTTGCGCGCGAGGAACTGGCGCAGATTCGCGCAGGCCGGGTCCCAGCGCGCGCCTACGAGCGTCACGCGCGTTTTCGGCGGCTCAGCGGAAAGGCCCTGCAAGCCGCCTATGCGTTCGCGCGCGAGCGCGCCCATGCGCGTGGCGACGTCGGACGAGGCGGCGGCCAGCGAGTAGTAGTGCTGCGCATCCACGCGCATGACGCGCGAGGGCAGGGCCGCGCGATACGCGCCCGGAAAGGGCGAGCTGAGCGCGAGCGGCACCTCGCCGAAGATCGTGCCGGGCAAGCGCCACCCAAGCGTGCGCTCGACGCCGTCGAACAGCTTCACGACCTCCATCTTGCCGGACAGCACGGCATACAGCGCGCGCTCGCCGCCTTCATGCACGGCGTATTCGCCGGGATTCAGATGCAGATCCGCGGAGGTTTGGGCGAGGCGCTCGAGTTCGGCTTCGGGGAGCGTGGAGAAAAGCGGGACCGCGCGGATTTCGTCTGGAGTCAGCATGGCTTCGCAAGTAGCGGGCAAGCAGGAAACGACGATGGGACAGCGGCGTGAGGACCGTGCCTGGGTGTGGCGGCGCGGCCGTTTTTTTGACGTCTCATGCAGTATAGCTGGCGCGCATGCGGTCGCTTTCCTGGGGTTTCCTGGGTTCGCCTGGTTGTTCGTCGAAGCAATCGACTGACGAATTGCGCACGCGTTTCAATCGAGAGGATCGCTAACCATGCCGCCGGTAGTCAACGCGGCCACGGTTTCGCGCAGCCACACTAGCGCGGGGTCGGCGTGATTGCGCGGATGCCATGCCGCATGCATCGAAAAGCCGCGTGCCTCGAACGGCAGCTCGAACAGGTCCACGCGGTCCCGGTAGCGCGCGATGAGCCGGTAAGGCAGCGTCGCCACGTAATCCGTGCGTGCAAGCACCTCCGGCACGAGCGTGAAGTGCTGCACCGAGTGCGCCACGCGGCGGCGGCGGCCAAGCGCTTCGAGATGCTCGTCCATGAAGCCGAAGAAGCTCGCGCCGCTCGTGGAAACGAGCACGTGCTCGAGTGCGCAATAGCTGTCCAGGTCGAAGGCGGTGCCGCCGCGCGGGTGCCCTTTGCGCTGCGCCACGACGAAACGTTCGTCGTAGAGCTTTCTGGCCTTCAGCGTGGGCGGCACCTGCTGCGCGGAACCGAGCAGCAAGTCGATTTCGCCGCGCTCGAAACGCTCCGCGAGCGAACCGGATTCAATGGCGATGAACGCCAGCTGCAGCCCGGGCCCAGCCACGCGCGGCCATTCGATCATCAGCGGCAGGCCGAGCACGGCCACGCACTGGTCGCTTGCGGCGACCACGAAGCGCCGCGTGCCCGTGAGCGGATCGAAGGCCGGCTCGCGGCGCACCACGGTTTCGAGCGTCTTGAGCGCCGCATGCAGCGGCTCCATTAGTTCGAGCGCGCGCGCCGTGGGCGCCATGCCGCGGCCAGTGGCGGCGGGAATGAGCAGCGGGTCGTCGAAGAGCTGGCGCAGTCGCGCGAGTTGTGCCGAAACGGCCGGTTGCGTGAGATTCAGGCGCGCTGCGGCGCGCGTCACGTTCGACTCGGCGAGCAGGGCGTCGAGCGACACGAGCAGGTTCAGATCGATGCCGGAGAGATCAATCACGGTGATAGGTGGAATGTCGGCGATTGATTTCAAGAATACGTCTCGCTCGCCTAGAGTTCAATCCGTCAGATCAGCCGTGAACACCCTTTCCACCAGGAGAAGTCATGAAAGCATGGATGCTCGATCAACCGGGCCAGCCGCTCGCGCTGCGCGAGGTGCCGCAACCCGAAGCGCGCCGCGGCGCGCTGCTGGTGGGCGTGGAGGCCGTGCCGCTCTTGAGCTACACGCGCCAGTACGTGCAGGGCAAGCTGCCCTACGGCTACCCGCCGGGGCCGTTTTCGCCCGGGACCAACGCCATCGGCCGGGTGCTTGCGGTCGGCGAAGGCGTGTATGGCTATCGCGCAGGCCAGCGCGTGGCGCTGAGCCCCTACTGGATTGCCGACGAAGCGCTGCGCGAGCCCGCTCAGGCGCTGATCGGGCTGACGGCGATCAGCCCTGACAGCGCACCGATGCTCGGCGATTTCCCGCACGGCACGCTGCGCGAGGCGGTCGAGTTTCCGGCCTCGACGGTGTTCCCGCTCGACGGCCTCGATCACGTACCTTCGGCGCGGCTCGCGGCGCTCGGCAAGCTCGTGGTGCCGTTCGGCGGCCTGCGGCGCGGCCGGCTCGCGGCAGGCGAAACCGTGGTGGTGAACGGTGCGGCCGGCGCGTTTGGCTCGGCGGCCGTGCTCGATGCGCTCGCGCTCGGCGCGGGCCGTGTCGTGGCGCTCGGCCGGCGCGCCGCGGCGCTGGCGCCGCTCACGAAGCTCGGCGCCGGTCGCGTGGTGACGGTGGCGCTCAGCGGCGAGATGGCGCGCGACGTGGAGGCCATCCGCGCCGCCGCGAACGGCGGGGCCGATCTCGCCTTCGACATGGTCGGCCACGCCACCGACCCGGGCGCCACGCTATCGGCGCTGCGCAGTCTGCGCCGCAATGGCCGCATGGTGCTGATGGGCAGCATGGAGGTGGACTTGCCGATCAAGTATGGGGAGATGATGCTCAACAACTGGGAGTTGATGGGTCACTTCATGTACAGCGGCGCGGACTACCGCGCGCTGATCGCGCTCGTGCAGTCGGGCCAGTTGCCGCTCGATGCGATCGAAGTGGAGCGCCACGCGTTCGATGCGCTGGAGACCGCGATCGACGCGGCGGAAAAGGCCGAAGGGCTCACGTGCGTTGCGGTGTGCACGTCGTAAAGCGCACACGCTCCAAAAGCCAATCGGCCCGCAAGCGCGACTGACGCTTGCGGGCCGATTTCGTTGCGAGTGCAACGAGTGTTAGTCGATGCCGTGGAACACGGCGTCGTCCGGGCCGAGGTAGGCGGGCGGACGCCACACTGCGTCGCGCATCGAGTGCTGCACGAGATTTTCCACGCCCAGCAGCACCGCGAAGATCGCCATGCGCACCGGAATGCCGTTGTCGGTCTGGCGGAAGATCGCGAGGCGCGGATCGTGGTTCAGATCGGTCGAAAGATCGTTGGCGCCCGGGCGGCTGTCGCGCGGCAGCGGGTGCATCACGAGCGTTTCGGGGCTGCAGCACTCGTCCATGGTTGCCTGGTTGATCTGGAATTCGGGCGTGTAGCCTTCGAACGACTCGTCGGCGAAGCGCTCCTTCTGGATGCGTGTGGCGTACACCACGTCCGCGCCGCGCAGACCTGCGCGCAGGTCGTGCGTTTGCTCGACCACGTGTCCATTGGTCGAGATCTTGTCGACGATGTACGCCGGCATTTCGAGCTGCGGCGGCGAAATGAGCGTGAACTTGATGCCGCGATACAGTGCGAGCAGCTTCACGAGCGAGTGCACCGTACGGCCGTACTTGAGGTCGCCCACGAGCGCGATATGCGCGCCGTCGACGATCTTGCCCAGACGCGAGAACTCGCGCTGGATCGTGTAGAGGTCGAGCAGCGCCTGGCTCGGGTGTTCGCCGGGACCGTCGCCGCCATTGATCACGGGAATGTTCACCGCGCGCGCGAATTCGGCCACCGAGCCTTGATCAGGATGCCGAATCACCATCGCGTCCACGTAGCCGGCCATCACGCGGCTCGTGTCGTAGATCGATTCGCCCTTGGCCATCGAGGAGAACGTGAAGCCGGTCGTGTCGCACACCGAGCCGCCCAGGCGGCAGAACGCGGCGCCAAAGCTCACGCGCGTACGCGTGCTGGCTTCGAAGAACAGGTTGCCGAGCACCGCGCCTTCGAGCACGCGCGAGATTTTCCGGCGGCGCGCGATGGGCTGCATGATGTCGGCCACGCGGAACAGGGCTTCGACGGAGTCGCGCGAGAACTGGTCCACGGAAAGCAGCTGCGGCTTGCCTTCGAACTGCATCTGGCTCGCGAGCGAACGCGAATCTACGCTTTGCGTATAGTCTTCGCGCGGCTCGCCATTGCCGACGATTTCCGAAACGAAGCGCTCGACGATCTCCGGCATGGCGCGCGATTCCTGCGACTCCTCGGGCAAGAGCCAGGTGTCGAGCGCGCGACGCGATACGCCGATGCGGCTCGCGAATGCGTCGCGGGTCATGTTCAGACGCCGCATGGCGTCACGGAGGAAGGCTTGTTGCGGAACGCTCATGCTGGCACCCGTGAGTTCTGGTTGATGTACGCGGTGCGTATATTAGTTCGGCGGTGCGAGAAGTCAAGTTCTTTTGTCGGAAGAGCGCTCGAGGGGCGTTGCCGCGCCCGCAAAATCGCCGGTCAAGCCGTGTGGCCCTTAATTTGGGATAGCGCTTTTTGCGACGCCACGATAATCGACGTTTTGAATTTTTCCGGGCCGGCGTCCGCCGGCCGTGGCAGCCAAAGATGTCCGCTTTACCTCCCGCATTGCGCTCCCGCTGTGCGAGCGTGCGACTCGCACGGTCCTCACGGAGCCAGCCATGAAATTGCCGTGGTCCAGCTCTGCCGGTGATCTCACCAAGGGCGACGTCCGCTTCGTCACGCACGAGACAGCGCGGCGCGCTGCGATCGCCTCGGCGTGCGCGGCGGCCGTGCTTGCGCTCGCCGGCGGCGTGGCCATCGGCCATTTCGCGCGCGCTCCGGTCGCGTCCGGTCCCGCCGGGGCGAATCAGCATCACTACGTGGTCGGTGAAATCGGGCGCATGGACGCCTCCATCGCCTTGCTCGATCCGCGCATCGAGCGGCTCGCGGCAGAACTCGCGCAATTGCGCCAGTTCGACCAGCGGCTGCGCGCGCAACCGGCTCGCGGCGCTGCAACGGCACCCGCGCCCGCGCGCTCGGGCGACGAAGGCAACGACGCCGACGGTGAGGGCGGCCCCGCGCTCGCGCCGCGCCGCTGCGTGGAGGCGTCCGCCGCGCAGGCGAACGCCAAGGCCGTCAACGGCGCAATCGACTGCATGGCCGCGACGCTCTCCGCACTCGAGCAGGCCACCGCCGAGCACGAGGCGGCATGGGACGCGTTCCCGGGCCGCCGCCCGCTCGATGGCGGCCGCAACGGCTCGCCGTTCGGCAATCGCATCGATCCGTTCACGCAGCGTCTGAGCTTTCATCCGGGCATGGACCTCGTTGCGCCGACTGGCACGCCGATCCTCGCCGCGGCGGGCGGCCGCGTGATCTTCGCGGGTCCGAAAGCGGGCTACGGCAATGCCGTCGAGATCGACCACGGCAACGGCTTCGTCACGCGTTACGGCCATGCCTCGAAGATCGACGTGCGGGTGGGCCAGATCGTGCTGCCCGAGGAGCATATCGCCGACGTGGGCTCGACGGGCCGCTCGACGGGCCCGCATCTGCACTTCGAAGTGCTCGTGCACGGGCAGCCGGTCAATCCCGCCGACTATCTCGCACTCTTCGTTGCGCCCATCAATGGCTGATCCGCGACGTACCCCGCGCACGCATACGAATGCCGATCGTGCTTACGAATTGCAGCCGGTGCGCTCGCTTGCGTGGCGCGTGGGTGGCGCGACGCTTTGGGCCGTGCTCGCCGCGACGGCCGGTGCGGGCGTGACGGCGTGGCTGCTCAAGCCGCAAGCCGAGCCGAGTTGCCCCGTGGTCGCGCCCGACGCCTTGAGCCGCGAACTCGGCGACACGCAATTGCGGCTCGAGCAGGAGCGCGCCGCGCGCGCCGCGCTGCAAACCACGGCGCAAGGCGCGCAGGCCACCATCGCGAAGCTGCAGGCCGAACTCGTGTTCCTGCGAAACCATGGCGCCGGTTCGCGCTGAGCCTCGACGAGCGCCGCACATCTTCATCGACACTCACACCACACGGTAGCTTTCCATGTTCAGCAACAAGAAAAAGCCGCAAGCCGGCATCGAGCAAACCAAGCTGGCGACGTTGATCGCACAGGACATCGCGATCACAGGCGACCTCGAATACGCCGACGGGCTGCGCCTCGACGGCCGCGTGCACGGCAACGTGTCCAGCAAACCCGGCGCGAAAACGTTGCTCGTGTTGAGCGAGCGCGGCGCGATCGAGGGCAACGTGCACGGCTACGACATCGTGGTGAACGGGCGCATAGAGGGCGACGTGATCGCCGATCACTTCGTCGAACTGCAACCGAACGCGCACGTGGTCGGCAACATCTACTACCAGCAGTTGCAGATGGACTGCGGCGCTTCGGTGGACGGCAAGCTCACCAAGCGCGATCCCGGCAGTAGCAGCGATAGCGGCGACATGCAGAGCCTGCTGCTCGATTCGCCCCAGTTCGAGGTCCTGCCGCGCGAGTGAGCGCGAGTGAGTACGAACCGCGCGCCCGCAAATGCGCGATCTCGGTTACACTGCGCGACATGCCACGTCACCCGCTCCGTCACGATCTGCCGAATGTCACCGCCGCCACGCGCGCGGTGTCGTCGCTCGCGCAGGCCGCATCGGAGTGGCTGAAAGCCAAATCCAAAAAACAGCCGCTCATCTGACCGGAGTCTGCTGTTCCGTCAGATGTGCGACGGAACAGCCAGTCGAAGGCGCCCGGCCTTCCGCCTCACTCCCGGCTTGCTTCCCTCCTGCGCACCGCTGAGCGGACCTTCCATACGGTCGAGTTCAAAGGAAAGTCATGTCTGAGTTTTCGGGTATCTGGATTCCGCTCATTACGCCGTTCAACGCCGGCGCGGTCGATCATGCCGCGCTCGACACGCTCGTGCGCCATTACGTCGAAGCCGGCGTGGCCGGCTTTGTCGCGCTCGGCACGACCGGTGAACCCGCCGCCCTAAGCGACGCAGAAGCCGACGACGTACTCGCCACCGTGCTGGCCTCGGCCGGCGGCCTGCCGGTCGTGGCGGGCGTGAGCGGCAATCACACGGCGGCGGTGTGCGAACGCATCGCAGCGCTCAATGAGCGGCCCATCGCGGGCGTGCTGGCGGCGGCGCCTTACTACATCCGTCCGGCGCAGGCGGGCGTGATCGGCCACTTCGCCGCGCTCGCCGATGCGAGCCGCAAGCCCCTGATCATTTACGACATCCCCGCGCGCACGGGCGTGCGCATCGAGTTGCCGAGCCTGCTCGAACTCGCGGCGCACGAGCGTATCGTCGCGGTGAAGGACTGTGGCGGCTCGCTCGACAAGACCCTCGCGCTGATTCTCGACGGCCGTTTGCAGGTGCTCTGCGGCGAGGACATCGACATGTTCGGCGCGATGTGCGCGGGCGCGAGCGGGGCGATCGCGGCGTCGGCGCATTGGCGGCCGGAGCGTTTCGTGGCGATGGCGCGCGCGTTGCAGGAAGGGCGTCTCGCCGATGCGCGCGCGATCTGGCACACGCTTGTGCCGCTCGTGCGCGCGGCGTTCGCGGAGCCGAATCCGGGGCCGGTGAAAGCGGGGCTCGCAGCGTGCGGGTTGATCCGCAATGAACTGCGCGCGCCGATGACGCGCGTGAGCGGGGAACTGGAGGAGTCGCTCGCGCGGCTCGTGATTTGACACTTCCCGTGCGGCACTTCCCGTGCGGCACTGTCCATGCGGGACGGCGGCGTGACGAGATGAGATGCGGCGTGCGCGCCGCCCGAAAGCGGCGCTTCTAGCGCGCCGCGCGTGCGTTCGTGGCGCTCGATGCACGGCGGCGGCGCGTGCGCGGCCGTTCGACTGCAGCGGGTTCGCCGTTCAGCAGAATGCGGCGGCCGGGCACGTGCTGCGCGACGAGGCGAGCGATATCGAGCGCTGTGCTCTCGGCGGGCACGACCTGGCGGCGCGCGCTGTCGTCGAGCGGCGTCGTCCATTCGACGAGCCGGTAGGCGCGGCCCCACGGATGCTGCAGCGGTGTGGAGACCCGGCATGACGCCACCGTCGAAGCCGCGCCGTCGCGCAGCAGGGACTGCAGGTGCACCAGTACATCGTCTTCAACCATGACCTCGCTCCTCCTAGGCTTGCCGCACAAAAAAACGCCGCCGATGTTCCGGCGGCTCAACAGGGGTTGAGCCTATGGTTGCAGCAAAGAATTAAACCAACCTTAAGAGATGGCGCTGAGCGACGAGTGCGGCGGGTAGGGCCAATGGGGGCAGCGGTGCGTGCCCGGTGTGGGCGCGCACCGCTCAGAAAGACGCGGGTGGAGCAGCCGGCCTCGCTCGGCCGGCGTAAAGACAATCTGAAAGACGGTGGCTAGCGCGGGCAGCCAGTGCACGCCGCTAGTATGGGCGACTAGTGCTTCGTGCCATTTTGCCGGAGCGTCGCTCGCGTCTTGCGCGCGGCGAACAGCGGCAGATAGTCCTGGATGCGTGCTTGCGCGCGATATTCATTGAGCGTGTCGGCGTAGATGCGCGCGACCGTTTCCTCCGGCGTGTTGGTTTCTTCGGCGATGGTATGAACGATCTCGGCAACATCGGCGGTCTTCGTCATGACTTGGCTCCGGTCAGCGAGGAGGGGTTGGCAGGCAGGGTTTGAATTCAAGGATATCCGCGCGCGGGATACCAATTGAATCCGCCTATCGGGCGCTAGTGTCGCGGGTGTGTCGACTGCGGGATCTGTGTGAACTTTACCGGCGGCTTGCGCGCGCCCCCGCATTTTCAGGCCTTCCAGCGAAAAACGGCCACGGCGAGGCGGAATGCCTGCGCCGTGGCCGCCAGTTAGCGTGCGGCCATGAGCCGCACACATGCCATGTTTACGCTGCGCTTTCGAGCGACGGATAGTCCGTGTAGCCCGTTTCACCACGCGCGTAATACGTCGAGGGATTCGGCGCGTTGAGCGGCGCGTTCAATTCGAAACGGCGCGCCAGATCGGGGTTCGCGATGAAGAGCTGGCCCCACGCGACCGCGTCGGCTTCGCCTGCCGCGAGCACGGCCTGAGCCGATTCCAGCGAGAACTTTTCGTTCGCGATGAACGGACCGCCGAATTCGGCCTTCAGTTGCGGCCCGAGACGGTTATCGCCAAGCGATTCGCGCGCAAAGACGAACGCGATCTTGCGCTTGCCGAGTTCGCGCGCCACATAACCGAACGTCGCCGCAGGATTCGAATCGCCCATCGTGTGCGCGTCGCCGCGCGGTGCGATATGCATGCCCACGCGATTCGCGCCCCACACGTCGATACACGCGTCGGTGATTTCGAGCAGCAGGCGCGCGCGATTCTCGATCGAGCCGCCATAGGCGTCCGTGCGTTGGTTGGTGCTGTCTTGCAGGAACTGGTCGATCAAATAACCATTCGCGCCGTGAATTTCCACGCCGTCGAAACCGGCCGCCTTCGCGTTGACCGCGCCCTGGCGGAACGCGGCGATCACACCGGCGATTTCTTCGGTTGCGAGCGCGCGCGGCGTGACGAAGCCGCGTTGCGGACGCACGAGGCTCACGTTGCCTTGCGGCGCGATGGCGCTCGGCGCCACCGGCAGATCGCCGTTCAGGAACACGGGGTCGGACACACGGCCCACGTGCCACAGTTGCATGAAGATGCGGCCGCCCGCGGCGTGCACCGCGTCGGTCACGATCTTCCAGCCTTCCACCTGCTCTTGCGACCAGATGCCCGGCGTTTCGGCATAGCCGACGCCTTGCGGCGTGACCGAGGTCGCTTCGCTGATGATGAGGCCGGCCGTCGCGCGCTCGGCGTAGTACTTCGCCATGAGTGCGTTGGGCACGCGTACTTCGCCCGCGCGTTGACGCGTGAGCGGGGCCATGATGATGCGGTTCGGCAGCGTGAGGTCGCCGATCTGGATGGGGTCGAAAAGCGTTGCCATGTAGGGTCACCTTGTCTGCGGGCGCGGCCCGCGGGCTGAAAAGCGATACAGGAATCGAAACGGACGATGCGGCTTCAGCGGATGTTGGGTCGCTGAAGCATCACAACCGCGGCGTCACAACTGTGCGTTCATATGGGCGATAAACGCCTCGATGACCGGCTCGTTGCGCTTGAAGAACACCCACTGCCCCACGCGTTTGGACGTGACGAGCCCGGCCTTCTGCAACACGGCCAGATGCGCGGACACCGTGGATTGCGAAAGCTGGCAATGCGCGTCGATCTTGCCTGCGCAGACACCGTTTTCGAGCGGCAGCTCCTGGTCGCCGAAATGCACCTGCGGCTCACGCAGGCTCGCGAGGATCTCGCGGCGCACGGGATTGGAGAGCGCCTTGCAGATCGCGTCGACATCCAGGGGTGCGGGGGTTGTGCGGTTCTTCATTGCGGTTGCATCGTAACTGTCCGAATCATATATCGGAATTATACGATATGGGCGATGACACTCTTTTCAATAGGGTTGTCGCTGTACATCGCGCTCTCCTTCCCCGCTTTTGCATAGCTTTGGCCTATGCAAAACATCGGGAAACAATGCTTGGCAGTCGAAATTTGTCGTCAGTTAATGCGCTCAACGTTTCGAGTGGGGCGGTCGTTTCGCCCTGGCCCTGCACTTGTTTTGCACCTTCGTCGCGCGTGCCGATTTCATAAACACGCAGGCGAGCCAATGGAGATTGTTATGGCAGACAACCGCAACGCGGTTCCCCTGATCGAGAAGCACACGATC
Organism: Paraburkholderia sp. J10-1; assembly: GCF_905220165.1. Taxonomy (NCBI): domain Bacteria; kingdom Pseudomonadati; phylum Pseudomonadota; class Betaproteobacteria; order Burkholderiales; family Burkholderiaceae; genus Paraburkholderia; species Paraburkholderia sp. J10-1. The sequence goes on along the minus strand of NZ_CAJMYW010000002.1, from coordinate 35,138 downwards.
GGCTACGTGCCCGAGAACGAGCGGCACGGCAAGGTTCGCGATCTCTTCACGCTTTGGTTCGGCGGCAATATCGCGCCGCTGCCGATCGTCACCGGCGCGCTCGGCGTGCAGCTTTATCACCTCAATCTCATGTGGGGCATTGTCGCGATCATCGTCGGCCAGGCGCTGGGCGGCATTCTCATGGCGCTGCATTCGGCGCAAGGCCCGCAAATGGGCATTCCGCAAATGATCCAGAGCCGCGCGCAGTTCGGCTCGCGCGGCGCGCTGCTCGTCACGGTCATCGCCGGCATCATGTACGTCGGCTTCTTCGCCTCGAATATCGTGCTGGCAGGCAAGTCGCTGCACGGCATTCAATCGTCGATTCCCGTGCCCGCCGGCATCGTGATCGGCGCGCTCGGGTCTGGGCTCATCGGCATCATCGGATACCGCTTCATACACGTGCTGAATCGCATCGGCACGTGGGTGCTCGGCATCGGGATCGCCGTGGGCTTCGGCTATATCGTCACGCACGTGCAATCGACGGATTTCCTCACGCGCGGCGGCTTCAACTTCGCCGGCTGGCTCGCGACGGTGTCGCTCTCCGCGCTGTGGCAAATCGCGTTCGCGCCGTATGTCTCCGACTATTCGCGCTACCTGCCGAAGAATGTGGGCGTCGCGTCGACGTTCTGGGCAACGTACCTCGGCTGCGTGCTCGGCTCAACGCTCGCGTTCGTATTCGGCGCGGTGGCCGTGCTCGCGGTTCCGGCCGGCGCTGACACGATGGATGCGGTGAAGGCCTCGACCGGCGCGATCGGCCCATTCATGCTCGTGTTGTTCCTGCTGAGCGTGATTAGTCACAACGCGTTGAATTTGTACGGCGCCGTGCTTTCGGTCATCACGTCGCTGCAGACGTTCGCATATCGCTGGATTCCGACCGCGAAGTCGCGCGCGGTGCTCTCGATCATCATCCTGACCGCGTGCTGCTTTGCGGCGGTGGGCGCGTCGAAGGACTTCGTCGGGCATTTCGTCGATCTCGTGCTCGCGCTGCTCGTCGTGCTCGTGCCGTGGACGGCAATCAATCTGATCGACTTCTATGTGATTCACAAGGGCGACTACGACGTTCAGTCGATCTTTCGCGTCGATGGCGGCATTTACGGGCGGTTCAATCCGCAAGCGCTGATCGCCTATGCAGTCGGGATCCTCGTGCAGATCCCGTTCATGAACACGCCGATGTACGTGGGTTCGTTCTCGGCGCACCTGGACGGCGCGGACCTGTCCTGGCTCGTCGGCATCATCGTCACGACGCCGCTTTACTTGTGGCTCGCCACGCGCGACACAGCGTACCGCCGCCGGCTCACCCAGCCGTCCGCGCAGGTCCAGTAAATCGCGCGGATCGCCGCCTTCGACTGATCAATGCTTGAAGCGCAAGCGCCGGATATAGCTTTCGCAGAACGCGGCGAAGCGCTTCACCACTTCGCGTTGCCGCACGGTGCTCGACGTTGCAATGCCGAGCGTCGTTGCGGGAACGGCCTCCTTGAAGCGCTTGACGACGAATTCCTCGCCATCCACGGTGCGGCACGACTCTAGCGGGAAGTTGAGAATGCTGTAGCCCAGACCGTTCGCGACCATGCCGCGCACGACTTCGGGCTGTGCGGAGCGGAACGCGGCGACCGGGCGGCTGCCTGCCGCGTCGAAAAGCGTCGAGAAGTATTCGCGGCTGTGCGGAAGATCGAGCATCACGTAAGGCTCCGGCAGCAAGTCCTTCAGCGAGACCTTCGCTGCGCGTGCGAGCCGGTGATTTTTCGGCAGGATCACGTAAGGCGGCAGCGAGACAACTGGCACGAAGGCGATGCCTTCCGCAATGTCGAGGCTATACGTGAGGGCGATATCCAGCGAGCCGTCGCTGAGCCCGCTCAGCAGGCCGTCCTGATGCGCTTCTCTCGTCATGAACGTGATCGACGCATGTTCGCGCAGGAACGCGCTGATGAGCGACGGCATGAGCGGCGGCGCAAGCGAAACGAGGCAGCCGAGCGAGACGGTGCCGGATACGCCGCCGTCGAGTTCTTGTGCCGTGAGTTGCAGTTCCTCGGCGCTCTTCAGGAGGCTGCGCGCATGCACAAGCAGATCGCGGCCCGGTTGGGTGAGCGAGAGCCCGCTTGCGTGATGGCGGATGAACAATTGCACGCCGAACGACGACTCTAGTTCGGCCAGCGCGGTCGAGATCGAAGGCTGCGAGATGTGCAACCGCTTCGCCGCAGCGGTGAACGAAAGGGTTTCCGCAGTCGCGATGAAATAGCGCAACTGGCGCAGTGAGTAGCGAATCGATACGCCGTCCATTTCAAGGAATCTCTCGTAAAGGCGCAACCTGGGCGGCCGATAGTTCACACCCGGTTGCATAGGTAAATCCGATGCAGGGGATTTTATTTTAATAGTTTTTCCTATCCTGCGTCGCGCGTAGAGTTTGTTTCGACGAGCAGGACGTCATTCGCAAATTTGAAGGAGAACAGCCATGAAGGCTGACAACGTGTCCATCGACACACTGGTCATAGGCGCCGGTCAGGCGGGCGTGGCGATGAGCGAGCATCTCAGCAAGTCGGGCGTGCCGCATCTCGTGCTGGAGCGCGATCGCATTGCGGAGCGCTGGCGCACGGGCCGCTGGGATTCGCTGGTCGCCAACGGTCCCGCCTGGCACGACCGTTTTCCCGGCATGGAATTCGAAGGATTGGACCCCGACGCGTTCGCGGGCAAGGAGCAGGTCGCCGATTACTTCGTCGCGTATGCCAGGAAGTTCAATGCGCCCATCCGCACGGGCGTGGAGGTGACGCGCGTCGAACGCCTTCAGGGACGCCCGGGCTTCGCAGTGCAGACGAATAGCGGCACGTTCGAAGCGAATCGGGTTGTCGTGGCCACGGGGCCGTTTCAGCGCCCGGTGATTCCCGCCATCGCACCGAAGGACCCACGTCTCACGCAGCTGCACTCGGCCGACTATCGCAATCCGGCGCAGTTGCCCGCCGGCGCGGTGCTGGTGGTAGGTGCAGGTTCGTCGGGTACGCAGATCGCCGACGAACTGCGTCGTTCGGGCCGCACGGTGTACCTGTCGGTCGGGCCGCACGATCGGCCGCCGCGCGCTTATCGCAACCGCGACTTCTGCTGGTGGCTCGGCGTGCTCGGCGAATGGGACAAGGAGGTGGCAGGGCCCGGGCGCGAGCACGTGACGATTGCCGTGAGCGGCGCATATGGCGGCCAGACCATCGATTTTCGCCGGCTCGCGCATGAAGGCATGACGCTCGTCGGCGTCACGAAATCGTTCGACAACGGCGTCGTGACGTTCGAGCAGGATCTGGTGGCCAATCTCAAGCGCGGCGACGAGAACCTGATGTCGCTGCTCGACGCTGCCGATGCTTATGTCGAGCGCAACGGCATCGACCTGCCGAACGATCCTGAGGCACGCCACATCCCGGCCGATCCCGAGTGCGTTGCGCATCCACTGCGCGAACTGGATCTCGCCGCGGCCGGCGTGACGACGATCATCTGGGCAACCGGCTATGCCGTCGATTACAGCTGGCTGCATGTCGACGCGTTCGACGCGCAAGGCAAGCCGAAGCATCAGCGCGGCGTCTCGACGGAGCCGGGTGTTTATTTTCTCGGCTTGCCGTGGCTGTCGCGCCGAGGCTCGTCGTTCATCTGGGGCGTTTGGCACGACGCGAAGCACATTGCCGATCACATCGGCACGCAGCGCAAGTACCTCGACTATCGCGATGCAGCCCAACGCGAACGCGTGGCGCTCGCCACGAAAAAGACGTGCGACGAATCGCACGCAAGCACCCTCAACGAAATCGGAGTGAACTGATGCCTACCCATACCCGCATCCGCATGTTCAACACGAAGGACACCTATCCAAACCAGACGCTCGACAACGATCTGTGTCAGGCCGTACGCGCGGGCAACACCGTCTACGTGCGCGGTCAGGTCGGCACCGACTTCGACGGCAAGCTGATCGGCCTCGGCGACCCGCGCGCGCAGGCCGAGCAGGCGATGAAGAACGTCAAGCAGTTGCTCGAAGAAGCGGGCAGCGACCTGTCGCACATCGTCAAGACGACGACCTATATCATCGATCCGCGCTATCGCGAACCGGTCTATCAGGAAGTCGGCAAGTGGCTCAAAGGCGTGTACCCGATTTCGACTGGCTTGTGCGTGAGTGCGCTCGGCCAGCCGCAATGGCTGATGGAGATCGACGTGATCGCGGTGATTCCCGAGAACTGGACGCCTCGCGAGGCATAAGGAGCGGCGCATGACATTCTCGATCGTCGGACGTTGCCGGGAAACCGGCCAACTGGGTATTGCCATCAGTTCCTCGAGTATTGCCGTGGGCGCGCGTTGCCCCTGGGTGCGAGCAGGCGTCGGCGCGGTCGCGACGCAGAATGTCACGCTGCCCGCGCTTGGGCCCCGAATCCTCGATCTGATGCAGCGGCAGGAGCTTGCGCCGCATATCGCGTTGAAGCAGGCCCGCGACGCCGATGCGTTCAACGCGTATCGGCAAGTCACGGTGATCGACGCGCAGGGCCGCACCGCGTACTTCACAGGCGAGAACGCGCTCGGGGTGCATCATGCTTCGGCCGGTGATCAATGTGTTGCAGCGGGCAATATGCTCGCCGCGCCGCAAGTCATTGATGCGATGGTGCGTACATTCGAGCGCACTCAAGGGCTGCTTGCCGAGCGTCTGCTCGCTGCAATGCATGCCGCGGTGGAGGCGGGCGGCGAAGCGGGCCCGGTCCATTCGGCCGCGCTCAAGGTCGTCGACACGCAGGTCTGGCCAATCGTGGATTTGCGAGTCGATTGGGCCGACGACGATCCCATCGGCCAACTCGCGCAGCTGTGGAAAGCGTATCTCCCGCAGATGCAGGACTACGTCACGCGCGCGTTGAACCCGACCGCGGCCCCAAGCTATGGAGTGCCAGGCGATGAGTGATCGCTCCAGCCGCGCGCTGCTTGAACGGCTGATCGGCTTCGAGACCGTCAGCCGCGAATCGAATCTCGAACTGATCGCGTTCGTGCAGCGCTATCTCGCGGATCTTGGTGTCGAATGCGAGCTGTTTCATAACGCCGAGCGCACGAAAGCCAGCCTCTATGCGACTATCGGTCCGCGCGACAAGGGCGGCGTCGTGCTGTCGGGTCATACAGACGTCGTGCCCGTCGAGGGCCAGGCATGGACCGTCGACCCGTTCCGCCTCACAGAAAAGAACGGACGGCTTTACGGGCGCGGCAGCGCGGATATGAAGGGCTTTCTGGCATGCGTGCTCGCGGCGGTCCCCAGGTTCGCCGAGCGCAAGCTGAACGTGCCGGTCCATATCGCGTTTTCATACGACGAAGAAGTGGGCTGCCTCGGTGTGCGCCCGATGCTCGCGGAGCTCGAAAAGCGCGCTCACAAGCCGCGTTTGTGCATCATCGGCGAGCCGACGGAAATGAAGCCTGTGCTCGGCCACAAGGGGAAGCTCGCCATGCGCTGCCGCGTGAAGGGCGCGGCGTGTCACTCGGCGTACGCGCCGTATGGCGTGAACGCCATTCAATACGCGGCCCGACTCATCAATCGGCTGGAGAATATCGGCGAAGAACTCGCCCAGCCCGAACATCACGACGAACGTTTCGATCCGCCGTATTCGACGGTGCAAACGGGCGTCGTCACGGGCGGACGCGCGCTGAATATCGTGCCTGCCGAGTGCGAGTTCGATTTCGAAGTGCGCGCGGTGCCGGGCTTCGAGGCGCAAACGGTGGCTGAGCGGATCGAGTCGTATGCGCAGGCGGAACTGCTGCCGAAAATGCGCAAGGTTCACGCCGATGCCGATATCCGCTTCGAGCCCTTGAACGCTTATCCTGGCCTGGCAACACCGCCGGATAGCGAGGCGGCGCAGCTGCTCGCCGTGATCAGCGAGCTGCGCGACTTCGGCACGGTTGCGTTCGGCACCGAGGGTGGATTATTTACGCGCGCGGGCATTCCCACGGTCGTGTGCGGGCCCGGCAGCATGGAGCAAGGCCACAAGCCCGACGAGTTCGTGAGCGTCGATCAACTCGGCCGCTGCGATGCGATGCTGGCGCGGCTTGTCGAGCATATCGCGCGCGCGTAGCGCTTTTTACGCGGTCGCCCGCTGTGCAACCGTGGCCGCGACCTTCACGCGGCTCACGTACGCCAGCGCGGACAAACTGATCATGGCGGTCGCGATCAGCCAGTAGCTCGGCGCGCTCTTGTCGCCGGTCGCACTCAGCATCCACGTGACGATGGCCGGCGTGAAGCCGCCGAATACGGTCACGCCGATGTTGTAGCCGATCGACATGCCGGTGGCGCGCGTCGCGGCCGGGAAAATCTCCGCCATGAGTGCGGGCACGGCGCCGAAATAGATGGATTTCAGCAGCGCCAGCCACGCAATCAGTACGAAGAGTGGCATCGCACTCGCGTGGCTGGTCGCCCAGGCGAAGCCCGGGTAGGCGCTCACGAGAAAGAGGAGCGCGACGCAGGTCATCTGTGTGCGCCGTCCGATACGGTCGGAAAGATGCCCCGCGAACGGCGTGACGACAGTGAGAATCACGCCGCCAGCCATCGTCGCCGCGAATCCGGTTGCCGCAGGCAGATGCAACTGGCGGATGGCGAACGTGGGAATGTACTGCAGCAGGTAGTTGACCGCTGTCGAGACCGTCATCAAGCCGATTGCCGTGAGCACGAGCCGCTTTTGGTGACCCAGTACTTCTCGCACGGGCGTTTCGGTACGCTCGGCGTGCTTGAAGTCCTCGGCGTCTTCAATGTAGCGGCGCAGGTAGAGACCCGCCGGGCCAATCAGCAGTCCGAAGAAGAACGGCAGACGCCACCCCCAGGCTGCGAGGTCGGCAGGCGCCATGAGGCGGGCGAGACCATAGCCGAACGAGGCCGCGAGCAGCGTGGCGAGCCCTTGCGTGGCGAACTGCCAGCTGGCGAGAAAGCCGCGCCGGTGTGGCGCATGCTCGATCAGCATGGCCGTGGAGGCGCCAAACTCGCCGCCCGCCGAAAAGCCCTGGATGAGCCGCGCGGCAAACACCGCGAGCGGCGCGGTCACGCCGATCGTTTCGTAGCCGGGTATCAGCGCGATGATCGCCGTGCCGACCATCATGAGGCTGACCGAGAGCATCAGCGCGGCCTTGCGTCCGCGGCGGTCGGCATAGGCGCCGAGCACCGCGCCGCCAAGCGGGCGCACGAGATACGACGCGCCGAACGTGCCGAACGTGAGCAGCATCGACACGGTTTCGTTGACGGCCGGAAAGAAATGCTTGCCGATGTACACCGCGAAGAACCCGTAAATGGCGATGTCGAACCATTCGAGCGCGTTGCCGGCGGAGGTGGCGATGACGAGCCTCGCAAGGCTCACGGGTTGCTTTGCTGACATGGCGGCGGGCACCTTTATGTGGTCTTCAGGCGAGGGCGTCGGTGGGTTGCGTCGATGCGCGCGTCCTGGCGAGACGCGCGGCGTCGTCGCCCAGGTCCCACCAGAGTCCGGCCATCACCGCGAGCGCCTCGCGCGCGACGGAGCCGAGCAGGTGTTCGTTCGGCGCGTGCTGCGCGCAAGCCGGATACGAGTGCGGGACCCACAGCGTCGGCAGTCCGAGCGTGTACGCGAAGACGTCGTTGGGCACCGTGCCGCCGAGGTTCGGCAACAGCGCGGGCTTCTTGCCCGTCGACGCGCGCAGCGAGTCGAGCGCCCAATGCACCCAGGCGTCGTCGGGGTCGAGCCGCGTGGCAGCGGAGGTCTGCGTGACACGCACTTGCACGTCGTCAAAACCAAGCCGCGCGAAGTGCGCTTCGAGATGCTCGCCCACGCGCGCGGCGTCCGTGCCCACCACGAAGCGCAACTGGCAGGTGGCCTTGGCCGTGGGCGGGATCGCGTTGACGGGCGCATCGGGATTGCCGGTCTTGAACGCGAGCACTTCGAGCGTGTTCCAGGCGATCACGCGTTCGGTGGGCGTGAGGCCGGGCTCGCCCCAGTTGGGATCGATCGCGGGGGCGTCGTCGTCGCCGCCGAGCACAATGTCGGCGAGTGCTTCGCGCACGCTGGCCGGCACCGGCGGCGGACGCAACCCGTCCACGACGATGGCGCCGCGCCGGTCGACAAGGCTCGCGATCGCGTGCGAGAGCACGACACCCGGATTGCGCAGCGCGCCGCCCCAGTTGCCCGAGTGATGCGCGCCCTTGCGCAGATCGACAAGCAGTTCGAACGTCACGCCGCCGCGCGAGCCGAGGAAGAGCGTGGGCCGCTCGGCCAGCACGCGCGGGCCGTCCGAGGCGATGAACACGTCTGCCGCGAGTGCTTCGCGATTGGCGGCGCACACGGCGTCGAGACCCGGCGAGCCGATTTCCTCGCCGGTTTCGAAGATCAGCTTCACGTTGTAGCCGAGCTTGCCGCCGCGCGCGTCCAGCACCGCGGCGAGGGCCGCGAAGTTCACCGAGTGCTGGCCCTTGTTGTCGGCGGTGCCGCGACCATACCAGCGGTCGCCTTCCACCGTGACGCTCCAGGGCGCGAGACCTTCGCGCCACTGTTCGTCGTAGCCGCGCACGACGTCGCCGTGGCCGTAGGTCAGCACGCTCGGCAGCGCGGGGTCTTCGATGCGCTCGGCGATCAGAAACGGCGCGCGCGAGCTGGCGGGATTCTCGACCACGCGGCAAGTGAAGCCGAGCGGCGTGAGGGAAGGCATTACCTCGTCCGCGAGATAGGCGACGAGCGCACGGGCCTGCTCGGGATTCTGGCTTTCGGTGCGAAAGCCCACGCGGCGCTGGAGGTCGGTGAAGAACGCGCCGGAGTCGTAAGCGCGCAAGGCGCGGTCGATGGCGGTTTGTCGGGTCTCGTTCAAAAGGGCTCCTCTCATGCCTGGGTGCGGGGAATGAAAGCAGTCTAGGAACGCCAAAAATTCGCAACAATTTCAAAATTTGCGGATAGCATTGCCAAAATGGCAACGCACGTACACTGAACGGATACGCCGATGCTTCATGGAATCGCCTTGCGCTACTTCGTCGAGGTCGCGCGCACGGGGTCGCTGGCGGCGGCTTCGGAAAACCTGCACGTCGCCGTATCGGCGATCAGCCGCCAGATCAGCAAGCTGGAGGAGGACGTGGGCACGGCGCTCTTCGAGCGCATGCCGCGCGGCATGGTGCTGACCGAATCGGGCGAACGGCTGGCCGAGCACGCGCGGCGCGCGCTGCTGGAGGGCGACGCGGTGCTCGCCGAGATCGCCACGGCCAAGGCGCTCGGGCACGGCATCGTGCGCATCGGCTGCACGGAGGGCTTTACGCGCTCGTTCCTGCCCCACGTGCTCGCGCAACATCACGCCACGGCGCCGCACGTGCATTTCAATCTGCGCTCGGGCACGCCGTCGCAGGTCGAGCAGTGGGTCGCCATGGGCGAGGCCGATCTGGGGCTCGCGTTTTCGAGCGGCGATCCGGCGAAGGTCTACGTGCAGTACAGCGCACAGGCGCCGGTCTGTGCGCTGCTCGATCCGGAGCATCCGCTCGCGCAACGCGACTCGCTGACGCTCGCGGACCTGCGCGAGTATCCCGTCGCGCTGCTCGAACGCGGCAACACGGCCCGGCAGTTATTCGACGAGTGCTGCGCGCGCCATGGCATCAAGCTCGAGCCTATTCTCACGAGCAACAATTCGAGCGCCTTGCATGCGTTCGCGGCGCTGGCCGGCGCGATCACGCTCGGCAGCCGGCTTTCGCTTGCGGGCCTCGCGGACGATCTTTCGCTCGTGGCGAAGCGCTTCGACGAGCCGACGCTCAACCAGCGCAATCTGTGCGTGATGACGATGCGCGAGCGGCGGTTATCACGCCCTGTCGAAGGTGTGCTAAGCGCGTTGATCACGGCGATCGAACAAGCGCTGTGAGGACTCGGGGCATCAGCGCTTTCCGGCGCGCCCCGTCATGCGGCCGAGGATGTCCACGCGCTGCACCAGTTGATGGTAGATCACCGCGAGCACGTGCCCGGCGATCAGCACGTACGTGAGATACGCGAGCCAGTAGTGAACCTTCGAGCCGAGATGGCCGAGCGCCTTGTCTGCCGGCACGACGGCGGGCACCTGAAACAGCCAGAACCAGTTCACCGGATGGCCGCCGCCATACGAGTTGAGATATCCACTGATCGGCATGGCTAAGAGAATCAAATACAGCAAGCCATGGCCGATATGCGCGAGCTTCCGCTCGAAGGCCGGAATGCGCTGCGGCAGCGGCGGTGCGGTGCCCGAAAGCCGCGTCACCACGCGGATCAGCGTGAGCAGCAGGACGGTCATGCCAATCGATTTGTGGAAAGTCATCCAACTGCCGCGCGACGGGTCGTGGCGGTCCATCGTCGTCATGTACCACGCCACTGGGATCACCACGAACATGCAAAGCGCGGTCAGCCAATGCAGCACGCGCAGCGTCAGGCTGTATGCCGGGGCTGCGAAGGAAAACGCAGAAACAGAGTGCGGAGTTCGGGACATGGTCGAGGCCTTTTAAAGGTCGGATCGACAAAGCCTGCCACAAAAATGCCGCTGCGGAGCGTCTCCCGCGAGTGCGGTTTTGTTAGGCCTCGTTACAACGCCGGCCTTCAAAAATGAATGTAGATGATAAGTCAACCATAAATTCTCAATGGATTTCCCTTATGTAGACATCAATTAGCCTGCCGATAACTGCGAAGATGTGATTCGATCTGTCTGCTGCGCCCCAATCGTAAGTTGAATTGTCAATCAGGAGTCGGGAATCCCATGTCCAGCAGTTTCGCAGAAGCCCCGTTCGACGGGGCGTACGCTCCGGCCAGTGCCGCCCGCCGGGCAGCGGTCGTCGAGAGCCCGCTCATGAATGCGCGCAAACGCGCCGATCGCGCTTGCGCGCTGGTCAACTGGATTCTTCTGGCGGGGGCCTTGGGTGTCGGCTGGCACTTCAACGCACTCGCGCCCGTGCTCGTCGTCGGGCTGCCGCTCGCGCTCGTTTCCACCGTGCTCGCGCTTGCCTTGCCAGGCCTCAAGATCACCAGAATGGGTTCCGCACTGACCTTCATGGGCGGCGCGGCCCTGTTGATCGACGTGGGAGGCGGGCAGGACGAGTTTCACTTCGTGGTGTTCATCCTCCTTTCGCTGCTGCTCGCGTATCGCGACGTGCAGGTCGTCCTGCTCGCGACCGCTTTCATCTCCGTTCAGCAACTCGCGTTCAACTACTTGCAGGCGTGGGGCTGGCCCGTCAGGGTCTTTTCGCAAACGGGTTTCGACGTCGTGGCGCAGCACTGGGCGTTTCTCTGGCTTCAAACCTTGTTTATCGCGGCGATTTCGGCGCGCCAGGAGCGCGACGCCAATATCGCGGGCGAACTCGCGGCCATGTCGGAGGGGATCGGGCAGGCGTCGGGCTACATCACGCTGGGCGAGCAAGCGAGCCGGCCGTCGAGCGACGTGGCCGGCGCTTTTCACGCCACGCTGGCGGCCGTGCGCAAGACGCTGCTGCAGGTGCGTGACAGCGTGGGTGAGGTTTCGGAGTCGGTTGCCGGCACCAGCGCGCGCAATGCCGTGCTTTCGGATCGGACCGAGCAGCAGCGCCGTTCGCTCGAAAGCATGGTCGCGGCCATGGAGCAGCTCAAGCAAAGCGTGCACGAGAGCGTCGATCACGCCATGGCGGCCAGCGCGCTGGCGGACTCGGCGAGCGAGGTCGCGTCCCGCGGGCGCGGGGCGATCAAGGCGGTGATCGATACGATGGGCGACATTTATCGCTCGTGCGACCGCATTACCGACATCATCGGCGTGATCGACGGCATCGCGTTCCAGACCAACATTCTTGCGCTCAACGCGTCGGTCGAGGCCGCGCGCGCGGGCGATCAGGGGCGAGGGTTCGGCGTGGTGGCGGAGGAGGTCCGCACGCTGGCTCAGCGCAGCGCCGCCGCCGCGAAGGAGATCCGGGCGCTGATTGGCGAGTCGGTCGAGCGCGCGCGCACGGGCAATGGCCTCGTCGAAAGCGCGGGCAACACGGTGGGCCAGGTGCTCGAGGGCGTCACACGGCTGTCGTCCATCGTTCACGAGATGGCGACTGCCGCCGGCGCGCAGCGCGCGGGCATCGACCAGATGGGCGAGAACATCGCCGGTATCGACGTGGCGATACGCGAGAACGCGGCGCACGTTGCCGACACCGTCGAGCAGGTCAGGCAGCAGCATCGCCAGACCGAACTCCTCGCCAGCGCGGTCCAGGTGTTCAGGCTCGATTGAGTGCCACATCGCGTCGCATTTTCGGGGCGCGACCGCGAAGTTCGAGCAGGGGTCCGTTCCGTCGGACTATTTTGTTACACCTCTTACGGCGCTTGGCCAGTGGCGTTACAAAGACCTTTCACATTGGCCGCTATACTCGGTTCCGTCTCAAAAACGTAAGAGAACAACTATGTCGAAGAAACTCATCCAGATGGTTGCCGTTGCTGCGCTGACTGCTGCGGCCTCGCTGCCGGCGCTGGCCGGCGATATGAACAACGCACTGGGTGGCGCGCTTGGCGGCGTCGCCGGCGCGGCTTTGGGTGGCGCAGTGGGCGGCAGCACCGGCGCCGTGATCGGCGGCGCGGTGGGTGGCGGCGCGGGTGGCGCGGTCACTTCGAATCGTCGCGAGCGCACGGGCGCCATCATCGGCGGCGCGCTCGGCGGCGGCGCGGGCACGGCGGCGGGCAACGCCATGGGCGGCCGCACCGGCGGCCTGATTGGCGCAGCGGTGGGCGGCGGCGCAGGTTCGGCGCTCGGCGGCAATATCTCGCGTTCGAACTCCTACGCCGACGACTATTCGCGCGGCTATCACGGCAAGCGCCACAAGCACCGTCACTACGACTAAGCACAGCTTGCAAGGCGCAGCGGCTGCTGCGCCTCGTTGTTTCGCGCCGCCGCATCCGGTGGCGCACGCCGGGCCGTTCTGGCCCGCGCGTCACTTCCTCTTGGCTTGAGCCTGACGTCATCCGCATGCCGGGTGATGACGCCTTCGTGCCATTTGATTCGGTATGCCAGGCAATCGTCAAGACTTCAGCATGCGTCATTCCGGCCGCGGTTTGCGTCGCCATGAGCCATGCGGCAGTTCCTTGTCGCGCTCGGCGGCGGCAAGCGCGGCGCGCAGTTGCGTGCGGTTCAGTGGAATGCAATAGGCCGGTTTGGCGCGCTCGAAGCGCCAGCTGTCGGCGAGCGCACCCGTGTCGAGCGCGTCGAAATCGAGCTGCGCATGCAACGCGGCCACGAGCGCCTTCGCCTGCCCATCGTCTCCGGCAACGGGCAGCGCGCGGCGCCCGCCCTCGACAGGCGGCCGCTCTTCGCGCGGCAGGTCGTACGCGAGAATCGCATTGAACGCCTTGACCACACGTGCGCCATTCAGGTGCTGCGCAACGTGCTCGCTCGTGGCGGCGCGGTATTCGTCGAACGCGGCGATGGCGCCGTCGCGCGCCGGGTAGTAGTTCATGGTGTCGATGACGACTTTACCGGCGAGTGTTTCGACCGGTATCTCGCCGAGCGCGGACAGCGGCAGCGCCACGATCACGATCTCGCCGAAGGCAGTGGCCTCCTCCAGCGTGCCGATACGGCAACCCAGCGCTGCCGCCTCTTCCGTGCGCGCCTCGGGATGACGCGACGAGAGCATGACCTCATGCCCCGCCTGCACGAGCAGTTTGCCTAGCGTCGAGCCGATCTCGCCCGCGCCGAGAATGCCGACAGCCAATCGATGTTCACGATGTTCGTTCATGGGAATCCCCGAGTTTCGTCATGGAGACCTCAGCGTAGCGCCGAAACTCCCGTGCGATAATCGGCTATCCAGGCGAAACACTTGAAATGGCGGGTTTCTAATCGTGGACAAATTGACCAGCATGACCGTGTTCGTGAAGACGGCCGAATCCGGTTCGTTCACGGCGGCGGCGCGCATGCTCGCGATGACGCCGCAGATGGCGGGCAAGCACGTCGACGCGCTGGAAAAGACGTTAGGCGTGCGCCTGCTCCAGCGCTCGACGCGCAAGCACGCACTCACGGAAGCGGGCCGCGCCTATTTCGAAGCCTGCCGGCGTGTGCTCGACGAGGCGGCGGCGGCGGATGCCGTCGCGCTCGCGCAAACCGCCCACCCGCAAGGCACGCTGCGCGTGACGGCGCCCGTTTCGTTCGGCGCTTTTCGGCTTGCGCATGAAATCAAGGCCTTTCTCGCGGATTGCCCGGACGTGAAAGTCGATCTCGTGCTGAGTGACCGGCAGTTCGATCTCTTGCAGGACGGGTTCGATGTCGCGTTTCGCATTGGCGCGCTGCCCGATTCGCAACTGGTCGCGCGAGCGCTCGCGCCCTATCGGCTCGTGCCGTGCGCCGCGCCGTCCTATCTCGCCGCGCATGGCACGCCGGCGCATCCGCGCGAACTCGCGCAGCACGTGTGCCTCGATTACGCGTTCGACAGCTTTCCGGCGCCCCAAACGTGGATCTTCAAGGACGGCGACACGCAGATCGAAGTCGAGCCGCGCGGCCAGCTGCGCAGCAACGACACGCGCGCGCTGATCGCGGCGGCGGAAGCAGGCGTGGGCATCGTGCTCGCGGGCGAGCCGAACCTGGCGCCTTCGGTGGCGGCGGGGCGGCTCGTGCCGCTGCTCGAGGCGTACGCCGCGCCGGTGCGGCCCATGCATCTGCTTTACGCGGATCGCCGCGCGCAGGCGCCCAAGCAGCGCGCGTTCGTGGCGTGGGCGCTGGCGTGCTTTGGCGGGGCGGGCAACGTCACCGGCACGCGGGCGGCGCCGGTGTCACCTCGCGTTCGTCGTTCCGCGCGCAAGCCGCGTGCATAGCTCACATCGCCCACATCGCCCACATCGCGCACGCAGCGTAGTCAGGCCTCGCTGCGGAAGGCGGCGTTGAGCGTCGCGCCGGGCGCCGCGCCTTCGAAGCCGTCGAAACGCCCTTCGGTGAGCCGTTGAGCCGCGTGCATGAAAGCGCCCCATGCGGTGCGGGCGAGCGCACCGCCAACGCTCACGCGGCGCACGCCGAGTGCGGCGAGATCGTCCAGCGTGAAGGCCGACTTCGCACCGATCAGCACGTTCACCGGCTTCGGCGCGACTGCGCTCACGACGGCCACGATCTGCTCGCGTGTCTGGATGCCGGGCGCGTAGAGGCAGTCCGCGCCCGCCGCTGCATACGCCTGCAAGCGCGCGATGGCGTCGTCGAGGTCGGGCACGCCCGCCACGAAGTTCTCGGCGCGGCCAACGAGCAAGGTGTCGCCGCCACGCGCATCGATAGCGCGGCGAGCGGCCCGCATGCGCTCGACAGCCACCTCGATCGGCAGCAGCGGTGCTGCGTCGTCGCCAGTCGAGTCTTCCACGGAAAGCCCGGCGACACCGGTCTCGACGGCGAGGCCCACGCTTGCTTCGACGCCTGCGGGATCTGCGCCGAAGCCGCTTTCGAAGTCGGCGTTCACAGGCAGGTCGGTGGCCGCGACGATCTCGCGCAGGTGCGCGAGGATCGCGTCGCGCGGCAGGGTGTTGTCGGCATGGCCGCGCGACCATGCGAACCCGGAGCTGGTGGTCGCGAGCGCCTTGAAGCCGAGGCCCTGGAGGTAGCGCGCGCTGCCCACGTCCCACGGGTTCGGCAGTACGAAGCAACCGGCGGCATGGAGTGCGCGAAATTCGGCGCGTTTCTCGGCAATGGTGCGGGCGGGTCCTGACATGGCAAGTCTCCTCCTGGCTCGTGGTGGGCGGCGGGCGTGTGCGCGGGAATGCGCATTCTGTCGCGCCGGTCTTCGATTGTGACCGAATTTACGGATTTCCGAGTCGGGCGGCACACGCTTGCACAGCAAGTTCGTGTAAAGATCAGGATGGCGAATTAAATGAACGCCTACGAAAACGATCACATTCAGCGGCGCGAAACGAGGAAAAGAAAGGCGCAGCCGTTATGATATGCGTTCTTTTTATTTTGCCGTCCAGCCGCGATGTCCAAAACCAGCGCTCCGAAAGCCTCGCCGCCCCGCATGTCCGATGTCGCCCGTCTTGCGGGCGTTTCGAAGATGACGGTGTCCCGCGTGATGGCGGGGCGCAGCGCGTCGGAGGCGACACGCGAGCGCGTGCAGCGCGCCATCGACGAACTGGGTTACGTGGCCGACGCGGCGGCCGGCGCGCTCTCCTCTGGGCGCTCGTCGTTTGTCGCCGTGCTCGTGCCGTCGCTTTCGAGTTCCAACTTCTCGGACACCGTGAGCGGCCTTACGGCCGTGCTCGAGCCGCAGGGGCTCGAACTGCTGATCGGCGACACCGACTACTTCCTCGACCGCGAGGAACGACTCGTGCGCCAGATGCTGCGCCACCAGCCGCGCTGCATTGCGCTCACGGGCGCGCAGCATACGGACGCCACGCGCACGCTGCTGCAGCGCTCGGGCGTGCCGGTCGTCGAGATGTGGGACTTGCCCGCGGAGCCGATCGACATGGCCGTGGGCTTTTCCAACGTGAGCGCGGCGCGCGAGATGGTGCGCTATCTCGCGGACAAGGGCCATCGCCGCATTGGTTTTCTTGGTGGCGCGGGCGATCTGGACCGGCGCGGCCTCGACCGCCTCAAGGGCTATCAGATGGAGATGAAGGCGCTCGGGCTCGACAGGCACCGCGTCGTGCAACTGGGCGGCTCGCCGGTCACGATGAGCCACGGCGCGCCTGCCATGGCCGAGCTGCTCGAGCGTTGGCCCGACACAGAGGCCGTGATGTGCGTGAGCGACATGTCGGCGTTCGGCGCGATTATGGAGTGCCAGCGGCGCGGCCTGAGCGTGCCCCGCGATATGGCGGTCGCGGGCTTCGGCAACTTCGAGATCGCGGAGTGCTGCTATCCGGCGATCACCACGATTTCGGTCGATGCCTACGGCATTGGCCAGCGCACGGGCGAGGCGATCGTCGCCGCCCTCGCGGCAGCGGACGGTGCGAGCGCGCAGCATCCCGTGAAAACGCGCATTCAATACACGGTCGTGCCGCGCCAGAGCGCTTGAGCACGCGAGCGCGCGGCAGCGTTAGCGTCGTCACAGCCCCTTGGCGATGCGCTGCGCCATCTCGACCACCGCGATGGCCAGGCGCTTTTCGCGGCGCGCATCGAGCCGCTCCAGCGGCAGGCTCGCGCTGACCGCCACGCGCTTGCCGAGCGCCGTCACGCCCACGAACGCCGCGAAACACGCAATCCCCGCCGTCACTTCTTCCCGCTCGTGCGCAAGGCCGGAGCGGCGTATCGCGGCGAGCGCCGCAAGCAGGTCCGGCTTGCGCGTGATGGTGTTGGCCGTCACGGCGGGAAGCTGGCGCGGCAGGATCGCGCCGACCTCTTCATCGGGCAGGCTGGCGAGCAGCGCCTTGCCCAGCGCGCAGCAGTGCGCGGGCAGCCGCGAGCCGAGATCGGAGATGAGACGTACGGGCCGCGCGGGGTCTTCGCGCGCGAGATACACGACTTCGGCGCCATCCAGCACGGCAAGCTGAACGACTTCGTTATGCGTCGCGACGAACACGGTCGCCTCCTGGCGGAACACTTCCTGGAGCCGGTCGTGCCGCACGTAGGCGCTGCCGAGTTCGAACAGCGTGAGGCCGACGATATAGCCGTCGGCGCGTTTTTCGATCCAGCGCCGGCGTTCGAGCGAGTCGAGCATCAGGTAGAGCGTGCTGCGCGAAAGGCCGGTGGCCTGCGCGATGGCCGACGCGCGCAGCGGGCCTTTTGCGTGAGCGAGCACGTCGAGAATATCGTGTATGCGCCGCAGCGCCGGGACTTCGTAAGGTGAGGACATGGAGCTGCGCGCCGCAAATAAGATCATCCAGCAGGCTGGAAATACTAACATCACGTTGGACACGTGCATGAGCGCGTCGACATTTCTCAGCGGCATCGTTCCTTGGTATCGTTGCAGACGCGTTGCACACACGAATCAACAGGAACGGTTTGAATGCCCAGGCGCGCGATGCGCGCCGCATGTTCGGGAGAGTCGCGGAAGATGAAGTATTCGAATCTGGTCGAGCGGTTGCAGGGCCGTCGCACGACGGCGTGGGAGATCCATCACGCGGCGGTGCAGGCCGCTGCGCGGGGCGAGGACGTGATCGTGCTGAGCGTGGGCGACCCCGACTTCGGCACGCCCGCGCCCATCGTCGAGCGCGCCGTGGCCGCGCTGCGCGAAGGCGATACGCACTACTCGGCCATCATGGGCCGCGAGCCGCTGCGCGAGGCGATTGCGCGCGAGCACGCACTGCAAAGCGGGCGCGCGGTCGGTGCGCAGAACGTGATTCTCTGCGCGGGGGCGCAGAACGGTTTGTTCGCCTCGTCGCTCTGTTTGCTGGAAGCCGGCGACGAAGTGCTCGTGCCCGAGCCGATGTACCTGACCTACGAGGCCGCGATTCGCGCGTCGGGCGCCACGCTCGTGCCGGTGCCCGTCGATCCGGAGACCGGCTTTCATCTCGACTGCGACGGACTCGAGGCCGCCGTCACGACGCGCACTCGCGCGATCTTCTTCGCGACGCCGTGCAACCCCACCGGCGCGGTGATGCCGCGCGCGCACCTCGAACGCGTCGCGCAATTAGCCCGGCGGCACGACCTGTGGGTGCTCTCCGACGAGGTTTATGCCGACCTCACGTTCGAGCGCGAGCACGTGAGCATCGCCGCGCTCGACGGCATGGCGGAGCGTACGGTCACGCTCGGCAGCCTCTCGAAGTCGCATGCCATGCCGGGCTGGCGCCTTGGTTGGGTAATCGCGCCGGAAACGATGATCGCGCATCTGGCGCGGCTCGCGCTCTGCATGCTGTACGGGCTGCCCGGCTTCATTCAGGAGGCGGCAATCACGGCGCTCGACAACCGTGCGCAGATTGTCGCGCAGATGCGCGAGATCTATCGCCGCCGGCGCGACATCGTCTACGAGCGGCTGGCGGGCGTGCCGGGACTCAAGTGCCTGTTGCCGGAAGCGGGCATGTTCATGATGATCGACATTCGCGGCACGGGCCTCGACACGCAGGCGTTCACCTGGCAGCTTTTCGAGGCGCAGAAGGTGTCCGTGCTCGACGCGAGCGCGTTCGGGGAAACCGCAAACGGCTATGTGCGGCTGGGTTTCGTCGTGGACGAAGCGAGGCTCGTCGAGGCCTGTGAGCGTATTGCGGCCTTTGTGCAGGAGCGCGCTGCCGCCGCGGCGCGCTAGCGGGCTTCGCAGCGGGTTTCAAAGTACAGGCGGGTGGGCTCGAATAGTTCGGCAGGCAACGCGTCGCGCGTGAACCACGCCCACCGCGCGCACTTATCGGGCTCGGCGACAACCGGCGTGCCCGCCGCGGCAGCCTCGACGAACAGTGTCACATGGCGCACGCGGCCGGCTTCGAGCCAGCCGCTGGCCCAGCCTGCTGCGTGCGCCTCGATCAGTTCCAGGCCGGTTTCCTCGCGCAGCTCGCGCGCGGCCGCGGCGAGCGGATCTTCGCCGGGGTCGACCTTGCCGCCGGGGAAGGCCCACGTGTCGCGTCCCCATGTGCTTTTGCGCAGGCCGAGCAGCCACGCGTCGCCGTTGCGTACGACGACGCCCACGCCGAGCACGGTGACGGCAACGCCGATGTCATCAGTCATGTTTTGCGGATATTGATTGGGAATCCGAATTGTTTGGGAAATCGATCGTTCGCTGCGCACTCGTCAGACTAGCGGGGCGCGCAGCGAACCCGTGCCGATTCAACGCTCGCCGTCGAGCAGGTCGTTGAGCATTTCGTCGAAGGCGGCCTGGGCGTCTTCCAGTTCCTGGAGCGCCATATCGAAGGTCTGCAGCGCGAATTGCGACGGACGGCCGTCGCCTTCCGGCGGAAACTGCGACTGCAGCGAGGTAAACGCCGACTTCACGCGCTGGGTCGCGGTCAGCACGCGCTCCATGGCGGCGGCTTCTTCGGCTCGTGCCTGTTCTGGGTTCATCGAAAGCTCCGTTCTTACGTGTTTGATGTTGGGTGTGTTCAGGGCAGGGGCAGTCCGCCCTCCGCCTTCACTTCGCGCAGCGACAGCGCCGATTCGACCGACGTGACGCCGGGCAAGCTGCGCAACTGGTCGCGCATGAAGGTGCCGTAGTCGTCGAGATCGCGGGCCACCACCTGCAAAATATAGTCCGCCGTGCCGGATACGTTGTGGCACGACAGAATGCGCTCGATCGCCAGCACCTCGCGCTCGAAGCGGTCGGCAAGCGCGCGGTCGTGCACGGCAAAGCGCACCGAGACGAATCCCACCACGCCGTAGCCGAGCGCACGGCGCGAGAGCACGGCCCGGTAACGCTCGATATAGCCGTCCTGTTCGAGACGCTTGAGGCGCCGCGCGCAGGGCGTTTCGCTCAGGCCGACGGTTTCGGCGAGCCGCGCGTTCGGCATGCGACCGTCGGTTTGCAGCGCGCCGAGTATCGCCCGGTCGAGTTTGTCGAGGTCGCTCATGGCAGGGAGGGGAGTTCTGGTGAGGATTCGGAAATCTTAGCGCATTCCACTAATCTCTGGTGTGCGTGGTATGAAAAACGCCAGAAATCGCTCTGCATGTAGCGGCAAGATAGAGCCTCTTTCACACGAGGCAAACATGATTTCCGCCCACCTGCTGTTGATGTTCATCGTCGCCCTGATTATTGTCTGCGCGCTGCCCGGCGCCGACATGGCGCTCGTGATGCAGACCAGCATGAGCCGCGGCACGCGCAGCGGCTTCGCGGCGGCCTGCGGCCTCGCGCTCGCACGCGCGACCCACGTGACGCTTTCCGCCTGCGGCCTCGCGGCCTTGCTGCGCAACGCGCCGTGGCTTTATGAAGTGGTGCGCTACGTGGGCGCGGCGTATCTCACATGGATCGCCGTGCAGATCTTCCGCGCGCCGGCGTTCGCCATGCCGGAACAGGAAGGGGTGGCCGTGGCGCGGCCGCGCCGTGCCGATTTCACCAAGGGGTTGCTAACGAACCTGCTGAACCCGAAGGCGCTGCTGTTCTGCTCGGTGTTGCTGCCGCAGTTCATCCGGCCGGAGGCGGGCTCGGTCTGGCTGCAGGTTTCGGTGCTGGGCGTGTTGCTGGTGGCCGTATGTGCGCTCTTCGACGTGATCTACGTGCTGGGCGCCGCGCGCATCGCCGTATGGCTGCGCCGCCATCCGCTCGCGCAAACGGTCCAGAAGTGGGCGTTCTCGTCCGCGTTGATCGGCTTCGCGCTGCGGCTCTCGCTCGATTGATGCTTCTGGCGTGCAGGACGGTCGTGTGAAGGCGTGCGGCGCGCAAGGCGCCGCACGCTTTTTTATGGCTCGCGTTTTAGCGCCGCGCGTTAGCGCGCGCCCAGGTAGTCGAGCTTGCCCAGCTCCACGCCGTTGTGGCGCAGGATGTCATAGGCCGTGGTGACATGGAAGAAGAAGTTGGGCAGCACGAAGCCTAGCAGATAGCTCTGGCCCGTGAATTCGATCGGACCGGTGCGCATCTTGAGCGTGATGCTGCGCGCTTCCGTGCCGTCGATCTGCTCCGGCTTGAACGTATTCAGATAGTCGATGGTCTTCTGGAGACGCGCGTGCAACTCGTCGAACGTGACTTCGACATCTTCGAACTTCGGGGGCTCCACACCGGCGAGGCGCGCGGCGCAGCCCTTTGCCGTGTCGGTGGCGATGTAGATCTGGCGCGTGAGCGGCAGCATGTCGGGGAAGAGCCGTGCGCCCGTCAGCACGGAGGGGTCGATCTGCTTTTCCGCCGCGTGTGCCTGCGCCTTGCCGATGATGTTCTGCAGATTGGTGAGGCCGCGCACGAGCACGGGCACCGATGCTTGATACATGGAAATGGACATGGGGTTTCCTCGTTTCTTCGAATGCGCGCGATGCGCTCCGCTTTGGAGCTGACCGGGCGGCCCATTATGCGCTATCGCGTCGCGTGCTGCCATCGGCCTAACGGCCAGGGCATCTTCGCCGGTCGCATAGATTACCTGGGATTACAGATCAAAAATTTCTTGTGAAGCGTTGAGTTTGCGAGCGCTCGCGGGGAGGGCGTGCGAGCCGTCGCGCGACGCGCGACACTGCGCGCCTCTTTGCCGATGTGCGCAATTGCCCCGATAAATATTGATTGTGGTCTAATAACCCCGGACCAACCATCCTTTCCGCATCGTGCAGCACGATGCGCTCAACCATGAACGCAGAAAAGGCAGCAATACGCCGCATCGCGCGCCGCATGGCAGAAGGCATTGTTTGTCGCACTGGCGCGCCGCAGTGGCGCACACGAGTGCTGCGCATTACGCTGCTGGCGCTCGCAACAGGCAGCGTGGCGCAGGGCGCATTCGCGCAAGATCCACGGCTTCTCGATACACGTGTCACGCAAGAGTCGGTGACTGACACGATCTGCCGCCCGGGCTATGCTGACACCGTGGCGCCGCCGTTCGACCAGACCATGGCACTGAAGGACCGCATGCTCGCCGCGCGCGGCATCGACGCCGACGACGGCGTGGGCTACGCGCTCGACCGGCATGTGCCGATCGTCCTTGGCGGGTCACCGGACGCCACGGCCAATTTCGACCTGATTCCGTGGGGCGGCCATACCGGCGAGCGGCGCAAGTCGCTGCTGACCGTCCGCCTGAAGCGTTGCGTGTGCGCGGGGCGCATGACGCTCGCCGAGGCGCAGGCTGCAATCACCGGCAACTGGGTGCACCAGTACGATCGCCTCACCCGCATGGACTGCGGCGGATCCGCCGACGACACGACCTCGGCGAGCCGCGACGACGGGTCCTGAAGCGCCAAACCGGTTCGCAATCAACGCCTCCTCGGGCACGCTGATTGCGAACCGGGTCGGGCATGCGCGGTGGGCAATCCGTTGCTCGTCCGCTGCCAGACAATATGCCGCAGCACACCGCTCAGCAAATGCGACTATGCTGACATTCATCAACAAAAAAGGGAGTCACAACAATGCTTACTTCCAGCCTTTTGCTGCTTGGCGTCGCTGCCGTGCTCGGCCAGGTGGCGTGGACCCGTTCGCGTGCTCGCGCGAGCCTGCAGCCCGTACGCGTACGCGCGTCGCAACCGCGCCGGTTCCGCTGAGCGCGGCACGCCAGGTCCGAAGTTCTCGCGAGGTAGGCCGCCATGCACGTGACCGTCTGGAATGTTCCCGAATCCTGCAGCGAGCAGGACGTGCGCAGCTTTTTCGAGCGCGAACTCGGCAAGTACGCCAAGGGCATTACCGTTTATGACGCGGGCACGCCGAACGCGCACGCGGACCTCGAACTCGACTCCGACTTGCCCTACGTAGCCGACGCCGTGGCGCACGAACTTCAATCCCGCCGCCTCGCAGGCGTCGCGCTAAAGGTGAGCGCGCCGCCGTTCGAAGACGACGAGCCGCCGAAACACCCACGCAACTGATCGCCCGCGCAACTGAGCTTCAGCGCGCCTCGTACGGCGTGTAGGGCAGCGAGCGCTTGTGGCGCGTCGCCTCGTAGAAGCGAAAGATCGTCTCGTACGCGTGTTCGCTCACCGGCTTGCCTTCCAGAAAGTCATCGATCTCGTCATAGCCGATCCCGTAGGCGTCTTCGTCAGGATGCAGCGGGCGCAACGTTTCCAGATCCGCAGTGGGCGTTTTGTCCACCAGCGTGGCCGGTGCGCCGAGCAAACGCGCGAGCGCACGCACGCGTCGCTTGTTCAGGCCCGCGAGCGGCAGCACGTCAGCGCCGCCGTCGCCGAACTTCGTGAAAAAGCCCATCAACGATTCCGCCGCGTGATCCGTGCCGATCACGAGTCCCGCGCGCGCGCCTGCCACCGCGTACTGCGCGATCATCCGCTCGCGCGCCTTGATGTTGCCGTGAACCTTGTCCTGCGCGCTCTCGTCGGCGAACGCGAGACCGCTCGCCGCGAGCGAGGCGAGCATCGCGTCGGCGGCGGGGCGCATGTCGACGGTCAGGGTTTCGTCGGCGGAGACGAAGGCAAGCGCGGCGGCCGCGTCCGCTTCATCGCGTTGCGTGCCGTAGGGCAGACGCATGGCGATGAAGCGTGCCGCCGTCTGGCCCTGCGCACGCAGGCTTTCCACGCTCAGTTGTGCAAGGCGGCCCGCCGTCGCGGAGTCGATGCCGCCGCTGATGCCGAGCACGAACGTCTGCAGTCCGCTCGCTTGAAGGCGCTGCGCGAGAAAACGCACGCGGCGCCCGATTTCGGCTTGCGCGTCGAAATGCTCCGCGACGTCCAGTTCGGCGATGATGCGTTGCTGGCGGGCGAGGCGGTCGGCTTCGGCATTGGTGTCCGGTTGGGCATCCGGTTTGGCGGCCATGGGCGGTTCCTCAATTGGCTGCGCACGCGACTTGCGCGCGCTGTCTGCGTTGTCTGGTTTAATGTCGGGTCGTCGTGGCGCTGTCAGCGACGCCGCATAGCACGGCGCTCGACGTATCCGACTTCATAGAAGACGCACAATCAGCCGGACTCACGATGAACGACGAATTTTTGCGGCGCATGGGCGCTCGCTTGCGAGACGGCGTCCGGGGCGACGCCTCGAACCTTCCCCATCATAGAACGCAGTGGTTTGGCGCGCAGGCGCACCGCGCAGTGGTGGCCGCGCTCTGCGCCTCGTTTTGCGTTGTGTGGGCGGCAAGCACGGCTTACGCCGCCGACGGCGTGACGGCCTCCAGCACGCACGTTGCTTCCGGCGCCTTGCATAGCGCGCCGGTGCGGGAAGCGTCGAAGCCTGTCGCTTCGGGCGCATCCGCAGCGTCGGGCGCGTCTGCGGCTCGGCCTGTTGCCCAAGCCGCTTCCGCCGCTTCGGGGCCAGCGCCCGCATTGGCAGCCTCGGGCGCTTCGGGGGCGTCGACCGCGTCTTCTGCTTCCTCGGCTTCCGCCGCGTTAGCTGCATCCGCTCCGCCCGCGCTCGTGCTACCCGTTCACCGGACGCTCACGCCAGAGGAGGCCGCCGAAGAAACCCGCGGTGCGCTCGAAATGCGCAAGCGCTTCGCGCGCGACGTCAACCGGCGTCTGCGTGTGCCGCTCGCCGACCAGCGCGCCTACGGCCAGCGTTTGCAGGCGGCGCTCGAAGAGAAGGACCTCGGCGCGCTGGCGGGCGAGTTCGTCATCCTCGTCGATCGCAGCGCGAATGTGCAGGCGCTCTTCATCTACTTCCGGGCCATGCCCAACGAGCCTTGGCTCATGATTGGCGCGTCGCCGGTCGCGACCGGACGTCCCGGCGAGTTCGACCACTTCCTCACGCCGCTCGGCGTGTTCGAGCACACCCCGCAGAACATGGACTTCCGCGCGGAAGGCACCATGAACCAGAACAACATACGCGGGTACGGCCGGCGCGACATGCGCATCTATGACCTCGGCTGGGTGGACGGCGAACGCGGTTGGGGCAAGGGCGGCTATTCGCAGATGCGCTTCCAGATGCATGCCACCGACCCCGACCGTCTCGAGCCGCTGCTCGGCATCCGCCACTCGAAGGGCTGCGTGCGGATTCCGGCCACACTCAATGCGTTCATCGACCACAACGGGATCATCGACGCCGAATACCAGGCGCTGGTCGACTCGGGCAAGTCGCTATGGGTGCTCCACTCGGATCGCGAGATCACGCCGTGGGCGGGACGCTTTATCGTCGTGGTCGATTCGGAGCGCAAGACGCGCCCGGCGTGGTCGCCCGCGCCAGGCGGCAAGGCGCGCGCGAAGGTGCCAGCCGGCGCCGACACCGCAGACTGAGCGCGCGATCCGGCGGGGGCGCGGCCCCCGCGCACGATTGAAGCGCGCTAGGCGCGCCGCGCGATCAGCACGCCTGCGAGCGCGACGCCGAAGCCCGCTATCTGCATGGGCGTGAGCGTTTCGCCGAACAGCAGCCAGCTTTCGAGCGCCGCGAGCGGCGGCGCGAGAAAGAGCAGCGCCGTGGCGCGGGCGGCGTCGCCGTGGCGCACCATCCATACGAGCAACGTCACGCCCGCGCCGGAAAGCATCGCAATGCCCCACGCCAGCGAGAACCACAGCGTCGGCGTGGCGATCCAGCGCGTCTCGCCGAGCACGAGCGCGAGCACCGCGGCCACAATGGCCGCGCCCAGGTTCTGCACGGCGCTTGCGCTGCGAATGTCGGCTTGCGCGAGCGAGGTCTTCTGGTAAAGCGTGCCCGCCGTGATCGATCCGACCGATACCACCGCGACCACCACCACGAGCAGCGGATTCACGTGAGTGTGGGACGGCGTGGCGGCGGCAGCCGCAGCGGCGTCGGCGATCGCGCCACCGGCCGCGTGCATGGCGGCATACAGCTTCGGGCTCAGCACGAGCACGACGCCTGCGAGGCCGAGCGACATGCCCGACCAGCGCCGCGGCGGCAGGCGCTCGCCGAACATGCGCGCCGCGATGGCGGCCGTCAGGAGCGGCTGGAGCGCGCCGAGGAGCGCCATCACGCCCGCGCTCAAGCCCTGTGCGACCGCCCAGTAGCCCGCGCCCAGATACACGCCTTGCAGCAGCGCGCCAGCGAAGAGATGCTTGCCGATTTCGCGTCCGCGCGGCCAGGGCGCGCGCATCGCCAGCGCGACGATCGCAAACAGCGCTGCCGTGCCGGTGAAGCGCGCCAGCAGGAAGAGGTTGGGATCGGCGTAGGGCGCAATGGCGCGCGCGACGACGAAACCCGTCGACCACAGGACGACGAAAAGGGCAGGGGCGAGAGTGGCGAGCATCGGTGTCGAAAAGGGCGCGCTGGCGCAACGCCTGAGAAACACGAAAGGCCCGGAGTATCGCGCGATGCGCAGGTTGCAGTCTTGTTCAGGACTGCACTCGCTTGGGGGCGTGCCGATCGATGTATCGAATGCAACTAACCGCCTGGCCCGATCGGCAACCGCGAACGCAAACCACGCGTAACCGGACACGCTAGCAGCAACTAGCTTCCAAACAACACCGCCGTCACGCCAATCAAGCCGCCGCAGACCGCGCAGGCGAGCAGCAGTGCGCGCGTGCGCCGATGCTCGCGGCGCCACGCATCGAGCAACGCGGCCTGCTGCGCGGCGTGTCCCGCAGCGCTGCCGTGCCCGGGCTTCGCGTGGTGCTCGAGGAAGCGAAACACCATCTGCGGCACGCGCGGCGCAATTTGCGCGAGGTGTGGCAACTCCTGCGAGAGCCGCCGGATCCAGCCGTGATGACCGAGATCCTGGCGCGCGATGTCGGCGAGCGTGTGACGTGCAATGCCCCACGCATCCACGCCTGGATGAATCGAGCGCGCCAGTTCCTCCGCCTGGCCGAACGCGCGCTGCGCCGCCACGAGTCGCGGTGAGACTTCGCCTCCGAACGGCTGCACGGAATGCAGCAGATGATGGAACAGCGCGCCCGCGCTGCGCTCGTCGGTGTCGCTCGCGAAATGCGCTTCGCTGCGCGTACGCAATTCCGCCTCGATCTGTTCGGTGCGCGCGTGCGTGGGCACGTGGCCCGCCACGTGATGCAGCGTCGCGAGCCGGCCATAGTCCTGTTCGAACAGCGCGGTTGCGCCGTGCACGAAGAATTCGCGCTCTGGTGAGGAAAGGCTCGTCATCAGCGCCGCGCCCGCGAGCACGAGGCGCCCGCGCGTCTGCGGCTCGACGCTCACCGCGACCCGCCTCGCGTCGAGGGCCGCATGAAAGAAGCCGTGTTCGAACGCCTGGCGCGTGACCACTTCGATCAGATGCGCCGCCACCTGCGTGACGTTGATGTGATGCTCGGCAAGTCCGGCGATATCGGTCGCGCGCACGGTGTCGATGTGCTGCACCGCGAGCGTCTGCGGGGTGCAGAGGTCCCAGATCACGTCGGGCACGACGATACGCGGGTCGTCGCCGAGCTGGTGGCCGCTCTGGCTCAGGTTCGCGGCCTGGGCGCGCAGATCGAAGCGCCGCTGCAGATCCTCGCGCAGCGCCTGCGCGAGCGCGTGCAGCTGCAGCTTGCGCGCGGCGCGCGAAAAGCGCTCGATCCAGCGGGCTACGCCGCACAGGAGCGCGGCGTCATCGTCGACTTCCTGGACCTGTTTCGTGCGCAGCACGCGTAGCGTGATGGTCTGGTGGCCGTTCACCGGCAGCGCGAGCCGCGCGAGGTGCGTCTGCTCGCACCAGCCGTTGTGGGCCGGCGCGGGGTCGATCCACGTGAGCACTGTTTCAGGCGGCTTGCCGAGCGCGGCGCGCAGCGTGGTGTTGAGCGCCTCGCCCGCGAGGGGTTCTTCGAAATGCTCGATGGCGTCGATCGCGTCATGCAAGGTCGCGCCCGCGAGTTCGGGGCGCGTGGCGAGCGTTTGCGCGAAGGCCGTGGCGAGCGGGGCGAGACGCGGCAGCGAACCATGCAGGCGCGAGGCGAGACGCGGGTCGCCGTGCAGGCTCGAGGCGAGCGTGAGGAACCAGTGCAGCTTGTGATGCTCCGGCGCTGCGAGCCAGATCAGCCTGAAGCCATAACGCAGTGCACAAAACAGCAGACGCAATTGACGAAGTCGTGAACGCATGAATTCCAATGGTCGGCAAAGCGGGCGTCGCGTGAGCGCGCGGTCTCCACGAGATTAGCAGGGATGCTCGCGGGATGGCAGCGCAGGCTCGTTGCGCGCATGCGTAATACAATACGGCGGCTTTTCCGGATTCGCGTCGGATGCACTTCGAATGCACGCCGGATTCACCTGATTACCCGCGTCTTTATCCACGCACGACCCGCGCCCACCGAGATGCTCGCTGAACAACGTCACCAATACATCCTCTCGCAAGTGAACCGGACGGGCGCGCTTTCCGTGGCGGATCTCGTGCGCGAACTGCGCGTTTCCCGCGAGACGATCCGGCGCGACCTCAACACGCTCGCGGAGCGCGGGCTGCTCGTCACGACCCACGGCGGCGCGCTCTCCAGCGACCGCCGCGAGCCCGATCTCGACGTGCGCGAAGCCGCCAACGCGAGCGCCAAGCGCGCGATCGGCGAACGCGCGGCGGAGTTCGTGCCCGACGGCGCCTCGGTCATCATCGATTCGGGCAGCACCACGCATGCGCTCGCGCGTGCGCTCACCGACCGTCATCGGCTCACGGTCTACACCAACGACTGGCGCATTGCGCTCCTGCTCGGCCGCCGCAACGAGAACCGCGTCACGCTGCTCGGCGGCGAGCTGTCCGATCACGAGGAAGCGACCTTCGGTCTCGACACCGTGCAGCAGCTCGCCCAGTACCACGCCGATTTCGCGTTCGTCGGCGCGGGCGGCATCACCGCCGACGGCTGGCTCACCGACTACTCGCGCATGGTCGCCGAGGTGCGCAGCCGCATGCTCGCGGCCACGGCCTGCGCGATCGTCGTCGCCGACCATTCGAAGTTCGGGCGCGTGACGCCCGTGCGCATCAACGGCTTCGAGCAGGCGCGCTACGTCATCACCGAGCTGGCGCCCGAAAAGAGCGTCGCTCGCGCCATCACGGCGCGCGGGCCCGAACTCGTCATCGCCTGAGTCTTCTTGCGGCGCCGCGCGCGCCGCGTTTGTTTTTGCACATGTAGACAAAGCCTATGCCAGCCGCCAACGCGCGAGCGGCGGAATCTGCTCGGCTATGTGGCTTGTCGAATATTGGCGAATTGTGGAATTTTTTGACAAACGCCACAATCGTCATGCGCGTGTCATCAAAACCTGTGATTCTTGCGGGGCCCGGCCAGATGGGCCGGTCAGCGAGGCGAGCGGCAATACCGCGCCTTCGCCGGCCCGGCTGGTTCAGGTGGAAAGCGTCGGATTGTAGACAATCTGCAATCCGCGACGCGGGACCACCAGCAGGCGGGCAATGACAGGCGGCGCAGTCCGCCGAAGTTCGGATTGTTCAGCTCAGTTCGATCCATTCAATCACAAACGCATCGGGTATCCCGAGCATCTGGTTTTGCCTTCGGAGAGTGACATGAACCACACGAATTCCCATCGCGCGGGTTTTGCACGCAAGCTGTTGCCGATCGCGGCCGCCGCGGCGCTGCTGGGCGCTGCCGCGAGCGCGCACGCTGCCGACGCCGTCGTGCTGTACACGGCCGACGGCCTCGAAAATCTCTACAAGGACGTGCTGCCGGCCTTCGAAAAGAAGGAAGGCGTGAAGGTCAACATCGTGACGGCGGGCAGCGGCGAAGTGGTGAACCGCGCGAACGTCGAGAAGGACTCGCCGAAGGCCGACGTGATCGTCACGCTGCCGCCGTTCATCCAGACGGCGCAGCAAAGCGGCCTGCTGCAGCCGTACCAGAGCGTGAACTACAAGAACGTGCCGGCGATCGCGAAGGCGACGGACGGTTCGTGGGCCACATTCGTGAACAACTACTTCTCGTTCGCGATCAATCCCGATGTCGTGAAGAACGAGCCCAAGACGTTTGCTGACCTGCTGCACCCGGACTACTCGGGCAAGGTCGCGTACTCGAACCCGGCCACGGCTGGCGACGGCATGGCCGTGATCATCCTCACGACCTCGCTGATGGGCGAAGACAAGGCGTTCGACTACCTCAAGAAGCTCGAACAGAGCGCGAAGTTCCACACCAAGGGCACGGGCTACCTCGACGTGCTGCTCTCGCGCAACGAAATCTCGGTGGCCAACGGCGACCTGCAGATGGATCTCGACGACGCAGCCAACGGCGGCCTCTCGCTCAAGCCGATCTTCCTCGCGGCCGACGCTGGCGGTCATCCCACGACGTTCCAGCTGCCGTACGCCATCGGCCTGATCAAGAACGGCCCGAACCAGGCGGAAGGCAAGAAGCTGATCGACTACCTGATGTCGACGGAAGTGCAGTCGAAGGTCCCGGACATCTTCGGCATTCCGGGCCG
Organism: Paraburkholderia sp. J10-1; assembly: GCF_905220165.1. Classification (NCBI taxonomy): domain Bacteria; kingdom Pseudomonadati; phylum Pseudomonadota; class Betaproteobacteria; order Burkholderiales; family Burkholderiaceae; genus Paraburkholderia; species Paraburkholderia sp. J10-1. The sequence continues at coordinate 4,504 of NZ_CAJMYW010000002.1, read as the reverse complement.
CACGGACGTGGCGCTCACGGGCAAGAACGGCGAAGCGGTCAAGCAGGCCATCAAGGGTGTGAAGCTCATTCCGGTGGACTGGAACCAGGTGATGGCGAAGAAGGCCGACTGGACGGCGCGCTGGAAGAGCGAAGTGATCGGCTCGTCGGACAAGCAGCTCGAAGTCGTGAAGCCGAAGTAAGCAACCGTACTTGCAGGAGATGAACCCGGTGAATACCGCAAGCCTCGCGCCGGCCGGCATGGCCCGCGCGCTGCCGGATGCGTCCGGACTGACTGATGCCACGGACGCGCCCGGCGCCGCGGGCGTGCAGATCGACCACCTGAGCGTGCGCTTCGGCGCGCGCACTGTCCTCGACGATCTGTCGCTCACGATCCGCCGCGGCGAACTGCTGACCGTGCTGGGCCGCAGCGGCTGCGGCAAGACGACCTTGCTGCGTTTCATCGCCGGGTTCATCGAAGCCGATGGACTCGCGGGCTCGCTCACCGTGGCGGGCCGCGACCTGACCCATGTGCCGCCGCATCAGCGCAACCTGGGTCTGCTGTTCCAGAGCTATGCGCTCTTTCCGCATCTCTCGGTGTTCGAGAACGTCGCGTTCGGCTTGAAGGCGCGCCGCGTGCCGTCGCGCGACATCGCGCGCCGCGTGGCTGAGGCCCTCAAGCTCGTGCAGCTCGGCGACGCGGGGCACATCATGCCCGCGCAGCTCTCGGGCGGCATGCAGCAGCGCGTGGCGCTCGCGCGAGCGCTCGTGATCGAGCCGGACGTGCTCCTGCTCGACGAACCGCTCTCGGCGCTCGACGCCAATCTGCGTGCTTCGGTGCGCTCCGAATTGAAGGCGCTGCACGAGCGCTTGCCCGATCTGACGATCGTGTGCGTAACGCACGATCAGGACGACGCGCTCGTGCTCTCCGACCGCACGCTCTTGATGCGCGATGGCCATATCGCCCAGCTCGGCACGCCTCAGGAACTCTACGACACGCCCAACGACGCTTACGTGGCGCGTTATCTCGGCGCAGCGAACCTGCTGCCGCCGAACGTCGCGTTCCCGGTGGGCGACGCGCGCCACGGCGTGCGCGACAAGCTCGCGTGCCTGCGGCCTGAAAGCCTGCGCGTCGTGCCGCTCGGCGAAGGCTCGCTGCACGGCACGATCGAATCGGTCGAATGGTATGGCTCCGTGCTTTCGGTGCCGGTGCTGCTCGACGCGATGCCGAACGAACCGGTGCTCGTCACCATGCAGCGCGGCCACGGCATGACGCCGGCGAAAGGCATGCGTGTGTCCCTGCGTTACGAGGCTGACGATGTCGTCCTTATCAACCCCTGATTCCTCCCTGGCGCTGCCCGGCGCCGAAGCGCACGCGGCCGCCGTGCGCCGCCGCGAACGGCGCGCGCAATGGCATATCGCGTTTCTGCTCGTGTTCGTGCTCGGGCCGCTCGTCGTCTATCCGCTCGTGCGCCTCGTGCTGCTGAGTCTTTCGGGCGCGCACGGCCTGAGCTTCCACGCGTACGAGACGTTCTTCGGCAATCCCGATTCGCGCGGCGTGATCGCCACGACCTTGTGGATTCTGTTTCTGAGTGCCGGTCTCGCTTCCGTGCTTGGTGTCGCACTTGCGGCGCTGCTGTTCTTCAAGCCATTTCCGGGCGCAGGGCTCGTCACGCGCTTTCTGGAACTGTTCGTGGCGTTCCCGTCGTTTCTCGTCGCCTTCACGCTGATCTTTCTGTATGGCTCGCAGGGCTCCGTAAGCATCGGGCTGCAGCGGCTCTTTCATTTGCAGGCGCCGCCGCTCGACTTCCTGTTCGGCATCGGCGGGGTCGTGCTCGCCGAAGTGGTGTTTTACGCGCCATTCGTCGTGCGCCCGACGCTCGCTGCGTTCGCGCTGCTCGACATGCGCCTGATCGAAGCCGCACGCAGTCTCGGCGCGAACACACGGATGGTCGCCCTGCGCGTGATCCTGCCGCTCGCGTGGCCGGGCATCGCCGCGGGCACGATCCTGTGTTTCCTGCTGACGTTCAACGAGTTCGGCATTTTGCTCGTGCTCGGCAGCGCGCACCTCATCACGCTGCCGGTGGCGATCTACAGCTCGGCCACGGTCGATCTCGATCTGCCGACGGCCGCGGCTGGCGCCGTGGTCATGCTTGCCATGTCGCTTTCCCTGTATGCGCTGTATCGGCGCGTGAATCGCCGCAGTCATGGAGGCGCGCGCAATGTCAACTAATCCTGCCGCCGGTTCCGAACGCATCGCGCTGCCGCCCAAGCATCTTCGTGCGCGGCCCGTGGAGCGCAGCCTCTTTGCGCGTTTTGCGAGCGCGGCATTGCTTGGCTTCGCGGCGCTGTTGTGCTTCTGGCTCTTCGTGTTGCCGGTGATCGTCGTCGCGTTGTCGAGCGTCGCATCGCACTGGTCGGGCACGATCTTGCCCGATGGCTTCAGCACGCGCTGGTTCGAGCGCCTCGGCTCCTCCGACTTTGATGCGCTCGCAACGAGTCTCGAAATCGGCTTCGGCGTCGCAGTGCTCGGCACGGCGCTCGGGCTGTGGCTCGCACTCGCGCTCGAAGGGCGCGACCGGCGGGGTTTGGGCGCGGTCGTCGACACGCTTGCGATGGTGCCCAACGGCGTGCCGAGCGTGGTGCTTGGCCTCGCGGTGCTGATCGCTTATCACAAGGCACCGGTGGATCTGTCGAGTTCGGCTGCGATCGTCGTGTTCGTGCAGCTCGCACTTGTACTGCCGTTTTGCTATCGATGTGCGGCCGCAGCGCTGCGGCCCGAGCTGACCGTGCTGCGCGAAGCGGCAGCGAGTCTCGGCGCGCCGCCTTCGATGGTGCTGCGCCGCGTGGTGCTGCCGCAACTCGTGCCGGCTATCCGTGCGAGTCTCGCGCTCGGTTTCGCGCTGTCGCTCGGCGAACTGGGCGCAACGCTCACGGTGTATCCGCCGGGCTTTGCGACGGTGCCGATCGTCGTGGTGGGCGCGGTCGAGCGTGGGTACTACCTGCCGGCTTCGGCGCTCTCGCTGGTCCTGTTGCTCGTTTCGCTGGCGGCGCTGCTGCTCATCGCAGCGCGTGCGCCGCGCCGGCGGCCGGACTGAGTGGGTGGATGCCATGCGGTTCCATGCGCCGCAGGCGCGTAACAGACGTGCAAGGCTGGACGTGCAAGATTCGATGACCAATGAGCAGGGGAGTGGCGCTGCGGGCGATATGGGCCGCGATCCTCAGGCGTTGTCCGACACGACGCCGCTTGCGATGGTGCGCCAGCATTCGCTCACGGCGCTGGTGCGCGACGAGATCGAGCGGCGCATCGCAACAGGCGTGCTGGCGCCCGGCGACAAGCTCAATGAAGCCGACTGGGCGGCTCGTCTGGCCGTATCGCGCGGACCCGTGCGCGAGGCGTTCCGCGCGCTCGAGCAGGCGGGCCTCGTGCGCAACGAGAAGCATCGTGGCGTGTTCGTGCGCAGCGTTGGCGCGGCGGAGGCCCAGGAGTTGGGTGAGGTGTGCGCGGCATTGCGCGAAGCGGCGTGCCGGATGCTCGCGCCGCGCATTGACGCGGCGCAGGTCGCCGAGTTGCGCGAGCACCTGAACGCGATGCGGGACGCGGTGGTCGCCGAGAAGGCACAGGCCTTCCTGCAAGCGCGCGACGCGTTTCGCGGGTCGCTCGTCACGGCGGCTGGCAACGCCAGGTTGCGCGAGACCTATGAGCGTACCGTGAGCGAATTGCGGCTCTCGTTGCAGTGTGCCGCGCCGGCGCACAGCGCAATGGACGCATCGTACGCGGGGCATCGGGCGCTGTTGAGCGCGCTCGCCTCGCGCGACGCCGATGAATCGGCCAATCGCATGCGCGAATCCTGTGGCGACTGAGCGCGGCAGGAACGATGAGTGGCGGCCCGGTGCGGGCCGTCGCCGCATTCACATAGTTGAGGAGTAGAAGATGGCACTGAGCCTCGCGGACATTCGTGGGCTGTTCGAGACGTACGGCGCGCTGGCCTATAGCGGCGAGCCGGTCACGCAACTCGAGCACGCGCTGCAAAGCGGCGCGCTGGCGGAAGAAGACGGGGCGAGCGAAGAGCTGACCGCGGCGGCCTTCCTGCACGATCTGGGTCACCTGCTCAATCGTCAGGGCGAAACGCCGACCGAACGCGGCATCGACGATCTGCACCAGTACTATGCGCTGCCGTTCCTGCGGCCCGTGTTGCCAGATAGCGTGCTGGAGCCGATCCGCCTGCACGTCGATGCGAAGCGCTATCTTTGCGCAGTCGATGAAGCGTATTTCGGCTGCCTCTCGGCAGATTCGGTGCGCAGCCTCGAATTGCAGGGCGGCATCTTCAGTGCAGATGAGGCGCGCGATTTCGCTGCGCGCCCTCACGCGGAAGACGCGGTGCGCCTGCGCCGCTGGGACGATCTCGCGAAGATGGCCGGCAAAGCGACGCCGGGCCTCGACCACTATCTGCAGCTCGTCGAACGCGTCATGCAACGCCACGTTTGAGGCGATTGCACTTACGCGTTTCTCCGGATTTCACGAG